>NC_014376.1:2400000-3680000 GCF_000144625.1 [Clostridium] saccharolyticum WM1 | reverse complement strand
CACGAGACACGAGAAACCTTGTGGGAATTCGGGGGGACCACCCCCCAAGGCTAAATACTACTTAGTGACCGATAGCGCATAGTACTGTGAAGGAAAGGTGAAAAGGACCCCGGGAGGGGAGTGAAAGAGAACCTGAAACCCTGTGTTTACAAGCTGTGGAACCACATTTTAAGTGGAACCGCGTACTTTTTGTAGAACGGTCCGGCGAGTTACCGTTACTGGCAAGGTTAAGCACTGAAGGTGCGGAGCCGAAGGGAAACCAAGTCTTAATAGGGCGAATGAGTCAGTAAAGGTAGACCCGAAACCGGGTGATCTACCCATGTCCAGGTTGAAGTTTCCGTAAAAGGAAATGGAGGACCGAACGCACATCCGTTGAAAAGGGTGGCGATGAGGTGTGGGTAGGGGAGAAATTCCAATCGAACCCGGAGATAGCTGGTTCTCCTCGAAATAGCTTTAGGGCTAGCCTCGTATTAGTCTGCCGGAGGTAGAGCACTGAATTTCCTAGGGGGCGTCAAAGCTTACCAAAGAATATCAAACTCCGAATGCCGGTCAGATGATGTACGGGAGTCAGACTGCACGAGATAAGTTGGGCAGTCAAAAGGGAAAGAGCCCAGACCACCAGCTAAGGTCCCAAAGTGCGTGTTAAGTGGAAAAGGATGTGGGATTTCAGAGACAACTAGGATGTTGGCTTAGAAGCAGCCACACATTCAAAGAGTGCGTAATAGCTCACTAGTCGAGAGGTCCTGCGCCGAAAATGTCCGGGGCTAAAACACGACACCGAAGCTGTGGAATGTATGTAAATACATTGGTAGAGGAGCATTCTTAACGCACAGAAGCATTACCGTAAGGAGATGTGGAGTGTTAAGAAGAGAGAATGCCGGAATGAGTAGCGAGATGGAGGTGAGAATCCTCCAGGCCGAATATCTAAGGTTTCCAGAGTAAAGCTGATCTGCTCTGGGTAAGTCGGGGCCTAAGGCGAGGTCGAAAGACGTAGTCGATGGACAACAGGTTGAAATTCCTGTACCGCATATCATCAGAACTGTGGGGACACAGAACCGAGGAAGAACCCGGGAATGAAAAGACCGGGGCAAGCATTTTACTGGCCAGAATGGAAAATCCATCTGGCAACAGGAAGGTGTGACGCGTACCGAACACAAGTAGGGAAGTCTTCGTAGGGGCTGTCAAGAAAAGCCGCTATTGTGTGATATGTGCCCGTACCGTAAACCGACACAGGTGGATGAGGAGAGAATCCTAAGGCCGGCGGGAGAAGCATTGTTAAGGAACTCGGCAAAATGACCCCGTAACTTCGGGATAAGGGGTGCCTGAGAAATCAGGCCGCAGAGAATAGGCTCAAGCAACTGTTTAGCAAAAACACAGGTCTATGCAAAACCGAAAGGTGAGGTATATGGGCTGACGCCTGCCCGGTGCTGGAAGGTTACGAGGAGGGGTTAGCGGAAACGCGAAGCTCTGAATTTAAGCCCCAGTAAACGGCGGCCGTAACTATAACGGTCCTAAGGTAGCGAAATTCCTTGTCGGGTAAGTTCCGACCCGCACGAAAGGCGTAATGATTTGAGCGCTGTCTCGACAATGCACCCGGTGAAATTGAAGTACCAGTGAAGATGCTGGTTACCTGCGCCAGGACGGAAAGACCCCATGGAGCTTTACTCCAGCTTGATACTGGGATTCGGTACTGCATGTACAGGATAGGTGGGAGGCATAGAAGCAAGGACGCCAGTCTTTGTGGAGCCGATGTTGGGATACCACCCTTGCGGTATTGGGTTTCTAACCTGCAGCCATGACCTGGCTGGGGGACAATGTCAGGCGGGGAGTTTGACTGGGGCGGTCGCCTCCGAAAGGGTATCGGAGGCGCTCAAAGGTTCCCTCAGAATGGACGGAAACCATTCGAAGAGTGCAAAGGCATAAGGGAGCTTGACTGCGACACCGACGGGTGGAGCAGGTAGGAAACTAGGACTTAGTGATCCGGTGGTATAAAGTGGGATTGCCATCGCTCAACGGATAAAAGCTACCCTGGGGATAACAGGCTTATCACTCCCAAGAGTTCACATCGACGGAGTGGTTTGGCACCTCGATGTCGGCTCATCGCATCCTGGGGCTGTAGTAGGTCCCAAGGGTTGGGCTGTTCGCCCATTAAAGCGGTACGCGAGCTGGGTTCAGAACGTCGTGAGACAGTTCGGTCCCTATCCGGCGTGGGCGTAGGATATTTGAGAGGAGCTGTCCTTAGTACGAGAGGACCGGGATGGACTGACCTCTGGTGTATCTGTTGGTGATCAACACCATGGCAGAGTAGCCAAGTCGGGAAGGGATAAACGCTGAAGGCATCTAAGCGTGAAGCCCCCCTCAAGATGAGATATCCCATCGCAAGAGTAAGACCCCTTGAAGACGACGAGGTAGATAGGGCAGAGGTGGAAGCATGGCAACATGTGGAGCTGACTGTCACTAATAGGTCGAGGGCTTAACCAGGTTGGTTTAGGTAAGAGGAAAGAACGGATGAAAACAGATATGTAGCAATGTGTGGTTTTGAGGGTATATGAAGACCCCAAATAGAGAAGAAATAAGCGCGAGTGGCTCAGTTGGTGGAGTACGACCTTGCCAAGGTCGGGGTCGCGGGTTCGAGTCCCGTCTCGCGCTCTTATAAATGGAAGCGGAAACCTAGGTTTTATCAGGGTTTCCGCTTTTTTGTGAATTTCTCAGCCTGTAGACAGTTGAAGACAGCTTACAAAGCCTTTGCTATAAGGTCATAGGATTCTTTTTCGGTCAATGGGTTGTCGATATATCCGAGCGTGGTATTCAAGCTGCTATGTCCTAAAAGCTCCCGGATACAGTCCAGAGGGACACCACTTGTATTTAGGACTTGCAAAGGTTTTCCTCAATTTATGGGTGGACTTTGTGGAAAGCCCTGAATAACCGTACAATAATGATGCTCCCTTTCGCGGCAATGTTTTCGTTATATAACAAATTGATCCGAGCGGGAAAAATGCAAATGTTAAATTATATCTGAAAGGACGTGTTTCAAAACCAACTGATACAGTTAGGAGTGTATACGTCCTTTCTTATGGTATAAAATAGACAAGTTTTTATATTGGAACATGGTTATTTACCTCATGGTGGACCTTGTATTCTAAATATGTTTATGGGGCCACCCTGGCTATGAAATGATTGCTGGTAAGGCATATTTCTCTTTATATACCAATTTTCTATCATCTATTGACAATTCGATGAATGAGAATATAATAGTTATGTATGCAATAGTTGTAAATGCAATTATTGATATAATAACTATTCTCGGGAGCCTGACATGAGAAACTTACTTAAATATGCAAAAAAATATAAGAAAGAATTGATACTTGCAATAATCTGTATTGAAGCTGAAACCATTTTTGAATTAGTGATACCCATGATTATGGCTGATATCATAGATGTGGGAGTTGCAAATGGTGATAGAAATTACATATTTATGAAGGGATTTCAGATGGTATTCTTCGCCGTTCTCTCTCTATTTCTGGGCCATGCCTGCGCCCGGTATACCGCGATTTGCGGAAATGGGATAGGAGCCCAGATCCGTATGGCAGAATTTCAGAAAATGCAGACCTATTCTTTCGCGAACACGGACCGGTTTAGTACCCCTTCTCTGGTTACAAGGCTTACAAGCGATATTACTACAATCCAGAATTCCATTACAAATGGAATGCGTCCCGGTTTCCGGTCTCCAGTGATGATGATGACTGCATTGATCGTTTCTTTCAGGCTGAATGCAGAACTGGCTATGGTATTTTTCATTGCGGCCCCTATACTGGCCTTCATTTTATTTCTTATTATTCGAAATGTAAGACCCCTTTACTCAAAAATGCAGGGAGCTGTTGACCTTGTAAACCGGATCATTCAGGAGAACTTAATCGCCATCCGTGTGATAAAGGCTTATGTCCGGGGGGATTATGAGATAAGTAAATTTAGAGAGGGAAACATGAATTTACAGAATTCCTCCGAACGGTCCTTTTCTCTGGCTGCCCTAAATATGCCAGCCCTACAGTTTGTCATGTATGGGACGATATTAAGCATCCTGTGGTTTGGCGGTAACCGGGTGATGGTTGGTAATATGAAGGTAGGCGCCCTGACCAGCTTTCTTAGCTACGTGCTGCAGGTGCTTAATTCCCTTATGATGTTTTCCAACGTTTTCTTATTGTTCACCCGCTCCCTGACCTCATGGAAGAGAATTTCAGAAGTATTAGAGGAGGAACCGACCATCAACGATGACCGTGCAAAGGATATCTCCATTAAGGAAGGACGTATAAGGTTTGAAAACGTATATTTTAAATACAAGGAAGAGGCAAAGGAATACGTACTTTCCGACATCTCCTTTGAGATCAGCCCCGGGCAGACCGTTGGAATCATTGGTCAGACAGGTGCAGCAAAAAGCACTCTGGTACAGCTTATTCCAAGACTTTATGAGGTGACAGCCGGTGAAATAACCATTGACGGTCATCCCATATACGAATACACCCAGGACCATTTAAGGGATTCCATTGCCATGGTGCTGCAGAAAAACACCCTTTTTTCAGGGACAGTGAAGGAGAATCTTTACTGGGGAAAAGAGGATGCAACGGATGAAGAAATAGAAAGAGCATGCAGCATTGCCTGCGTCAATGAATTTATCGGCCGTCTGGATCATGGGTATGATACGGAACTGGGCCAGGGGGGCGTCAATGTCTCCGGCGGGCAGAAACAGCGGCTATGCATTGCAAGAGCGATTTTAAAAGCTCCTAAGGTGCTTATTCTGGACGATTCCACAAGCGCTCTTGATACCGCCACAGAAGCAAAAATAAAAGAGGGACTGGAGAAGTCCCTTCCCGGTATGACAAAGATCATCATTAGCCAGCGGATCTCCTCAGTTTTGGATGCCGACCAGATCATAATCCTCGATGACGGAAAAATAAATGCCATTGGAACCCATGAGCAGCTGCTGGCCGATAATGAAATTTATCAGGATATTTATTTTTCCCAGCAGAAAGGAGGCAGCCAGGCCTTATGAAGAATACCGGACACACAAGACCCAAAGATACCAAAAAAGCCCTGGTAAAGCTTTTGAGATACATCGGTCATTACAAGCGATCTATGCTGTTCATAGCAATTCTGGTAAGCATCAGTGCATTTTCCGGGATCATGGGAACCTATTTGCTGAAACCGGTTATAAACGAATATATTCTGCCAGGTAATATCCCCGGTCTTTTGAAAATGATTTTTATCATGGGACTGATCTATCTGGCGGGAGCCATATCCTGCCTGCTTTATAACCGGATGATGGTCCGTGTTTCCCAGCAGGTGGTGAGCGAAATAAGGATAGACTTATTCCGACATACTCAGAAGCTGCCTTTAGAATATTTTGATACCCATACTCATGGGGAGCTGATGAGCCACTTTACAAATGATGTTGATACCATTTCTGAAGCCCTCAACAATAGCTTTACTTTGCTGATCCAGAGCTTTATTACTTCTGCAGGTACCATTCTTATGTTAATTCTCCTGGACTGGCAGCTTTCATTTATCGTTGTATTTTTTCTTCTGGTCATGTTACTGTATATTCGTCATAATGGAACGCTGAGTAAAAAATATTTTGCAGAGCAGCAGAAGAATCTGGGAAACATAAATGGATATGTAGAGGAAATGGTGGAAGGCCAGAAAGTGGAAAAGATTTTCCGCCACGAAAAACAGGATTTTGAAAAATTCTGTGAGCTGAATGAGAAATTGAGAAAGTCCTCTACAATGGCAGCTACCTATACCGGTATTACCGTTCCTACGATTGTTTCTCTATCTTATATTAATTATGCCATTTCTGCCTGTGTAGGCGGACTGTTTGCTTTGTCAGGACTGATTAATATGGGCACATTGGCATCTTATCTGGTTTATGTCAGGCAGAGTGCCATGCCCATGAACCAGTTCACCATGCAGATCAATTTCCTCATGGTGGCGCTTGCCAGTGCAGAAAAGATTTTCAATATGATGGAGGAAGTGCCAGAATCTGACGAAGGATCCGTTACCTTAAAGAGGGTGGTGCAGGAGGCGGACGGCAGCTTAAAGGAAACGGATCGTTATACCGGTTTGTTTGCCTGGAGGGTTCCTGACCGGGATCAGGGATATTTACTGGTCCCTTTAAAGGGAGATGTCCGGTTCCATGATGTGGTTTTCGGCTATACTGGCGGTAACACGATATTAAACGGCATCAGCTTATATGCCAAACCTGGTCAGAAAATCGCCTTCGTAGGCTCTACCGGCGCAGGCAAGACGACTATTATCAATTTGGTTAACCGGTTTTATGAGTTAAATGGAGGTACCATAACCTACGATGGCATTGATATCCGGAACATAAAAAAGGACGATCTAAGGCGTTCCATTTCTCTGGTCATTCAGGAAACCCATTTATTTACCGGTAGCATTGCCGATAATATCCGGTATGGAAGACTGAATGCTTCCCAGGAAGACATACTGGCCGCTGCAAAAATCGCAAATGCAGATTCCTTTATAAGACGTTTACCTAATGGCTATGATACTCTGCTGGAAAGTGATGGCAGCAATTTATCACAGGGTCAGCGGCAGCTGATTGCTATTGCAAGAGCTGCCATATCACAGCCGCCGGTGCTAGTAATGGATGAAGCTACCAGCTCCATTGATACACGAAATCCGGACTGCAGACGATCCTTTCTGATCAGCCTCACAGAAAAGGGGCTTGCTGAAGCGGAAGAAACAAGAAAAGTTTTTGAACAATTTGAAGAACTTATCTGTTCCGATATACCAGAAGAAGAAATAAACGTATTCTGTAATGTATTATTGAAAATGTGTGATAATCTGGAAGCCTGTAAAATTCCGGTAAGGAATGGAAATAAAAACGAGTGCAGTACAATGATATAACAGACTGTTTGAAAGTTCTTATAAACGAAAAAAATGAGATAAGTAGCTTAACGTCTTTAGGGCAAGACCATTTTTCCAGTGGTTCTTGCCCTTTTTAAAATAAATAATCCTTGTTCCCCATAGATCGAAATATCATCCGCTTTTCCGGAACACACAAGCAGCCAAAACTTTTTTGCAGTATCCAGCTTATAGGACGCAGTCCATCCAATTTTTGCAGATATGACTTCCCGTATCCAATTCTTTTGTGTAGGGTATCATTCTCCTGGTTTATTTTTTTATAACAGGTATCCATACTTCAAACGTTGCATTTTGAGGGTCAGAATTTAAATAAACCTCTATATCCGGTCCATTACCATATTCAAAACCGGAAGTGGGAAGCCATTCCGTGACGATACGTTTCTCCAATTCCTGTATAGCAAGCGGGCATTGACCCTCTCCGGAAAATATGGCCCACGTGAAAGAGGGAACATGATATTCTTCCAAAGTATCATCAATTTCTTTCGTACTGGCGGCGGCAATAAAGTACCGCCATTCTTCCATATCATTGCAGATGCTGACGCCCAATATTCCCTTAGGGGATCCGTCTGCCATGGCGGCCAGTTGAGAGATGGTTCCGTTGAGGGCGGCCTTATTCCACCATTGAGGTACAATTTCAAAATTCTTTTCAATTTCCCGGTGCAGCGGCTGGGAAATGCCTACAATCCGAAACGATTCCTTCTTTTCAATTCGATAATTCAATTCATCCACTCCTTTGATTGTAATTTTAAAACTAATGGGGGGATATGATTTTACGGAAACACCGCTTTCTTTTACAAGGGATGGAGCCACTCCATGTATACTTTGAAATGCCCGGTTAAACGCAGTTGGAGATTGATAGCCATATTTAAGTGCAACGTCAATGATTTTAATATTCCCGTTCTGAAGATCCACAGCCGCCAGGGTCATGCGCCTGCGCCGGATATATTCAGATAGAGGAACGTTGGCCATATATGCGAACATTCTCTGAAAGTGATAAACAGAACAGCAGGCAATTTTCCCTACTTGCTCATAGTCAATATCTTCTGTTAAATGCTCCTCAATATAGTTCATTGACTTATTTAATCCCTCAATCCATTCCATAAAATCAATCCTTTCAATCATATTATATTTGTTATTCATTTTCCTGTCCTCTCTTTTTATGTACAAATTTGAGAGGAGTAAATCCTATGTTCCTATTATCGTTTTACAGGAATGGATATACAATCATATCTTTCCGGATTAACCGATAAACTTAAATGCAACAGGAGAAAACGGAGACACTAAACCGATTTGATCGTCAGCACGCCAGAAACAGCAACTTAAGAGTTTAATGCCACATATATGGAAACGAATCGCATAAAAATAGTACCAAAGGATAATTTAAATAGGAAACAGGACATAAAAGATAGGAGAGGGGATAAACAAGAAAAGGGGCCGGGAAAATGAATTTTCCCGGCCCTTTCGGTTTCTTCATGAGACACCGGGGACTCGAACCCCGGACAACTTGATTAAAAGTCAAGTGCTCTACCACCTGAGCTAGTATCCCATACTGGGCTAGTTGGATTCGAACCAACGACTGCAGGAGTCAAAGTCCTGTGCCTTACCGCTTGGCGATAGCCCAATAACAATGAATGATAAAAAAAAATTCCCTAAAAGGGAAAGGTGAGTACAGGGATTCGAACCCTGGGCCTCCAGAGCCACAATCTGGCGCGATAACCAACTTCGCCATACCCACCATAAAATCTTCACACCTTGGTCAGAGATGTGAAACGAGCCTGAAGGGATTCGAACCCCCGACCCACGGCTTAGAAGGCCGTTGCTCTATCCAACTGAGCTACAGACTCAAAAGCGGGTGATGGGAATCGAACCCACGTATCCAGCTTGGAAGGCTGGTGTTCTACCATTGAACTACACCCGCAAAAGGCAAGAGAAACTAAAACTGCCATTCATGGCTTTTCTCTTAAATCGGGGTGACAGGATTCGAACCTGCGACCCCCTGGTCCCAAACCAGGTACTCTAGCCAAACTGAGCCACACCCCGATTGTGAAAGCTTTTTCCATCTTTCTCTTGGTTGCTTTTCCGCAACGCAAGAGTTATTATATATGATGGATATGTTTTTGTCAACAATATTTTAGAAAAAATTTCAAATTCATTATATAGCTCATATTTAATCGGATTTTGTGAAAAAATGTCCCTGAAATGGGAGGAACCGGCAGGTACAATAATGTTCCTGCCGGTTGAGTATGAAAAATAAAAAGTCAATGTTAAAAGGGTGGGGTTCCTTTTCATTTATAAGTATACGCGGAAAATATGACGGAAGTTTGACTAAGCCATAAATATTTCATAAAAAAACTAAAAGAATTATGAGGAATATTTGAAAAAACAGAAAATTTGCTTTTCCCGCTCCTGCCAAAGATTATTTAAGAAAAAAAGAATCGTCTCTTTGACGGATTCATGATAGAATTAATCGTAGGTAACTATTGTTAAACCCGCAATAGAAAGAAGAAATTACGATGAAGTACTGGGAAGTTTATGAAAGCAAAATAGGGCCGCTTACTATTATATGTGATGATGAAGCCCTTTTAAGCATTGATTTCGGAAGGACAGAACCGGAACATGCTACAAAGAAGCGGACAGAACTGATGAACAGAATCTGTGTTCAAGTGGAGGAATACTTATCTGGTGAGAGAAGAGTGTTTGATTTGCCTCTTAAGCCGGAGGGAACGGAGTTCCAGAGAAAGGTCTGGAATGCCCTGCTAACGATTCCTTATGGAGAGACGAAAAGCTATAAGGATATTGCGGTCCAGATTGAAAATCCCAAGGGCTGCCGTGCAGTGGGAATGGCCAACAACCGCAATCCCATACCGATTATCATTCCCTGCCACCGGGTGATCGGGGCCAATGGAAGCATGGTAGGCTATGGAGGAGGTCTGGATATTAAGGTGAAATTGCTGGAGCTGGAGGGCTAAGAGCCCTCTTCATAAAATTATTAAGAATTCTTGGTGATTCTTTCAGTTCCTTTAATCCCCTATACTTTTCCTGCAGATAATGTTATAATCCTCATCGTCACCAGAAAAGAAATTGATTGTGAGGAGTGATTAATATGAGAAAAAACAAAATGCTGGCAGTAATTGCCATCGCCATGGCTGTCATGATGGCGGCTACGGCCTGCGGATCAAAAGATAATCAATCCACGAAGCCGGATGTTTCTACAGAGGCCGGTACCGCGGAGACCACCAAAGGGACCACTGATGAAACAAAAAGCTCAGGGGAGACTACAGTAAGCGAGGAAGATTCTGAAGGCGGTGAGACAGCAACAGAAGATGCCAAGAAGGCTGCTTCTGATGCAGGAAGCATATCTTCCGGTGTCTTTACTTCCAAATCAGGAAAATATCAGATCACCCCGCCTCAGGGCTGGACCATTGAGGAGGATGGAGACGAGAGCGCAGTGGCGTTCAGCTCCCCCAATGGCAGCGATTTGCTGGAAGTTACCTATGTAGAAGGGGATGAAGCCGACAGTGCCCGGGAAGTCTATCCGAATACCATGGAAGAATATAAGGAATTAGTCAGCCGTGGAGAGGATATGGAATTTGTCCGTTATAATGTAGAAAACGGCAGCGACGGCAGCCAGACCTTCAGTTATGCCATCCGCTATAAAAATCCTCAGGATGGGGTGCGCTATTATGCGATTTCCGGTACCTATAACGCTGCGGCTAAAAAATACATCAGCGCAGCCGGAACCGTGGAGTCACCGGACAGTGCGGTAGAAGGCCAGATCGAAGCGGCTTTGGATACTTTGAAGCTGAAATAAGGCTGGAACTTCAATATGGAATAAAACAGGGGCTAAACCGGGAATTCCCGATTTAGCCCCTGTTTTTATAGAGTTACCAGCGTCCCATTAAGAAGGGCTACATCTTCCTCCTGATGAGTGCTTATGATCACCAGCTTATCATTGGTCTTATCTCTGATATAACGGATCACGTTCATTTTTGTATGTTCATCAAGTCCGGTAAAGGGTTCGTCCATTAAAATCATATCGCTAGGAACTGATAACGCTCTTACAATGGCGACCCGGCGCTTCATTCCGCCGCTTAAGGTGGATACGGGACGGGACAAGGATTCCTCCGGAAGGAGCCGTAAAAGCTCTTCTCTGGCCTGTATCCTGCTCCGGGAAGAACGGCCGGGGATCACCATGGCAATGTTGTCAACCGGAGTAAATGATTCGCACAGGCGGTTTTCCTGAAACACGGCGGAAGTCCTTATGCCTTCCATGCCGGCCAGTGAGCCTGAATCAGCCTGTTCAAGGCCCAGAAGGATCCGGAAGAAAGTGGTTTTCCCGGATCCGGATGGTCCCATAAGACAGTAGATGCGGCCGGAGCGGAGACTGAGAGTTACCTGCTCCAATACGTGAAGGGCTCCAAAGGACTTGGATAAATGATTCACCTTTAGTTCCATGGATCATACCTCCTGTTTTTATGGGATTTCCGGCCTGTTTCTGCCAGACTTAATAACCATAAAAAGAATTTTTCAAAAAGAGCGCTGACTACGATAATAACCAGGGTCCAGGCAAACAAATCTGCAGTACTTAAATAAATTTTAGCCATATACAGCTTTTCACCGATGGAATGGTTAGGAACTCCGATCACTTCTGCGGCGACACCGGATTTCCATCCCATACCCAGAGCCACCCTGCAGCCGCTTATGAGGTAAGGCATCAGGGCGGGGCGGTAAATGTAAAAAAGTTTCTTTCCGCCTTGCATGTGGAACGTCCGGGCCATTTCCAAAAGCTTTGGATCGGTACTCGTAAATCCTGCCATGGTATTTATGTAAATGATGGGGAATACCACAAGAAAGGCGATAAAAACGGAGAGATTTCCCGAACCCACCCAGATCAGAGCCAGTATGACAAAGGAAGCCACCGGAACCGACTTTATAAGAGACATAAGCGGTTCCAGGAAGTCCTTAAACAGGGGGAAACGGCAGGCAGCGCCCCCAGTCAGAATTCCTGTCCAAAAGGCCAGAAGGAATCCGAGGCTTATTTTTCCAAAGGAGGAGAAAATGGTTTTCCAGAAGCCGGGCATGGCTGCCTGGTTCCATAATGCATTGATTACCTCCATGGGGCCTACCATTATGATGCTGTTGTCCACAGACAGACTTGCCGCCTGCCATGCAAGAAGCCAGAGAAGGATAATAGCCGCCTTTTTATACGGTGGTGCTGTTGGTTTCATGGGATATCTCTCCTTGCCAGGTTTTTTTGCCGGTTACGGCATGTAATAGAAATCATCGGCAGGCAGTGTTCCGCCTACGGAAGCCGGATCCATATCGTAAAGAACTTTTAAGTATCCGCTTAACAAGGATTTCATCTGGTCTCCATCCACATAGGTGATGCTGCAGTATGGAATGGCCTTCTCTGCAACCGGGGCTTTTTCAATAATTCCGGCAGCGGCCACCAGCCCGGCGGTTTCTGCCACATGGTCATTGGCATATTCTGCGGATTCCTTGTGTTCTTCCATAAAGGCCGCAACAGCACCGGCATGGTCTTTGATCACCTCATTCCGGCAGACAGTAACCCCGGTCACCAGGCTGCCGCCGCTTTCCCCGGCTGTGGCATCCCATTCTTTTGTTAAGTCAAGAACCATTTTCAGGGAGTCATTCTGAACCATGGCGGCTGTTGCAAAGGGTTGGGGTAGAAGACCCACCGCATCTGGCTTTTCTTTCAGGACAGAGACCACTTCAGCGGCCTCGGATTTATATTCCAGGGTTACGTCGCCGTCAGCCAGGCCGCTGGCTTTAAGCACATGCTGAAGGGCATAGTCCGGTGTGGTTCCCTTGCCGGTTAAGTAAACCGTCTTTCCCTTTAAATCTGCGGCTGTTTTAATGGTGTCATCGGCTGATACTCCATAGAGAACGCCCAGGGTGTTAATATCAAGGACGCTGATTCCGTGATTGGTTTTGTTATAAATGATGGAAGCCATATTGGCGGGAACAAGCGCCACATCCAATTCTCCGCTAACGACTTTTCCAAGAAGTTCATCGGCAGCGGTAACCATGGTGAAATCATAGGATCCTTTTGCATTGCCCTTTTCAGACTGCTCCATCAGCCTTACTAGGCCCATGGAGGTAGGCCCTTTTAAAGAACCGATTGTCAGAGTATAGCTGCCGCCGGAGCTTTGAACTTCTGACGATTCCTTCGCCGTCTCAGAGGGGGATTCCTGTTCAAGGGCAGTGACTGCCGGAGTGCTTTCCGTATTGCCTTTTGCGCAGCCGGATAAAAGGGCAGCAGTCATGGCAAACGTCATCAATACTGATAATACTTTTTTCATTATGTACCTCGCTTTCTGTCCGTACCTGTCATGACTCTGATCTTTTTTCAGGAACAAAGAGTCTTTAAGGCAGGTTCCAATCCTGCTATTGGGGGTCGTGAGCAACCATAACAAAGCGCCTTTTGATTCAAGGATGGAATCCTCCATGAATTCAAAAAAACCCATACCAAAAGGCATGGGATATCCGCTTTACGTATTCTCCTCGCCTTCGCCGTCAGGGGTCCTTCCGGGTTAGTACGAACACCTACAGTATATCATTATTCCCCCATATTTGTCAAAATATAGATACAGTTATATCTGAAAATGTGATATACTGTATATACCTGTGTCGGGCAATTCTGACAGGAATGTGAAGGGAGAAAAAGGTGTATGAATGAGGTATTTGAAAAGCTGAATCATTGTTTGAAAAGTGTTCGGGAGAAGACGGATTTTGTCCCGGAAGTGGCTCTGATTCTTGGGTCCGGGCTTGGGGAATATGCGGAGGAGATAAAGGTGGAAGCCTCCATTGAATATAAGGATATTGAAGGATTCCCCATATCAACGGTGGCTGGCCATAAAGGGAGATTTGTATTTGGATATGTCAATGACGTTCCGGTTGTCATCATGCAGGGCCGGGTTCATTTTTATGAGGGATATCCAATGACGGATGTGGTCCTCCCGGCCAGGCTTATGGGGCTTTTAGGAGCGAAGGTCCTGTTCCTGACCAATGCCTGCGGCGGTGTGAACAAGGAGTTTAGGGCTGGAGATTTCATGCTTATCAAAGATCATATCGCAAGCTTTGTTCCGTCTCCGCTAATCGGGGGAAATTTAGAAGAATTGGGACCAAGATTCCCGGATATGAGTGATGTCTACAGCAAAAGGCTGCAGCAGATCATCAAAGAAGCAGCAGAGGAAGAAGGGATCGGCCTCAGAGAGGGTGTTTACATGCAGCTTACCGGACCTGCCTATGAATCTCCGGCAGAGGTTCAGATGTGCCGTATTCTTGGGGCAGATGCGGTTGGAATGAGTACAGCCTGTGAGGCATTGGCTGCAAACCACATGGGGATGAAGGTCTGCGGCATTTCCTGTATTACGAATATGGCCTGCGGCATTACGGAACAGCCCTTAAGCCATACGGAAGTTCAGGAGACAGCAGACAGGGTTGCACCTTTGTTTAAAAAGCTGATCACAGCTTCTATTACAAAGATCGCAGCAAAATAAAGGGAGGAGAAATTTCTTATGGATCGGATGTTAGCAGAACGGATTTTGGCTGCATCAGGGGCGAAAAAGGCGTCCCTGGTGCTGAAGCATGCCAGGGTGGTTAATGTTTTTACGGCAGAACTGGAAGATGGGGATATTGCTATTGAGGATGGTTACATTGTGGGAGTGGGTGATTATGAGGGACAAACGGAGGTCGAGCTGGGGGGAGCTGTGGTTTGTCCCGGTTTCATTGACGGCCATATCCATCTGGAAAGCTCCATGGTCGCGCCGGGAGAGTTTGAGCGCTCCGTGGTGCCTCATGGGACACAGGCTGTTATTACGGATCCACACGAGATCGCCAATGTGGCTGGAACGGAAGGAATCCGTTTTATGATGGATCGGACCCGGGGGCTAACCCTTGATGTGTATTTTATGCTTCCCTCCTGCGTTCCGGCCACAGGTCTTGACGAATCAGGGGCTGTCCTGGGAGCGGAGGCCCTTTCCCCTCTTTATGAGGAAGATCGTGTGCTGGGGCTTGCGGAGCTTATGAATTCTTATGGAACCGTAAAGGCAGACCGGGGGATTCTTGAAAAGGTGGAAGAAGCCAGGAACAGGAGCTTATTAATCGACGGACACGCTCCAGGGCTTTCCGGCAGGGAGCTGAATGCCTATGTGACCGCAGGGGTCCAGTCGGATCATGAATGCTCCGATGCAGAAGAAGCCGTGGAAAAGCTTAGGAGAGGCCAGTGGGTCATGATACGGGAAGGAACTGCGGCCAGGAATTTAAAGGCTCTTCTGCCTCTGTTTCAGGAGCCTTATTATCACCGCTGCATGCTGGTCACTGATGATAAACATCCCGGGGATTTAATCCGTTTGGGCCACCTGGATTATATCATAAGAGAGGCCATAAGCCAGGGTGCAGATCCGGTTCATGCGGTCATGATGGGATCTTTCCATCCGGCCATGTATTTCGGGCTTCGTGAGGTGGGAGCGGTTGCACCGGGATATAAGGCGAATTTAATGGTTGTTTCTGATCTTAAGGAATTTGTAGTGAAACAGGTATATAAGAACGGGAAACTGGTGGCAGAAAACGGCGTGATGAAGAAGGAGATCCTGGCAGCAGAACAGCGAAGCGTGGAAACCCCTGCCCGGGTGGGGGATTCCTTCCATTTAGATGAGATCCGGCCGGAAGATTTTCATGTAGAGAAAACAGGAAACACCGTTCGGGTGCTTTGCCTCACTCCAGGAGAGCTGACTACGTGGGAGAAACTGGCCCCTTGGGTGGAAAACCAGGGGGTGGCCCCAGGCGTCAGTATAGAACAGGATATTGTAAAAATGGCTGTTCTGGAACGCCATCATAACACAGGCCACAGGGGACTTGGATTTTTAGGGGGATATGGATTGAAGCGGGGAGCAGTGGCAACCAGCATTGCTCATGATTCCCATAACCTCATTGTGGCGGGAACCAGTGATGAGGATATGGCTCTTGCCGCCAATACCGTAAGAAACAACCGGGGCGGACTGGCGGTTGTGGCGGACGGGAAGGTTTTGGGAGAACTTCCCCTTCCCATTGCAGGCCTCATGAGTGAGGAGCCGGCTGAATGGGTGGATGAAAAGCTGGAGGAGCTGAAGATCCTGACAAGGGATCTGGGGATCGGAGACAGCATTGATCCTTTTATGACCCTTGCCTTTGCCAGCCTTCCGGTGATCCCCAGACTGCGGCTGAATACTTATGGCCTTATTGATGTGGAGAAACAGGAGATTACGGATACCATAATTTCCTGTATTTGAAAAAATACAGGAAATCAGTAAATAAATATTGATAAAAATATAACGATATGCGATAATATCCCAAAAGGGCAATCAAATGCAAGGTACAAATTCGGAGGGAGAATATTCATGAGAGTAACAATATGTATAGGGAGCGCATGCCATTTAAAGGGTTCCAGAGAAATCATCGCCCAGCTTCAGACCCTTGTAAAGGAACAACACTTGGATGACAAGGTGGATTTAAACGGTTCCTTTTGCTGCGGCGACTGTGTAAATGGCGTCTGTGTAACCGTAGATGGTCAATTATACTCATTAAAACCGGAAGATACAAGGGAGTTTTTTGACAAAGAGATCTTGGGGAGGCTGTAATCATGGGAATCATTGATTTCAAGGCTACAAAGTGCAAGCATTGCTATAAGTGTATTCGTAACTGCGAAGTCAAGGCGGTCATGATAAAGGATGAGCGGGCGGAGATCATGCCGGATAAGTGCGTGTTATGCGGGAAATGCATGCAGGTATGTCCCCAGTCTGCAAAAACTCTTATAAGTGATCTGGATCTGGTAAAGGGCTATATAGAAGCAGGGATTCCTACGGTTATTTCTCTGGCTCCTTCCTATATGGGCCTGTTAACCTATAAAACCATAGGTCAGGTGAACGGTGCCCTCCGGAAGCTGGGCTTTGCCGACGTACGGGAAACTTCCGAGGGAGCGGCCGTGGTAACGGCGGAATATTCCAGGCTTTTAATGGAGGGGGAGATGGAGAACATCATCACCACCTGCTGTCCCAGCGTCAATGATTTGATTGAGATCTATTATCCTCAGCTGATCCCTCATATGGCTCCTGTGGTATCTCCAATGATTGCCCATGGAAAGATGATAAAAGAAGAATTAGGAACAGAAGTAAAGGTAGTTTTCCTTGGGCCGTGTATCGCAAAGAAAAAAGAAGCCGGTGACCCCCGTCATGATGGCTATATTGATGCTGTCCTGAATTTCAATGATATATCCAGATGGCTGTCGGAAGAGGAAATCACCATTGAAGATTGTGAGGACATCCCCTTTACCAACAAAAATCCCAGAGTCAACCGCCTCTATCCGGTTACCAACGGAGTGGTGAATTCTGTACTGGCCACGGAAGAGGGACGGGATGGATACAGGAAGTTTTATGTCCACGGGTGCCGCAACTGCATTGATCTGTGTGAAAGCATGATGCGGGGAGGGATTAAGGGCTGCTTTATTGAGATGAATATGTGTTCCGGCGGCTGCATCAAAGGCCCTACCGTGGAAGATGAAAGCGTATCCAGATTTAAGATCAAGCTGGATATGGAAGACGCCATAGAAAAGGAGCCGGTTCCATGGGAAGAGCTGGATCCTGTTATGGAACGTATTTCCTTTGGAAAGCGGTTCCTGGACCGGTCACCCAGAGATGTCCTGCCAACGGAAGCCCAGATCCAGCAGATATTGAAATTGACGGGTAAGATCAGGCCGGAGGATGAGTTAAACTGCGGCGCCTGCGGATATTCCACCTGCAGGGAAAAGGCCATAGCCGTGTTCCAGAAAAAGGCAGAGCTTAACATGTGTATTCCTTTCATGCATGAAAAGGCGGAGTCCTTATCCAATCTGGTAATGGAAACTTCTCCGAATATTGTATTGATTGTTGATAAAGACATGAAAATTTTAGAGTATTCTGCAGTGGGAGAACGGTATTTTGGCAAAACCAGGCAGGAAGCGTTGACCATGTATCTATATGAACTCATTGATCCTTCCGATTTCCAGTGGGTTTATCAAACCCATCAGAAGATCCATGGAAAGAAGGTGACTTATGGGGAATACCATATTTCCACTCTTCAGAATATCATCTACATCGATAAAGAGGACGTGGTGTTAGCCACCTTTATAGACATTACCAAAGAGGAAGAGCAGGCCAGACAGGAGTATGAGAAGAAGCTGGAAACCATTGATCTGGCTCAGAAGGTCATACACAAACAAATGATGGTGGCCCAGGAGATCGCAGGTCTGTTAGGAGAAACAACAGCGGAGACCAAGACCACGCTGACAAAGCTTTGCAAATCCTTATTGGATGAGGGAAGCGAAAGTGAGGTCAAGTGATGGGGGTTACCGTAGATGTTGCATACAAAAGCCTGAATAAATTCAAGGAAGTGCTGTGCGGAGATAAGGTGGAGCTTTTGCAGACCGAGGATTCCAATATCATGATCCTGGCTGACGGCATGGGCAGCGGAGTAAAGGCCAACATTCTGGCAACCATGACTTCTAAAATTCTTGGAACCATGTTCCTGAACGGTGCGACCCTGGAAGAGTGTGTGGAGACCATTGTAGAGACCCTTCCTGTCTGTCAGGTGCGGCAGGTGGCTTATTCCACCTTCAGCATCCTCCAGGTATTTCATGACGGTGAAGCCTATCTGGTGGAATTTGATAATCCGGGCTGTATTTTTATCCGGGACGGGAATCTGGTTTCCATACCTAAAAATACCAGGATGATCCGGGATAAAAGTATCAATGAGTACCGGTTCAGGGTGAAAAAAGGGGATGCCCTGATCCTTATGAGCGACGGGACCATCCATGCAGGCGTGGGCCGGCTTTTAAACTTTGGCTGGTTGTGGGATGATATTGCAGCCTATGCGGTAAAACAGTACCGTCTGACCATATCCGCAGTACGGCTTGCTGCTGTTTTAAGCCGTGCCTGTGATGAGCTGTACCAGTATCAGCCGGGGGATGATACCACGGTTGCCGTCATGAGGATCATTGACCGGAAGCCTGTGCACCTGATGACAGGCCCTCCGAGAAATCCGGAGGATGACAGCGGAATGGTGAAGGATTTTCTGGAGGGAGACGATACGGTTAAAAAGATCGTCTGCGGAGGGACCAGTGCCAATATTGTTTCCAGAGTGACTGATCATAAGCTGACGGTTTCTTTGGATTACAATGATCCGGATATACCGCCTATTGCCCATATTGATGGAATTGAGCTGGTTACGGAAGGTGTTTTAACCTTAAACAGGGTCTTAAAGCTTTTAAGGCGTTATGTAAAGAATGAATCCGTTACAGAAGAGTTTTTCCTGGAACTGGATAAGCCCAACGGCGCTTCCATGGTAGCAAAGATGATCATTGAGGATTGCACGGAGCTTCAATTATACGTGGGAAAAGCCATTAACAGCGCTTATCAGAATCCTGGCCTGCCCTTTGATTTAGGGATCCGCCAGAATCTTGTGGAGCAATTAAAACACGTAGTGGAGGAAATGGGGAAAAGGGTTACAGTAACCTATTATTAAATCGGGGCAGATATTCACACGGCCATTGAACGTGGAAGTTACGAGGAGGAAAAATATGGCGACGAATGATGCAACATTACTTCGCATAAAGCATCAGGTTTTAAATGAAGTGGCAGAGCTTGCATGGGAAGGAAAACTGGAGGAAAAAAGGAATGAGATCCCTTATAATATCATTCCAGGCCCTAAGGCCCAGTTCCGCTGCTGCATCTACAGGGAACGGGAAATTATCAGAGAGAGAATCCGCCTGGCAGAAGGCCTCTGCCCAAGCGGAAAGGACACGAAGAATGTGGTTCAGGTCATCAGCTCTGCCTGTGAAGACTGTCCCATCACCAGGTATGTGGTAACGGATAACTGCCAGCTGTGTATGGGCAAGGCGTGTCAGAGTTCCTGCAATTTTAATGCCATCAGCATGGGCCGTGACCGTGCCTATATTGATCCGGATAAATGCAAGGAATGCGGTAAGTGTTCTCAGGCCTGCCCTTATAACGCCATTGCCGATTTGACCCGCCCTTGTAAGAAGAGCTGCCCGGTGGATGCGATCACAATGGATGAAAACGGTATTGTAGTCATTGACGAGAGTAAATGCATCCAGTGCGGAGCCTGTATCCATGGCTGTCCCTTTGGAGCGATTGATTCCAAGACATTTTTGGTAGATGTCATTAACCTGATCAATGCCGGGAAACGGGTGGTAGCTATGGTTGCTCCTGCAACGGAGGGACAGTACGGCCCGGATATTACCATGGCAAGCTGGAGAACCGCCTTAAAGAAGATCGGTTTCCAGGATGTGATCGAGGTTGCCTTAGGCGGCGATTTAACCGCTGCAGCAGAAGCCAAAGAATGGGCGGAGGCTCATAAGGAAGGTAAGAAAATGACCACCTCCTGCTGTCCTGCGTTTGTGAATATGATCAAGCAGCACTATCCCATGCTTCTTGAGAATATGTCAACCACCGTATCCCCTATGTGCGCCGTATCCAGGATGATAAAGGAAAAGGATCCTGGGGTCATCACCGTTTTCATTGGACCGTGTATTGCAAAGAAGAGTGAGACCCTGGATTTAAATATCATAGACAATGCAGATTATGCCCTGACCCTGGGAGAGATCCATGCAATGATGGAGGCAAAAGGCGTGAAGCTGGAGCCGGAGGAAAATACGTATCAGGCAGGATCCATCTTTGGAAAACGTTTTGGAAATGGGGGCGGCGTGACCGCTGCTGTTCTGGAATGTTTAAAGGAGTCGGGAGAAAATACGGAAATAGAAGTTTTAAAATGCAATGGGGCAACGGAATGCAAGAAAGCCCTTATGCTGCTTAAAGTGGGCCGGCTTCCTGGAGATTTCATTGAAGGCATGGCTTGTGTGGGAGGATGTGTAGGCGGTCCCAGCAGGTATAAGAGTGAGAATGAAGCGAAGAAAGCCCGGGATTTACTTATTGGGCAGGCGGACCAACGAGAGGTTCATGAAAATATAAAGAGCCAGGGACTGGAGATGGTTCCCATGCACAGGCATTAAGATCAAAGCAAAAAGCTATGGATGATCCCTTATGAGGAACACCCATAGCCTTTTTGTTACATCCCAGCAAACTGGTTTTTAACTTTGGAAATTTTCTGCTGTTCTGCCTGTTCTGCAGTATACCATCCCTTTGCGGACATTTTATTGTAGATATCGTTTTGCATGCACAAACTGTCGTTTAATGCGGTGTCAAATGTCTGATGCACGTTCATGGTAGGGGATTCGATGGTTCCATGCAGGTATAAGTCGCACACTCCCTTTGTAGTGTGGAGCAGGTTTTCCATAATACACTTGTCATCCATATGTGATTCCTCCTTACACTAAGTTATAGAAGCTGTCAAAAATCTGCTGGTGCTTCTGTAAAAGCTGCTGTGCGCAAGCTTTCAGCTCCGGATCCTGCAGATTCTGTACCGCTTGCTGGCACTGGGTTTTTAAAAAACTCTCATGGCCAAGAGCATCTTCAATATAAGTTAATTCTTTTGGACTCATGTTTCATCACCTCCAGTCTTAGTATGGAGATTTTCACATAATCCATTCACTCTGGAATTAATTCTTTAATGGTGGATGAAAATGGAAAATTATGTATTTGAAATCAATTATTTAACCGTCTGATAATATCATACGCTTTATCTTCATTCCTGACAAATCCCTGAACGGTCGTATCGATTCCGCTGTGATTGCTGAAATCCACAAAAGCACTGCGGAGCTTTTCCATGAGCATCGAGGGCATGTCCTTTCTGGCGGCCAGGGCATCCTTGGGAATTTCCTCTGTACGGGCAATAATTATCAGCTCATCCGTGAAAAGCCCATCTGCATGCGCCTGATTGTAAACCTCGTCATAGGTTGCGCCTGCGTCCACTTCTCCGGCCAGAATGGCGTTGACAACATTATTGTGGTTGCCTAAGAAGACCACCTTTTCAAAAATGTTGTCCGGGTCTATATGGTTTTGCTTCATCATATCCCGGGCGTACAGATATCCTGATGCGCTTTTTTTATCGACGTAGCCAAAGGTCTTTCCTTTTAAGTCATTGAGGGAATGCACCCTACCGTCCTTGCGGGCCACAATGTACCCCTGGTAGGAGCAGCGGCCCTGGACCTTGGGAGTAACGAGCACATTGGCTCCGCACTTTTCATGGGCGCTGACATACGCAAACGGTGAAAACCAGCCAACGTCGATGATGCTCTTTTCCACACTTTCACTGAGTGCATCATAGCTTCTGACAATAAGGGGCCGGCATTTCAGCCCTACGCTGGCGCATACCTGCTCAAGGATGGGCACATAGGTTTTCCGGATACGTTCAGGCTCTACAAAAGGATTGACACCGAAGATTATTTCGTCCGGCTTTTTGAAAGCCATGGCATCCTGCTGCAGTATTTCAGCGGTTTCTCCGATTTTGTTGCAGAAGGAAAGAATGGTTTCGTTTTTCTTTTGCTGGACATTTACCATATCAATGGCGGAGCTGGAAACATGGTGGGTCTTTTGTACCGCCTCTGCCACATTTTCCACTGCGTTTTCGATCTCAGCCGCCGTATTCTTCTGATTCAGTGACTCCTGGGTAAGGCCGGAAATTGCATTCTGAACATCCTTAAGGATCGAGTTGATTTCCTGAATGATCTGAGAGGATTCGGTGACAATATTGTCAACATTTTTCATCTTGTCGCCGATTTCGGTCATGGCTGCGCTGGAGGTCTGTATTTTATCCACAATATTTCTCACCACACCTTCAATGACGGAGATCGCATCGTTGGTCTGCATCGCGAGCCGCCGGATTTCCCCGGCAACAACGGAAAAGCCCCTGCCGGCCTCTCCGGCCCGGGCGGCTTCTATGGAAGCGTTCAGTGCAAGAAGATTGGTCTGGCTCGATATGGTACGGATAGAGTCCACAATTTCATTGATTTTCGCAGAGGATTCTTTAAGCTCCAGGTTGCTGTCGGTAGCGGCTTTGATGATTGTCGTAAGATCGAGGATGAAACTTCCGATGCTACGGAGAGTCTGCTCGTTTTGGTCCAGCATTTCAATGGAGGTTTTGGAATGATCCTCAATTTTTATAATCCCGGAATTCAAATTGGTACATGCTCCGACAAGCTCATTAATGCTTGCATTGATTTCTTCCGAACTGGCCGCATTCTGTTCACTGAGTTTTTCAATCTCATAAGAAAACTTTGCAACCTTTTCAAAGGTTTTCATGTTGTCATTGGAAAGCCAGATCAGCTGCTGGGAGTCAAAGCCCATGGCTTCTGCGATCTGAAAAAGCCGTTCCCCCAGGTCGTCCTGTCGGATAGGGTGGAATGATTCCCCGCCGGTTTTTCTAACCAGGGCGAAGGCGGCACCCAGAATCAGGATGCTCCCGATCACGGAATAGAGAAAGCCGCCCATTCCGCTGAATTGGAACAAAAGTCCTGCCGCCTGAAGAATGAGAATTGCAATTGCAGAAATAAGGACAGACTGTTTCGATGTAAGTTTCATTTTTCTACCACCTTAGCAATCAAAAATTTTAGTTCAAAATTGATAAAGTTTCACTTATTTACTTTCGTTTCATGTTTCTTATGTAAATAATATTATTTTATTTCAAATCTTATAATCTAACAATGCTCTGCCAGTTTTCCGGCCAGAATCAGTTTCCGATCCATCTACGGTCTTTGTTCATGCAGAAAGCTCAGACGGAGCAGTCCATATTTCCCCAAGTTGCAAACTCGTCTTTCCCGTCAATTTCAATGTTTGATAAAGCAGACCGTTAATCTGTGTATATTCAAATTTAAACTTTGTCATAAAGCAAATCCTCCAACAAAGATTATTTACAATCCATCGGTAATCGTTTGGCCATGAACTAAACAACTATGATTTTCGTAACATCCTTATTGGAGGATTTCTAGTTAATTATAAAAGGTGTTTTTATAGTCAAGCGGATATTCGCAATCCGCTTGGCTACTTATTGATTCGGTTAAATTTCGTTTATTTTTCTCTTTACATAGGTGGTATGCAGAAGGTGGTGAGCCTTTTCGCTTCCAGGTTCCCCAAGGAATGTCTCGTACAATTCCTTGATTGCAGGGTTTTCATGAGACTTACGGATGGTCTTGGCAGCGTCTTCGTCATAAAGGACTTTTGCACGGAGACTGCGGATATCGGTTGTATTGCGTACATAACCAGGCTGCTGAGGCTGTCCGCCGCCGTTTACACAACCGCCTGGGCATCCCATGATCTCGATGAAGTGATAGTTTGCTTCTCCGGATTTTACTCTGTTAAGGAGTTCCCTCGCATTGCCTAGGCCGGAAGCAACAGCAACATTTACATCCATATCGCCTACGCGGTAGGAAGCCTCCTTAATTCCCTTTGTTCCTCGAACATCGGTGAATTCAGGCTTTTCAAGCTCTTCGCCGGTCAGGCTTTCCACAGCGGTTCTTAAGGCTGCTTCCATAACACCGCCGGTGGCTCCGAAGATAACGGCTGCGCCGGTACCAAGGCCTAAAGGAGTGTCAAAATCTTCATCAGGAAGTTCTGTGAACCGGATGCCGGCCTGTTTGATCATTCTGGCCAGCTCTCTGGTCGTCATGGAATAATCTACGTCAGGAGAGCCGTTGGCATCCTGGTCGTCTCTTCCGATCTCGAATTTCTTAGCGGTACATGGCATTACGCTGACGGATACGATATCCTCCGGCTTTAAGCCCATTTTTTCTGCATAGTAGGATTTTGCAATGGCGCCGAACATCTGCTGCGGGGATTTACAGGAAGATAAGTTCTCTGTCATATCCGGGAAGTAGTGTTCACAGTATTTGATCCATCCGGGGGAACAGGAGGTGATCATAGGAAGGACTCCTCCGTTTTGAACCCGGTCAATGAATTCATGGGCTTCTTCCATGATGGTTAAGTCGGCGCTGAAGTTGGTATCAAATACCTTGTCAAAGCCCAGCCTTCTTAAAGCGGCCGCCATTTTTCCTTCCACATTGGTTCCAATGGGATAACCGAATTCTTCGCCCAGTCCTGCACGAACAGCGGGAGCCGTCTGAACGATCACATGCTTTGACCGGTCTGCAATGGCAGCAGCCACTTCGTCAATGCTGCTCTTCTCATAAAGAGCGCCGGTAGGGCAGACGGCGATACACTGACCGCAGGATACGCAGCTTGTGTCGCCAAGTCCCATGTCAAAGGCAGAACCAATGATGGTGGCAAAGCCACGCTCATTAGGTCCGATCACGCCGATTCCCTGAACTTTTTCACAGACAGCGGAGCAGCGGCGGCACAGGATACATTTGCTGTTGTCCCGAACCATGTGGGCGGCACTTTCATCAAGGGTAGAAGGTGTCTTAGCACCATCATAATAATCATCTGCGTCGACGCCCAGTTCCTTGCATAAGGTCTGTAATTCGCAGTTTCCGCTGCGGACACAGGATAAGCAGGAGCGGTCGTGATTGGAAAGGATGAGCTGAAGGGTTTTCTTTCTGTACTCACGCAGCTTGGGTGTGTTGGTCAGTACCTCCATGCCCGGATTGATGGGGTATACGCAGGAAGCGGCCAGTCTGCCTCCGTTGATTTCAACGGTACAGATCCGGCAGGCAGCAATTTCATTCATATCTTTTAAAAAGCATAAAGTCGGAATCTCAACATGGGCAAGTCTGGCGGCTTCTAATATAGTGGAGCCAGCCGGAGCGCTTACATCCATGCCATTGATTTTTATTGTGATATTCTCCATGATCCAATTTCCCTCCATTATTTCTTGTAGACAGCGTCAAATTTACATTTCTCCATACATACGCCGCACTTGATACACTTCTCAGGATCAATGACATGTGGGTTCTTAACGGAACCGGAGATGGCGTTCACCGGGCAGTTTCTTGCACAAAGAGTACAGCCCTTGCATTTCTCAGCATCAATATAGTAGGAGAGCAGCGCTTTGCACACACCGGCAGGACATGTCTTGTCAACAATATGGGCATTGTATTCGTCGCGGAAGAATTTAAGGGTCGACAGAACCGGGTTTGGCGCTGTCTGTCCAAGTCCGCAGGCAGAGTTTTCTTTTACGTAATAGCAAAGCTCTTCCAGACGGTCCAAATCTTCCAGTGTTGCCTGTCCCTTGGTAATCTTGTCAAGGATTTCATGCATACGCTTTGTACCGATACGGCATGGGGTACATTTGCCGCAGGATTCTTCCACCGTGAATTCCAGGAAGAATTTAGCGATGTCAACCATACAGTCGGTTTCATCCATAACGATCAGACCGCCGGAGCCCATCATGGAGCCGATGGAAATCAGGTTGTCATAATCAATGGGAATGTCGTAATGCTCTACCGGGATACAGCCGCCGGATGGTCCTCCGGTCTGAGCCGCCTTGAACTTCTTTCCGTTAGGAATGCCGCCGCCGATCTCCTCGATGATCTCACGAAGGGTGGTTCCCATGGGAACCTCCACCAGTCCGGTATTGTGGATCTTGCCGCCCAAAGCGAATACTTTCGTTCCCTTGGACTTTTCTGTACCCATGGAAGCGAACCATTCCGGGCCATTTAAGATGATCTGCGGGATATTTGCATAAGTTTCCACGTTATTTAAAATGGTTGGTTTGCCAAACAAACCTTTCTGCGCCGGGAACGGAGGCCGTGGCCTTGGCTCTCCTCGGTTGCCTTCGATGGAAACCATGAGGGCTGTCTCTTCGCCGCATACGAATGCACCGGCACCTAAACGAAGGTCAATGTTAAAGGAAAATCCTGATCCAAAGATATCATCTCCTAAAAGCTCCATCTTTCTGGCCTGTTCGATTGCTATTTTCAAACGCTGTACAGCGATGGGGTACTCGGCACGCACGTAGATGTAGCCCTGGGAAGCACCGATGGCGTAGCCTGCAATGGTCATGGCCTCCAAAAGTGCATGAGGATCGCCCTCTAATACGGAACGGTCCATGAATGCACCTGGGTCTCCCTCATCTGCGTTGCAGCAGACATACTTCTGGTCCGCATCATTTTGACTGGCCAGCTTCCATTTAAGGCCGGTCGGGAAGCCTGCGCCGCCCCGGCCTCTTAATCCGCTGTCTAAGAGGACCTGGATCACTTCATCGGGAGTCATCTCCGTAAGAACCTTTCCAAGAGCCTGGTATCCGCCGGTTCCGATGTATTCTTCAATTTCTTCCGGGTTGATGACGCCGCAGTTGCGCAGGGCGATCCGGTGCTGTTTTTTATAGAAATCCGTATCACTTAAGGCTTTGATTCCTGCAGGAGTCACGGTCTCATCATAAAGAAGTCTTTCCACCGGACGTCCTTTTAATAAGTGCTCGGATACAATTTCAGAAATATCCTCTTCCTTTACCATGGCATAGAAGGTAGCATCGGGATAAATGATCATAATGGGGCCTAAGGCACAAAGGCCGTGGCAGCCGGTCTGTACAACGGATACTTCCTGATCCAGACCCTGTCCTTTTAATTCATCTCTTAATTTAACCATAATCTGCTGGCTTCCGGAGGAAGTACATCCTGTGCCGCCGCAAACTAATACATGTGAACGATACATCCTGTTTCCTCCTTATTTGATGTCAGCAGAAGCTAACGTATAGTTTTGAACTACATGACCGCCCAGTAAATGCTCTTTGTAAACTTCTTCTGCTTTTTCCGGGGTCATTTTTATATAAGTAATTTTATCTTTTCCAGGTTCCAGGATCTCAACGATTGGTTCATACTGGCATAAACCGATACATCCGGTCTGGGTAACGGAAAAACGGTCTGTCATATGATTTTCCTGAACCAGGTTTGACAATGTATTAAGAACAGGTCTTGCTCCGCTGGCAATTCCGCATGTAGCCATGCCAACCAGAATGCGTGTGCGTCCGTGATCCTCGCCCCGCATGCTGACCTGACCCTGCATCTTTTCACGAATTGCTTTTAATTCTTCAAGAGTCTTCATGTTATTCCTCCAATTTTGCATACTGATGAATCAAAAAGATATGGCTTCATATCCGGTTGATTCACAAACCCAAGGCTGAATGCTTCATCAACCTTGATCTGACGGGCCTAAACGGCCGCGCCTCCGTCTGTTTCCAATTTGTTTTCACTGAGATATTCTTTTATGTAAGCCGATACCTCCGGAGTGTCAAAGGGGATATCCCCTAAAATTTTGCGGAAATCTCTGGTGTCCAGCTCAAATGACGCTTCGTTATAACGATAGATATAGAGAAAATCTGTATCCGGATGACAGGTGATAAGAGTTACTATGGTACTGTTTATATCACCAAGGGGCATGCGGTCAATATGGGACAGTCCAAAAACAGCGGTAACCACTGTTCCGGCGCCAGGCTCTGACTCAATGGAAAAGCATCCGCCTGTACTTTCCGCCGCATATTTGAAAAATGGGACGCCAAGGCCCACGTTTCTTGTTCCTCTGGTGGTGAAAAATGGATCTGTGACCTGAGCTACCTGCTCCCTAGTCATGCCGCAGCCGTTGTCTTTCAAGATGACGGTCAGTTTATCTGCAGCTATATCTATGGAAATGAGAATGGTAACCAGGGCGGCACCTGCCCGTGTGGAATTTTCTGCCAAATCCAGAATATTTAAAGAAATCTCTGTCATCATAAGCGTAATTTTTTATTCATATTTCGCAAGAATATCAGGAACGTCATCAGCACTCAGCCTTCCGTAAACCTCTCCGTTCACCATCATGACGGGAGCCAGGCCACAGGCCCCTACGCAGCGGCAGGAATCAAGTGAAAACTTTCCGTCAGGTGTACATTCGCCGTTGGTGATCCCGAGGATTTCTTCAAGCTTATGGAAGATGTCTCCAGAACCCTTTACATAGCATGCAGTTCCAAGACAGACAGATATCTGGTACTTTCCCTTGGGCTGAAGCGCGAACTGGGCATAAAAGGTTGCAACACCATAAATTTTCTCAAGCGGTATGCCCGTTTCGTCAGAAATCATGGTCTGGACTTCGATTGGAAGATAGCCATAAATCTCCTGCGCCTTTTGCATGATAGGCATCAGAGATCCTTTTGTGTCTCTTAGCAGGGCAATCACTTCTTTTAAAGCTATTTCCTGCTCTTTTGTCCCATTAAACTGGACGCCTTGTGTTTTACAAGCCATTTGATAACCTCCTTAAATGTTGCTTATGCAATGTATCTGATATTCTAACATGTTATTGAGAAAAAATCTATAGTTTAATCAATATTCGACAAAAAAATAACAAACCTTCCGTATAATATTTCTATACCTGCAGGCCTATTTATGGTATAATCATCAATAATAGTGCGAATTGTTTGAATAGAGTGAATGAAGGAGAGGAGAACATCAATATGACAGTAAGAGATGTGAGAGATATCCTGGGTGCCCGGGTTCTGGCAGGTGAGGATCATTTGGATGAGAAGGTCCTCAGTGCCTGCGGTTCCGATATGATGAGCGATGTACTGGCGTTTTCCAAAGATCATTCAGTCCTTCTTACGGGACTGTGCAATCCTCAGGTGATCCGTACGGCAGAGATGCTGGACATTGTCTGTATTGTGTTCGTCAGAGGCAAAAAGCCGGATGAGTCCATGCTGCAGATGGCGGATGAGAGAGGCATTATCATCCTGTCCACAGGACACCGGATGTTTTCTGCCTGCGGTATGCTTTATGAGGCCGGGCTTCATGGAGGTGCCATTTGATGACGGATATGATAACCTTCCATTACAGCATTTCTCCCGATGATTTTACCAGGGCGGGAGAAGCCAGCAGTGATGTGAAAAGCAAGCTGAAAAAGATGGGGGTCACCCCGGAAGCAGTGCGCAAGGTGGCCATTGCCATGTATGAAGGAGAGATCAACATGGTGATTCATGCAAAGGGCGGGGACATAACCGTCAACATTACCCCGGACCGGATCGAGATGATCCTTGATGATGTAGGTCCGGGTATACCGGATATTGGTCTGGCCATGCAGGCTGGCTACTCCACGGCACCGGATGCAGTTCGTTCCCTTGGCTTTGGAGCCGGAATGGGACTTCCCAATATGAAAAAATATTCGGATGCTATGGAGATCCATACAGTGATAGGAAAAGGAACCACCATTCGCATGGTAGTGAATATATAAGATGCTTCATCATAGATGGAGCGGCGTCGAAACGCGGAAACGGCGTAAAACACCCTTGGGGATACCTTGCACCCGACCAAGCGGGGGAGGCTCTGCCGGAAGGCCATGAGCAATAACATGGAAATGAGGGATAAAAGTGGATAAATTTTATCATTCGGTAAGGCTTGATGAAGAGCTTTGCATGGGATGTATTAATTGTATCAAACGGTGCCCTACCCAGGCGATCAGAGTGAGAAACGGGAAGGCACAGATCAACAGCAAATTCTGTATAGACTGCGGAGAGTGCATCCGGGTATGTCCTCATCATGCGAAACATGCTACCTATGATAAGCTGGAGGTCTTAAAGCAATATGAATATACGGTGGCCTTGCCGCCGCCATCCCTTTACAGCCAGTTTAACAATCTGGATGATGTGAATATTGTTTTAAATGCCCTTCTTATGATGGGTTTTGATGATGTATTTGAAGTAAGTGCGGCGGCGGAGCTGGTGAGTGAAGCTACCAGGGAGTATTTAAGCGAAAATCCGGACAAGCTTCCGGCCATCAGCACTGCCTGCCCTTCTGTGGTCCGGCTCATCCGGGTCCGGTTTCCAAACCTGATTCCCAATCTGCTGCCTTTAAATCCGCCGGTGGAGGTGGCGGCCATCCTTGCGGCTCAGAAGGCCATGGAAAAGACCGGACTAGATAGAGATAAGATCGGGATCATTTTTATTTCCCCCTGTCCTTCCAAGGTCACATATGTGAAGTCCCCCCTAGGCACGGAGCACAGTGAAGTGGATAAGGTCCTTGCCATAAAGGATTTATATCCCAGGCTTTTGTCCTGTATGAAAGCGGTGGGAGAGGATCCGCCGGAGATCGGGACTTCAGGAAAGATCGGAGTCAGCTGGGGACGAAGCGGAGGAGAGGCAAGCGGCCTGTTTACCGAGGATTACTTAGCAGCAGATGGAATTGAAAATGTGATACGGGTCCTTGAGGACATGGAGGACCAGAAATTTACCAATCTGAAATTTGTAGAGCTTAACGCCTGCAATGGAGGCTGCGTAGGCGGTGTTCTTACGGTGGAAAACCCGTATGTGGCAGAAGTAAAGTTAAAACGGCTCCGGAAATACATGCCGGTGGCAAGAAGCCATATGCATGCAGGGGCCGAAGAGCTGGTAAAGTGGACCAATGAGGTCCAGTATGAACCGGTGTTTAATTTAGGGGAAACCATGATGGAAAGCTTTGCCAGGCTAAACCAGGTGGAAAGGCTTCTAAAGAAGTTTCCCGGCCTGGACTGCGGCTCCTGCGGTGCGCCTACCTGCAAGGCACTGGCAGAGGATATAGTCCGGGGAGAAGCGGTGGAATCGGACTGTGTTTATTTCCTCAGGGACAATGTTCATAAGCTGTCGGAGGAGGTCTCCAGGCTGGCGGCTGATATCGTGGAAGGAGACAGCGACAGCTATGAGAAATTCAAGGTCATGTCCAAATACATCCAAAGGATTTCCGATGAAATGACTCAGCTTGACAGAAAAGACGGGAGGAACCGAAATGACGGTAAAGGAATTGATTGACAGCAATCTATTTGAATTGGTCAATGCAGGAGAAGCGCTTGACCGTGAAATTAAAAAGCCGTTTTGCTGTGATTTGTTAAGCATTGCAATGGGCAAGGCAACCGAAGGGTGTGCATGGGTGACGGTGATGGGAAATATGAATACCCTTGCAGTTGCTTCTCTTACAGATGCGGCCTGCCTTATCATGGCAGAGGGAGCCGCCCTTGACGAGGCGGCTGTGAAAAAAGCGGCGGATCAGGAGATCACTGTATTAAAAACTGAGCTTCCGATCTTTGAAGCCGCTCTGCTGATCTATCAAAGGCTTCCTCATGATAAATCTCAGTTATGATCTTCACATTCATTCCTGCTTATCACCGTGCGGGGATGATGATATGACACCGGCCAATATTGCTGGGATGGCTGCCTTAAAAGGGCTTGATGTGATTGCAGTGACAGATCATAACTCCTGTAAAAACTGTCCTGCCGTGCTCCATTTTGCGGAGGAATACGGAATCCTTGCATTGCCTGGTATGGAAATCTGTACGTCAGAGGAGGTACATGCGGTGTGTCTGTTTTCAAGTCTTTCCAGGGCCATGGAGTTTGATGAATATGTGTATGAACGGTTGATTCCCTTCCCCAATAAGGAGGAAATATTTGGAAAGCAGCAGATATATAATAAAGAAGATGTAGTATGCGGGACAGTTCCCAATCTTCTTATTAACAGTGTGGATATCTCCTTTGATGGACTGTGGGATCTGGTAAGATCATATGGAGGCGTCATGTTTCCGGCCCATCTTGACAAGTCAGCCAACAGCCTGATCTCCAACCTGGGGTTTGTCCCCCCGGACAGCCAGTTTACCATTGCTGAGGTAAAGGATCTTTCCAAGCTCCATGAGCTAAAAAAAAGGAATCCGTATCTGGAAGAGTGCCGGATCATAAGCAATTCTGATGCCCATTATCTGGAAGACATCCATGAGCCCCGGCTTACCATAGAGGCAATGGAAAAAACCAGGGAAGCAGTGGTACAGGCACTTTTGCATCCTTAGGAATTTAATATAAGTTTTCAAATATTCTTCCAATTTCTTCCTGTTTCCTGTATAGTAGTGGTTAGTAACAGGGAAACACCCTGGGGTTATTCCTGTATGCCCAAAAGTCATGGGCTATAATTGGAAATACCCTGCGGGTATCTCTGTTAGCCCCAAATACATGGGCAATCATAGGGAAAGGAGAAATAAGACATGAAAAAACTATTACAATGGGGCTTCGGCCTGTTGACCGTGGCACTTGTGACAGCGTTCGTACCGGCTACGCCGTTTCCTTCCATGGCGGATGAAACGGCATCAGGCCAGGAAACATCGGAAGTACGGAATGGCTGGATAGATGAAAACCTGGGTCCGGGTGTGGCCAGGTGGGTGGATGAGAATGGAAATATTTTAAGCCAACCGGGAAAGCAGGGAGAAGACGGAGCCGGAGATGAGGGAGAGAACCGCTCACAGGCTCAGGAGGAAATTGCAGGAACTGAGGCGGAGGGGCAGCAGGATGCTTCTTTGGAAAGCCAGGAGCAGGTACCCGCAGGACGTCAGATCGACCCTTCAAAACCCATGGTGGCTTTGACCTTTGATGACGGGCCTTTTGCTCCTGTGGGTAATCAGATCATGGATTGTCTGGCCCAGTATGGAGGAAAGGCCACGTTTTTCGTGGTGGGCAGCCGGGTACCCGCTTATGGGGCGGAAATGCAGCGTATTGCCGCAGAAGGCCATGAAATCGGCAATCACACCTATGAGCATAAAAACCTGACCAAGTTAAGCGGTGCCCAGATTCAGAGGCAGATCAATCGATGCAATGACACGGTACAGGCTGTCTGCGGTGTAAGGCCCTCTTTGGTCAGGCCTCCGGGAGGGGCAAAAAATGCTGCTGTTCTTGCAAATGCCCAGGCACCTGTCATCATGTGGAGTATTGATACCCGGGACTGGAAGACAAGGAATGCGGCAAAGACGGTAAATGCGGTTATGAGTCAGATACGTGACGGGGATATTGTTCTCATGCATGAGCTTTATTCCCAAAGCGGGGCAGCTGCCCTTGAAATAATCCCAAGGCTTTCGGAGGCAGGTTATCAGCTGGTTACGGTAAGTGAGATGGCAGCCTTGCGGGGAGGAGCCTCCCCGGGGGGAGTTTATTTTCATTTTTATCCATAAAGGCTGAATGGAAAGCTACAGATATTCTTAAGGAACTGAAAAAGTTTGAGCACTCCTAAATAAGGGTGTTCAAACTTTTTTTAAAATTGAATTGACATTTACACGGATTGATTGTATTATTGTATTAATAACCTAATACAACAGTACAAAGAAGGAGGCGCTATCATGACCTGGAAACTAACTGATGACCGGCCAATCTGGATACAGCTTGTGGATCAGCTTACGTTACGCATTGTATCCGGCATATATGCATCCGGCACGGATGTACCTACAGTGCGTGCACTGGCCAGCGAGGCAAGTGTCAATCCCAATACGATGCAGCGTGCACTGGCAGAGCTGGAAAGCAGGGGGCTGGTAGAAACTCGCCGCACAGCAGGACGGATCGTTACAGAGGATCTGTCACTGATCCGTACCGTGCGTGAGGAGCTTGCCTATATGCGAATGGATGAATTTCTTGCATCTATGCGTGCCCTGGGCTATACCGATGAACAAACCCGGCAGCTGCTTGCAACATGGAATAAAGAGGAGGAATCTATATGAACCAGGAACTAATTACTGCCCGCGGTCTTACTAAGATTTATGGTACAAAGCCCGCGCTTGACCATATCGATCTGACGGTTGGACGTGGACGCATCATCGGTCTTCTGGGTCCAAACGGCTCAGGCAAAACTACTTTTATCAAACTTTTGTGCGGGCTTTTACAGCCTACCTCCGGTACTCTGGAGATAAACGGCAATGGACCTGGTGTGGAATCCAAGTCAGTCATCTCTTACCTGCCGGACCGCATGTATTTTGCAGACTGGATGAAAGCCTGCGATTTGACTGACTTTTTTGCGGATTTTTATGGGGATTTTGACCGGGCAAAGGCAATGGAGATGTTTACGGCCCTTGGCATCCGTCCCAATGACCGGATGAAGACCATGTCAAAGGGTACCAAGGAAAAGGTGCAGCTTGCACTCATCATGAGCCGCAAGGCACAGCTGTATCTTCTTGATGAGCCGATCGGGGGCGTAGATCCGGCAGCCCGTGATTTCATCCTGAACACGATTCTGACCAACTATAGTGATAATGGCACTGTCATGCTTTCCACACATTTGATTTCCGACATTGAGCGTGTGCTGGATGAGGCCATTTTCCTGCAAAACGGAAAGGTTGTGCGCCACGATACGGTGGATAACATCCGGGAGCAGGAAGGGAAATCGGTGGACCAGCTGTTCCGCGAAATCTTCGCCTACGGCAGCTAACAAAAGGAGGAAACAAAATGTTTGGCAAACTTTGCAAATACGAATTTAAATCCATTGCGCGCACGCTTGCGCCTATTTATCTGGCGGTTATCGTCATATCCATACTTAATGCGTTTATGGGAATCGGCTCCCTGGCCAATGGCTATTATGACGGGCTGATGACTGGTCTCAGCTTTGGCCGTGGTCTTCTCAGACTGATTCAGACGGTCTCCGTGATCGCTTACTTTGGTGTTCTGGTGGCGCTGAGTGTACTGACACTGATCATCGTCATTCAGAGATTTTACAAAGGACTTCTTTGCGATGAAGGCTATTTGATGTTTACCCTGCCGGTGAAGCCCTGGCAGCTGGTTGCAGCAAAAGGTACGGTTGCATTTGGAATGTCCCTGGCCAGTGCTTTTACGGCATTCTTATCAATTTTTATACTGGTTCTGGGCACTGTGGGTCCCGCCAAATTTTTTACGGCATTGACCGATCCCCAGATATGGGCTGCGGTCAACCGGGGATTTGCTCAGGTTCCGTCCTGGCCGCTGCTTGTATTTGAGCTGATGGTTGTTATCATTGTAAGCGGACTGGTGAAGCTTTACCATATGTATTTTTCCATGGCGCTGGGGCACCTTTCAAACAAGCACCGCGTGATGATGTCTGTTGTGGCCTTTATTGCAATTTCTATGCTATTTAGCTTTATTAACGGCTTAGGAATGATCGTACTGTCAAAAGTACCGGCTTTTCAATCATTTTTCCGTATGATCGAAACAATGCCTGACGTACAGGGGATGGCCTTTGTTCTCCACACGACCTTCCTTGGTTCAATTATTTACAGTGCAATCCAGCTGGCAATATTCTTTTTCGGCACGGAACGTATCTTGTCTAAGCGGCTTAATCTGGAGTAATTGAAAACAGAATCTTATTAATCATTTGAAAAATCATCCAAAGCATACCGCCCAATTAATTAGAAACGAATTGATTGGGCGGTATGCTTTATAAACTCCAGCCTGCTATATGAACGTTATTTTCAGGAATAGCAGTACTGTTTCATAGGGCCAGCCCATATCTGGACTTCTATATTTACATGTGTTGATATAACCGTTATAATGATTCATAATGCTTATAATTTGCGAAAGGGCTTTAGATAATTCAAATTAGGGGGTAATGATATGGAATACAGAGAGATCGGGAAAACCGGCAAACAAGCAAGTGTGATTGGCCTTGGGTGCGAACATCTTGACGGAAAGTCATATGATCAGGTAAAGGAAACCATTGATGCCGCACTTGAGCATGGCGTTAATCTTATGGATGTTTTTATGCCCGGCACAGAAGTGCGTGAAAACATTGCAAAAGCGCTTGGCAATAGGCGTGACCAGGTGATGCTGCAAGGACATATCGGTTCCACGAATCTAAATATGCAGTACGATATCAGTCGTGACTTGCCTGTGGTGAAGCGGTATTTTGAAGAACTGCTGAAGATTTTCGGCTACATAGATTTTGGAATGATGTTTTTTATTGATTCGGAGCAGGACTATAAAAATGTTTTTGAGACGGATTTTGCCGCATATGTGGAGCGGCTGAAACAGCAAGGCGATATCAGGCATATTGGTTTTAGCTCTCACAATCCTGAAACCGCAATGAAGGTCATTCACACTGGAGTGCCGGAGATGATGATGTTCAGCATTAATCCTGCCTTTGATATGCTCTCATCCCAGGCGAGCATTTTTGAATGTCTTGATCATGGCTTCCAGTCAGGGGCATTTAACGGAATTGATCCCATACGTGCGGAATTATATAAGCTTTGTAACCAAAAGCAAATTGGAATTACCGTGATGAAAACCTATGGCGGCGGCAAACTGCTTTCACCGGAACATACGCCTTACAGCAGGCCCATGACTCCGCCGCAGTGTATCCATTATGCACTCTCAAGGCCAGCGGTGGCCAGCGTTCTGGCAGGCTGTAAAACAAGGGATGAAGTGAGTGACACCATGAGTTACCTTTTAGCGGCTGATACTGAAAAGGATTATACCTGGATTTATAACGAAGTGCATAGTGTCTTTCAGGGAAATTGCGTCTATTGCGGACATTGCCAGCCTTGCCCCTCTGGAATAGAGATTGCCGCTGTCAACAAATACCTGGATATTGCACGGCTTGATCAAGAAGCTGTCCCGCCCTCCATACGTTCCCATTATCAAAGCCTTCTTCATGGGGGGGATGAGTGTGTCGCATGCGGCAGCTGCGAAGAACGCTGTCCGTTTGGTGTACCCATCATAAAAAATATGATGGAAGCCGCCTCGCTGCTGGGGAAAGGGAGAACCTTTCCAGTTTGATCCCAAATGCTTCAAAGTCAGGTGAATTCCGGTTATTTCTCGTCACAGACCTGGAAAATGTAAAATTTCAGGTAATAGGAAGTCTCTTCTCCTGCCCATAGAATAGGATGGTCGGCGGCCTGGGTCCTGTATTCCACCTGGCGCAGGCGTTTGTGGACGTTTGCGGCTGCCTCCCGGATGGTTTTGGTGAAAAGCTCAGGAGTCATGAAATGAGAGCAGGAGCAGGTGGCTAAATAGCCGCCGTCTTTGACCAGTTTCATGCCCCGCAGGTTGATTTCCCGGTAGCCTTTTACTGCATTTTTCACAGAATTCCTGGATTTTGTGAAAGCAGGAGGGTCCAGGATCACCACATCGAATTTCTCCCCGTTTTTCTCAAGCTCAGGAAGAAGCTCAAAAACATCGGCACACTGAAAGGCCACCCGGTGAGATAATCCGTTTAATTCGGCGTTTTCCTTTGCCTGGGCAATGCCAAGCTCCGAGGCATCCACGCCAAGGACTTCCCTTGCTCCGGCAATACCGGCGTTTAGTGCAAAGGAACCGGTGTGGGTGAAGCAGTCAAGAACCCGCTTGTCCTTGCAAAGGCGCTGGATGGCAAGACGGTTGTATTTCTGGTCAAGGAAAAATCCTGTTTTCTGTCCATCCTGGACGTCAACTAAGTACTTGACTCCATTTTCCGTGATCTCCACCTTTGTGTCAAAGGAGGGGCCGATGAATCCTTTTATCCGCTCCATACCTTCCTGAAGGCGGACCTTGGCGTCGCTTCGCTCGTAGATCCCCTGTATTTCTATGCCATCCTCTTTTAGAACTTTTTTCAGTTTTTCCAGTATCACAGGCTTAAGGCGGTCAATGCCAAGGGCCAGGGATTCCACCACAAGGACATGGCCGAACTTGTCAACCACGATTCCAGGAAGGAAGTCGGCCTCCCCGAATATCAGGCGGCAGCAGGATGTATCCACGGTTGCCTTCCGGTATTCCCAGGCATTGCGGACCCTCATTTCCAGAAAGTCTTCGTCTACTGCCGCATCTTTTTTCCGGGACATGATGCGGACGGTGAGCTTGGAATTGGTATTAATGAAGCCATGGCCCAGGAAATAGCCGTCAAAGTCTTCTACGGATACCATATCCCCGTTGGTATAATCTCCGGTGATGGCATCAATTTCATTGTCATAGATCCACGGGCCGCCGGCTTTTAAAGAGCGGCCTTCTCCTTTTTTTAATTTTACGGTTGCAGTTTCCATAAGCATAAACTCCTTTATCGCTGTAATAGATCTCGTTTTAATGTGGTGAGCAGCCGGTATAACGGCTGAAACAATACGAGGGACAGAAAGAAATTGCTGGTTCCGTGGACGATATCATACGGGATCCCTGCCGTCCACCAGGTGAGGGCTCCGCCGATGCCTCCGGCAATAAGGTAGAATCCGGAGCAGAATAATCCGAACAGCATTCCAAAGATAGCGGAAAGCAGGGATATTCCAAAGGGCTTTGGAGTCTTGTTTTTATAGATTAGGAATACGGCGCCGGGAAGAATGGGCCACACATATAAATAAGAAAACCACCAGGGGCCGAAACCGTAGACAAGACCTTCCAATACAACAAACACGTACAGGATGAGCCATACGTGTTTGCGGAATACCAGGGTGTATAAAATGAGAAGCAAGGATACCAGTTCTACGTTAGGCAGCCAGGACAAGCCTGCCTGGCTGACAAATAAAAGGGCTGAAAGCAGTGCATCCAATACCAGCTCCCTGGTGGTAAGCAGGAAATGGTTTTTCATGATTTTTTGTTTTCCTCAGAGGACAGGGTATATTGAAAGGTGTATAGCTCGCCATCCTTGATGGCTTGCCGGCTCACTCCATAGCTGCAGGGTTCCCCGTCGCAGAGCAAAGCCCAGTAGGCGCCGTCCTTTTGGTAGTCTGCCCGTTTTCCGTTAATCGTGGTGACCATAAGGCCCAGTTCTTCAGTAGTGGTTCCGTCGATTTGAAAATTTGGTACGGAATTCAGTGCCTCTAACAGAAACTGCGCTTCCGTAGTGATCTGGTAGTGGTCCTTTACCCCGTTTTCATATACCACTTCAATGGAAATGCTTTTTGTTCCGGCCATGGGAACCGGTTTTGTCAGGGTATATATGACCAACAGCAGCGCCAGGACCGCGATGGCAGCACAGCCTCCCAAAAAGGGAGAAAGCCTCTTAAATTTATTCATAATCTGCTGACTTCCTTTTTTATTATTTGCATGATAATGGATCAAGAGGATATGCCTGCATATCCGGCTGATTCAAAAATCCGGCAATGGCCAAACACTCTGCAGCTTGCCCAGGTTATTTGACTAAATGCATGGATTAGTATAGCATAGATTCATGGGAGGCCGCAAGGACAGAATTTCCATCTTTTCATAAAATCCCCTTTGATGTATACTTAATGGGAAACGTTAGGAAAAGAAGGTGGATGCATATGACTGATCAGGAACGGATTTTAGGAGAAATAGAAGCTTGCGAAAAGCTTTTGATCGGTATGGGAGAGGAATGGAAGTCTGAAAGCGTACCGGATATGAAAAGTCTTTACGAAAAGCTGGACAGGCTTATTAAGGATAAGGACTATTTTATTGTGACCACAGTCACTGATGGAGAGATATTTAAGTCGACTTTGGAAAAAAGCCGGATCGTGGCGCCCTGCGGAAATGTGACATGGAGGCAGTGCTCCAAATCCTGTACAAAGGATATCTGGGAACCGGATGAGATACTCAATGATATCTGTCCCCATTGCAATGCTCCCCTTACAGGCAATACCATAGAGGCGGAGAACTACATAGAAGAGGGCTATCTTCCCCAGTGGAAGGCCTACACAACATGGCTGGCAGGGACCCTTAACAAAAGACTTCTGGTTTTGGAACTGGGGGTGGGTTTTAAGACTCCCACGGTGATCCGCTGGCCTTTTGAGAAGACTGTGTCAATAAATAAAAAGGCATATATGTACCGGATCCACGAAAGCCTATCCCAGCTTCCGGAGACCGTAAAGGGAAAGGCTGCTGGTGTTTCAGAAAATTCTCTGGAATTCTTTCGGAATTTATAGTCATATTTTGCGTTGTACATTGTATGCCTCTGTGTTAAAATGTTGAAAAAAGGCGTAAAGAGGTGACGGCCATGATTGCAATAATCGACTACGATGCTGGAAACTTGAAAAGTGTGGAGAAAGCCCTGACCGCATTGGGGGAAATGCCGGTGGTGAGCCGGGACAAGGAGGTCCTCCTTTCTGCAGATAAGGTGATTCTGCCTGGTGTGGGGGCCTTTGGAGACGCAATGGAAAAGCTCCATCAGTATGGACTGGTGGATGTGATCCATCAGGTGGTTTCTAAGGGAACACCATTTCTTGGGATATGCTTAGGGCTTCAGCTCTTTTTTGATAGCAGTGAGGAATGCGAAGGGGTCAAAGGGCTTTCCCTGCTTCCCGGCAGGATTGTGAGATTCCCGGATATGCAGGGGCTTAAAGTTCCCCATATGGGGTGGAACCGTCTGGAGATAAAGCCCGGCGCAAGACTTTTCAAAGGGATAGATTCCGGGGCATATGTGTATTTTGTCCACTCATATTATTTAGAGGCAGACAGGGAAGACCATGTGGCGGCATCCGCGGAGTACGGAGTCAGGTTCGGGGCATCTGTGGAACGGGGGAACCTTTTTGCCTGTCAATTTCATCCGGAAAAGAGCAGCGATACCGGTTTAAAGATTATTAAAAATTTCATTGAACTGACTTAGGAGGTGCCGGATGCTTACGAAGAGGATCATTCCATGCCTGGATGTCAAAGACGGAAGGGTGGTAAAGGGCGTTAATTTTGTGAACTTAAAGGATGCAGGCGATCCGGTGGAGATCGCAGCAGCTTATGACAGGGCCGGTGCCGATGAGCTGGTATTTCTTGATATCACTGCATCTTCCGATAACCGGAATACGGTGGTGGAGATGGTCCGCCGGGTGGCGGAAAAGGTGTTTATCCCCTTTACCGTTGGAGGCGGGATCCGTACGGTAGAGGATTTTAAAATGCTGTTAAGGGAAGGTGCGGATAAGATATCCATTAATTCCTCAGCCATTCATACTCCGGAGCTGATCTCTGATGCTGCCGGCAAGTTCGGACGTCAGTGCGTTGTGGTTGCCATTGATGCCAGAAGGAGAGCAGATGGAAGCGGCTGGAACGTTTATAAGAACGGAGGCCGGATGGATACAGGGCTTGATGCGGTGGAATGGGCCGTAAAGGCGGACAGTCTGGGAGCAGGAGAGATTCTCCTTACCAGCATGGACTGTGACGGGACCAAGGCCGGATATGATGACGAACTGAACCGGATCATTGCGGAACATGTTTCTGTGCCTGTAATCGCTTCAGGAGGTGCAGGCACCATAGACCATTTTTACAGTGCCCTGACAAAAGGAAAGGCTGATGCGGCCCTGGCTGCGTCTCTTTTCCATTACAAGGAGCTGGAAATCATGGAATTAAAACGGTTTTTGGACCAAATGGGAGTACCGGTAAGGATTTAAGACCGAAAGAAAAACAAAAACAGGAGTATGGGAAAATAGGATTTTCCCGGGAAAAAACAAAGGAGAAAAAATGGGAGCAATAGAGAACGACTGGCTGGATCCCTTAAGCGGAGAGTTTAAAAAGCCATATTACAGGGAACTTTATCAGAAGGTGAAGCATGAATATGAAACGGCCTTGGTTTTTCCGGACCCAAACGACATTTTCAATGCATTTCAGTTTACCCCACTTTCGAAGGTAAAGGCAGTGATTCTGGGGCAGGATCCTTATCATAATAATGGGCAGGCCCACGGGCTGTGTTTTTCCGTAAAGCCTGATGTGGATATCCCGCCTTCTCTTGTGAACATTTATCAGGAACTTAAGGAAGATTTGGGTTGCGAAATCCCAAACAACGGATATTTGAAAAAATGGGCGGATCAGGGGGTCATGCTGCTTAATACAGTCCTTACGGTGCGGGCCCATGCGGCCAATTCCCATCAGGGGATGGGCTGGGAAGCATTTACAGATGCAGCCATTAAGATCTTAAATGAGCAGGACCGGCCCATGGTATTTCTTTTATGGGGACGTCCGGCTCAGAGCAAGAAGGCCATGCTCACAAACCCCAGGCACTTAATTCTGGAAGCACCTCATCCCAGTCCGCTTTCCGCTTACCGGGGATTTTTTGGATGCAGGCACTTTAGCAGGACCAATGCCTATTTAAAAGACAACGGGCTGGAGCCGATTGACTGGCAGATTGAAAATATATAATAAACAGGGGGAAAGGAATGAATATCATTGAGATTTTAAAAGTAATAGTATTGGGAATTGTGGAGGGCTTTACGGAGTGGCTTCCCATAAGCAGTACGGGTCACATGATCCTTGTGGATGAAATTATACACTTAAATCAGCCCACGGCTTTTAAAAATATGTTTCTGGTAGTGATCCAGCTGGGAGCCATTTTAGCAGTGCTGGTCCTGTATTTTGATAAGCTCAATCCCTTTTCTGTCAGGAAAAAACCGGTTCAGAAGCAGGCTACCCTGATATTATGGTCCAAAATCGTTTTAGCCTGCATCCCTGCTGCAGTGATTGGATTTCTGGTGGATGACATCCTTGATGAATATCTGATGAACGGTTATGTGGTGGCAGCGACCCTGATCCTCTATGGCGTATTATTTATCGTCATTGAGAACAGGAACCAGTACCGGAGCTTTGAAGTTCAGAAGGTGGGGGACATCTCTTATCAAACGGCTCTCTGGATTGGCTTATTCCAGCTTTTGTCCCTGATTCCGGGTACTTCCCGATCGGGTTCCACCATTTTGGGAGCCATGATCTTAGGATGCTCCAGGCCAGCCTCCGCAGAGTTTTCCTTTTTTCTGGGAATTCCCATCATGTTTGGAGCCAGCTTTTTAAAGATCGTGAAATATGGACTGAGTTTTACAGGACCTCAGGTATTCTATTTGGTTTTAGGCATGGTGATAGCTTTTGTGGTTTCTGTTTATTCTATTAAGTTTTTAATGGGATATATCAGACAGCATGATTTTAAATTCTTCGGATATTACAGAATTGTTCTGGGAGCAGTGGTGCTTTTGTACTTTATCATTACGGCACTCCTTGGTTAATGGGTTGAAAGAAAAGAGAGTTGATCATCAGCGTATGCTGAAATCAACTCTCTTTTGGATGATACTCCATAAGGGTAAAATAATGATTTATGCATTTTCTGCGATCTCATAAATCAGGCGCTCAGAATCTTCCCAGCCCAGACAGGGATCGGTAATGGATTTACCATAGAAGCCTTCGCCCACCTTCTGGCAGCCGGGTTCAATGTAACTTTCGATCATCAAGCCCTTAACCAGGGAACGAATCTCCGGGGAATGCTTTCTGCTGTGTAGAATTTCCTTGGAAATACGAATTTGTTCCTTATATTTTTTGCTGGAATTAGAATGGTTGGTATCCACGATGCAGGCCGGATTCTGCAGATTGCGGCGGCTGTACATCTCATGAAGGAGGAATAAGTCTTCAAAGTGGTAGTTAGGGATGCATTGTCCGTGTTTGTTGACTGCGCCTCTAAGGATGGTATGAGCCAATGGATTGCCCTTGCTCCGCACTTCCCAGCCTCTGTAGGTGAAATCGTGGGCCTGCTGCGCAGCTACAACAGAGTTAAGCATAACGGACAAGTCTCCGCTGGTCGGATTTTTCATGCCGACGGCGACGTCACAGGCGCTGGAGGTCAGACGGTGCTGCTGGTTTTCCACGGAACGGGCACCAATGGCAATATAAGACATAATGTCATCTAAATATCCCAGGTTTTCCGGATACAGCATCTCATCGGCTGTGGATAATCCGGTTTCTAAGAACACATTCATGTGCATCCTGCGGATGGCGATAAGTCCTTCGTGCATGTCCGGCTTTTTTTCCGGGTCAGGCTGATGAAGCATTCCCTTGTATCCTTCGCCTGTGGTTCTGGGCTTGTTGGTATAGATTCTTGGAATAAGAATAAGGCGGTCTTTTGTTTTTTCCTGAACAGCCACAAGTCGGTTAACATAATCTGAAACAGATTCCTCATTGTCAGCGGAGCAGGGACCGATAATCACAAGAAATTTATCGCTTTTTCCGGTGAGTACATCGCTGATGGCCTGGTCTCGTTCTATTTTAAGGGCTTGATATTCTGCCGGAAGTGGAAAGCGTTCCTTGATTTCTTCCGGGCTTGGCAGATTGTTTACATATTGAAATCCCATGGCATCCTCCTGTGTATCTGGTTATTCTGTATTTTTTCTGTAGATTATATAACAGAACCCGGGAAAAATCCAGCTTTCATTGAAAATTTAGCAATGTGCCTCTCTAAAGTGTTCCTTTTTAAGAAAAAATGGTGTATGATTGCAGAGAATGAAAAGAGGAAGGATGGATTTCAATGGAACGATATTGGAATTGGCAAGGAAACTATATCGGAGTGAGGCAGAAAGATTACTTGGCCGCCTGTGACGGAAGGATTCTTGGGAAATTCTATGGAAAGGAAATCTATGACCAGAACGGGCATTACATCGGAGAAGTCGGCAAAGGCGGCAGGCTGGTAAAAAACAAAAATAAGGAAGATTTTCGCCGCACAGGGTTCAGCACCTATGTGAAGGGGACGATAACCTCACCTTTTAAGGACTGCGCTCCTTATCCCATGATCCAGGGGTATGAAGATTTTTTATCATGAATGAGCCATAAGGATTAAGAAAAACATAGCATACAAAAATAAGGAAAGAAGGATGGCGGGAATGGTGGATTTAAGCAAGCTGACAGCGGGAAAAAATCTGACAGAGGTAGAGGATGGCGTTCTCCGTTACATCATTGACCACATGGATTCCATGCTTAAAATGGGAGTTCGGGGAGTTGCAAAGGAAAATTTTACCTCCACCTCCACCATTATGCGCCTGACCAAAAAGCTGGGCTACAGCGGGTTTGTGGATATGTATTACAAGCTGCTGCCTCTTGTAAACCGGGCCAGGGATAACGAAGATGCCGGGATGCAGTTTATCAACAGCTTTTGCTCCAACTCTCTTTTAAAGTATAATTCCTATGAAGACATCCGGGAATTTGCCAGGAGGCTGGGCCGTCTGGCAAATGGTTATGTATTTTTGTACGCTACGGGTTTTTCCGCCATTCCTGTGGAATACTTAACAAAAAAGCTTCTTGTTCTTGGGATAAAATGCATTTATTCTAATGGAATGGATTCCATCGGTGTTTTTGAAAATAATCTGGAAAACATGAAAATGCTCATTGTGGTTTCCCGGTCAGGGGAAACAGACTGGGTGGCGGACCGGGTGAAGACTGCCAGAGAGAACGGCATTTTTACCGTGTCCTTTACCAATGAGGCGGAAAACAGGGTCAGCTCCATTACGGACATGCAGTTTCGCATAGAAGACAGCAATAAGCTGGACGACAGAAATATGATGGCAAATACATTTTTTCCCAATGTGTTCATGCTCATGGAGCTTTTGATCTACGAATACCATAAGGTGCTTCAAAACATGGATAAAAAAGAAGAATAAGGGTTCCGGATGACGTGAAAACAGCGGCATCCGGGACTTTTTTTGAAACCTGTTACTACTTGGAATAACAGGTTCCTATCCTTTCCCTAAGTATATACAAAGGCTGAACCGGCAGCTATAATACGGATATGAATTTCACGTGGAATGAAGAAACAGAATACCAATCATAGATAGTTGGAGGAAAAGAGAATGAAAGATAAAGTGATGGATCAGTTGCAGCGCTTTTCAAAAGCAATGTTCATCCCGGTTTTGATCCTGCCCATCGCAGGTATTTTAATCGCTGTGGGAAATTTATTTACCAATGCAAAATTGCTGGAGCTTCTGCCCTTTATGGATAATCCGGTGACAAAGGGTTTTGGCACCATTCTGTCTGGTTCCCTGGTTTCCATTTTAAACAACTTAGGGCTGATCTTTTGTGTGGGACTTGCCGCCGGCCTTGCCAATAAGAAGAAATATGAGGCTGGTTTTACCGGTCTTTTGGGATTTCTGGTATTCATTAACGCCATGAACAAATTCATGACTTTGACGGGGATCCTGTTTACAGGGGAATCTTTAAGGGGAACGGGTCAGGCCATGGTCCTTGGCGTACAGATCTTAGACATGGGCGTGTTCCTGGGAATTATTCTGGGAATCGTTACGGCTATGGTCCATAACCGGTTTTGTGAAACAGAATTTCAAAATGCGTTCCAGATTTACGGTGGTTCCAGGTTTGTATTCATCGTATTGATTCCTGTGACCGTTTTACTGGCGGTGCTTCTTACTTATGTATGGCCCTTTGTCCAGTTGGGAATCACCAGCCTTGGAGGATTCATTAATCGTTCCGGAAACTTCGGGCTCTTTATTTACGGTGCCCTGGAACGTCTTTTAATACCAACAGGCCTTCATCATCTGGTCTATACCCCGTTTTTATATACCTCTCTTGGAGGCATTGAAACCATAGGGGGACAGGTGTTTGAGGGAGCCAGGAATATTTATTATGCGGAAATCGCAGACCCTTCCATTCAGGTATTGTCCCGGTCAGTGATATGGGATGCAAGAGGAGTTTCCAAGATGTTCGGTCTTATGGGTGCCTGTCTTGCCATGTACCATACGGCCAGACCGGAAAACCGCAATAAGATAAAAGCCATTCTGATTCCTGCTGCATTCACTTCTTTCATTGCAGGGGTTACAGAGCCCATTGAATTTTCCTTTATGTTTGTGGCTCCGGTCCTGTTTATTGTTCATGCGGGGTTAAGCGGTCTGAGCATGGTGGTTCTTAATTTATTGAATGTCCGTGCCATCGGTCCTAACGGCTTCCTGGATTTCCTGCTTTTCAACGTGCCTTTGGGAATTCATAAAACCGGATGGCCCAAGTACATCGTCACAGGCCTTATATTTTTTGTAGTCTATTATGCCATATTCCGCCTTCTCATTGCAAAACTGAATTTAAAGACTCTGGGACGGGAAACAGAAGGAATGGAAATGAAGCTTCATACCAAGGCGGAATATAAAGAAAAAGTTGCTTCTGAAAAAGAGGGAAAAGACGCCGATGATGTGGATGCCGCGCTGATTATAAAAGCCCTGGGCGGAGCCGGCAATATTGAAAAAGTGGAAAATTGCTTCACCCGTCTGCGCCTGATCCTTACCCATCCGGACCTGGTACTGGAGGATGTGCTGAAAAACGGCACCGGAGCCAATGGCGTGGTGAAAAAGGGCAATAACGTTCAGGTAATCTATGGTTTAAAGGTTGCTGCCGTAAGAAGGGCAGTGGATGAGGAGCTGGGAAACGGCGAGAGTAACTAAGTGATAAACCAGACAAAGCAAGGAGGTAACATAAAGTGAAAAAATTCTCAATCGTTATTGCAGGAGGCGGGAGTACTTACACGCCAGGTATTGTAATGATGATGATGGATAACCTGCACCGGTTTCCCATACGTTCTTTAAAGCTTTACGACAATGACGGAGAGCGTCAGGAAACCCTGGCAAAGGCCATAGGCATCGTTATGAAGGAAATTGCGCCGGAGGTGGATTTTTCCTATACAACGGATCCCAAGGAAGCCTTTACGGATGTGGACTTCTGCATGGCTCATATCCGGGTGGGCAAATATGCCATGCGGGAGCTGGATGAAAAGATTCCCATGAAATATCATGTGGTGGGACAGGAGACCTGCGGTCCCGGTGGAATCGCATATGGGATGAGAAGTATTGGCGGTATGATGGAGTTAATTGATTTTATGGAAAAATATTCTCCGGACTGCTGGATGCTTAATTACTCCAATCCTGCTTCTATTGTGGCAGAGGCCTGCCGTGTGTTAAAGCCTCATTCCAAGGTATTAAATATCTGCGATATGCCGGTGGGAACCAAGCGGCGTATGGGCTACATTGCAGGCAGGGATCCTAAGGACATGGACGTGAAGTATTTTGGTCTGAACCATTTTGGATGGTGGACCAGCGTAAAGGATAAGGACGGAACCGACTTAATGCCCCAGCTATTGGATTATGTGTCTAAAAACGGGTATCTGACGGAAAAAGCTGTGGAAACCCAGCATATGGATGAAAGCTGGCAGCAGACCCATAAAAAGGCAGCGGATTTATTAAAGCTGTCACCTGATTTTCTTCCCAATACCTATTTGAAATATTATCTTTACCCGGATTATGTGGTGGAGCATACAGATCCCTGCCATACCAGGGCCAATGAGGTGATGGAGGGAAGAGAAAAGGAGGTGTTCAGTGCTGCAAGGGCCATCATAGAAGCAGGGACGGCTAAAGGCAGTGCATTCTCCATAGACAATCATGCTTCCTTCATTGTGGATCTGGCATGTGCCATTGGTTTCAATACCCGGGAGCAGATGCTGTGTATTGTGGAAAATAAAGGAGCCATCTCTAATTTTGATCCTACTGCCATGGTGGAAGTACCTTGCCTGGTAGGAAATGAAGGACCGGAACCTTTGTGCCAGGGAAACATTCCCACCTTTGAAAAGGGGATGATGGAAGAACAGCTTGCAGTAGAGCGTCTGGTGGTAGAAGCATGGATTGAGGGAAGCTATTTAAAGCTGTGGCAGGCCCTTACCTTATCAAAGACCGTGCCAAGCGCTTCCGTTGCCAAACAGATTTTAGACGATCTCATGGAAGCCAATAAAGAATACTGGCCGGAATTGAAGTAGGATTTTCGAAAATATAAATAAAAAAGTTCTTAGTGAGACTTTTGCCTCGTCCTTTTGATAGGACGGGGCTGTTTTTTAGTATATTAGACGGGGATACGGTCTTTCCTATACAGCTGAGCGGATGAAGGGCAGCCCGCTTAGTGTTCCGCTTGCGACATTCCCTGTTGAATGTGTGCGCTTCTTGCCTTGGACGCGGCTCAAAGGATGTAATACGGATTAGCCGTTGCTCAAATATCTAACTGGTATCTTCAAATAAACATTAACTGGTACTTTCGATAAGGCCAGTTTTGGGGCATAATAAGGATATTAACTGAGACCAAGAATACCAGGAGGATTTATTATGTCAGAGCAATATGAACTCAATAAAAATCTGGCTCAAATGCTAAAGGGCGGCGTAATCATGGACGTCAGCACCCCGGAACAAGCGCGAATAGCGGAACAAGCGGGTGCATGTGCGGTGATGGCTTTGGAGCGGATTCCCGCCGACATTCGGGCAGCAGGCGGCGTTTCCCGAATGAGCGACCCTAAAATGATTAGAAGGATTCAGGCATCGGTTTCCATTCCTGTAATGGCAAAAGTACGCATTGGGCATTTTGTGGAAGCGCAAATTCTGGAGGCCATCGATATCGACTACATAGACGAAAGCGAAGTGCTTTCTCCAGCGGATGACATCTATCACATTGACAAAACCAAATTCCGCGCCCCCTTTGTCTGCGGTGCGAAAGACTTAGGAGAAGCATTGCGCCGCATTGCCGAGGGCGCGTCGATGATTCGTACTAAGGGCGAGCCAGGGACTGGCGATGTAGTGCAGGCCGTGCGGCATATGCGGAAAATCCAAAGCGAAATCCGGAGGCTCACTGCATTGCGGGCGGATGAATTATTTGAAGCCGCGAAACAACTGGCTTCCCCATTGAATCTGGTGAAATGGGTGGCACAAAACGGCAAACTTCCTGTGGTGAACTTTGCCGCCGGAGGCGTGGCGACTCCTGCTGATGCCGCGCTGATGATGCAGCTGGGAGCGGAAGGTGTGTTTGTGGGTTCTGGTATCTTTAAATCCGGCAATCCGGAAAAACGTGCCGCCGCCATTGTAAAAGCTGTTACCAATTTTAATGATGCAATGTTAATCGCAGAACTTAGCGAAGACTTGGGCGAAGCGATGGTAGGTATCAATGAGCAGGAAATCGCCCTTTTGATGGCGGAGCGTGGAAAGTAGAGTGAATGCCATGAGGATTGGAATACTTGCCCTGCAGGGAGCGTTTACAGAGCATGAAAAGATGTTGTCCAAACTAGGGGCAGACAGCTTTGAAATCCGGCAGCGGGCAGATTTTACCAAAGAAATAAGTGGCTTAATTCTGCCCGGCGGCGAAAGCACGGTGATGGAAAAGCTGATGGGGGAATCAGAATTAAAGGAGCCAATTCTTCAAATGATTCAGAGAGGAATCCCTGTGATGGGTACTTGCGCCGGTATGATTCTGCTGGCGAAAACAGTTATCGGAGGAGAAAGCCATCTTGCCTGTATGGACATTACAGTGGAGCGCAACGCATACGGGAGGCAACTAGCCAGCTTTAAAACTGAATCTGAATATGGCGGCGCTAGAATCATTCCGATGGTGTTTATCCGTGCGCCATATGTTGCGAATGTTGGTCAGGGCGTGGAAGTTTTGGCAAAGGTTGATGGAAAAATCGTGGCTGTCCGGGAAAAAAATATGCTGGCTTGTGCTTTCCATCCGGAACTGACGGAAGATACCACCGTTCATTCTCACTTTTTGCACATGTGTAATACAATGAATTGTTGAGAGAGAAAGCAAAATAGTTCTTTTTGGCCTCAGTTGATATCGCTGTGTTATAAACATATCCGGACCCCAAAAAAATGAAATAAACCCCTCTTGACAAATAAAAGAAAACAACATATACTAGTCAATAACTTCATAAACAAGTAAAAGCGTTGATAAGAACAAGTAGCAGTACGATGGACCACACAGAAAGCAGCCGGCAGATGAGAGGCGCGTGGGATACGGATTGTGAATACATCTCTGAGCTTCGCACCAAACGGCTATGATGCCAAGTAGGCTGCGACGGATTCCCGCACCCGTTATTGTGCTAGAGTATCGCATCAGGTACTCAAAAAGGTAGACAGCGTGAGCTGTTTATAAACTTAAGGTGGTAACACGAGACTTCAGCCTCGTCCTTTTGATAGGACGGGGCTTATTTTAATGAAAAAGGAGAATAATGATGACAATTTATGACGAATTGAAAGCACGCGGCCTGATCGCCCAGGTGACGAACGAAGAAGAAATCAGCAAGATGGTAAATGAAGGAAAAGCCGTATTCTACATCGGATTTGATCCCACGGCCGACAGCCTTCACGTAGGTCATTTTATGGCCCTGTGCTTAATGAAGCGCCTTCAGGAGGCAGGCAATAAGCCCATCGCCCTGATCGGAGGCGGAACCGGTATGGTTGGAGATCCTTCCGGAAGAAGCGACCTTCGGCAGGTGATGACAGTGGAAACAATCCAGCATAACTGTGACTGCTTTAAAAAGCAGATGAGCCGTTTTATCGACTTTTCGGAAGGAAAGGCTCTTATGGTTAATAACGCAGACTGGCTGTTGAATTTAAATTACATCGATTTCCTAAGAGAGGTCGGCCCCCATTTTTCCGTCAACCGCATGCTGACTGCGGAATGCTATAAGCAGCGTATGGAAAAAGGCTTAAGCTTCCTGGAATTCAACTACATGATCATGCAGAGCTTTGACTTCTATGAGCTGTTTAACCGTTACGGCTGCAACATGCAGTTTGGAGGAGATGACCAGTGGAGCAATATGCTTGGCGGCACAGAGCTGATCCGCCGGAAGCTGGGAAAAGATGCTCATGCGATGACCATCACCCTGCTATTAAATTCCGAGGGAAATAAGATGGGTAAAACCCAGTCCGGTGCTGTATGGCTTGATCCGGAAAAGACTACTCCTTTTGACTTTTTCCAGTACTGGAGAAACATTGCCGATGCAGATGTGTTAAAATGCCTGCGCATGCTTACCTTCCTTCCTATCGAACAGATTAACGAGATGGACAGCTGGGAAGGCAGCCAGTTAAATGAAGCAAAAGAAATTCTTGCTTATGAGCTGACCAATCTGGTTCATGGAGAAGAGGAAGCGGAAAGAGCGAGAGAGAGTGCCAGAGCGCTGTTTACCGGCGGCAATGCGGCAGATATGCCAACCTGCGAACTGGAAGAGGCGGATTTTACCGATGGAAGCATTGACATCCTGGCCATTCTCCAGAAATCCGGCCTGGCTCCTACCCGCTCCGAAGCAAGGCGCAATGTGGAGCAGGGAGGAGTAACCGTGGAAGGAGAAGCTGTTTCCGATGGAAAGGCTGTATTTACGAAAGATCAGCTGTCCGGAGATGGGGTTGTGGTAAAACGGGGTAAGAAAAAATTTGTAAGGGTAATTGCAAAATAATTAAAAGAGCAAGACAGAATCCGGCTGAATTCAGCCGGATTCTTCGCGTTTATGGCCATGAAGGTTTAATTTCCGGATTCTTGATGGAAAGTGCAAAACAAAGCTTTTCGCTGTAGGTCTCTAATTGAAGGAGAGCTTCATACTCGTTTTTCAGTTTCTCATAAACATTTAAGATGGGCTGGCAGCGGATAGAGGTAGTTTCCAGGATCTCATCAATATGTTCCATGGCAAGGTCAACGATATATGGATCCAGGAGACCGTCATGCTTCATTCTGGTAAGGATGGTCAGTATGCGGTTTGTGGGGAAAGCGGTTTTATAGCTTCTGGTGCCGGTCAGTGCGCTGATGATATCCGCAATAGCCACCAGCCGTTCTTCTGTAGTCAGATCCTCAGCGTTCAGCTTTTTGGGGTAACCGGATCCGTTTAGTTTTTCATGGTGGCGCAGGGCAATGCGTTCAATGGATTTGTCAATGCTGCCACCAAATATTTTTTCCGTGAAATTCACATGGGTCCTCATAATGGACATGGCTTGTTGGCTTAATTTCCCCGGATATTCCAGGATCTCCACCGGGATGGCGATTTTACCCAAATCATGGAGCAGGGAGCCGCACAATACCAGATTCAGCCGGTGTTCACTCAGGGTAAGGAGTTTTCCCAGCTCGTAGCTGATGCTGGTTGTGGTGATGGTATGGGTTACGGTGTGATGGCTTCTGAAATCAATGATAAAGACCAGCATTTTCAAATATTCCGTAGTCTCTTCTTCGGAAAGGGGAATGCTGGTTAGGAATTCGAAGTATTCTGAATCTTTTCTCCATTCCATATCTATGGGTTCCTGAAAGTTAAGCCTGGATGCAAGCTCTACAATATGAGGTGCGAAGACATTGTTTGATCCCTGGATCAGCAGCTGGAGAGTTTCCTTCCAGGATCGCTTCTCCAGTGACATAGAGACATCAATGCGGTCTGCAATATGAAGGATCTGAGATAAGTCTTTTAATTTAGTACTGAGTTCATCCCCCTTTTCTAGAAAGTTCCAGGTGATATGGTGCAAAAGTACTGCAGGGGCCAGATCCTTTAAAGGGGAGAAATACCGAATGAAAAGATATCCGTAGAAGGAATGTTCCCAAATGTCATTGGTTTCAAATTGAATCATCCTGGATATTTCTTCTGTTTTATAGGCTCCTATATCGTGAAGCTGGGCCAGAAAGCAGATATCCCTCAGCTCCTGCCGGGAATATTGCCCCGTATTCCTCAGCATACGGGAAATAATATAAGCCACATGGGAACCATGTTCCGTCAGCCGTGGATCAATGTAATTACAGAAGCGCCGGATAATGCCAAGGACGCTTTTATTATTTAAATTATTTGTGTACTGCAGTTGCATGCATACTCCTCCTTTGTAAACTTTGCTCTAAAAACAGTTTACCATAGGAAACCATTTATGGAAAGAAAAGAAAAAAGATTGTTTTCCATAATATCGTTCGATAAACAGGAAAAGGTGTATGGAAAAGATTAAGGGGTATCTGCCGTTTTTTTCCGTATAAAACCGATTTCATTGACTAAGGTATACGTATATGTTAAAATTAATCAGAGATCGAAAGCAATGAAAAGTCAGGTAAAGTGAGGTTATGGATCTATGGAGAGTAAATACAGGCGCCTTTATAAGGACCTTCTTGAAAAAATAGAAAGGCGGGAATACCGACCGGGAGATAAGCTTCCTGCGGAAGGGGAATTGATGGAGATTTACGGTGCTTCCCGTGATACGGTGCGAAAGGCACTGGAGCTTTTGGCAGAGGATGGCTGCATCCGTAAGGCCAGGGGAAAAGCCGCTGAGGTGGTGGATAAGAGCAAATTTAACTTCCCGGTTTCAGAGATTGCGAGCTTTAAGGAAATTTACCGGTATTCAAATTCAAAGCCAAGGACATTTGTGGAGAATCTGGAAATCGTCAAGAATAACAAGAAACTGATGGATGCGCTGCAGATCGGCCCGGAGGATGAGGCCTTTGTACTGGAACGGGTCCGGGAAATCGATGGAGAAAAAATCATCATAGATAAGGATTATTTTTCCAGGAAAGTAGTGGAAAACCTTCCTTTGCGTGCGGCTCAGGATTCCGTTTATGAATATTTAGAAAACGAACAGGGACTTAAAATCGGCTTTGCCATGAAAGAAATCACCGTCCATATGGCTACGGATGAGGATTACCGCCTCCTTGATATGGGCCGTTATGATATGGTGGTGATTGTAAAAAGCTATACGTACCTGGAAGATTCCACCTTATTCCAATACACGGAATCACGCCACAGACCGGACAAGTTTAAGTTCGTGGATTTTGCCCGCCGGAAGCTATAAGAATCCGTTTCTCCTGATGCTTCCATCTTCATAGGCTGCTGCGATCTTGTCAGATCCGGACAAGTACCGACTGCAGGCTGTTTAAATTCTCTTTTCTGCATATTGACAAAGATATACGTATATGTTATATTGAAATTACAAAATTAACATATAAGTTTAAGTGTGGTAAAAACATGTATGAAGGGAGTATGAATATGGGTAAGTATGAAAGCGATGCAAGAAAGCTATTAGAGTATGTGGGGGGAAAAGAAAATATCGGTGCAGTAAGCCATTGTATGACCAGAATGCGTTTTGCGCTGGTGGACCCGGGGAAAGCAGACACAAAACAGATCGAGGCACTTTCCTGTGTCAAGGGCACCTTTACACAGGCAGGTCAGTTTCAGGTGATCATTGGAAATGACGTACAGTCTTTTTACAATGACTTTGTATCGGTATCCGGTGTGGAAGGGGTATCTAAGGACGAGGTAAAGAAAGAGGCAAAGGGGAACTTAAACCTTTTGCAGCGGGCCGTGGCAGATATTGCGGAGATCTTTGCTCCTTTGATCCCGGCGATTATCGTAGGAGGTCTGATTCTTGGCTTCCGCAACATCATAGGAGAGATCAAGCTTGTAAACGGGGGAACGGAAACGCTTGTTCAGGTATCCCAGTTCTGGTCCGGTGTTCATAGCTTCCTCTGGCTCCTTGGTGAAGCCATCTTCCATTTTCTGCCGGTAGGGATTACCTGGTCTGTTACTAGAAAAATGGGAACAACCCAGATCCTTGGTATTGTTCTGGGACTGACCCTTGTATCCCCCCAGCTTTTAAATGCCTATGCCATGGCATCCGGCGCGGAAGTTCCGGTCTGGGATTTTGGATTTGTAAAAATGGAGATGATCGGCTATCAGGCCCAGGTGATTCCCGCCATTCTGGCAGGATTCGTACTGGTCTACCTGGAGAGATTTTTTAAGAAAATTACCCCCCAGGCAGTGTCCATGATTGTAGTTCCTTTCATGTCCCTTTTGCTGGCAGTAATTGCAGCACATGCAGTGGTAGGACCCATTGGCTGGGCGATTGGTTCCTGGATTTCAAAGATAGTTTATGCAGGGCTTACTTCCAGCTTCCGCTGGCTGTTTGCAACCTTATTTGGTTTTGTATATGCGCCACTTGTTATTACCGGCCTTCACCATATGACAAATGCCATTGATTTACAGCTAATGGCTGAATTTGGAGGAACCATGCTGTGGCCGATGATCGCGCTGTCCAATATTGCACAGGGATCTGCGGTTTTAGGAATGATGTACCTTCAAAAAAAGAATGAGGAAGCAAAGCAGATTTCCATACCTGCCTGCATTTCCTGTTACCTGGGAGTTACAGAACCGGCCATGTTCGGTGTGAACTTAAAGAGAGGATTTCCGTTCCTTTCTGCCATGATTGGTTCTGCCATAGCTGCTACGGTTTCTGTGGGAATGAATGTTATGGCTAATTCCATTGGCGTAGGCGGCCTTCCTGGTATTCTGTCTATCCAGCCCCAGTATATGGGAATCTTCGGACTTTGCATGCTGATTGCCATTGCAGTGCCTTTTGCACTGACAGTCATAATTGGAAAGAAGAAAGGGACCACGTAATGGAGAGCTTTAAGAAATCATGTGTGTACCAGATTTATCCCAAGTCCTTTCGGGACAGCAACGGCGACGGGATAGGAGATTTAAAGGGAGTGCTGGAAAAGCTGGATTACTTAAAGCGGCTGGGTGTTGACTACCTCTGGCTGACCCCGTTTTTCCTGTCTCCTCAAAATGATAACGGCTACGATATCCAGGATTACTGCCGGATCGATCCTCTGTTCGGGACCATGGAGGATTTGGAAGATCTGATTGCAAAGGCCGGAGAACTGGGCATGGGGCTGATGCTTGATATGGTTTTTAATCATACCTCCACAAGCCATGAATGGTTTCAAAAGGCACTTTACGGTGATAAAAAGTTCCAGGATTACTATTTCTTTCAGGAAGGGGTCCCTGGAAATCCACCGACCAACTGGCAGTCCAAGTTCGGAGGAAGTGCGTGGGAATTTTCGGAGGATGCAGGGAAATACTACCTCCATTTATTTGACAAGACCCAGGCAGATCTAAACTGGGAGAATCCCATGGTACGGGAAGAGATAAAAAGGGTAATCCGCTTCTGGAAGGAAAAGGGTATCAAGGGATTCCGGTTTGATGTGATCAATCTGGTATCCAAGCCGTCTGCCTGGGAAGATGATGAGGAAGGGGATGGCCGCCGGTTTTACACCGACGGCCCCCGGATCCATGAGTATTTAAGGGAAATCGTTGTGGATACCGGTCTGGATGCTGATGATATGATCACGGTGGGAGAGATGTCTTCCACATCCATTGACCACTGCATCCGCTATACCAACCCTCTGGAAAAACAATTTAAAATGTGCTTTAATTTTCATCACTTAAAGGTGGATTATAAGGGAGGAGACAAATGGTCTCTAATGCCCTATGACTTTGAAAAGCTAAAAAAGATTTTCCATACATGGCAGACCTGTATGGCGGAAGGGGATGGCTGGAATGCGGTGTTCTGGTGCAACCATGACCAGCCCAGGGCAGTATCCAGGTTCGGCGACGACGGAAAGTACCGAAAGCAGACTGCAAAGATGCTGGCAACAGTCATACACGGTATGAGAGGTACGCCATACATTTATCAGGGAGAGGAAATCGGCATGACCAATGGGTATTTTACGGATATTACCCAGTACCGTGATGTGGAGAGCCTTCATTACTTTGAGATTTTAAAAGAGCAGGGGAGAGAGGAAGAAGAGATTTACAGGATTTTAAGGGAAAGATCCAGAGATAACAGCAGGACTCCCATGCAGTGGGACGGAGAAGGGCAGGCCGGATTCACATCTGGCACTCCCTGGATCGGCGTCAACAAAAACTATGAAGAGATCAACGTTAGGGAGAGTCTGGCTGATCCTGACTCGGTATTTTTCTACTATCAGAAGCTGATTAAGCTGAGAAAAAGCTTCCGGGTGATCCGGGAAGGAAACTATGAGCCTGTCCTGGTAAAGCAGGAAGGGATATTCGCTTATAAAAGAAGATTTCAGAAAGAAAGGCTTCTGGTCTTTGCTAATTTTACCGGAAGGCCCCAGGAGACCGGAGGAAATGAAAACCTGGAGGACTGGGAGATTTTATTATCCAATTATGCCGATCCAAAGATCCATGGAAAAAAGCTTGTTCTGGACCCTTTTGGAACAGTTATGCTGTATTGCTGTGAAAAGGCTTAAAGACCCAGCAGGTGCTGTACCAGGATTTTGATCCCCATAAGGATTAAAATCAGCCCTCCGGCAAATTCCGCTTTCGACTTATAACGGGTTCCAAATACGTTTCCAACTTTAACTCCAAGGATGGACAGGGTAAAGGTGGTGGCTCCGATAAAGGAAACCGCCGGAACGATCTGTACCTGGAGGAATGCAAAAGTGACACCTACTGCAAGCGCATCAATGCTGGTGGCAATAGCCAATGGGATCATGTTTCCGGGGGCCATGGGGGAAGCCTCACATTCTTCCACCTCTTTGCGGAAGGATTCCTTTATCATGTTAAAGCCGATGGCTCCCAGCAGGATAAAGGCGATCCAGTGGTCAAAGGAGGTAATGGCCTCCTTAAACTGCGAACCAAGCAGGTATCCGATGAGGGGCATACCGGACTGGAATCCCCCGAAATACAGGCCTGCAATGACCGCATTGTTCCAGTTCATCTTTGGCATGCATAATCCCTTGCAAATGGAGACGGCAAAGGCATCCATGGATAAGGCTACCGCGATGATGAACAATTCCAGTAATGACATATGATATTCCTCCTGTGTATTAGCTTAATAAATATATGCCCCGGAAAAAATGGATAGAATGTTCAATCCTTTTTATTCAGCCGTATTTTTTCCAGATATTCCAGCAGCTCCGGGTCCAGGTTATCGAAGAGACGATTTTTCTTTGAAGGAATCCGTTCTAAGTGTTCTTTCTTAATCTCAAAGTTTGTCTCTTCGATTTCTTTTTTTAAATCTCTGGCAGAAAGGCGTGTGCATCCTTTTCCCAAAATGATGACCTGTTCCAGCTTATCTGAGGTGGCTACCCGGACCTGGTACTGTCTGCCGATCTGCTGGGAGATCTTTTCTATGTACTGGTCTGCGGTCTCAGCCTCCTTGGTGAAGATTACGTGGATGTTGTGGTAATTCATGACGGTACCCGGGTTACCCCTAACCTTATATCCGTCAAAGACAAGAAGGACATTGCATTTTTTATAGCCCTGATAGTTGCAGAGCACATCCTGAAGCCTGGTTCTGGCGGAGTCCAAGTTGGTCTCCGCCAGTTCTTTTAGCTCAGGCCAGGCAAATATAATGTTGTAGCCGTCCACCAGCAGATAATCGGAACTCATTTTTTGCCTCCTAAAGAAGCAAGCAGATATGCTTGCGTACTCGGTTTGTGCCTAAAGTTTCTTGATGCATTTTATGTAAATCCGTTGAAACAGGATGGTGCTTAAAACCAGGGACATGGTCTCAGCCAGAGGGAAGGCATACCAAATCGCATGAAGACCAAAGACTTTGGCGAAAATATAAGCAATAGGCAAAATACATAAAAGCTGTCTGGCAACGGATACGATAAGGCTGTAGACTCCGTTTCCAAGAGCCTGAAAAACGGAACCAATGATGATGCAGTAGCCGGCGAAGAGGAAGCCTAAGCTGATGATGCGAAGGGCGGGAACGCCGATAGAAATCATGTGCTCAGAAGCATCGAACAGCTGCAGAAGCTGTACCGGGAACGCCTGGAAAATAATCAAACCCAGAAACATGATGGAGACAGAACCAATGATGCTTGAGCGTATGGTCTTCATAATACGGTCCCTGTTTTTGGCTCCCCAGTTATAGGCAACTATGGGTACCATACCATTATTCAGTCCAAATACAGGCATGAAAATGAAGCTTTGGAGTTTAAAGAAAATGCCGAATACGGACACAGCGGTTTCGGAAAACAAAAGAAGGATCTTATTTACTCCAAAGGTCATGACAGATCCTATGGACTGCATGATAATGGATGGCAGCCCCACCTTATAAATATTCGTAATGGTCTCTTTATGGGGACGGAAGCCCCGCATGTTTAAATCCACGTCAGGATTTCTGGTCAGGTTAAAATAAAGCAGGAGCATCATGGCGATGATCTGGCCGATAACGGTTGCAATGGCCGCGCCGGCAATGCCCAGCCGGGGTAAACCAAAAAGTCCGAATATGAGAATGGGGTCCAGAATGATATTGATAACGGCTCCAAGTCCCTGGGTGATCATGTTGTAGATGGTGCGTCCGGTAGACTGCATGATCCGCTCCAAGGCGATTTCCAGATAAACGCCGAAGGAAAAGATCGTACAGATGGAAAGGTAAGCAGTTCCCTGGCTGATGATCTCCGCATTGTCTGTCTGCACTGTAAAATAGAACCTGGAAAAGAGAATTCCCAACAGGGCGGAAACAATATAACTGAGAATAAAAACGAATATTCCGTTAACTGCAGCCAGATTAGCCCCTTTCTGGTTCTTTTCTCCTAAGGACCGGGAAAGGAGGGCATTAACCCCCACACCGGTGCCTACGGCGATTGCTATGATCAGGTTTTGAATGGGAAAGGCAAGGGATACTGCAGTAAGGGCTGTTTCCCCGATCTGTGCCACAAAAATACTGTCGACCACGTTATAAAGCGCCTGTATAAGCATGGAAATAACCATGGGAAGTGACATGGTCAGTAAAAGCTTGTTTACCGGCATGGTTCCCATTTTATTTTCTTCAGGTCTTAAAGCATCCATTGTTTCAGACATAAAAAAAGCCCTCCCTATGTGATAGTAAGCGTGATCATAATTGTAACCTTTTCGACAGGAAAAGTCAACATTGTATGAATTTTTAGGTTCTTTTTCCATTGCTGGAGAGAATTTGTGAAAAATAAATATTGCAGGTTAAAATAGATTATGATATTATAAGTGCAATTCATTGTAGTGAAGTGATGAACTGTTATAAAACAGGCCTGAACAGGGAATCATGAACCTGCAGGAGTTCAGAAGATATACTGAGAAAGGCAGAGAAGGAGACTCTGGCCTATGGACCTCAACAGGAAGAGGGCGTCACCGACTGAGAGCGCCGTCATGTGGGACTTGGCTAAGGGAACACTCCGGAGCCGATATGCCGAAGCGGCGGTCAATCTTTTTTCATAGGACTGACGGTGACTGAGTAGGCTTATCCGTACACATGCGTTAAATGTTTGAGTGGAGGCATTTGCTTATCCGGCTGTCATATCTGCGGCTGGAGGAAGAGGCAGTTGTCTCAATGCGGGTGGTACCGCGGGAACTTATAGCCATATAAATCCCGTCCCGGAATATGTAACTGTATTCCGGGACGGGATATTTTGTTGCAGTTAAGCCATGCTGAAGTATTTGCACAATTCGTGTGTGGGAGCTTGCTCACTAAGCGCAAAATGTGCAAATACTGAAATTATGAATGGCATGGCGGAACGGCTGCAACCCTTTACCGGAATCAAAAACAATTACATTCAGGTAAGGAGAATACAGATATGGAATTTATCAGTGGTGTAAAAGAGAAAGATACGGTCTCCATGGACCGCATAAGATCCGGCGGCTATGAGGGCCGGACGGTAAGAATGGAAGGAAGCGTCCATACCATAAGGGATATGGGAGAGGTTGCTTTTGTGATCCTACGAAAAGCCGAGGGTCTGGTACAGTGTGTATATGAGGAAGGCAAGACGGATTTCGACATAAGCCTTTTAAAGGAAGAGTCTGCGGTCAGGGTCACCGGAGTCGTTTCAAAGGAAGAGAGAGCTCCCTACGGGTTTGAGATCCGTCTTTTGGGGATCGATCTGCTGTCCCAGCCGGCAGAGGCACTGCCCGTGGCAATCAGCAAGTGGAAATTGAACACTTCCCTAGAGACTAAGCTGGCTCTGCGTCCTATTACCCTTCGAAATCCCATGGAACGGGCTAAGTTCCGCCTTCAGGAAGGCATTGTAAGAGGGTTTCGGGACTTTCTCCATTCCCAGAATTTTACGGAAATCCGTACACCAAAGATTGTAGCCCGCGGAGCAGAAGGCGGCTCCAATGTATTTAAACTGGACTATTTTAATAAGAAGGCAGAGCTGGGCCAAAGTCCCCAGTTTTATAAACAGACCATGGTAGGCGTATATGACCGGGTTTTTGAAGTGGCTCCTGTCTTTCGTGCGGAAAAGCACAATACAACAAGACATTTAAATGAATATACCAGCATGGACTTTGAAATGGGATACATTGACGGTTTTGAGGAAATCATGGAAATGGAAACAGCCATGCTGCAGTATACCTTTGGACTCCTTTGCGAAGATTATGAAGCTGAGCTTCAGATGCTTAAGGTCTCTCTTCCCAATGTGTCCAATATTCCCACCGTCCGCTTTGCAGAAGCAAAGGAGCTGGTGGCCGGAAAATACAACAGAAAAATAAGAAACCCCTATGATCTGGAGCCGGAAGAGGAAGTACTCATCGGCCGGTATTTTAAGGAGGAATATGGCAGCGATTTTGTATTTGTTACCCATTATCCCTCAAAGAAGCGCCCTTTCTATGCCATGGATGATCCGGCTGATCCTAAATTTACCTTAAGCTTTGACCTGCTGTTCAAAGGGCTGGAGGTTACTACGGGAGGTCAGAGAATTCATGATTATGATACCATTCTTAAAAAAATGGAGGCCAGAGGCATGAACCCGGAAGATATTTCTTCCTATTTAATGATATTCCAATACGGTATGCCCCCCCACGGAGGTCTTGGGATCGGCCTGGAACGCTTAACCATGCGTCTTCTTGACGAAGGGAATATACGGGAGACTACGTTGTTTCCAAGAGATGTGACAAGGCTGGAACCATAAACACCCTGGGGGTATCCCTTTATGCCCAAAATGCGCGGGCAGAGGAGAGGAAAGGAGATAGGAAAAATGGCGCACATCATTGATGATGATATGATAGAATATGTTGGTATCCTGGCAAAGCTGGAGCTTGACCACGAGGAAAGGGAAGCGGCGAAAAAGGATATGGGCCGTATGCTGGATTATATTGATCAATTAAACGAGCTGGATACGGCCGGCGTGGAACCCATGTCCCATGTATTCCCGGTGCACAACGTTTTCCGTGAGGACGTAGTGGAAAACGGTGACGACAGGGAGAACATCTTAAAAAATGCCCCTGACAGCAAAGATGGAGCCTTTAAGGTGCCGAAAACAGTGGAATAGGGGGATTCTTATATGACATCGAAAGAAATATTATCCCTTACAGCGGTGCAGTTAGGGGAAAAAATAAAATCAGGAGAGGTCACCTCCGTAGAAGCGGTAAAAGCAGCTCTGGGCCAGATAAAGGCCATGGAGCCGGTGCTTAACAGCTATGTGACCATAGCGGAAGAAGATGCATTAAGGCAGGCGAAAGACGTGCAGAAACAAATCGAAAACGGAGAGCTTACAGGCCCATTGGCAGGTGTACCGGTAGCAGTGAAAGACAATATCTGTATCCAAGGTATGAAAACTACCTGCGGCTCAAAAATCCTTTCTGATTTTGTTCCTTCCTATACAGCCTCTGCAGTAGAGAATTTAAAAAAGGCCGGGGCAGTGATCCTGGGGAAAACCAATATGGATGAATTTGCCATGGGAAGCACCACGGAAACATCGGCCTACGGAGTAACGAGGAACCCGTGGAATCCGGACCATGTTCCAGGTGGTTCCTCCGGCGGTTCCTGTGCGGCAGTTGCGGCGGCAGAATGCTTTTATGCCTTAGGCTCGGATACGGGAGGTTCCATAAGGCAGCCAGCTTCCTTCTGCGGAGTTACGGGATTAAAGCCTACTTACGGAACCATTTCCAGGTATGGACTGATTGCCTATGGCTCTTCCCTGGACCAGATCGGTCCTGTTGCCAAGGACGTGACGGATTGCGCTGCGATTTTAGAGGTACTGGCTTCCCATGATGAGAAGGACAGCACATCGGTGGAGCGGAACGATTGTGACTTTACCCAGGCTTTAAAAGAGGATGTGAAAGGAATGAGGATCGGCATTCCTGCAGATTATCTGGGCCAGGGTCTTGATCCTGAGGTGAAGGAGGCTGTGTTAAAGGCCGCCGGGGTTTTAGTGGAAAAGGGAGCTATCGTGGAGACCTTTGATTTAGGGATGGTGGAATATGCCATTCCTGCCTACTATGTGATCGCTTCCGCTGAGGCCAGTTCCAACTTATCCAGGTTTGACGGGGTCAAGTACGGCTACCGGGCAAAGGATTACGAGGGACTTCACGGCATGTATAAAAAGAGCCGTTCCCAGGGCTTTGGGCCGGAGGTGAAACGGCGTATCATGCTTGGCTCCTTTGTATTAAGCTCCGGGTATTATGATGCATATTATCTGAAGGCCTTAAGAACAAAGGCACTTATTAAAAAGGCATTTGACCAGGCATTTTCAGTGTATGATGTGATCCTGGGACCGGCTTCTCCGTCTACAGCACCAAAGCTGGGGGAGAGCTTAAGTGACCCATTAAAAATGTATTTGGGGGATATCTATACCATTTCCGTAAATCTTGCCGGACTTCCCGGTCTTACGGTTCCGTGGAGCAGGGATACCAGGGGGCTGCCCATTGGAGTCCAGTTTATCGGAGACTGCTTTAAGGAAAAGAACATTATCAAGGCAGGCTTTGCCCTTGAGCAGAGCAGAAGCTATGAGATGCCCCCCATGGCAGGAAAAGGGGAAGGAGGAGAGGGAAATGAGTAAACAGTATGAGACCGTCATCGGCCTGGAGGTCCATGTGGAGCTGGCCACGAAAACAAAAATATTCTGCGCCTGCTCTACGGAATTCGGCGGGGCGCCAAATACCCACACCTGTCCGGTATGCACCGGTATGCCCGGCTCCCTTCCGGTCCTTAACAAGCAGGTGGTGGAATATGCGCTTGCGGTAGGCCTTGCGGCAAACTGCCGGATCAACCAGTCCTGTAAGTTTGACCGGAAGAATTATTTCTACCCGGATAATCCCCAAAACTACCAGATATCCCAGCTTTACCTTCCGATCTGCCATGACGGCTGGGTGGAAATCGACACACCGGCAGGAAAGAAGAGAATCGGGATCCATGAGATCCACATGGAAGAGGACGCGGGAAAGCTCATTCATGATGAATGGGAGGACTGTTCCCTGGTGGACTTTAACCGGAGCGGAGTTCCGCTTATAGAAATCGTATCAGAGCCTGATATGCGAAGCGGGGATGAGGTGATTGCCTATTTGGAAAAGCTGAGACTGATCATCCAGTATCTGGGAGCATCCGACTGCAAGCTCCAGGAAGGCTCCATGAGGGCTGACGTAAACTTATCCGTCCGTGAGGCTGGTTCGGCTCAGCTGGGCACCAGGACGGAAATGAAGAATTTAAACTCCTTTAAGGCCATTGCCCGTGCCATTGAAGGGGAGAGAAAACGTCAGATCGAATTGATCGAGGAAGGGAAGCCGGTGGTTCAGGAAACCAGACGGTGGGATGACAACAAGGAATCCTCCTATGCCATGCGGTCCAAGGAGGATGCCAGGGATTACCGTTATTTTCCTGACCCGGATCTTCCTCCTGTGGTCATCAGCGATGAATGGATCAACACTATAAAGGCCAGACAGCCGGAGCTCAGGACGGAAAAGATGGTCCGCTATCAGGAAGAGTATCATCTTTCGGAGTACGATGCGGATATTATCACTGCCTCCAAGCATATGGCAGATATTTTTGAGGCAGTCACCGGGATCTGTAAAAAGCCCAAAGAAGCCGCAAACTGGCTTATGGTAGAGGCCATGAGGCTTATAAAAGAGCACGAAATGGAACCTGAAAATATGACATTTTCTCCGGAAAACCTTGCAAAATTAATCAATTTAGTGGATAATGGTACCATTAACCGTACCGTGGGCAAGGAAGTTTTTGAGAGAATTTTCGCAGAAAACATTGATCCGGAACAATATGTGGAAGAAAAAGGATTAAAGGTTGTCAATGACGAAGGAGAACTGCGCAGGGTAATTGAGGGAATTGTTACTGCAAATCCGCAGTCCGTGGTGGATTACCGCAATGGAAAAGAAAAGGCCTTTGGGTTCTTAGTAGGCCAGACCATGCGTTCCATGAAGGGAAAAGCCGATCCGGGAGCGGTCAACAGGATACTAAAGGACCTATTGGGTTAAAGGAGTCTATATGAGGAGGAAAATAAAATCTATGAAGCCGTATGTTGAGATGACGAAGGAAGAGTTACAGGAACTGAGAAAACAGCTATCCATGCAGTATAAGGAGTTTCAGGGAAAGGACTTAAAGCTTGACATGTCCAGAGGGAAGCCCAGTACGGAACAGCTGGATATATCCATGGGAATGATGGATGTTCTGAGCAGCAATGATGACCTGACCTGTGATGACGGCACAGACTGCCGCAACTATGGGGTCCTTGATGGGATCAAGGAGGCAAAAGAGCTTCTGGCCGACATGATGGAGGTTGCACCTGACCACATCATTATTTATGGCAATTCCAGCTTAAATGTCATGTATGATACGGTTTCCCGTTCCATGACTCACGGTGTTATGGGAAGCACTCCCTGGTGCAAGCTGGATAAGGTGAAATTTCTCTGTCCGGTCCCGGGATATGACCGGCATTTTTCCATAACCGAATATTTTGGCATCGAAATGGTGAATGTACCCATGACCCCAACAGGTCCTGATATGGATATTGTGGAAGAACTGGTGGCAAAGGATGATTCCATCAAAGGAATCTGGTGTGTACCAAAATATTCCAATCCTCAAGGAATATCTTATTCCGATGATACGGTACGCCGATTTGCCCGTTTAAAACCGGCCGCCAAGGATTTCCGCATTTACTGGGATAATGCTTACACCATCCATCATTTATATGACCGGGACCAGGATCATCTTATTGAGATTCTTGCAGAGTGCAAGAGAGCCGGAAATCCGGATATGGTTTATAAATTCGCCTCCACCTCAAAAGTCAGCTTCCCTGGTTCCGGTATTGCAGCCATTGCAGCCAGCCAGAACAACCTGGTGGATATTATGAAGCAGTTAAAGATCCAGACCATTGGTCATGACAAGGTAAACCAGCTGCGGCATGTACGGTATTTTGGAGATATTCACGGCATGGTAGAGCATATGAGAAAGCATGCAGATATTATGAGACCCAAATTCGAGGCAGTGATCCAGATCCTGGACAGAGAGCTGGGCGGTCTTGGAATCGGAGAATGGACCAGTCCCAAAGGCGGCTATTTCATTTCCTTTGATTCTCTTGACGGATGTGCAAAATCCATCGTGGCAAGATGCAAAAAATCCGGCTTAGTCATGACAGGAGCAGGGGCAACGTATCCTTATGGAAAGGATCCCAGGGATAACAATATCCGCATAGCCCCTTCTTATCCTCCTTTATCTGATCTGATCCTGGCTATGGAATTATTTGCTCTTTGTGTGAAGATCGTCAGCATTGACAAGATCCTTGCTGAGAGAGAAGCGTAAAAAAAGATATAAAACAGAAGCGCCGGAAAATGACTTTGGTTCGTCATTTTTCAGCGCTTCCTTTTATTTCAGACCCAATTAGGCCGGTAACTAGTCAAATAATACCAGGTTGATGAACGCCTGGAATGACTCCGTCTGAAACTTGTCCTTATGGAATACCACGTGGTTCATGCAGCTGATGTCCAGGTTTTTCACCTCGATCTCAACAATTTCCCCTTTTTTTAAGGATTCATCAGCAAAGATTCTGGGAACGATGCCGATCCCGATATTTTCCTTTACCGCCTGGAGGATCACATCCGAATTGGTGCTGGACCAGAGGGGCTGGGCCGATAGATTGTTCAGCGCCAGTGCACAGTCAAAGGTATCCCGGAGGGTACAGCCCTGTTCTCTCAACAGAAGGGGTTCCTCAATCAGCCGGTCCAGTGCCACCGGCTGGGCAAGACGCTCAGCAAAGGGATGGCCGGGAGCGCAGATCACTGCTATGGGATAGGAGGAAAACGGGATCTTCTCCAACTGCTCCTCAGGGATAACGCCCTCAATCAGGCCGATATCCAGTTCGTTTTTCAGAAGCTTATTTGTAATCTCCTGGGAATTGTTTATGGTGACATTTAGCTGGGTATCCGGATTTGTAAGAGCAAAGCGGGATACCACTTTAGGAAGCAGGTATGTGGCCAGGGTTACACAGGAACCAATTCGTAAAGGAGCCTGAAGATGCAGGATGCCGGAATAATTTTCCAGATCCTGATACAGTTCCAGGAGAGGGATGACCTTAGACAAATAAAATTTTCCGTTCTCATTGATGACCACTCTGCGGGATACACGGTCAAACAGAGGGGAGCCAACGGATTCTTCCAGTTCATTGATGGCGTGGGAGATGGCTGGCTGGGTCATGGACAGCACTTTGGCTGCTCCGGTGATGCTGCCCTCTTCACACACCGTTTTAAAGATAGTAAGATGTCTTAAGTTCATATCAAAGATCCTTCCATTACCAAGATGTTATATAATAATTTTCATTATATCATTTTGATAATGATATGAATAGGGATTTTGAAAAAAATATAAAATTAATTAAAGCTTTACCATCATCAGATAGGTGGCTCCGTAGCTTCCATCCCTGTATTTAAAGGAATGTTCCCTGGTACCGTAAATTTCGAAGCCAAATTTTTTATAGAGAGCCATTCCCCGCTGATTATCGCATACCACTTCCAGCTCCAGCTGTTCATAGCCCATATCCCGGGAACCTGCCATGATGGCTTCAAGGAGATGGGAACCGATCCCAAGCCCCCAGTATGCCTTGTATGTGGAGATGCCAAAAGAGGCCCGGTGGGAATAACGTTCCATGGCTCCGATGGGATTGATCCCGGAATTTGCAACAATTTCTCCGTTTATCACGGCGCAGACCATCAAATCCTTCTGGCTTTTTAAGTTGGAGGAAAGGAACTCCTCCTCCTGCTGAAGGGGCATATTGATCTCATCCGCGTACCTGGCCATATAATTGGTTTCTTCCGAGGTTTTGCGCATAAGCTCCAGAATGGCGGCAGCATCCTTGGGACCTGGGCTTTTTAAGATGCAGGAAGTTCCGTTTTTTAACAGGATTTCTTTTGGTTTGTATTCCATGGTTTGATTACCTCCTGAAAGGAATAAGTAAACAACTGCCTGTGCCAATGCCTGCAGATTTTTTTTCCGGTTCCCGGCAGACGGCGGGAAAGTTTCCTGCTGAAATAGCGCTGCTCAAGAAGACTTGCCTGCTCAGTGACCTGGCGGGCGCAGCCCGGGAACTCTACGCCATCCAGGTCAGTGAGATGCCTTTACCGCAGTTCACAATTTCTATAAAATACTTCAGTTGTTGCAATGAATCGGATGCTGTTCTCCCATAAAGATAAATATGAATGCAGTTTTAAAGTCTTTTTGCAATGGCCTTTATAAATTCTTCACTGCTTAATGCCGTTTTATTTGGAATGGTGGTGATGAGGGCCAGATCCTTTGTCATTTCACCGGACTCAATGGTGTCTATAGTCGCCTGTTCCAGTTTGTCTGCAAAAGCAGCCAGTTCTGCGTTTCCATCCAGTTCTCCCCGCTTTCTCAAAGCTCCGGTCCATGCAAATATGGTTGCAACGGAGTTTGTAGAGGTTTCCTCCCCTTTTAAATGCTTATAGTAATGGCGCTGTACGGTTCCGTGGGCAGCTTCGTATTCATAGTCCCCATCGGGAGACACCAGGACAGAGGTCATCATGGCAAGGGAGCCAAAGGCAGAGGATATCATATCGCTCATGACATCGCCGTCATAATTTTTGCAGGCCCAGATATAGCCGCCTTCTGATTTCATGACCCGGGCGACCGCATCGTCGATCAGGGTGTAGAAATAGGTAATACCGGCCTCCTTAAATTTACCCTCATAGTCAGCTTCAAAGATTTCCTGGAAGATGTCCTTGAAGGTATGGTCATATTTCTTTGAGATGGTATCTTTTGTGGCAAACCATAAATCCTGGCGGGTGTCCAGTGCGTAGTTAAAGCAGCTTCTGGCAAAGCTTTCAATGGAGCCGTTTAAGTTGTGCATTCCCTGTACAATTCCAGGACCATCAAAGGAATGTACCAGCTCCCGGGCTTCGCTGCCATCCTGAGCGGTATAGACAAGCTCCACCTTTCCAGCTCCCGGGATCTTCATTTCCGATCCTTTGTAAACATCACCGTAAGCATGTCTTGCTATGGTAATGGGCTTTTTCCAGTTGATCACACATGGTTCGATTCCCCTGACAACAATGGGTGCACGGAACACGGTTCCGTCCAGGATCGCCCGGATGGTACCATTGGGACTTTTCCACATTTCTTTTAAGCCGTATTCCTTTACCCGGTCTGCGTTGGGGGTGATGGTGGCGCATTTGACTGCAACCTTATATTTTTTAGTGGCAATGGCAGAGTCAATCGTCACCTGGTCGTTTGTCTCATCACGGTATTCCAGGCCCAAGTCATAGTATTCTGTCTTTAATTCAATATATGGCAGCAGAAGGTGGTCTTTGATCATCTGCCAGAGAATTCTGGTCATTTCATCCCCATCCATTTCGACAATGGGGGTTGTCATTTTAATCTTATCCATGTGTTTGTCCTCCTTAGAAATGTACGTGTTATGCTATAGTATACGATGAATTATAAAATCGCACAAGCCTGTCTATGTAAATTTATCCAGCCATTTTTGAATATTATACACTGTTTCCGGTTCAATGAAATGCTCTACCTTTTCTACCTGCTCCAGTTCATTGGAATTCTGGTTGATATAGCAGAAAAAACGGCGGAGAACTTCGTGGCGGAATAATAAATATTCTCCCAGCTCCATGCCGTCCTCTGTCAGGGATACCGTACCGTATTTTTCAAAGCGTACCAGTCCCTGTTTCCTTAAGTTTCCGGTCATTTTGGAAGCGGAGGAAGGCTTTACATGGAGGCATTCTGCCAGCTCTTTGATCCGCACAGGCTGGCCGTCACTATGGAGCCTGCATATCATTTCCAGATAATCTTCCATGGAGGAGGTGATTTGCGTATGCTCCAAAAGGGAATAACCCTTTAAGGTATAGAAATTATCGGTTAGGGCCATGGTGCCCTCCTTTCTTTTCACCTAAGAATATTACTTATATTTATTCCTTCCTCCGGGAATCTATGAATGGGTGGATAAAAGGAGGGAGGATTCCTTTTTTATACCAAGCAGAAGTGATTAAGAAAAAATGTTTACATCAGTACATAATCCGTGTATAATAAATTCTTACAAGTGTAAGATTAGAGAGAACTATATTGTACCATCATAAATTACGGTAAATATGATGATTTCCGGGTTTCATTTTTTGGAACGGACAACATTCGTCACGGTCTTTCCCTGAATTCATACGGCAGATACCTTCCTTATCTGGCCGCTTCGGATGTATCCGGGGAGGCTATGGTAGAAGTGCTGGAAAAGAAGCACATCCTGTCCGGGGTGGATATTCAGGAAGGCAGCGTCCGCATTGATTATGGTGGGGAAAGTCTTTCTTCCATATTAGGATATACGGGGCCGGTATCCGACGAAGAACTGGAAGCAGGGAAGCGGGAAGGTACGGTTTGCACGAAACAGTCTATGATAGGAAAGGGCGGGATAGAAAAATCTATGGAAGGCTGGCTTCGGGGCCGGGATGGTATGGAACAGTTTTATACGGACGTCGTGGGAAACCGGAATATGCCCCGTATGAGAACCCGCAGATAGCCATAACCGTGGGGATCGCCAACGGTTACAGCTCCGGCAATGTGGTTGGAGCAGGAAAAGGAATTTTCAATTATTATTTTCATCTGGAAGTACCCGCTGATATCCTTACCGGGACGGCTTCCGGGGTGTCCAATAATCTGAGGACAGATTTTGCGGACGGATTAACAGGAGGTATGCTATGAGGCGCAGAAAAAAGAGATTTTTATTCAGTACTGTTTGTACACTTATTATTTTGCTTGCTGGCCTGGCAGGGGCAGCCCTGTTCTTTCAGATACAGGGGAAAATCGGAGCATCAAGGAAAAAGCCGGATGCGCTGTTCCTGGAATACGTCGAATATCTTTCCAGAGCCGATTATAAGGCAATGTATGGGATGCTGGATGAGCAGAGCCAATTAAATATCAGTGAAGAGGATTTTATCACCAGGCATAAAAATATATACGAAGGAATCGGGGCCAACGGAATAACTGCTGAGATTAAGCAGGTAGAAGAAAAGGACGGAGAGGCAGCGGTCAGCTACACCATGAGCCTCAGCAGTATTGCAGGGGAAATCATTTTTAACAATCAGGCGGAGTTCCGGAAGGAAAAGAAAAAGGGCTATGAAATGGTGTGGAATGACAGCGTGATCTTTCCGGAGCTGGGGAGAACCGATAAGGTGAGGGTAATTACGGACAAAGCGCAGAGAGGAAGTGTTTTTGACCGGAACGGGCGGCTTCTTGCGGGAAAAGGCACCGCGTCCTCCGTGGGCCTGGTTCCCGGAAAAATGAGGGAGGACTCTGCAGGAGATTTAGAGACCCTTGGAAAGCTCCTAGGAATGCCGGCTGATTCAATCAAGAAGAAATTATCTGCCAAGTGGATAAAAGAAGATTCGTTTGTTCCGTTAAAGACCATTAAAAAAGTAGATGAATTAAACTTAAATTCCATGGAGCCCAGGGAGGACAATGTTAAAAATAAGGAATTTCAGGATCAGCTTCTGACTGTTCCGGGAGTCCTGATCACAGATACACAAGTTCGCTATTACCCTCTGGGGGAGAGCGGGGCCCATCTGGTGGGATATGTCCAGTATGTAACGGCAGAGGATCTTGAAAAGCATCCGAATGAAGATTATCTGACAGACAGTGTGATCGGCAGAAGCGGAATGGAGGCTTTGTTTGAGAAAGAGCTGAAAGGAACCAATGGACGGACGATTGCCATTGCAGACGCAGGCGGAGCCCTTAAAAAAACCCTGGCTGCAAAGCCCCGTACAGACGGAAGAGATATTACCCTGACCATTGACAGCACCCTTCAGATGGAAATTTATGAGGCATTCAAGGAAGATAAGAGCGGTACGGTTGCCATGAATCCATATACCGGCGAAGTACTGGCTCTTGTCAGCACGCCTTCCTACGATGACAATGATTTTATCCTTGGAATGTCTGAGGAAACATGGGCGTCTTTAAATGATGACGAGAGAAAACCCATGTTCAACCGGTTCCGTCAGAGATTCGCACCGGGATCTTCTTTTAAGCCGATAACCGGTGCTATCGGGCTTACCACCGGGGCTATTGATCCTAATGAGGATTATGGAAAGGAAGGGCTAAGCTGGAGAAAGGATGAAAGCTGGGGAAATTACTATGTTACCACTCTTCATGATTACAGCCCCGCTATCCTGGAAAATGCCTTTATTTATTCGGATAACATTTATTTCGCAAAGGCTGCTTTAAAAATCGGCTTTGATGATTTTATGTCAGGTCTGGATAAACTGGGATTTAATCAGGAGCTTCCTTTTGATATATCCGTAGCAAAGTCTCAATACTCCAATACGGAACGGATCGAAACCGAAGTGCAGCTGGCTGACAGCGGGTATGGACAGGGGCAGATGCTGGTTAATCCCATACACCTGGCATCTCTTTATACCATGTTTGCCAATGAGGGAAATGTCATCAAGCCTTATCTGCAGTACAAACCGGAACCAGCACCGGAAGTCTGGCTGCCGGGGGCATGTTCCCCGGAAATTGCGGACAGGATCCGGACAGCCCTTGGCAAAGTCATCAGTTCCCGGCATGGAACCGGACATGGGGCATACCGGAAGGATATGGAACTTGCAGGAAAGACTGGAACAGCCGAGATCAAGGCATCAAAAGACGACACAAATGGTACGGAGCTTGGCTGGTTTGCTGTCTTTACAACAGATCCCAGTCTGGAGACTCCCATTCTTCTGGTCAGCATGGCAGAGGATGTAAAGGACCGGGGAGGAAGCGGATATGTGGTAAGAAAGGACAAAGCAATTTTGGATTCCTATATTCCAGGCGGGCGGTAAAAAAGGCGGCTGTACCGGTCTGAATTTGGTATGCACTCTCCGTTCTTTTGTTAAAATTCGTATTTATTATCAATAGGATATTAAGAAAACATGCATAAACATATACTAAAAATCCCTAAGATCAAAATCTGGGGATTTTTTAGTGTATGTTTATGCAATTTTTTTTATCTGGCTGAAAAGAAATTGTAATTTAAATAAAAATAAAATAGTCAAATGAAAAAGTAATTCTACTTTACACTGAAAAATACCGAATGTTAGGCCTAAATTCTTTTTTTACAAATGAAAAGTATTCTAAAAGTAAAAAAATCGCGTTAGAAAGCGATCAAGAAAGTCTGTTTTGGATAATCGAACATAAGTTAAGACACACCAAACAGACGATTGAAAAAAATGTACAAAAGTAATTTTCACTAGGGGCTGTCCTTTTATTTAAACGTACATTTAACGGTTGTAACATACTTGAGCAATATTATTAGGAGAGATAATGAAAAGAACGTATGTTCGAAAAAAGTATTGACAATAGGATTATAGAGTATTATAATCTAGATGTCGACAAGAGAACGTATGTTCGAATATTATTATAAAATCAGAGATTGTTACGTGGCAAAATGTATGTAGCAGTTAAATGATCAGAAGAATATTTCAAGAAAAATTCAAATTAAAAGAGGAGAAATAATATGTCAAGTACAAATAAAACATCATTAGGATTAAATATGTGGGAAGCATCGGATAAGCCGGTTAGACAGGATTTTGTCAATGATAATGTTATTATTGATGAGAAGATAACTAAATTAAATAGTGATTTAACTGCATTGAACAATAAATTAGTTCTTAATGCAGAGAGTAAATATCTGGCAAACAAGCAATACGCTTTGCTAAATACAGGCGGTAACAGTTGGATAAATATTAGCTTGTTCGATCTGGGTATTACAGGTAAAAACTGCCAGACTATTGTGCACCTACAGCTTGCGTGTCGTGGACTACTGGAAATGGCTTCTGGGTAACCTATTGTCATCGTTATGATGATACTACATTACAGGTTGGGTTTAATACTTCACTAGCATCAGCTTTCCGCGTTACTCTATTATTTGGACTCATTGATGCCTAAAATGATCATTTACGGTACTTTTACCGTTGTCAAATCATAAGTATTTACCCAGCCGTTCGCATCAGTAATTAATCTGTTTGTCTGTAGATTCATAGTTTGATATATTTGCTTGGTCTTAGCGTCGGCAATAACAACATTATTATTTACGTAGTACATGACTGCCATTTGTTCTAACATGGCATCAATTTGCGCTTTAGTATAGTATCTACTATCATGATCAGTAGATGTCTTATGTGCAGTTAAATTGCTATTTGTGTTTGTTAAATCACTGGCATTTGCCTTCAAGACTAAATCACTATATTATTGAGTAGTGGACCAAAACGGCCCTATCTTTTACAATAATGTGGAAGGAGGGCTTTAACAAATGATAGAGCAGATTTTGGAAAAAGTAATCAATACTATGCTGCCGCACCTGGATAGTGGACAGATGGAGCAGTTGCATAATGCACTGTATATTAATTTTCACGGCGTGGAAGTAAGGGAAGAATGTTACGAGGTAGCAGAAACGGGTATTGACGGCGACGCCTTAAAGGTTAAGATGTTCGTGGCAAGCAAAAAGGCAGTTAACCGACAGGAAAATACCTTAAAGCAATATACAACGGAGATCTGCAAGATGCTGGATTTCCTGGGGAAACGGATTGAGGACATTACCGCCATGGATCTCCGATATTATTATGGGGTCATGAGGGAGCAGCACGGCATTAAAATGACCACCATGCAGACAAGGCTGCATTATTTATCCAGCTTCTGGGATTTCCTCACTACAGAGGAGCTTGTGACCAGTAACCCGGTTAAACGGGTAGGGATCCTGAAGCTGGCCAAGACCATCAAAAAGCCGTTTTCCCAGGAAGAAATGGAAGCACTTAGGGTTAATTGTACGGTACTGAGGGACCGTGCCTTAATGGAGTTTTTGTACAGTACAGGTGTCAGGGTGTCAGAGCTGGCGTTACTGAATGTTTGTGATATAGAAATGGGGCGGCAGGAGTTGATTGTATTTGGCAAGGGAAGTAAGGAAAGAAAGGTGTATTTGACGGATAATGCTAGGTTTTACTTAAAGAGATACCTTAAGGAGCGCATGAAGGAGGAGGGGATAACCGAGGAAGAATTGGAAAATAAGCCTTTATTTGCAACACTAGATCAGCCTCATGCTCGCCTAACTGTTGCCGGAATCCAATACATGTTTAGGCAACTTGGGCGGCGTGCAGGTGTGAAGAAGGTCCATCCGCATCGTTTCCGGAGGACTATAGCTACTGATCTTCTGAATAGAGGGATGCCGGTAGAGCAGGTGTCAAAACTTCTGGGACATGAAAAACTAGATACGACAATGATCTACTGCACAGTCCAGGAGGAAAATGTAAAAGAGTCTCACCGGAAGTTTGCATAAATAGCTGAAATGGATTGATTTTAAGTAGCTGGAATCGGGTACTTTATTAAGTTTACCCTTTTTCCAAACAAAAGCTGGGAATGAAGTAATAAGGAGATATGAGAGATGGCTTAATAATATAGTGATTTAACTGCATTGAACAATAAATTAGTTCTTAATGCAGAGAGTAAATATCTGGCAAACAAGCAATACGCTTTGCTAAATACAGGCGGTAACAGTTGGATAAATATTAGCTTGTTCGATCTGGGTATTACAGGTAAAAAACTGCCAGACTATTGTGCACCTACAGCTTGCGTGTCGTGGACTACTGGAAATGGCTTCTGGGTAACCTATTGTCATCGTTATGATGATACTACATTACAGGTTGGGTTTAATACTTCACTAGCATCAGCTTTCCGCGTTACTCTTTTATTTGGACTCATTGATGCCTAAAATGATCATTTACGGTACTTTTACCGTTGTCAAATCATAAGTATTTACCCAGCCGTTCGCATCAGTAATTAATCTGTTTGTCTGTAGATTCATAGTTTGATATATTTGCTTGGTCTTAGCGTCGGCAATAACAACATTATTATTTACGTAGTACATGACTGCCATTTGTTCTAACATGGCATCAATTTGCGCTTTAGTATAGTATCTACTATCATGATCAGTAGATGTCTTATGTGCAGTTAAATTGCTATTTGTGTTTGTTAAATCACTGGCATTTGCCTTCAAGACTAAATCACTATTTAGTTAAGTCAATTGCCCAAAAACGAAATACGGCAAAAAATCGCATGATACAAAAACGGAATATATCATAATACAAGTGCGGAGTAATAGAGGAAAAACTCCAAATACAATCAATTATAAAACAAAACTAAAATTACAAATAGACAATGAAAGGAGAAACCTATTAATTATGAACCGACCGGAATGTTTACATATCCCCGCCCTCCACGAAGGAGAACAAGCGGAAATCAGTTGGGGAGCGGTGGAAGCAGATAAAAATTATATTGTAGAACGGGTATTTAATGAATCTTTTTTACAGGTTCTGTCCGGTTACACCTGGGATAATTTAGAAAGTATCAATGAACCATGGAGCAGGTATGATCAGGATGCCCTTACCTGGCAACAAATCGAAACCAGAACAGGCAAAGGTCAGCACTGGGAACGCCTGGATTATGATCAGTTAAGCTGGTTGCAGCTTGAGAATCCTTCCTATACCTGGCAGCAATTAGAAAGCCGGGAAATCAGTTTTGAAATATTTAAAGGATTTGGAGTTGAACGGCCCGGCATTGAGCAGGGACGTACCTGGTTGGAATTGGACGAACATAAAAAAGCCTGGAGCAGCCTGGAATCATCCGGACATTCATGGGATGAAGGGGAGAAGGTGACGCTGTCTGGCATATCCTGGAAGAGTATTGACTCCAGATGGCTGACATTGAATGAATGGGAAAGAAAAGGCTTGACGTTCCATGAATTGGATACACAGAAACAGATTGAAGAACACCGGGGAATGACAGATTCCATCCCAATTGGGGCGTCCAACGCAACGTACCGGATCAAAGCATATGGTTCTGAAGGTGATGAATCTGATTATTTAGAGACAGCACAATTGCCGGTGATTCCTGTATTTTACCGCAGCAGTACCATGGAATACCCGGTAAAGACCGGAAAACGTTACGCAGTCCTCCTGAAAGCCCAGGAGGTCAGCGGTCTGGAGAAAATCCGCATGAATCTTCGGTATGATCCATACTTACTGGAATTGACCAGCCTCGCAGCCGGCAGTCTAAGAAGCATAACTAAACCAGGATATTATCCGGAAGAAAATTTAAAAATATATTCCAGTATTCCGGGAAAGCTGTGGTTTCAATCAACCAGACAGTTAAACCAGAATGAATGCTTTAGCGGTTCTATTGCGTTGATAGAATTTATCGCCAAGGGAACCGGGAGTGCAGCAGTATCATTATTTTAAGATGAAGAAGGGAATAGATGGACGATAAAAAGATTATAAAGGATTACATGAATAAAAATAAATGGGAAGTGCCTGATACAAAGACGGAAGAGGACGTATCAAGCGGAGAAGAGAATGAAGCAAAAAGCCGGGAAACACGATTTAGCCGGGCAGCACTGCCTACGGAGAAGGAAGAATTTTCCGATATAAAACAGTATCCAGAATCCCCATTTACCTATTTTGAAACAAATCAGGTAAATGTTCAGTTAAGCACCGGCAATGTTCAATATGAGACAACCGACTTTGTACTGCCCGGCAGGGATGGCTTTGACGTATCCATTGCCAGACGCTATGATTCCGGATGTGCCAATTTAATGGATATGGATCCATATGTCAAAGATAATAAGCTAAAAACAGGTTCTAAAGATAACAGTTTTTATGCCAAAACTTATGGGCTGGGATATGGCTGGTCCTTTGTCCTGCCATCCATTGAGACTGTACCGTATCTTAAATGTTCTTTTATGGTAGTACCGGTTGATCCTCCGAAGTCAATTTTAATGGGACTTCCCGCTTTTGATTATTTTCTGCATCTGGAAGACGGCAGAAGTTTAAAGATAAGCCGGTCCTCAGACTCATTTGTGGATCATACTCTAAAAGATATCAGGATTATCACCAGATCAGGTATGATTCACCACCCATATGCAGCCGGTATTACAAAAGCTTATGATATTATAATTGAATACAAAAATGGTAATAAAGATTATTTTAAAAATTTATATGGAAATGATGGAGACAGGGATAAACTGACGCCCCAGAAGTTTACACTGGCTGCCCGGCAGGACAAGTTTGGAAATGTGATTTGTTACGATTTAAAGGATTATGGCGGTATGGTGATAGTAGACACCTGGGGGCGTACAATCAGCTTGGAAAAGACCGATTACGGACTTATCTGGAGATTGCCGGAAAGCACAACAGGAAAAACATGTGAACTTTCCTACCAAATCGATCAGACGCAGCCTCTTAAGCTTACCGGAGTAACAGACCCCGCAGGCCGTAAGACACAGTACAACTACTATAATCCAGAAGATTACAAGGGAGTTATGAGTTATGCCTCCAAGAAAGCAGTAGGAAATACTACTGGAAATAGGGTACGCAATTATTTGCTGTTAAAGAGCGTCACATACCCAAATCTTGCATCCACTCAGTTGACATATGGCAGGGAAATCAGCATTGTAAATGATGCCGGTGGAAAGCTTACCCATTTTGCATTGACAATGAAAAAGGATCTTGCTGAAGGAAGTGAGTACAACCGGGCAGAATACAGGTACAGGCTTGATTCCGGAGTTTCCTACGAGTACGGCAATGGCACGTATATCGAATATGCAGAAGTAAAACATCGTCAGGACATTTTGGAAACCCATCAGTTTGATGGGGAAGGACAGCTAATAAATAAGGAGGTTCGTTATCAGAATGCCCTTATTTCAAAAGGCGTTTATCAATATAGTAATAAACTACTCGTGTCAGCCGTTGATCAGGTATTTGACAGGAACAATAAATCCCAGTTTCTGAAAAAGGAAACCAACTGGACTTATTCCTCCGATCAAAAAGCAAATGTCATTAAGTATAAGGAAACCTATCCGGATGACCATTCTAGTGATCAGGAAATCAATACAAGCTATGATGTCTACAGCATCGTTCTTGAAACAGAAAGAAAAAAAGGCTCTGACCTGATCATAGAAAAAAATGAGCTTCATGAGGATTTGGGAAAGCGAGTTATAAAATATCATCTGGTCTATGAAAATGGAGTCTTAAAAGAAAAGACAGAATATGATTATAAGGATGGGGCAAATCCCTACTGTGTGACCAATGAAAGAAAATACTTCCTGGCAGACAGCGGGAACCTGGAACAGTCAGGTGAATATGCGGAAACGATTTATAAATACAGCTCTCCTTCCAGTGCTAACAGCAGATACACACATAGCGTTATATCAAAAGAACAAAGCGACATCCGAGATGCAGACGGCAAGCTCTGTGATCCAATTAAGAAAGAATTCCAATATGACAACTGGGGAAGGCTTATCTCTAAAAAGGATTCCAGGAATCAGGTAACTACCTACCGCTATGACGAACTGGGACGGATTGTAGCAGAGACGCTGCCTCTGGTAGACGGCCAGCAGGACATAAAGGAAACCTATTATAATGACCATTTAAACTATATCACGGAAACAGATGCGAACCACCAGAAAAGAAGAATTCAATACACACCATTTGGGCAGATTCAACAGGTCTGTCTTGCCGTATCCAAGGAACCGACTTCCGGCGATGTCGTGCTTCAGGATTTCCGGTATAATTCATGGGGAGAGCTTACAGAAGCAGTCACTTATGATGGGAACGGCACAGCAACGGATAATATAAGAAAAACGGAACGTTATACTTACGATTCTTTTGGCCGGGTGCTGTCCCGCACGATTCCCCAAGTGGGCTATGAGGAGAAGTATGAATACCATGAGGTATTTACCGATCCAGATGGAATAAAATACTTACGCGAGGTAAAAAAAGTCATAGGAGACGCCTCCGCTCCGGATATCGTGACAGAATGTTATAAAGACCAAAAAGACCAGGTTAGGAAGGAGATCTTAGCCGGAAAGAAGGTGTTTTCCTACGAGTATGACAATGCAGGAAACAATGTCCGGAAAATTGATGCCGGGAACAATGTGGAACGCTGGGAGTACGATTATGCTGGCCGCATCGTAAAATCCATACGGACAGACTCCGGCCAGGAGCGAATTACCAGCATTCAATATGATGGGCTTGGCAATAAACGGTTCCAATGGGATGAAGCCGGAAAGAAGACAGTATTCCAATACGATAAGGCAGGACGTCTTGTTCAGATCACCACGCCGTTTGACCACCGCAGCCGGATTGTAAAATATTACTATGATGGAGCCGGAAATATCATAGGGGAAAAAAAGGAACAAAAAGATGGATGGCAGGAGACTCAGTATGTTTATGATGCCAGGAACCGACTGACCGATACCTACCAGTACTTAAGCCCGGGCAACTGGATTAAGACCACCTGCCGGTATGATGTGATGAATCAGGTCATTCTAAGGAGGACCGGGGATACCCCGTCCGGCGAAGGGCGGGAGGTAACAAAATACACCTATGACCGCTTTGGGAATGTCACGGCAATGACTGATGCCCGTGGTAGTACGGAATACTATGAGTATGACAAAGCCGGAAGACTGCAGAAAAAAATGGACAGGAACAAGGACCAGACTGTTTATCAGCATGATGCCCTGGAACGCCTGCTAAAAGAAACCGTGCAAAAGAGAACGCCTGATGGTATGGTAATTAGCGAGCGGGAGTATGCCTATGGAAAGAACGGCAAGCGGATTCGGGAAGTCAGCCGGGAATCTGTGGGGGGAAAACAAACCGCCCTCCTGGAGACGAAGTACCTCTATAATCATAAAGGCCAGCTGGCCCGCCAGGAGGATCCGGGAAATGTGAGGAAGGATTATACTTATGATATATATGGAAACCGCCTGTCCTTTCAACTGACCCGAGAAGGGAAAGCAAGCCCTGATGTCGGTCTGTATTATACGTATGATGACTTATATCGTTTAAAGCAGGTAAGAAAAGACAGTGCTGCCGGGGTGATATTGGCAGAGTACGAATATGATGAAAAAGGCAACCGTAAAACCCTCCGCTATCCGCAGTCCGGTATGGAGACCGTCTATCAGTATAATGATGGTAATAGGGTAATCTCTCTGGAGAATAAACGGCAGGGAACCGTGATTTCTGCATGGGAATACGGCTATGATGTGGATGGGAATATTCTAAGTAAGATCAACAAAGCCGGTTCTTCCCCAGTTGCCATATCCTATCAATATGACCGGCTGGGCCGTCTGACAGAAGAAGATTATTCTGGATGGAAGCGGACGCTTTACACCTACGACGCCTATTCCAACCGTGTAAAAATGATGGTGGAAGGAAGAACAAAGGATGAGTTGGTCCGTGTTACCAGCTATGAATATGGTTTGAACAACCGGTTGGAAAAGGAAACAAATAAGCAGGGGAAAATAACGGAAACGTACCGGTACCGTTATGATGAGAATGGAAATGAAACCTTCCGGATTTGGGAGAAAACAGCCCCTACGCCGGACTATCCGGGAAATGTCAGGTTATCGGGGACCTATCGAAAAGAGGTTCCAACGGTTTATGAGTGGAGACATTATGATGGATTCAACCAACTGAGCCGGATCAATCAGGATGACAAAGAGATTACATATCAGTACCGGGGAGATGGCCTGCGCCACAGTGCTGAGGTGCGGAAACTGACCGAAAGCCAGGGGAAAACAAATTTATATTGCTGGGATGGAAGCGATATTGTAGCGGAAGTGACTGATAGTAGCAAGATTAAAACCTATTTAAGGGGAATCAATGTAATTGCCAGTGAAATAGATCGTGTGGTATACTATTATATATTTAATGAACATGGGGATATAACCCAACTGTGGAGTCAAAGCGGAACGTGTAAAGCCTCGTATAAGTATGATGCTTTTGGAGTGGAGAGAAACCCAGATAAGGAGGATGAAAATCCGTTTCGGTATTGTGGGGAGTATATAGACTTAGAGACGAATACCTATAACTTAAGAGCAAGGTATTATAGATCTGTGACTGGTCGATTCCTAAATGAAGACATTGTTGAAAATACAATCCGAAAAATGCCAAATGAGCAGATAGTCACCGATCCGCTCAGCCTGAATAAGTATACCTATTGTCACAATAATCCAATTATGTATCATGATCCAAGTGGATATGCTGCAATACCATCATGGTTAAAGACAGCTGCTAAAATAGCATTAGGTGTGGTGATAGTTGGTGCTGCAGTAGTACTGTCAGCTGCGACACTTGGAGTATTACCATCAGTAGCGTTAACAGCTGTTGCAACGGGGGCAGCTATTGGTGCTGGGGCAGGTGTTTTAGCTGATGTTGGGGTTCAATATTTCACTAATGGTATGTCTTTTAAAAACTATAATATTGATAGTACAATTATTGCAGGCGTTCAAGGTGGAGTGTCTGGAGCATTTGGAATGACAAATTTTGGAGTAGGATATCAAGTGTTTGCAAATACCGCAACTGCGGGAATTGGATCAGCATTAAAGGGAGATAGTACTAAGGATATTATTTTTAACACAGTAGTTGGAGGTTTTGCAGGATGGGCAGGTGGTTCAGGATCAGGACCAAAAGGTTTACGTTACTCGGAGTTACGTGCATGGAAAGTATCTACAGGATTATATTTAAAAGGTTTAATAAAGAGCACAGTTGTTTCTAATGGCTTTGGAGTAATAAAGCTTTACGCTGAGGAGATGTGGAATAATATTAATAATATGTTGAAAAGTAACAATAATGCAATGAGAGATGGTTCTGCGGCTAGCAGGACTTTCACGAATTATAATGGTACTGTAGTGGAGCAATCCCAGAACATAAAAGAGAGAGCATTAAGACAATTGAATAAAACCTATTATAAATATAAGCTAGCATTTTAAATTAGATTTAAAGTGATGACTATCCCACATATCAAGAATCAAAGATGTAAGTATCTTAAAGTCATTTACTACTTCGTTAAAAAGATTATGGGCAAAAATTAAAATTAAGAAGGTGGTTACATTGAGAAAAGTATAAAGGATGTATATACATAGTGGTAGATTTTTATGTGATTTATTACCTATCGGAGTTAAAGCAAAGGATACAATGGACAATACTGATTCCCCCTACAAAGCCAAGGAAAACCCCACTTTTTAGGAAAACAAAGTGCTGCCGCACCGGTCTGATTTCACCGGTACGGCAGCATTTTTATGGCAACTGAGTATAAATTTCTCTATCATTTAAAATATCCATTGTAATTTTTCCCGCCGTAGTACCGTTCGCCTGTGCTTCCCCCTGAATATTGGTTGCAAACACATAGGTTTCCCCCCCGCTCTCCACAAACCCGATGAACCAGCCATTCACATTTTCCCCATCCACAGTTCCTGTTCCTGTTTTTCCGTACAGGGAAGCACCCTTGGAGGAAGAGAGGAATATGGATTCTTTTACTGCTTTTATAGTTTCCTGACGGAAGGGAAGCTTGTCCTGGCAGAAACGGGCCAAAAGCTTCACCTGCTCCACCGGTGAAATCTTTAAAGAAGACTCCAGCCAGTAACGCCCCAGGCCGCCGGATAAGTCCCTGTTGCCATAACTTATGGAGTCCAGACATTGTTTTAAACGGGGAAGCCCGGTTTTTTCGTCCAGGGCAGTAAAATACCAGTTCACCGAATGCTCCATGGCAGAGTCAAGAGTCTGGTCGTGATTCCAGGAATTAAAAGGATAGCTGGTCCCATCCCAGGAACGCAGGGAGGCTTCCGGTGTTATGGATCCATGTTCCAGAGCGGCTAAAGCACTGTAGATCTTATAAGTGGAATCCGGAGAAACTCTTCTTGTTCCGGCTTCCCGGTTGTAAATGCAGTATTGGTCTGAATTCAGCTCATACAGAACAAAGCTGCCTTTGTATCCGCAGAAATAGGAGGTTAAATCCAGCTCTGTCACATTGTCTGAAGCAAAAACATATTGGGAACCGGTGTAGGCATCTGCAGACAGCACCGGTGTACAACCAAGCACCACGACGGTGATCACGGTGAAGAGAATTCTGCTTTTCACCTGATACCACCTGGATTCCCTGCGGTAGCAGGCAATGTTTAAGATGCGTTTTTTAATTTCTTTCTTTGAACCGCCGATTCTGGCAGCGGAATAGGAAAAAAGGGATATTTTTTCTGCAAAATTGATCAGCGTGCTTCCATAATCGAAGTAGCTGTCCGGTTCCAGCATGGATAAGACCGATGAATCGCAGGCGATCTCCCGGTCGCTTCGCATTTCCCTGAAGGCAAACCAGACAAGGGGATGGAACCAGTAAATGATCTGTGCCAGGGCCATAAGCCTGTTTACCAGAAGATCCTTGTGTTTGCAGTGTATAAGCTCATGGAGAAGGATATAACGGATCTCCTTTTGGGAAAGCTCGGAAAGCATATGAATGGGAACGATGATGCAGGGCTTCCATAATCCGGCGGCAATGGGAGAGGAGATATAAGCACTGCTGTAGACCGGAATTTCTTTTTTTATACCCGATTCTTCCCTGCATTTTTTAAATAAGTCCCGTACCTCCTTGTTCTGAAGAGGAAGAGAGGACTTTTTCAGCTGCCTGATTTTCTGACAGGAGTAAATGTTAAATCCGGCCATGAATCCCATGCCGGCCATCCAGATTCCGGTTAAGACAGAGGGAAGGGCCGGAGGCGCAGCACGGCTTACGGAAACAGAAAAGTCCTGAAGGATATATTCGGTGGACGCCGCGGTTTGATAGGCAGCCCCTATGGTTCCGGTATTCCCGGAGGAAAAGGAGCCGCCTAAAAACTGCAGCAGCTTAACTGCACATCCGGGAAACATTACAGAACAGGGAACAAACGGGACAGCCAGCACAAACAGAAATAAAAACCACAGATGGTACCGGATTCTCGGTGTCAACTGATGTTTGAATGCTTTTCTGGCCAGCAGGATAGCCGCCAGAAGGACGGTCAGGACGATGCTGTTAAGACAAAGGCGTATCATATAAGAATGAGGTATCATCAGAGTTCCTCCTCCTGGCCGCCCAGAAGAAGCCTTCTTAACTCTGCCAAGTCCTCCTTTGATATATGGTCACTGTTTATATAGCTGGTCACCATACCGGAGATCTTTCCATTGTAAAAACGGTCTAAAAAGTGATCATTTTCTTTCTTTAAATATTCTTTTTTTTCCACAAGAGGAGTATAGACGAAAACACGGCCTTCCTTCCGGTAGGTGACGGCCCCCTTTTGGACCAGTCTTTTTAAGAGTGTGTGAATGGTCTTTGGGTTCCAGCTGGTAGTCTTCGTCAGTTTGTCCGTCACTTCGTTGGTACTGATGGGGGCATCATTCCATAACACCTTCATTACCTCATATTCTGCTTCGGATATTTGCGGAAGATGGTTCATATGCGGTCTCCTGTTCTTACATTTGTAATAAAAATATTATAAGAGCAGGAAGCCGGTATGTCAATGGGGGAGGATTTGTCGGGGAGGCTGTTTACTCCGAAGTTGATAGAATGAAAATATAAACCGATTTTAAACATGCAACCGTCAGATATTGCATTTACTTAACATCTGTTTTTCCGTAAAATAAATCCATAAACAAATATGGGAGGTTAAAGGGATGAAATTAAAGAAATTAAGCTGCATTCTGATGGCAGGACTGATGACAGCAGGAACACTGGCCGGATGTTCAGGGGGCAAGACAAATGCAACAACAGCGGCAGCAGGAGGACAGACCACTGCCCAGGCAGGAACGGAGCAGACCCAGTCAGCAGGTGGGGCGAAGACGGTTATTAAGGTCTGGTCCAAAGACCGGCATGACGCCACCTATGTTCAAAAAAAGGTTGATGAATACAATACCAATAATACCGATAACATTCAGGTGGATTACCAGCTTTATACGGATAATTATGTACAGGCCATTGATATGGCGGTACAAAGCGGGGAGCTTCCCGATATTTTGGTACAGCAGGAGCAAATGTTTGATAAATATGTAAACGAAGGGCAGTGGGCAGACCTATATGATTACATGGACTCTGATATGAAAGAATATTTTAAGTCCGTGATTTATCCCGGTTACAATGAATTGGATGGAAAGCTGTATTTCATACCAACCAGCGGAACCACCTGCCGTCTTTTCTATAACAAAGAGATCTTTGAACGGGTAGGAATCACGGAACCGCCAAAAACCCTGGAAGAGATGGTGGAGTATGCCAAAAGAATCAATTCCCAATTATCCAAAGAAGGAATTTATGGATTTGCAGAAAACATGAAAAGCGCCAGTTCCGGCCTGCAGCGTTCTATGTGCATCGGCTTGGAGAGAGAGACAGGACTGGTCCGGGGATACGATTTTGCAAAGGGAGAATATGACTTTACCCAGTGGGCAGATACTTTAAAGCTCTGGAAGGAACTGCTTTCTGATGAATGTGCCTTTCCTGGATGTGAATCCCTGGATATCGACCCATTAAGAACCCAGTTTGCTGCCGGCAAGATCGGTATGTATATGTCCTACAGCCATGCAGAGCCAGGGGTATACCAGAACCAGTTCCCAATGGAATCTTCCAAATGGGACTGTGTTCCCATTCCTACCGTTGGCGGAAAGACCACAGGAAAGCAGTATTTTACCGGTACCGGAAGCTATGTGTTAAATGCCAAGAGTCCTAACGTAGAAAAGGCATTTCAGGTTTATAAGGATATTTTTGCAAATGAGGATTATTTGATCGGATATTACGAAGGCGGATTTGGCGTTAGCATCCTTCCAAGCGTTATTGGAAAGGCAAAGCCAAGCGAAGATTTCCAGAATAAAAAGTGGCTGCTTATCAGCGACATGGATGCACTCCTTCCAAAGCCTCCTCACAGTGCTTTTGCATCGGGTATGGTGGTGGAAGGTGAGGATATGTATAAAACCTGCGAATCCATTTATTACGGAGATGCGGATATTGAATCTACCTTAAAGGATTTAACGGACCGTTACAATCAAGCGTATCAGGAAGCAGTGAAAAACGGAAGCGGTCATGAAGTAAAGATTGAAAACTATGACCCGATGAATCCAACGTTACAGTAATTTTTAAAAGAGGGGCGCAAGCGAGGCCCCTCTTTCTTTGAAAAGAAAGGAGTATGCAGATGAAAGACTGGAATAGCAGAAGTGTCCTGCCAGACAGTAAAACAGTGAAAAAAAACCTGCAGGCCTATTCGTTTATGCTGCCCAACTTAATTTTGTTCACCGTCTGTTCCCTCTATCCGGTGGTGTGGACCTTAAAATATGTGTTTTACCAGTACGGGGGTTATGGAACCGGTGTACCAAGATTTGTCGGCCTTGGGAATCTGGCCAGGGTGTTCCGGGATAAGGTTTATTGGGAAAGTGTGGTCCATACCTTTACCTATGGTTTCGGAAAGGTGTTTATTATCCTTCCTCTGGCCTTTTTCCTGGCGTTTCTCTTAAATCAGCAAAAACGGGGGAATGGTGCCGCACAGAGCATTATTTTTCTGCCTACTATTATGAGCTCCGCGGTCATGGGACTGGTGTTTTATCTGCTATTCAATGCCTATAATGGGGAGGTCAACCAGTATCTGACGGCAGCCGGTCTCATACAAAGGCCCATTAACTGGCTGGGAAAAGAGCATGCCATGAAAACCCTGATCCTGACGGCGGTCTGGGGCGGCGTGGGCAATTACATGGTGTATTTTATAGCAGGAATTCAGCAGGTATCCGGAGAGGCCTTAGAAAGCGCAAGGATTGACGGGGCCGGAAGACTTCAGACCATCTGGTACATCATCATTCCCATGCTCGGGCCAATCTTAAAAATTATTCTTATGCTGGCCATCACCTCAGCATTTCACGACATTACCAATGTAATGGTCTTAACCGAGGGAGGGCCAAACAATGCCACCATGGTCATGTCCCTGTACGGATACCGTTACTTCTTCCCCATATCGGCGGCTGAGGCAACGGTCCCCCAATACGGGTACGGTGCTGCGGTCAGCGTCGTATCCGCAGTGATTGCAGGTCTTGTAACGGTTGGATATCTGCAGATATCTAAAAAACTGGATGATATCTATTAAGGAGGCGGCAGCATGAAAAACTGGAATAAGAAACACATATCAAAGGCCGCCTGGTTTCCTATGGCTGGAAAATGGTTATTTCTTGTAATTATGATTGTATTTACCCTTTATCCGGTTATTTATACGGTGCTTGGGTCCTTAAAAACCAATGCAGAGCTGACCCAGGGAGGAGGTTTTTTCCCTAAGGAATGGCATTTTGAAAATTATTACCAGGCGTTTATTCAGGCAGACTTTACAAAATACACATTTAACAGCATCCTGGTCAGCGTTTCCGTTACCCTTCTGGCTGTGGTTACCTGTTCTCTGGCCGGTTTTATTCTGGCCAGAAGAGAGTTTGCTGGAAAAAAGGTACTCCTGGCCCTTTACTTATCCATGATGTTCGTATCCTTAGGTTCGGTTACCTTATATCCGATTTACGAATTACTGCGGGCATTTCAGTTAAATAAGTCCATATTAGCCCTGATTGTGGCCCTTACAGGTGGGCAGGCCACCAATGTTTTTCTGGTCATGGGATTTACCAAGGGGATCCCCAAAGAACTGGATGAAGCAGCCATAATTGACGGCTGCAGCTTATACGGAGTTTATTCCCGGGTCATTCTGCCCTTAAGCAAGCCAATTCTGGCAGTAGTCGCCCTGTTTTCTTTCCGGAATGCCTGGAATGATTATATCACCAGCCTGATCATGACCATTTCCATGCCAAGGCTTCAGACTCTTACCGTGGCGGTTGTCCAGCTGAAATATTCTGTCAACGCAGCAGCCGAGTGGCACATTATGCTGGCGGGAGCTTCCATCGCCATCATCCCCATCCTGATCGTCTATTTGTTTGCGAACCGGCAGTTCATTGCAGGCCTTACGGCAGGTGCGGTAAAGGGATAGAAAAAAGGGCGTATCCTGTGATATACTGGTAAAAAGCAGACGAGCAGGAAACCGGGAGGAAAGCATGAAGAAATTTTTTAACAATTTAAGGTTCCGCAGCAAGATCATCTGGCTGTTTGGGATCATGTTTTTCTTTACTACCGCCATCAGCGGATTATCCTATTACCGATACGCCTCCAATGATATTGAAGAAAATTTTAAAGTGGGGGCAGAGGATGTTCTGGCCCAGATCGTGGACACCTTAGGCTTACGGCTGGGGGTCATTAACCAGAGGGCCAAGGGAATGCTGACCAATTATACCTTTGTGGTAACCTTTTCCGATTACCTCAATAATCCCAATGACATCAATCTGGTGAAAGCCCTGGGAACCATTCCGGACTTTATGAGAGACTTTGAGACCGGGGAGGGGCTGATTCACTCCACCTACATTTATACGGATAAAGGAAGCTTTGATAATTATGTCCGCATGAGAAACTGGGAGTTTGATTTTAAGGAATCCGTTTTTTACAAAAGCTATCAAGAAAGCGGAGGCGGGGCCATCCGCTGGTTCCCGGTATGGAAAGATGAAATATTTCAGGACAATGACCAGGTTATCCCCTGCGTTTGGCAGTTCAGCGTTCAGGGCTATGTGGGAATGGAATATCTGGTGATCCAGTTAAAGAAAACAGAGCTGGAACGTCTTTTGGAGGGAAAATACGAGTTTTTCGATAAAATACTTATTTTGGATGAGACAGGAAATATTATGACAGGTTCCCCTGATATGGACCAGGCAGAACTGATGAAGCTGTCGGAGGCCAGGGAAGAGGGGAGCAATGTCATTACCAGCGATTATCAGTACGAAGGTGATTCCTATCTGGTCACCTATGAGCGGCTGAAGGAAAACGGCTGGCAGATCTATGGACTGAAATCAAGGCAGAGCTTATTGGGAAGCTTAAACATTTTAAGAAACACGATTTTTGAAATCATGGGAGTCATATTCTTAATAGGAGTAACGGTTATCCTGCTGTTGTCCCACCAGATGACGGATTCCTTAAGAAGGCTGGAAAAGCGTATGAGCTGTGTGGAAAAAGGAGACTTGGGAGTCCGCTTTTTCTATCCCTACAAGGATGAGGTAGGCAGCCTGGCAAAGTCCTTTAACTATATGATCGGAGAGATCCAGAGCCTGGTGAGGAAACAGGGGGAGACCATTGAGGAGTTAAAGCGGGAACGGGATTATGTGGCTGAAGTTCAGAAGCAGAAGCGCAAAGCCGAGTTAAATGCCCTGCAGGCTCAGATCAATCCTCATTTTCTCTATAATACCTTAAATGCCATCACCTGGCAGGCCGCTGATCAGGGGGCAGAAGAAATCAGCATCCTATCCAATTCTCTGGGAAAGTTTTTCAGGATTGGATTAAGCAAGGGCGCCGAGGTGATCTCCCTTGGGGAAGAGCTGGAGCATGTGACAAGCTATCTGGAAATCCAGAGCATCCGGTATCATTCCCGTTTCAGCTATGAAATCCATGTAAATGACCGATGTCTGGACTTTCGCATGATAAAATTGGTTTTGCAGCCCCTTGCTGAAAATTCTATTTATCACGGAATCAAAGAGAAACAGGGAGCAGGTATTATAAGAATATCTGTCAGTGAGGAAGGAGCCGGAAAAGAAACGGTTGCAGAGCTTGCAGTTTGGGACAATGGGGCAGGGATTCCGGAAGAAAAGCTTGCTTTTATCAATGAGACCTTAAAAAAGGGCGGAACGGACTGTGAAGCAGGCTATGGCATTTACAATGTCAATGAAAGGATCCGGCTGTTTTATGGAAAAGACTATGGACTGCATTATGAAAGCAGCTTCGGACATTGGACAAAAGCGGTCCTTAGGATTCCGGCAATGCCGGGGGAGGTGGAGTGATGTACCGTATATTGATCGCAGATGACGAGGACTATGTCAGAGACTTACTGGTGAGAAACATCCAGAATTCCGCACTGGAAGTGGATGTGGTTGCGGTGGCAGGGGACGGAGAGGAAGGGCTTAGGGAAGCCTTGCTCCATAAGCCGGATATTATCATTACGGACATTGCCATGCCCTTTATGAATGGCCTGGAATTGATCCGCAGGATTCAGGAAGCCGGGCTTTACAGTAAAAATGTGGTCATAAGCGGCTACGATGAATTTGATTATGCGAAGCAGGCCATTTCTCTTGGGGTCAAGGATTATCTGTTAAAGCCTTTTCTGCCCAGGGAAATGACTGATGTGTTAACAAAGGTAATACAGGAGCTGGACAGCCAGAAGGTGCTGCAGCAAAACATGAGCCTGTTAAAGGAACAGGCCAAGAGCCGGGCTGGTCTTGCCAGGGAAAAGGCACTGAAGGCTCTCCTTAAGGGAAAGGAGTGGGGAGAGGAACCGGACTTTATTCTGGAAGGCAGGTTTTATGCAGCAGGAGTGATCCGCATGGAAGGCGGAGCATGGGATTTTGGCAGGCAGGAGCATGTGGAGGAATTTCTCATGCTCATACGGGAAGGGTATCTTTCTGCCGGAATCAGCCTGTATGCGGTCAGCTTTGACGGGATCCAGCTGGCAGCCATCTGGTTCGGTGACGGGGAAAATGAAGAGCATTTTCTTAAAAGGATCGGGGCTAGCTTAGAAAAAATCAGCGGAAGCCTGGAGAAGTATTACCATATTCAGATGAACGGAGCTCTTGGCCATGCTTACCGGAGTCAGACAGGGCTGGCGGATTCTTACCGGGAAGCCATGGCTGTGTGGCGGGGAAACTTAGACGCAGCTAAGAGATTCCTGTTTTATGGAGAGGAAAACAGCCGGAAGGAGGAAACCAGCAGCAGCCAGATCCGGGAATGGAAAAACCAGATCCGGCTTTCTGTGCGTGCCGGACAGGAGGATGGGGCTCTTACGGGGCTTTCCGGCCTGATGAAGTGTTATGCCTCCCTGTCCAACCGGAAGAACGATTATGTGGGCGTATCTGTGGGGGAACTGGTTTATGCCATTCAGAATGATATGGAGCAGGATGGATATGACCGGGCAGATACGGAGCCACTATCCTATATGCAGGACCGGATTACTTACGGAAGCTTAATGGATATGAACCAGATGCTGGCTTCCTATATTGAAAAATGCTGCCGGGTGGTACGGGAAAACTCAGAGGAAACCAAGGCGGAGGCAGTAGTGAAGCGATTGAAGCAGATCATGGAAAATGATCTGCATAAGACGGAGCTGGACTTAGAGGCAGTGGCAGCAAAGGTGCATTTCAGTCCAAGCTATGTCAGGCAGATTTTCAAGCAGTATACGGGGGAATGCTTTGGAGAATATTTGATCCGAAAGCGAATGGAACGGGCCGGGAGGCTGCTCCAGAAAACAAGCATGAAAATCCAGGAGGTAGCAGACCAGTGCGGGTATGAAAACCAGAGGTATTTTGCCAGCAGCTTTAAGAAGTTTTATGGCTGTACTCCTACGGAATTTAAACTAGCGGTGGAAGAAGAGCATTTATATTAGGAGGGTTCAGAAAAATGATTCAATTTACGGAACAGGAAATCCGTCATTTAAGGGAAAAGTTCCAAAGACAGCGGTCAGCCGTTAACCGTATGAAGGAAGACGTGAAAGAAATCATGGCAGAGCCGGTTCTGGTTCCAAAAACAGGAATCGCCAACTGGTCTCTTTATTATTACTGCCCGGATTGTTCCGTAAGGCTTTCCTTTGACCGGAAAGATCCATATCATCATGGCTGCCCCTCCTGCGGGCGGATGTATTCCGGTGAACCGTATGACAGTACCTGGTGGGGGATCATAAACAGCAGGAATTATACGGCGGCATTTCAAATGGGACTGATCCATCTGATCACCGGGGAAACTGCTTATGGAAGAAAGGCAGTGGATATCATGATGGAATATTCCGGTTACTATAAGGATTATGAAGTCCACGGCAATATTCCTTACAACGGGCCTGGAAAGTCCGGCGCCCAGACTCTTGATGAGGCCAATTTCCTCAGAAGCTTTGCTATGACCTATGATCTGTTGTCTGATTTCATGACAAAGGAGGAGAAAGCGTTCATTGGAAAGGAAATGCTCATCCCCGGGGCGGAATTTCTCATGGAACACCGGCATAACCAGCTGCACAATCATGAAGTGATCATCAATTCTGCCATTGGGATCATTGGCCTGATCTTCGGGATTGACCGGTATGTCCGGTTTGCAGTATATGAACCTTATGGAATCCTGTATCAGCTGGAAAAGGGAATGCTTGCGGATCATATGTGGTTTGAGGGAGCGTTCGGATACCATTTTTACGCTCTTACCAGCTTCTTTGCCTATGAAAAGTTTGCCCTTCATACGCCTCACAGCCATATCAGACACCCCAATTACAAGGCCATGATGGAGCTTCTGGTATCCTATGTGGAACCGGGATTCCGTATTCCCATGCTTAATGATACCAATTACGGACATACCTCATCAAGCCTTTATTTATATGAATTTGCTTACCGGGAGCTGGGAGGGGAAACGCTTCTTTATGTACTGAACCGGCTTTATGAAGCAGAAAAGAGAGATCATTTAGAAGCGTTTATTTATGGGGCCGATGAACTGCCTCCATGTACCATGGAACCTGGGAATTATCATGTGGAAGAAGGGCAGTCAGGGAGTACGGTGTTAAGGGGGAAGGATGGCAGATATCTGCTGTTTAAGCATGACCGTTACGGCGGGGAGCATGACCACTACGACCGGCTGGATATCAGTTATCTGGCCTGTGGAAAAAGGATTTCCCCGGACCTTGGAACCACCGGATACGGTGCGGTTATGCATTATGATTATTATAAGAATACAGGCACCCACAATACGGTTACGATCGGAGAAGAGAATCAGGCTCCGGTGAATGCAAGGCTTACCCGCTATGAAGAAGCGGATGGAGCCGTATATGTGGAAGCGGAGGCGGACTGGACCGCACCTTATGAAATGCCTGACAGCTTTACCATTGTGCAGTGGAAGGAAGAACATTACCGCCCTGTGAAAATGGTAAGAAAGATTGTATGGGCGGAGAACTATTTTGCGGAAGTATTCCAGGTTAAGGGCGCAGATAAAAATCTCCCGGTGGACTGGGTCATGCATTTTTCAGGATCACGGATCAAACAGCCGGAAGGAGTCCGGATAGAAACCTTTTCAGACAGGAAGCCATACAGTTATTTCCATCACATGAAAAAGACTGTTCCTGCAAAAGACCAGTCCAGCATTGTCCACGAGTATCGGGATGGGGGCATCCATACCCGGATATTTTCCTGGGGCCAGGGGAAGGAGCTGTATGCCGGTATGGGTCCGGATAATCCTTCTGTATCTGATATCAACTACCAGATCGAACGGGCCTTTGGTCCGGAGGTTGTATTTGCTCATGTGGTCACCAGCAGCATTGGACCGTGTCCTGTCAGGAATGTAACCTTTGCTCCAGATGGGGAGCATGTGTCCATTCGGGTGGAAGGAGAAAGAGACGGAAGCCAATGGAGCCGGTTCCATAAGATGTAACTCATTAGAAAAGGGCTGCCTGCCAACAGGACAGCCCTTTTCAAGAGTTAAGCAGCCGATTGTTCTTCTTCTGCAGCCGCATTTATAAGCAATAAAATTATATGTAACCGGATTTTTAGTTTCTGCATATGTTAGGATATGGAAACATTTAAGATAACATGGAGGCAGAAAGGATGTCAGAAAATTTTCGTTTAGCAGATTTAAAAAGGGGTCAGAAAGCGGTAATTGCAAAACTGGCTGCCTATGATGATATGAGAAGGCGCTTGCAGGATATCGGTCTTATTGAAGGAACCACCGTGGAATGTCTGGGGAAAAGTCCTTTGGGGGATCCTACGGCATTTTTAATTCGTGGTGCGGTAATTGCACTCAGAAGTGAGGATTCAGGCCGTGTTTTGGTTCAGTCGGGTGCTGAGAAGAAGGAAAACCACCATTATGGCGGAGAAATGGTGGCTGCCACCGTTTCGTTGGAGGATCAGGTATGGGATTAAGCAGGGAGTCAATGGGAATAAAATCTGTGGACTGTGGACTGGAAATTAAAAAGCGGAAGGATGAGGATAAAGTCATTGCGCTGGCCGGCAACCCCAATGTGGGCAAGAGTACGGTGTTTAACCAGCTTACTGGAATGAATCAGCATACTGGGAATTGGCCGGGAAAAACCGTAGCCAACGCTCAGGGCTGGTGCAGTTGCGGGGGTCAGGGTTATGTTATGGTAGACATTCCCGGATGCTATTCCCTGATGGCTCATTCTACCGAAGAAGAGGTGGCCAGAGACTTTATCTGTTTTGAAGACCCGGATGCAGTGGTGGTGGTTTGTGATGCCACTTGTCTGGAGCGAAATCTAAATCTGGTTCTGCAGATTCTGGAAGCTGCTTCCAACGTGGTGGTCTGCGTGAATCTTATGGATGAGGCCAAAAAGAAAAAGATATCCTTACGTCTTGATTTGCTGGAACAGCGCCTTCAAGTTCCGGTTGTGGGAACTGCGGCCAGGAGCAATAAGGGTCTGGATCAGATTTATGCCGGCTTAAGGCGCTGTCTGGAGCAAAAGGAAGAGGAAGGGGAGAGACCTGTTCTCATCCAGTATCCCCAATATATTGAAGAGGCCATTGCCAGGCTTTTGCCTTCTGTGGAAAAGGCAGGAAAAGGAAAGGGAGAGGCACGATGGCTGTGTGCCAGATTGCTGGATGCCAACGAGAATCTGATGGAGGCCGTAAGGAAATACCGGACCATGGTGGCCGAATCCGGAGAAGTGGCTGCCTGCCTGGCTGAAATCCGGGAGGAATGGAAGGCCGCCGGGATTGATCAGGAGCAGGTACGGGATGATATGGCGGCTGTTTTCGTGAAAGGAGCGGAATGCTTATGCGAGGGAGTGGTGAAATATGAAAGCCAGACCTATGACCGGAAGGACCGGAAGCTGGATCTGCTTTTTACCAGTAAGGCCACCGGCTTTCCCATTATGTTCCTGATTTTGCTTGGGACCTTCTGGATCACCATTACAGGAGCTAATTATCCCTCAGAGATGCTGAGCACCGCGCTGTTTAAAGTGGAAGCATGGTTGGGAGGTCTGGCAGATGCCGCCGGCGTTCCTGTCCTCTTGTCTGACTTGCTGATACACGGGGTTTACCGGGTCCTGGCCTGGGTGGTATCGGTTATGCTTCCGCCGATGGCAATCTTTTTCCCATTGTTTACTCTTTTGGAGGATTTTGGATACCTTCCCAGAGTAGCGTTTAATTTGGACCGCTGCTTTAAACGGTGTTCTGCCTGCGGAAAGCAGGCGCTGACCATGTGACAGAAGAAATCTATGCTTTTAATTTTATCATAATTGGCTTGACACTTTTTTAAGGAAATGGTATAGTTACACCTATGAACTGTAACTAAAAATAGTACAGAATAAAACCAAAGGCCGGTAAACGATGGCATACGCTTAAAAGGAGGTACAGTATTTGGGATTTTCTATTGATGTGAGTATTCCTGTTTTGACCGTGTTTCTTCAAGGGGTAATCAGTTTCTTTTCTCCTTGTGTTCTTCCTCTCATCCCTCTTTATATTGGGTATCTGTCCGGAGGAACAGGAGTCCGCGGAGAAGACGGACGGATCTATTATAAACGCAGCAAAGTCATGCTTCATACACTATGCTTTGTACTGGGAGTCAGTTTTGCATTCTTCCTGCTGGGGCTGGGTTTTTCTGCTCTTGGCAGCTTTTTTAAATCAAACCAGCTTCTATTTGCCAGAATAGGGGGGATCCTGGTGGTCCTGTTCGGTTTATACCAGCTGGGGGTCTTTGGATCCTCTTCGGTGCTGGGTAAGGAACGGAGACTGCCTTTTTCTCTCGGCACACTGGCCATGTCTCCCCTGACTGCGCTCATTATGGGATTCACCTTCAGCTTTGCCTGGACGCCCTGTGTGGGACCGGCTCTTGCCAGTGTGCTTCTCATGGCCGCTTCGGCAGCCACGAAGACCATGGGATTTGTCCTGATCGGAGTGTATACGCTGGGATTTGTCCTTCCCTTTCTGGCTGTGGGATTTTTTACTACTTCCGTGCTTGAATTTTTTAAGGCCCATGGGAATATAGCAAAAAATGCAGTAAAAGCCGGCGGCATACTTATGGTATTTATGGGGATTTTAATGTTTACCGGAAAAATGAATGCAGTGACAGGATATCTTTCCTCTATTCCGTCTCCCGCGGTCACAGAATCAAAAGCGGTGCCTGAGACAGAGGCGGCCACGGAAGCCTTGGAAGAAGAGTCTGTACCGGTGCAGGAGAAGCAGGAAGAGTCCGATGCAGAGAATCAGCCCCTTCCTGCGGTTGATTTTACTTTAACAGACCAGTTCGGCAACTCTCATTCCCTATCAGATTATAAAGGAAAAACCATATTTTTAAACTTCTGGGCAACCTGGTGTCCCCCATGCAGGGCGGAAATGCCGGATATACAGAAAATATATGATACAGCCAATATAGATGGGGACGATGCCCTGATCATTCTGGGAGTAGCAGCTCCTGATTATGGAAGGGAAAAGGATGAGAAAGGAATCAAACAATTCCTGGAAGAAAACGGATATACCTATCCGGTGCTGATGGATCAGGATGCAGAGCTGTTTACCGCCTATGGAATCTATTCGTATCCAACCACGTTCATGATCGACCGGGATGGAAACGTATTTGGTTATGCAAGCGGCCAGCTTTCCGAAGATACCATGCGCAGTATTATTGAGCAGACCATGAAGGGCCAGCGGAAATGATCCGGCAGTATCTTCTGATGAAACAGACAATGAAAAGATAAAAGGCCTAAAAAGGGCATTCCAGAGATCGGAAGGATCTTGATGTGACCCCAACAAGTTAGACTTTATAGCGAAGTAGTTTTAAACTGCTTCGCTATTTTTTATGCAGCCAGGAGGCTGAGTCTGTATTCTACAGGACTCATCCATCCCAGTTTTTCTTTAATTCGTTTCTCATTGTAGTATTTTATGTATTTCTCAATAGCTGACTTAAGCTCTTCATAACTATAGTAAACTACACCATAATACATTTCTTGCTTTATAAGTCCAAAAAAGTTTTCCATAACCGAATTATCGTGACAATTTCCTTTTCTGGACATGCTTTGAAATATCTTGTTTTCCTTAAGCGTACGAACATACGCTTTCATTTGATAAGCCCAGCCTTGATCTGAGTGGAATGTACGTCTATATTTACAATCCTCTGTTTTTTCTATTGTTTTGTTTAAGGCATCCATTATACTTTCTGCAGATGGTTTCTGTGATATGCCATAACTGATTATTTCTCTATTACACATATCCATAAATGGATCCAGGTAAAGCTTCCTGATATTCATTCTTCCTTTTTCATCTATTTCATAATACTTAAATTCAGAGGTGTCGGTCGTAATCTTCTGGTGTGGAATATAAGTTTCAAATCGTCTGTGAATTCTATTCGGAGCAACCTTTCCTACTTTGCCTTTATAAGAACTGTATTTGCGGCTTTTCCGCGTGAACGATATCACCTGAAGACCAAGCTTTTGAATAATCCGTTGAACCCGTTTCTTGTTTACAATTAGTCCTTGTTTTCTTAACTCTCCATAAATGCGACGATAGCCAAAATCTTTGTTATTCTTTCGTATTTCAAGGATCTTTTGCTCGAATTCTTGATTTTGGTTTTTTCTATCAAAACGTTTCTGCCAATACATATATGTTGCTTTAGGAAAACCTGTGATTGCGAGAATGTCTTTTAGTTTGAATGATCCTCGGAGGCTGTGGATGATTCTCGCTTTTTGTTCTGAGGTGTTCCCTCTAAACGCAGCCTCCTCAGTTCTTTTAAATACGCATTCTCTATTTTTAGTTTTAGTAATTCATCCTCGAGTTGCTTGATATACTCATTATTATCTTTTAATGAATCTGGCACATCCCGGGCTATCTCTTTAGGTTTATCCATTTTTCTTCGCCGTCCTTTACGCTTTGGTCTCAAAGCATCAGGACCAGCAATTCTGAAATCATTAACCCACTTGGTAATTAACGGTGGATTATTCATTCCAACTGTAAGAGCGAGCTCCTGATAAGAAACCTCTGTTGATAGATATAACTCTACCACATGAAGCTTAAATTCGAAAGAGTACGTTTCATTTTGACGAGAACGTCTCAGTCCTTCGTCACCGAATTCTTTATATGCAGCAACCCATTTTCGTATCATTATCCGCGAAACATTATATTTCTTGGACAAAAAAGCATAACCACCTTCACCAGACTCATAAGCCAATACCATTCTTTTCTTTAAACCAAAACTGTGTTTTGCCATAAAAAACTGACCTCCCATAAATTAGATTTTTCGGTCTAACTTATGGGGGTCAGTTCATCTTCGGAATGCCCTTTTTAAGTCTGATTACTAGGATGGGTCTTTTTTCAGGACTCTTCGCAGACGGTCCCGGTTGTAAATAAGATGAAGCGTCATGGCATCCTGCGCACCAATGGCATCATTATTTTGTATGGCGTTTACAATAGCCATGTGTGTTCTGATGGTTTCCTCTTTTAACTGGGAATGGGTGATGTCAATAAACATATCAATGGCATGCATAATCAGTGGTTCAAGCTGAGGTACGATGACATTTTCGCTGATCTCTGCGATCTTGGCGTGGAAGAGTGCATCGGCCTCTGCGTGGGGTTTCCCTGCTTCGCAGCATTCAGCCACCCGGTTTGCCAGGAGGAGAAGCTCCTGGGCTTGTGCCGGAGTAGCCTTTGAAGCGGCCAGGGCGGCCACCCGGGGTTCGATCATCATGCGGAACTCCAAAAGGTCGGTTACCAGCTTTTCCTTATTTTCTATAAAAGTAAAGCCCAGAGGATCGTCGGACACCCCCGTATTGTGGCAGACGTAAATTCCGGATCCCTGCTGGACCGTGAGAATATTGCGGGAAACAAGAGCGCGTATGGCCTCCCGCAAGGTGCTTCGTCCCACCCCCATAAGGGAGGAAAGCGTGGTTTCGTTAGGAAGCTGAGCTCCTTCCCTTAATTTGTTATCAATGATGTATCTAATGATTCTTTCCGTAGTCTTGTCGGCAAGAGATTTATTCGTTGAGGCCATAGTAAATTCCTTTCATTTGCTCAATCATCTTATATGATTATATACGTAATTTAAGATTCCTTCAAGTATGAATCAATCGCATAAATAAGAAGTATTTTAAATATTCAGCAGATGAATTTGAAATAGCAGTAAGATTTAGAACGGTAAAAGAGCAAAATTAAAAGAAAAATACTAGAAAAACATGGTGAAATCAAAGAATCAAGACAAACAAGCATTGACAATCATGTGATGAATTTATATAATTTAGGGATATAAAATATAGGAGGAATAAGAAAGGAGCGTTATTATGGTTAGTCAGGGGATACGAAAGCTGGCTCCGGAAATGGACCCGCTGCGGATGGGGATGGGCTGGATGGCAGATGATCTGTCAAAAATGCAGATCATGGTGGAAAGCACCTTTGGTGACAGCCATCCGGGAAGCGCTCACCTGCTGGAGCTGGTGAACAGAACGGCGGATGGGGTGAAGGAGAAGGGGGGAAAAGCGGCGAGATATTTTACAACCGATATTTGCGATGGTATGGCCCAGGGCCATGACGGCATCAATTATTCCCTGGTATCCAGGGATATGATCTGCAATATGATCGAAATCCACGCAGGTGCCACTCCCTTTGACGGAGGGGTATTTATTTCAAGCTGTGATAAGGGAGTTCCGGCCCATCTCATGGCAATCGGCCGGATAAACATGCCTTCCATTCTGGTAACCGGGGGCGTCATGGATGCCGGTCCGGATCTTCTTACCCTTGAGCAAATTGGAAAGTACAGTGCCATGTGCCAGAGAGGGGAACTGGAGCCGGAAAAGCTGGAATACTACAAGCAGCATGCCTGCCCATCCTGCGGGGCCTGTTCGTTTATGGGAACGGCATCCACCATGCAGGTGATGGGAGAAGCTCTTGGGCTTATGCTTCCTGGATCAGCTCTTATGCCGGCAACCTGTCCGGATTTAAAAGAAATTGCTGGTAAAGCCGGCCATCACATAATGGAGCTTGCGGCAATGGGCAGAAAGCCAAGAGATCTGGTCACCATGGAATCCTTTGAGAATGCCATTATGGTGCATGCGGCCATATCCGGCTCCACCAATTCCCTGATCCATCTTCCTGCCATTGCCCATGAATTCGGCCTGGAAATTGACTCGGATATGTTTGACAGGCTGCACAGGGGGGCCCATTACTTACTTGACATCAGGCCCGCCGGAAAATGGCCGGCCCAGTACTTTTACTATGCAGGCGGAGTACCAAGGATCATGGAAGAGATCAAGTCAGTGCTTCATCTGGATGCAAGGACAGTGACCGGTAAGACTCTGGGTGAAAATCTGGAAAACTTAAAGCAAAATGGATATTATGACAAATGCGATGAATATTGTGCAAAGGCAGGAGTGAAAAAGGAAGAGATCATCCGGCCCTTTGAGGAGGCAATCGGCAGGGATGGTGCCATTGCCATATTAAAAGGAAATTTGGCTCCGGAAGGCGCCGTGATCAAGCATACCGCGTGTCCTGAGGAGATGTTTCAGGCAGTGCTGAATGCACGCCCCTTTGACAGCGAGGAAGAGGCTATTGATGCGGTTTTAAAGCACCGGGTGAAGCCGGGAGATGCCGTATTTATCCGCTACGAAGGCCCAAAGGGAAGCGGAATGCCGGAAATGTTCTACACCTCTGAGGCCATTTCATCAGACAAAGAGCTTGGACGCACCATTGCCCTGATCACAGACGGACGTTTTTCCGGGGCATCGACAGGACCTTCCATCGGACATGTTTCACCGGAAGCAGCTGAAGGCGGGCCTATTGCCCTGGTAGAGGAAGGAGATATGATCCAAATCGATATTCCAGGCAGGATCCTTGCCATAGTAGGCGTAAAAGGCCGGCGGAAAACAAAGCGTGAAATGGAAGAGATCCTAAAGGAACGACGGGAAAAATGGCAGCCTAGGCCGTCGAAATACCAGTCCGGAGTATTGAAAATATTCAGTGAACGTGCAGTATCCCCCATGAAGGGCGGCTACATGGAGTGATAAAAATGAGGCGCTGTAAGTGTTTTTGCGGTGCAGTGCTGAATTGTATATGATTGTTTTTTTAGAATTATCAGAAAAAGGTATGGCAGGAGCCATATCTTTTTTCGTGTATAAGGGGTACCAGGGACTTTCACAGTGCCTGGCGGTTTTACGTCATATGATACAAGCCGGTGGTAATATGATTTTCCTGGAGGCGATTGTTATGAAGTTACTCAATCAGGGTACCTATGAGGAGAAAAATATCACTGTAACAGTAGAGCGTGTTTTTACAGGAGAGAAAACGGCTAAGGAACTGGTATTGGAAATGTTAAAGAAACGGCGTGAATCTGGGGAGTTACCGAAGTGAATGAATGAATATCGATTCAAAAATGACAAAAGATATGGTCATCAGATCCATGTGAATAAAAGATCTATCCGGCTTATCGTCACGGATGAGCCGGATGGATCATTTCCATATCACCGGTATTCAAAAGAAATGGACTGGCTTAAAGCTAAAAATTAAATTTAAGATGTGTAACAAAAAAAATAATGGAAATATTCCAAGATGTAACCAGTTTGTAATTGTAATTTCATATTATATGTAAAGGAACTGTTAACGGAAGGGTATAAGACTGAAATAACATTAAGTGGAAGGGGGAAATTGGTATGGTAGAAAGCCATTGCTGTTACGTCTTAGAGATTTCCGGGTAAAATTGCCAGTTTCAATTATTTCTGCAGGAATAGGAAGGCAATTAGAAAGGAAAAGAGGCAGCGTCTGCAGTAGTAGCCAAAGATTACCATGCGTTTACCCCTAATTAAATTGGTATTATTTAGATAGCATAGGCTGAAAAGGAGAGTTGTATGAAGAAATTAAAAAGAAGGTTCAGGCAGAGCCTGGCAGGTTTTCTTTCCTTTTGTTTGACTATGACATCATTTCATATGGTGTCCTGGGCAGACGTGGGGAAGGCATTTGAAAATGAAAATGCCACATTTTTTATAAACGGAGATGATTTGCGGGAATCTGCACAGGCTGCAGTTGATTCAGGCAAAATATTCCATGTGGAGGACTTAGGCCTTGGAGAGGAGGATCTATCCTTAAAAAAAGAATATGAAAAATTATTTGGAAGAGGTCTGGTTTATGAGTTTATGCCCAGCTATGACTTGGATGAAGAAGCCGGTGCCGATGGTGCCGAACTGCGGATGTTCGTCCGGGTTCCGGATAATCAGGAAGGGTATCTTCTGAAAGGTGAGGAAGAGGTCATCTTCCTGTATGTAAATGAATCAGAAAGCAGAATCACGTTCCGTTCCAATATTGACGGATACCTGACTCAAAAGGTCAGCGTAAAAGCTTTTTCTGAAAATGCTTCGGTCCTTCCCGGTGCCGGCGAATCCGCAGGAAAGCCAGACACGGATACACCTTTAGGAAGCGGTGTAACTCAGGAGGAGACAACAACAGCCGGTGAGCCAGAGGAAAATCCCAGTGAAACTACTGGCAGTGAGACAGTGGGAAACCCCGGTGAATCTTCAGGCAGTGAGACAGGAGGAAACTCTGGTGAACCTACAGGCAGTGAGACAGAGGGAAACACCAGCGAACCTTCAGGCAGTGAAGCAGAGGGAAAACCCAGTTTACCTTCAGACCGTGAGACAGAGGCAGTCCCCAGTGAGTCCCAGGCCGTTGGTGAACAAGATACAGAGGCAGGAAATCCTGAGAATGTTTCTGAAGGCAACGGAGCTGCGGAAGCAGGACCCACCGTTGACAGCAGCAATCTGGAAAAAGGAAATGACAACAGCCAGTCCGGGAATGAAAATAAGGCGGCGGAAGGCCAGGAGCCGGTCAATACCCAGGTTTCTGTTTCAAGGCATTTGCTTCCCGTACTCACAGATGCTTCCTACCTGTTATCCACAGCCTCGGAAGCGGATGAAGCTTCCGTCAGCGGAACTTCCAGAGGAAAGTCATATGGTGCAGTGGTTCTGGATGAATCCTGCTATGCAAGGGCATATACTGCTACTTTAAACCAGCTTCATGTTGATGTATCAGCAGAAGGCTATAGGGTCACCTATGCAGCAGATCCGGTTGGAACCGCATATGCAGAAGGACCTGATCTAATCGGAGAAAACGATACTTTCTCCTTTACCGTAACGCCGCAGATTGGTTATGAGATCAGTGCTGTTACAGTGAATGGAGAGGCCGTAGTAGCTGATGAAACAGATAATTCCGCTGCATCAGACCTTGGGACACGGCACTATACCATAACGGAGGTTACCGGGGAACAGGAGGTTATGATCACCACGGCCGCCACCGGAGAGCATCCGGAGTTCCGGTTTGAAAAAACGTTAAACGGTGTGACTGTCAGTCTTCATGCGGAACAGGGCATTCTTCCGGCAGGAACAGAGGCTAAGATTGCAGAAGTAACGGATAAAGTAAAGGACGCTGTCAAGGGAAAAACCGCAAAGGCGACCGGGGAAGAGGGTACGGTCCATGATGTGCTGGCTTATGACATTAAGCTGTATTATAACGGAGAGGAACTGGATAACAGCTGGAGCGATTATGGATATGTTGATGTGACCTTTTCCGGGGCTCCGATCAAAGAAAAGAGCCAGGCCGCAGACAGCATTGACATTTCCCACTTAGCTATGGATGTGGATGTGACATCAGAAACGGTTAACAAGGTTTCAGAAGAAGATGTGACAGCTTTAGAGGCTGTTGCGGCTCCGATCATGGCCGGAAGCGAAAATGCAGTTGATGAGGTTTCTTTTGAAGCAGAGCATTTTTCTACCTACACCATTCGGTTTCTCAGTGTATTAACATGGGCTGATTTGAAGATCCATCTGATGGATATAAATACCGGCAAAGAATTGATATATTCAAATGGAATGATTTCAGAACCAGTTATACCGGAAATTCGATATGGTGTTTCGCATTATGCAAATATGATACTTGATGAACTGAATTTAAGCGGAGCGTATAGTTTTATTAAAGCCACCTTAAAAAATAATGTGGATAGTACCAGGTTGCAGTATTTTTATTATAGCTGGGGATGGCTGTATAATTATGAAACCTCGGAACGGATCAATGGCCATGTTTATTTCTGGTTCGGTTCCAAAAAGTCTACACTGACTTATGATGCGAATACGGGGCAGCTGCCTGTTCCCGCTCCCCAGCAATATGAAAAAGGAAAATCGGTAATGATTGAATTTAATCCGCTGCCGGCAAAAACCGGATATGTATTTCTCGGATGGGATGAAAATAAGAACGTGGCTTCCCCAATGTATACAGAAAGCGGTACCAGATCCTTTCTTATGCCTGATAGAAATGTAACATTATATGCGATATGGGGACCGGCAAGTGCAACGCCGTTTTCTGTAAAGTACTGGCTGCAGAAATCTGGTACGGCAGGAGATCAGGCCGGTGATTTTGAGCTGGCAGCCGGATCTCCGGAGACAAAATATGGTGTTACCGAAAGTAAAATCTATGATAGAGCTTATGCAAAAACCATAAATGGATATTTGTATGCGGAAGGACTTATTGATCATAAGACCGAAGAAACGGTCAATGGGGATGGTACTTCCGTACTGGATCTTTATTATCTCAGAAAATTTAAGATAGAGGTAACGGCAGACTCCGGGAGCAGAGCCTATGACGGCACCCCATTAACGGGGGGGTATCAGTTAACAGGCGGAAACCTTCGTGCCGGAGACAGGATGGAGGTGGTATTAAGCGGCTCCATAACAGAGGCGGGACAGATAGCAAACCATATTGAAAGCATTGTAGTTAAGGATGCTGCTGGAACGATTGTTACGGATAAGTACGATATCGTATCCAATGACGGAATACTCACGGTAACCAAAGCACTGGTGACCGTGACGGCTGAAAACAAGACCAAGAAATACGGAGAGGATGTTCCGGCTCTGACTTATAGGGCAGAGGGACTGAAGAATGGAGAAACCCTGGAAGGTCTTAATGTGAAGGCAGAGCCTTATACGGGAGCCACAAAGGCCAGTCCGGCTGGGGATTATGTGATTGCCTTCAAAAATCAGGTAACGGAAACAAAGAACTATGAGATCCGCTATCAGGATGGAACCCTGAGTATCGGAAAATACCCGGAAACCATTGTAATTAAGGCGTTGGATGGAAATAAGGTATACGACGGAACAGAACTGGCCAATGCCGGATACCGCATGACCGGAAGTCTGGTGGAGGGAGACTATATTGATCAGGTTGTTATGACTGCCGATTCCAGAATAAAGGACGCAGGCACGCAGAGCAACCGCATAGACTCCGTTGTCATCAGAAATGAGGCCGGCCAGGATGTAACAGAAAACTATTCAGGACTGACAATGGCAGAGGGGACGCTGACCGTTACCAAAGCTCCTGTGACGGTGACGGCTGAAAATAAGACGAAGAAATATGGGGAGAACCTGCCGGCTCTGACGTATAAGGCAGAAGGTCTTAAAAACGGAGAAACTCTGGAAGAACTTAAGGTAAATGCAGAGCTTTATACAGAAGCAACCAAGACCAGCCCTGCAGGAAATTATGTGATCACATTTAAGAATCCGGTAACGGAAACAAAGAACTATGAGATCAGCTATAAAGATGGAACCTTGAATGTAGGGGTTTACACAGGAATTGTTGAGATCAGGGCACTCAGTGATATTAAGGTATACGACGGAAAGGAATTGACGAAAGCTGCGTACAGTGTGAGAGGAAGCCTTGTCAGCGGAGATTATATTGATAAGGTGGTTATGACTGAGGATTCCAGGATAACGGATGCAGGCCAGCAAAAAAACAGCATTCAATATGTTGTCATTAAAAATGCAGCCGGAGAGGATGTTACAGCCAACTATGGTAACTTAAAGCTGACGGATGGTCAGTTGATCGTGACGAAGGCCCCTGCTTTTGTAATAGCAAATTCAACGTATAAGGTATACGGAGAATCCAACCCCAGGCTGGAATACGAATTCAAAGGATTTGTAGATGGAGAGACACCCTTAAGTCTGGGGATAGAACCAAAGCTGAAAACCAATGCCAATGAAAAAAGTCCGGTGGGGATTTATGCCATAACCTTTGATGCTCCAGTGACTAGTACGGCAAACTATTTCATCACCTATATCCCCGGAATCCTGGTGGTGAAACGGAATGCATCGGATATCGTGATTACAGCCAAAAGCGGGACCAAGGTATATGACGGAACGGCCCTGACTGAGGCGGGATATGAAGTAAGCGGCCAGCTTGTCTCAGGTGATTATGTTTCCAGCGTTGAGATGACCGGGGATTCTGTTATAACGGATGTGGGAACACAAAGAAACAGGATAAAATCAGTGGTGATTAAAAATGCGGCTGGAGAAAATGTGACGAAAAACTACAGCAGCTTAAAGACTGCGGAAGGAACTCTTGTCATAAGCCAGGCACAGGTACTGGTAAAGGCGGAAAATAAGGCAAAAAGCTATGGAGAGGATCTGCCTGCTTTGACCTATACGGTGGAAGGACTTAAAAAGGAAGAAACCCTTGAAGGGCTTCATGTGACCGTGGAACCTTATACGGAAGCGACAAAGGCCAGCCCTGCCGGGGATTACGTAATTTCTTTCAGGAATAAGGTAGAAGAAACAAAGAATTATAAAATCACCTATGGGAATGGAAATTTAAGTATCGGAAAGAATGAAGAAGCCCTTGAAATCACTGCGTTAGATGCAGAAAAAGTATACGATGGAACAGAACTGGCCAGAGCAGAATACACGATGTCCGGTAACCTGAAAGCCGGAGACTATATTGATAAGGTTGTCATGTCAACAGATTCCAGAATAACAGATGCAGGCACACAGAAAAATAAGATAGACTATGTTGTCATTAAGAATCTTGCGGGTCAGGATGTAACAGAAAGTTATGCAGGACTGATCCTGGCAGAAGGGACTCTGACCGTAAGGAAAGCCCAGGTCACGGTGACGGCTGCAGACAAGACAAAAGGATATGGGGAAGAAGTCCCGGCACTGGAGTATACGGTAAAAGGCCTGAAAAACGAAGAAACGCTGAAAGGATTGGGGGTAAAGGTCACATTGGCCACAGAAGCGTCAAAGACCAGCCCTGCCGGTGCTTACCGTATCATCTTCAAGGATCCGGAAACGGAAACCAAAAACTACAAATTCAGCTATGAAGATGGAATCCTGATGGTGGAAAAAAATGGGGAAGCCATTATCATTACGGCATCAGATGCAGAAAAAGTATACGACGGAAAAGAACTGTCCAGGTTTGAATACAGCATGGCAGGAAGTCTTAAATCAGGTGATCATTTGGATCAGGTCGTCATGACAGAAGATTCCAGGATAACCAATGCAGGAACACAAAAGAACAGGATTGCCCACGTTGTCATTCGGAATGCCGCCGGCTCTGATGTGACGGACAGCTATACAGGACTGGTTACAGTCCCTGGTACCCTGACGGTCCACAAGGCAAATATAACAATAACTGCGGCCAATAAAGCAAAGATCCAGGGAAGTACGAATCCGGAATTGACTTATAGCATTCAGGGTCTTGTAAATGGAGAAACCTTAGAAGGGCTTGGGCTTAAGCTGCAGTTAACCACGGAAGCCACTGGAAGCAGCGCTGCCGGCAATTACGCCATTCGGTTTGTTGATCCGGTTTCAGCTATAGAAAATTATAACGTTTCTTATGGGGAAGGCGTATTGACGGTAGAGAGAAGAAGCTCAGGAGGAAGTTCTGGCGGAAGCTCAGGAGGAGGCGGCGGTTTAGCACCTAATTCCGGCCGGCCATATGCATCAGGTGGTCCTGGAGATAATGCCGTTACCATAGAGCCGGAACCTGTTCCGCTGGCTGCTTTACCGGAAAATGGGAATGTTGCAGACAGTCTTCTTCTCATTGATGACGGCAGCATACCCCTGGCAGGTCTTCCAAAGACCGGGGACCGATCTCCAATTAACGGCTTAGCCGCACTCTTATCAGGATTTTTGCTGGCCGCATATGCAGCCGTCAGCCGTATGAGAAAAGAAGAAGAAAGATGATTTATAAGTACGGCAAGTAAAGTTAAATATGAAGAGAGGAGGGGCCGGACAATGGCTCATCTATAACTGTTGGGCGGAACCTTTCTCAATATAAGTTGAATCAGTGCTGAAAACGTACCTTACGGATTTCAGCACTGATTTTTCATGTACTTAAATGAAGGAAATTCCGGGAGGCCTTCGCCTGTATCTTATATGAAAATGAAATGGTGCAAAATAGGAAGACACGCAGGAAAATTTCGTATATATTAGGAATAGAAAAAGGAGGCGGTTTTATGAAATATACGGCATTTATAAAAACCACACTGGGAATGATGGGGATATCGGAAACGGATGGGGTTGTTACGGATTTATTTTTTTCAAATAATGTCTGTGAAACCTCCGGACAGAAAACACCTTTGCTGGCGAAAGCGGAAAAGCAGATCGGGGAATATCTGAATGGGACAAGAAGAGGATTTGACCTGCCGCTTGCTTCTCAGGGGACGGAATTTCAAAAAACCGTATGGGAAGCCTTAAGAAGGATTCCATATGGAGAAACACGAAGCTATAAGCAGGTTGCGGACATGATCGGACGGCCGAAAGCATGCCGTGCCGTTGGAATGGCAAATTATAAAAATCCGGTTTTGATCCTGACACCCTGTCATCGGGTCGTCGGCTCAGACGGCAGACTGACAGGCTATGCCGCAGGTCTGGAAGTCAAGGAACAGTTATTGGAGCTGGAGCGGACTTATGCCGGCCGTTGAAATGAAATACTTTGACTACAGCCAGATGGAAGTGGAATATCTCTCCTTAGCAGATCCTGTGCTGGGCGCCGCGATGACACGGCTGGGCCGGGTAGAGAGACAGATAATTCCAGATCCGTTTGCAGCCCTGATTTACGCTGTCATAGGCCAGTTGGTATCTGCAGCCTCCGCAAACACCGTATGGAGCCGCATGCAGGAACGTCTTGGCGATATCACTCCGGAAAACTTGTCGGCTGTTTCCGCCGATGATATCCAGGGATTGGGCATGATCATGAAAAAAGCCGTTACCATCTCTGGCTTGTCAAAAGACATTTTTCAGGGAAAGGTACGTCTGGATGATTTGCGGGATCTGCCGGACCAGGAGGTCATCCGCCGTCTGACCGCTATAAAAGGGGTGGGGCTTTGGACCGCCGAAATGCTGCTCATCAACTGTCTGGAACGCCCTGATGTTGTCAGCTGGGGCGACATGGCCATTCGCCGGGGGATGGAAAAATTATATGGTCTTCAAAAGCTGACAAGGAGTGAATTTGAAGGGTTCCGAGATCGGTACTCCCCCTATGGTTCGGTGGCTTCCATATATTTATGGAAACTTTCTCTTTTATAGGGCGGATCAAAAGCCAATCCGGACAAGAAACGTAGCCATGAATCATTTCACAAAAAAGAAAGGGAGTATGTCAATATGCTGACAGAAGAGGAAAAGTGGAAGGCAGCTCTGGCATGTGATGAGACTTATGACGGCAGATTTTACTATGGAGTAAAAACAACGGGGATTTTCTGCCGTCCCTCCTGCAAATCCAAAAGCCCCAGACGTGAAAATGTAGAGTTCTTCGATACCGCGGAGCAGGCCCGTGATAGCGGTCTGCGCCCCTGTAAGCGCTGCCGGCCTGATTTGCTGGAATTTCAGCCGCAAAAGGAGCATGCGGAAAAAATTAAAGCAGTATATGATCTTTATTTTTCCGATCATTGCCGCTTAACGGAAGAATTAAAAGGCCTTGGATTAAGCAGAAACAGAATCTTCCAGTTATTTCAGAAGCAATATGAAAAGACTCCGGCAGAGTATTTAAATGGCTTACGGGTAGATAAGGCAAAGGAACTCCTGGCCAATACGCCGGATAATATTTTAACCATTGCCTTTCAAAGCGGCTTTGAGAGCCTTTCGGCCTTTTATTCGCAGTTTAGGCGGATCACAGGTAAATCTCCCAATGAATACCGGAAGTATCTTACACAGCAAAAAGCAGATAAGAGTCTTTTTAAGGATTAAGATTGCGCCAATATATGCTTTCACCGGGAAAGCCTCCATAGTATATGGTACAAACCTGCTGGAATAAGATTTTTCAGGAGGTGTATAAGATGGATATGTTCAATCAGGCAGGCTGCGGGGAGAAACGCTTCATTTCTCCCTGCTACAGGGCCGCGCTTTACATGCGCTTGTCAAGGGACGACGATGGTGAAGGGGAAAGTTCCAGCATCAGCACCCAGCGTAAAATGCTTTGCTCCTATGCCATGGAAAATGGCTTTGACATTTATAAGGAGTATGTGGATGACGGATACAGCGGGACCAATTTTGACCGTCCGGCCTGGAATCAGCTGTTAAGGGATATAGAAGCAAAACAGGTGAACCTGGTGATCACCAAGGATTTGTCCCGCCTGGGCCGGGATTATATTATGACAGGCCAGCTTACGGAGATCTATTTCCCTTCCAGGGGGATCCGTTACATAGCAGTGAATGACGGATATGATTCTGACAGTCCCTGGAGCGATATTGCACCCTTTAAAAATATCATAAATGAAATGTATGCCAGGGATACGTCAAAAAAAATACGCAGCTCCTTTCAGACAAAAATAAAAGAGGGGGCATTTATCGGTAATTTTGCCCCCTTCGGCTACCAGAAGGATCCGGAGGATAAAAATCATCTTATCGTTGACCCTTTGGCGGCTGTTATTGTCCGGGAGATCTTTCAATGGGCAGAGCAGGGAGAGGCTCCGGCCCGGATCGCTGAACGGTTAAATCAGAGAAAGGTGCTGACACCTGCCCTGTACCGCTGCGCAGGACGGCCCTATTTAAATCCGGACTCTTACACAAAGAGGAAGGAATGGACCTCAGGCACGGTCTGTAAGCTGTTAAGCAATCCCGTATACTTAGGCCAAATCGTCCAGGGAAAGACGGCAAAGGTTTCCTTTAAAAGCCCCATGACTTTTCGGAAACCCAGGGAAGAGTGGGTTGTGGTTGAGGATATGCATGAACCGCTTATTTCCAGGGAGGTTTTTGATCGGGTAAGAAGGCGGAGTGTTTCCCGTAAGAATCCTCCGGAAACAGGTTTTATCAACATTTTTTCCGGATTTGCCATGTGCGGGGACTGCGGAAGAAATATGTCCTCCACAGGAACAGGTAGGGAAATGGAATCCCGCAAACTGGTATGCGGAGGGTATAAACTGTACGGAAAAAGGGAATGCACCAATCACTACATGGATTACAGGCTTCTTTACCATGTGGTATTGAATGAAATACGCAGTCTACTTTCCTTTACGGAAGCGGAAATGAAAGAGATTGATGAAATGCTGCGGGAACCTTACAATATTAAGGAAAATCCTGTTGAAAAAAAAGCGGCTGATTCGCTGAAAAAGAGGGAGAGGGAGCTGGACCGGATGATCGGAAGGCTCTACGAGGACCGGGTAAATGAAAGGATCGGGGAGGACCGGTTTTGTAAAATGCTGGAGTCCTGGGATAAGGAAGTTAGAGAAATCAGGCAAAGCCTGGCCTTAATCCAAAGCCCCTGTCTTTCTGGGGAGCAGAGAAAGCCTGCTGCTTCCGGCATGCTTTCTCATTTGCTGGAGGAAATAAGCCGGGAAGATGGACTTTCCTCTGAGCTGCTGGGAAAATTCATAGAAAAGATCGAAGTTTTTCAGTCCAGTAAGGAGGAAGAGGGAGGGAAATGCCGTAAATACCAGACAATCCGGATCTATTACAGGATGCTGGCATCAACAGAAGATCCAGATGGTCCGGCATAGATTTCCTCTGTCATGTGCATGGGGTTTGGCTGTAATGCGGCAGGTATCATTGGCTGCCGGATCATTGACTCCCCAAGAGAACGTCTGATCGCCATGATCACAAACAATTTTGTACCATGCAACGGGCGTTTTCCAACTATGATCGCCATTATCACCATGTTCTTTGTAGGAGGAGCCACCGGTATTTTTTCCTCCGTATTATCGGCAGCAATTTTATCCTGCGTGATCATTCTGGGGATCGTTATGACCCTGGTTATATCAAAGCTTTTATCAGCCACCATATTAAAAGGGGTCCCTTCATCCTTTACCCTGGAGCTTCCTCCCTACCGGAGACCTCAGATCGGAAAGGTCATTGTCCGCTCCATCTTTGACCGGACTTTATTTGTTCTGGGCCGTGCCATTGTAGTAGCGGCACCGGCAGGCCTGGTCATCTGGCTTTTGGCTAATATAACCGTGGGAGGCGGGACCCTGCTGGCTCATTGTTCCGGTTTTCTGGATCCCTTTGCCAGGCTCATGGGCTTGGACGGCGTCATTCTTCTTGCCTTTATCCTTGGCTTTCCGGCCAATGAAATCGTGGTACCCATTATCATTATGGCTTATATGGCGGAAGGCAGCCTGCTGGAAATCAGTGATTTATCTGTCTTAAGGGAGCTTCTTGTGGCAAATGGCTGGACCTGGATCACTGCAGTCAGCACTATGCTGTTTTCCCTGATGCACTGGCCTTGCTCCACCACCTGCCTTACCATCAGGAAAGAAACACAGAGCATGAAATGGACGGCTGTTTCCTGGCTGGTGCCTACGGTAACCGGGTTTGTGGTATGCTTTTTATTCACGTCCATTGCAAGGGCCTTAACCTGATGTTTAAAATTTCCTTTCTTTGTCGACAATAGGGGTAGAATACCCAATGGGAAAGGAGGGTGAAGCGTGTGAGCCGAATTTATCACGTTTACGCCCTGTCAGACCGGTTGAAAGCCAAAAGAATCGAAGGCGAGATTGCCAAGGTTGACGGGGTGAAAGATATCAGAATCTCGGAAGACTTAAATGAAATGAATATTGAGGTTGATACGGGAAAAATATCTGCTGTCATGGAGCGGGTGGTTAACATCTGCAGCCGGATATCCTACGGTTGTGAAGTGAAATATAAGTTTATTTAATTGGATACGAAAAAAAGGCGGCCAACAAGGCTGCCCTTTTTTCATGCGGATCCTCAGTGAATGCTTTTCGCATACTCACCTATTTTTTTGTCCATATTGGAAATATGCTTTGTAAGCCAATCCAATACCATTTGGTTGGCATTTAAAATCACCAGTAAGTTGCCCCCGGAAGATTTATATTCATTTCGTATCTTTTCTAATTGTGCGATGAAAGCGGTATGAGCCTGTTTCTGCTCGGCATAACCGGGATAGTGGATACTCATCATATACTTCTCTTCGTCTGCAAAGTGTTTTTTTGTGTAGTCATCCAAAAAGTTAAGAAGCTCTCCCACATATTCCTTGGCCTGGTTGTTTTTTCCTGCCTCAAACAATTTTTCTGCTTTCTCAAACCACATTTTATGCTGATCGTCAATCATTGATATCCCTACGGATAAATTCGGTGTCCACGGCATAGCAATTCCTCCTAAGTTAATTAAAATTTTATTGATCTTCTATTATTTTATACCTAAATTCCAGAAAATTCAACTGCTGTTACATAATGGAAGAGCATTTTACTTAAATATTTCGAAAAATCTATCTTCACTTATGGGCAGTACATGGAACGGGTGAAAACTCCGGCCAAAATATGCAGATAAAATTGACGTTCCCTCCCGGGAATGCTATAATTTTTATTTAGTATATATTAAGGAAGAACAACCCCCTGAGGGGAACCAGTATGCCCAAAAGCATGGGCAGGAAAGAGGAAACATGGAGACAGAAGGAATCCGTCTGAATAAATTTTTAAGTGAAGCAGGGATATGTTCCCGAAGGGAGGCGGACCGCTTCATTGAGGCGGGAAAGGTTTCCATTAACGGAAAGGCAGCTGCCACCGGCCAGAAGGTCCTTCCGGGCCAGTCTGTTACCATAAACGGCCGGACGGTTCAGGCAGGAAAAGGAGATCAGAGCCATAAGGAAGAACCGGTTTTTCTGGCAGTCCATAAGCCAAGAGGCATCGTATGCACGACATCCCATAAGGACCGTGCTCCCAACATAGTGGATATGGTAGATTATCCTGTGAGGATCTACCCTGTGGGCCGTCTTGACAAGGATTCCGAAGGACTGATCCTCATGACCAACCAGGGCTCCCTGGTGAATAAAATGATGCGCAGCGGAAATGCTCATGAAAAGGAATATCTGGTGAAGGTCAACCGCCCGGTCACTGATGATTTCATCCGTACCATGAAAAAGGGAGTATTTCTTCCGGAATTGAATGTGACCACTAAGCCCTGTTTTGTGACCAAGGCAGGAGAAAAGGCGTTCCGCATCGTACTGACCCAGGGACTGAACCGCCAGATCCGCCGAATGTGCAGCCAGCTTGGCTTTGAAGTTCGGATGTTAAAACGAATGAGGATCATGAATATTGAACTGGGAGATTTAAAGCCCGGAGCTTACCGGGAGCTTTCAAAAAGAGAGTACCACCAGATGAAAGAGGCATTAAAAGGCTCAACAAATCTTTCCTATAAAGAACAGAAAAAGGAGAAATCTGATGGACGCTAACATGAGCAGAATGAAAGAACTGGTGAATCTTCTGACGGCGGCTGGTAAGGCTTACTACCAGGAAAGCCGGGAGATCATGAGCAATTTTGAATATGACAGGCTTTACGATGAGCTTAAGGAGCTGGAGGATGAGACAGGGGTCATACTTTCCAAAAGCCCCACTCAGAATGTGGGATATCAGGTTTTAAGCGAGCTTCCCAAAGAAGCCCATGAAACCCCTATGCTTTCTCTTGACAAGACAAAGAGTGTGGAAAGCCTGCAGGAGTGGCTGGGCAGCCAGACCGGAGTGCTGTCCTGGAAGCTTGACGGGCTGACCGTAGTTCTTTCTTATAATCGAGGGACCCTTCAGAAGGCCGTGACCAGGGGAAACGGAGAGATCGGAGAGGTCATTACCAATAACGCAAAAGTATTTTCCAATATTCCTTTGAATATATCCCATATGGGAGAACTCATCCTGCGGGGGGAAGCAGTGATCAAGTACTCGGATTTTAACCGGATCAACGAGGAGATCGAAGAGGTGGCTGCCAAATACAAGAACCCCAGGAACTTGTGCAGCGGTTCCGTAAGGCAGTTAAACAACCAGATCACAGCCCAAAGAAATGTGAATTTTAAAGCATTTTCTCTTGTAACAGCAGAAGGTGCTGAGTTTAATAATTCCAGAAAAGAGCAGTTTGAATGGTTGAAGAGGCAGGGCTTTGATGTGGTGGATTATGAAATGGTGACAAGGGATACCCTTCCGGAGGCGGTAGAGACATTTTCCAAGAACATTTCCAGCTATGACATTCCCTCGGACGGGCTGGTGCTTCTGTTTGATGATATCGCTTACGGAGAAGCTCTTGGCCGTACATCCAAATTTCCCCGCAATGCCATTGCATTTAAGTGGGCCGACGAGATCCGGGAAACAAGGCTTGACCACATTGAATGGAGTGCATCCAGGACCGGCCTCATCAATCCGGTTGCTATCTTTGATCCTGTGGAGCTGGAAGGGACCACGGTAAGCCGGGCCAGCGTCCACAACTTAAGCATTATGGAAGCCTTAGAGCTGGGAGAGGGGGATGAGATCACGGTTTATAAGGCCAACATGATCATTCCCCAGATCGCCGGCAATCTGACAAGGAGCAAAAAGATACGGATTCCTGATCAATGTCCTGTGTGCGGAGGAAGTACGGAGATTCGAAGGGTAAATGATGTCAAAAGCTTATACTGCACCAATCCGGACTGTCAGGCCAAGCGGCTGAAAGGCTTTTCCCTTTTTGTCAGCAGGGATGCCTTAAATATTGACGGTTTGTCCGAGGCGACCTTGGAGAAATTCATCGGTGCCGGATATATCCGGGAATTTGCAGATATTTTCCACTTGGAGCAGCATGAGGAGGCCATTACCCAGATGGAGGGCTTTGGGCGGAAATCCTATGACAACCTGATCCAGGCGGTGAAGAAAGCTTCCCATACCACTCTTCCAAGACTGATCTACGGCCTGGGGATTGCTGGTATCGGCTTGGCAAACGCAAAGATGCTGTGCCAGGAATTTAAATCTGATTTTGGGAAAATGCGCAAAGCAGAGGAAGAGGAGCTGACCGCAGTTCCCGGCATTGGAAAGGTGCTGGCCGATGCCTGGATCACCTATTTTAAAGAAGAGAAGAACAACCGGATGGTGGACCGCCTGCTGTCAGAAGTCACGATCCAGGGAGATGGAGAGGTCCGGAGCGGCGGAATCTTTGAAGGCATGGTATTTGTCATGACTGGCTCTGTGAACCACTATGAAAACCGGAAAGCCCTTCAGGAGGATATTGAAGCCCATGGAGGCAAGGCAGCTGGCTCTGTGACTTCCAGGACCACTTATTTGATCAACAACGATACAACGTCTAATTCTTCCAAAAATAAAAAGGCAAAGGAACTTGGAGTGCCTATTATATCAGAAGAGGATTTCATAAAGTTGAAAGAAAATCTTCTTTAACCATGAGTTTGTGAACCAAACGGATATGCTGGCATATCCGGCTGGTTCATTCGTATACGAAATGCTGGAGGAATAAATTATGCCCATTAAAGTACAAAAGGATTTACCTGCAAAAGCCATATTGGAAAAAGAGAACATTTTTATGATGGATGAGGACCGGGCTTTAAGCCAGGACATCCGCCCTCTCCAGATATTGATCATAAACCTTATGCCTGTAAAGGAAGAGACAGAGACCCAGCTTCTCCGGGCGTTGTCCAACACTCCCCTGCAGGTGGACTGTACCTTTCTGATGCTGGAGAGCCATACTTCCAAGAATACGTCAGCCAGTCATTTAAATAAATTTTATGTTTATTTTGATGAGGTTAAGAAAAGAAAATTTGACGGCATGATCATCACCGGAGCACCGGTGGAGAACATGGAATTTGAAGAGGTCAATTACTGGGAAGAGCTAATGAAGATCATGGAGTGGAGCAAAACCCATGTGACCAGTTCCCTTCATATTTGCTGGGGTGCCCAGGCCGGTCTCTATTATCATTATGGCATACAGAAGTACAAGAGAGAAAGCAAGCTTTCAGGCATCTACCGGCACAAGGTTCTGGACCGGAAGGTCCCTCTTGTCCGCAGTCTGGATGACTATGTCATGGCTCCCCATTCCCGCTATACGGAGGTGAGGAGAGAGGACATAGAAAAACATCCGGAGCTGATTATCCTGGCGGAATCCAAAGAAGCAGGGATTCTTCTGGTTATGAGCCGGGATGGAAGGCAGGTATTTGTCCAGGGGCATCCGGAATACGACCGCATGACTTTGGACGGAGAATATCACCGGGATTTGGGAAAGGGACTGGATCCCGAGATTCCATGCAATTATTATGAAGATGATGACCCGGATACGGTTCCTGTGTTAAACTGGAGGAATGGAGCCAATACGTTGTATGGGAACTGGCTGAACTTTTATGTATATCAGATCACTCCTTATCTTTTGGAAGCGGAAGATGGGGAATCCTATCATTTATAAGGCTTAGAGGTAATTTACCTTATTAAAAGCACTCGACAACTTATATTTTCATAAAGCGAAAAAAATTGAAGATTATTACTCAGAAGAAATTTTTTCTATAGATTCAGAATTTACTGGGCGGTCGGAGGAAATGAGACTACTGTTACATTCAGCGTAGGGTATGGGTGGAAGAATATTATAAAGTTAAAAGGCATTGGATTTTGATGTGACCCCAACAAGTTAGACTTTATAGCGAAGTAGTTTTAAACTGCTTCGCTATTTTTTATGCAGCCAGGAGGCTGAGTCTGTATTCTACAGGACTCATCCATCCCAGTTTTTCTTTAATTCGTTTCTCATTGTAGTATTTTATGTATTTCTCAATAGCTGACTTAAGCTCTTCATAACTATAGTAAACTACACCATAATACATTTCTTGCTTTATAAGTCCAAAAAAGTTTTCCATAACCGAATTATCGTGACAATTTCCTTTTCTGGACATGCTTTGAAATATCTTGTTTTCCTTAAGCGTACGAACATACGCTTTCATTTGATAAGCCCAGCCTTGATCTGAGTGGAATGTACGTCTATATTTACAATCCTCTGTTTTTTCTATTGTTTTGTTTAAGGCATCCATTATACTTTCTGCAGATGGTTTCTGTGATATGCCATAACTGATTATTTCTCTATTACACATATCCATAAATGGATCCAGGTAAAGCTTCCTGATATTCATTCTTCCTTTTTCATCTATTTCATAATACTTAAATTCAGAGGTGTCGGTCGTAATCTTCTGGTGTGGAATATAAGTTTCAAATCGTCTGTGAATTCTATTCGGAGCAACCTTTCCTACTTTGCCTTTATAAGAACTGTATTTGCGGCTTTTCCGCGTGAACGATATCACCTGAAGACCAAGCTTTTGAATAATCCGTTGAACCCGTTTCTTGTTTACAATTAGTCCTTGTTTTCTTAACTCTCCATAAATGCGACGATAGCCAAAATCTTTGTTATTCTTTCGTATTTCAAGGATCTTTTGCTCGAATTCTTGATTTTGGTTTTTTCTATCAAAACGTTTCTGCCAATACATATATGTTGCTTTAGGAAAACCTGTGATTGCGAGAATGTCTTTTAGTTTGAATGATCCTCGGAGGCTGTGGATGATTCTCGCTTTTTGTTCTGAGGTGTTCCCTCTAAACGCAGCCTCCTCAGTTCTTTTAAATACGCATTCTCTATTTTTAGTTTTAGTAATTCATCCTCGAGTTGCTTGATATACTCATTATTATCTTTTAATGAATCTGGCACATCCCGGGCTATCTCTTTAGGTTTATCCATTTTTCTTCGCCGTCCTTTACGCTTTGGTCTCAAAGCATCAGGACCAGCAATTCTGAAATCATTAACCCACTTGGTAATTAACGGTGGATTATTCATTCCAACTGTAAGAGCGAGCTCCTGATAAGAAACCTCTGTTGATAGATATAACTCTACCACATGAAGCTTAAATTCGAAAGAGTACGTTTCGTTTTGACGAGAACGTCTCAGTCCTTCGTCACCGAATTCTTTATATGCAGCAACCCATTTTCGTATCATTATCCGCGAAACATTATATTTCTTGGACAAAAAAGCATAACCACCTTCACCAGACTCATAAGCCAATACCATTCTTTTCTTTAAACCAAAACTGTGTTTTGCCATAAAAAACTGACCTCCCATAAATTAGATTTTTCGGTCTAACTTATGGGGGTCAGTTCATTTTTCTCCAGTGCCTTTTATAGTACTAATAATTCAAAGTGATATAGAAGGGAGTCAATATGTCATTTTCAGAGAAGAGAAGCAATTCAGTGAAAACTCAATCTACTTGCGAGATGAAGATGCGGATATTATAGACATGCCACGGTTCAAGGCAGATGGAACTTCTAAACATAAGACTGGCATAAGAGAATCAACCAAAATAGGAATAATGCAAATGCAAAGAATAACAAGGGAGATTTAAACCTCCCTTGCGTCACGGGATGATGCCTAATTGGATGTAATTCTAGGTTTATGGCCTTCACCCGGAAGAGTATAAAATGGATCAATATAATCGCTATATGATGCGGTTTTCGGACGATGATCTGTCTGGGTAACATTTTTAGTACTGACATTATTGTCTGTAGCACTGTCCTGTTTGTTGGAAGATATATCCTTGCTATTCAAGATTGATGCTCCTTTCGTTTTTTAGTAGTGTCTGCAGAATAAAAAATAATATACAAGTTGTTAAGGATTTCGCTCAATGGAGAAGGAAGGAATCCATTTTCTTCCGAAGCAATATTCTTAATAATTAAACTTTCGGATTGCCTTCAAGATATTACCGGGGATATCGGGAAGTAAAAAGAGAAGCCAATAAAAATCCAAAAAGAAAACTAATAACCATCAATATTGGGTTAGTAGATTTTTTAAGCAGTAATTCATTCATAAAAACTGGAGTTTGATGAATTATATACATTGAGAACTTAATATTGATTGTTCGTAATAGTTAAGATAAAATAGACGAGTAACTGAGTGAATAACAAGTAGTCATATAGTCTATATGAGGTACGGGTATGAAGATTGAAAATTTGTCTGAAAAATATCGAGTGAAACGAATTGAAGAAACAGATATACCAGAAGTATATGCTCTCTGTAAAAGCAATCCATTGTATTATCAGCATTGTCCGCCAAATGTAACAATAAGCAGTGTGAAAGAAGAACTTACAGTATTGCCAAAGGGAAAAAAACTAGAAGACAAGTATTATCTTGGATTTTATCATAGTGAATTGCTTGTTGCAGTAATTGATTTAATATCTGGTTATCCCAATGGAGAAACCGTATTTATAGGTTTTTTTATGATAGATCAGCATATACAAAAAAAAGGGATTGGAACTTCCATCATTTCAGAAGTCTGCCGATATTTAAAAAAAATAGGGTTTACTTATGTGAGGCTTGGGTATATAAAGGGAAATCCGCAAAGTGAAGCTTTTTGGACTAAGAATCATTTTATAAAAACAGGTGAAGAAGTGCAGACGGACAGCTATGTTATTGTTGTAATGCAACGAACGCTGTAAAAGTATATATAATAAAAACTACTGACTATCAGGATTGAGCTGGTAGTTTTTTATTGTAATAAACCAGATACAATGCCAAATAAAATTAATTTACATTGGAAGCGAAATATTGATAGATCGTAAGTTTAGTGGTATTCTTTTCATGAAGATGTAGCAGTAATTTTATAAAATGACAGTGGGAATTAGACAGGAATGATGGGAGTAAATAGGTGATTAAAATACATGATGAAAACACGATAACATTACAATCATTAAAACCGGATTGCTCACAATGTAGTGGACTATGTTGCACTGCGTTGTTTTTTTCGGAAATGGACGGCTTTCCGGAAAATAAACAAGCGGGAAAGCCGTGTTTTAATCTTCATAAGAATTTTCGATGCAAAATTCATGGAGAGCTTGAAAAAAGGAAAATGAAAGGCTGCATCGGGTATGATTGCTTCGGCGCAGGTCAGCAGGTAACACAAACCATTTATTCGGGACAAACGTGGCAAAATACACCAGGGTTAGCAAAAGAAATCTATGATGTATATATTGCGGTGTTTCAACTTTATCAAATACGCTATTTTTTGCTGGAAGTTATGTCGATAAATCCAGCTAAAATGTTGCGGAATAATATCAAACCCCTAATTGAAGAAAATGAAATAATTTGTAATTCCAAACCCCAAGATATTTTAAAATTTCATATAGAAAATTATAGAAAAAAGGCAAATGTCTTTTTAAGACAGGTTTGCAGTTTGCTGCCAAAGAACTTGTGCTGCTTAAACAAAAAATGTCCATCAGATTTTTTAGGGAGGAATTTCAAAAATAAAGATTTTAGTGGATTGGATTTAAGTACAAAGCTGTTAATAGCTGCAGATTTCAATAATTGCGTGTTCAATGGAACAATATTTTTAGGGGCTGATACGAGAGACGCAGACTTTAGCAATGCGGATTTAAGTGATGCAGTGTTTATAACCCAAGGACAAATAAACTCTGCAAAAGGTAACCGAAACACGAAATTGCCCCAATATTTAGATTATCCATTTACATGGAGATAATATATTGAAGAAATTTGCAAAACTAATTTTACAATAATCAGTTGGCAATATTATTAGATAAAATCCAATTCATAGAGGAGTGGTAAAGTGGAACTTCATTTGGTAAAATTAGAAAAAAAATATAAAATGCATCTAAATGATATGATGGAAGAATGGTATGCCTCGGGAGAAAAAATCGTTCCATATGCAATCGCAAGATTTGACTATCATGATTTTGATCACTATATGAATAGTTTGGATAACAACGTTGAAGAAGAAGGATTTGTACCATATTCCACTTTTTTTTGCTTAGATGAAGAAAGAGATTTGTTTGTTGGAGCTGTTAATATCAGGCATTATCTAAACGAATCTTTGTTATTGAATGGTGGACATCTTGGAGATGGTGTACGGCCTTCGGAAAGAAGAAAAGGGGTTGCAACCAAAATGATCGGTCTTGCCCTTGAGGAGTGCAAAAAGATTGGAATAGATAAAGTATTAATGGTATGTGATAAAAAGAACATAGGTTCCGCAAAAAGTATAATGAATAATGGTGGTGCCTTGGAAAATGAAATATTAGTGGATGGAATCGTGGAGCAGAGATTTTGGATCAGTATGGACTAAAATTCCAGCAGGGAAAGTACGTGTATATGAAAATTTATTCACTGACTTAAGATTCATTCGTATAGAATAAGAAGGATGAAAAATAGGATAAGTAATGAACTATAGTTGGTATTAGATCCCGGAGATAAGATAATATATTTAATGAAAACGACCCGCATGTATGGTATGATAATAGGAAAGAGGCAGAGATCTAATAATGGACAAACAAAAGAATGAAAAGGAACGTAAAGAATTAAATAAAAAACTCTTAAAGGATACCTACAAAGACGAAGTTAAAAAAAGAAATAAAGTAAAAGTATTTGAATATTTAATTAATTTTATTGCCGTGTTCATTGCACTTTTTTTGTCAGATTTGATAGTAGAAGTATTATCAATTAAATTATGGATCACGGATATGATTATAAATGCTGTGTTGATATTTGCAATGCATTCTATTAGTTCAGTTTTAGTAAGAAAAATATGGAAATAGGATGGATCAGCAGAAGAAAGGAAAAGCAATGAAGGAATTAAAAACAGTAGAGGAATCCATGGTAGAACAGGTTCATCTTTTGATGCCTTCCCACATTAATGGAAGTGGCAGGCTTTTCGGCGGCCAGCTTCTGGAATGGATTGACGTCGTGGGAGCGATAACTGCCAAACGTCATGCGGAATGTAACACTACGACAGTTGCGATTGATAATCTTCAATTCAAAGCAGGAGCCTTTATTAATGACACCATTGTGTTAATAGGAAGGTTAACTTATGTGGGGAATACCTCAATGGAAGTAAGAGTGGATACCTACTCGGAGGATCTTTCCGGGTTACGAAAACCGATTAACCGTGCCTATTTGGTATATGTAGCAATTAATGAAGAGGGAACTCCGGTTAAAGTTCCTAGACTTAAACTGACGACAGAGGGACAAAGAGCTGAATGGGATAGTGCGTTAAAGCGAAATGATTTACGTAAGTTAAGACGCAAGGAAGGCTTCTAGGAATTGCAACTGGAAAGGGTGAACCAGTATGCGATAAAGGTCATGGAGTTTATAGACCATAAATGCATACCATTGTCCCAATAGATGCATGGGACTTTTTACCATAAAAAGATAGGATCAATGATAGAATATGAACAATAAAAATATATTGATTACAATACTTGTGATTCTCTTAACGTTAAGTTTTATTGGCTTTAGCAAGTCAAATAAAAAAGACAAGGAGGAGTATCTTAATAGCGGATCCAGGATTGATGAGCATGCGAAAAGCTTTATGCCTGTCATTGAGGATTTACCCAAATATCAAGATATATCATACAAATACAATCATGCTTCCTTCATATTATTTGAAACAGATACCATTTTGCTGGTTGTTAACTATGATGAAGAAACTTATAAAAGAGAAAAGGAGAATTTAACAAAAAAGTATAAATTTCTAGACCATAAAGTTGTTTCAGATTTTGATAAAAGTAAATATTATATTCCTGAATATGAATTTTCAATAGACAATTACGATTTTAAGGTAGTAGACGGATATGACAATTATCAGGCGGAATATCCAAAGTCATTCGGTATGATTGGTACTTCTGATAAAAAAAAGAGTATATCATATTTATATTTCTACGATTTTGATTTAGATTATATACAAGAAAGTAAGGAAAGTCCTATGGCCGATTTTGTAAAAAAATATTATAAATATGACTTTTCGAAATAATCCACTTTCATATTGATTTAGTTCGTCGTTTCATGAAATTTCATTTGTATAAGCGGTAGGGAGGAAGGCTTATTGATAAGCTTTCCTCCCTTGGCTTATTTATATCCTACCTATAGGGCATGTTAAGAGCAGGCGGTATTTTCGCCTGTTTTCCACACAATTATAATTAAGGTTCGTATTCAATAAAACTGATTTTACTCTTATCAGGACTATGAGGAGCCACCTCTGTATTGGCGTATCCCAGCAGCACGGAACATCCAAATACATAATCATCAGGGAACCCCAGACGTTTGCTGAACTCGGCCGAGCGGGTCCCGCTGGCAAATGCCAGACCTGTAAAACCGCACATAATATTGGCTATGCCCAAAGAGGTTGCGGCCAAAGTGATATTCTGACACAGAATCCCGCAGTCAATCAGTGCGGGAGCATATTGTTCCGGATCAATAGGCACAACAATCATGCATGGTGCCCCATAAAATAATCTGCCTCCATGTTCTATGATCTTATTGTACAAGGACTGATCCTCCATGGCGGCCAGATAGGACAAACCTTCCGTTTCCAAATCGTTCATTAAATCTTGGTCTTTTACAACAATAACCCTCCACGCCTGACGGTTCATTCCGCTTGGTGCCTGTATTGCAGCTTCTGCAATGGCCTGGAGGATCTCGTCCGGAAGCATATCTTTTTTATAATCACGGCAGGAATACCGTTTCCCTATTACCTTCAATGTTTCATTCAATGCATTTTCTCCTTTTCATATTCGGGTTCATTTATGCAATCATAACATACATAAATAAACATTCCAATCGACGGAGAGTAGACTTTGTTTTATGATCTCAGATAAAGAAAAAGCCAGGGTGCTTTTGTAATATGACGGCATAACGGAATTTTCTGCCAATTGATCCATTTTTTGCGCGTTGTTCAAAGAAAAACCAGCATGGTATACTGGTAAAAAAATGAGAGAAAAGGATCAAGTAAAGTGATGAAAGAAAGTAAAAACAAGAAAATTTTTCTATCTGTTTCCGTTTTAATGCTGATCATTGTGGGGTGGTTCTTCAGCTGGGTAGCATTTGCTGAAAAGCCTGATAAAATTACTGTGGAATCTTCCCAAAGCGCTACAGCCGTCATCGCTGCAGACGCACCGGTTCCCCTTTCCCCAAAAGCCAATACAAATAAATCTAAAAAGGCTGTGATCCATGACGCAGAAACATCAGCCACGACTGCCGCAGAAACATCAGCCACGACTGCCGCAGAAACGTCAGCCACGACTGCCGTAGAACCCTCTTCCACGCCCGCTGCGGAACCGGCTGCAGCACCTGCCGTGGAATCATCTGGAGCACCTGCCGTGGAGCCATCTGCTGCGCCTGCCACAGAACCCTCAAAAGGACAGGCCGGTAAATTAGTCGGGTATTACGCAGCATGGGCGGCCTATTATCATTTCTATCCTAACCAGATCGATGCCGGGAAGCTGACCCACATTAATTATGCATTCGCCAACATTGGTACTGACCTAAAGCTTACCCTGGGGTACCCTGATGTGGATCCTGAAAACATAAAACAATTAAACTCCTTAAAAAATACATATCCGGATTTAAAAACCTTAATTTCCGTAGGAGGATGGAACTGGTCCGGGAAATTCTCAGATGCGGCCCTGACAGAGGAATCCAGAACTACATTTGCAGACAGCTGCGTTGATTTCATGATTAAATATGGCTTTGATGGAGTTGATTTAGACTGGGAATATCCGGTCAGCGGAGGCCTGGTGGGAAATGCAAAGCGTGGAGAAGACAAGCAGAATTTCACTCTGCTTCTTAAAAAAATCCGTGAAAAGCTGGATGCGCGGGGGGCAGCTGACCATAAGCATTACCTCCTGACCATTGCAGGTGGAGCGGATAAATCTTACATCAACAATGTGGAGCTTTCAAAGCTGGCACAGTATCTGGATTACGCAAATATCATGACGTACGATCTTCATGGATACTGGGATGCGAACACGGATCTCCTTGCGCCCTTATATGAAAACGACGATCCTTCCCCCCAGTATAAAACGAGTGTGGACAGAGCCGTTACTGCCTGGCTCAATGCCTCCTTTCCAGCAGAAAAGCTGGTAATGGGCATTCCATTTTATGGATATTTGTATTCCTCTGTTAGGGATTTAAATAACGGGTTATACCAGCCCTTCGGCGGTTCCAGTTCCATTGGGTATCAGGACATTAAGGATAGGTATTTGAATAAATCTGGATATACCGGTCATATCCATCCTCAGTCAAAAGTACCCTGGCTGTTCAACGGTACGATCTTTATCAGTTATGAAGATCCTCAATCCATAGGCCATAAATCCGATTATATCAAATCAAAAAAGCTGGGAGGCGCTATGGTCTGGGAATTGAGTCAGGATCGGGGCGGTGAACTCCTTAATGCACTTTACCAAGGATTGAAACAGTAGGAGAAAAGAAAACAGGCGGCAGTCCCTTTACCCTATGGAGAGAGTAAGGGACTGCCGCCTGTTATTATTGCCTGGTGTACAAGGTGCGTCATTTTATTTTACCAGAGTGCTGAGTCCCGCTACCTCATCCACCGGCAGGGAAAAGGCGATGGCATGCTCTCCGGTTTCTTTCATTACCGTTTCGCAGATGGATTTAAGGACCTCCTGCTTATCCGTATGGGGAACCAGGATGAGAAGTATCTCCTTTTCATTGGAAAGAGTCAGGCCAAAAAGCTTTTTGGAGTCAACTGTACCGACTTCCCTGGCTTTGACCAGGGTCCCTCCCTTGCAGCCGGCATTTCTGGCAGCGTCCATAATGGGAGCAGAAAGGCCGGTATTGATGACAGCAGCAATTAGTTCATATCTGATCGTATCTGACATTAAGCGAACCTCCTTGTAATAATCTGTGACAGTCAGCGGATCCCCTTCCGGAAGCGCTGCTTCTAAGATACGGGAAGCGGCTGCGCTGATTCCTGTTAAGGATATGGTAAAAACGATGCCGTAACCCGGTTTTCCAAGCTCCAGTGTTTCGTGCAGAGCAGATAATATGCGTTTGGCAGCTGTCTCATCCACGATTCCGATAACCAAATCTTTTTCCGGCTCATCAAGCCCCAGGCAGTCCTTAATGGCAGAGCTGGCGGTTCCATGGCCTCTGGTAATGAGAAGCAGTTCCTGATGATGTTCTTTAAAAACGGAAGCTGCTTTTTCGCCTTTCCCCCGGTCCACGATCACCGTGATCCAGTTTATTTTACGATTGGAAATCATCAGCCTCCTCCTTTCCTAATTCAATAAATTCAAGCTCCATATTAAGGAGCGGTGCATTGGCCGGAACTCCGGCCTTTTTTGTCTTGTAATGATAGGAGACGCCGATAAGCTGTATTATGATCAGAGGTGTCATAGCTACCATAGCCACGATACCAAAAGCATCCGTAACAATGTTCCCTCCCAGAGCTTCGCAGGCTCCCATGGCAAAGGGGAGCAGGAAGGTGGCCGTCATAGGACCGGAAGCAACACCGCCCGAATCGAAAGCAATGGAAGTAAAGATCGGCGGGACCACAAAGGAAAGTCCAAGGGCCAGCGCGTAACCGGGAAGGAGGAGGGCCAGAAGGGGAAGGCCTGTTATAACTCTTAAAATTGACAACCCCAGGGAAATAGCCATACCAATGGATAATCCGGTCATCATGGTCTTTTCTGATATGGAGCCTCCGGTAATATCCTCTACCTGCTGATTTAAAATCTGTACGGCCGGTTCTGCCTTTACAATAAAATAACCGATAAGCATACCAATGGGGATCATGACCCAGTTATATGGGAGGGATGCTAGCTGCTGTCCTAAATATTTGCCGGCAGGCATAAAGCCTACATGAACGCCAGTGAGGAAAAGGGTCAGTCCTATGTAGGAATAGATAAGTCCTACCAGGATTTTGATCAGCTGCCGTTTCCTCAGCTTTAAGAAGAAGACCTGAAATATAAGGAAAAACAGCAAAATGGGAAACAGAGCCAAAAAGACCTCCCAGGCGTAATGAGGAAGCTCTCGCTGAAATGCCAGCCAGAGGTCCTGGGAATTATTTATGGAAGGAATCGCCATAGGCGAATAATCAGCGGCAGAGGATTCATAGGCAAGGCCCAGAATCATAACGGAAAGGATGGGGCCCACAGAACACAGGGCAACAAGGCCGAAGCTGTCACTGTCTGAATTTTTTCCCCGGCCGATGGATGAGAGGCCGGCTCCGAGAGCCATGATAAAGGGCACGGTGATGGGGCCTGTGGTAACTCCGCCGGAGTCAAAGGCAACTGCCAGAAATTCTTTTGGCACAAAGACGGACATAACAAAGAGTACTCCGTAGCAGCCCATAAGAATACGGGATAAGCTCCAGCTGAACAGGGTTCTTAAAAATGCATAAGCCAGGAACAGCCCGACGCCTCCTGCCACAGAAAGGATCAGGACCATATCGGGAACAGCCGGCGTCTGTCCTGCCAGTACCTGAAGATCCGGCTCTGCAATGGTAATGATAAAACCAATGATAAAACAGGCAAAAACAATGAGCGGAAGCTTTTTTGATTTTGCCAGATGGGCACCCGTTTTTTCTCCGATGATCATCATGGACATATCGACACCCAGAGTGAAAAAGCCCATACCAACGGTTAAAAGGGTTGCGCCTACCAGAAACAGCATCAGTGGGTCAAGAGGCATGGGAGTGATGGTTATGCACAAAATCAACACGACACATGTAACGGGCAGGACAGATGATAAAGATTCCACAATTTTTTCTTTTAATTTCTGGTTCAAATAAATACCTCCTGTTGTCCGTTTTTTTATGATAGGGATTCTTAAGAATGTTAATCCGCACAGAGTTGTGCGTGAGCCTGAGACATTATCAGCTCTTGAATAGTTTAACACAGAATTAGTTGCGAATGCAACTAAAATTTGCCGATGATTGATTACAACTGGATAAAACTGCTTGATTCAACCGCCGATCAAGGTGCAGTTTCCGGTGTTTTCAATATCATATCCCTTAAATGGAAGAAGGCTGTTTTTAAATTCCCGGGAATTAATTGTGGCTGAAATGCTTTGAAAAGCCGGATGATCCATAGCTGCTTTTGGGAAGACCAGGTCCATGGAGGCGGCGGACAAAGGAATAAAATCCAGCTGGGGATACGCGGACAGGTGGGATAGAGCACCGATGCCTGCATCTGTATTCCCTGATGCCACCGCATTTGCAGCAGACATATGGGACAGGCATTCCTTTTCGTATCCGGAAATGGAAGCCTTCTCAATATGATGGGCCGAAAGGCTGGAATCCATGTAGATCCGGTACCCGTTTCCCTTCTCTCTGTTGATGAACCGGATATCCGGGCGGCACAGATCCTTTAAGGTATGCAGGTTTTTAGGATTTCCCTTTTTGACGTAAAGGCCGGCCGGAAGGCTGCAGATGTGAAGGATTACGGCCTCCTTACCAGGCAGCAGGCTTTGGATCTGCTGGATTTCCTGCCCTTTCCGGCTGGTGCAAAAAGAGGTAAGGGCCATATGAGTCTTATCGTAGTAAAGGGAATACAGGCTGTTATAATCATTCATATAGGAATGAAGGATTGGGAGGCTGTCAGGACGAAGACTTAGCTGGCTGCGGAGCAGCTCCACAACTCCCGATTCCTGGCTGCTTATGATGAGGCCGCTGGTATTAAGAAGGTAATCCATTTGCCGTATGGCGGCATCGGCGGTAAAAAGGGGAATATCCATGATCCGGGGAAGAGGCTCCTCCGTCTGGATCTTGCTGCCCAAATTTGGGGCCTTTAAATACTCGTCCAGCTGTTCCTGGCTGATCCTTATTTGCTTGCCGACCTTTGAGGATTTTAGTTCTCCCCGTTTGATCAGCTCATATACCGTTGATTTTTTGATTTTAAGCTGGTTTGCAACTTCCTGGGTGGTATAAATTTTTTCCATGCAATTTCCTCTATGCTTCCTGTGAGTTCCCTTGTTTATAATTAGTTATAGCATATATCATTTCATTGTCAATCAAAGGCGGTTAGAAACTTTGAACTGAGGGCATAAATCCACCAGTCCCGATATTATTATAAAATTATATTGGCATTGACAGGAAATGAAATATCAATTAAAATGAATTGGGGATTACCAAACGGTATAAAACAGTACAAAACCCAATTAAAATGAATAACAATTAGCTGTTATTCCAATGAAAAACCAGGAGGAAGTATTATGAAATCGGGAAAAAAATTATTGGCGGTAATGATGGCAGCAATGTTTGCTGCCGGTACGGTTGTGGGGTGCGGCTCTGCCGGTTCGGCTGATACAAAGGATGCACAGGCAGAGACAACTGGAAAAGAAGAGACCGTCAAGGCTGAGGAAACTACGGCAGCGGAGTCCACAACGGCTGAGGCAAAAGGGGGAAACGTGGATCTTTATGTCTTTGTTGCAGCCAGTTTAAAAAATACTATGGAAAAAATCAAAGAAACCTATGAAAAAGATCATACCAATGTTAATATTATTTATAATGCGGACAGCTCCGGTACCCTTCAGAAACAGATCGAAGAGGGCGCTCAGTGTGATGTGTTCTTCTCAGCTGCCACCAAGCAGATGGATGCCTTAAAGGAAGGCGGATTGGTAGTCGATGGATCCGTTACCGATCTCCTTGAAAATAAGATCGTTCTGATCAAGCCAACGGGCGGAAAAACAGAAGTAACCGGTTTTGACAATATCACTAAGGCATCAAGCCTTGCCCTTGCAGGAGAGGATGTACCGGTAGGCCAGTATGCCAGAAAGCTGTTTACCAACCTGGGTACTTTAGACCAGGTGATGAAGATGGAAATCAACGAAGGTGCCAATGTAACCGCAGTTTTAACAGCCGTAGCTGAGGGCAGCAATGAAGTAGGCGTTGTCTATGCAACCGATGCAGCATCTATGGCTGACAAGGTGGAAATCATAGCTGAAGCTGACAGCTCCATGATCGACCCTGCTGTATATCCTGTGGGCCGGATCCTTAACAAGGAAGCAACCGGGGAACAGGCAAGGGCAGCCGCGGAGTTTAAGGAATATCTGGTAAGTGATGAAGGCGTGATGAAGCTGTTTACCGATGCCGGATTTGCAAAATCCTCAAAATAAACATACATGAGTAAGGGGGTGAAAATCTATGCTTGATCTAATAAAAACAATCGATTGGAGTCCCCTTTTTATTTCTCTTAAAACGGGGGTTCTGGCAACGGTTCTGACCTTTTTTCTGGGGATAGGAGCAGCAAGACTGATCATGAAGGTGAATACTACGGCAAAATCCATAATCGATGGGATCTTGACTCTGCCTCTGGTGCTGCCCCCTACTGTGGCAGGATTCTTTCTTCTTTTAATCTTCAGTCTTCGCAGACCCTTCGGCAGATTTCTCTTTGAGGAATTTGATATAAAAATGGTACAGACCTGGCCTGGTTGTGTTGTGGCAGCTTTTGTTATCGCATTTCCCTTAATGTACCGGAATGCAAGGGCGGCCTTTGAACAGGTGGATGTTACTATGATCCATGCCGGAAGGACCCTGGGACTTTCAGAAAGGAAAATTTTCTGGAAGATCATCGTTCCCATTGCAGCTCCCGGACTGGCTTCCGGAACTGTTTTAGCCTTTGCAAGAGCCATTGGGGAATACGGGGCAACCGCCATGCTGGCAGGAAACATACTTGGTAAGACCAGAACGGTTTCCGTTGCGATTGCTTCTGAAGTGGCTTCAGGAAACTGGGATAAGGCTGGATTCTGGGTATGTGTCATTGTTATTTTGTCATTTCTTATTGTTGCCGTTATTAATTATATATCCGGAAAAAATATGAAATTTGGGAACAGGTGGATCTAATATGTCATTGCAGGTGAACATCCGAAAAAAGTTTTCAGGATTTGATTTAAATGTGGAGTTTGAGACAGACGGGGGCTGTATGGGGATCCTGGGAGCCTCCGGCTGCGGAAAAACCATGACCTTAAAATGCGTGGCAGGAATCGAAAAGCCGGATTACGGACGGATTGTCTTAAATGGGAAGGTATTGTTTGATTCGGAAAAGGGGATTCATCTGCCTGCCAGGGAGCGGCGTGTAGGTTACTTATTTCAGAACTATGCCTTATTCCCTACCATGACCGTTGAGGAGAATTTAGGGATCGTGGTTCCGGGAAAGAAAAAGCATAAGCTTCCCCTTGTTGCGGAACAGATCAGGCGTTTTCAACTGGAAGGGCTGGAAAAAAGGTATCCTTCCCAGTTGTCCGGCGGCCAGCAGCAGAGAGTGGCCCTTGCCCGCATGCTTTTATACAAGCCTGATATGATCATGCTGGATGAGCCTTTTTCCGCTTTGGATGGGTATTTAAAGGATACCCTTCAGATGGAAATGCTGGAACTGATCAGGGACTATCCCGGGGATGTGCTCATGGTTTCTCATTCCAGGGATGAGATTTATAAATTCTGCGGACATATGATACTTCTTTCAGAGGGAAATACTATATTAAAGGGCTGTACAAAGGACATTTTCCAAAGACCGGAAAGAATGGAAGCCGCAAGGCTCACCGGCTGCAAGAATATTTCCTCCATAGAAAAAATCAGTGATTACCAGCTTTACGCCTGTGACTGGAAAATACAGTTAAAAACAGCAGAAAAAATCGGAGACTCCATCCGGTATGTGGGGATTCGGGGCCATAACCTGATCCCGGCCCAGGGACCGGAAGAGGAAAATGTGATGAAGACCGAATTGTCCGGAATTGCCGATACTCCTTTTCAAAGGCAGTATCTGTTTCGGAACGCAGAGGATGATACTTCTGTAAAGATTTGGTGGGTCCGGGATAAAACGGATATAGAGGAAGAAACGGTTCAAAGCATTCCGCCGTTTATCCGGTTCCCCAAAGAGGATCTCCTGCTGTTGCTTTAATTTTTTTACATCCAGGAATTGTTTGACAATGAAAATACAAATGCTTACAATCAATTTATCCAAAGCAGTATAATCTTTCGGTTTACAATCCATAATTACTGCTATATATTTCCACTCCTGCCCATGCTTTTTAACAAAGCCGCACCGTCTTTTGAGGGAAAAGGTATTCCCAAAAGGTGGTTCCCCAGGACAGGACCGGATGAGAGGAGACAGATCAGATGAAGCTCAGTGCAAGAAATCAGTTCAAGGGAAAAGTCGTTGGTATTGAACCGGGTGCAGTAAATGCCATTGTAACCCTTGATATCGGCGGCGGAAACATCATATCTGCCACGGTTTCCATGGCAGCGGTTAAGGATTTAAAGCTGGAGGTGGGAAAGGATGCCTATGCCATCATAAAAGCCACTTCCGTAATGGTAGGGATCGATTAAAATCATAAATTAAAAAAACGGACTTATGACAGTCCGTTTTTTCATTCCGTTATGTAAGCCATAAACAGTTACTTCATGAACCCCTTAATGATGACTGTGCGTTTCTCCTTTCATAACATGGGCGCCAAGGAGAAGCATCAGATAGAATATGCTTAGTACCGTAATATGGAAAGCGGTTTTTATGAATAAAGGCATTTTCCGGAAGGGATCTGCCACGGAAAAAGCCGCAAAGTAAATACCGATGGCCATCACCATAAGGGCCGCCGGCTTTACGATCATATCCCATGCATTCCATACAAAATCCACCTTTTTCCGGAGGGTCAGCACATGCATCGTGGCCAGAAGCAGTTCGCTGGCAAGTGTTCCTGCCAGATAAGCGAAAATCCCAAATCTGGGGATTCCAAAGAGGACAAAGCCGAGACGGATCAGCAGTGCGATGGCATTCTGGATAAAGGTGACGGAGGTTTTCCCCAGGCCGTTTAATATGCTTCCCATGGTGGTCACCAGATAGAGGAAGGGACAAAGCCATGCCAAAACCGTCATATAGGTTCCGGCAGTATTATCCTTAAATACGCTGACGCCTAAATCGTCACCAAAGAGGGTGAAGATGCCGATGCAAAGGATCCCTACATACAGGCAGTAACGAAGCGACATGGATATGGCATCACTGATCCGGCCTTCGTTTCCTTCTGACTGGGCTTCTGCTACCGTTGGCAGCAAAAGTACGGCAAGGGAATTAAAAATAGTGGATGGGAACAGAATAAAGGGCAAGGCCATTCCTGTCAGAACACCGTATACGGAAAATGCCGCCGAATCCGAAAGTCCTGACATCTGAAGCCTGCTGGGAATCAGAATTGCTTCTGCACTTGCAAGAATATTTAAGACCAGACGGTTCCCCATGAGAGGAAGGGCCAGGTGCATAAGCCCAGGAGCAGTTTCAAGAAAGGAAGAAGAAACTGCCGTAACGCCTGAGGGCATTTTGGGCGAAAAAAAACGATAGGCAACAACGGTATAAAGAGAAGAAACGATTTCTCCTATCAAATGCCCCATAACCGCTAACTGGACCGTGATTTTGATTCCGGATTCAATCATAATATCCGCAATGAGGAACACGGCTGCGATTCTTATGCTCTGTTCGATGACCTGGGCAAATGCCGGGACATGAGGCCGCTGCATACCATAATAATAACCATTGATGCAGGCGTGGATGGCCGCACATGGGACAGATACCGCAATAAAAAGTAGAAGAGGGGCGCAGCGGGGTTCCATGAGGATGTTGACTGCCAGGAAATCCTTAAACCGGATGATGGCATATGCCAGAATTATGGAGATTGCCACTGAAATTACCAGGCCGGTTCGGAAAATGGAACGGCCTTTTCTCACATTAGCGGCTACGGACTGGGATATGGCGGTCTGTATGGATCCGGCGCACAAGGCAAAGCAGACACCAAATACCGGATGGACCAGATTGAATATTCCAAGTCCCTCTGCACCAATGGTCCGGGAGAGAAAAATCCGGTAAAAAAACCCAAGCAGCCTGGTGATGAGCCCGGCAGAAGTCAGGAGCAGGGTTCCGGTAAGCAGTGCATATTTTCTAGGCGAAAGTTTTAGGGGAAATTTCAGAGAATCCTTCATGCAATCTCCTGAAAAAGAGAATTATTATAATATATGGATCGGGCCACTTCTTCATGACATATATTACAGCTTATCCATGCAATCAAAAGCTTCTCCCAGGCAGAACTGTATGTATAATGAGAATCATTCCTATTGAAATTCTAGGAAATGTGTGTATAATAGAAATTGTAGATGAAGCTTTTAACTTTAGGACTACAGAAAGGCGGAACTAACAATATGAAACAACTGATTTATCTTGACAATGCAGCGACTACAAAGACGCGGCCAGAGGTCGTGGAAGCCATGCTGCCTTATTTTACGGAGTATTATGGAAATCCTTCCTCCGTATATGAGTTTTCAGGCATCTCAAAGAAAGCCGTAACAGAAGCCAGGGAGACGATTGCCAATGCTCTTGGTGCCAAGGCAAACGAGATCTATTTTACAGCAGGCGGATCTGAATCCGATAACTGGGCGCTGATTGCAACTGCTGAGGCTTATGCTGCAAAGGGAAAACATATCATCACCAGTAAAATCGAACACCATGCCGTGCTTCATACTTGTGAATATCTGGAGAAGCAGGGCTTTGAGGTAACCTATTTAAACGTGGATGAAAATGGGATCATAAAGCTGGAAGACCTTAAAAAGGCCATCCGCCCTGACACCATCCTTATTTCCATCATGTTTGCCAATAATGAAATAGGAACCATACAACCGGTCAGGGAAATCGGAGAGATTGCAAAAGAGCATGGAATCCTGTTCCACACGGATGCAGTCCAGGCATTTGGCCATGTGCCCATCCCTGTGGATGAATACCATATCGATATGCTAAGTGCCAGCGGCCATAAGATCAACGGTCCAAAGGGCATTGGCTTTCTCTATATCAGAAGCGGCATTAAATCCCGGTCCTTCATCCATGGAGGAGGACAGGAAAGAAAGCGCCGTGCCGGTACGGAGAATGTACCGGGAATCGTGGGCTTTGGAAAGGCTGTGGAGCTTGCAGCAGCAGAAATGGATGAAAGAACGAAAAAGGAATGTGAGCTCCGCAATTATCTGATGGACCGGGTTATGGCAGAGGTTCCCTATACAAGAATTAACGGCCACAGAAAAAACAGGCTGTCCAATAATGTGAATTTTGCTTTTCAGTTCATTGAGGGAGAGTCCCTGCTTATCATGCTGGATATGAAGGGCATCTGCGGTTCCAGCGGATCGGCCTGTACTTCAGGTTCTCTGGACCCGTCTCATGTGCTCCTTGCCATTGGCCTGCCTCATGAAATTGCGCATGGATCCCTTCGTCTGACCTTAGATGACCACAATACTAAGGAAGAGATGGATTATGTTGTGGAATCCATTAAAGAAATTGTGGAAAAACTGCGCAGCATGTCCCCGCTCTATGAGGATTATATCAGACATCAGGGAAAGTAATTCAAGTCTCGTCTAAAAATGTGGATACACCCTGTTAAGATCATTTTGCTGGTGTAACGGGGTGGACTCTGTCAGGAGAACCTGGGCAGAGCAATGGAGATATTACCTAGAAATGGAGAAAATAGATTATGTATACTGAAAAAGTAATGGATCATTTTGAGCATCCAAGAAATGTAGGGGAAATTGATAATCCCAGCGGTATGGGTACCGTAGGAAACGCCAAATGCGGCGATATTATGAGAATTTATCTGGATATTGATGATAATCAGATTATCCGTGATGTAAAATTTAAAACCTTTGGCTGTGGGGCGGCAGTTGCCACCAGCAGCATGGCGACAGAGATGGTAAAGGGAAAGTCCGTTCAGGAAGCAATGGCCGTGACCAATCAGGCCGTGTGTGAGGCCCTTGACGGATTACCGCCGGTAAAGGTGCATTGTTCCCTTCTGGCAGAAGAAGCTATTCATGCTGCCTTATGGGACTATGCAAAGAAAAACGGAATCGAGATTGACGGCTTAAAGAAACCAAAGTCTGACATCGGTGAGGAAGAAGTGGAAGAAGTATATTAAAATGCCGGGCGTTTGCTTACCCGGCAGAAGAAATGGAAACACCTTGTAGGTGTACCTTAATGTCCGAAGAACAGGGCAGGAAAGTGGTACGTGAGACTATGAGCAAAGCGAAAGTAGTAGTAGGAATGTCGGGAGGCGTAGATTCTTCTGTAGCAGCGTGGCTGCTTAAGGAGCAGGGATATGATGTCATAGGCGTTACCATGCAGATATGGCAGGATGAGGATACCGGGACCCAGGAGGAAAACGGAGGCTGCTGCGGCTTAAGTGCTGTGGACGATGCCAGACGGGTGGCCTGGGACCTGGGGATTCCTTACTATGTCATGAACTTTAAAGAAGAATTCAAATCCCAGGTCATTGATTATTTTGTTGGAGAATACCAGAAGGGGCGGACACCTAATCCGTGCATTGCATGCAACCGTTATGTCAAGTGGGAGTCTCTTTTAAAGCGCAGCCTGGATATAGGAGCGGATTATATTGCCACAGGCCATTATGCCCAGATCGAGAAGCTTCCTAACGGAAGATACGCACTGAAGAAGTCCGTGACAGCGGCAAAGGACCAGACCTATGCCCTTTACAATTTAACACAGCACCAGCTATCCCATACCCTGATGCCGGTAGGCGCCTATTCCAAAGACCAGATCCGTGAAATAGCGGACCGGATCAACTTAATGGTGGCCCATAAGCCGGACAGCCAGGAGATCTGCTTTATTCCGGATAATGATTATGCAGGATTTATCGAAGAAAGTGCCGGAGAAAAAGCGCCGGAGGGGAATTTTGTGGACCTTTCCGGCCAGGTCATCGGCCGGCACAAGGGGATTACCCATTACACCGTAGGCCAAAGAAAGGGATTGAATCTGTCCATGGGCCGCCCGGTTTTCGTGGTGGAGATCCGCCCGGAGGCCAATGAAGTGGTGATCGGAACCGGCGATGATGTATTTTCCCAAACCCTGAGAGCAAATCACATTAACTGGATGGCTGTTGACGGACTTCATGGAGAAAGCATGAGGGTATTGGCAAAGATCCGTTACAGCCATAAAGGAGCCATGTGCACCATACGGGAAGCAGAGGATGGGGTGGTGGAATGCAGGTTTGACGAACCCCAGCGGGCCATCACTCCCGGACAGGCCGTAGTATTCTATGAAGGAGATTATGTTGTGGGAGGAGGAACCATACTTTGAGGAATTTAAGAAAACCAAATGGGTGGCTGTTATTGGTCCCGTTCCTTCTTTGTATTTTTGTACTTGCCGGATGTGCAAGGAAATATGAAACTGTAAAAGCCCCTGCCCTGGAAGAGGCCCAGGGAGGACTAAGTGTAGTGGAAGGGGAAGAAACAGCCCCTGTGTCCATTGCAGAGGACAAGACCGAAGAGGCTCCGGACGGAAAGCCGGCGGAGACAAGCTCTCATGAAGCCGCTGTGACCATGGAGACTGCCCCTGCCTTTGCAGCGGCCGACGAGACGGTGTATGTTACCGGCTCTCAGGTAAATATCAGAAAATTCCCTTCATCCCAGGGTGCTATTCTTGGAACCCTTGAAAAGGGGGCTTCCTTAAAACGGACCGGATACAGCGACAACTGGAGCCGGGTTATTTACAAGGATAAGGAATGCTATATTTCAACCCAGTACGTGTCAAAGGACAAGCCTGCACAGGAGACGGTAACTGACGCTCCTGCTGTTTCCGGGAACGGGACGGGCAAGCTTATTGCCATTGATCCAGGGCACCAGGCAAAGGGCAATTCTGAAAAAGAGCCCATCGGGCCCGGCGCTTCTGAAAAAAAGGCAAAGGTGGCTTCCGGAACTCAGGGAACGGCAACCGGGATTCCGGAATACCAGCTCACCCTGGCTGTTTCCTTAAAATTAAAGCAGGAACTCATTAACAGAGGGTATCAGGTCTATATGATCCGGGAAACCCATGATGTGAACATCAGCAACGCAGAACGTGCTCAAATGGCGGATAAAAGCGGAGCGGATATATTCGTCAGGGTTCATGCCAATTCTTTAAATGACAGCAGCATTCAGGGGGCACTTACCATGTGTCAGACGTCTAAGAACCCCTATAATGGAAGCCTGTACAGCAAAAGTCTTTCTCTATCCCAAGCTGTTGTAAACGGAATCTGCAGCCAGACCGGATTTAAAAACCGGGGAGTCCAGGAGACGGATTCCATGAGCGGCATCAACTGGTGCAGCCTACCGGTGACCATTGTGGAAATGGGCTTCATGAGCAATGCGGATGAGGACAAGAAGATGGCCACCGAGGAATACCGGGACAAGATCGCAAAAGGAATCGCCGACGGAATCGATGCGTATTATAAATAATTAAAATAGGACAGCCTTTTCGGTCCCTCTTCCAGCATGAAAGAGGGACCGAAGGGCTGTTTTACTATATGGGTCAGGCATAAATGAATAAGAGACGGCATACATTTTCCTGAAATGCGGCTGAAAAGCAAGGAGAATGGAATCATGGCAGACTACGGACTGGCGTTGGCAGGCGGCGGTACCAGAGGAGCGGCTCATGTGGGAGTATTAACGGCGCTGGAGGAGGCAGGACTTCTTCCTGACCGGATCGCAGGGGCCAGTGCCGGAAGCATTGTTGCGGGACTTTACGCATCAGGCATGAAAACCGGGGATATGCGGGAAACAGTGCGGTGGCTGTCCAGACATGGAAGAAGCCTGATTGATCCGGATATGTTAGGGATCGCCTTATTTCTTCCCCAAATCCTGCTGGGCAGAGAGACAACGTTAAAAGGGCTTATCAAAGGGAACCGGCTTCAGCGTTTTCTGTGTGATTTAACCGATGGACTGGATATACAGGGAAACTGCGGGGGCCTGCTGATTCCGGCTGTGGATATAAACAGCGGGGATACGGTCACTTTTACCAACTTATTCAGGGAAGAGATTCCCTATTCCGCATTAAGGCAGGAGCATGTGAAATGGGAACGGAGCGGACTTCTATGTGATATTATGATGGCAAGCTCATCGGTCCCGGCCGTGTTCTGTCCAAGACAGATGAACGGCTTTCTTCTTGTGGATGGAGGGGTGACCAATAACCTTCCTGTGGACCTTTTTATCGCGGCGGGAGAATCAAGAGTCCTTGCGGTAGACATTGGAGAAGAATATGAGATGCCCCATGACTATTCCATTATAGAGACCGCATTCCATTCCTTTTCCGTTATGAGCAGGGAGCTTAAGGACTGCCGTTCCAGCGGAGAGCTTTTGCTGTTAAAGCCGCCTATGCCAAGGGGAGCAGGGCTTTTAACCTTTGAATGTATGGAAAAGTGCATGGAAAACGGTTATGTGTATACCAAAAAAATGATGCCCAGGATCAGGCGGGTACTGGAAAAAAGATAAAAAGGTGATATATTAATACTATAACATTCATGAGAAACAGAATTTGTTGGATTTTGCAACAAGTACATACGGTCAGGAGGAAAGAAGATGGATTTATCATTCAGATACGCGGAAAGAAGGGATACTGCCCTTATTTTGAAATTTATAAAGGAACTGGCAGAATACGAAAAGATGCTTCATGAGGTGGTGGCTACGGAGGAACTGCTGGAGGACTGGATTTTTAACAAGCAAAAGGCCGAGGTGATGTTTGCCATGGCGGATGGGAAGGAAGCAGGATTTGCTTTATTCTTCCATAATTTCTCTACGTTTTTAGGAAGGGCCGGAATCTACCTGGAAGATTTATATGTGAATCCGGAATACAGAGGTTGCGGAATCGGAAAGGCGTTGTTAAAGAAGCTGGGGAAGGTTGCAAAAGAACGGGGCTGCGGAAGGCTGGAATGGTGGTGCCTGGACTGGAACAAGCCAAGCATTGATTTCTACCGTTCCATGGGAGCGGAGCCGATGGAAGACTGGACGGTATACCGCATAGCCGGCGAGTCGTTAAACAAGCTGGCAGATGATTGATAGATGTTGTATTATTACCATTAAAAAGGGATGTACCAGGGAACCTGTTCCTGGTACATCCTTTTCTCTTAATTACTTAATTGTTTTTTCAACTTCCTGCATCTTCATCGCCCTTACCTTTAAAGGAAGACCAAACAGAGTGATGAAGCCGTCTGCGTCATGATGGTCATATAAATCACCGGTGGTAAAGGAGGCCAGAGATTCGCTGTATAAGGAGTATGGGGAGGTGGTTCCTGCTTTTATGATATTTCCTTTGTAAAGCTTCAGTTTCACTTCTCCTGTCACATACTTCTGTGTGGATTCCACAAATGCCTGAACTGCTTCACGGAGAGGTGTAAACCATTTCCCTTCATAAACGATCTGCGCAAATTTATTGCCCATATCCTTTTTCACTTCCATGGTAGCACGGTCTAATACCAGTTCCTCTAACTGCTGATGAGCCTCAAGGAGGATGGTTCCGCCAGGGGTTTCATAAACGCCCCGGGATTTCATTCCTACAACCCGGTTTTCCACGATATCCACAATGCCGATGCCGTGCTTGCCGCCCAGCTGGTTCAACTTGGTAATGATATCAGAAACCTTCATTTTTTCCCCATTAACACTGGTAGGAATGCCTTTTTCAAAGGTCATTGTCACATATTCTCCTTCCTCAGGAGCTTTTTCGGGGGATACGCCTAACACTAATAAATGGTCATAGTTGGGCTCATTTGCCGGGTCTTCCAGCTCCAGGCCTTCATGGCTGATGTGCCATAGGTTACGGTCACGGCTGTAACTGTTGTCCGCGGAGAAAGGAAGGTCGATTCCATGCTGCTTGCAGTATTCGATCTCATCTTCCCTGGATTTCATGGTCCATACGTCAGTCATACGCCATGGGGCAATGATCGTTAAGTCAGGAGCCAGAGCCTTGATGCCCAGCTCAAATCGGATCTGGTCGTTGCCCTTTCCGGTAGCGCCGTGGCAAATGGCGGTAGCGCCTTCTTTCCTTGCGATCTCCACCAGTCTTTTTGCTATGGCAGGACGTGCCATGGATGTGCCTAATAAGTACTTGTTTTCGTAAACAGCATTTGCCAGCACACATGGAACGATGTAGTTGTCACAGAAGTCATCCACCAGATCTTCAATATATAATTTGGAAGCGCCGGATAACTTTGCCCGTTCCTCCAAACCGTCTAATTCATTACCCTGGCCGCAGTCGATGCAGCAGCAGACTACTTCATAATCAAAATGTTCCTTTAACCACGGAATAATGGCCGTGGTATCAAGGCCGCCGGAATAGGCCAAAATCACTTTCTCTTTCATTTATACATCCTCCTGATTATCATTGGTTTTTTTTTATTGGACTTTCATAAATATACACCAAAAACCTAAATAATGCAAGGGTAAAATGAAAAAATACAAAAAAAACTTGCATAATATACGCTATAGATGTATAATTATGAACTATAAGCAATAGAAATACCTGGTGGGGTCTTTTGTTTTGGTATAGAAGCCTGCAGGATTATGCATAAAATGCAGAAATAAAAAAATAAATCAATCATGAAAAAATATAAGGAGAGATGAATATGATTAAGGCTGGAATCATAGGATCCACCGGCTATGCAGGCGGTGAGCTTGCAAGGCTTTTGCTCCAAAGAGATGATGTGGATATCATATGGTACGGATCCAAAAGCTATGTGGATCAGAAATACGCTTCAATTTATCAAAATATGTTTCAGATTGTGGATGATTCCTGTCTGGATGACAAGATACAGGCTTTGGCAGAAGAGGCAGATGTGATATTTACGGCGACTCCCCAGGGTTTTTGCTCCTCCCTTATGAATGAGGATATATTAAGGAAGACAAAGATCATTGATCTAAGTGCCGATTACCGGATCAGGGATGTGGCTGTCTATGAAGAATGGTATAAAATTAAGCATAAGTCTCCCCGGTATCTGAGGGAGGCGGTTTATGGACTTGCGGAAATCAACCGGGAGAAGATCAAAGCTGCCAGGCTGATAGCCAATCCGGGATGCTATCCTACCTGCTCCATCTTATCCATTTATCCATTGGTAAAGGAAGGGCTCATTAACCCGGACACCATGATCATCGACGCCAAATCCGGGACCTCCGGTGCCGGAAGAGGGGCCAAGGTGGATAACCTTTACTGCGAAGTCAATGAAAACATAAAGGCATACGGCGTTGGCGTTCACCGCCACACTCCGGAGATCGAGGAACAGTTATCCTATGGGGCAGGACGTCCGGTCACCATAAGCTTTACTCCTCATTTGGTTCCGATGAACCGGGGGATTCTTATAACTGCCTACGGAACACTTACAAAATCTGTTTCCTATGAGGAAGTAAAGGCAGTCTATGACAAATATTATGCTCACGAGTATTTTGTCCGGGTCCTGGAGAAGGATGTGGTTCCACAGACCAAATGGGTGGAAGGCAGCAATTTTGTGGATGTAAACTTTAAGATCGATCCGAGGACGAACCGTGTGGTCATGATGGGGTCTATGGATAACCTGGTAAAGGGAGCAGCAGGACAGGCGGTGCAGAATATGAATCTTCTGTTTGGGCTTCCGGAGAACAAGGGGCTTAGGCTTATCCCCATGTTTCCCTAAGGACTGCAGATGAAATGCTTAAATGAAGGAAAATACTATGACCATACGCACTATGAAATTGGAGGATTATGACCAGGTATATGAACTCTGGTCAGGAATTAAAGGCTTTGGGATCCGCGCCTTAGACGATTCTAAGGAAGGTGTGGAACGGTTTATGAAAAGAAACCCCGGCACCAGCGTGGTTGCAGAAGCGGATGGAAGGATCATTGGATGTATCCTCTGCGGCCACGACGGCCGGCGGGGCTGCATGTATCACGTTTGTGTGTCAGAGGAATACCGGCAGAACGGGGTTGGAAAAAGGATGGCCCTGGAAGCCTTGGAAAGGCTGAAGCTTGAGGGGATCAGCAAGGTAAATTTAATTGCTTTTCGGACCAATGCTTTAGGCAATGAATTCTGGAAAAAGAGTGGGTGGACCTTCCGGGAAGACATCAATTATTACGAATTCACCTTAAATGGGGACAATATGGTAAACTTTATTGAATAAAAAAGGAGATTGGATATGAAGTTAAAACGGATCTGTGCAGAATTCTCCGTATGCAAGTTATCCCGTTCGGCGGATTTGGCAAAGCTTGATATGACATCAGGATTCTGGTTTTTGGGTAAGACTGACCAGGAAGTGTCACTGGTATGTGAAACTCCGTTGGTCCCCTGTCATACAGAAGAAAGGGAGGACGGTTTTATGGCATTCCGCATAGAAGGAATCCTGGACTTTTCCCTGATTGGGATCTTATCTGAACTATCAACAATACTGGCAGATCACGGCATCGGAATCTTTGCAGTATCCACATTCAATACGGATTATATTCTTGTGAAAAAAGAAAATTATGAAAGTGCTTTGATGCATCTGGAGGCCGCAGGTTATACGGTCACCGGACCTAAGGAGGAAGATTGATATGAAGCATATCGACGGAGGAGTTACGGCAGCAATAGGATTTAAGGCGGCTTCCACGGCGGCAGGAATCAAGTATAAGGACAGAAAAGATATGGCAATGATATACAGCGAAGTACCCTGTAAGGCAGCGGGAACTTTTACCACTAATGTTGTGAAAGCAGCGCCTGTTAAATGGGATAAGGTGGTTGTGGAAAATTCTTCTTACGCCCAGGCAGTGGTTATTAATGCGGGAATCGCCAATGCCTGCACAGGAGAAGAAGGTCTTCGTTACTGTATGGAAACCGCAGAAGCAGCGGCAGACTGCCTTTCCATTTCTGTCAGTTCCGTGCTGGTGGCATCTACCGGAGTGATCGGCAAACAGCTTCCCATGGACCGCATTGTGGCAGGAGTGAAAGCGATGGCACCGGCTCTTAAGGGCAGCCAGGAAAGCGGAACGGCTGCAGCCATGGCCATTATGACTACGGATACCGTAAAAAAGGAAGTTGCGGTTCAATTTGAAGCCGGAGGAAAGACCGTTACCATAGGCGGCATGTGCAAGGGGTCCGGTATGATCCATCCCGACATGTGCACCATGTTAAGCTTTGTCACTACGGATGCGGCTATTTCCAAAGAGCTTTTGCAGGAAGCCTTAAGAGAGGACATCAAGGATACTTACAACATGATTTCCGTAGATGGGGACACTTCCACCAATGACACGGTACTTCTTCTTGCAAACGGTATGGCAGGGAATGAAGAAATCCGGACGAAAAATGAGGATTATAAGGCATTCTGCAAGGCGCTTAATTTTATTAATGAAACCCTGGCAAAGAAAATGGCAGGTGATGGGGAAGGCTGTACCGCGCTGTTTGAGGTGAAGATCGTCGGGGCAGAAACAAAGGAGCAGGCGGTTACTCTTTCCAAATCCGTCATCACTTCCAGTCTGACCAAAGCTGCCATTTTCGGCCATGATGCCAACTGGGGAAGGATCCTTTGTGCCATGGGATATTCCGGGGCTATGTTTGATCCGGAAAAGGTGGATCTGTATTTTGAAAGTGCAGCAGGGAAGCTGAAAATCATTGAAAACGGTGTCGCCCTTCCCTACAGCGAAGAGGAAGCCACAAAGATTTTATCAGAGCCGGAAGTGACGGCAACTGCGGATATTAAGATGGGAGAGGCGGCTGCAACGGCCTGGGGCTGTGACCTGACCTTTGATTATGTGAAGATCAATGCGGATTACCGATCCTAGCGATTGTTGATGGATCAAAGATTATATGGGGCCTTACAGGCATCCCTTTAAGCCGGATAACAGCAGGAAAGAGGAAAGGAGAACTATATGGAACTGGATCACAGCATAATGGAAAAAGCGGAGGTGCTGATTGAGGCCCTTCCTTACATACAGCGTTTCAACCGCAAAACCATTGTGGTAAAATACGGCGGAAGCGCCATGGTGGATGAGGAACTGAAAAAGCAGGTCATTCAGGATGTGGTGCTTTTAAAGCTGGTCGGCTTTAAGCCGATCATTGTCCATGGCGGAGGAAAGGAGATCAGCAGGTGGGTGGAAAAGTCGGGTATGGAGCCGCATTTTGTCAATGGCCTGCGGGTAACTGATGAACCTACCATGGAGATTGCAGAGATGGTGCTTAACCGGGTCAACAAAAGCCTGGTGCAGATGGTCAATGAGCTGGGGGTAAAAGCCGTGGGAATCAGCGGAAAGGATGGCATGATGCTGAAATGCCGGAAGCGATATTCAAACGGAGAAGACATTGGATTCGTGGGAGATATTACAGAGGTGGATCCCCAAATCATATATGATTTACTGGAAAAAGACTTTCTTCCCATTATCTGTCCTGTGGGCTTTGACGGGAATTATGAGACCTACAATATCAACGCCGATGACGCGGCCTGCGCCATTGCCACGGCCATGGAGGCAGAGAAGCTGGCTTTTTTGACAGATGTCGAGGGCGTTTATAAGGATTTTCAGGATAAGGAATCCCTTATTTCGGAAATGTCCATGGAAGAGGCCCAGGAATTTATGGAAAGCGGGATGCTGGGAGGAGGAATGCTCCCCAAGCTTCAGAACTGTATTGATGCCATGAAACAGGGAGTATCCAGGGTACATATCATGGATGGACGGATACCTCACTGCCTGCTTTTGGAAATATTCACGAACAGGGGAATCGGTACAGCTATTATAAGTGCAGGAGAGGAGCGGTTTTATCATGCGAAGTAAGCAGGAATACATTGAGAAAGCGGAGTCAGAGCTTTATAAGACCTATAACCGTTTTCCTGTTGTTTTTGACCATGGGGACGGTGTCCGCCTTTATGACACGGATGGAGTGGAGTATCTGGATTTTGGAGCCGGGATTGCAGTAATGGGTCTGGGTTATAATGACCCGGAATTTAATGAAGCATTAAAGGCACAGGTGGATAAGCTTCTTCATACCTCCAATTTATTTTATAATGTCCCGGCTGTGGAGGCGGGAGAGCTGATCTTAAAGGCCTCCGGCATGGATAAGGTGTTTTTTACCAACAGCGGGACCGAAGCGGTGGAAGGTGCTTTAAAGATAGCAAGAAGATATGCGTACAATAAGGATAGCAGCCATGACCACGAAATAATCGCCATGAAACACTCGTTCCACGGCAGAAGCTTTGGCGCTCTTTCCGTAACAGGCAATGACCATTACCAGGAACCGTTTAAGCCTTTGCTTCCGGGAATCAAATTTGCTGATTTTAATGATCTGGACAGTGTGAAGGAACTGGTGAATGATAAGACCTGCGCCATAATCATGGAAACGGTCCAGGGGGAAGGGGGCATCTACCCGGCCGGCGAGGAATTTTTAAAGGGCGTAAGAGCGCTTTGTGATGACCATGACATGCTGCTGATCCTGGATGAGATCCAGTGCGGAATGGGACGGACCGGTGAGATGTTTGCCTGGCAGAAATACGGCGTAAAGCCGGATGTGATGACCGTGGCAAAGGCTTTGGGAAACGGCGTTCCTGTGGGAGCGTTCCTGGCAGCAGGAAAGGCCGGGGCAGCCATGTCCCCAGGTGATCATGGGACCACCTACGGCGGAAATCCTTTTGTAACGGCTGCTGCATGTAAGGTGTTGGAACTGTTTGAAAAGCGGAAGATCGTAGACCATGTAAAAGAGATGGGAGAGTATCTTACAAAAAAACTTAATTTCCTGGCGGACCGGTATCCTGTCATAACCGGCCGGAGAGGCACAGGGCTGATCCAGGGCCTGGAGTTTTCTGTGCCGGTGGCCTCCATTGTGAACCAGGCACTGATCGAGCAAAAGCTGGTGCTCATCAGTGCCGGGGCTAATGTTATCCGCTTTGTTCCTCCGCTGGTCATTGAAAAAGAGCATGTGGATGAAATGGTAAAGAAGCTGGAAGAAATATTGAAACATCATTCTTAACATTTTTGCCGGATTTGTCGTAATATATATAAATAGCACGAAAGGTGTTATGAAAAAAAGTGAAATGATATATTTTTACTAAGAGAATTTGCTTTTTTAATCATAATCCTTATTCACACCGGCAGAATCGTTATATTGGTCCTGATATTCGTTTTTGAAAGAAAAGATAACCCAAGGAAGAAACATAAAGTGGCTTTCAACGAAGAGAAATAAGGAAGCAGATTTAAAAGGGAAATTACTTTTAAATAATGGAGGGACAAATATGACAAATGAAAAACAAAAATCAATTAAGAACAAGGTACCTTTTATAAACAGTATTCAGTTTAAACTCATTCTAAGATCCGATGGTTTAGTTTGCATTGGTTTGGCGATTATCCTGTTGATGCTGGCGGTAAAAATCAGCGATAAAGCATTCGCAGACTTTAAAGAAAATGCAAATAATCAATTAAGCATTGTTGAAAACTATATTAATGATTTTTATAATAAGCTGGATGAGAATATTAATATGATTGCAACAGATCCGACAATTATTAAAGCAGATGATACAATAACCAGTTACAAGAAGTCTAAAACAAAAACTGATATGACACCTTCTAAGAACGGAGGCATTGAACAGGAAATTTTTGAAGTATTTAATCATTATGCGAAAAATCATCCGGAAACAATCTATGTTTATGCCGCTACGGAAGGCGGAGGATATGTTGTATGGCCGGAAAGCAGTATTAATAAAGAATATGATCCTACCACAAGAGAATGGTATCAGGATGCAATAAAAGCAAATGGCAAAATAATAAGAACTTCTCCATATATTGATACTGCAACGAATTCTTTAATTACCAGTAATGCGAAAACATTAACCAATAGTCAGGGAAAAGTGATTGGTACAATAGGAATAGACGTTTCACAATCCGTTATTAGTGAAATGTTAAGTAAAATGAAATTGGGTAAAACAGGATTTTCTATGATTGTACATAATTCCGGAATTATTATGGCAGATGGTAATAATGCAACTAATAACTTTAAAAAACTTGATGAAACAGGTATTAATGGAATTGATAAAATCCTAACTGATAAGGATTTGAAAATCAAGATTGATAATCAGGAATATGTAGGCTTGACGAGAAAAGTTGAAGGCACAGATTGGATATTGGCATCTTTTATTTCGGAAAAGGAATTAAGGGAAAGCTCTAAAAATGTTATAACATCAGTAGTTTTGATTGGAATTTGTATACTCATAGCAGTAGTTTTACTTATGAGCTTAAGCATAAGAGACATTATTATTCCATTAAAGAAGCTTACAGTTATTGTTGATGATCTCTCACAAGGAAACCTTGATACTGAAATTAACATTAAATCAAAGAACGAAATTGGAAGCTTGGCGCGGTCAATGGAAGTTTTGACTACAAGGCTAAAGACTTATATTGCATATATCAATGAAATATCCCAATTATTGGCTCAGATCGGCAATGGAAACTTAAATTTAAGTTTCACCCAAGCATATGATGGAGACTTCACGAAAATTAAGGAGGCACTGCTGCAGGCAACCGATAAGTTAAATAATACACTGTTAGAGTGTAATTCCGCAGCAGACCAGGTTTCTAATGGTTCGAATCAGGTATCCTTAGGGGCACAATTACTTGCAGAAGGAACAACGGAACAAGCGAGCAGCACGGAAGAGCTTTCTGCAACAATCAGTGAAATTTCACAGCAAATCAAGCGTAATGCTGGAAACGCACAACTTGCAAACACCGAAGCCATATCTGCAGGTGAGGAAGTTAAAAATAGCAATGGCAAGATGCAGGAAATGATCGCTGCAATGAATGAAATTAATGCAAAATCTGCTGAAATCAGTAAAATTATCAAGACAATCCAAGATATTGCATTCCAAACAAATATCCTGGCACTTAATGCCGCTGTTGAAGCTGCGCGTGCCGGTGAAGCAGGAAAGGGTTTTGCCGTTGTAGCCAGTGAAGTCAGAAACCTGGCACAAAAATCAGATGAAGCAGCAAAAAATACTACAACACTTATTGAAGAAACAATACACGCCGTGGAAAACGGCGCCAATATAGCTGACAGCACGGCACAATCAATGGGAAATGTTGTAGAAAGTTTCGATAAGATGATTGGTCTTATCAATGAAATAGCACAAGCTTCCAATGAGCAGGCATTAGCTGTATTACAAGTGACTGCAGGTATTGATGAAATCTCGACGGTTGTTCAAACAAACAGTGCAAGTGCGGAAGAAAGTGCTGCAGCAAGCGAAGAACTTAATAGTCAGGCACAATTATTGAAAGATTATATCAGCCAATTTAAGTTAAAAGGCCTTAATTTTTAAACTGCCAAAATGAAAAGTAAGCTTCATAGCCCTTTTCGTAACAGGGCGGACGGACAATATGACTGCATGGCAGATATACGGCTTAAAGCCGGAGCCTGTGCTTAAGCATCCGCCTGAATGTGTTAGCCGGGGTTTTCGGAAGAATTTCTGAAGGCTCCGGCTTTTTTTCGATGAATGACAGAGAAACAATAGCTGATATTACTGCTTCATCAATTCCGGCTCAATCCTGTTAATATAAGTTTCAAGGGAATTCCTGTCAATGAGCGAAGGGATGACCCCTTGCCTGGATACACAGAAGCCTGCGGCGTAAGCGGCGATTCTGGCAGATGCTTCCATGGAATAACCTGATGATAAATAGGCAGCCAGGGCCGCAATGAAAGCATCTGCAGCTCCAGTGGTATCCACAGGAGGAAAAGGGGATGCAGGCAGATATCCCTTAAAGGAGGGATCCTTAATATAACAGCCGGAATGCCCCAGGGTGATGATCACCGTCTTTGCCCCCTGTTTTATGAATTCAGCAGCTTTTCCTTCCACATCTGGAATCGTAGGGCACAAAAGTTCTGCTTCTTTCCGATTCGGTACGAAGATATCAATCAGCTTCATAAGGGAAGGGCGGATAGACTTCATGGCAGCAGGCTTTAAAATATTTTTTGCTCCATATTTTTTTGCCAGTCCGGCAGCCGTTTCTATGGCATCTTCAGGAACTTCGGTTTGAAGCAGACAGTAACCGGAATGCTCGAAGGCCCTTTCATGAAAGACAATGTCCTCAGGTCTCAGTTTCTGGTTGGCTCCGGTGAGGATTGTGATCATGCTTTCCCCGTCATCCTGGACATGGATATAGGCTTTTCCAGTTTCTGCATGGGCATCTCTTTTTAAACCCATAACATCTACCCTGTTTTCTTCCATGCAAGTATATATTAAGTTGGAATCATAATCGCTTCCAACCTTCCCGATGAGAGAAACCTCATTTCCCAGCTTTGCAGCGCCAACGGCCTGATTGGCTCCTTTTCCCCCCGGAATAACGGAATGCCTGCTGGTACAGACGGTCCGTCCCGGCTGGGGAAGTTCGTCTACGTTTAAGGTTACATCGATGTTAACGCTTCCAACCACCACGATTTTTTTTCCGTTGGAGGTAAAGGGGAGGCCAAGGCTCTGTGTATTTTCCAGTGGAAAATCCACCTGAAAGGCAGAAGATTCCTCTTCCCGTTTCTCGCATGTTTCAATAAGACGTTTGCAGACAAATGTCCCGAATTCGTAATAAGGGATACGGATGCTGGAAATGCCTGGGAAAGCAATGGTCTCACGCCCATCATCTCTTAAGCTTATAAGGGAGAGATCCGATGGAACCTGAATCTTAAGCTTTGCCATATGCTCCATGAGAATAAGAGCCGACGTATAATGGGTACTGATGATTCCGGTCGGGGTGTGGGTCAATATGCCGTTGTACCAGTCTTCTGATTCAAGAGGAAGGATCATGGAGCTGTTAAAAGGGATGCTGTGGTTGAACAGGCATTTCTTAAACCCTTCCACAACCATGCCAGACCGCAGGCTGTTCTGCTTCGTGAGACAGCCCAGCTTTGTGTGCCCATGGCGGATCAGGATTTCAGTAGCAGCATATCCCATGCCTGCAAAATCAATGAAACAGGAAAAAGGATCCTCTCTGCAGTTGATCCTGCAGACCTCTATGCCCTGTTCCTCAAAGTAATGCTTATGTTCCAGGCTGTTTTCGTTTACCGGCTCCCATATGACCCCGTCAACATGATTTTTGCATAGGGAGGTAATATGCTTCAGTTCATTTTCTGAACGGTTCATGCTGTCATAAATCAAAATACTGTAGCCGCTTTTTTGAGCTGCGGTTATGATGCCGTTTATCATCTGGCCGGTTTTCTCCATGGACATAAGGAGGAGGCCGATCATAAAGGTTTTTGCCTCTGGATTATTTTTCACCGTACTGTACGGGGTATAATGATAGTCTTTTACGATTTTAAGGACCCGGTCTCTGGTCTCAGGGCTTATGTTTTTATCTTTGTTGTTTACTATTTTTGATACAGTGGATATTGATACACCTGCCAGCCGGGCGATTTCCTTGATTGTCATTAGTCTTTCCTCTCTGAATGGATGTTTATAATAAAAAAACAGTAATATACAGCCTATTATGTGTCAGATATTCGCCTTTGTCAATGTTTCATTAAGAAAGTATGGATAAAAGAATATAAGAAAATGTTTTAATAAAATATTTTTTTGTGCAAAAGTACTTGACATCTGACCCTTGGGATGGTAGCATGAGCGTAGAAGAGATGCAGATGAAAAAGCTGTATTATTTTTAAACAAAAAGGAAAAACGTTTTACCAAAAAGAGAAAGGTAAAATGATATCCTTTTTCACTATATTTTTTAAGGAGGTATATCAATGAAAAAAAGATTTTGGAGCATTCTGGTGACGGCAGCGCTGGCAGTATCGCTGACCGGCTGTTCCGGCGGTGCAGGAGCAGGGAAAGAGACTGGGAAAACAGCTGAAACAACGGCTGAGACGACGGCACAGGCCGCATCAGAGAATGGGACAGCAAAGGAAAAGGCAGGAGCCGGAAAAAGGGTATGTATTGTGTATTCCGGAAACTTAGGGGACAAGTCCTATAATGATTCCTGCAATGAGGGAGCAAAAGAGGCTGCCGCGGATTATGGAGTAGAAATTAAAAATCTTGAGGGAACATCCGCAGAGGAATGGGAAGCAAACTTTTTATCCGCCTGCGAGGACGGTTATGATCTTGTAATCTGCTCTTCCTCTAATTTTGAAGAGTACATGAAAGAACATTGTGCCAGCTATCCTGATGTGAAATTTGCCATCATTGACACCACGGTGGAAGGCGATAACATTGTATCCATCAGCTTTGCACAGAATCAGGGTTCATTTCTTGCTGGTGCGGCAGCAGCGATGTTTACCCAGAAAACAGACATTGAAGGGGTAAACCCGGACAAGATCATTGGCTGGGTAGGAGGAATGGATATTCCGGTTCTACATGATTTCTTTACTGGATATGAGCAGGGAGCAAAGTACATAGACCCGGATATCAAGGTTCTTCAATCCTTTGCAGGAACATGGAATGATCCGTTAAAGGGCAAGGAGCTGACTCTGGCCCAGTTTGATCAGGGAGCGGACATCGTAATGAACGTAGCCTCCGGTACAGGCCCTGGAATTTTAGAAGGAGCCAAGGAAGCAGGAAAATATGCCATAGGTGTGGATTTAAACCAGGATAATGACCAGCCGGGAAGCGTGCTGACTTCTATGGTAAAGCGTGTGGACACAGCCTGCTATCTGGCAATCCAGTCCGTGGTAGAAGGTACGTTTAAAGGAAATTCCACTTCTTATCTGACCATAAAGGAAGAAGGCGTGGGCCTGACTGATTTCAGCGTGATGAAAGAGCATCTGGGTGATAAATTCCCCGAAGACATTGTGGAAAAAGTAAAAGAGCTGGAAGAGAAAATCGTTTCGGGAGAAATTGTCGTAGAGAATTATACCGGTTTCGGTGCAAATAAATAGCAGGAACTGAAAAGAATGGAGAATGGTTTGGATTTCCTGATACCCCTCGGGTTTCCAGACCATTTTCAATCAAAAGGTACATAAGGAGGCTCCTGCCATAAGAAAGAGAGTGAAAGTTTGAGCGAATATGTGATTGAAATGAAGGACATTGTAAAGTCATTCGGAAACGTTCATGCAGTAAAGAGCGGGCAGTTCACTTTAAAAAAGGGGGAAATCCATTCCCTGATCGGAGAGAACGGAGCCGGAAAATCCACCATGATGAAGCTGCTTTACGGCATGTATCCCATTGATGAAGGAAATCTCCGGATTCATGGAGAGAATATCCCGTCGATCACTCCTAAAATTGCCATTGAAAAAGGAATCGGAATGGTCCATCAGGAATTTATGCTGGTCAATGAACTGACGGTATTGGAAAATATAATTTTGGGGTTTGAACCCCGTCATGGAATTACCATTGATTTTGATAAGGCCAGAAAAACGGTGGAACAGTATATCAGCCAGTATGGAATGGATATCCAGCTTGGTAAAAGGATCAATCAGATATCAGTGGGTGAGGCACAAAGGGTGGAGATCATTAAAACCTTAACCAGGGGAGCCAATGTGATCATTCTGGATGAGCCTACGGCGGTCTTAACACCCCAGGAAACCAGGCAGCTATTTGTGATCCTTCAGAATTTAAGAAAAGATGGGAAATCCCTGGTGTTTATCTCCCATAAGTTAAATGAGGTCATGGAGATCTCTGACCGCATCAGTGTCATGCGTCAGGGAAATTATATCGGAAGCGTAAATAAGGAAGAAACTTCCCCGTCAGAGCTTGCAAAAATGATGATCGGAAGGGAAGTATTTTTAAATATGGAAAAGACCCAGGCAAAGCCGGGGGAAAAGGTTTTGGAAGTAAAAGATGTTTGGGTTTCCGGAGAAAAGGAAATCTCAAAGATCCGCGGGGTATCACTGGATGTCAGGGAAGGAGAGATCGTAGGCATAGCCGGAATTGACGGAAACGGGCAAAGTGAGCTGATTGAGGCGATCACAGGACTCCGTCAGGTGGAAAAAGGATCCGTGCTCCTGGACGGAAAGGATATAACAAACTTAAGCCCGAAGAAGATCCGGAAAGGCGGCCTGTCCCATATCCCGGAAGACCGCAACACGAGAGGCTTAAACCGGTCCATGAGCATCAAGGAAAATCTCATAGCCGTTTCAGTCAGTGAACCGCCCTTTTGCCGGGGACTGGTACAAAACCAAAAGGATATGCTGGAATATGCAAAGAAACTGTCTGAAGTTTTTGACATCCGTCCCAGGGACCCGGAGATATCCACCCAGTCCCTGTCAGGCGGTAATGCACAAAAGGTAGTGGTTGCAAGAGAAGTTTCCATTGGGGGGAAGCTTCTGGTTGCATCCCAGCCTACCAGAGGTGTTGACATCGGTGCCATTGAATCCATCCGGAAAATTCTTCAGGAAGTCAAATCCAAGGGAATGGGTGTTTTGCTGATTTCCGCCGACTTAGAGGAGATTCTGTCTCTTTCAGACCGGATTGTTGTCATGCATGAGGGCAGGATAACAGGAAGGCTGAAAGCAGAGGAGGCAAACGAAGATAACCTGGGATTACTGATGATGGGCGGAGCCGGGCCGGCTGAGGAAAGGGGAAGCACAACATGAATGTAGCGGTAAAAAGCATAAAGAAAATTTTACTTACTATGCTGCTTGCATTGGCGATCGGGGCCTTATTTATTCTTTTTATCGGGGAAAATCCCCTGGAAGCCTATGGGGCTCTGCTGCGGGGAGCCTTTAACGGAAAGCTTAAGATCGGCACCACCCTGGCCAGTTTTACGCCTCTTCTCCTTACCTCCTGTGCCTTTGCCGTAGCGGCAAAAGCCGGAGCATTTAACGTAGGAGTGGAAGGGGAAGTATTTCTGGGAGGAATAGCTGCCGCATATATCGGGATCAACTGGACGTTTCTTCCGGCTCCTATTCTATTAATCGCCTGCTTTCTGGGAGCAATGACAGTGGCGGCATTGTGGGCCCTTATTCCGGCAGTGCTGAAGGCCTATTACAGAGTAAGCGAGGTTTGTGTGACCATACTCATGAACAGCGTGGCCCTGTACATAACCTCCTATCTGGTCAGCGGCCCCATGAGTGCAGGCGTTGCCAATGCCCAGTCTCTGCCTGTGACGGTGAACCTGCCTCAGTTTATGAAACCCAGCAGTGTCAACGCAGGACTTTTCATTGCCATGATCACAGTGGTTCTGATGATCTGGATCTTAAACAAGACAACCTTCGGATATAAGGTAAAAACAGTGGGAACCAACCCGGATCATGCAGAATATGTGGGCATCAGTCCTAAAAAGATTTTCATACAGTCCATGATGTTAAGCGGAGCATTGGGCGGGATGGCCGGATGCATTGAGGTTTTGGGAGTTCATGGATATTTTTTGAACAATTTTGCAGCCGGGCTTGGTTCCAATGGTATGCTGGCCTCCCTGATCGTTAAAAACAATCTGGTTTTTGCGCCTTTTGTTTCCTTTTTCCTTGCAGTGTTAAAATCAGGAGCCATGGGGATGCAGCAAAGTACCGGAGTGCCAAAATCGATTGTTGACACCATAACAGCCGTTTTCATTATTGTGGCCACCATGGAGCTTTTGTTTCAGTTTAAAGATAAGAAAAATAAAAAGGAAAAGAGCAAATAGGAGGAGGCAGGACTATGGAATTAGGAAAAATTTTCAGTGTATCCTTGATATATGCAACCTTTCGTTCTGCCACGCCTATTATTTACGCGGCATTGTGTGCAGCCATTACCCAGCAGGCGGATATTTTGAATATCGGAACAGAAGGGATCATGCTGACCGGTGCATTTGCGGCAGTAGCGGTCAGCTATTTAACCGGGAGCTGGGCCCTTGGAGTGGCAGTCGCCATGATAGCAGGTCTTATTATGGCCATGATCATGGCAGTGGGCCATATCCGATATAAAGCGGAGATCTGCGCCATTGGCATGGGAATCAATTTATTTGCACTGGCCATCACCAAGTTTCTTTTAAACAGCGTATTGGGAAAAAGCGGTACCTTTTCAGAACCCGGGATCATTGCGATCCCCAGGGTCAGCCTTCCGTTTCTGGCCAAGGTTCCGTTTTTAAAGGAAATTTTTGATAACTGGTGCATTACCGAATGGTTTGTCATTGTACTGATTGTTCTGGTCTGGTTTATATTTTATAAAACGGTCTGGGGCCTTCGTCTTCGGGCAGTGGGCCAGTTTCCCATGGCGGCCCAGACGGCAGGAATCAATGTAAATTCCATGAAATACCGGGCCATTGCCATATCGGGTCTGATCGGAGGACTGGCAGGTGCCCATTTATCCCTGGGATACAGCAAAATGTTTACGGAGAATATGACCAATGCCAGGGGATTTATGGGAGTTGCAGCCATGTATTTCGGAGGAGCCCACCCAATCCTGACTGCGGCCGGATGTCTGGTATTCGGATTAACCGATTCCATAGGTGCCAGGCTTCAGGCTTACGGGGTGCCGTCTCAGCTTGTGCTTTTAATGCCTTATGTGGTGACCATTGCCACACTGGCAGTGTCCATGGCATCGAAGCTGTCAAGGGAAAAGAAGAAAAAGAGTGCTTTGGCAAAAGCTTAAAAAGGAGAACGATCAATGGAAAAACAGAAGGTTATCCTGGACTGCGATCCGGGACACGATGATGCGGTGAATATACTGCTGGCAGGAAAAAACAGCGGGATTGAAGTACTGGGGATTACCGTGGTGGCAGGAAACCAGTCTCTTGAAAAAACCACGAAAAATGCCTTGAATATCTGCCAGTATTTAGGGCTTAATATTCCGGTCTATGCCGGCTGCGGACAGCCTATGATCCGGGATAAACAGCTCCTTGCAGGAGATATCCATGGAGAAAGCGGCCTTGACGGTCCGGTCTTTGAACCGCTAAAGAGGAAGGAAGAGGCGGAGCATGGGGTACAGTTTATAATCCGCGCTCTGATGGAGTCAGATGGTGATATTATTCTGGTGCCGACAGGCCCCTTGACCAATATTGCCATGGCAATGAGAATGGAACCACGTATCATACCAAAAATAAAAAGAATTGTTCTCATGGGTGGCTGCTATCAGCTGGGGAATGTAACACCGGCTGCTGAGTTCAATATCATAGCCGATGCCGATGCTGCTCATGTGGTATTTACCAGCGGACGTCCGATTACCATGGTAGGGCTTGATGTGACACGGAAGGTGCTCTGTTATCCCCAGGTGGTAGAACGGATGGAAAAGATCGGAACCCCGGCAGCGCGTCTGTTTGTGGATCTTATGGGCCACTTTAATAAGAGCCAAAAGCAGGTTTTCGGCTGGGAGGGAGGGCCTCTTCATGACCCGGTGACCATTGCTTCCATTCTTGATCCCAACCTTCTGGTGACGAAACCCATGTATACGGAAGTGGATATCAGAAGCGTACAAAGCTATGGCAGGACGAATTGTGACTTCTTTGGATACAGCCACAGAGCTGCCAACGCCGATGTGGCGGTGGATATTGATGTAGACCGTTTCTGGGATCTGATCGAGTCGGGGATTAGGGCCTATGGCTCATGAGGTGAATGATGGAACGGTTAAGAGAAGTACTGGAAAGAAACAGGGAAGAATATGTTAAATATTTATCAGAACTGATTGCCATTGATACCCAGGATCTTGGACATGGAATCGCAGGTGGAAGAGAGAAGGAAGGACAGGAATATCTGATCCGGTTATTGGAAGAGATTGGGGCGGACCAGATAGAACGGGATCCTATGACAGAGGAGACCATCGCAGCCTCCATGGAGAAATTCGGGGAAGGCAATCCCGGCCATGATTATAAGGACCGCTTTAATGTTTATGCTGTTTTTAACGGGCAGAAAAGCAGAAGCTTAATGTTTAACGGCCACATGGATACCATGCCTCCCGGGGATGTGTCCTTATGGAACGTGCCTCCCCATGCTCCCGGGATTGCAGACGGCAGGCTGTACGGTCTGGGAGCGGCGGATATGAAAGGGGGGCTTATGGCTTCCGTCATGGCTGTGAAGCTTTTAAAGGATGCTGGTATTCCTCTTCCTGTCCGTGTCCATATCTGCTCCGTATGTGACGAAGAAGGCGGAGGCAATGGTTCCATTCAGGCTGTTATGAGAGGAAAACGGGCAGATGGAGTGGTGGTCTGTGAACCCACATCCGGAGAGCTGATCCTGGCCCATATGGGATTTGTATTTATGAAAGTACGGGTCACTGGAAAGTCCAACCATTCCGGAGCAAAATGGCTGGGGGTCAGTGCCATTGAAAAGGCAATAAAGATCATAGAACGTCTGAATGAACTGGAACATGGCTGGCTCCTTGCCTATAAGCACCCCCTGCTTCCGGCTCCGAATTTAAATGTGGGAACCATCCATGGAGGAAGTGCTGGGTCCACGGTTGCAGGTGACTGCGAATTTGAGATGTGCATCCACTATATTCCCGGGCCAATGAGCCATAATCAGGTGGCAGCTGAAATCACGGATGAGATCAGACGTTTTGCGGAAAGTGATTTATGGCTAAGGGATCATATGCCGGAAATCAGCATTTATCAGTCCGGCGGTCCTTTTGAGATGGAACGGGGGCCGTTTGTAGACAGCTTTGAAAAAGCGTTTGAAAAAGCGGTGGGAAAACCAGTGGTAATAAAGGGATCACCGGCTGGCTGCGATTCCAGGCTGTGGAGGAACATGGCCGGATGTCCAACCATTCAGTATGGGCCCGGAAATCTGGAACAATGCCATTCCGTAAATGAGTATATCCCGATAGAGGATTATCTTAAGGCGATTCATATCTATGCACAATTGATTTTAGAATGGGGAAAGGAAGACAGGACAGATGATTAAAAAAATTCTATTGGCAGGAGAATCCTGGATGAGTTATACTACACATGTAAAGGGGTTTGATTCTTTTTATACCTCTACCTATGAGACCGGAGAAAAGTGGCTCAAAAAGGCCCTGGAGAAAGCAGGTTATGAGGTGACGTTCCTTCCGAACCACCTGGCATCAGACGGATTTCCATTTACGATGGAAGAGCTAAAGCAGTATGACGGAGTCATTTTATCCGATATCGGAGCCAATACACTGCTGCTTCCGGCCGCTACCTTTGCTCAAAGCCGGAAGATGCCGGACCGCAGCAAGCTCATCCGGGATTATGTTCTGGATGGAGGCGCTTTGTTGATGATCGGTGGATATCTGACATTTTCCGGCGTGGATGCAAAGGGAAAATGGCATGATACAGCTGTCCAGGAAGTTCTTCCTGTGGAGGTTTTGACTGTGGATGACAGAATGGAGCACTGTGACGGAGCAAAGCCTGTTGTAAAAGAAGGCCATAAGGCAATTTCCGGAATGCCGTCAGACTGGCCGGAGGTATTGGGATACAATAAGACCGTGGCAAAGCCGGAGGCAATGGTACCTGTTACCATTGAAGAGGATCCGTTCCTTGCATTGGGATTTTACGGAAAGGGAAGAAGTGCAGCCTTTACCACGGATTGTGCCCCCCACTGGGCACCGCCGGAATTTTGTGAGTGGGAATATTACGATCAGCTTTGGAAGGGAATCCTGGACTGGCTGACGGAAAAATAGAGGATTGAGAATGGAAAAGGAAGGCTGGGAAAAGGAAAGCTGGGAAAGGGAAGCGGTACAGCTTTTACAGGATTTAATAGGGATCAGGACAGTCAACGGCAAAGACGGAGAAAAGCCGGCAGCAGAATATATCTGCCAATACTTAAACAGCCGCGGGGTGGAGGCCTTTGTCCAGGATATAGGAGAAGGAAGGGGCAACGTCATTGCCCTGATCCAGGGAGCGCATGAAGGAAAGGGAATGATCTGGAACGGACATCTTGATACGGTGGATTACGGTTCACTGGAGAGCTGGGACAGGCCGCCCTGGACACCTGTGATGGAAAACGGCTGCCTCTTCGGGCGGGGAGCCAGTGATATGAAGAGCGGACTGGCTGCCATGGTATATGTTCTGGGAAAGCTGGGGGAGACCGGGCAGAAGCCTGGGACAACAATCCAGTTTCTTGGAACATGTGACGAAGAGCGGGGAGGAACCGGGGCAAGGGCAATTATTTCCGGCGGATATATGATGGAAGGGTCGGTTTTACTGATCGGAGAACCCACCGGCTGTACCGTGGGGATCGGACAAAAGGGCTGTATCTGGCTGGAGTTGGAGGTAAAAGGCAAGACCAGTCATGGGGCATATCCGGAAGAGGGCTGCAATGCAGTCTCCTGTGCATACGAAGCTGCGGAATGTCTGGGAAATTGGATCCGCCTCCACGACCATCCGGTCCTTGGTAGGGCAACCGCCCAGATCACGGAAATACAGGGAGGAATACAGCCAAACATGACGCCTGATCTGTGTACGGTTTTAATGGATATCCGTACGGTGCCCGGACTTACCTGTGAAAGTATTCTCAGCCGGCTGGAGACCATATTTCAGGATATCAGCCGGAAATACGGTGGAATCCCCGGTCTGGTTCCCAGGATTAAGAATCACAGAATTAGCATTGAAGCGGACAAGGCTTCTTTAGGTGTTGCAACGCTTGTAAAAAGCATGGAGGCAGCCGGGATTCCGGAAGCCTATTCCGGAATCTCCTATTTTACAGACGCTTCCATACTGGCAGAAGGAAGAGAAGGGCTGACAACCCTTTTATTTGGACCAGGATCGGCGGATATGGCGCACAAGCCCAATGAATGTGTACGAATCCCGGATTACCTCAGGGCAATAGGAGCATTGACCAATATGGCAGCAGTGAGGATTGAGGATGAGAGCAACAATTAAGGATATTGCAGCAGACACAGGACTTTCTGTAACGACTGTTTCTCTGGTGTTAAACGGAAAAGCTTATAAGATACCGGATGATACAAAAAAACGGATCATGGAAGCGGCAAAGAGGCTTAACTACCGGCCGAATCAACTGGCAGTCAGTCTGGTTAAAAAGAGAAGCAAAACCATTGGCCTTATTATTCCTGATATTGGAAACGTCTTTTATGCCCATATGGTAAAGGGAATCGAAGAGTGCTGCAGGGAATCAGGGAGAACCCTGATATTGTGCAATACCAACGATCGTCATGAAAGAGACATGGAATATATCCATTTACTGGCGGATCAGGGAGTGGACGGGATTATTTATGTCATGTCCAGAGAAAGCGACGAGACAGCCGGTAAACAATCCGTTGAGTTATTGGGGCAGCTGCAGATGCCTTTTGTCCTTCTGGACCGTTTTCTTACAGATGCGGACTGCGGGGAAATAATCCTGGATCATGAGCTGGGCGGATATCTGGCCGGGAGGCATCTGGCGGAGCTTGGCCATAAGAGGATCGCCTGTGTCACCGGACCCGCCCGGCTGGCAGATTCCGGGAGAAGATTAAAAGGATATGTCCGGGCCCTTGAGGAATTTCAGATTCCTTTTGATGAAACGCTAATTTATGAAGGCGATTATACCATGGAATGCGGGACCCGTGCGGTTGATGCCCTGATGCCCCATGGTTTCACGGCAGTATTTGCCTGCAATGACCTTTCTGCTTTTGGAGTATGCAGGCAGCTGTCCAAATATAATTTAAAAGTGCCCGAAGACGTATCGGTGGTAGGGTATGATGATGTTTTGTATGCGGAGATGATGGCAGTTCCACTTACAACGGTCAGACAGCCCGTATACGAAATGGGAGTAGAATCTGTAAAACGGCTGATTTCCCAGATAAAAGGGAAAAAATCAGAAAATAAGATAACGGTATTTGAACCGAAATTAATGATAAGAAGCAGTACCGTGGGAATGGGACAGGAGTGCAGGATATGAAGATATTGAATTTTGGTTCTCTGAATATTGATTATGTTTACCAGGTAGATCATTTTGTCAGAGAGGGGGAAACCACATCCTCCGTTTCTCTGGAGATCTTTTGCGGCGGAAAAGGCTTAAACCAGTCCCTGGCATTGAGCAAAAGCGGCGTTAAGGTCTGGCATGCAGGTGCGGTTGGGGAACTGGATGGCGGAATCCTCATTGACCAGCTGGAACAATTTGGCATAGATACAAAGTATGTTAAGCGTCTGAAAAGCAAGACTGGACATGCGATCATCCAAAAGAATCAGGAAGGACAAAATGGCATTCTTTTGTATGGCGGTGCAAACCAGGAAATTACAAAAGCTCAGGCAGATGAAGTTTTAAGTGCGTTTGGAGAAGGGGATTTTCTAATTCTGCAAAATGAAATCAATGAAGTGGGTTACATCATGGAGCTGGCATATGGGAAAGGCATGAGAATCGTTTTGAATCCCTCCCCAATGAACTCCAAAATATGGACCTATCCTCTTCATTATGTGGAGTTTTTTATATTAAATGAGATTGAAGCTGAGGATATCTGCCAACAGCCGGGCAATGGCAGAATGCTTCTGGATCAGCTTGCTGAAAAGTTCCCTGACGCAAAAATCCTTTTAACTCTGGGCCAGGATGGTTCTTTATTCAAAGACGGCGATTCCGTGTATGAACAGGAGATCTATCCGGTCCATGTGGTTGATACCACCGGGGCCGGGGATACCTTTACCGGCTATTTTATTGGAGGACTGGCTCTGGGAGAATCTCCAAAACAGGCCTTGGATCATGCGGCAAAGGCTTCTTCCATTGCAGTATCCAGAGCAGGAGCCGCGCCTTCCATTCCTGCAAGAGACGAGGTTATGAATGGTTATGGAGGTTAATGCAAGAAAAGGAAGCAGCCGCAGCCCAAGGGGCAGTGGCTGCTTCCTTTTTTAAGAGGCTGAATTCCTGTTCAGTTCCCGGAGTTCCCGGACCCGCAGAAGAACAGGAAGCAAAACTCCGGCTGCAATCAGGCTGAACAAATTCTGCACCAGATTAAAGGGAACATTCGAAACGGCTGCCGGCCAGTCATATACGGCAAGCTCAAACAGAAAATAGCCGCCTGTAACTGCTATGCTGGATCCTATTCCGGCTGCCAGAAAAGGCAGCGGCCGAAAGCTTCCTCCATGCCCTTTGAAAGGCAGATGCAGGTACAAGTACCCTCCTGCAAATGCCGCCAATGCTTTAATGATCAAGGTAGCCGGTGCATAAAAGACATAGCCGGACAGCAGATCTGCCATCATAGAGCCAATTCCTCCTGCAGCCGCCCCGGCCACTGGTCCCAGAAGCATGCCGCTTAACAATACCATTCCGTCTCCCAAATGGATATACCCGCTGAAAGCAGAGGGTATATGTATTACCATCGTGGCGGCAGCGGTAAGGGCTGCCATCAGGGCGCTGAAAACGATTTTTTTCGTCCGGTTCTTATTCATATCTGTTCCTCCCTCAAAGATCCTATATATTTTTGTAAACTCTATGATATAGAAAAACTGGTATTTTATAAATATCCAATTTGAATAAAATTATACATACCAGTTTTCATCGGATTAAGTTGAACTTGTTTTTTTACGGAAACCCTTATATAATAATGAAAAATAAAATGCGGCAGGAAAGGCGGACCAATCGATATGATACAGGACTATTCCATTCATACATTCCTTGAACAATTATCTTCCAAAAGCCCAACGCCAGGCGGCGGCGGAGCGGCGGGCCTTGGCGGAGCCATAGGAGCGTCTCTGGGAGAAATGGTGGTGAATTTAACCCTTGGCAAAAAGCGGTATGCCCATGTGGAAGAAGACATGCAGTCTTTCCTTGAAAAGCTGGAAGTTTTAAAAAGCGAATTTTTAAGACTTGCAGATGAAGATGAAGTGGTATTTGCTCCCCTGGCGGCCGCATACGGCCTTCCCGCTGGTACGGATGAAGAAAAAAAGCATAAGGATGAAGTCTTGGAAACCCATCTTTTGGCTGCCACCCTGGTTCCGCTCACGGTTATGGAACGGGCCCTGGAAGCCCTTGATATCATGGAGGTTCTGGCGGAGAAGGGAAGCCGGCTGGCTGTCAGTGACGTAGGCGTTGGTGTGCAGTTCATCCGATCCGCTCTGTTAGGAGCAAAGATGAATGTATCCATCAATACAAAATCCATGAAACAGCGGGAAAAGGCCGGACAGCTTCAGGCCCGGGCGGATCAGCTGGCAGAGGATGGGATCAGAAAGGCAGACACCATTTATGCAGGAGTAGAAACTGCGCTAAAGGCAGAATGAGGAGGAGCAAGACGTGATAACCTTAAAAGGGGCAGATGTGTCTGCAAAAATCAAAGAACAGGTGGAAGGTCTTTTGACGGGAAGGACGGGAAGGACTCCTAAGCTTGCCATTGTACGGGTGGGAGAGCGTCCTGACGATTTATCCTATGAGCGGGGTGCTTTAAAGAGGTTGGAAGGCTTTGGTCTGGCTGGGCAAAGCTTCCCATTTTCCCAGGACATCACAGATGATGCGTTTAAGAAAGAATTTGCAAAAATCAACGATGATCCGGATATTGACGGTATCCTTCTTCTGCGTCCTTTGCCAAAGCAGATAAAGGAAAAAGACATTATCCATATGATTCATCCGGAAAAGGATTTGGATGGGATATCTCCGGAGAACATCGCAAAGGTATTTGCCGGAGACGATACAGGTTTTGCTCCATGCACGGCGGAGGCGGTGGTGGAGGTTTTAAAGGCCAATGAGATACCTTTGACTGGTAAGAGAGTTGCAATCGTGGGCAGAAGCATGGTAGTAGGACGCCCCTTATCCATGCTGATGCTAAAGGAAAATGCAACGGTTACCATCTGTCATACCCGAACAGAGAACATAAAGGAAACCTGTAAAAATGCCCAGATTCTTGTGGCAGCCGCCGGCCGTGCCAGAATGGTTGATGTTTCTTATGTTGGACAGGATGCCGTGGTAGTGGATGTGGGAATCAATGTGGATGAATACGGAAAACTTTGCGGGGATGTGGACTTTGATTCCCTGGATGGGACTGCTTCCATGGCAACTCCAGTACCTGGGGGCGTTGGAGCAGTGACAACGGCTGTGCTGGCCAGGCATCTGGTGATGGCGGCTATAAAAAATAAAACAAGAGAGATAATATAGAAAAACAAAACAAGCGATATGGGAGCTTTCCGCTCCTTCCATACCGCTTGTTTTTTCGTTATCCGTTTACCGCCTGCCGCTTCACCTGCCCAATGGCTCCCAGTACAGGAGGGAAATACAGGATCACAACGGTTACGATCAGTTCCGGCAGAATATAGGTGGCGTTATAACCTAGAGTATAAATCATTGGGTTCATGCCTTCCGGCGTATAGGAAGCAAAGAATATATAACCCGAAACCACATGGCATAAGTAACGTCCCGCAACACCCGCCGTATATCCGGTCACAAGTCCGTGCTTTTTATTGCGGAACAGTCCGGAAAGCCCCAAAGCGCCGAAGGCCAGGGGATAGTCAAGGAGAACCTGGAGGGGGGCAAAGATATATGGCTCTGTAATGAACTGCAGGATTCCGTAAGCAACCCCGGTCATGATCCCGGCCCTAACGCCGTAAACATAGCCGATCAGGCAGATGAACAGCATGGAAAAAAGTGTGATGGAGCCTCCGAAAGGAAGAGCGGCAAATTTGATAAAGGATGTTACCATAGCCAGAGCCATGGCGCCTGAACAGTAAACAAGCTGGCGGGTCTGCAGCTTATTGGATTTGGATGATGATCTGCCAAAAAGAGGAAGAGTGAATAAAATGGCGGCAAATAAAACGATCATCAGCAGGTATCCGGCCGGCTGTAATAAGTACTCTTCGTTTTCCGCAGAGTAAGTAAGAAAAAATGACATAAAAAAACCTCCTTTGTGTGCGCAGGAGGGGACTACTGATGCTTCCTTACGCCGGCATTATCCGGTTCAAGTAGTGAGGGTTCGGTTTCTACCAATCTCAGCCAAAGGCTCCCCTAGCGTGTGTGAATTTCTATAATTTTTCTGTGAGTATAGCGCAAAAACCAAGGCTTGTCAAGCTGTATCAGGTTACTTTTAATTCTGTCCCGGAGTTTTCATTTTGCAAAAGGAACGTAGTTCTGAAATGCAGATGCTTCTGAATGGATGAACTGTGATCCAGTTGTTAATTCAGTATAAAAATGCAAATAAAGCACAACCTAGGGAAAGAAGTAAGGTTGGATAACGGGTGTTTTGACCTTGGGTTTTAGAATCAGGCGGATATGGCCGCATATCGGCCTGATTCATGAGATACAATATAGAAATATGGAGGTTGTTTGAATGACAGGCTTTATCATAGCTCTTATATCCGGGGCACTTATGAGCATTCAGGGGGTGTTTAATACAGGCGTAACAAAGCAGACCAGCATGTGGGTTTCCACAGGCTGGGTGCAGCTCACCGCATTTTTAACCTGTATCATCCTGTGGTATTTTTCCGGCAGGGAAAACGTTTCCGGTCTTTTTGACGTACAGCCCAAATATCTGCTGCTGGGCGGCATTATGGGTGCCTTCATCACCTATACGGTAGTAAGGAGTATGGCGGCCCTGGGGCCCGCCAAAGCGGCCCTGATCATAGTGGTTTCTCAGATCATTGTGGCTTATGCTGTGGAGCTGTTCGGTTTATTTGGTGTTGAAAAGGTGGGATTTGAATGGAAAAAACTCATCGGTGCAGTTGTTGCTATCATCGGAATCATGATATTTAATTAATTTGGAAATAGTGCTTGTATTTACCTATTTCTTTAGGTAGAATAGTAACATAGGCTGAAGATGGTATCCTTTTTTGGAGATTTTTGTAAGAGGAGGGATATCATGAAGTACCAAAAAGTAAAAATCGCCCTTATTGCTTTGTGTATTTTGGCGGCGGGCTTGTGCTATGGCATGAACAGTAGCCGGGAGGACAGAACCCCCGGGATCTCTTTGTCAGAGGCATCGGCTTTCCCTTACGGAGAGAATGCCGCAGGAATTCCCGCAGCAGATGATGGCAGTCCGGCAGATGGCAATCCGTCAGGAATCGGTGTCCAGGCAGCAGGCGGTGCCGAAGTTTCCGGTGGGGCCGGCCAGTCGGCATCAGAGGCGGCAGAGGACAGCTTGGAAAGTGCAGGAGAGATTATTGCCCTGCCTTTCTATGTACATATCTGCGGAGAGGTGGTTTCTCCCGGTGTTTATGAGCTTCAGGAAGGAAGCCGGGTTTTTCAGGCGATTGAGAAGGCTGGGGGATTCACAGACCAGGCCGAGGCAGAATATTTAAATATGGCAGAGCGGGTTTTTGATGGCATGAAGATCCAGGTCCTTAATAAGGAAGAAGCGGAGGCTGCAAGGACCCGGGGAGAGCTTTCTTTGCCGGCAGCTGCTTCCTCAAAGGCGCTGAAAACCAAAGTGAATTTAAATACGGCTACCAAAGAAGAACTGATGACCCTGCGGGGAATCGGAGAAGCCAAGGCTGACGATATCCTTAAATATCGGGAAAGCCGGGGCGGATTTCAGAAAATCGAGGATATTATGAAGATATCCGGCATCAAGGATGCAGCGTTTCAAAAAATTAAAGAGGACATATCGGTTTAAAATAGAGGACAGAGGTGTAGTATGGCAAGCGTTTTAGTAGTGGATGATGAAAAACTCATCGTAAAGGGAATGAGATTCAGTCTGGAACAGGACGGTATGGAAGTGGACTGTGCCTATGACGGAGAGGAAGCCATTAATCTGGCAAAGCAAAAAGAGTATGATGTAGTTCTTTTGGATGTCATGCTTCCCAAATATGACGGGTATGAAGTGTGCCAGGCCATCCGGGAATTCTCCGAGATGCCCATCATCATGCTGACGGCTAAGGGCAATGATATGGATAAGATCCTGGGTCTGGAATACGGCGCCGACGATTATATTACAAAGCCGTTTAATATTCTTGAGGTAAAGGCCAGGATCAAGGCCATTATGCGACGGAATTCCAAGAAGAATAAACGGGACAGCCAGGATGACAGCCAGGTGGTGATAGCCGGGGATTTAAAGCTGGACCGGGACAGCAGGAGAGTTTTTATTGCTGAGAAAGAGATTAATTTGACTGCAAAGGAGTTTGATCTTTTAGAGCTTCTTACCTGCAATCCAGGCAAGGTTTACAGCAGGGAGCAGCTGCTTACTTATGTATGGGGAAATAAGGCGATGGATACGGGGGATGTCCGGACGGTAGACGTTCATGTTCGGCGTCTTCGCGAGAAGATCGAACCAAGTCCCAGCGATCCCAAATATGTGCATACCAAGTGGGGCGTAGGATATTATTTCTGCAAGCAATGAAGCAGATGCGGGAATGTCTGTATCTGGTGAATGCTGCGGGGCTTTGCCCCTTGCATCCAGTAAAAAGAGGAGGATTTCAGACGGGTAACCGGAGAAATCCGCCTTTTCTTTAAATTTTGGGAAAAGAGAAATTTAAAAGACGGAGAAATGATGGAATGGAATACAGCATCAGAAGCGTAAGAAAAGAAGACATAGACCGGGTGGCCGAGGTGGAGGCTCTCTGCTTTCCGAAGGAAGAGGCAGCAGGACGGCAAGCCTTAGAACAGAGGATCAATCATTTTCCGGAAAGCTTTCTTTTGGCAGAACTTGCCGATGGGACGATCATTGGATTTATTAATGGATGCGTGACTGACGGGAATACTATTTGTGACGAGATGTTTGAAAGTCCGGATTTCCATGATCCGAAAGGGGCTTATCAAAGCGTATTTGGACTTGATGTGATAAAAGAGTGGAGAGGCCGGGGAGTTGCTGCCGCACTTATGGAGTGCCTGATAGAAGAAGCAGAGAACAGCGGCAGAAAAGGAATGATCCTGACCTGCAAGGACAGGCTGATTCCATATTATGAGAAATTCGGATACCGGAATATGGGAATGTCCGGATCTGTGCACGGAGGGGCCGTCTGGTACGACATGCGGCTTGATTTTACAGATACAGGGAAGTGAGGCACCGTCAGCATGAAACGAAGTCCCCAGGGAGAGCGGTGGAGGCGGCTTGACAATACGGCAAAAATATTTCCGGTCATAGCCAGCGAAAATTTAAGCAATGTTTTCCGTATTTCCGCGGTTTTAAAGAAAGAAGTGGATCCGGGCACCCTGCAGCGGGCACTGGAAGAGATCCTTCCCCAGTTTGAAGGATTTTCAGTGAGGCTGCGCAGGGGATTTTTCTGGTATTATTTTGAAAACAATAAACGGATGCCGGTGATCGAACGGGAGACTACCTATCCATGCAAATATATTGATCCTCACAGCAACCAGCTTTTTCTGTTCCGGGTCACTTATTTTGGAAGGCGGATCAATCTGGAGGTATTTCATGCGGTTACTGACGGCCTGGGAGCGGTAAGCTTTTTGAAGGCCCTGGTTTACCGGTATCTGGATCTTGAGCAAAATTCAAGGACAGGCCATCAGGCGGCTCAGAAAATATCTTCCAATATTTCCATGAATGTAGAGGACAGCTATGTCCGCCATTATAAAAAGACTGTAAAGCGTAAATACAGTTCCAGAAAAGCCTATCATCTGACAGGAGAGACTCTTCCTCTTGATGAGGAGAATGTTCTACACGGATATGTGGACTTAAAAATGCTGAAGACGGTGTCCAAAAGCTGCGGGGTCAGCATCACTAGATTTCTGGCGGCATCACTGATCTGGGCGATTTATCAGGAATATCTTGGTGGCAAGCCCTGTGAAAAATCCATCGGTATCAGCATTCCCATTAATTTAAGGACCTTTTTCAGCTCAGAAACAACTGCTAATTTTTTTGCAGTGACCCTTATAGACTTCCTCTCCACCAGCGAGGAACATACCTTTTCAGAGGTGCTGGAGGCGGTGAGCCGCCAGATGGATTTAAAGATCACAAAGGAAAAGATGGAGCAAATCATTTCTTATAATGTTTCCAGTGAAAAGAAGTGGTATCTGCGGATCGCCCCTCTTTTTTTAAAATGGTGTGCGTTAAACCTGGTTTTCCGAAAGAATGATAAGGCATACACTATGACTCTGTCAAACATCGGTCCAATTGAAATAGAAGAGGACTATAAAAAGGAGATCGAGAGATTTTCCATGATGATCGGTGTTTCCAAAAGACAGCCTATGAAATGTGCAGTCTGTGCCTACGAAAAAGAGGTGATTGTGACTTTTACCTCCGTATTTCAGGACACCAGGCTTCAGGACCGTTTCTTCGGCTTTCTGAAAGAATTGGAGATTCCTGTAAACTTAGAAAGCAACGGTATTCCGGACGACAGGGATGATCTTGGCATGTATCCCCAGATCCGTTATGACAGGAAGCGGCTTAAGAAACTGGTATTTACTTTTTATGGATTGCTGTTTTTTGTGGGAGCTGTTCTGGGGGTCATTAATTTTGCCACCTATTCCGGTTCTCTGTGGTCTGTGATTGCCATTGTGCTTATGGCCTATACGGCTCTTACCGTGGAATATTCCATCCTGCGCCATGCCAATCTGGCATCAAAGGTTCTTTTACAGACGGTGGGGGCCCAGGCACTTTTAGTGGCTTTGGATCATTCTACAGGTTATAATGGCTGGTCCGTAAACTACGGGATTCCAAGCACCATTCTGTTTGCGGATCTTTCGGTGGTCTTTTTGATTCTGGTGAACCGGATGAACTGGCAGAGTTATTTTATGTATCAGATTGCTGTTACGGTATTCAGCTTTATCCCTTTGATTTTATGGGCGGCCGGGCTTCTTACCAGACCGGCTCTGGCTTTTATTACTGTGATCGTGACGGTAATCATTTTAGCCGTTACCATTGTACTTGGGGACAGAAGTGTGAAAACGGAATTGAAAAGGCGGTTTCATGTATAAAAGGCGCCGGAACAAGGAGGGTGTTGTTGATGCGTCGGGGAAAAGTAAGTGTGCGGGGAAATCTTGTGAGGGATATGATGCAGAATGTAATGGAAACTTCGTTAAAACAGCCGATCCGCACCGGAGAGCTGAGAAGAAACCCGGTGGAGCCTGCATGGGTCTGTCCGGCTGGGTATGAATATGAGATCATAGAACTGGAGCATTTAAAAATGGAGTATCTCCGTCCTGTGGGAGTGGTCACGGACCGGGTGATCCTGCAGCTTCACGGCGGCGGTTACATCGGGCCTATGAAAAACATTTACCGGAGGTTTGCAGTCCGGTATTCCAAGCGAAGCTACGGCGGGGATGTGCTTACCCTTGACTACCGGGTGGCACCGGAGCATCCCTTTCCGGCGGCTTTGGAGGATGCAGTTGCAGCTTATCAGTGGCTTCTTGAGGAAAAGGGATATCGTCCGGAGCATATTGTGGTGGCCGGAGATTCTGCAGGAGGCGGATTGGGGCTGGCCCTGGGGCTGTACCTGAAGGATCATGGAATCGCCCTTCCCGGAGGATTTATTACCATGTCCCCATGGACGGACCTGACCAACAGCGGGGAAAGCTATGTGTCCAATTATGAGATTGACCCTCTGTTTGGAAATTCCACCAATAACATGCTGTACAATTCAGACTACATTGGCGGCCAGGACCCGGGCCTTCCTTACATTTCTCCGGTATTCGGGGAATATGAGGGATTTCCTCCCGTTCTCATGCAGGTAGGAAGCTACGAGGTGCTTTTAAGCGATACCCTGACTGTGGCAGATAAGCTGAAAAAAGCCGGAGTCAAGCGGCGGGTTTCTGTCTATGAGGGAATGTTTCATGTATTTCAGATGGGACTTGACTTAATCCCTGAGAGCCGGGAGGCCTGGGATGAGGTGGAATTATTTTTACGGATCCTCTTTCATATCAACGTAAAGCCCGATGGGAAAGTAGTGCGGAAGGTGAAGACAGAGCACACAAAGCCGGCAAGGGATATGGTGAAGCTTTTGATTGCCATGATGAAGAAAGAACTGGACACATCAAGGAGATACCAATGAAGATCACTCTGGTAACGGTAGGAAAAATAAAGGAAAAGTTTTATACAGATGCCATCGGGGAATACAGCAAAAGACTGAGCCGTTACTGCAAGCTGGAGATTATCCAGGTGCCCGATGAAAAGACGCCGGACTCAGCCGGTGAAGCAGTGGAAAGGCAGATCAGGGAGAAGGAAGGAGAAAGGATCCTTTCTTCCATTAAGGATGGGGCCTATATGATCGCCTTGGCCATTGATGGGGAAAACCTAGATTCGGTTCAGCTTTCAGAGAAAATAAACGGATTGGGAATCGGAGGGGTGAGCCAGATCGTGTTTGTCATCGGCGGGTCTTTGGGGCTTTCTGATGCAGTTTTAAAGAGAGCGGATTACAGGCTGAGCTTTTCTAAAATGACCTTTCCTCATCAGCTGATGCGGGTGATTTTATTGGAGCAGGTATACCGCAGCTACCGCATTATAAATGGAGAGCCATACCATAAGTGACCGCAAAACCTTGTTTCATGCAAGAAAGGATACAAGGTTTTTCTTTGTTTTACACAGATAAACTTGAAAGTTACCTGACAGTCGGTAATAATAAGAACAGTAATCAAAAGGATTGAGAAAGGAAAGGGTATATGAGCCAGAAACTTCTTCCCCCCATTCTTCCTGGGGCAATGGATGTTGTATTGGAAGATTTAGAGGAATTATTCCTCAGAAAAGACCAGGAGGAAGCGGTAACAGACGTTCTCATCAGAAATCTCCATATAACGGAGGAAGATCTTTCCCATATGCGTTTTTCCGCCGTCATATTTGAAAACTGCATATTTCAGGATTGTACCTTTGAAAAAGGGGAGTTTTCAGATGTGGTGTTTAATGCCTGCGACATATCCAACTGCAGTTTTGAGGACAGCTATTTTAACCGGGCGGAATTCCGCTCTTCCAAGGGCATGGGGGCAAAGTTCTGCGGAAATACCATGCTCCATACCGTGGTTCTTGACTGTAATTTCAGCTATGCCAATTTTGATTCTTCCAGGCTGGAACACATCCGGTTTTCCGATTGCCGGATCCAGGGCGGTTCCCTGACCCAATGCCGCTGCAAGGCGGTGGAATGGAACCGGGTAAATCTGGAAAATGCCAGTTTCTTTAAAACCATGATGAAGGGAATGGATTTTACCAGCAGTACCATACAGGGACTGACCATATCTGACGGCTGCGGGGAGGTCAGGGGCGCTGTGGTGGATTTATATCAGGCAGCTGAGCTGGCGAAATATCTGGGCATTGTCATAAAAAGCTGACCATGCAAATCTCTGATACGTTTCTGGATCAAACATGAGGTTTTACAATAAAGCTTCATATGATAGTATGATTATAATTAAGTTGCAAGATAAGCGTTGATAAAAGGAGGCGAGCTTTCTTATGATGGAACCCTCAAAGACTGCATAGCACGGGTTATGCAGTTAGAATAAATGAGAAATTGTATAGCCTCTGCTATTCCTGACAGTAAAAATATGTTTGGGAGGCAGCGATGCGCTATCAGAAAGCCAATGAAATTTTGCCGGAAGAGCTGGTGGAATTAATTCAGAATTATATAGACGGGGAATATGTATATATTCCCAGAAAACAGGAAAATAAACGAACCTGGGGACAGCAGACAGGAGCCAGAGAGGAAAGAAGACTGCGGGACCGATCCATTTATGCAGATTATGTTTCCGGTATATGCGTGAAGCTTTTGGCAGAGCGTTATTACCTGTCCGAGAAAAGCATTCAAAGGATCGTGCTTCAGGAAAAGAAAAGTAAGGAAAAACAATAGGGCGGTGCATCAGATTGAAAATGGTGCTCCGCCTTTTCTTTGTTTCATAAGAGAGGATGAGGTGGGATAACGGAAGATGGCGTGTTACAGTTGTCGAAAGAAACAATTGTAAAAATGGAGAAAAAATATGAATCACAATTTAAGAAAACAATGGATCGTTACGCCAAACCAGCTTCCCGCCATTATAAGAAGATGCCCCAAATGCGGGAAAAAGACGGAATTTATAAACAGCGGAAAATTCAGAGTCAATGCCAATGGCCGTCTCATAGATGTTTGGCTGATCTACCGGTGCGGACAATGTGAGACCTCCTGGAACATGACCGTATGGGAACGAGCGGAGGCAGGCAGGCTGGAGAAAAAGGAGTATGATGGATTCATGAAAAATGATCCGGATCTGGCAGCAAAATACGGGAATGACAGGGAGTTATTTGCCAAGAATAAGGCGGAAGCTGCCGCTTCAAAGGGAGAGTATCACGTGGTAACCGTAGATACTGCCATTCCCTGCGGAGAGGCTTACGCCACGGAAATTGACTTAAGAATCCCTTTTGGATTTGAATTGAGGGCAGATGTATTTTTAAGGAAGCAGTTGTCCGTGTCCAGAAGCAGAATAAAGAAATGGTGTGAGGACGGGCTGATTTTAAGCGGAGGCCAGGCCTTGTCTCCCAAAGGAAAAATGAAGGATGGGATGCTTTTACAGGTGAAAAAAGGGAGCCTTTTTCTGGTTGATTCTATTTTAAACCGGTCCCTTTCACCATAATTACAGTCATAAAAATGGTATATCCAATCAAAACTGCTCCTGCAGAGCCAAACATGATTCTGAAGTGCCAGGACAAGAAGAGAGCAGCCAAGGAAAAGCCGGCTGATGGTGTAGATCCGCCATTGTCTGCCGGGAAATTTGTATTTTTAAATAATTTCAGGAAAAGTACTTGACAAAAAGGAATCCTTATTATATTATAAGGATAGATATTGATAATGATTACTATTATTGAAATTAATTATCAATAAGGAGAACCGGTTATTATTAATCCGGTTTGCCATGTACCAAAGCTTCCATGCAGTTCATCTGCTGGTATCCCGGTGGTTTCACCTCCGGGGAAAGGATATGTACCGTTTCCGCCCATAGATGGAGCGGAGATTCTCATAAGTTAATCGGAATAAAAATATAATAAATCATAGGAGGGAAATCATTATGTCATTAATCGGATCAGAAGTAAAACCATTCAAAGCCCAGGCTTATCATAACGGAAAGTTTGTAGAAGTAACAGAAGGAGATTTTAAGGGGAAGTGGAGCATCATTTGTTTTTATCCTGCGGATTTTACATTTGTTTGCCCGACGGAGCTGGAAGATTTACAGAACAATTATGAGACATTTAAGAAACTGGGAGCGGAAGTTTATTCCGTTTCTACCGATACACATTTTACCCATAAGGCATGGCACGACCATTCAGAGACCATCCGTAAACTGACCTATGTGATGATTGGAGATCCATCTCATACCTTATCCCGTAATTTTGACGTATTGATTGAAGCAGAAGGACTTGCAGACCGCGGAACTTTCCTTGTTGACCCCGATGGAATCATTCAGTCCGTGGAGATCAATGCAGGAAACATCGGCCGGGATGCAAATATTCTTATTGATAAGATCAAGGCGGCCCAGTACGTAAGAAATAACCCCGGCGAAGTTTGCCCGGCGAAATGGAAAGAGGGCGGAGCCACACTGAAACCAAGTCTTGACCTGGTAGGAAAAATTTAAGGAGAGAAGATTATGATGCTGGATGCTGAAATTAAAAAACAACTGACTGAGTATCTCCAGCTTCTGGAAAATGATGTACTGATTAAAATCAGTGCAGGATCTGACCGTGTATCAAAGGACATGATGGATCTGATCCATGAACTGACCGGCCTCTCTCCAAGGATAAAGACGGAGGAGGGTAAGCTTCCCAGAACCCCCAGCTTTAGCATTAACCGTATGGGGGAAGACACGGGAGTGACGTTTGCAGGAATTCCTCTGGGTCATGAATTTACTTCTCTGGTGCTGGCTCTTTTGCAGGTAAGCGGAAGAGCCCCCAAGGTGGAAGGGTATTTAATCGACCAGGTGAAACGCATACAGGGGGAGCATCATTTTGAAACCTACATCAGCTTAAGCTGCCATAATTGCCCGGAGGTGGTGCAGGCTCTTAACTTAATGAGCATTTTAAATCCCGGTATCACCCATACCATGATTGACGGCGCTGCTTTTAAAGATGAGGCGGAACGTAAAAATGTCATGGCCGTTCCTACGGTATACTTAAACGGCGAGGTTTTTGGCAGCGGGCGCATGACCCTGGAAGAGATATTGGGGAAATTAGGAAGTGCCCCTGATATATCAGAATTTGAGAAGAAAGAGCCTTTTGATATACTGGTCATCGGAGGGGGCCCTGCAGGAGCCAGTGCAGCCATTTATGCGGCGCGCAAAGGCATTCGCACCGGTATTGTTGCCGAACGCTTCGGCGGTCAGGTAAGAGAGACGCTGGGGATCGAGAATCTCATCAGTGTGGCATATACCGAAGGTCCTGAATTTGCAGAAATCCTGGAGCAGCATGTAAAAAATTATGAAGTGGATATTATGGATTCCCAGCGTGCCGTACGCCTGGAAAGAAAAGAACTCCTTGAGGTAGAGCTGGAAAACGGTGCTGTCTTAAAAAGCAAGGCAGTGATCCTATCTACAGGCGCCCGGTGGAGATATGTGGGTGTACCGGGAGAGGCGGAATTTAAGAATAAGGGAGTTGCTTATTGTCCTCATTGTGACGGCCCCCTTTATAAAGGAAAGCAAGTGGCAGTCATCGGAGGCGGCAATTCCGGCATTGAAGCGGCAATTGATCTTGCTGGGATCGCCGGCCATGTGACAGTTCTTGAATTTATGCCTGAGCTGAAGGCGGATTCCATTCTCCAGAAGCGTCTTTACCGTCTGCCCAATGTGACAGTGATAAAGAACGTTCAGACAAAAGAAATTACCGGCACAGACAAGGTTAACGGCATTTCCTATATGGATCGTGAAACAGGAGAAGTCCATCACCAGGAGCTGCAGGGTGTGTTCGTTCAGATCGGCCTTACGGCCAATACGGACTGGCTGGGAGAAACCGTTGCACGCAGTCCCATGGGAGAGATTATTGTGGATCACCGCAATGCCACCAATGTACCCGGAGTTTTTGCGGCAGGAGACTGCACGGACAGTGCTTATAAACAGATCGTTATTGCCATGGGATCCGGAGCCAGCGCAGCTTTAAGTGCTTTTGACTATTTAATAAGAAATTGATATCAGATGCTGTTTCCTGCCGGCCAGTCCGTGGGAAACAGCATCTTTTTGAGAAAAAGCTGCATTCCCAAACCTTGACATGTCCTGTCTGTAACAGTATAATTTAACTATGCTGCTGGAACATGACTGGAGTGATGATTATGCAATATGGTGCACTGGAGCAGATGCTCATAAACTCAATCAAAGAAGTACAGATTAAATTAGGATATGAAAAAGAACCGATCCGTTTCTACTATCCCCTGCATGCACTGATGAACATACTGAAGATCTCCGAAGGTTCTGACGAAGAAATAAAAGCCGCAATGGAAGGTTTTAAGAAATCCGTAAAAGAACGCCTGGGAGACATCAGAATCACTAAAAGCCAGGAACGTTTTTGCTTTGAGATTCCCCCGGAAGGTGTAGAATACGTATATTATCATGGAAAGGATAGCGGTTTTTTAAAAGAATTCATTGAAACCGTAGAAAATCCTCATACTACTTTTGAGGATATATGGAAGGTTTTTAATAAATATGGGGATGGAAAGGTTACTTGCCTGAAATCTCAGGAAGAAGATTTTGATTACATTATATTTTTTGAAGATCCTTCCCTGGATAATTACCGGTATTATATCAAATTTCATGAAAATCATGTCACATACCACAGATTCTTATCCGAGGATGCAGCGGATATGGGCATATAACGATAATCGATCAGGAGAAAAACAATGCAGAGAAAAAAGTGGATCGTAACCATGCTTACAGGTCTGGCATTTATGGCCTCTCATCAATTAACTGCAAAAGCGGATACAGCCCCTGAACTGACCGTTCCTCTTGTGGCCCCTCCGCCCCTGGAGTGGCAGACCGGTCCCGGGGCCGGTCCGGGAAAGGAATTTTCCCAGACAGCACCGGAATTTCAATCAGGATCAGGTGAACAGGTAGTGGCTTATGCAAAGCAGTTTCTTGGAAACCCTTATGTATACGGAGGGACAAGCCTTACATCAGGTGCTGACTGCTCCGGGTTTGTAATGAGCGTTTATAAACAATTTGGGATAAACCTGCCCAGGACCTCTGAGGCCCAGGGTAAAGCAGGCATAGATGCGGGCGGAATAGAAAATGCCCAGCCAGGGGATCTGATCGTATACATAGGCCATATCGGCATTTACACAGGACAGAACCAGCTCATTCATGCAAGCGGACCAGAGGACGGGATTAAGATATCCACTGTGGATTTTAGACCTGTGGTTTCAGTAAGAAGAATCATAGGGAATTAAATAAGGTTATCTTTGAGCTTATCAGGGTGTTTCATGAAACTCATCCGGGATAAGCTCTTTTTCGTATATGGATTTTTCTTTTATCAAATGGGTTTTATTCACATCTAGGAATAAGTTCTGTTTCTTGTAATCCCCATGAATATCCGGTTATAAGCTGTTTTAGAAGCCAGAAGTTTTTCAGTCATAATTTGTCCCACCTCACATATATTGAGGTAAGAGGAGGGATGAAGGTGGAAAGGAAAGACGAGCTTATCAATATATTTTCCAGGAGCATAAGAGATATTTTAAACCGGGTGACTGTTGATTTTGATGAGGTTCAGGAAATCAGGCTCCGGGTTGCTGCTCCTCTTTTAATGGTATACCGGAATGAGGAGTATTATGTGACTCCCAGAGGTTCCCTGAGCATGGAAGGAAAGGACGCCTATACAGTCTCTAAAAATGAGCTTAAGGAAACCATGGAGTACATGAGCAACTATTCCCTGTATGCCTTTGAAGAAGAGATGAAGCAGGGGTTTATTACCATTCAGGGAGGCCACCGGATCGGTATCGCCGGAAAGACCATTTTAGATGAATCCGGGATTAAAGCCATGAAATACATATCCTTTATCAATGTCCGGCTGTCTCATCAGGTCAAGGGCTGCGCTTCCCAGGTTCTGCCTTATTTATATGAGGAAGGGAGAGAGATCTATCACACGCTGATCATTTCCCCTCCAAGATGCGGGAAGACCACCCTGTTAAGAGATATGATCCGTCAGGTTTCCAATGGTACTGAGGATCATACAGGCCTTACCGTGGGGGTGGTTGACGAACGTTCTGAAATTGGGGCCTGTTATCAGGGGGTCCCTCAGAATGAACTGGGAATCCGTACCGATATTTTAGACTGCTGCCCGAAAGCAAAAGGGATGATGATGCTCATCCGGACCATGTCTCCCAGAGTGATCGCTGTGGATGAGATCGGAAGCCGGGAAGATTTAGAGGCAATGGAATACGTGATGAACTGCGGCTGTAAGCTGATCGCCACGGTACATGGTAATTCCATTGACGATTTAAAGCAGAAGCCGGTCTTAAGAAAGCTGGTGGAGGAGCGGATTTTTGAACGATATATCGTTTTAAATAATCTGGGAAGAATCGGGAACATCGATCAGATTTATGACTCCAGAGGAACTCAGCTCTACAAAGCCCAGGTTCATCAAATGGGAATTCAGTGGGACAGGCGGGAGTGTGTTGCTTATGGATAATACGTGGCTGCGGATCGTGGGAGCTGTTCTGGTCATTTTATCAAGTTCCGGTCTTGGGTTTTTTATGGCGGCCCAATGGAACGAGCATTTAAAGACTGTGGAAAAGCTCCGGAAAATGATTTTTTTGCTGAAAGGCGAGATCGTATATGCCAATTCCCCTCTGCCGGAGGCCTTTGAACGTACCGGCAAAAAGGCGGTGGGAGAGCTGGGGGCTTTGTTTGAAAATGTGTCGGAGCGGCTTTCCGGACAACAGGGAGAATCCTTTTATACCATCTGGCAGGAGGAGATCGACAAGCTTCCCGGGGAGGTCTGTTTGTCCAAAGAGGACAAACAGAATTTAAAGGGTCTTGGAGAACATCTTGGTTACTTGGACATGGACATGCAGGAGCGGAACATCCTTTTGTACCTGGAACAGTTGGATCTGACCATTGGTTATTTGAGAAAACATAAGCAGGAAAGAAGCCGCCTTTATACCAGTCTGGGTATTATGGGCGGTTTATTCCTAACAATTGTTATGTATTAAGGAGGATAGCATGGGGGTCAATTTGATTTTTAAAATTGCAGCAGTTGGAATCCTGGTTTCCGTCATCTGCCAGGTATTAAAACACAGCGGACGGGAAGAACAGGCATTCTTAACAAGCCTTGCGGGGCTGATCCTGGTGCTGTTCTGGCTGGTGCCTTATATTTATCAGTTGTTTGAATCCATTAAAAATCTGTTTGCATTGTAGGTGAGCGTCTTACAGGCATACCCTTATGTCCTGGAAGGCAGGACAGGAAAGAGGAAAACATGACCGTAGTTACCATAGCCATAACAGGAATCGTGGCAGTGCTTTTAGCGGTTTCCTTAAAAGGAATGAAGGGGGAATATGGGACCTATCTGGTCATGGCGGCAGGCTTTTTTATCTTCTTTTACGGAATGGGAAAGCTTACCACCATTCTGGATACCATGAAGGAGATCCAGACCTATATTAAGATTAACAGCATTTATTTATCCACTCTGATCAAAATGATAGGAATTACCTATATTGCGGAATTTGCAGCCGGGATATGCAAGGATGCCGGATACGGTGCCGTGGGAACCCAGATCGAAATATTTGGAAAGCTGTCTGTTCTGGCTGTCAGCATGCCGATCCTCCTTGCACTTATTGAAACACTTCAGGTGTTTTTATCATGACGGGAGGGGGAAGGACCATGAAAAGAACCGCTTTTATGCTGCTGTGTCTTTTGATCGTGCTGTTTCTTTCTACGGACAGCCTTGGAGCAGAAAGCTCCTACGGGCAGGAAGCAGAGACTTCCGAAGCCAATCTGGACCTGGATCAGTATGATTTAACGGATATTCAGAATTTTCTGGACCAGGCTAAGGGAGAACAGGGCATGAAGCTTTCCTTTCAAGAACTGATGAAGGATCTGATGGCCGGAAATTTAAACCAGGTCATGGGACAGGCTGGAAAAGCCATGAAAGACTTATTGATGGGTGAGATAAAAAACAGCGGTCATATGATGGGACAGATTATGGTGCTTGGGATCATTGGGGCGGTGTTCTCTAACTTTTCCAGCGTGTTTACAGGAAGCCAGATATCGGAAACCGGATTTTTTGTCACCTATCTGCTGCTGTTCACTTATCTGGCAGCCAGCTTTTTTACCAGCGTTACCATTACAGGGAATGTGCTTGGGCAGGTCTTTGATTTTACCAGGGTACTGATGCCGGCCTATTTCCTGGCAGCGGCGTTTGCAGGGAGCAGCGCTTCTGCGGCGGCCTCCTACGAATTTACTTTATTTATCATTACTGCCGCCCAGTGGCTTTTAGGGCAGGTGCTTTTAGCCCTTATAAGAGTTTATGCTCTTTTGGTTATGGCAGGCCATATTGCAAAAGAGGACATGCTTTCAAAGCTGACTGAGCTTTTGGAACAGGTGGTTTCCTGGAGTTTAAAGACTCTGGTAGGGGTTGTGCTGGGATTTCATCTCATTCAGTCCATGGTACTGCCCTATGTGGATTCCATGAAAACAGGAGCGATCCAGAAGCTGATCGGAGCCATTCCGGGAGTTGGCCAGGGCGTAAATTCCGTCGCCCAGATGGTGCTGGGGTCAGGGGTGCTTATTAAGAATACCATAGGAGCAGCCGGCATTATCATACTTCTTATCCTATCTGTGATTCCGCTGATCAAGCTGGTGGTGCTGATGGTTTTATACCAGTGTGTTGCCGCTCTCCTTCAGCCGGTCTGTGATAAAAGGATCGTTACCTGTATTTCCGACATGGCAAAGGGCCACAGGATGCTGCTTTCCGTAGCAGCTTCAGGAGTGATTCTCTTTGTTGTAACCATAGCGCTAGTATGCGCTTCCACCAATGTGACCTATTTTACCGGGTGAATGACATGGAAGAATTGTTTAACTGGATACGCAACATAACCTATTACCTGATTTTCATAACGGTAGTGGGCAATCTCCTGCCGGATAAAAAGTATGAAAAATACATAAAGTTATTTGCCGGCATGGTACTGATCCTTTTGGTGTTAAAGCCCGTTACTGGAGGATTAAGGCTTGATGATACTCTGGCTTACTATTTTGAGGCCATCAGCCTTAAAAAGGAAGCTGGAGAGCTGACAGGCAAGCTGTCTGATATGGAAGGGAAAAGACTTGAAACCATGATCGCCAGATATGAGGAGGCAGTGGAAACGGATTTAAAATCCATGGCTGAGACAGATGGATTCGGCTGCAGGGGATCCACGGCAGAAATCGACCAGGATCAGAGAAGCAGTACCTTTGGCCATGTGGTGCGGGTGACCCTGGTCCTGGTGCCTGGCGGACCGGCGGAAGAAGCAAAGGACATTGCCGTTTCCGGAAGCAAGGCGGATCCGGTAAAGAAGGTACCGGATGTGGAAGAAGTGAAAATAACCGGATCAGAGCCAGAGAAACGTGACATGAAAGAACAGGAGGACGTGAGAAGGCTGAAGCAGGAAGAAAATTCACGGCTTTCTGGTCTTAGAAGGCGGATTGCAGAATATTATGATTTGGAGGAACAGGATATTGAAATTCAAATGGAAGATGGGAAAGGATAAATGGCTGATTTTATTGGCTGTTGGAATGATTATCCTGATCCTTACTTTTCCCTCCGGTTCGGGTATGGCTGCCAAGGTAGAACGGACAGCAGAAAGCAAAAACCAGACAGCTTTGCAGAAAGGGATTGTTACAGAGCCTGCGGATGGGGAAGCGGCTGCAGTGGCTGGAGCAGACCGGACCTACGAGGAACAGTTGGAGGCGAGGGTAAAGAAAATCCTAAAAACCGTGGATGGGGTCGGTCAGGTAGAGGTGATGATCGTGCTGAAATCTTCAGAGGAGAAGGTACTGCGTGTGGATAAGGACAGCTCGGATTCTTCCACCGAGGAAAAGGACAGCTCCGGGGGGACCAGAAAGATCAGCAGCGCAGAGCTGAAAGAGAGCACCATTCTGACCGGTTCAGGAGAAAATACATCTCCAATTGTGGAGAAGGAAATACGACCGGAAATCGAAGGAATCGTCATTAGTGCCCAGGGTGGAGGCAGCCCTACGGTAAAAGCTGAAATTTCCAGTGCCATGGAAGCATTATTTAACCTGCCCCCACATAAAATAAAAGTATTAAAGAGGGTGGAATAAAAAGGAGTGTCATGTATGAGAAGTTGGAAAACAAGCAATGAGCCCAAAGTCCCTAAAACCCCAAAGAAAATGGATATGAAGAAACTTTTCCGAAGAAACCAGATTATTATCACCACATTGGCCGTTATGATAGCTGCTGCTGGATATTTAAACTATGCCGGAAAGCAGGAGGCTGCTTCAGGGACGGACGTCTATGAAGCGGGAATGACTGATATTTCTGAGGAAGATATTTTAGCGGAAAACCAGTCCCTTACCGGAAGTGAAGCAGGCCAGGAGATCGCAAGCCTTGACCAGGATGCGGAAGATATCGATAAGCTGGCGGCAAGTGAAACACAGGCAGCTGCGGAAAGTGACGGATCCGTAGACCTGGCGGCAAATGAGACACAGGCGGCCCAGACCGGCCTTGACAACCCTGGGGAAGCAGTGCTTACCAGCGGAATGAACGTATCAGAATACATATCCAGCGTACAGTTAAACAGAGAGCAGGTAAGGGCAAAGAACAAGGAAACCTTAATGAACTTAATTAACAATCCAAACATTGAGGAAGCGGCAAAGCAGCAGGCCATCCAGGAAATGATCGAAATGACGGCAGTTTCAGAAAAAGAAAATGCAGCAGAGACCTTATTGCTTGCCAAAGGCTTTGCAGATCCGGTGGTCAGCATTTCCAGCGGGAAAGTGGATGTGGTTATTAATGCTTCCAGCATTACAGATCCTCAGCGGGCTCAGATTGAGGACATCGTAAAGCGGAAAACAGAAGTTGGGGCTGAGAGTATTGTGATCACCCTTATGAAATTGGAAGAGTAAAAAGCCACGGCAAATGTTACATTTCAGCCATGCCATTCATAACTTGGCGGATAGAATTTATTTTCGAAAGGTTACAGATATGCAGCCAAATTATTCATGCCGGGCATTCGCCTTATAGAAGCATTTTCGCAATTTCTGCTTAGTGAGCAAGCTCCCACGCACAAACTGTGCAAACGCTTCTGCATGACTAACTGTAACTTGCAAACTGTGGACAGTTTTGCTATAATGATTCCAGAACCCAGAAATAGGAGTACAGGAGGGAATTGCTGTGGCAGAAGTGGAAAGCAGAAATACTCACAAAGTATATGAAAAAGATAAAATAGGCGAAGTACAGATTGCAGATGATGTGGTAGCCATCATTGCAGGTCTTGCTGCAACCGAGGTAGAAGGTGTAGATTCCATGGCAGGCAACATCACCAATGAACTGGTGGCGAAGCTGGGCATGAAAAATTTATCCAAGGGCGTTAAAGTAGAGCTGACGGAAGAGCATGTGTCTGTAGACTTATCCTTAAACATCAAATACGGTTACAGCATACCTGCTGTCAGTGAGAAGGTCCAGGAAAAGGTACAGAATGCCATTGAAAACATGACAGGATTAACGGTTCTGGATGTAAACATTCGGATTGCCGGTGTTGCAATGGAAGAGAATAAATAGATTTTGATAAGTCTATCGCGGGGGGCGAACTGGGAAATGGTTCATACCCCCCGCTTTTCTTTGTGTATAAATGAGTAAAAATTTATTGTAATGAGATGGCACAGGATTTATAATGAACCCGGAATATATCAAAGGCTTCTTAAGGGACAGGTGTTTACATGTATGATGACTGATAGGGAGAAGTACCACTACTCATTAAAAGTAATGATTTTAATTGGTCTCGTAGTTTCAGTAATTATGGGAGTATTCGCTTTAAATATTTATTATTTCAGGGAGGTGGAAAAAAGCCTCATAGAACAGACCTACCAGGATTTGAAAAAGGAGAATAACGAAACGGTTGTCAGCCTTCAGAGAATGGTCCAGGAACGGTTTGGCATGCTGGAGGTATTTTCTGCATACTGTGATCTGCCGGAAGGACAGGAAATAGAAAAATGGCAGAAGGATTTAGAGCCGTTTGAAAGGGAAGGCTTGCGGTTCGGGGTTTCGGATAGCCGGGGAATCATGTATTATGGAAACCATGAACCAAGAGATGTTTCTTCACGCAGCGATTATCAAAGGGCATTAAGCGGAGAAAACAGCGTTTCCAGACTTCCTTCCCAGGAGTTTGACGGCCAGGGAGGAATTGTCCTGATGGTTCCAGTAATACGGGATGGTCATGTGAATGGAGTGGCCTGCATGGAGTATACCGGAGCAGATCTGGGGAAATATCTTAAAAGTACAGGATTCAGCAAATATGGGGCCAATCTGGTTTTTACAAAATCAGGAGAAATGGTGGTCCCCAGCCCTGGATTTGAAAAATATACTACAATTTATGAGATGCTGAAACCCATGGAATTCCGGAGCGGACAGTCCCTGGAGCAGATGGAACAGGCGGTGGGGAGCGGACGTTCCGGTTATGTAGCTTACGGCAGCAATGGCAGCAGGGAGCTGCTTTATTACCAGCCTGCGGGAATCGGGGACTGGATGGTAGCTTCCCTGGTGGAAACAGAAGGTTATAAGAGAACGCTTCACAAAATCTGGGGGCTGTCTGAAAGCTTTATTACAGGTACGACCTCCTTGCTTGTTTGCACTTTTTTATTTATTGTTTATATGCTTTATCTGCGGAAAAAGGAATCCAAACGGGCGCAAAAGGATTCTTTGACAGGTGTTTATACCAGAGAAACGGCCAGAAAGCTGGTGGAACAAGGGCTGAAAGGCGGGGGGAAGAAGCGGTTTTACGCCTGTATGTTCCTTGATATTGATGATTTTAAGAAGATCAATGACACCTTCGGACATCACAGGGGAGATTTGGTCTTAACCCAGGCAGGTCAGATCTTAAACGATTGTACAAGAGAAGAGGATGTGATCGTGCGCTTCGGCGGAGATGAATTCTGCATCTGGCTTTACGGTGCCAGCGGAAGGAAACAGCCGGAGGCCATTGCAAAACGGATTTTGAATGCGTTTCATTTATCAGGAACCATCCATGCAAGCATTGGAATCACCCTGGTAGGGGAAGAGGAAACGGAATACGATGCCATATTAAAACGGGCGGATCAGGCCTTGTACCAGGCAAAGAGAAAGGGCAAAAATCAGTATGCTGTCCAGCTTTAGTTTCCTCATTAGAACTTACCTCTCCTTGAAAGTCCTCAAAATTTCAGGTATAATGAAATTTAAATGTTTATAACTACAAAAGGAGAAAAGCATGAAAAAGCTTAGACTGGGAATTATTGGGAACGGTTATCTTGGAGGTATCATAGCCGGTGCATGGAAAGACGGTTTGCTGCCGGAGTATGAACTGGTGGGGATCGTGGGAAGGACAAAGGAGAAGTCAGATGCCCTGGCAGAGGAGATGGGATGCATTTCCTGCTCCGGGATTGATGAATTGCTGGAATTAAAGCCGGATTACATCGCAGAGGCAGCATCAGTCGCTTCGGTCAGGGATATGGCGGAAAAGGTCTTATGTAAGGGCTCTAACCTTATCGTACTGTCCATCGGGGCTTTTGCAGATAAAGAATTTTATGAAAAAGTGAAAGAAACGGCTCAAAAGCATAATACCAGAGTGTACATTGCCTCAGGAGCTGTAGGCGGCTTTGATGTGCTCCGAACGGTTACCCTCATGGGAGAGGCCACTGCCGGGATCGAGACCAGGAAGGGCCCCAAGTCCTTAAAGAATACCCCTCTGTTTGAGGAACGTCTGATGACTGACAAGGAACGTTCCGAGGTATTTGAGGGCAACGCAAAAGAGGCCATCGGGCTTCTTCCTACAAAGGTGAACGTTGCAGTAGCAACCTCTCTGGCTGCAGTGGGGCCGGAGAAAACAAAAGTGAACATTCACAGCGTACCGGGAATGGTGGGCGATGACCATAAAATTACAGCCGAAGTGGAAGGAGTGAAGGCAGTTGTGGATATTTATTCAAGTACCAGCGCCATTGCCGGCTGGAGCGTGGTAGCCGTGCTGCAGAATATTGTATCCCCGGTTGTGTTTTAAAGGAGGAAAAGAAGATGTTTGAAAAGTTGGTTGCCATTGAACCGGTTAGTCTGGTGGAAGAAGCAGAGAAGGAACTTTTCCGCTATGCAAAACAGGTGGTGATGTATGAAGATATTCCCGGGAATGAGGAGGAAATCATAAGAAGGATCGGGGATGCGGATGGGGTGCTATTAAGCTATACATCCAAAATAAGCCGGTTTGTCTTTGAAAGATGCCCAGGTATTCAGTATGTGGGGATGTGCTGCAGCCTGTATTCCAAGGAAAGTGCAAACGTGGATATTGCTTATGCAGAAGAGCACGGGATTACAGTTTTGGGGATCCGAGATTACGGCGATGCGGGCGTAGTGGAATATTCCATTTGTGAACTGGTTCGGTTTCTTCACGGATATGACAGACCCATGTGGAAGGACATGCCTGTGGAGATCACCGGATTAAGGACCGGGATCATTGGTATGGGTGTCTCCGGGGGTATGATTGCTGATGCCTTAAAATTTCTGGGTGCGGATGTTTCCTATTACAGCAGAAGCCGAAAGCCGGACCGGGAGGAAAAAGGAATAAAATACCTTCCCCTGGATGATCTTTTGGAGAACAGTGAGGTTGTGTTTACCTGTCTGAACAAGAACGTGATCCTTCTACATGAGGAGGAATTTCAGAAGCTTGGAAATGGAAAGATCCTCTTTAATACTTCCATTGGGCCGGCCTTTGAGCCGGAGGATTTGAAAAACTGGCTGGAGGCCGGAGACAACTTGTTTGCCTGCGATACGGCTGGAGCGATGGGAGATGCCGCCGGGGAGCTTTTCCTGCATCCAAAGGTATTCTGTGTCAATGCTTCAGCCGGCAGAACCAGACAGGCCTTTGGTCTTTTAAGTGAAAAGGTGCTCGATAATATCAGAAGGTTTTTGGAGAACAGGAAAGTTTCTATTGTATAAAAAACCCTGTTAAGGTATAATAATTCCAAATGTCCAGAAAATCACCAATAGGAGGACCATGGGAAATGACCAGAAGTAAAATGCGCGAACACTGCTTTAAAATGCTCTTTTGTGCGGATTTTTATCCGGCAGAGGAGAAAACCGGGCAGCTTATCCAATATTTTGAGGAACCGAAAGAGGATGACTTAAACGCCGACGGCGTAGAGGAGATCATCCATGATGTAGACATGAGTGAAGAAAATGCTGCTTATTTAAGGGAAAGGGCAGAGTCCGTAATGGCCAGGATCCCGGAACTGGATTTAAAGATTAACGAGGTCGCCGAAGGGTGGAAGACCAAGCGTATGGGGAAAGCGGAACTGACGATTCTCCGTCTGGCCCTTTATGAGATCTTATTTGATGAGGATGTGCCGGAAAAAGTAGCCATCAATGAAGCGGTAGAACTGGCTAAAAAGTACGGCGGGAATGAAGCTCCGGCTTTTATTAACGGAGTTCTGGCAAAGCTGGTGTAATTTATGGCAAGTGTGTATTCCGTTACCCAGGTCAATGCCTATATTAAAAATATGTTTGCCCAGGATTTTGCATTGAACCGGATTTCCATTAAAGGTGAGGTATCCAACTGCAAGTACCACACTTCCGGCCATATTTATTTTACCTTAAAGGATGGAACGTCTTCCATGGCAGCGGTGATGTTTGCCGGTCACAGGAAGGGTCTTGCTTTTAGGCTGGAGGAAGGGCAGCAGGTGGTGGCAAAGGGCAGCGTGGAGGTGTATGAGAGGGACGGAAGATATCAGCTCTATGCTCAGGAGATCACAAAAGAAGGAATCGGTGATTTGTTCGAACGGTTCCAAAAACTGCGTGATGAACTGGAAGAGATGGGGATGTTTTCCCCTGAATATAAGAAACCGATACCAAAGTATGCAAAAACCGTAGGAATCGTGACGGCTCCGACGGGAGCTGCCATTCGGGATATCATGAATATCTCGGCCAGACGCAACCCCTATGTGCAGCTTTATCTTTACCCGGCCCTGGTTCAGGGAGAGAATGCAAAGGAAAGCATTGGAAAGGGGATCCGGATCCTGGATCAGATGGGACTTGATGTCCTGATCGTAGGGCGGGGCGGCGGTTCCATTGAGGATTTATGGGCATTTAATGAGGAAGCTGTGGCAAGGGCTGTTTTTAACTGCACCACTCCGGTGATTTCTGCCGTGGGCCACGAAACCGATGTGACCATTACCGATTATGTGGCGGACATGCGTGCACCTACCCCTTCTGCGGCGGCCGAGCTTGCGGTATTTGATTATGGCCTGTTTCAGGAACAGACAGGACTCTATGGCAACACGCTGTTAAGGACCATGGAAAGAAAGCTGGAACGCTGCCGCTATCATGGGAACCAGTATGCCTTAAAACTGAAATTATTTGACCCGAAGCGCCGCATCCATGAGAGCCGGCAAAGGCTTGTGGACATCGAGGACAAGCTTAAAAGCCTGATTTTATCCAGGACTGCCGCAGAACGGTCAAGGGCAGAAGAAAGCAGGTTCCGTATGCAGCAGCTGATAGAAAAACAGGCGGTAAGGGACAGGCACAGGCTGGAGCTTCTCATCAGCCGTCTGGATGCACGGTCCCCTTTAAAAAGAATTGGGGGCGGGTACGGCTATGTGACCGATGAAAAAGACAAGAGGATTGATTCCGTTAAGCAGCTGCATACCGGAGACAGGATAGGAGTAAGACTTCGGGATGGCGGCATAGAGGCAGTGATTTCCAGTATTGCCCGGGCAAAATCCGGTTTGTCTGGCACCTTTCCTGGCGAAGAGGCCGGAGACCGGAAGGATAGTGAATAAGGAGAACCGGATTTATGGCGGCAAAAAAAGAAAAGACCATTGAAGAAACATTTGGAGAGCTGGAAGAGCTCATTAAGAAACTGGAAAGCGGAGAAAGCTCCCTGGAGGAATCCTTCCAGTATTATGAGACGGGCATGAAGCTGGTAAAGTTCTGCAATGAAAAAATAGATAAGGTAGAAAAAAAGATTATCGTCTTAGAGGAAAATGGTGAGGAACATGAACTTTAATGATATGTTGTCTGCCCGAACAAAGGAAGTAGGGCTTGTTGTGGAAACTTACCTTCCTCCGGTGGAGGGCTATCAGAGTACGGTACTGGCGGCGATGGATTACAGCGTCCGGGCAGGAGGAAAGAGACTTCGCCCCATGCTGATGGAGGAAACCTACCGCCTGTTCGGCGGCAATGGAAAAGAGATTGAGCCTTTTATGGCGGCGATGGAGATGATTCATACCTCCTCCCTGATCCACGATGACCTTCCCTGTATGGATAACGATACCCTGCGGCGGGGACTTCCTACAGCATGGGTGAAGTTCGGCTATGACATGGCGGTGCTGGCAGGAGATGGCCTGCTGATTTATTCCATGGAGACAGCAGCAAAAGCCCTTTCCATGACGGACAGGCCGGATCTGGTAGCCAGGTGCATGGGAATTTTAGCTGAAAAAACAGGAATCCATGGAATGATCGGCGGGCAGACCGTTGACGTGGAGCTGGCAGGAAAACCCATTCCAAAGGAAAAGCTTCATTTCATTTACCGGCTGAAAACAGGAGCGCTTTTAGAGGCATCCATGATGATCGGCGCCCTTCTGGGCGGAGCCGACGAAAGACAGCTGAAGCTGGTGGAGAACATGGCTTCCTGTCTGGGAATGGCATTTCAGATTCAGGATGATATCCTGGATTTAACCAGCAGTGCGGAAGTTCTTGGAAAGCCTGTCCACAGTGATGAAAAGAACCATAAAACCACCTATGTAACCCTGGAAGGAATAAAAAAGGCAAAGCAGGATGTGGAGATGATTTCAGAAGAGGCGATTTCCTGCCTCCATGAGCTTCCCGGACAGAATGAATTTCTGGAAGCGCTCATCCGGATGCTGGTGAACCGGGAAAAGTAAGACAAAGGATCTGATAAAATATGATACTGGAATTAATAAACGGGCCTGAGGATATTAAAAAGCTGTCAAAGCAGGAACTTGATATTTTAAGCCAGGAAATCCGTGACTTTTTGGTAGGAAAGATAAGTGTTACAGGCGGTCATCTTGCTTCCAACTTAGGAGTGGTGGAACTGACCATGGCCATCTATCTGGCCTTTGACCTTCCAAAGGATAAAGTTATCTGGGATGTAGGACATCAGTCCTATACCCATAAAATATTAAGCGGCAGAAGAGAGGAATTTGACGATCTGCGGCAATACGGAGGCATAAGCGGCTTTCCAAAGAGAAAGGAAAGTCCTTGTGATGCCTTTGATACCGGCCACAGCTCCACTTCCATTTCTGCCGGCCTGGGACTGGCCCAGGCAAGAGATGTTCTGGGAGAAGATCATTTTGTAGTATCCGTCATCGGAGACGGAGCCTTGACCGGCGGCATGGCCTATGAGGCTTTAAACAATGCAGCCAGAATGAATAAGAATTTTATCATCATTTTAAACGACAATAACATGTCCATCTCAGAAAATGTGGGAGGCATGTCTACCTATTTAAACAGCATCCGGACCGGAGAAGGATATCTGGACTTAAAAAGGCATGTGACCAATGTACTGTCCAGGATTCCGGGGATTGGCGAACAGATCATTGATAAGATCAGCAGGACGAAGAACGGAATCAAGCAGCTTCTCATTCCCGGTATGCTGTTTGAAAATATGGGGATCACCTACCTTGGTCCTGTGGACGGTCATAATGTAAAGGCATTGTCCAGAACCCTGCGGGAAGCAAAGAAGCTACCTCATACCGTTCTGGTCCATGTCATCACCCAGAAAGGCAAGGGGTATGCCCCGGCAGAGAGAAACCCCTCCAAGTTCCACGGAGTGGAGCCTTTTAATATAATTACCGGGGAACCGAAAAAGAAGAAAAAAGATCCCAGCTATACCGATGTGTTTTCCAAAGCCATCTGCCGTCTGGCGGAACAGGATAAAAGAATCGTGGCGGTTACGGCGGCCATGCCGGATGGAACAGGTTTAAAGAGGTTTTCCCGCCTGTACCCTGACCGCTTTTTTGACGTGGGTATTGCAGAGGAACATGCAGTGACCTCGGCGGCCGGAATGGCAGCAGGTGGCTTAAAGCCGGTTGTGGCTGTTTATTCCTCCTTTTTGCAGCGCAGCTTTGACCAGATCCTTCATGATGTTTGCATCCAGAACCTGCCTGTGGTATTTGCCATAGACCGAGCAGGCCTTGTAGGCAGCGACGGGGAGACTCATCAGGGGATTTTTGACTTATCCTATTTGACTGCAATTCCTAATATGAGCGTATTTGCACCGAAGAATTTATGGGAGCTTATGGATGGGCTGGAATTTGCCTTGTCCTACAACGGTCCGTTTGCATTGCGTTATCCAAGAGGAGGGGCCTATCAGGGCTTAAAGAATTTTCGGGCTCCCATTGAATACGGCAAGGGAGAGATGATTTACGAGGAATGTGATATTGCCCTTCTTGCGGTGGGAAGCATGGTGAGCACGGGAGAGCATGTAAGGCAGAAGCTGAAGGCAGAGGGCTGGAATTGTACCTTGGCCAATGGCCGCTTTGTAAAGCCCTTTGACAGAGAGCTGGTGGACCGGCTGGCAAAGAAGCACTGGCTGATTGTCATTATGGAGGAAAATGTCCTTCAGGGAGGATACGGACCTGGAGTTTCCACTTATATCCATGAGCATTACCCCCATGTAAAGATCATGAATATCGCCCTGCCTGATTCCTATGTGGAACATGGCAACGTATCCCTGCTTCGGAAAGGACTGGGAATTGACAGCGATTCCATCATATGGAGGCTGAAAAAAGAATATCTGGATATGGAACGCCAGAACGCGGAGTGGAAAAGATTGAAATAATGAGCGTTTTTCTTCGTTCATCAGAAACATATTATAAAGATAAAACAGGGGAAATGGAAAAGGAATGAAAGAACGTTTGGATGTGCTTTTAGTAAAGCTGGGACTGGCCGAATCCAGGGAAAAGGCAAAAGCGGTCATTATGTCCGGGATCGTCTACGTAGACGGGGAAAAGGAGGACAAGGCCGGCACCACATTTGAAGAAAATGCAAATATCGAAGTAAGGGGAAACACACTGCGGTATGTAAGCCGGGGAGGCTTAAAGCTTGAAAAGGCCATGACACAGTTTGGACTGAGCTTAGAAGGCAGGGTGTGCATGGATGTTGGTTCATCCACCGGTGGATTTACGGATTGCATGCTCCAGAACGGAGCAGCCAAGGTTTATGCGGTGGATGTGGGCCATGGCCAGCTTGCCTGGAAGCTGCGGAATGACAAACGGGTGGTTTGCATGGAAAAAACCAATATCCGTTATGTGACTCCTGAGGATCTGGCAGACCCGATTGAATTTTCCTCTATCGATGTTTCCTTTATTTCCCTGACAAAGGTATTAGGACCTGTTAAAGCCCTTCTCACGGATGAAGGAGAGGTGGTCTGCCTGATAAAGCCCCAGTTTGAGGCCGGCCGGGAAAAGGTGGGAAAAAAAGGCGTGGTAAGGGAAAAGTCCGTCCATCTGGAGGTGATCCGGATGGTGATTTCCCATGCAGCCAGCATTGGCTTTGAAGTGCTTCATCTGGAATATTCTCCGATAAAGGGGCCGGAAGGGAACATTGAATATCTTCTGCATTTAAAAAATCACCGTTTAGACGAAGCATGTCCGGAAAGAGACCCAGACCCGGAGAAAGTTGTAAAAGAGGCCCACGGGGCTTTGACAGGACGCGAGAGCGGCCAGTTACAAGCAAGCAGCGAAGCGGATTGCGATTGTTCTGGCAGGTAAGGAGATTTTATGAAGTATTTTTATGTGATCATGAACCCTGACAAAAAGGGTGCCAGAGAGACTGCAAACGCCATTCGCGATTACCTTACCGGTCATGGGGCAGTCTGCCTGATCGGAGGGGAAGGCCGGGATAAACGTCATGAAAAGAGCCATTATACGGATGCTGCCATGGTGCCGGAGGAAACGGAATGTCTCATTACCTTAGGGGGGGACGGAACCCTGATACAGGCGGCCAGAGATTTGGCAGGACGAAATATTCCCATGATGGGGATTAACCGGGGAACCCTTGGGTACCTGACCCAGGTATCCCGCACAGAGGACATCAATGACGCTCTTTCCGCCCTTCTTGCCAATGATTATAAGCTGGAAGAACGGATGATGCTGGAAGGCAGCATTTACCGGAAGGGAATGGCTGTCTGTCAGGATATTGCCTTAAACGAGATTGTCGTAGCCAGAAGTGACAATTTAAAGATGCTGCAGTTTAAGGTTTATGTAAACCAGGAGTACTTAAATGAATACCGGGCAGATGGACTCATAGCAGCAACGCCTACCGGTTCCACTGCCTACAATCTTTCCGCAGGAGGGCCGATCATTGTTCCGGATTCCAAAATGGTGGTCCTGACACCAATCTGTTCTCATGCTCTGGGGGCAAGGAGCATCGTCCTTTCCGCTGACGACTGGATCCAGATTGAGATGACTGGAAAAGGGGGCGTATGCCAGGCAGCGGTATTTGACGGAGATACTACCACGGAGCTTTATCCCGGCGATTGCATAGAGATTCGCCGGTCTGAGATTAAGACCATTCTGATAAAGCTGAAAAACATATCATTTTTAGATAACCTGCGCAACAAGATGGCTGGTATATAGGGAGGGGCACTATGAAACTGGAACGACACAGCAAAATTGTGGAACTCATCGGAAAATACGAGATCGAAACCCAGGAGGAGCTGGCGGATTATTTGAATCAGTCCGGCTTTGCAGTCACTCAGGCTACGGTTTCCAGAGACATCAGGGAATTGAAACTGACTAAGGTTCAGTCTGAGTCTGGTAAACAAAGGTATGTGGTGCTTCAGAACCAGGGCTCTTTCAGCGATAAATTCATCCGGATCCTTCGGGACGGCTATTTATCCATGGACATGGCACAGAACATTCTGGTTATAAAGACCGTATCCGGTATGGCCATGGCGGTGGCGGCAGCCCTTGATGCCCTTCATTTCAGTGAAATGGTGGGCTGCATTGCAGGGGATGACACCATCATGTGCGCCATTCGGAGCTCTGATGATACCATTCTCATGATGGACAAACTAAAAAAACTCATTACGGGATAAAGGAGGCCGCCATGCTTTCAGAATTACACGTAAGGAACTTAGCCCTGATCGAAAAGGCAGATGTGGAGTTTGGACAGGGCTTTAATGTGCTCACCGGCGAAACCGGAGCCGGTAAATCGATTATTATCGGTTCTGTTACCATTGCCCTGGGGGGCAAAACGCCAAAAGATATTATTCGAAAGGGCGCGGAATACGCCTACATTGAGCTGATCTTTTCGGTCAGGGATCTGGAGAAAGTCCGCCTGTTAAAGGAAATGGACGTTTATCCCGATGGAGACGGTACGGTGATTATTTCAAAAAAGATCATGCCCTCCAGAAGCTTGAGCAAAATCAATGACGAAACCGTGACCGCAGGGAAGCTGCGGGACATTACGGGTCTTCTCATCGATATTCATGGACAGCATGAACATCAGTCTTTACTCTACAAATCAAAACATCTTGAGATTCTGGACCGCTACCAGGAGAAAAAGTCCCATGAACTAAAAGAGAATATTGCAGTTACATATGGGGAATATGTCCGGTTAAAGGACCGCCTTTCCTCCTTCCGTCTTGATGAAGAGTCCAGGCTCAGGGAAATGGACTTTATCCGCTATGAGATAGAAGAGATTGAAAATGCCAGATTAAAGGAAGGGGAAAAGGAGGAACTGTCTTCCAGATACCGTCTGTTTTTGAATGCAAAAAAAATAACCGAAAGCCTTTCCATCGCCTATTCCGCTGTTGACTCGGATTTCATCAGCCGGGCTTTAAAAGAGGTGGAGTCAGTTGCTTCCTATGATGACAGGCTATCCACCATCAGGGACCAGCTTTTTGACGCGGACTCCATCTTAAGCGATATCAACCGGGAAATAACCTCATACATGGATGATCTGTCCTTTGATGAAGAGGAATACAGTCAGATGGAAGAGCGGCTTGATGTGATCCATAATCTGGAAGCAAAGTACGGGGGAAGCCTGGACCAGATTTTTACCAATCGAGAAGAAAAGCAGAATCGCCTGGAAGAGCTGGAGGATTATGACGGTGCAAAAAAAAGGACGGAGGAAGAGTTTTATAGAGTTTCGGACCGGCTGGAGCACCTTTCGGAGCGTTTATCCGAAATGAGAAAACATACGGCCAAGGAACTGACGGAAAAAATAAAGGAAGGGCTGAACGACTTAAATTTCATTGATGTGGAATTTTCCATGGAGTTTTCACGCCTTGGCCACTATACGGCAGGGGGCTTTGACGAAGCGGAATTTTTGATCTCCACCAACCCTGGAGAGCCGTTAAAGCCCTTGGGAATGGTGGCTTCCGGCGGAGAACTGTCCAGGATCATGCTGGCCATTAAAACGGTGCTGGCAGATACGGATGACATTCCAACTTTGATTTTTGATGAAATCGACACCGGAATCAGCGGACGTACGGCCCAGAAAGTGTCGGAAAAGCTGGCTTACATTGCCGGGAACCATCAGGTGATCTGCATCACTCATCTGCCCCAGATCGCAGCTATGGCAGACTGCCATTACGAGATTGCAAAAGCAGTGGAAGAAGGCCGGACGGCCACCTCCATACACCGGTTAACCGGGGAAGAGGTGATAGAGGAGCTTGCAAGGCTTTTAGGAGGTGCCGAAATCACCCAGGCGGTGAGAGCCAATGCAAGGGAAATGAAGCGGCTGGCAAAAGAAGGCAGATAAACTGGCAAAGGGTGCGTGTTTTCAGCGATTCCGGCAGCTTTGTTTCAGGGAACATAACACATCTGGCAAGACTGATCCAGCCTTTGATGATGGAGCAGGCTTTGTCAAACTTATCCCTTACGGGTTCGGTTCTGATTTTTTGTGCGGGCCTGAATCTTATCTGGGGAAGATGATAAGGGGAGCCAATTTGCTCCCGGCCATTTTTTTGGCCGTTGCCTTTGCTTTTCTTTTTTAGAGCCTTTTTCCGGCTGCAAAGCTGATTGCAGACGGATTCCCGGTACGGAAACGGAGAGGAAGGATAAGTGGCATCCCTGTGAAAGACAGTCATCTGGCGCATGAATTTTTGCGTCAACCGCCTGTCTTTTATTTATATTAAAACGCTTTCCGGCAGGACCGGTCCGGCGGAGTGTTCATAACTAAAATGAGACAATAACCTGACAAAATATAACACAAAAAGGAGATCACCCAGCAATGTCACAAGCAAAAAAAAAGCGGGATATTACCCCGGAGCTGATAAAACGCTTTTCTGTTTACTTAAGGGAACAGGAGAAAAGCACTTCCACCATTGAAAAGTATAAACGCGACCTTGCGGTTCTATGTAATTTTTTGGGAGATGTGCCGATTACCAAAAGTGCCCTGATCGATTGGAAGGAATATCTGACAAGGAATTATGCCGCTGCCAGTGTCAATACCATGCTGGCGGCAGTCAATGCATTTTTGAATTTCGCCGGCTGGATAGATTTAAAGGTCAAGCCTTTGAAAATACAGAGGAATTTATTTTGCCGGGAGGAGAAAGAGCTTACCCGCAAAGAATATCTGCGTCTGGTGCAGGCGGCTGAGAGAGAAGGCAACCAGCGTCTTTCTCTTGTCATTCAATCCATCTGCGCCACAGGCATCCGGGTTTCTGAGCTGCAATTCATCACCATGGAAGCAGTGCAAGCGGGGCGTGCAGATGTGAACTGCAAAGGCAAGACACGGACCATATTTCTGCCTGAAAAGCTGCGGCGGGCCCTGATCTCATATGCCCGGAGACAAAAACGAAGCTTTGGGCCTGTTTTTGTCACAAAAACAGGCAAGCCCCTGGATCGTTCCAATATCTGGCGGGACATGAAAGACCTTTGCAAAAGTGCGGATGTGAAGCCGGAAAAAGTATTTCCCCATAATCTGCGCCATCTGTTTGCCCGCATTTATTATACCCTGGAAAAAGACCTGTTTCGGCTGGCGGATATCCTGGGCCATTCCAATATCAATACTACCAGGATCTATACCGTGGAAAGCGGTACAGTTCATGCACAGCAGATTGAACACATGCGTCTAGTGATCACATAATTTCGATTTTGTTGTAACTGTTTCCAAAATTAGACAAGTATCGACATGATTATATATCATCCGCGCGGAAAATGGCAAGTGTTTCACATAAATAATCATAAATAAAGCGTAATCAAATGACAGATGACTAATGTTTTTAGAATTTTATGTACGAAAACCAGGCTGGTGAAGGTCTTTTTTTTAACCAGCCTGGTTTTCGTACGTTTATCTGCATTTTTCATTATGAAATATTGTAAGGCAGTGTGGATTTCTTCAGCGTTACAACAAAATCGAAATTATGTGATTCACCATACGAAGGGAGGAAAGCAGAGGGAGGGGGATCGATACAGGTCTCACGGAGGTTCCTTTTAAAAGGATAAATAGAGGAATGAAAGAAAGTACTGTTAGGAGGGTAAATTTTATGAAGAAATGGTTCAGCAACTTAAAAATCGGCGGTAAGATCATTAGCGGTTTCCTTCTTGTGGCGCTGATTGCCGGCATAATAGGAATTGTGGGGATTGTGGGCCTGGAACGCGTGGGCGGGTCCTACAATGTTGCTTATTCGGATACAGTTACGGCATTGGAATGTATGGAGAGGGTCAGCGCTTCTTTTCAGGAAGTGCGGACAGACCTTTTGGAGATGGTGCTGTCCAGTGACAAAGCGGATAAGGAAGCCTGTGTGGAAGCCTTGACACGTCACAAAGGAATCATCGATGAGAACTTGTCCAAATACAAGGCAGCTCTTGAGAAATACAATGCAGAGGAAGTAGAGGAGGAGCTGAAACTGATATCCCGGCTTGAGACCGCCCTGAATGATTTTACAGAAGAACGCAATCAGTTTATCAGCAGTCCTGCTGCCATGGACCCGGACCGCCGCGGGGAAGCCTATACCTTATTAAGTGATGGAGGCGAGCTCCACACTATGGCTCAGACTGTGGAAGAGAGGATTGCCAATCTGGTCAGTTATAACCAGAATTATGCAAAGCAGCAGATCACCAGCAATGATAAGCTGGTGGTAAGCGTCAAGCTTATTATGTTTATAGGCGTGCTTATGGGCGTGCTTTTGGCGGTGCTGGTCGGGTTCATGATTGCCCGCGGCATATCTAAGCGGATCGCCCTGATGGTAAAGGCTGCTGACAAGCTGGCCTGCGGAGAGGTCAGTGTCAATATTGACGCAAGCTCAAAGGACGAGATCGGTGTTCTGGCCCAGACCTTCCGCCGCATGTCAGGTACATTAAAGCTGATGATAACCGATGCTTCCTATCTGCTGGGCGAATTGGCAGATGGTAATTTTACAGTACATACCCAAGCAGAAGAAAGCTATGTGGGAGACTATTTATCTCTGCTGGATTCCATGCGGAAAATGAGGGACAGGCTCAGTAATACCTTAAAGTCCATTGATGTGGCGGCTGACCAGGTAGCAACAGGCTCTGATCAGGTATCCAGCGGAGCGCAGGCTCTCGCATCAGGCTCTACGGAGCAGGCAGCTTCCGTAGAAGAACTGAGTGCTTCCATAGAAAGAATTGCGGAGCAGGCTGCGGAGAATTCAGCCACGGTGGAGCTGGCATCAAAATCCGTGAATCAGGCCGGTGAAAACGCAAATGCCGGAAATGTACATATGAAGCAGCTTACGTCCGCAATGGCTGACATCGGCACTGCTTCCGATCAGATCGCCAGCATTACAAAGGTTATTGAGGACATTGCATTCCAGACCAATATTCTTGCCCTGAACGCTGCCATTGAAGCGGCCCGTGCAGGCAGTGCAGGAAAAGGCTTTGCGGTGGTAGCAGATGAGGTCCGCAATCTTGCAGCAAAATCGGCGGAAGCAGCAAAGCAAACCAGCGATTTGATTCAGGCTTCTGTGGCCACAGTGGCAAAGGGAGCGGAAATCAGCGCCAGGACCGCACAAATCCTGCAGGATGTGGGAGTGAGTGCCTCTAAGGTAACGGAAAGCTTCGGAAAGATCCAGAAGTCCTCTATCGAGCAGGCAGCTGCAATCAAGCAGATCAAACAGGGACTTTTCCAGATCTCCACCGTTGTACAGACCAATGCTGCCACTGCAGAAGAAAACTCCGCTACCAGCGAGGAGATGTCTGCACAGGCCGCAGCCTTGCGGGGTGAGGTTGGAAAATTCAAGCTGACAGAAGTCATGGGCCTTTCTTCCATGCGCCTTACCAGGAGCCGGAAACAGAATCTGTCCCCAGTATGGGTCTTTTACCGGAAAAATATTGATTTCCATCCGTCACAAGGTTTTCCTCTTTCTGTTTTTTATCTGTTTTTATGCAGAATAATTAAAAATGACTTTTAAAGGACATAAAGTAACGGTCTGACGGGTGGTGTGTTGCCCGTCAGATTTTTCATGTAAGCGGAACCACATGGTTTCGGAGTGTTTCAGTCTATCATGCAGTACTGGCTGGCCGTATCAATGGCCTGACCTCATTTTTAAGGTACATACACCAATTTAAATTCTTCACATACCACCGGCATATCTTCATCAAATTGTTTTCCTTCTTCTGACAAACATTTTTTAAAAAATTCCACATGTACTTTTCTCCAATATTCCAGCGAGCCATCACCCTCCCCTTCCTTGGCGGCGTGTTCTTCCTTAACCTCTCGAAAAGGAACAATAGATACATTTATCGTTTGAATAATGCATACTGCTTCGTCCTTTGAATCCAGGATGACGCTATAGTCTCCAGCTTTTGGAAGTGCTTCGTTTTCTGCCTCGTATAAGGGATAGGCAGAGGATGTTCCTGTTTTCATTCCCTTTAATACCAATTCTGCCAACTCATCGGCAAAAGCGCCAAACGCCCAGGATTGATATTCTGTTACCGTGATCTGGTTTTGAGCCGCAAATTGATTCCACATCTGTTGGGCATTCATTTTATTTTCTCTCCTTATATCAAAGCATTCATTCATGATAAAAAATATAAATTCACTTCATATCATCTTTCATTTTATTATAGAATTATACGATAGTTCCGGCTGGCATTCCACATAAATTTGCTGACATCCCCAATGGGCAGCCATTTGAAGGAATTTTCAATAAAAACTTAAGAAACGTTTTTCTACTATTTAATTATAAACCATTAAAAAGTGGAGATTATTAAAATAAGTGAAAAGAAAATTACACTATATTCATTTTTTTAGGATTGAATTCGGATTATTCATTCGGAACAGCAAAAGGAAGAAAAAAAGATTTCCAAACTGTTACGATCGCTGCCACCCAAAGAAAATAGTTACAACTAAAATATGACAGTGTGATTTAATCAATTTCTCACATACTAAGAAAGGAGCAAAAAATTGTCTCCTTTCATTCACCTAAGGAGGTATGCGAGATGGAAAAAAATAAAATTCATAAGATTATTATAAGAGCATTCTGGATCAGCCTGATCTTTTGCATCGGATTTTCCTGGTTCTATATGAAGCGGGTAATTCCTGACAAATTAAATATTGTTGCACAGGAAGAAGAACAGTTTCATTTCTCCATGCCTTTTGATGTGACGCTGTATTCCGACAGCGAGGAAGTGGTATTAAACAATGGATCAAATATCCCTTCCGATCAGATCCATCTTCAGGTAAACCAGCCGTTTTCCCTATATTCGGAAAATCAGGGAAGCTATAAACTGGGACTGAAGCTTTTTGGATGGATTCAATTAAAAGACATACAGGTGAATGTAGTGGATACCAAATATGCCGTTCCATGCGGAACTCCTATTGGGATCTACTTAAAATCTGACGGTATCATGGTAATCGGTACCGGAGATGTAACAAAAAAAGACGGAATGGTGGTGGAACCGGCATTTGGGATTCTGCAGTCAGGCGATTACATTGAAGCCATCAATGGAACACATTTAAAGGATAAGGAAACCCTGATGAGTGAGCTGAGTAAAATAGGCCCTTCCGAAGCTCTGTTAAAGGTAAGACGGAACGGGGAGCTTATTGACGTAAAGATGAATGCCACAGAGGCGGAAGACGGAACTTATAAGCTGGGAGTCTGGGTCCGGGATGATACCCAGGGTATTGGCACCATGACCTACGTGGATATGAACGGACAATTCGGCGCCTTGGGCCACGGAATCAGTGACAGCGATACCGGCAATGTAGTTCAGATTACCGATGGTTCACTTTACGAGACAGCGATTCTTGGAATTGAAAAGGGAACCTTTGGAAAGCCGGGAGTAATGAGCGGCATCATCTATTATGGTCCCGGCTCCACTCTGGGGACCATTACCGCCAATACGGAAGAAGGAATTTTTGGAACCGTCAATGACAGGTTTAAGCAAAGCCTTGCTCAAGATGCCATTCCCATCGGCTACCGGCAGGATGTGAAGAAGGGTTCAGCCCATATCCGAAGTGATGTATCCGGAAAAGTCCGGGATTATGAAATTGAGATACAGCGTGTGGATTATTCCACCACTCATAAAAGCAAGGGCATGGTGATCAAGGTAACGGATCCGGATCTTTTGGCTCTTACCGGCGGGATCGTACAAGGCATGTCAGGAAGCCCTATTATTCAGGATGGCAAACTGATCGGAGCTGTGACCCATGTGTTCATTCAGGATTCCACAAGAGGATACGGGATTTTCATTGAAAACATGATTAATCACTGAGACTGACATCAAAGAAAGAAAAGAACAGGAACGTAATGATCTGCGGCGCCGTTCTTTTCTTTTTCACATTTTGCAATTTTTCAATAGTTACGATAGAATTTAGGGGAAGAGCTGAAAAATCCGGTGTTTTTCACAAGAAATATACTGAATTATTCCGTTTAACCGTCAAAATGTTGTAATTAAAGTTACAGAAAATGCCATATTTTATAAATTATGCTTTTCATCGTAATTATAATGTGTTAATATAGAAATTGTGGGATTTAAAAAAATCGTGACTTTTTTTTGCCGACAAGGAGTTTCAATTTTCAACACCGGCATAAAAATGGAAGGGTTGATAGGGATACGGATCAGGGTAGGCCCTTTCGACCTTCAGCGCATGGAAGGAAAAAAATATTCCGGAAATCAGCTTGTAAGCAGTACTTTTTGTCGAATAATGCGATAGAATCCCATTGCGGCATGAGCCAAGGCAAGACTATAATGGCTTTACACTAGTTTTAATCTATTTTGAAGAATCAGAAGGAGAGTACCAATATGTCAGAAATCAGTATTGCGATTGCGGATGATAACCTGCAGACATTAAATCTGCTGAACGATATACTGGAGGGAGAGGAGGATTTCCACGTTGTTGGAAGAGCGGATAATGGCGAAGACGCTTATAACATGATCCTCAAAACAAATCCGGATGTTGTCTTATTGGATGTGATTATGCCGAGAATGGACGGAATTACGGTAATGGAGCGCGTAAGGGGGAACGGTGCAGTTACAAAGATTCCGTCATTTATCATGGTCACTGCGGCAGGAAGCGAGAATATTACGGAAGATGCGTTTCGGATGGGAGCAAATTACTACATAATGAAGCCGTTTAATAAGGATATTATCGTCGACAAGGTACGAAGAGTAGGACAGAGAAAGTCGAAGACACCAAACATTCAGGGGATGAAAAAAGTAAAGCCTTATGTCAATAAAACGGAGTACATGGAACAAAACCTGGAAAATGATGTCACACAAATGCTTCATGAAATAGGCATTCCCGCACATATTAAAGGATACCAGTATTTAAGGGATGCCATTGTCATTTCCGTACAGGACCAGGAAATGCTCACCTCTGTCACAAAGATACTCTATCCTTCCATTGCGAAGAAACATCAGACAACTCCCAGCAGGGTGGAACGGGCCATCCGCCATGCCATAGAGGTAGCCTGGAGCAGAGGTAAGATGGATACCATCAATGAACTGTTCGGGTATACGGTAAGTACCGGCAAAGGAAAGCCTACGAATTCTGAATTTATTGCTCTAATTGCTGATAAGATAAGGCTGGATTATAAAAAACTTTCATAATTTGTAACTTTTGATACTTCCTTATTTCCTTAAAATGCTGTATACTAAATGAAAATCTACAATGTCCCAGGGGGAAGATGATAAGGGAGGTTATTGGATGAAGAAGATATTATTCGTTGCATCAGAGGCAGTTCCTTTCATAAAAACCGGAGGGCTCGCAGATGTTGTGGGTTCCCTTCCCAAATGCTTTGATCAAGAATTCTTTGATGTGAGAGTCATGATTCCCAAATACCTTTGCATCAAGGAAGAGCTTAGAAACCAGATGACCTATGTGGATCATTTTTACATGGATTATCTGGGACAAAGCAGGTATGTAGGAATTCTGCAGTATGTACATGAGGGAATTACCTTTTATTTTATTGATAACGAAGGATATTATAATGGTTCCAAGCCTTATGGAGACTGGTACAATGATCTGGAAAAATTCTGCTTTTTCTCCAGAGCCGCCTTATCAGCCCTTCCTGTGATAGGATTTCAGCCGGATGTTGTTCACTGTCATGACTGGCAGACAGCCCTTATTCCTGTTTTATTAAAGGACCGATTCCATGAAGGGGAGTTTTTCCAGAGCATAAAATCCGTGATCACCATTCACAATTTAAAGTTCCAGGGCGTATGGGATGTGAAGACCATACAGAAGTTTACCTGCCTGCCGGATTACTATTTTACTCCGGATAAGCTGGAGGCTTATAAGGATGGCAATCTGTTAAAGGGCGGGATTGTTTACGCCGATGCCATAACCACGGTCAGCGATACTTATGCGGAAGAGATTAAGATGCCGTTTTACGGGGAGGGCCTTGACGGCCTTATGCGTGCGCGGGCCGGCAGCCTAAGGGGAATTGTAAACGGAATCGATTATGAGGAATTTGATCCGGAAACCGATCAATATATAGAAAAGAATTACAATTTAAAGAATTTCCGCAAGGAGAAGGTGAAGAATAAACGGGCTTTGCAGCAGGAGCTGGGGCTAAGTCAGGATGATAAGAAGTTTATGATCGGCATCGTTTCCAGGCTGACAGACCAGAAGGGACTGGATCTGATTCAGTGCGTGATTGATGAGCTGTGTCAGGATGATATACAACTAGTAGTTCTCGGTACCGGGGAAGAACGGTATGAGAATTTGTTCCGCCATTATGCATGGAAATACCAGGATAAGGTCTCGGCCAATATTTATTATTCCGAGGCTATGTCCCATAAGGTCTATGCAGCCTGTGATGCCTTTCTTATGCCATCCCTGTTTGAACCCTGCGGATTAAGCCAGCTTATGGCTCTCCGATACGGCACCGTGCCCATTGTGCGGGAAACCGGCGGTTTAAAGGATACGGTAGAGCCTTATAACGAGTTTGAGAACCGGGGAACCGGCTTCTCCTTCGCCAATTATAATGCTCATGAGATGCTGGGAATTATCCGGTACGCTAAAATAGTTTATTACGATAAAAAACGGGAGTGGAATAAAATCATTGACCGTGCCATGACAAAGGATTACTCATGGAAAACGTCAGCCATGAAGTATCAGGAACTGTATGATTGGCTGATTGGCTGTTAAGCCGTTCATTCATAAGGAAAGAAGCGATTGAATTAAGATGGAAAATATGCATTTAACCAGGGAAGAAAGAGAAGAAGCGTTCCGATGGGCAGAAGATTCTTCCTGGGTGGAACGGGAAGATTACCGTGAGGATCCCGATTATATGGATTGTGTAAAGGATATCATCGACAGTCCGGTATTTCAATCCATGGATCAATTTATGCAGCATGGGGACACAACCTGTAAGGCTCATTGCATTAAGGTATCCTATATGGGCTACTGTATCTGCAGGAAGTTTAGCTGGGAATATGCAGAGGTTGCCAGAGCCGGCCTTCTTCACGATTTGTTTTTGTACGACTGGCATACGCATGCAAAGGAAACCGGGGAGCACTTCCATGGTTTTACTCATCCCCGGACTGCATTAGACAATGCGGTAAAATACTATGAATTAACAGAGAAAGAGAAAGATATGATTTTGCGCCATATGTGGCCGCTGACCCCCATCCCCCCAAAGAGCCGGGAGGGAATGGTGATTATTTATTCGGATAAATTTTGCGGTCTGGTTGAGACCGTGGCCAGGATCAAGCGTTGGATCTTATTCGGTTTTGGAAAGAAAAGCGCTGCATAAGACGGAGGAAACCATGACATTTTGGGAAGATTTACTTGGGAATCAGGTTCTGATCACTGCAGTTGCCGGCTGGCTGGTGGCACAGGTTTTAAAGACAATCATTGATCTGGCCCTTAATAAAAACTTTAATCCGGAGAGGCTTGTGGGATCTGGGGGAATGCCCAGTTCTCATTCCTCAACGGTATGCGCGTTAACGACCGCCGCCATATACCGTTATGGCGTCGGTTCTTTTGAGTTTGCGGTTAGTGTTGTCCTATCCATGATAGTTATGTATGACGCCATGGGTGTGCGCAGGGAAACAGGAAAGCAGGCAAAGCTGTTAAACAGCATCCTGCTGGAAAATCCATTTGAGCTGAATGGGGAAATCCTCCAGGAAAGACTAAAGGAATATGTGGGACATACTCCTCTCCAGGTAGCTGCAGGAGCTATCCTAGGGATTTTATTGGCACTTTTTATGGCACAGTTTTATTAAATATTGCAGAAAGTTTTCTGGGAATCGTAAGAAAATAGCCCTTGATTTCTTAAGATATCCATATTATACTTTAACAAGTTAAAAAATTGTTAAAATTGGAGGTAAAAATGGATATGTCAATTTATCACAGGATAAACTGTTTTTTCCTGTTCAGCTTTCTTGGATACCTTCTTGAATGTGCCGTACTCAGCTATGAGAATAAAAGGCCTGTGCTGAATCGAGGATTTGGACATGGACCGTTCTGCATCATATATGGTTTTGGTGCCACGGGCGCGTTGATCCTGCTTAAACCCCTTTCCGGCAATCCGGTTCATCTTTATTTCGCTGCTATGGCTATGGCTACCTTTATGGAGCTTGTGACAGCCCATATGATGATAAAGCTGTTTGGCTCCTTTTGGTGGGATTACAGCCGGAAGCTGTTGAACTACAAAGGGATCATTTGCCTGGAAAGCAGCATTGCATGGGGATTTTTGGGGATATTTTATTTCCGTTTCCTTAACGGATTTGTTAATCAGATGGCAGGTATGATTCCGGAGAACTTGGAACGATTGGTGGCAATGAGCCTTTTGATTTTTTATCTGGCTGATTTCATATACACCATGAGAATACAGCTTCGGGGTGATTGTGACGATGATGATACGTCCATGATCGGGCGTTTAAAAGTATATTAATGAGTGGCGGGATTCCATACGGGTCCCGCTTATTTGCTTGCAGGTATTCTGCCAAATCATAAAAGGCAGACCCAATGATAGTGAGTTAGACAGAGAGGTTTGAGATGGATAAGATAGAAAAGCTTGTGTTGGCTTCCGCATCTCCAAGAAGGAGAGAATTACTGGCTCAGATCGGAATCAGGCCGGAAATTGTACCAAGTACCATTGAAGAGAAAATCACCACAGACGTGCCGGAGGAGGCAGTGGCAGAGCTGTCCCGGCAAAAGGCAGAGGATGTAGCCGGCTGTCAGCAGTCTGGGACTTTTGTCATCGGCGCGGATACTGTAGTTGCTGCAGGCGGTGAGATCCTTGGTAAGCCGGCCACTCACCAGGAAGCGTTCCGGATGATTTCCATGCTGGAAGGAAGGACTCATCAGGTATATACAGGGGTTACCCTGGTGTATTGTGGACAGAATGGAAAAAAGGTCAGAACGTTTGTGGAAAAAACCGATGTTCATCTGTATCCCATGTCCCAGGAGGAAATCAAAGCCTATACCGACGGAATAGAACCCATGGACAAAGCCGGAGCCTATGGGATACAGGGAAAATTTGCAGCTTTCATTAAAGGGATTGACGGGGATTATAATAATGTAGTAGGATTGCCTGTAGGACGTGTGTACCAGGAGATGAAGCTGATGTTTGAACAGGAGGATAAGGTATGATTAAACTGATTGCATCGGATATTGACGGGACGCTGGTGACGGATGGAAGCCACGAGCTGAATCCGGAACTTTATGATGTGATTTTAAAGCTGCGTGCAAGGGGAATCCAGTTTGCAGCTGCCAGCGGCCGCCAGTGGCTCAGCATCGAATCCATATTCGGTCCCATTAAGGAAAAGGTGTTCTACCTTTCTGATAATGGCGCTTATGTAGGCTGCCATGGAAGAAGCCTGTTTATCAACACCATAGACCGCAAAACGGTCATGGATATGGTACAGGATGTACGGAATATGGAAGGACTTGATGTACTGCTCAGCGGACCTGATGTGATTTATGCAGAAACGGATAACCAGGAATTTCTGGATTGGATCATCAATGGCTACCGCTTCCACGTAAAGAGGGTGGAGGATTTAACCAAGGTGGATTCAGAGTTTATAAAAATTTCCGTATACCGCAAAACAGATGTGGAAGCCCATACCAGAATCTTAAGAGAAAAGTATGAGGACAGCCTGAAAATAACCATAGCAGGAGACATGTGGATGGATTGCATGAAGCCGGGAATCAATAAAGGACAGGCAGTGAAGCTTCTTCAGGACAGCCTGGGAATCAAGCCGGAGGAAACCATGGCTTTTGGTGATCAGTTAAATGACGTGGAAATGCTGAAACAGGCCTATTACAGCTTTGCAGTGGGAAATGCCAGGGAAGAAGTAAAGGCTGCAGCAAGATTTCAGACGGATACCAACGTAAACGACGGGGTATTGAAAATACTGAAGCTGCTTTAAGCAGTATAAAGAGAGGGATGCTCATGAAAGGCCAACTTAAGATTGGGGGAAGAGTCCTTCTGGCTGCTGCGGTGACAATTATCATGCTGTCAGGCTGCAGAGCCGATATCCCCCTTATTTCTGAAACTTCGTCAACAAAGGCATATTCGCTGCCCCAGTCCATGGTGATCGTAGCCACAGAGAGGAACCGGTATCAGGAGATTTATACCAGCCAGATCTGGGGAGTGGATTTACCCGACGGACAGACCTTTGAAACCTATCTGGTGGATCAGGTAAAGGAGTTTCTTCAGGAAATGAAAATGATGAATCTCCTGGCCAGAAATAAGGGAGTCACCCTGACCAGCGCAGAAAAGGAAGAGGTCCGTAAGGCATCAGAGGAATTTTTTTCTTCCCTGACAAAGGAGGACATCTCTTACATGGGGGCTGCCGAAGAGGATGTGAGGACTATGTATGAGGAGTACTATCTATCCAATAAGGTAGTGGATGAACTGACAAAGGACATGAATCTGGAGATCAGCGACAGCGAGGCAAAGGTGATCGTGGTAGAGCAGATTGTCATGTCCGATGAGGCAGAGGCAGGGGAAGTGCTTTTAAAGGCGGGATCGGAAGGCGCTGATTTTTCCGCACTTGCCAGGGAATATTCAGAGGATGGTTCCGTTGAGAGGAAAGTAGGAAGAGGGGAGGATCCAGGTCCTTTTGAGGATGCGGCCTTTTCTCTTTCTGCTGGGCAGATCAGCCAGGTGGTGGAGAACAAGGGCAAATACTATATCATACGGTGTGTCAATGATTATGATGAAGACGCTACCCAGGAGAGGAAAGCAGGGCTATACCAGAAACGGAAGAAGGAAGCCTTTGATCAGATTTATTCCCAGTTTAAGCAGGAAAATCCGGTCACCTTCAGCAATGAAATATGGAAAGATGTAAAATTCTCCAAGGATGACAGGACGACTACCACCAACTTTTTTGAAATTTACAGAAAGTATTTTTCTGATTAACCAAAGGGGAAGGATGGGGTAAAATACAGATGAAACCGGAAGAATATGAAAGAAAAAGAGGGCACAGCCGCAGGCGCAGAAGAAACCGCAGCCGGGAGATCCTTATGGGATTTCTGCGATTTTTCCTTGCACTGCTGCTGCTGGCCGGCCTGACCGTCGGGGGCGTGTTTGGGTACCGTTACTGGGAGGGAAGCAAAACCAATGAATCGCTTTTGGAAACCAGCCGGGAAGTGGTGCCGGAGACTATGGGAGAATCACAATAAGAGAAAGGGGAAATCAGAGCGCTGATTTCCCCTTTTACGTGTAATGCAAATAGAATACAATTAAGCCTGAAAAAATGCTTCTGTCAGCTTCACAAGTGCTTCCTGGTCCTTTGCTCCCATAACCTCCCTTGCAGAGTGCATGGCCAGTATGGGCACGCCGGCATCCACCGTTCTCATGGTAAGCAGGGCGGAAGAGATGCTTCCCAACGTGGAGCCGCCTTTTACATCAGAACGGTTGGAGAACTTTTTATAAGGAATATGATTTTTACGGCAGATCCCCTCAATGACCCCGGTGCTGGAAGCATCGGTGGCATATGCCTGGCTGGAGGCCAGCTTAATGGCGACCCCGTCTCCCATGAGGATCTGGTTCTTAATGTCGCATTTTTCCCCGTGATTGGGGTGAATGGCATGGGCCACATCCAGAGATAGCAGAAAGCCATTCATCAGAATATTCAAAAAGGTTTCCCTGGAGTACCCCAGGGATAAGCATATCTTTTCAAGAATGCGTTCCATAAGGGCAGAAGCAGCCCCCTGCTTGGTGTGGCTTCCGATTTCTTCATTGTCATATAAGGCGATGACATGGAGACCGTTTTTGCAAGGCCCGGCCGTGATCCCGTTTAAGCAGGCCTGTACTGATGTCAGGTTATCCAGACGGGGAGCTGAGTAAAATTCATTCTGCAAACCCAACAGGGTTCCTTTCTCCCAGTTATAAATGCAGATTTCATAATCCAGAATATCTTCTTTTTTCACACCAGCCTCTTTTGCCAGGGCTTCCAGGAAAAAATCTTCTTTGCTTAACTCATCGGTGATTCTGGCAATGAGGGGAAGCATGTCAACCTGAGGATTGATGGCAACTCCGTCGTTGGCATCCCGGTTCATGTGGATCGCCAGGTTAGGGACCGTAAGGAGGGGACGTGAAAAGTCCACTAGTATGGTTTCCGGCATCATGGGAGAGGGGCCGGCTACACAGACCTTTCCTGCCATGGATAAGGGTCGGTCAAACCAGGTTCCTAAAAGGGGGCCTCCATATACTTCTACATTAAGTTTTCCGTATTCCAGTGATGTGACTTCAGGGGAGGGCTTCACCTTCAGGCAAGGCCAGTCCGTATGGGAAGCTGCCAGTTTAAGAGTCGGAATGACGTCCAGTACCTCCCCGACGGAAAATGCGATCAGGGTGGAATCAAAAACATTTATGTAGTATGATCCGCCTCGTGTTAACTCCCAGGGCTCAGCCAGGGGCAGTTCCTGAAAACCGGCGGATAAAAGCTGGTCCGCTGCGGCCATAATGCAGTGGTAGGGAGAAACTGACGCGGCGATCAGTGTTTCTAACTGTTCCATATGATTCATATGATTTCCTCTTTTCTGCCCTCGTATTTTGGGCATAATGGTATATGGGGGCTAAGACCCCAGTGATCCGTACCCCGTTTTGCACTGCTCATTGCTTTTGTGAATAGTATACCACAGAAAATCCCGGTTTGGAATACTGGAAACGAGCAGGGAGCAGTCTTTGCGTGCTTCTTTCCGTCCATTAGTATGAAAAAAACAGGGGAATCCTGCGTTGACAGTCTGGGAGGATCCGGTGTATAGTTAACGGATAAAGATAAGAAAATGGGGAGAATTTGCCATGACCGCACTGAAAATTGAGGAGATCAGAACCTTTACCTCCAAGCTGTTCGTAGGGGAAATCTTTGACCAGTTCCTTGCGAAGGAAGCTGTTATTGCTACCTTTAATACGTTTACCATAGACGGAACCATACGCACCGCATATTACTCCAAGGATGAACAGGAGGAAATGAACCTCGGCCAGCTTTCTACCTGGGCCATGATGAAGCCCTTTTGTTTTTCCCTAATCAAAGGAAAACGACTTCCCGTCAGCTTCCGTATCATCCTGCAGATGTCCAAGGAAGGAACTGAGCGTTTTTTGGCGTCCCGCCAGATTCCCCTTGCCCCTGATCAGGTGAAAGGGCTGTACTTAAATATCCGCTATGAGGAAGACAAGCTTTCCTGCGTAACAGGAACCTCTGTTTCCATATTTACCCTGGATAAGACCCTGGATGAAGAATGGGACCAGGCCATGAAGGGATTTTTAAAGAGAAATGAGATTCCATTTCTGGAGGAATAAAATTATTAGCACTCAACTTATATGAGTGCTGATTTTCTATTGACATTTCCATAACAGCGTATTAAAATATTCTATGCAAGGATCGCTGAACGAATTGCGGTTTATACAAAATTGAGAAAATTCCATGGAAACATGGAACTGAAATAGAAAAAAGAGTAAGGAGTGTTCTGATATGGCAAAAACAGGAAGTTTAACAATTAACAGCGAAAATATTTTTCCCATCATTAAAAAATGGTTGTATTCCGACCATGACATTTTCTACCGCGAGCTTATTTCCAATGGCTGCGATGCCATTACAAAGCTTAAGAAACTGGAAATCATGGGAGAATGGCAGAAGCCTGAGGATCTGGATTTTAAGATTGAGGTCATCACTGATTCCAATGAAAAATCCATTACCTTTAAAGACAACGGCCTTGGTATGACTATGGAGGAAGTGGATGAGTACATTAACCAGATCGCTTTTTCCGGCGCGCAGGATTTCCTTGAGAAATATAAGGACAAAGCCAATGAAGATCAGATCATCGGCCATTTCGGCCTTGGATTTTATTCCGCATTCATGGTAGCAGACAGGGTCACCATAGATACCCTTTCCTATAAAGAAGGAGCTGCTGCGGTCCACTGGGAGTCAGACGGCGGAACGGAATATGAGATGGAAGAGGGGAACAAGGCAGAGTTTGGAACCACCATTAAGCTGTATCTTAATGAGGAAAGCCTGGAGTTCTGCAACGAATACCGGGCAAAAGAGGTTCTTGACAAATACTGTTCCTTTATGCCGGTGGCTATTTATCTGACCAGTGCATCTGCTGAGCCTGAGTATGAAACCATTGAAAAAGAGGAACTGACCGATAAGGACACCGTGGTAGAGACCATTGTGGAGGAAGCAAAGACCGAGGAAAAGGAGAATGAAAAGGGAGAAAAGGAAGTTGTTGAAGTATCTCCTGCAAAAGAAAAATATAAGATCAAAAAGCGTCCGGTACCTGTCAACGATACCAATCCCCTGTGGAACAAACATCCCAATGACTGCACGGTAGAGGAATACAAGTCCTTCTACCGCAAAGTGTTCCATGATTATAAAGAACCTTTATTCTGGATCCACTTAAATATGGATTATCCCTTCAACTTAAAGGGGATTCTTTACTTCCCCAAGCTGAACTTAAATTATGACAGCCTGGAAGGAACCATTAAGCTGTACAACAGTCAGGTATTTATTGCGGATAATATTAAGGAAGTGATCCCGGAATTCCTGATGCTGTTAAAGGGCGTAATTGATTGCCCGGATCTTCCTCTTAACGTATCCAGAAGCGCCCTTCAAAACGATGGGTTTGTGAAGAAGATTTCTGATTACATCACAAAGAAGGTTGCAGATAAGCTGACCGGCATGTTTAAGACGGACCGAGAAAATTATGAGAAATACTGGGATGACATCAATCCATTTATAAAATTCGGTTGCTTAAAGGATGAAAAGTTCGGGGAAAAGATCAATGATTCCCTTATCTTTAAGAATCTGGAAGGCAAGTATATGACCCTGTCCGATTGTCTGGAGGAGAATAAAGAAAAGCACGAGAACAGTATCTTCTATATCTCCGATGAAAAAGAGCAGAGCCAGTACATCAACATGTTTAAAGAGGCAGGCCTTGATGCAGTTTATCTGACCCATAACATTGACAGTCCGTTTGTAGGTTATCTGGAGCAGAAAAATGAGAATATTAAATTCTTATGCATAAATTCTGATTTATCTGACATCTTTAAGGAAGAGGTGAAGGAAGAGGACAAGGAAGCCATGAAGGCAGATACAGAAGCTCTGACCCAGTTGTTCCGTAAGGCCTTGGACAAAGAGCATCTGGAGGTAAAGGTTGAGAAATTAAAAAATGAAAATGTGTCCTCCATGATCACTGTATCGGAGGAATCCCGCCGTATGCAGGAAATGATGAAGATGTATACCATGCCAGGCATGGATCCTTCCATGTTTGGGGCTGGAGGGGAAACTCTGGTGCTTAATTACAACAATAAGCTGGTGCAGTATGTGCTGGGACATAAGGACGGAGCCCACACAAATGCCATCTGTGAGCAGCTTTATGATCTGGCAGCCTTAAGCCATGGTTCCATGTCACCGGAGCGCATGACCAAATTTATTGCCAGAAGCAATGAGCTGATGCTTGTCATGGCAGAGGTGTAAAACCCGGAATTCTTTGATTGAGGGATATCTTTTTTCTGCTATTTGTGCTATATTAGATGCAGCGATTTTAACCGGCAGGGAGGAAATACCTTATGGAGGACCTGCTACGCCTGGACGGGCTTTTATCATATGTCTGTCTTAATAGCACGGGCATTGAAAGGAGAAACTGTGATGAGGGAAAAGACCATGTGGATAAGGAAAGGGGTACTGCGCCTGATGCTGGCTCTTATGCTTGGCATAATAGCAGGTGGAGCACCTGGGGCAGCAATGGTGTCCCATGCGGAGACTGCCGCTGTTTCAGAGGCGGCTGTACCGGCAGAAGGAGCCTCTGAGGATAGCGGTATGCCCTTTTTATTAAGCTTTTTTGGAGGGATTTTACTTCTGATACTGTTTGTTGTTGTGGTTGCCGTGGCTACAAGTGTAAGCACGGTGGGAGCAATCAATGGGCAGGATGAAGAATAAGATCCGGCGGCAGGCTAAGGACTTGTACTTTGGTAATTTCTGGTACAAGTCCTTTTGTATTATCGGAAATTGGAGAAATATAAGAATCTTTCTCAATGCCGGTATTTGGTGTTAAATTATTCTATTGACATCCGGGTCTGCTTTCTCTATAATATATGGTAATGAATACTACATGATAAGTTTCGTGCCAGGAGGAAGGATAGAGATATGAGCTATAAAATCATTGGGGACAGTTGCCTGGATCTTACGGCAGAATTAAAAAAGGATCCTCACTTTCAGATAATTCCCCTTATATTGCAGGTGGGGAATGTTCAGGTAATCGATGACGAGACCTTTGACCAGAAAAGCTTTCTGGAGCTGGTGAAAAGCAGCAGTGAGTGTCCCAAAACGGCATGTCCCTCACCAGAGCTGTTTAAAGAGGCCTATGAGTGTGAGGAGGACCAGGTTTTTGTGATCACTTTGTCCGAGCATTTAAGCGGGAGCTATAACAGCGCGGTTTTGGGAAAAAAGCTTTACGAAGAAGAACATGGGAACAACGGGAAAAAGATCGCGGTACTGGGTTCGGATTCTGCCTCAGCAGGGCAGTTGAATATCGCTCTTTACGTCCAGTCTCTTTGCCAGGCATCCCTTCCATTTGAAGAGATCGAAGAGAAGGCTAGGACCTTCCTTAAGAATATGAAGACTTATTTTGTTCTGGAAAGTCTGGACACCTTAAGAAAGAATGGACGCCTCACAGGGCTTCAGGCCTTTTTTGCCACTGCCCTCAATATCAAACCTGTTATGGGATCAGATGCCGGCGTGATCATTAAGCTGGACCAGGCCAGGGGGATTAACAAGGCTCTGGCCCGCATGGTGGATCTTGCCCTCAAGGAAGGCGGAGATACCAGAGACAAAGTTTTGGTCATTTCCCACTGCAATAACCCGGAGCGGGCGGAGCATGTGAAGCAGGAGATGATGAAGCAGGCGCGTTTCAAAGATGTGATTATCGCAGAAACGGCCGGAGTTGCTACCGTATATGCCAATGACGGCGGAATCGTTATGACCCTTTAAAAAGTGTTTACCGGACTATGATGTTAACATGCACATAAAAAAGAGATGACTAGGTGCGGCTGTAATAAATGGTGCAGGCATAACTGGTTATATTTATACTTTTGCTTCCGCAAAGTGTAAATATGACCAGTTTTTTATGTTGTGGGAAAAATAAAAGTATTCTGATATGCTGTATAAAAAAAGAAAAATATATTTTTATTGAAAAAAGTTAGAGTAAAAGATATAATATATAAAAATACTATTTTTGAGGGACCAATGGAAAAAGAACAGTTTTTATATAAAAAGGTTTATCTGGATTTAAAGAATAAGATCCTTACGGGAGAGTTGACGGAAGGAGCGTGTCTGCCCCAGACTGGAGAGCTGGCATCTGAATATGGAGTCAGCACCATCACCATTACCAATGCCTTGAATGCTCTGAGAACCGAAGGTTACTTAAACCGCATCAAGGGCAAGGGAAGCTTTATCCAGCTTCCGGCCAGGGACGTTGAGACGTTTGAGGACAGCTTTGATGGGTCAGGGGAGCAATGTGAGATCCGGGCCGGAGATAAAATGCTGGGTCTTGTCCTGGAGCATGTTTCCTCCTGTTTCGGACTTGACATGATGTATGCGATGGATGCCATAGCGGCTGAGGCCGGCTATAAGCTGTGCGTTCGCTTTTCTTACGGCGAAAGGGAAAAGGAAACGGAAGAAATTGAATTTTTAAAGGAGCTGGGGGTCAGCGGTATCATTGTTATGCCATGCCATGGACTTTATTATAATACGGAAATTCTAAAGCTTGTCATAGAAGAATTTCCCATGGTTTTGATCGATAAGAACATGGAGGGAATCCCTGTCCCATCTGTAAGAACAGACAATCATCTTGCCATGAAGGAGCTGGTGGACCATCTGGTCCGTAAAGGGAATAAAAAGATCGGATTTATTACTTTTTCGGAAAACGGGACTTCTTCCTTAAAGGACAGAAGAAAAGGGTTTCTGGAGGCAATAAGGGCTGCAGGAATGGAACACATGAAGGAGTGCTGCCTGGAAGGCTCTGAAAAGATTAAAATCTATTCTGATGATTTTGACTCAGGGATTAAGGAGATGATTGATCAGTATTTTAATGAGAATGAGGATTTAGATGCGGTCATTTGTGCCGAATATGGAATTGCAAGATGGCTTGGTAACCGAAAGGGAATAACAGTATGCTGTATTGACGAGGATTATTTGTCTCCCGGAGGCCCGAAGTTCACTCATATAAGGCAGAATGAAAAGAAAATTGCTTTTGAAGCCATTGACATCCTGTTAAAGCAGGTGGAAAAAGATCTGTCTTGCAGCCAGATGGACTGCCTGGTACCAGGGATATTTTGCGAGTGCTAAAATATATATTTGTTTCTTTCATATCGATGAAGCCCAAACAGCAGAAATTGCTGTTCTGGGCTCCTTTTTTAATGTTGGTGATATTGCATAAATAAATAATACAAATTATGTATTTTAGTTACAAAATAACGATATGCAGTTGAAAATAAAAATTCCGTATGGTATTATGAATGCATAAAACATATATTTTAATTAAAATATATGTAAAAGTTGCGTAAATATGGTTTACAAAATATAAAATATAATATAATATGGTTTTGTAAGCCCGATATGTGTCATGTGGAAAGGAGAAATAATGAAAAAAAGTAGAGTCATGTCAATGCTTGCGGCCGCCCTTATGGTAGGTTCCATCACTGCCTGCGGTACCCAGGAAAGTGCAGGCATGAAAGACAGCCAGACAGAGAAAAGCCAGACAGAAGAAATCAAAAAAGAAGAAGGCAAGACAGGAGCAGGCAGCCAGGAAAGGAAAGAAGCAGGGGGCAGCGTAAAAATCATTTCGGCCAACACAGGAGGCAAAGATGAGGCGGAGATGAAGCTTTTTGCAGAGGCCCTTTCCCAGGCAACAGGTCTTACGGTGGAAATTGAAAAACCTGCATCGGATTATGATAAAGTTCTCATGCAGAAACTAAGCGGCGGCGAAACCTATGATCTGATTTATGTCACGGCAAGCCAGTATGCCAATCTTGCAGATCAGGGAGCCCTGATGGATATTACGGACCGGGTGAAAGACTCTGAGATTCTTACAAAAAATGTTGATCCGGCAGAATGGAAGGATATTACCATTGGAGGAAAAATCTATGCAGGCTTCAACAAAAAGGAGATTCACCGGGTGGTGGCCCTTAACAACACGCTCCTTAAGAAGGCGGGAATTGATTATAAGAAGATCGAGCCTACCATGGATGGATATTATGATGTGATGAAGAAGTTAAAGAACAGCAGTCAGGTCCCTGATTTTTATCCCTTTGACGCTATTTTATCAGAAACCTATGATCTGCAGCCCTGGATGGCAGCAAAGGGGTTAAAAGACGGTGTGGTTCTTGATGACGCCGGAAAAAAATATGCACCCTATGCAGAGGACGAGGCAGCACCAGTGTGGGAATGGTTTAAAAAGCTATATGACAATGGTCTTCTGGATCCCTCTTCCTTTGTTGATAAGACAAAGGATATGAGAGCTAAGATGGGGGCTTCCTCTCAGAAAACAGCGGTGACAACCGATTGGACGGCGTGGGTTGGTTTACATAATGCAAACGCTAGGGCAGGCGGAATCTCTCCCGAAGATTATGAGATCGTCTCTCTTCCCGGCCTTAAGACACCGGATGGAAGCTATATGCTGGTCAAAGGAAGCGCCAGTTTGTTTGCAGTACCGGCCAATGCAGAGAACCCTGACGGAGCCATGAAGGTTTTGGAATATTTTGCAACTCAGGAAGGAGGAAACCTTCTTTCAACCGGAATCTTAGGCCATGACTATACCGGTACTGAGGGCAAGTATGAATTGACGGAAACCGGTACCCAGCATGGCAATGATCATGGAGCCCCTTTCCCTATCTACAAGGATTTTAAACCGATTTTCGGATTTAATCCTGGAGTGGAGGAAGCGTTAAGCTACAGCAGCTATGCGTCCATTGACATGATCATTCCCAATGAAAAGGATTACAAGGAAATCGTAGGCAAATGGGGAATCAAGATTATCAAGGGAGAGGTTTCCGCTGCTGAGGGTCTTGCGGGCATGAGAAAAGAGCTTGTGGACCGGAAAGTGACCGACCGGTAAACACATTTTTCCATAAAAGACAGGAGGCATCGGTTTGAAAGGACAGCTTAAGAAAAAGATATTGCGCTATAAGGAAATCTATCTGCTGCTGGTCCCCGTTCTTATTTACTTTCTTGTATTTTCTTATTATCCTCTGGTATTGGGGATTTTAAAAAGCTTTCAGAAGGTAAAACTTCTGGGAGGATATGAGATGGCAGGGATTCATAATTATAAGGAGATATTCGGGGATAGGCAGTACAGGCAGGCATTTGTCAACAGCCTGGCAGTAGGCGGAGGAACCTTTCTTTTGCAGTTTGTATGGGGACTTATGATCGCGGTATTGCTCAATGAAATCAGGAATAAGGCGGCAAAATCCCTGTTCCAGACGGTTACTTACATCCCGTACCTTCTGTCCTGGTCCGTGGTGGGAGGATTGTGGATCTCCATTTTATCCCCGGCGGGCATGGTAAACGGCATCATGAAAGTCATGTCAGGCGGCGGCTATGCTCCGCTGGTTTTTATGTCAGAGGGACGTTACGCCAGATTTATCATGATTTTTACTGGCGCATGGAAGGGGGCCGGCTATTTTGCGGCCCTGTTCCTGGCGGCCATGATCGGAATTGATTCGGCCCTGTATGAATCTGCAAGAATGGATGGGGCCACAAGAATCAGGCAGATCCGCTACATTACCCTGCCGGTCATTGTACCAACGATGAAGGTGGTGGCGGTGCTGTCGGTTATGGGGATCCTGCGGAATTTTGACCAGATTTTCGTTATGATGAATGCTTCCATCAGCGACAAGGTGAAAAATCTTCTGGTTCTGATCTATGAGCAGGGCATCATCCAGTTTAATGTGGGAACCGCTACGGCGGCTGCCACCGTGGTTTTGTTCGCCACCCTGCTGATCACTTCGGCAGTCAGAAGGATGCTGAAATATGATGAGATTTATTCCTGATGGAAAGGGCTGAGATATGAAGGATAATTTAGGTAAAAACAATTTGACAGGTTTTTGGAATGTGCTTTTTTTGCTTTTGACGGCGTTCATTTTTCTTACCATGTTTCTTCCCATGTGGAATGTATTTGTGGTATCCACCTCAACGGCCCTTGATTCTTCACAAAGCGGGATCAAGCTGTGGTGGTCTAAATTCAGTGTGGAAGGCTTTTTCTATGTATTCCGGGTGACGAAAATGGCAAGGCCATTTCTTAATTCTCTTCTTATTACTACAACGGGTACCGTGATCCAGGTTCTTTTGTCGGCCCTTGCAGGTTATGTTCTCATACAAAAGAGCCTTCCTTTAAAAAATTATATCTCCTCCTTTATCATGCTCACTATGATGGTGCCTGGGGACTTAACTCTGATATCGGTTTACCAGTTAAATAAGCAGTTATCATTGTTAAATACTTATCAGGGACTGGTTTTAAACGGCCTGGTGTCAGGCTTCAGTATTATGATGATGAGAAATTATTTTGAGACGGTTCCTTATTCTCTTGCGGAATCAGCCAGAATGGATGGGGCAGGGGAACTTAAAATTTTCGGAAGCATTTACATGCCCATTTCTCTTCCGGGATTTGCAACTGTATTTTTCATGGAATATGTGGCCAGATGGAACTCCATCATGCTTCCCGCAACCTTGATCACTGATGAGAAGAAGTATACCCTTCCACTGATGCTGAAGCAGATGATTATGTCTGTGGATTCCACTTCCGGGACGGCGGCAACTCCGGATAATGCCATTATGGCGGCCATCGTGATATCCACCTTGCCGCTGCTGATCATTTATCTATTTGCCCAGGGGTTTCTTCTGGAGGGAATCAATATGGGAGCCGTTAAGGGCTGACGGAGGATTAATATGAAGGAAAAAACCATTACAGTTCAAAGGGTGGCTGCAAAGGCGGAGGAAGGATTGTATTTAATGGTTCCTTTTTCCGTACCGGAAGAGGCGGCCTCCATGGAGCTGTCATACGAATACGACCGTAAGAATAATATCATAGATTTCGGCCTGTTAAATGAAACGGGGGAACTGATCGGCTGGTCAGGCTCCAACCGGAACCAGATTTTCCTCTCTGATGGCAGGAGCTCGGATGGATTTGCATCGGTTCCAATAAGGCAGGGAGAGTGGAACATACTTCTGGGAGCTTATCAGATCCAGGAACAGGGAGTGGAAATTACATATAAAGTCACATTTCATGTAAAAGGCATGAGGCTGCTGAAAGGAGACACCCACCTTCATTCCACAGGCTCCGATGGAAATATGTCCGTGGAGGAGCTGGCCCTTGGGGCAGAGCGGGAAGGGCTGGATTTTTTGTTTGTTACGGATCATAACAATTATGCCCATAATAATTGGCTCCGCTCCACGGAACAGGTGACCATGATCCCTGGGGTAGAGTGGACCCATTACAAAGGGCATATGGGAATGCTGGGGAGGAAACGGCCGTTTCGAAGCTTTCTTTCAAATTCATTGGGAAGGACCGTGGAAATCCTTAAGGAGGCAGGGGATAGCGGGGCTTTTCGGGTAATCAACCATCCCTTTTGCCGCTGGTGCGGCTGGAAGTGGGGGCTGGAGCAGGTTCCTTTTGATGGGGTGGAGGTATGGAATGGAGGTTTGGAGCCGGAAAGCAACCAGGACTGCTTAAGCTGGTGGGATGAAAGGCTTAAGGAAGGAAAAAAAATTCCCATAACAGGAGGAAGCGATTTCCATAAATATGAGCCGGGAAGGATGCCTGCCTCTCCATGTACCTGTGTTTACGCCATGTCAAATTCCGCTGAGGATATACTGGAAGGTCTAAAAAAAGGTCATTCCTATCTGTCCATTTCGCCGGAAGGTCCCATGATGGAAGCCTGGGCCGGAGACCGTCTCATGGGAGATGATATCCATAGGGGATTTATAATACGGTTCACGTTCTGGAACTTAAAAAAGGGGGATGTGATTTCTCTGGTTTCCAAGGAACGCAGAGAAGAGATCCCCTGTGATTCAGACCGGCTTTCCATGGAAAGAAAGGCGGGAGAGCCGGGGTATCTCCGTGTGGAGATCAGGCGGAGCCTTATTCCGGGTTATCCTCAAACGACGGTGCTTCTTTCCAATCCTTTTTATATAACCGGTGATAAGGTTGAAAGAAAAAACGTCTTTTAACCTTGAATTTGCGGATCAGATTAGGAAGGCATATCTGCTTGATTTATTAGGAGACAAAAATGACAAAGAATGAATTAATGACCAAAGAATCAATTAAGAGAGTTCATGTGGTTTTCATGACACATTTTGATATGGGGTTTACGGACCTGGCGGACCGTGTCCTTTCCAACTATATCCACGATTATATTCCGGAAGCCATTGGGCTTGCCAAGGACTTAAACCGGGATGGAAGAAAGCGGTTTGTCTGGACCCTGGGGGCTTTCTTAATTGACCAGTATTTAAAAAAGGCGGGACAGGCAGAGGCTGAGAGGCTGAAGGAAGCCGTGGCAAGAGGAGATATCTGCTGGCATGGATTGGCTTTTACCACTCATACGGAACTGATGGACACAGATCTGATGGATTTTAACCTAAGCTATGGGGACAGACTGGACAGACAGTTTGGCAGAAAAACCATTGCAGCAAAGCTGACTGACGTGCCAGGCCATACCAAAGCTATGGTGCCCATTATGGCTCACCATGGGAAACAGTATCTGCATATCGGGGTAAATCCTTCATCCATGAATCCCATGGTTCCCCAAAGCTTTGTGTGGCGGTCCGGAGGCAGGGAAATCCTAGTCCAGTATTCTCCGGTTTATGGCTCCACCTGCCATGTGGACGGCATGGAGGATGTTCTGGAGTTTGTATTTTTAGGGGACAATCTGGGCATTCCCACCAGGGAAGAGGTATTAAGGCAATTAGAAGCATTGGAAATGAAATATCCCGGGGCCAGGGTAGAGGCCTCTACATTGGATGCCTATGCCCAAAAGCTGTGGGAAAGAAAAGAGGAGCTTCCCATAATTACGGAGGAAATCGGGGACTCCTGGATCCATGGCATTGCCTCTGATCCGGTTAAGGTCAGGGGGCTCAGACGGCTTTTGGGCCTGAAAGACCAGTGGAAAAAGCAGGGAAGCTTTGATCCGGATTTGCCTGAGTTCCATGGGTTTCTGGAAAATCTCCTGATGGTTTGTGAACATACCTGGGGGCTGGATTATAAAAAGCACCTGTTTGATTTTAAAAACTGGAAGAAGGAAGATTTTAAAAAGGCCCGTAAAGAAAACCGTGTGACAGAGGCGATGTTTACGGAAAGGAATGCATCTCTGTTACATGCCATCTGCAGGGAAAAGGGAGCGGAGCATCTGGAAAGCTCCTATGAACGGTACGAAAGTTCCTTTCAGGAACAGCGGGCTTATCTGCAGGAAGCAGTCCGGCTTCTTCCGGAGGATTTAAGAGAAGAAGGGGAACAGGCCCTTACATGGGACCACCTTTCTAAGGAGGAGATATGGGAAGAAGGGGAAACGGTCCATCCCTTTGAGATGATCTCCATACAGGATTGGACGGCAGCATTTGACGGAAGCGGCGCTGTGGTTTATCTGGAAAAAGCGGGAAAGGTCTGGATCCAGTCTGGGTGCTTTGGCCGTTTTACTTATGAAACCTATGGGGCCCTGAATATGGTATCAGAATTTTATGAGTACAATCATGCTTTTAAGGAAAATATGACCTGGTCGGAAGCCGATTTTTCCAAGCCGGGTCTGGAAAACGTAGAGGGACTTTTCAACAGGAATTATTCCTTTGGGGTAAGGGATATGAGAAAATCCGGTGCTACGGTAAGAATCCTTCTGTCAGGAAATCCGGCAGCAGTAACGGAATACGGCTGTCCTGAGAGGGCCTGGATCATCTATACCTTTGGTGCCGAACTTTTATGCGATCTTTTGTGGGAAAATAAGGATGCCAATAAAATGCCGGAAGCCCTTTGGTTTGATGTAACGATTGATGTGGAAAACCCCTGCCTTTGGAAAATGGTAATCATGGACCAGGAGATCTCCCCCCTGGAAGTAGTCAAGGGAGGGAACCGGAGACAGCATTGTACGGAAAAGCTGGTCTACGACGGGGCAGACGGGATGATAGAGCTGAAGAATCAGGATTCTCCCCTGGTAAGCTTAGGGGGCAGACGGTTATATGGCGGCTGCCTGGAGCTTCCTGATATGAAGAAAGGATTATCCTTCTGTTTGTTTAACAATAAGTGGGGAACCAATTTCCCCATGTGGTGCCAGGATGACTGCTGCTTTCGTTATGTCCTGAGCTTCCGTAATAAGTAAATCGGAATGTTTGACAAATCCACGGTTCCAGTGTAAGATAAAAAAATGGAATAAAACCCCATAGAAATAGAAAGGGAAGATCATGAAAAACTCTGTGTTTCTGTGGAAAAAGTAATGGAAAATAGAAAAACATGTGGAAATTGTCAACAATCAGGAGGATTAGATGAAGAAGACCAATGGACTGATGAAGATTTTGATCTTCTTTCCCATATTGCTGTTAATTTTGCTTATTGGGTGGATCGGAGTAAGTGAATGGAAGGCAGCACAGGGGAATCAAATGCCTGAGACAGAGGACTCTCCCAGGGAAAGCCTTGCCCAGTCAGAGTCTTTGGCTTCAGAGGAAACGGAAATACTTACCGTGGAGGCATCTCCGTCTCAGGAGGAGACTCCGGTAACCGGGGAAGAAACGGAAGAAAACCCAGCCGTACAGATGCTCTTTGCAGGAGATATATTACTATCCAGTCATGTAACTACTGCTTATGATAAGGCTGGTAGCATAAATGGGGTGCTGGATGAGGGATTTCGAAGCGAAATCAGCGGGTCGGATATTTTTATGGCCAACCAGGAATTCCCTTTCAGTGACCGTGGCTCTGCAGCACCAGAGAAGCAGTTTACATTCCGCCTTCCTCCATCCAGGGTTTCCATGATGAATGAAATCGGGGTTGACATTGTTGCCCTTGCCAACAATCATTCCCTTGATTATGGAACCGATGCTCTTGTGGACACCTGCACGGCCTTAGATGGGGCAGGAATCCGGTATGTAGGAGCAGGTCCAGATATGAACCGGGCCAGACAGCTTGAAAAAATAGAGGTCAACGGAAAAACCATAGGCTTTCTGGCGGCGTCAAGAGTTTATCCAGATGCCGACTGGGTAGCCAACAGCAAAAAGCCGGGAATGGTAAGCGGTTATGATCCAACCATTCTTTTGGAAGAGATCAAAAAGGCGGGAGAAAGCTGTGATTATGTGGTGGTTTACGTCCACTGGGGCGTGGAAAGGGATGAGAAGCCTCAGGAATACCAGCGGGTTCTGGGAAAGAAAATCATCGATGCAGGCGCAGACTTAGTGATCGGAAGCCATCCCCACGTTCTTCAGGGAATCGAATATTACAATGGAAAGCCTATCTGTTACAGCCTTGGAAATTTTATATTTGGAAGCAGCATTCCAAAGACGGCCCTTATAAGGGCCAATGTGGATTTTACCCAGGGAACCACTACGTTATCTCTTGTTCCTGGGACCTCAAAGGCTGGGTTTACCAGGACACTGACCCAGGAAGATGATATCCAGGGCTTTTACCAGTATTTCCAGGGCATATCCTTTGGAATATCGGTGGATGAAAACGGTGTTGTTCACAATACCGGCAATTAAACTTATCACATAGCTTACGAGAACTCACACGAGGTATCTGTCTCCCTGGCAGATGCCTCGTTCTTTTAGCCGCTTTGCCAGAGTGCCCAGGACCAGCTTCTTATGACCGCTCCATAAAGGAGCCAGAAGCAGCTTTTTCGGCCCATCCCCGCTGATCCGGTGTATGACCACTTCCGGAGGGAGGATGGCGATGCAGTCGATTACCAGATCCACGTATTCTTCCAGGGTACAGACAGGAACCAGGCCCATTTTATATTCTTCGGCCAGGTCAGTGCCCTGGAGCACATGAAGAAGCTGAAGCTTGATCCCGTCGACCCCATGTTTTCCAAGATGGGCCAGATAGTCAACGGTTTCCAGAATCATTTCCCTGGTTTCTCCTGGAAGCCCTAAAATAACATGAGCAATGACAGTAAGGCCGCTTTCCTTTAAATTGCGGTAAGCTTCAGAAAACACAGGAAGAGAATATCCTCTCCGGATATGCTTTGCTGTGGATTCGTGGATGGTCTGAAGTCCCAACTCCACCCATACAGGCTTGATCTGGTTTAATTCTTGCAACAGTTGAAGGACAGGGGGAGGAAGGCAGTCGGGTCGGGTGGCAATGGAGAGAATTGCCACATCCGGATGGGAAATAGCCTGGGTGAACAGCTCTTTTAAATAGGACAGGGGAGCGTAGGTATTGGTATAAGATTGGAAGTAGGCGATGAACCGGCTGGATTCCGGTTTTATTTTTCCCTGTATCCTGCTGCGGGCAGATTGGATCTGCTGGCTTACGGAAAGGTGGGGGGCCAGGGATTCGGCAAATTCTCCGGACCCGCCGCCGCTGCAGAAGATACATCCGCCGGTTCCCAGGGTCCCATCCCGGTTTGGACAGGTCATGCCTCCGTCAAGTGCCAGCTTATAAACCTTTTGCCCGTATTGCCTTTTCATTTCATAATCCAGGGAATGGTAAGGTTTGTCGTTCCACAACATGGTTTCCTCTTTTCTTCCCTCCATCATTGGCTGGCCGTCTTGTTTGATAAGGGGATGAGGCAGACCGGAAGGGTATTTTTTCGATTGTATCATTATACGGGAGTCCGGGATGAACTGTCAAATTATTTTATAGGTTTTCGTAAAATATTATATTGTGAAATCTTTGGCATATATGATACAATGAGCGTGAAAGAGCGAAGGAAAAGGAGAGCAATGACATGAAAGTAAGTGATACGATTCAGATGCTGGAATCAAAAGAGTCTAAAAAGCTTATGACCGCTTTATACGGAGAAGATGCGGTCAGGGAGAACATTGAACGCTATCAGAGCCTTGTGAGGAATTTCCAGACGAAATTTCCAGGGGAAGATGTAGTGCTTTTTTCCTCACCGGGCCGTACAGAGATCAGCGGAAACCATACGGATCATAACCATGGAAAAGTCCTGGCCGGAAGCATAAATTTAGACTGCGTGGGAGCGGCTGCTAAAAACAACAGCAGGAAAGTGAATATTATCAGTGAAACCTATAACCAGAGCTTTGAAATCGATCTGGATGATTTGGACCCAAGTGATAAAAAGGCAGGGACCATTGATTTGGTAAAGGGGCTTTTAAAAGGCTTTTTGGAAGCAGGGTATGAAATCGGCGGTTTTGATGCCTGCATCACCAGCAATGTCATCAGTGCTGCAGGAGTCAGCTCATCCGCTTCCTTTGAAATGCTGCTTTGCTCTATTTTAAATACATTCTTTAATAAAGGTGCCATGGATACCGTGGCTTATGCCCATATCGGCCGGTTCTCGGAAAATGTGTACTGGGACAAGGCTTCCGGTCTTTTGGACCAGATGGCATGTGCGGTAGGAGGACTCATTACCATAGATTTTAAGGATCCGGCAGTTCCGGTCGTGGAGAAAATTGATTTTGATTTCGGTTCTAAAAACCACAGCCTGATTATTGTAAACACAGGAAAAGGACATGCAGATTTAAGTGCTGAATATTCCTCGGTTCCGGCGGAAATGAAAAAGGCCGCTGAATTCTTTGGAAAAGAAGTCTGTGCCGAGATCACGGAAAAAGATGTTATCGATCATTTGCAGGAGGTCAGGGACTATGCCGGTGACCGATCGGTACTTCGTGCCCTTCATTTCTTTGAAGAGAATAAGCGGGTGGACGCAGAAGTAGCTGCTTTAAAGGAAGACCGGTTTGAAGACTTTTTAATGAATATTACCGAATCCGGCAATTCCTCATGGAAATGGCTTCAGAACTGTTTTACCAATACCAGCTATCAGGAACAGGGAATTACCATTGCCCTGGCGCTTACCGAGCTTTTCCTGGCTGAAAAGAAGAAGGGTGCATGCAGGATACACGGAGGAGGATTTGCAGGCGTTATCATGACCATGCTGCCCAACGAGCTGGTGGATGAATACATTTCCTATATAGAGAAAGCCATGGGAGAAGGCAATGCTTACCGGATGAGCATCAGGCCATATGGAGCCATCTGTTTCAACGAGATTATGAATCAATTATAATTGTAAATTTTGCCTCAATGGAGTACAATAAAAGAAAGAAACAGTAAAAAAGAACGTGAGGCAAAAGGAGGCAGGCATATATGAATGAAAAGAAAAATCTGGTCATCACCATAGGAAGGCAATACGGCAGCGGCGGCCGAATGGTAGGAAAAGCTCTGGCAGAGGAGTTGGGAATTCATTTTTATGATGAAGAGATTTTATCTATCACATCGGAACAAAGTGCCGTTGGAGAGGTGTTTTTCCGCCTGGCGGATGAAAAAGCAGGAAGTAATCTGCTATATAAAATCGTAAGCGGTTTAAAGCCGCAGCTTGGAAAGCCCTCTATGGATGCGGATATCGTCAAGCCGGAAAACTTATTCCGGTTCCAGTCCCAGGTCATTAAGGAACTGGCATCACAGGAGTCCTGCATCATTGCCGGCCGGTGCGGGGATTACATCTTAGGCCGTGAAAAGGAAGCATTTCCCGGCCTTGTAAAGATCTTTGTTTATGCGGATACGGAAACCCTTATCAGACGTACCATGGAGGTTGATAAGGTTGATGAGAAGGAAGCGACAAAACGGGTAAAGAAGATCAACCGGGAACGGAAGGAGTACTACCGCTATTATACAGGCGGCAACTGGGAGGATTGGAACAATTATGATCTGATCATAAATACCAGCTGCATTGATCTGGAACAGACGGCTATACTGATCAAGGATTATATTAAGCTCAGGGGCATTGAGCTATAAAGAGAATAACAGAAACGGCGGCTGTGATAGTTCAATCAAAGCCGCCGTTTCTGTTATGAACCAGAGCCTGCAGGAAAAGTCTGCGGCTGTGGTGTTCTTTCAATTTCCCGATTTTCCGGTACCAGTGCTGAGAAGGCATCCTCCAGACTGTTTTTAAAACAGATTAAAATTCCCTTAGCGATCCCTGTTTTCATTATACAGGATGATGCCAATGCAATCGTGCCGGTATTGGGAAGAAGCCAGCAGAAATCAAACTATATGAATAAGTTTACATTGGATTCTTCCGCATCTCCCAGATAGGCGCCAACACCTCCAAGCTCTACTCCTTCGATCAATTCCTCCCGATGAATCCCCATAACATCCATACTCATGGTGCAGGCCACGATTTTTACTCCGGATTTCATGGCCTTTTGGATCAGGGTTTCCAGTGAATCCACATGCTTGTCATTCATGATTTTTTTCATCATGGCAGTTCCCATACCGCCCATATTCATTTTTGACAGCTTTAATTTTTTACTTCCTCTGGGAAGCATGGCACCGAACATGGATTCCATCAGTGACTTTCGGACCGGCTGTTTTTCTTCCTTCCTTAAAGCCGTCAATCCCCAGAAGGTAAAGAACATAGTAACAGGTCTGCCCATAGCAGCGGCTCCGTTGGCAATGATGAAGCTTGCCAATACCTTGTCAAGATCACCGGAAAAAACGATCAGGGTCTTTCCTTCGGCGGTTTCCTTGATGACAGGGGAAACCGGACTGCCTTTTTTCACCAGGGCAACGTAATCATTTCCCCGATGCTCGCAGGCCATCAGCTCATTTCCGGTGCGTCTGCACCAGGCACCGATGTCCCGGGAAAAACCGGGATCAGAGGCGGATACTTCCATGACGGACCCATGGGGCATTTCCTTCATGGTTTCAAACACCTTCATAATGGGACCGGGGCATTGCATGCCGCTGCAATCTAAGCGCATGGCCAGAGTAGGGATATTTTCCGTCTTCCTCTGGCCGCTGTCGGAAAACTCGTCGGCGCCGGAAGGCACCACTGCATCAGCCTGGTAATGGGTGGACTGATAGAACTTAACTCCGCCGGGATAAAGCCTGACGTTATGGAATCCGTTCTGCATCAGAATGCGGGCGGCATTGTATGCCCGGACTCCAATGGCACAGAAGACGATAATTTCTCTGGAAGGATCTAATTCCTTTATGCGGTTTCTTAACTGTCCCAGAGGGATGTGCGTTCCATTAGGAAGGGAGAAGGTCATCAGCTCCGCAGTTTCCCTTACATCAAGTAGCACTGCATCCGGATTCTGCTCCACTTCATCCCAGGCTGAAAATGCGACTTTTCCGGTAATCAGGTTTTCGGCCACAAAGCCAGCCATGTTGACCGGGTCTTTTGCAGAGGAGAAGGGAGGTGCATAGGCAAGCTCCAGACTCTTTAGTTCAGAAATCCCCCCGCCAAGGCGGATAGCAACAGCCAGGGTATCGATCCGTTTGTCAACGCCATCCCTGCCTATGATCTGGGCTCCGAAGATTTTCTTTCCGTCGGTGGAAAAAAGAAGCTTCAGGGTTATGGGAACTGCACCGGGATAATAACCGGCATGGGAATTCTGGGTAATAAGAATGCTTTCATAGTCCTTTCCTTTTTCAAGGCCCCGCCGGATCAGTGCCTTTTCATTGGCTCCGGTAGAAGCCACTGCCAGATCAAAAACCTTTGCAACGGAGGTACCCTGGGTCTTTTCATAGGATTCCTTTGCTCCTGCAATATTATTGGCGGCAATGCGCCCCTGTTTATTCGCAGGACCGGCAAGTGGGATCATGGCAGGCTCCTGGAAAATAAAGTCCTCCACCTGGATCACATCTCCAACGGCATAAATGTCCGGGTCAGAGGTCCTTAAATAATCATCAACCACAATGCCTCCCCGCTCATTGACGGAAAGGCCGGCTGCTTTTGCCAGCTGGCTGTTAGGCCGGACGCCGATGGAAAGGATAACCAGCTCTGCGGAAAGGATCTTCCCGCTTTTTAAAGTAATAGCTACCGCGTCATCCTGGTCTTCAAATCCGGCGACTCCATCTTCCAAATGAAGGTCCACGCCGTTTTGCAGAATGTGCTCATGAAGAAGCTGGGCCATTTCATAGTCCACTGGCGTCATAACCTGATCAAGCATTTCAATAAGGGAAACAGAAAGTCCTGCATGACGGAGATTTTCAGCCATCTCAAGGCCGATGAAGCCGCCGCCGATGACAGCCGCCGTCTTGATATTGCTTTCCTTTATAAGAGCCCGGATCCGGTCAGTGTCAGGGACCGTCCAAAGGGTCTGGATCCGGGAAGAGCCGATACCGGGAATGGGCGGGCGGACCGGTGAGGAACCGGTGGAAATGACTAAGGTATCATAGGTCTCCTCATAAATTTCTCCGGAATCCAGCCGTCTGACGGAGAGTTTCTTGTTCTCCCTGTCAATCGAAGAAACTTCGTTTTTTACTCTGACATCAATTCCATACTTTTGCTTCATGGCTTCCGGTGTCTGAAGCAATAACGCATCCCTGGATTTGATCACATCGCCTATATGATAAGGAAGGCCGCAGTTGGCGTAGGAAATATAATCCCCACGTTCCAGCATGATGATGTTTGCCTCCTCATCAAGTCTGCGCAGCCTGGCGGCACAACTGGCACCGCCTGCGACTCCGCCGATAATCACTATTTTTTTCATCGTATGCCTCCTGAAATATTTTAAACTAACAATGGTCATTTGTTGTTTTAATAAGTATAAACGAAAGTTTATCAAAAGTCTGTGATTGAGTCACATAAGAGCCTGTGCATGAATCCATTTTTTTCAGCGGAACGATAATTTTCTGCCATATTGGTTTTATAAAATTGAATTTCATAAAACTATTGACAAATTAACCATAAGGTTCTATGATAAAAATAGATTTAGAAAATATAATTTTGCACCATATAGCAGAGAATAAGGAGGTATATAAGATGTCTGTTTATGATTTTACAGTAAAGGAAATGAATGGTACAGAGAAGCACTTGTCCGATTATGCAGGAAAGGTGCTGTTGATTGTAAATTCGGCTACGATTTGTGGGTTTACTCCCCAGTATACGGATCTTCAGGCCATGTATGATGAATATAAAGGCAAAGGATTTGAGATTCTGGATTTTCCCTGTAACCAGTTCGGGAACCAGGCTCCCGGCGAAAATGATGAAATTCATTCCTTTTGTACCGGACGCTTTGGGGTTACCTTCCCTCAGTTTGCAAAGATCGACGTCAATGGAGAGAATGCGATTCCCCTGTACCGTTACCTGGTAAATGAAAAAGGCTTTGAGGGCTTTGATCCGGGACATGCCTTAACTTCCCGTCTGGAACAGAAGTTTGAAGCGGTTAATCCCAACTACAAAAAGGAACCGGATATTAAGTGGAACTTCACCAAATTCCTTGTGGACCGTCAGGGAAATGTAGTCAGGCGTTTTGAGCCCACTGCCGATAGGAAGGCTGTGGAGGAAAGTGTGAAGAATTTATTATGATAAGACGGACATGGGACAGGAATGGGAGAAGGGAGAGAAGTAATGGACTATGAGAAATTAAAGCTGGAAAACCAGCTTTGCTTTCCGCTTTATGCCTGCTCCCGTGAGATCATCAGAAGATATAAGCCGTTTCTTGATGAGATCGGGCTGACCTATACCCAGTATATCGCTATGATGGTATTGTGGGAGCGGAAGCAGGTTACCGTTAAGAAGATGGGAGAGCTTCTGTATCTGGACAGCGGCACCCTGACTCCATTGTTAAAAAAAATGGAAGCAGCCGGTCTGCTTAGACGGAGCCGTGCCAGGGAAGACGAGAGAAGCGTGATCATTGAGCTGTCGGAAAAGGGAGAGAAATTAAAGGATCAGGCCGTAACCATCCCTGACCGGATGTTTCAGTGTATTCCCGTGAATGAAGAGGAATCCAGGGATTTATACCGGCTGCTGTATCAAATCCTAGGCCAGGCAGGTAAGAATATCGAAAAGTAATGGATAAAACCAATAAAGCACCGTGGCGGGTAACCTGACTCCCACCACGGTGCTTTTCATCATGTCATGACCGGGACAAAGGTTTACCGGGAGGGGATACAGCATTTTGATGCTGTAAAATTTGTGTCATAAAAACCGCCGATTCCCTGAGGAAAGGTAAAAATGTTAAATGGGTCATATTTTTCCTTTACCTTTTTTAATCTGCAGACATGGCTGCCATAGTATTCTTCAAGATAGCAGGGAAGGCATGCATAGGGGAAATTCACATAGGATCCCTTGGTCACCGATTCCAAATATCTGAATCGGTCGGCGATCCAGGCAGCATTTTTACATTTGTGTTCATCAAATACGGTATCAAGCCAGACAATATAGTTTGCCTTACGGTAGAAGAAAGCGGTTTCCTCCTCATCCACCTCAGCGACCTTACCTCCGAGGGCATAAAAGGAAATGCTGGCATAAACGGAACCTTCGGCCCGTTCCTTAATAAGCCCGGCTATTTTTAAGCTTTCGCAGTTACTAAAGTCCCGCAAGGCAAAACGGCTTGCTGACTTGAATTTTTCATACGGTGGATAAAAATCCCCGATTATCGTGACAGCTTCCAAAAAGGTCACATATTTTAAACTGTATTTTACGCCTCCAAGCTCTAAAAGAGGGGCAATGATTCCCAGGGCTGCTTCAGGAGGTCCGTAAAAAATCCCCCGTGCGATGATTGCAAGTCCTTCATATAGAGAGTTGTAAATCCTTGAGATCAAAGTGACTCTCTGGTCTGCATCCTTTAGCCAGTCCTGCCAGGTCTGCAGAAACAAAGACTGCTTTTCCTGGTCTGCATGAGGATATCTGATATCAATGATTGTGACTTTATTTACTTTATGAGGAAGACGGAAGGTCATGGAAACGATCACACCAAAGTTACCTCCGCCGGCTCCCCGGCATGCCCAAAATAAATCGGCATTTTCCTGGGAACTGGCGTTCACCATGCATCCTTCGTAATTGACCATCCGGATTTCCAAAAGACTGTCGCAGCCAAGTCCAAAATATCGGCAGGAAAGTCCGAAGCCTCCGCCTAAAGCATACCCGCTCACCCCCACTGAGGGGCAGGTTCCGCCTGGGAAAGGGTAACCTTTTGATGAGACGAATTCATATAGCTGCTTGTTTGTTACGCCTCCCTGAACGTGAAGCAAATGGGCGTCTTCATCAATGGTAATCTGGTTCATTTCGCTTAAATCAATGTCAAGTACATCATTGCCGGTAGAGTAGCCTTCGTAGTTATGGCCTCCGTTTCGGATCCGCAGGCAGATGTGATATTTCCTTGCCCATAAAACCGCATTGCTTACGTCATTCTGATTCAGGCAGTAGACGATGGCCAGGGGGAATTTTTGGACCGACCTGTTATATACTTGTCTTAATTCATTATAATAAGGGTCGTCTGGAGTTACAACACGACCGGTAAGCCCGTTAAAGTTACAGGTGTTCATGAGGATTGCCTCCTTTCCTAATAACATTTTATTAGGAAGGAGGACATTTGGTTCGGCTTGGATAGGTACCGCCCATCAGTCAGCTTAAGCCGGTCAGCAGAGTTGGTTCAGCTCCAAAAACAACTGGGCGATCTGAGGATCAAACTGTGTGCCTGCGCAGCGGCTGATTTCCTCCATTGCTTTCTGACTGTCCATTGCTTTGCGGTAAACCCGGTCACTTGTCATAGCATCATAGGCGTCTGCAACCGCCAGAATACGGCATAGCAGCGGGATCTCAGTTTCCTTTAAACCTCTGGGATAACCGGTTCCATCCCATCTTTCCTGATGGGCGAGGATATGTTCGGACACGGTGAAAAGCTCCGTAGTATTCTGGGCGATCCGGTAACCGATTTCCGGGTGGCGTTTGATCTCTTTCCATTCTTCCTCATTTAAGGGGCCGGTTTTTTTCAGGATCTCCATACTGATCCCCACTTTTCCGATGTCGTGGAGAATGGATAAAAGGGACAGATCGTTTTTTTCTTCAGAAGTCAGGTTCATTTTTTCGGCCATAGCAATGCAATAGGTTTCGATTCTTAAAGCATGCTCCTCCGTTTCCATACTTTTTTCATGGAGGGTTGCCAATAAAGTATTTATAATGCGGTTGCGCCAGCTTTTTCCTTCCAAGAGCTTTTTGTGATACATCAGTTCCTCCGCTTTTTGCAGCACCTGATGGAGTTGGTCGTATTCACTGTGCTTTACGTCAAATCCCAAAGACACGCTGATCTGCAGGGGAAGGCGGTGGTTTTTCCTGAATTCTTCCTCCAGAGTTTGTATGATTTTCTGAGCCTGGACGGTATCGGTATTGGGCAGCAGGACCAGGAATTCGTCCCCTCCCCATCGGGCGGTGATCCCATTTTTCTGAATGGTACGTTGGAATGTTTTTGCAACTTCCTTTAAAAGAAGGTCGCCTGTTTTATGGCCGAAAACATCGTTGGTCACCTTCAGTCCATTTACATCCCCCATGATCACCGTAATCGGAAGCATAGAGGACTTGTCCATCCGGATCATCTCTTCTTCCATGTACCTGCGGTTAAAAATTCCCGTTAAGGAATCATGATAGCTTAAATACATGATTCTTCGCTGCTGCCTTTTTTCATTGCTTACATCGTGAAATACCATGACAACTCCGTATACATGTCCCGTTTGGTCTTTGATGGGAGCAGCACTGTCTGTAATGGGAATAAAGTCCCCTTGTCTGTTTAAAAGGACGGTATGATTGGCAAGCCCCACAATTTTACCGGTCCGCAATACCGCACTGACCGGATTTGAGATGGCTTCTCCGGTTGTTTCATTTCTTAGATCGAATATTTTCTCAAATGGCCTTGCGGCGGCTGTTTCATTATTCCAGCCGGTGATCTCCTGAGCCGCCTGATTTAAATAGGTGATGTTCCCTTCGTTATCCGTGGTAACCACTCCATCCCCAATGGAGTTAAGGGTAACGCTTAACAATTCATTGTCCCAGTAAAGGTCATATCTGAATTTCTCACGGTCAGAAACATCAAAAATGATGGAGAAAAGCTGGTTTTCCCCTTCATAGGTAATGGGGCTGGAATACACGTCCACCATTTTGATTTCCCCGTTTTTTAAGCGGTGGGTAAACAGGGAATAAGGCGTTTCATGATTAAGAGCCTGAACGCGCATAAGCTTGATGACGTCATTGGAGGTTTCACTCATGTCCTGAATTCGCATTGTTAAAATCTCTTCCCTGGTGTAGCCGTAAAACTTACAGGCCGATGGATTGGCATTCAAGATTTTCCCGGTTGTCATGTCAATGATCAGCATGACGGCTGAGTGCTCCGTAAACATGGAATTTAAATTATTAAGGAGACGCTCCTTATCCTCCCGCAGTTTTTTTAATTCTGTAATATCAAGGCGTGATCCGAAAATGTAGGAAACTTCACCGTTTACTTTTACCGGGGTGAGCTGGACCAGCCAGTCCCGGCTGCCTCCCATGAATTCTACGGTTTCTTCGTACATCATGCTGTTTCCGGAGGCGATGCATTTCATGTATCCCTCCTGCAAAACACGACCCACCTCATCCCCCATTGCTTCTCTGGGCGTCTTACCTTCCATGAGAGGGGGGGTCATTCCGGTCAATTTCTGATGGACCGCATTGTTTCGGATATAACGGAATTCACCGTTCGTATATTTCAGAAAAAATAATCCATCCTGGGTGCTGTTGAAAAAAACTTCAATTTCCTGGCTCAGGGTTTCATTTTTCTCTCTTTGAGACTCCAATTCCCTATAAATTTCCGTGATTTCGTCAAAAATTGTCACCACGCTGTTAGGTGAGGGATTATAAACGGTGACCTTAAAGCGGTGTTTCCCTATGGTTACGGTAAAATGTCTGTCCTTTTCTGCCATTCCAAGACTTTCATGAAACGTACTCCATGCGGGGGCTTCTGTTTTATCCTTCAGAAGCAGGGATATGTTCTTTTGCAGTGATTTTTCCTTATCAAGGCCCCAGATATCAAAAAAGGCATTATTTGCTTCTGCCAGAACATATTCCTGTGTGTGTTCCGTGTTCCCAAAGACAATTTCGTAATAGGCATAACCCAATGGCGACTGCATGAAAAGTTTCTCTATTCCCTCATTTGTCATAACAGGACCCCCTTTCCGTGTTTTTAATGTGTAAGGTCTCAATGTGTAGAGTTTTGTAATAAAATAATATCAAAAGTCTTTTCATTAAGCAATTCATGATTTGTGATTCTAAGAAATAATTTCCATATTATTCCAAATCTTATGAATTGGAAAATTTATTGCATTTTTTGTCAGGATATAGGGGATCCCCCCGGTTCTGTCCAGAAAAGGCGGGTCCTTCATAGGCAGAAGCCGGGACAATGGTCAGAACAATAAAATTCCTTGATGGAAACTTACTTTTATTTCATATAAAATATAATTTTTAAGGTTTGACAGGTACTATTCTGATTTCTCAATCATAAAATATGACAAATTGCTTAATTGAAAGGCAGTAATCTTATGACTCCTTGCCCTGAAGGATTATACTCCTACACGATTCAAGGCGGTGATACATTATGGTTCATTGCACAGCGTTACCGCACTACCGTGGAGGAAATTATGGCAGTAAATCCGGGAATAAACCCGAATAATCTGTTAGTCGGGCAGGTGATCTGCGTCCCTCGTGGAAGCAGGAACCGCAATATGCCCAACCAGCCCCAGACTCAGCCCCGGACGCAGCCACAAACCCAGCCCATGACGCAGCCCACACCGCAGCCGATGACGCAGCCCCGGACGCAGCCACAAACCCAGCCCATGACGCAGCCCACACCGCAGCCGATGACGCAGCCCCAGACGCAGCCCACACCACAGCCGATGACGCAGCCGATGACGCAGCCCACACAGCAGCCGATGACGCAGCCCACACCGCAGCCAATGACGCAGCCGATGACGCAGCCCACACAGCAGCCGATGACGCAGCCACAGACACAGCCGATGACGCAGCCGATGACGCAGCCCCGGACGCAGCCCACACAGCAGCCGATGACGCAGCCACAGACACAGCCGATGACGCAGCCGATGACGCAGCCCCGGACGCAGCCCACACAGCAGCCGATGACGCAGCCACAGACACAGCCGATGACGCAGCCGATGACGCAGCCCCGGACGCAGCCCACACAGCAGCCGATGACGCAGCCACAGACACAGCCGATGACGCAGCCGATGACGCAGCCCACAACCCAGCCGATGACGCAGCCGATGACACAGCCTACAGCGCAGCCGATGACACAGCCCCGGACGCAGCCAGCACAGCAGCCGCAGACGCAGCCGATGACGCAGCCCACAACCCAGCCGATGACGCAGCCGATGACACAGCCTACGGCGCAGCCGATGACACAGCCCCGGACGCAGCCAGCACAGCAGCCGCAGACGCAGCCGATGACGCAGCCCACAACCCAGCCGATGACGCAGCCGATGACACAGCCTACGGCGCAGCCGATGACGCAGCCCCGGACGCAGCCAGCACAGCAGCCGCAGGCGCAGCCGATGACGCAGCCCACAACTCAGCCAATGACGCAGCCAACACCACAGCCTCAAACCCAGCCAACGGCGCAGCCGATGATGCAGCCCCGGACCCAGCCGGCAGCTCAGCCTCCAGCACAGGGAGAATGGAATCTTGGCTCCGGCATGAACAATTGTTTAGAAGGGATGCAATCCTATACAATTCAGGCTGGAGACAGTTTATGGCTTATTTCACAACGTCATTCTATAACAGTTGATGAAATTATGGAGGCGAATCCAGGGATTAACGCCAATCGTCTGTTCGTTGGCCAGGTGATCTGTATTCCCCAGTCAGGAGGCAGCCGCGATATGACTTCCCAGGCCCAGCCCCAGGCTGAAATCCAGCCTCAGACTCAAAGCGTAATAGAGGAAAACCGGAGGCGCAGAGGCAGGATGAACCGCTGCCCGGATGGATTATATCCCTACACGATTCAGGCCGAAGACACGCTTTGGCTTATTTCGCAGCGGCATTTTACTACCGTAGAGGCAATCATGGAAGCGAACCCAGGTGTGACTCCCAATAATCTGTTTGTCGGCCAGGTAATCTGTATTCCCCGGGGAACGAATCGAAAGGTACCTGAGAGGCCACGGAGACGGCCCCGCAACGAGGAAGAGCGGAGAGGCGGCAGAGATGAGAGACCCTGCCCGGGAGGATTGCATTCCTATATCATTGAAGCTGATGATACGCTTTGGCTTATTGCACAGCGTTTCCAGACTACCGTAGAAGCAATTATGGCTGTAAATCCAGGTATTAATCCAACGAATCTCTTTATTGGCCAGGTGATTTGTATTCCATATGGACAGAGGCTGCCAATCGTATGCCCGAGCCCTCGGCCGCAGCCCCAACCCCAGCCTGTGCCGCAGCCCCAGCCCCAGCCTATGCCGCAGCCCCAGCCCCAGCCAAGGCCCCAGCCACGGCCTGTGCCGCAGCCCCAGCCCCTACCGCAGCCACAGCCTCAACCAAGGCCGCAGCCCCAGCCTGTGCCCCGGCCCCAGCCTGTGCCGCAGCCACAGCCTCAACCAAGACCCCAGCCCGTACCGCAGCCCGTACCGCAACCACAACCCCAGCCCCAGCCCCCGGCTTCCATCACGGAGGCAGAACAAAATTTAAATAGCTATCTGCGGCTTTTATGGCTACAGCATGTATACTGGACGAGAATGGTTATTGAGAGTGTGGCTTTTGATCTTCCGGATGTGCATGTTGTAACAAATCGTCTTCTGCAGAATCCAAAGGATTTCGAAGAAGTATTAATTACATTCTATGGACCGGATAATGCCGCAAAATTTGCAGAGCTGCTGACAACCCACCTTACGATTGCAAATGAACTTGTTATGGCGATGAGGGATGGCAATGTGGAAGCCGCCTCGGATGCAGAAAAACGCTGGTATGAAAATGCAGATCAGATTGCAGCGTATCTGGCAAGTATTAATCCCAACTGGATGATGGATGACTGGCAGGATATTCTCTACGATCATCTGGCATTGGTAAAGACAGAGGCAAATGACATCCTGACGCAGAACTTCGAAAATAGCGTCAGCGTATTTGCTGACAATGAAAGGGAAGCTCTGGAAATGGCTGACATAATGTCAATGGGGATCGTTCAGCAATTCAGACAATATTTCATTTAGTATCAGGTAAGGAAAGTGTATCCCGAAAGCCTTAGAATGTCATTTGGGATATCATCCTGATTTTCATAAAAAAGTTCGTGTTTCCCTTTGCAGGAGCAAAACACGAACTTTTTTAATATTTGTATCTTCTTTCCTTTTTTGGAAAGATAAAATCTTCTTTCGGAATATTGGATATTAAATTCCATGGTATGCGACACCAGTAGCAGGCAGAATCCTTTTGTGTTAAAATAAACATGATCACAGCATGGTTTTAGGTGAAATTGGTGAGAATGAGAATAATATGCCATGGAATCACTCTACGAAGCGTAGATTGAAAAGTGAATGACAAACAATTACAATACTATATGGAGAAAAGCTGTAGGAGAGTCTGCGGCGGAATCCGGCTAGCTACATTTGATGAATCCTTAACGTTAGAAAGATGGTGACAGCAAAATGGATAAACCTTCAAGGAAGGCACTGAAAGAGCAGTACCAAAGCAGGAAAGTTGTTGGAGGAGTATACTGCATTCGATGCAGTGGCAGGGATCATGTCTGGTTTCGGGCCACGACTAATATGCAGGGAGCAAAAAACAGATTTTTATTTTCCCTTTCAACGGATTTATGTCCGGAAATATGTATGATGGATGCGTGGAAGGAGTCCGGGGCATCCCAATTTTCCTTTGAAGTAATTGAGGAAATGGAAAAAAAGGAGACACAGACGGAACAAGAATTTTCTGACGATGTGAATACACTTCTGGAGTTATGGCTGGAAAAACAGCAGGAGAAATAATCGATAATCAATGACCATAAAACGGGGAAGACCGGTTTTTGATTCCGGATAAGGAGGTAAACATGCAAAACAATAAAGTTGGTAGCATAATCCGCGCCCTGCGCTTGGAACACTCTATGACACAAAAGCAGCTTGCGGATAAAATGAATCTTAGCGATAAAACCGTTTCCAAATGGGAACGGGGCATGGGCCTGCCTGATATTTCCCTGATTCCGGAGCTTTCCCGGATTTTGGAAATCGATATTATGCATTTATTGTCCGGCGATATGACGCCCAACAATTTTACAGGAGGTAATATGAAAAACACGAAATATTTCGTCTGTCCCACATGCCAGAATATCACTCTCTGCACAGGAGAGGCGGAAGTCTCATGCTGCGGCAAGAAGCTGGAGGCCCAGACCTTAAAAAAAGCCGAAGAGAGAGAAAAACTGTCTGTTCAGGTCATGGAAGACGACTGGTATATCACCAGTGACCATCCCATGGATAAAGAGCATTACATTTCCTTTGTGGCTCTGGCTTGCAGCGACCGTATCCAGATTATGAAGCAATACCCTGAATGGAATTTAAATGTGCGCATTCCAAAAAGAGGCAATGGAATGCTGATCTGGTACAGCACAGATTGCGGTCTGCAGTATCAATTATTAAAATAAGACAGGGAGGTTCAGCGGAACTTTACCGCAGTCCCGTAAGCGATGACTTCTGCGGCCCCCTGCATCACAGAGGAGGAGGCAAAACGGATGGCCACGATCCCGTCGGCGTGTAATGCCCCGGCCTCTTCCACCATGCGTTTTGTAGCAAGCGCCCTGGCCTCGTTCATCATTTCTGCATAGGATTTCAGTTCCCCGCCTACCAGGGACTTTAACCCCTGGGTAATATCTTTTCCAAGATTCCTAGACTGGATGGTGCTGCCTTTTACCATTCCCAGCATTTCCAGTTCTTTTCCGGTAATATACTCAGTAGTTACTAAGATCATCTTCTTCACCGCTCCTTATTTCCCTGATTCGTTCTACAAGAACATAGATGCATCCTCTCGCCAAAATTAAGGGAATTATGGTTCCAAGCAGCTTCACTGCAAGGGGCAGTCCCTTCATTAATATACATGCGGCTGAAAAACCCATGTAATAGATAACAAGGAGTATGGTTATCACAAGAGGTGCAATGATTTTCTTTCTGTGCAGCTTCATGTATTCATCCTCAGGTTTTCATGATGATTTTATTCTATAAAAAGTTTCTGCATAAAAGGCGAAAATTATGTATGGCCGATGATCCAGTTGAGGTTTGCGTCAGAGAAAACACAGGGAGATCAGTGCCCCCTGTGCTTTTCCTTGCGTTTTGCCTGACGCAGTTCATATTGGTACTCTTTCTCAGCTTCCCGCTGAGCGCGGGAACGGGATTTTCGTTCCAATTTAACCTGCTCCTGTTGAAGCTTCAAAGCCTGCTGCGCCTTTGTTCCAATTCCGGTATTTTGCAGCTGCCTGTCAATTTCTCTTCGCATTCTCTTGGGACTGATGTGTTTTTCCAGCATTGCAGACCCGTTAAGAGACGGACTGAACCGAAGCCTGTGGTAGTTTTTGAGTATAAAATCGTAGATTTCGTAATCCTTAGGTTCCGGCCCAAAGGTAATTTTGCATACCTCGTATCGGTCTTGGTTTTCACTCTCCCAGATACCTACCCAAAAGGGGTCCTCAAATAATACGGTCAGTCGGGAACAAGTTTTTCTCATAGTAATACCCTCCTTTTATGTGACTTGCAAAGAACGGACAACCAAGGAGGCAGGTTACTGACAGCACGTGCTGCGTCCGGACTACCGACCGGAACTGTGTTTTTATCTCTGCACTGTATATTTTAGCACATATTATCTTAACATAGAATCATTATTTTCTTTCAGTTCCGTATTTCCTTAAGGCTCTCACCTTGCACTGTGCCGGGTTTTAGGCTATACTGATGATGTTTTATACTATAATCAGGCAAAGGAAACGTGATTTACATGGACATAGAGTCAAAGCATAAAACAGCGATCCCCCGCTACCAGCAAATTGCGGCAGAGGTGGCGGCCCGGATCGCCAATGGGGAATATGAGGAGGGTGAGAAAATATACGCCCGTTCCTCTCTTGCCAGCCAGTATAGCGTATCTCCGGAGACTGCGCGGCGTGCCATCTGCATACTCAGTGATCTGGGTATCGTATCCTCGGAAAAGGGCAATGGGATCATTATTAAGTCCCAGAAAAAAGCTGCGGATTATATCCGTCAAAACGGCAAACGGCAGACCATTGATACCATTAAGGAAAATCTGTTAAAAAGCGTCAGCCGCCAAAAACAGGAAATGGAATATTTAAATGACTGCCTGAAGGAATTGATCGGGGCTTCCGTCCATTTCCGGTCAATGAACCCGTTTATGCCCTTTGAAATACGGATCACCAGCGAATGCGCTCATTTAAATAAGACCGTAACGGAAATCCAGTTCTGGCAGCGTACCGGAGCCACTGTGATTGCTGTCAGCAGGAATGATACTGTCATAAAATCCCCCGGACCATACGTTGCTTTATCGGAAAATGATACCATTTATTTTATAACACAGGATGACACCCCGGACAGGGTAAGAGAGTTTTTATATTCCTCCAAATAACAGTTTTATGATGACGCCTGAAGCCAGATTGCTTCAGGCGTTTTTTACTGAAATTTGACAAAGTGACAACTTTATAATATAATCAAGTTGTTACTTTGCTAAAAAGGAGGGAAAAATATGATACAATTTGAACGTATTTCAAAACGTTATAAGGCAAAGCAGGTTTTGAATCAAATTACATTTACGATAAAAAGTGGTGATCTGGTGGCAATTATTGGTGAGAGCGGCTGCGGAAAGACGACATTGTTAAAAATGGTCAACCGTTTGATCAAGCCCTCATCAGGAACGATTTTCATTGATGATAAAAGCATCGCCAGTATGGATGAGGTTGCTCTCCGAAGGAGAATCGGATATGTGATCCAACAGACGGGACTGTTCCCCCATATGACTGTCAAAGAAAATATTGAGCTCATCCCAAAGCTGGAAAAGATACCTTCCAAGGATATTGAGGACAATACAAGGAAACTGATGCAGATGGTAGGTCTTGACTGTGATGAATTTTTGCACCGGTACCCAACGGAGCTTAGCGGAGGGCAGCAGCAGAGGATCGGCGTTGCCAGAGCTTTTGCAACGGACCCGGATATTATCCTGATGGATGAGCCGTTTTCAGCCCTGGATCCTATGACAAGATCGGATCTTCAGGATGAGCTGGTGCAGCTTCAGGCAAAGCTAAAAAAGACAATAGTATTTGTGACTCATGATATGGATGAAGCCGTTAAGATTGCTGATATGATCTGCATCATGAAGGATGGGGATATTCTTCAATATGATACTCCCGAACATATCCTGAACAATCCGGTGGATGAATTTGTTTCTAATTTCGTAGGAAAAAACAGGATCTGGTCCTCACCGGAATACATCAAGGTATCCGACATCATGATCGAACAGCCGGTTACAGCCGGCAAAGACTTATCGGTACTGAAATGCATTGAAAAGATGCGAAGGAACAAGGTTGACAGCCTGCTGGTGGTGGAACGGGACAGCAGGCGTTTGATGGGGATTGTCAAGGCCAGCAGATTAAGAGGCATTGAAGACAGAAACCAGATAGCAGAACAATTTATGTATGAGGACTTTCCTTTCCTTTTCCCGGAACAGTGTATTCTGGATGCACTGAAAATAGTGACTGAAAAACAGGTATCTACGGTTCCGGTAGTGGATGACCAAAGGCGTCTGAAAGGGCTTATTACACGGAGCAGCCTGGTAACCACACTGAGTCAGCAATACTTTGACTATGAAGGAGGAGAGGCAGAATGAATTTCTGGAATTATATCTTAAGCAATTATCCGCAGATCTTATCCTTGTTGATTGAACATCTGAAGCTGACCGCCGTATCGGTGGGTCTGGCGATTCTCATTGGAGTCCCTCTTGGAATTTTTATTTCCTATGCGGCAAAAGCCAGCAAACCGGTTTTGTCAGTTGCAAATGTGATCCAGGCCATTCCCAGTATGGCTCTTTTAGGCTTCCTGATCCCATTGCTGGGGATCGGTATTATTCCGGCCATTGTTGCAGTTGTTCTTTATTCTCTGCTTCCCATTATAAAAAACACCTATACAGGAATTGAAAATATTAATCCCCAGACCCTGGAGGCTGCCAGAGGAATCGGTCTGACGCCGTTTCAGGTGCTGACAAAGGTGCAGATTCCCCTTGCTCTTCCGGTCATCATGGCAGGAGTAAGGATCGCTTCCGTAACGGCGGTGGGGCTGATGACCATGGCAGCATTTATTGGTGCAGGCGGACTGGGATATCTGGTATTTTCCGGCATCCGGACGGTGAATAACAATCAGATCCTGGCAGGAGCTGTTCCTGCCTGTTTATTGGCCCTCATGGTGGACTTTCTTATTGGTCTGGTTGAGAAGCTGGTAACGCCGGTCAGCTTACAGAAGGGAGACCGTTCTGTTAAGGTAAAAAGAAGGAACGCACAGAAGGCAGTGCTTGCAGCGGCCTCAGGGCTTTTGGCTGTTGTATTTCTTTTCACATCTGTTGGCACAGTATCTGGAAATACACGTACCATATCCGTAGGGTCCAAGGATTTTACGGAACAGGAGATCCTTGGAAATATGGTAGCGGACTTAATCGAGGACAGAACCGATATTGCCGTAAGCAGAAAGCTGAGCCTAGGGGGGTCACAGGTGTGTTTCTCCGCCATAAAAACCGGGGACATTGATCTTTATATGGATTACAGCGGCACCTCCTACAGCGATATTTTAAAGCATCCTCCTATCAGTGATATGGAGCAGGTATATCAGACCGTGAAGAAGGAGTATAAAGAGCAGCTTCATCTGGAAGTGCTGAAACAGATGAGCTTTAATAATACTTATACACTGGCCGTGACCCAGGAAATGGCAGAAAGCCATCACTTAAATAAGATCAGTGATCTTGCCGGTATCGCGGGGACCCTGGTATCCGGCACTACCTTTGAGTTCTCCAACCGGAAGGATGGACTGTCGGGACTGCAGAAAACGTATGGCTTCCAGATGGGAAAAAGCCTTACCTTAGATGCTGCTCCACGGTACACCGCTTTAAAAAACGGTGAAATCAATGTCATTGATGCCTTCTCCACCGACGGGCTTCTTAAAAAATTCGACTTAAAAACTCTGGAAGATGATAAGGGATTTTTTCCTCCTTATTATGCGATTCCGGTTGTCCGGGAAGAAGTTTTGGAGGAATGCCCGGAAATTACCGGAATCATGGAAGAGCTGGCTCCGGTTTTAACCAATGATGTTATGATTGAACTGAACTATAAGGTAGATGAATTGCAGCAGACTCCCGCTGATGTGGCAAGAGATTTTCTGAAAGAAAAAGGATTGATATCATGATTTATGGAACACTGCTTTTTGCTTTTCTTTCCATGGTATTTTCTTCTCCCCGGTGGCGCTGGCTCATAAGCCCTGAAGCATCTTTATCGCCAAGGGAGGAGAAAATCGGCTTCCTCTTTGGACGGTATTTAAGGGATGCTGCCGTTGCCATGCTGCTCTTATGGCTCCTGAGGGATTGGAACCGTCCCTGGGTTTATTGGATCGCCGGCTGTGTGTTTTTCCTGCGTACCCTTGGATTTCTTATTCCTATGGCCAGGGTTTTTATAAATGATTAAATATTGCCGGGTGACTGCCGATTTTCATATTACAGCATAGCCGTTTAAAATAGTCAAATGCCATTAAGGGAAACCTTACCGGTGTTTTATTTTCTGCCGTTTGATGATCCCATAGAAACCTTGACATAAACTGTCTTGTTTTCTTATAATGAACTTGAAGTGAAATCACAGGGGGATCAAATGCTGTTGGAGAATGACATCATCATTGATTTCACATCGTGAAACCATAAAAGCAACATCACTAATAGGAATTGCAAGATATATATTTTTGGGGGAGGGTTATAGATGGCGGTGGAAAAGCAGTATTTATCAGATGTGGAAGCAATCTTATCACACAGGCATGACAATGGGGCTGACCTTTGGGCAACGGCCGATAAACGGCTGTTAAAAGGTTCCCCTTTTTCAACCTTTGACAGCGTTCTTTATCTGCTGGAGCTGGGAATGTCTCCTGATGAACCGGTTTTAAAGGATGCAGCTGATTTGATTTTCAGCACATGGCAGAAAGACGGGCGTTTTAAGATATACCCCAAAGGCAGTATTTATCCGTGCCAGACCGCGTTAGCCGCCAATGTGCTCTGTCACATGGGATTTGCCTATGACAGCAGAATGGAAAAAACATTTCAGCATTTATTCGATACCCAGTATTCTGACGGAGGCTGGCGCTGCAATAAGTTTTCCTTTGGTCATGGGCCGGAAACAGAGCATTCCAATCCCATGCCTACGCTGAATGCTCTCAATGCGTTTCGGTTCAGTGGATATTTTGAGAGGGAACCGTTACTTGACAAGGCGGTTGATTTTTTACTTGAGCACTGGCGGATCAGGAAGCCCATGGGTCCCTGCCATTATGGAATGGGAACGCTGTTCATGCAGGTGGAATATCCATTCCGCAATTATAACCTGTTTCAATATGTTTATGTTTTATCTTTTTACAGCCGGGCCAGGAAAGACGGACGATTTTTGGAGGCATTGGAAGCCCTGAAATTAAAAACTGCTGACGGCCAGATCATAGTGGAACGGGTGGTTCCTGAATTAGGGAAGCTTTCTTTCTGCAAAAAGGGGAAACCCAGCAGGCTGGCCACAAAACGATATGTTGAAATTTTAGAAAACTTAAAAAAGTAGGGAGATTTCTATGAAGAGAGAAATTCTTTCACCTCCTTGCAGTTATGATCTTACCTCCGTCAGGAAAAACCCTCTCGACTATTTTTGCCAATCTGTTTTTTGATTTCCCGGCAGCCAATTTACAGCCGCCTTTTTAATGCCTGTATTGTCAGGTTGATCTGGTCATATGGAAACAGCACAGAAAGCGGTAAGTGCTGCTCTGTGCTGTCTGATAGCGTATAGGATTATAAAGGTGAAACCAGTTATTTTTCCAAGTTCCAGATGTGTCTGTCCGCCCGAAACGGCAGACAGGATAAAGCGCCGAACATGCCGATTACGAAAAAGAGCATGGCAGCTCCGGAACCCTTTCCTGATCCAAATAACAAAACCCACAGACTATCTGGCCATTGAACTGCCATAAAGGGTTCAAACACACGGTCGACCAGAATTCCACCGGACAAATACCCCAGAGGAATGGTGAAAAACTGAAGGGTATTCCGTGCAGAATATACCCGCCCCTGGATTTCAAGCGGTATTTTTGAGCGGAAAAGCACATCCATATTGGCATTCATAACAGGAATGAATATCCAACCAAGGACTGCTCCCAGGCACCAAATGGGTGTATTCCGTCCAAAAGCAAGAATAAAGTTCTCTGTACTCATGGAAAAAAGCAGGCAGTTACAGATGACCCGGACTCTGCTTTTCGGCGGCGGCAGGATAGTGACCATAAGACTTCCTAGTATGGTCGCAACCCCTGTAAGAGTATTGACCATACCAAGGGCAATTTCTCCGCCCCCTGTGCGGGAAAGCAGCATTGCCGGTAATGCGGCGCTGAATATGGAAGCTGTAAAGTTGATGACTGCAAGAAACAGGATCAAATCCAGAATTCCCCTGTTTTCCCCAAGGTATTGCAGCCCGGTTTTTACGGACTGTAAGACCGTTTCCCTCCTGGCTCCAGCCTGTGCCTTCAGCTTCGGGATTTTAACAAAAAACAGCAGTCCAACAAACGCAACGGCAAATGTAATTAAATCAAATAAAATAACGAAATGGATGCTTGTAAATGAAAGGATTGCGGTAGCCAGCACAGGCGTCAGCACAGTAACCAGGGATTGAGAAAAAGAACGCATCCCGCTTACCTTCTGATAATATTTTTCAGGTGTCAGAAGGGTTATGGCAACATCGGAAGCCGGCTGCTGGACGGTATTCATCATTCCGTTGAGCGTGTTGATTGCGTATAAGTGCCAGACCTGGAGATTATCTGTTATCAGCAATAGGAGTACTGAAACTGTACATAATGCTGCAAAACTGTCACTGACAAGCATTGTGACCTTTTTGTTCCACCGGTCACTCAAAGCACCTGCAAAAATGCTCAGCAAAACGTAAGGACCATAAGAGCAGACCATTAACAGTGCGGTGGTAAGGGCGGAACCCTGCTGCTGATAGGACCAGATTACCACTGCAAAATTAGTCATTGCACTGCCCAGTGACGAAAAGGACTGGGTAATCCATAAAATCAGGAATGAACGAAGTTCCGAAATATTTGTTTTTAAATCTATTATCATGACTTTGCTCCTCTTTCATAAATTCTATAAAATATCATGAAAGTGCAAAGTCCAACAGACGAATTTGATTCGCTCCGTGCAGCTTCGTCCTGTTCAGACTTTGCACGGAGCCATGCCAATGCATAGCTTCATTTTTATTATCCCTCAATAAATTCTGTTTTTGTATAAAAATGGTTGGAAGGTGAATCATATCTGATTTTACTATAATAGAAATAGAAATACAACTGAATCTCTCTTATTTGGCCAATATGGTTCATGAAATCTAATAAAAATCCATGTATAAAACGGGAGAATAAAATTAAAGGGGGAAAAAGAAATGCTGCGGCAGTATTGACATTTCCCTGATCAGGTAGTATTATTACACTAATTGAATAACAATCTTCAGGGCAGGGTGAGATTCCCTACCGGTGGTAAAGCCCACGAGCCGCAAGGCATGATTCGGTGTAATTCCGAAGCCGACAGTATAGTCTGGATGAAAGAAGATCAAGCAGTATCCGTGTATTTTGACACGCCAACTGATAGTTCCGCTCTGAAATGAATCCTCATTTCAGAGCTTTTTGTATTACGGCGGTATCAATCCATGAATTCATGCAGAAAAATGCCTTGAACCTTGTGTTCAAGGTATTTTCTTTTTAAGGTGGTGTGACATGGAAGATATGGAATATATGGGTATGGCTGTCCGGCTTGCCCAAAAGGGGTGCGGCCTTGTGAATCCAAACCCAATGGTTGGTGCAGTGCTTGTAAAGGAAGGCCGGATCATTGGCGAGGGCTACTATGAACGGTATGGTGCCCTGCACGCTGAACGGAATGCTATTTTAAACTGCCGGGAATCACCGGAAGGCACCACTCTGTATGTAACGCTGGAACCCTGCTGCCATCATGGGAAAACACCTCCATGTACGGAAGCCATTCTGCAAAGCGGAATCCGCAGAGTGGTCATCGGCAGCCATGACCCGAATCCCCTGGTGAAAGGAAAAGGAATTAAGCAGCTTCGGGAACAGGGCATTGAAGTGGTGGAAGATGTTCTCAAGGAGGAGTGCGACAAGCTGAATGAAGTATTTTTCCACTTCATTCAAACCGGAAAGCCTTATGTGGTGATGAAATACGCCATGACCATGGACGGAAAAACCGCCGCTTATACAGGTGCTTCCAAGTGGATTACCGGTGAGGACGCACGCCGCCGGGTGCATGAGGACCGCCGCCGGTACAGCGCAGTGATGGTGGGGATCGGTACGGTACTGGCAGATGACCCGCTGCTCACCTGCCGGTTAGAAAACGGCAGAAATCCTCTCCGGATCATCTGCGATACCCAACTGCACACGCCTCTTGACTCCAGAATTGTTTTGACCGCCAGTAAGGTTCCTACGGTCATAGCCACATCCTCCATGGAAAGGGAAGCACATCAGCCCTACATCAAGGCCGGCTGCCGTATCCTGCCGGTTTCACAAAAGGACGGCCATTTGGATCTGGCCCGGTTAATGGCAAAGCTGGGGGAAGAAAAGATCGACAGTGTTCTCCTTGAGGGCGGCGGAATCTTAAACTGGTCGGCGTTGCAGGCGGGGATCGTAAACAAGGTGCAGGCATACCTGGCACCGAAGCTTCTGGGCGGGGCAGCGGGGAAAACGCCTGTAGCCGGAATCGGTGTTCCCAGTCCTGAGGCTGGTTATTTCCTTACAAACAGTACAATCACCTGCCTGGGAGAAGATATTTTAATTGAAAGTGAGGTGCAGCCCCATGTTTACAGGAATCATTGAGGAAATCGGCGTACTGAAGGAGGTACGAAAAGGTATGCATTCCTCTGTACTTACCATCCAGGGCAGCATTGTATTCGATGACCTTCGTATTGGGGACAGCGTAGCGGTAAACGGAGTATGTCTGACTGCCGCAGGACTTTCTTCCAATACCTTTCAGGCAGATGTGATGCATGAAACACTGGACCGTTCTTCTCTTGGCAGGCTGCGCCCCGGGGCCTTTGTCAATTTGGAGCGGGCGATGCCTGCAAACGGACGGTTTGGCGGACACATGGTTTCCGGACATATTGACGGCGTTGGCCTGGTAAAATCCATGCATAAGGACGACAATGCCGTTTGGTACACCATTGCAGCGGAGAGCAGTATTTTGCGCTACATCGTGGAGAAGGGTTCTATTGCGGTGGACGGCATCAGTCTGACGGTTGCGGCAATTACTGAATCCGATTTCAGCCTGTCTGCCATTCCCCATACAGTGAAGTCTACCATTCTTTCCCATAAAAGGCCAGGAGACCTTGTGAATCTGGAAAATGACCTTGTAGGGAAATACATGGGAAGACTTATAGATTCCGTTCCGGATCAAACCCGGTCAAAGGGAATCACAAAAGAGTTTTTAACCAAATCTGGCTATTAGGAGGAAAACCATGTTTCAATACAATCCCATTGAAGAAGCACTGAAAGCCCTTCAACAAGGAAAAATAATTCTTGTAACAGATAACGAAGGCAGGGAAAATGAAGGCGATTTAATCTGTGCCGCCCAGTTTGCAACAACAGAAAATATTAACTTCATGGCAACCTATGGCAAAGGATTGATCTGTATGCCCATGAACGGAGAAATTTGCAGACGCCTTAACTTTCCCCAGATGGTTTCTGATAATACTGATAACCATGCCACCGCATTCACTGTTTCAGTGGATCATGTGGATACCACTACAGGAATATCCGCGGCGGAGCGCTCCGTCACTGCAATGAGCTGTGTGGCTGAAGAAGCAAAGCCGGAGGATTTCCGCCGTCCGGGACATATGTTCCCCTTGCTGGCAAAGGAAAATGGAGTTCTTGAGCGTGACGGACATACGGAAGCCACGGTAGACCTGATGCGGCTGGCAGGACTTAAGGAATGCGGCCTTTGCTGCGAAATCATGAGCGAAGACGGTACAATGATGCGCAAGCCCCAGTTGATTGAACTGGCTCAGAAATGGAATCTTCCATTTATCACCATTGCCGCATTGCAGGATTACCGGAAAAAAAATGACCGTCTGGTGGAACAAACCTCTGTCAGCGATATGCCCACCAAATACGGCGATTTTAAGGCCTGCTGCTTCGTAAACAGGCTAAACGGCGAACATCATGTGGCTCTTATCAAAGGTGAAATCGGCGATGGGCAGAATATCCTGTGCCGTGTCCATTCCGAATGTCTGACAGGAGACGCCTTCGGTTCCATGCGATGCGACTGCGGACAGCAGCTTGCAGCTGCTATGACGCAGATCCAGAAGGAAGGCAGGGGCATCCTCCTCTATATGCGTCAGGAAGGCAGGGGCATCGGCCTGGTCAACAAGCTGCGTGCTTATGCTTTGCAGGATCAAGGCATGGACACCCTGGAGGCAAACCTTGCCCTTGGCTTTGCCGGTGATCCCCGGGAATATTACATTGGCGCTCAGATTCTTCGGGAACTGGGAGTCAAAACCCTGCGCCTGATTACCAACAATCCGGAAAAGGTCTATGGGCTGTCCGGGTTTGGTATGGAAATTATCCAGCGAGTCCCCATTCAAGTGCCGGCGAATGAGCATGATTTATTTTATCTGATAACCAAGAAGAACAAAATGGGTCACATTTTACACTATTAAATCATGAAGGAGAAAGAATCATGAATGTATTTGAAGGAAAGCTTGTATCAAAGGAAATGAAAATCGGCATAGTTGCCGCACGTTTCAATGAGTTTATCACAGCAAAGCTGCTCAGCGGGGCCTTAGACTGTTTAAAGCGCCATGACGTCAGCGAAGAAAACATTGAGGTGGCATGGGTGCCCGGTGCCTTTGAGATCCCGCTGATCGCATCCAAAATGGCAGGCTGCGGCAAATATGATGCAGTGATTTGCCTTGGTGCAGTTATTCGCGGAAACACCACTCATTATGATTATGTGTGCAGTGAGGTATCGAAAGGAATTGCCCATGTATCCTTAAACAGCGGCATACCGGTTATGTTTGGGGTGCTTACCACGGAGAATATCGAGCAGGCCATAGAACGGGCAGGAACCAAAGCAGGGAATAAGGGCTTTGATTGTGCGGCAGGTGCCATTGAGATGGTCAATCTGATCCGGGAGATAGAGGATTTATAGGAAAACTCCATTCAGTATAGTAAGCAGGAATAATGATTGGGGTATGATGTGATATGGTTTTTTCCATTCAGACCGGCCCCCTGCTGGGATGTCCGCTATCTTATCTTTTATACCCCATGATGGGCATAAAGCCGTCACCCACATGGAAGAACAACTATCATATGTAAAAATAGGAATGAAACTGCCTGTGAAGCAGCAGGAATCATTGATTTAATAAGTGCTTCAAAAAATGACATCCGGATAGAAAGGATATCATTTTTTGAAGCACATTTCTATTTTTATCGCTGGTTACATTTTAGTATCTTCATTGCCGATACAGGCCTTATCAAACATGTAGCGGGTTTTATCCAACCGGTCATCCGGTTTTCTGGCCTGAGTAAAAATTTCTCCGGTATTTTTCTGGTACCCTGCCTGTTCTGTTAAAAAAACTCCGCGGCCTTTTGTGAGCTCTGAAAGCTGTTCTTTGTATAATTGTGATGTGCGGGCCGGAATTTTTCCAGCCACTACGATTTCATGATGCTTTGTTTTTATTGACTCAATATCTGCATGAAATTTTTTTAAGTCATTGTAAACACGGGCATTGCAGTCTTGGGGAACATAAAGTTCAAATGACAGGCATGGCTCCAACAGCTCTGTACCTGATTGTTTCAAAGCCTGCTCAAACACAATCGGAGCCAAATGTCGGAAATCAGCTGGCGTACTTACGGGACTGTAGTACAATCCATATTCAAAAATAACTTTTAGATCGGTTACTTCCCACCCATACAGCCCTTGCTCACATCCATATCGGATGCCTTCTTCAACCGCATTCTGGAACGACCTATTTAAATACCCATAGGACACGTTACTTTCATAATATAATCCGGCTCCAATCGGAAGAGGTTCTATTGATAAACCAATGGAGGCCCAGAAAGGATTTGGAGGGATTTCAATATGGGCGGTAAAGTTTGCTTTTTTCAAGGGCCGTTCTTTATAAATGGTGGTTACATTTTCTATTTTAACTTTTAGATGGTATCTGCTCTGCAATAAGGCAGCGATGACCTCCATTTGCACTTTTCCAAGAAACTCCATTGTGATATCACTGCTTCTGGAATCCAATTTATATTGCAAAAGAGGATCCGTTTCGGCCAGTTCTGACAAGGCTTCTAATAGAAATGCCCGGTCAGAAGAAAAGACAGGGGAAATATTGGCCTGCATGATCAGGTTATGATTGTGCAAAATCAGGTTGCTATTCGGTATTGCTCCTATGGAGTCTCCAATTTTTAATTGAGCTTCATTGGGAAAAATTGCGATATCACTGCATTCAATTTTTTCGGTTTCTACAATTTTGCCATTGCAGGAGGTTTCTAACTTTTTTATTTTTATGCTGTCGGAATGCCCTTCGGGGATCAGCACATCACGCGCTTTTATAGAACCTCCAAAAATACGCATATAAGTGCGCTTATTCCGATGATCATCTCTTTCAATCTTATATACCAATGCAGCAAGCTTGGAGTCCGTGGGTAATGGGTAAGGCTGGAATTCTAAGAGAAGGGCATCCATTAGTTCTTTTGTACCTATATGCTTAAGCGCACTGCCATGATAAATAGGTAAAAGCTTCCCATTGATTATATTCTTTCTTCTGCTAATTAACAGTTCTTCAGGAGTAATAGACTGATCAAGGATAAATTTCTCCAGCAACGCATCATCCGTTTCAATAATTGTGTCTCTAAACTCTTCTGACAATCGGTCAACCTGCTTCGGGGAAAGCGTATAATCATTTTTAAAGCTCTGCATTATAAGAATGTGGGAAGCTAATTTCTCTTTGATATCTTTATAAAGCAACTCAAGATCAATACCGGGCTGATCAATCTTATTAATAAAAATGAAAGCAGGAAGCTTCTTTTTCTTTATTGCATCGTAAAGGATCCGTGTTTGTGCCTGAATGCCGTCTTTGGCTGAGATTAACAAAACGACACCATCCAGTATATTCAATGAACGCTCTACTTCTGAATAGAAGTCTATGTGCCCCGGGGTGTCTATTAAATTAATTTTCACATGATTCCATTGATAAGATGCAATGGATGCTTGTATCGTAATTCCCCTCTGCTTTTCAAGTGTCATAGAATCTGTAATCGTCGAACCACTATCAACACGTCCGGATTTTGCAATAGCACCGCTGGTATAGAGCATACTCTCTGTTAATGTTGTTTTTCCTGCATCTACATGAGCTAAGATGCCTATATTCATAATTTTCATAATTTACACCTCATTGGATTGTTATAATATAAAAATCCCCTGTGATTGAAATACTTTCATCACAGGGGATTGCTATCATAACAATTATGAGCACGACATGAAAAGCTGTTAGAAAGAAAAAATCTACAGCGCGGCATCATCAATAAAATATGAAAGTATTCTTAAATCAAGGTATAAAAACAAACCTATTACATCTGTAATTAGGCTAAATAGTTCATACCTTCCATCATTCAGTTGATTGTTATTTAAGAATACCTTGCCGCATAGTATTTGATCTCCTTTTATTGCTTTCTCCATATTACCTCAAAAGTATCAGATTTGTCAAGCTTGCATGGAGCAGATAAAAAAATAGATACGGTACATTTCGTTCGACAACGCTGCAATTTTGCAGAAACCTCAGGACGCCGCTGATCAACAGACATCTTAAAAGGCATAAGAAAACCCGCGTAAACCCTAGATTTACGCGGGATTGTTGTTGTGTCATTAGGTCAAAATAGATGCACTAATAAAGGGGCATTACTTTTTTGAGTTATTCAATATAAATCTATTAACCAATTCCATATCGATAAATTCCTGCACTATTTTATCGACTTGTCTTACATTGGTAAATCTGGAGGCATTACTATACATAATATTTTTAATTCTCTTGATATTAACGATTTTCCTTTCCTTGAGATCAATGGTTTTCATTTTGTTTGACACACATATGTCAATAATTTTCTTTATTGATTCTAAAGATAAGGTATCAAACTTTATAAATCGATCAAACCGATAAAAGATTGGATCGCCCAAATGCTTTCTAATTTCCTCCTCATTTTGGTAATTAGATGTACATATGACTATTGAATTAAATAATTCGACATGATAATTTTTATCTTCAAAAACACCCTCATCAAACAGCTGATAAAAAGCACTATGAAACACAGGTGCCGGTTTATCAAACTCATCAAGCAAAATTACATTTGATTCCCTTTCTAACAAATCTTTAGCAAAACATGGTTGTGAATGATTCCCTCCAAATAAATAACCGCTAAACTCTCCACTATGAAACATTGAAAATTGTTTTCTGAATAGTTTTTCACCCAGTGTTTTGCTAATGAATTTTGCCGTTTCTGTTTTGCCTACCCCCGAAGGGCCATAAAACATCAAGACCATAGGTTTTCTATTAGATTTATTTAGCAAAGGGTATAATGAAACAAGAATACGTTCTTTAGCTTTCTCTTGTCCAACAATATATTCAGAAAAAGAATTGTTTATTTTTAAGAAAGCTGATTTAGTCAATGTTTTATAATTATATTTTTTTACTTCAACTATTTTGGGGAAAGTCTGTTCAAATTGTTGCCGTATTTGAATGGGCGGATTTTGAAGAAATAGATTATCAATATCATATCCGCTTAATATGCTGATAAAGCTTTGAACGGCCCCCTCGGTAATTCCAGCATATGATTCTGAATAAGCAACTAAATTATCAATATGAGTTTTAATTTTCTCCGCTTCATATTCTTGTCCTTGGTTTTGTTGCTTAATGATGATCTCTTTCCTTTTTGCATCATCATTGGTTATAAATTCTGATAATGAAGTGTTGTCATTTGGTATTAGTTTTTCATACCCTTTTTTAGGACCATAAAAAACAGTAATTTTCTTCATATATCTACTCCAGCAAGAATTACGTCGAATACATCCAAGGCATTGCCGTTACTTTGATCTTCAATAATATCAAAAGCAGAACTTATTGATTTCTGCTCAAAATTAAACTCCTTACTAATATCCAACATCTCTTCCTCAGATTTTCCGACCTTGACTGCATAATAATTTAAATCCATTTTAGATAAATCAGCTATACTATAATTATTTCTGAAAGATACAATGTTGAAACGGAATATGTACTTTTTCAGCATCCCACCTACGGTATTCTCGGCAATTAATTCATAATATCCTTTGCCGCTGGTAAAAGCCTCATCTAACTTAGAAATATCGAAAACAAAACCCTCATCGGTAGTGAAGTCGGATTTTGTAATTTTTAAAAAGGGTGTAAACATTTTAAAAAATGCGATAGAGTTTTTATAAGCTCTTACTTTATAATCATTAAATACACATATTCTTTCATCATTTTGAGCTCTATTCAAAAAGTCTGTTAAAACAGTATTTGATAGTGTAGTTTTTACTAAGGACGACCCGCTTAATGAAAAGTCTGCACTTGCACTTGTTTCAGCACTGCCACCTAAAAAAGGAAGCCAGCTTAGCTTAGCAAACAAATTAGCAGAAGTCTTACTTGCTAACTCTTTATTTTTTTCTTCAATTTTATTTTTAGTTTGTATTTTTTCTCCACCATCATATATGTTTAGATAATCTGTTGCTGACAAGTCATCAAAATATACAACTTTAATCATGTTTTACCTCCATCTTTTCCAAACGTTCTTTGGATTTCTTACAATCTTTTACAAGAACTTCCACCCAGTACTTAAGAAATTGTTCTTTCTCCCCTCTGGAAGTATATAACAACATTTCATCAATAAGGCGTTCTACATCTTTGATATATGCATAAGCAGCATTTGAAAATTTCTCAATGTCACAGTTACCTTTTGGAATATCGTCAGATCTAAAAGATGCCATTTTAACTTGCTTTTTATACGATTGTATTTTATTTATTAAGTCCTCTATCGAATATATATTATTAGAAACAAAATGCGATATATCATCGAATGCGGGATCAATCAAATGAATTAAATCGCTGAATTTCCTGATTATCTCCTGTTCAGAGGCCTGTTCATTTATATAGCTGAATCTTCTGGTAAAATAATCTTTAGTCCATTTAATTGTGTAAGGACAATCTTGACGCCATTCTGTTCTACAAATAAAGTTGCCTTCAGTCAGATCATTTTCATCAAGATAAATGTATAACCATATACGAGCATTAGCACCATATGCAAGAAATAGATTTTTATAAATTTCAGCAATTCTTTTAATCAATTCTTCTTTGTCAAAGTTAATACTACTAATTTGATAATTGGCAAGAATCTTTCTAAACTCATATTTATCATGAATATCAAACTTAGTTTTAGTTAATGAAAAATTTTTGGTTGTATTTGTGCTTTCAAAAACTTGATATAAAACATCGTGTATAAAACCGAGTTTCCTTAATCTGTCGCTTATTTCACGTTTAATATCACGGGGAATAATAATTTTTTCATCTATATAAGCGTCAAGACCTTTTTTGCCAATAGGACTAATTACATCATTACTGCAATCAAATCCAAATAATATTCCTGTACCTCCTTGAAGAATAGCTCTTTGGTTCGTATAAGAAAAATGATAGTCATATTGTATTATATAATTCGAAGATAAGATTTCTTGAATCTGATTCTTTGAGAATATATCATCCTCTAATGCGTCAATGGTTGGGTAATTTTTTAGAAGAACTTTTGAAAACAACACAACCTCTTTGCTGCTAAATGGAATAGCAAGCTCTTTATTAAAAACATATACAACGCCATCGGAGTTACTCTGAGAATTATCTTCTATAGTAAAAAACAATGAACTCAGTGGACTAATACTTAAATCACAGATTCTCGTTGGAAACCCATAGTGCTGAAGTTTAAATATTGAAGAAAAAACATCCAATTTGGATAGTTTCATCTCTTCCTGAATTTTTTCACATTCCAACGGTAGACAGTCTTTTTTTCTAAACAAAGATGGAGCTATTTCCCATTGGCAATTTGCTTGTCCTCTAAAATAGTAATTGTTTTTATAGTTTTCTGTGTAAGTAACATAATCATCAAAAGAACTAATAACAGTTGTTTTCATTGAATAACTCCTCGGTATTTATCTTTCAGCTTTTTGTATTCTGCGCCGCCCATCCTTGGGCTTCACCGCATCCTTAGGTATAGCCCAAGTAACCCCAAACCGAACAGCACCAGATATTTTGCCCTGTGCGCAAAGCACCTGTACCCGGCGTGGAGTGATCGCCCATTTTTCCGCTGCTTCTTTTGCTGTCATATAGTCCATTAAAACGTTCCTTTGCCGAATAAATATTGTATATATTATATATCGCAGCGGCGAATAAAGCAATCAGATTCGTGTAAATTATGGAAATATTCACAGTATTATGGTGAAACAGATTGAAAAACAGCAGAAATTCTGCCCAAAGAGAAAAGCCGCCAGCATTTGTGGCGACTTCACCTGCTATTTTTATTCACCCGGCAGCTCCTGTTCCATCTCCATGTTGTTATCAAAAGTAATCCGGATTCGATCTGTGGATAAAACCACCACCTTGGTGATAATCCCCTTAACTACATCATCACGATATTCCTTTACACTAAGGTCAATGTGTTCCAGCGTGTAAAGCAGCTCATGGATTCGAGCTTGTGTGTTTTGGGCGAGCATGGTCTGCTCTTGATGCTCCCCAAGCTGCCCCTGCAGTCCCTTTATCTCCGCAGCTATTTCCTCAAACTCGGCATCGAAGTAATCCGCACCGGCACTAGATTTGGAGCTGAGTTCCACTAAATCCATCATGACGCTCTGTAGCTCAGCGATACGGTTCTTGACAGCAGCTTCATTGAAACTGTCATCATCCTGCGTACCGATGGCCAGCCGCAGGCCTGCCTTGAGGGTTTCAATGACATCTGCCTTATCCTCATCCAGCCGATTCAGGGCTGTGACAATGGCTTGGTGCAACCGGCTTTCCTCAATGGTGGGCGATTCCTTGCAGTATTTCGTACCGTATTCCAAGCGGTTGATGCAGCGCCAGACCACCTTTTTCTTGCCGTTCCTTGCCCAAGTAACCCGGCGATATTGCGTCCCGCAGTCACCACAGCAGAGAAGCTCAGTCAGCGCATATTTGCTGCTGTATTTCCCTTTTTCAGTTTTCACCGCTTTCTTGGCCACTTTTCTCTTACCAGCTCTCCGGGCGATTTCCTCCTGTACGAGGTTGAATAAATCCTTTGATATAATCGGCTCATGGTTTCCGGTTACATAATATTGCGGGATTTCGCCGTTGTTTTTCCGGGTTTCCTTGGTCAGGCAGTCCGCCACATAGGTTTTCTGCAGTAGGGCATCTCCAATGTAACGCTCGTTGCGGAGCATATATTGCAGTACGCCAACTGACCATTCTTGCTTGCCGGTGGGCGAGAGAATGTTATCTGCCTCCAGCGATTCCTTTATTGTTCGGACGCTGGCACCGGAATAATAGCTCCGGAAAATCCGTTTGACAATTTCCGCTTCATCCGGCACGATCTTTGGCTGACCGTCCTCGCCTTTTTCATAACCCAGCAGACGGGAATATTGAAAGGGAACCTTTCCGCTTTTGAAGCTCTGGCGCTTGCCCCATGTGACATTGCGGCTGATGGACTCACTCTCAGCCTGCGCAAACCCGCTGAGGAAGCACAGTGCCATTTCGCTGGCCATCTCCATCGTGTTGATGCCCTCTTTTTCAAAGATGATGGGAATACCCTTTGCCTTGAGCTTCCGGATATACCCTATGGCATCCAGCGTGTTTCTGGAAAACCGGGAAACCGATTTAGTCAGCACCATGTCTATTTTGCCTTTTTCACACAGTGCCATGAGCTTGAGAAACTCGGTACGCTTCTTGGCGCTGGTTCCGGTGATGCCCTCATCGGCAAAAATACCGGCAAGCTCCCAATCCTTGTTTTTGCTGATTTTATCAGTATAGTAAGCAATCTGCGCAGCGTAGCTGGACTGTTGTTCTTCCTGTTCAGTGCTGACCCGGCAGTAGGCCGCCACACGCAGCTTTCTCTTTCTGGCATTGGGCTTGGTTAAAAGAATATTGGCGGGGATCACATCGACCTTTTTCTGTATGGGTGTTATAGTCTGTGTTTGCATGGCGGTTACTCCTTTCCGGCCTGATTTTGAATTAGCTTTCCGTTGATCATCCGCAACCACAGGCTGCCGTCCGCATCAATGACCACCTGCTTGACGGTATCCTCAAATAATCCGATTGAATAATCCTCCAACAGCGGCTGTTTCTCGAATATCGCCAGCAACCGGCGGGTTAAGTATTCCGGCTCCGTATCAGTACAGGCCTCATATTTTGCAGCGGCACAGCCGAATATCAGCAGCTTGGTGTAGTCGCTGTCCACCTCGCTTTTTTCAAGCTCCCGGTTGATTTGGTTTTCCGTACGGGCAACGTCGAGGGAATAGTTCTCCCGGTGCGGTGAAGAAAGCTCCAGCTGGCTCGGCTCACGGATGATGGTGTTCAGGATTGCTGTTACGCTCTCCAGCAGGGCTTGGTCTGTGATTCTCTTGGGTGTAATGCGCCCCTCGGCGGAGCAGCACCACGCTTCATATTTCTTGCTTCTGCCATCCCTTTTGTATTTGGCTCCACAAGCCCCACAAACCGCTTTACTGCGGATGCTGTCCAGTTCCTCGGATAAAGACTCCCCTTGGCTTTTCTGCCCGATTAGGGCGGCCACAGCCTCGAACGTGTCGGCAGAGATAATCTGCGGGAAGTCATCACTGCCGCAGTAGCGTGAATTCTCCAGCATCCGCTTGGCCATGTGCTTGTTCCAGTCCGTGCGATTCTCCATATAGGGAATGCCTTTGGCAGCGAGGCTTTCGGCAATCCGGCGATAAGACGTTCCGGCTTGGTAATCCTCAAAAACTTGCCGTACCACAGCGGCTTCCGCTTCATGGATGCACAGCGTACCATTTTGAATGTGATAGCCGAATGGAAGGTATCGGTTTTTCTTCATCGTCCGAACACCTCCTTTGGCAGCTGCTCGGTAAAGGTAAAGCCACCGATCAGGCAGAATTTCAACTTATTCTGCTCGGTGACAACAATTTGATTGACGATGCTGTGAAACAAGGTTTCGTCAAAGCCGGTCAGGTACGGTACTCCTTGTTCCATTAGTTCAATCAGCAGCCTGCAGTCGGAAATCATCTCATCGTCCGCATCACTTTCCAGTAGTCTGCGGCGGTTGCGCTTCAGGAGGTCAAGTTGCTGGTTGATTTCATTATTTTTCTGCATAAAAATAGCAGAGTCCATGTAACCTTTCGTCCTGAGACGATTCAGTACCAGACTCTGCTTGGTGAGTTCTGCCATTTCCTTGTTGATGCTTCCGACTTTTGCATCGCTCATGGTGACTTTAGACTTGAGATCCATTAGCTCTTTTAAAGCGGGGGAAAGAATATAGCGGCTGTTCTGTTTTAGCTTGTTAACCATTCGGATAAATGCCTGTATAATGGCATCCTCTCGGATTTGGCGAATTTTGCACAGCTCCTTGCTGCGGAAGTGCTTATGGCAGACCCAATAGGTTTTGCCATTGGTCACCCTGCGGGAGAAGCTTGTACCGCATTTCCCGCACTTGATTTTCAAGGAGAAAACGTACTGCCTGCCACGCCCCTTGCTTGGGCAGAGGGCGTTACGGGTTTTCATCAGCTGTTGTACCTTTTCAAACTCCGACCGGCTGATGAGAGACTCATGGGAGCTGGTGATATAATAGCGGTCACGTTCGCCTTTGTTGCGCTTGGTTAGAAAGGGCATGGTGTCGGTGGTGTAGGATTTCTGCAGCAGGGCATCGCCGATGTAACGCTCACTTTTGAGAATATAGCTGACTGCAGTATACAGCCATTTTATCTCACCATTCTTGCAGGGAACGCCATCGGCGTTCAATTCATCTGCTATTTTCTCCATACTTTTGCCGGAGAGGTAGCTCCCGAATATCCGGCGCACTATCGTTGCTTCCTTGGGATTGGGAATCAGTGTATTGTCCACAAGGTCGTATCCGTAGGGAGCGCAGCAGCAAGTGAAGCTACCGTTTTGCATCCTCCGGGCGTAGCTCCAGTGCATATTGTTGGAGATGGAGGTGGATTCCTCCTGAGCGATGGAGCTGAAAGCTCCGATCATCATCTCATCGTGCATATCGGCTGTCTTGAGGCCATCTTCTTCAAAGTCCACCTCGATGCCGAGGGCTTTCAGCTCCCGGACAGTGGAGAGGCAGTCGTGGATGTTCCTTGCAAACCGGGAAACGGATTTTACAAGGATGCGGTCAATTTTGCCTTTCCTGCAGTCGGAAAGCATCCGCTGAAATTCCTCCCGCTTGTCCGACCGGGTTCCGGTGATGCCCTCATCGGCATAAATATCCACCAGCTCCCATTCATCATTTCCGGCAATCAGGGAGGTGTAATGCTCCATCTGTACGGAAAAGGAATTCAGCTGGTCTGCCGAATCGCTGCTGACTCTGGCGTAGGCGCAGACACGCAGCTTGGTCGGCGCATAGCGGTAAATGGCGTTTACCGGTTTGATAACCTGTACCTGCGGCATGGCGGCACCTCCTTTGGTTTTCGTAGTTTCATGTGTGACAACTCCTTTCGTGTGAGTTCAATACCTTTTCGGTATTAGCACACACGATACCACATAGATGCAGACATAGCTATCACTATTTCCACTAAATAATCCGAAGCCTCGGCTTGTATTTTTCGACCACAAACCCATCTGCAATCTCAAATTCTTTAAGGGTGATTTTACCTTGCTCCAGAAGATAGGTGAGGAAGTTGTGTGCCATTAAATAGCGGACTTCATTGACCGGTTCTGTTTTCGTCATAGCATTTCCTCCTATCGCAATTTAAAACGGCGGCATTGCAAAATCAGACAGCTTGATTTCGCCCTCCATCGGAGAGTAAATATTGATTCCGCAGCCGCTGATTGTTTGAATAAAGCTGATAGTCTTTGCCATATTCCGCCCGACCCGGCTTATCGAATCCACCAGTAAAACCTGAAAGCTCCCGTTTTTTGCCGCTTCCAGAACAGCCTGCAGGCCGGGGCGGTCGAAGCTAAGGCCGCTGCCCAAGTCCTGTGAAGAACCAACAACGGTAAAGCCCATCTGTGTGGCATAGGTTTCCAGTCTTTCATATTGCCCTTTCAAAGCACCGTGGATATCCTCCGGCGCATCAATGCGGCAGTAAATCCAAGCGGATTTTTTATCCATAGAAAACTTCCTCCTTTCACAAACTCAGGCTCATTTGCGTTTCCGGCAGCAGGGCATCCAGACCAAAGCTCACGGCTAAGGCTTCATTGACCTGCTGCATCTGCGAATCGCTCAAATGACCTATGTACTCATGCAGGCGGGAACGGTCAATGGTTCGCACCTGCTCTAACAGCACAAGAGAATTCTCCCGCAGCCCATACTGCTGGCTGCACAGCTTGATATGGGTAGGCAAATGACTTTTTTCGGTACGGCTGGTGATGGCGGCCACGATAACGGTGGGGCTGTAGCGGTTTCCAATATCGTTTTGGATAATCAGCACCGGTCGGATGCCGCCCTGCTCACAGCCTACCACCGGCGTTAAATCGGCGTAGAATATATCACCTTTATGAATACGCATTTTGCATTCCTCCTTTGCGTGAATTGATGTTATACCACAAGGATAAGGACAGCCGCCGCTTTTGACAGGATTTACCCGCAGGGCGGCTGTCCTCATAGTTTCTAATATAACAAAACTCTTGTTCTTCGTTTTCTGCTGCTTCTATTCGACACTACTTCCCGAAGCAGAACACCACAGGCAGAATGCCTGCGGTTAAGGACGATTCCGTCCTTTGGGCAGCCAGCTTAAACCAGCCAGTGGTTAACGTCACGCAAGCGTGGCATATGGCTGTCATGGGACTCTCACCCCCGCCGGGTTCTCCGGCGGCTGCACCCATTGCGATGTCTGTGGCTATGCAGAAGTATCATTGTAGGCTGTTCGGGTCATGGCGGGGCAATCCACCACGGATTGCTTCTCGGACGGACATTTCTCGCTTGGCACCTTTGATGCTATCGGTTTGACGGATAGCTCTGGCCTATCCGCAGGTGGTCTTGGCGTGTCCTCCAAAGCCGCTTTCCCCTCATCGGAGCTGAACAGCTAACGTATTTAAGCTGCTGGATATGACCGAATGGCTCGGTGTTTTTCAAGGAACACGAGAGAGATAAAAATCCCCCTCACTTCTATAAAGGAAAAAGCGAGGGGGGCTATGCGCCAAAAGACTAAATTTCCATCAAATTTTTTAGCTTGGATAAAACCTTTGAGAGCCTGCGATTGACCGTAGATTGGTTAATACCAATGCTTTTGGCAACTTGTGACTCACTTCTCTCATTGAAGAATATTTCATCAATGAGAGAGCGTTCATCCTCCGGCAGGGATTGAAGTGCAATCCACAATGCCTCCAGCTGCTCCTGATGAACGAGCCTGTCCACGATGTCCGGTTGAACACGGACGATGAGGTAATCGATGTTAACACCATCTTCATGGAACCGCTCCAGCGACAGCTCATTCTGGCGAATCAGCTTGTTCTGATAGCGCTCCGCTTCACGCTCTTTATGGTAGGCACGGTAGACGGCCTCGCTGACCTCTACACGCTGTTTTTTTATAACGATGGTATATTTTTTGTTCTCTGACATATGCTTGTCCTCCAAATTTTCAAAATGTGATTGAAAACGAAGGACAAGAGGCGGTGACCGGCACCGGGGAATAATTTTATGCAAAAAAGGAACGTACCTATGGACATGACTGTCCGTTGGTACGCTCTTGCACTTTATTTCACGTTTAACACGCTCTGGCGGTTCGTGTTGATAGGCATGGTTATCCACTAAGGAATATAGGCTTTTTTTAACGAATTACCTATGTAACAACTAGTTATGAAGATGGCCTAATGTCGCTGCAGCAGATGCGCAGCGGTATAGCCTGTAAAGACCAACACATATAAAGTCCCTCCAAACTTAACAGGTTTGGAGGGACTTTAGGAAATATATCTGTTTCGACTTCCTTAATCTCTTTTGCCGTGGCGGTAACTATCCGCAATCCTTTATCGCTCATATCATCAAGCAGGCTTTCAAGCTGTCTGCGCTGCGTGTATTTGTCCGTTTCCTTATTTGGAAAAAAGAATTGGTCTACCGCGATACGTCTAAAAGAGTGACAAGCTCATAAAAGATTTGCAGGCTTGGGTGCTGTCCAGTTTTCAATGACGCAATATACCTAGGGGCAATGTGCATTTGGTTTGCTAACTGGTATCTCGGTTAATATCTTGCTATTATTCGGTCGTCCGTATACAATATTATTATTGACTTGGAAAGGACGGGTGAATATGGATTATATTTCTGCCCCGGAAGCAGCGAAAAAATGGGGCATTTCGGAACGGCGGGTGCAAAAACTTTGCGAGGAAAACCGTATACCCGGCGTGGTGCGGTTTGGCCGTATGTGGCTGATACCAAAAGATACAGAAAAGCCCGCAGATAAAAGATATAAGGTAAGGAGCGTATATAATGAATGAGAAAATACTAATTATTGATGATGAAAAAGAAATTACTGATTTAATAGAAGTGTTCTTACAAAATGAAAATTTCCAAGTGTTCAAGTGCTATTCTTCACAGGACGCACTTATGCTTATCAAAAACGAAAGTTTTGATCTGGCAATTATAGATGTGATGTTACCAGATGGAAATGGATTTGAATTGTGCAAATTAATCCGAGAAAAGTATACTTATCCTATCATTATGCTCACTTCCAAAACAGAGGGTATAGATCGTGTTACGGGACTATCTTTGGGAGCAGATGATTACGTTACAAAACCTTTCTTGCCACTTGAATTAGTAGCACGGGTAAAGGCTCAATTAAGACGAGTGCAGCATTATGACGGAAAAGAAAACAATACATCGGAAACACTTATGGTAATGGGACTTTTTCTTAATAAAACTTCTCATGAATGTAATTTAAACGGTAAAACAATTAAGTTGACACCTACAGAATTTTCTATATTATGGCTTTTGTGCAAAAACAGAGGAAAAGTTTTTAGCGCAGACGAACTCTTTCAACAGATATGGGGTGAGAAATATTTTAAAAACAGTAGGAATACAGTAATGGTTCAAATTAGGCATATAAGAGAGAAACTATATGATACCGGAAATAAACCAAAATTTGTAAAAACTGTATGGGGAGTGGGATATATCATTGAATAAGAAATTTTCAGGAAAATATAAAAAAACAATTTTACTTCGGCATTTAGTATGGGCAATTGCTATATTAGTTATTTTTGCTATTTGCTATTTTATGATAATGGTAGCATATCCGGATAATTTTTATATAATACTTGAAAGAATGATTGGCTATGATTTAGCTTATTTAATTCATAGCTATGAACCGGCAGTTATTCTCTTTATTATTGTAACATCACAATTTCTGGTATGGATTGGAGTTGAATGGAATTCCTCACGAAAGATTATGAAAATCATGGACAGTCTGGACTCTGTTTTAGATAATTCCGCAGACGATATCGGATTGCCCACAGAATTTTCTGATTTGCAAAATTGGCTCAATCTTTTAAAAACTCAAAATAGAGAACAACAGCATTTAAAGGAAATAGAAGTTCAGAAAAAATCTGATACTCTTACCTACCTCGCACATGATATAAGAACCCCTCTTGCTTCCGTTGTCGGATATTTAAGCCTTTTATGTGAAGCGCCGGATATGCCGGAAGAACAAAGAAATAAATTTATAAGAACAGCTTTTGAAAAAGCATTGAAGTTTGAAAATTTAATAGACGAATTTTTTGATATTACACGTTACAGCCTATCAGACAAAGCATTAGTAAAAAAAGAAACTGATTTGTGCTTTTTAATTGAACAAATAGCTGATGAATTTTATCCGTTTCTACAGCAAAAAGGGCTATGCTTAAATTTAGACCTTGCTGACGATTTATTTATTTTTGTTGATGCAGAAAAAATTGCGAGGGTTTTTAATAATGTCATAAAAAATGCAATCACATATAGTTACCCACAAAGTGTTATTGAAGTCTCGGCAAAGAAATCAAGCGAATATATAATTGCGAAAATTAAAAATCATGGTGAAACAATACCAAATGATAAATTAGAACGTATATTTGATAAATTTTATCGTACAGATGAATTCGGAGATTCTGATATAGGCGGTACAGGACTTGGGTTAGCAATCGCAAAGGAGATTATGAGAATGCACAATGGAACAATCACCGCAGAAAGTTTTGAAGAAAATACCGTTTTTACTATTACCTTGCCTATTGATAATAATATACAGCAATAATAAGAAAAAAATAAGATTTTCAAAAGAAATTAAAAATCAACGGTTTGCTTTTATTTGGTACAATCATACTGAATTTAGCAAACCGTTTTTATAGGGCAAATTACAAGGGAGGAATTATGGATAAAATTATTGATAATAAGATTAGTAAAAAAGAAAGAATATTGAGTTTTTGCATATATGCATTTTTTATACTTTATATCGTTTTTTTGCTTCGCATTACACTTTTTAAACAAGCACCTATGTATAACTTATTCGCTGCCATTGGCGCAAGCGAGCGGACAATAAGTATCATTCCTTTCAAGTCAATTTTTGATATGATTAGTACTGACGTTTCATTAATGCGAATCTTGGAAAATGTTCTTGGAAATATTATTATTTTCATTCCTTTTGGCTTACTACTACCAATTATCTTGAAAAAGGAAAATAAGAATATTATTTTGAACGGTGTTATTTTTAGTGCCTTTATCGAAATAATACAGTTTATTTTGGGATTAGGAAGCACTGATATTGATGATTTAATATTTAACACAATAGGAGTTATCACCGGATATCTGTTATTCACAACTATAAAGAAACAATCGAAATCAAATTTATCATTTCTTATTTCCATGACAGTGTTGGTATTTATATCGGGAAGTATTGCCTTTGGCATTTTGTTTGTGAACAATACGGATTTGTTTTTAATATCTCCAAGGGAAACTACTGTAGAAAACAGAGAATTTGTTCAGGATTTTATCGAAACGCAAAATTATCTTAGCGGAAAGTTTGTTGAAGTAAAGGATTCCACACTTACGGTTGAAAAAAGGGTACAAAATGCTTCGGAAAAGAAGGAACTCATGGACGTTAAAATAACGCCCGACAGTCGAATATATATTTGCTATGTTAAAATAGACTACTTTTTCAGTACAGTTTCCGGTGAACATCAACGTTATGAACAAATATTGTATTCTGATTTTATTTCAAATGAAAGCGAAGTAATCAAAAAAGGCAACAATGTTAGTATTTGGAGTTCAGATGGGAAAAAAGTTGACAACTTAGTTGTATTTGAATGGCTTGAATAACCAAAAATGATTGCCAATGCGGTAAAAAGCTTTGTCGAGGTGACCATTTAGCGGTATTAAACTACGTGAAATACCACAGGCAATTTGGTATATATTTATTGGGTGCTTGGATTATTTATGCTATATCTAAAAGTACAATAAAATGGAATATCAAGTTTATAAGGAGGCATGACATGAAAAGAATACTTGCTTTTTTGTTGATTGTCATATTACTTTTTTCATTAATTTCTTGTAAAAGATCGGATAATACACAGGTTACACAAAGCAAAATATATATCGGATATATCGCTTTAGATGGTGATACTCTTGAGTTAGATGAATTTGAGTTTATCACGCAAAAAGACGAAGAACGAATCAAAGAATTAAATTTATCCGAGAGTGATATGCCAGGTGGATACTATATTTATAATGAATCAGATGAGACTATATCTTTTACAATTGATGATAAAACGAAGTTCACATTTTTTGATGTAGGAAATCTATTCGTATCAGAAGATGATGATAAAAAATATACTACAACAGACAAAGAACAATTTCGGAAGTTTTTGTATGGTAATAGAGACATTCCAGCTAAAACGCCTTTTTGGGTTGAAGTTCAAGGAGATAAAGTGATATCTATCATAGAAGAATTTATTTCTTAATTAAATCATAGTTTTTTTAATCCTGGCAATTACCTTTGTATTTTTACTTCCATATCATTGTACATAAACACTACGCAATTGCTGACACTTTTTACATTGAACATAAAACCGTTGTTCAGAAAGTGAAACGCGTAAACGCTAAGCGGCGGTTTTGAGAAAATCAAAGCCGCCGCTTTTGTTATGGGCTTTAGCCTGTTGAACATGGGTGAGTTTCTCTTTAAGAGAAATGAATCCATGTGAAATAATAAACCACCCGCTATGCGGGTGCGAGTCAGTAAGTTATACAAAAAATCACCTTTCCGATTATAATAGAGGTGTCCAAGCCACTATTAGAGAAAGGAAAGGTGATTTCAATGGCGAAGAAAGCCAATGAACTGGCACACACGAAATGGATGTGCAAATATCATATCGTCTTCACACCTAAGTATAGACGAAAAGTAATTTATAATCAATACAAGGAAGATTTGAGAGAAGTCTTGAAGCAACTATGTAATTATAAGGGGGTCCAAATCTTAGAAGGCCATATTATGCCGGATCATGTACATATGCTGGTAAGTATTCCGCCTAAAATTAGCATATCCAGTTTTATGGGTTATCTGAAAGGCAAATCCGCCCTTATGATGTTTGATCGCCACGCAAACCTAAAGTATAAATTCGGAAACCGACATTTTTGGTCGGAAGGATACTATGTAAGCACAGTAGGACTAAATGAGGACACCATCCGAAAATATATACAGGAGCAGGAAAAAGCGGATATTATGCAAGATAAACTAAGTGTAAAAGAATACGAGGACCCTTTTAAGGGTTAGTCGGTATTACAAAGGCCCCTTCAGGGGCGGCGACGAGTCAAAAGCATAGTGGCTTGAACGAAGTGAAAGCCAGCGCCTTGAGACGCTGGCCTAGTATCAAAGGGTTATACCCTTTTCACAAGCCACCCGTTTTACGGGTGGTCTTGACTTGAATAATTGGATAACGGAAGGTGTATTAGTGGTAAATGGTAAATAACGCGTCTACTTTCTGGTTCCTCGCAAAATTGAGATAATGGTGTAAAGTTGAAAAAGTTTCTAACAAACTTTTCGCTCAGAACTCAAGGAGAAACTCCACATGAACACACGACTTGCAACCAACCAGATCCGACTCAGTGAGTGGACCAGGATCATTAAAGACCGTTGTCAAAGTGGTATAAAGGTCGATGAATACTGTGAACGACACCAGTTATCACGCCACGCCTATTACTACTGGCTAAGAAAAGTGAAAGAAGCTGCTCTGATTCATAACAGCTTTGTTGAACTGCCGGCTCTCCCGGAAAAAACTGTTCCTGCAACAACAAGTGAAAATCTTTTTACTTATCAAATGACTATTGCTATTGGAAATACTATATTGGGAGTTAGCGAATCAACTCCAATGGAACTTCTCTCCAAAGTGCTGGAGGTGGTTCGTAATGCTTAATGATGCTGTCGGCTTTAAGCACATTTATATCTGTACTGGATATGTGGATCTGCGCCGAGGAGTGGATGGACTGGTAGCTATTATCAGTGGCTCTTTTGGGCTCGATCCAACGGAACCCGGAAGTATTTATCTGTTTTGTGGAAGAAAAACAGACCGGTTAAAAGCACTTTTGTATGAGGGCGATGGCTGGCTACTTTTATATAAGAGGCTGACTAGCGGTCATCTAAAGTGGCCACGCAGTAGGCAGGAAGCACAATCAATTACCGAACAGCAATTCCGATGGCTGATGGAGGGTCTTTCCATCGAACAAAAAAGAATCATATCCAAGGTAAAACCGGAACTCTATTAACTGCGAATTACATAAGTACCTTGACAGTTAAATCCTTTATCCTAAAGCTAAAAAACACCAGAAATACGATGAATTTCAGAGCTTTTCATGGTATAATGATCCTATGGAAAAGACTACTATTACTAAGGATGAACTGAATAATCTCTCTAAAGATATGATTGTTATGCTTTACTTGCAGCTGCATGAAAGTTTCCAGCTTATTTCGGAGCAGAATACTACCATTCAAAAGCAGAATGAGCAGATGCTCCATCAAGTTGAAAGTCTAAAGGAACAAATCTCTATTCTTACACAGAATCGGTTTGGCAGGAAATCTGAGAAGACTCTGCCGACAGAAGGACAATTATCTTTCGATCTTGAAAACCTGTGTATCCTCAATGAGGCTGAGTCACTGACTGAGAATGGAATTCCCGAAGAACTAGATATGGAAACAGTCCTTGTTCGTAAGCGCAAGCCTCGTTCCAAGGGAAAGCGTGATATCAACCTGAAGGATATCGAGACCATCGTCGTATCGCATGAACGTACTGAAAAAGAGCTCTCAGAACACTTCCCAAAGGGCTGGCATTATCTGCCGGATGAAATATACAAAGAGCTAAAGTATGTACCGGCTCACTTCGAAGTACTGGAGCATCACATCAAAGTATATGCCGGAAATCATGATACCGGTGGGATTCTTCGCGCAGAGGTTCCTCTGCGTCTATTAAGTCACAGCATCCTTACCCCGGAACTGGCAGGAGCCATCATTAACGCCAAGTATGTCAATGCGGTACCATTAAACCGGCTTTCTGAAGAGTTTTTAAGGAATGACGTTAACATTCCAAGACAGGATATGGCAGGGTGGATGATCCGTATTCACCAATACTATCTTGGCCCGATACATGACATGATGAAGGCAGAGATTATGAAAAGCCATCATATACACTGTGACGAAACCCCTTTTGTAATGCCAGAAAAATGTAAGCAGTACATGTGGGTCTACCATTCACCTGGCAGTTCGGAAAAACCACCGGTCTTCCTTTACGAGTATCCAGGAACGAGAGGGACTGCCGCCCCAAGAGAATTCCTAAAAGGATACAAAGGGACTCTTGTGACAGATGGTTATCAGGTATATCACACCCTGGCGAAGGAACGGTCTGATGATCTGAAGGTTGCTGGCTGCTGGTCTCATGCCAGAAGACGGTTCGCTGAGATTGTAAAAGCCAGTGGAAAAAACGGTCCTTCCACACCTGGACAGAAAATAGCAGCTGAAGCAGTAAAAAGGATCGCTGCTATCTATCATGTGGATCATATGTATGAAAAATCATCCGATGAAGAAAGACTGGATCATAGAAAAAACTCAGTCAAACCTCTGATGGATGCCTATTTTGAGTGGATAAAAGAGAATGCAGGTAAAACGGGACTGGATAAAAGTTCAAAACTGGCAGGTGCTCTTGATTATTCCATTCATCAGGAACAGTTTTTAAGAGTATTTCTTGAAGATCCGAAAATACCTCTTGATAACAATGATGCAGAAAGAAGTATCCGTTCATTCTGTGTTGGTAAACACAGCTGGCACATCATCGATTCGAAGAACGGTGCAGAGGCTAGCGCTGCCTTATATAGCATTGCTGAAACAGCAAAAGCGAATGGTCTTAAGCCGTATGAGTACTTCTCTTATCTGCTTGAGCAGTTAATGCATTATCCAAGAAATAATGTTCCGGATGATGAACTGGTAAAACTAATGCCGTGGTCAGAGGAATTGCCAGATCGTTGTAGAAAACTAAAAACACGGTAAATATACCGCCGCCCCAATCGGGCGGCGAACTTGTTGGCCGGGACTGGTTATTTACCATTTACTATTAGTGTTACCCTTTTTTAGGACACGGCGATATCAGGGAGGTATCACCGTGCCTATTTTTTATTATCATGCGCGCCTTTAACGGTTACTGCAAACGGGCGTTGAAGAACGAAGCAGCCAACGCCCATAGGGATACGAAGAGTCAGCAAGATACGCGAAGTGACTTTTTCTGACCTGTCCTCAGAAGATAAATCAGCTTTACACCTATGCGCTAAAAAACTAAATTTCTATTAGTTTCTTCAGCTTAGATAAAATTTTTGAAAGCCTGCGACTAACCGTAGATTGGTTGAGTCCAATGCTTTGAGCAATCTGTGACTCGCTTTTCTCATTGAAGAATATTTCGTCAATGAGAGAGCGTTCATCCTCCGGCAAGATGTCAAGAGCAGCCCACAGTGACTCCAGCTGCTCCTGATGTATGAGCTTGTCCACTATGTCCGGCTGAACACGGACTATGAGGTAATCAATGTTAACACCATCCTCATGGAACCGCTCCAGCGACAGCTCATTCTGGCGAATCAGCTTGTTCTGATAGCGCTCCGCTTCACGCTCTTTATGATAGGCACGGTAGACGGCTTCGCTGACCTCCACACGCTGCCTTTTTACAATAATGGTATATTTTTTATTCACTGACATATGTTTGTCCTCCTAATTTTCAAAATTTTGTTGAAAACGAAGGACAAGAAGGCGGTGATCTACAACGAGGAATATCTCCTAAAAACGCAAAAAGAGCGCACCAGCGGACATAGTCGTCCGTTGATACACTCTTGTAGATATGTTCGTATTTAACACGTTCTGTTAGTTCGTGTTTGTGACCGCTCTGCGCCCATGCGCAGCATAGCCTTTTTTTGACAAGTTACCGATTATAGCTGTATGTAGGAGATAGATGTCCGCTTCATCACGCCCGACCGCTGCTGAGCAGTGGTCGCCTTAAGTTCAAGGCATATTGAATACACATAGAAAACCCTCCAAACTGGTGAGCTTGGAGGGTTACGATATGCTTATTCAGGCATTAAGATAGACCCGCCAAACTCACGTTTTTTTTGTTGGCGGGTAGCGCCTTTCATTTATTATGAAAAAAACCTGCCGCAAAAGGGCAGGTTTCATACGCAATCCTTTACGGCAGCCAGACTGTCATAATGCTCTCGCACTTTAGACCCTCGGCTTTGCGTCCTTACCTTTCGGCAAGTTTGCCCTTTGTCGGAATTCTATTTTCAAAACCATAATCAGAGTTGTCATTGGAATATTGAAATACCACTTCAATGATCTGCTGCCTGTCATATCCAAGTGCTTTCATTGCATGCAGGAACTGCTTGGTTGTATACTGAACCAGTTCCTGACGCCGGTACATGATTTTTTCCTGATCCTTAATCACCGAGTAACCTTTTCCTGTTTCCTTCCCCACCAAACCTTCATGAACCAAAGAAATCATGGCGCGCTGTACGGTATTTGTGTTGACCTGTGCTTCGGACGCTATTTTTCTAAACGAAGGAATTGGCATACCCGGTGCCAATTCACCGGATAAAATCAATTTTTGAAAGTGATTATGTAATTGAAGATAGATGGGAATTTTACTGTCGAAATTCATTATGCTGCCCATCCTCTTCCAGCTTCATTTGACCGGTATTCAGATTTATAACCTGATCAGTAAGTCCGCGCATACGCTCTGCGGAGGACGCGGTTAGAAGCACGGCTATGTATGCGTTAACCTCAATGAGCATTCTCTTTATGATTTTTTGATCATACGCTGAAGCATCTGTAAACATATCCTCCAGAACCAATAAATCAGGAGCTTTCAGGATTTCTCGTATCACCAGCAGTCTGCGGATCTCGCCTGATGTCAGTTCGCTGCATAGCATCTTCTCCTTACCATCCAGCCCGGCAATCAACAGCATACCGGTTAGCATATTGTCAGTTTCGTGCTTTGCATTTGCTTTCTGTAAGACCTGTAAGGGGGTCTGCTCCAGTGGGACTGTGTCCGACAGCAGCACATATCCCATAGACCCGTCGATTTGAAACTTCCCTATGTAATTGGCATCTTTGCCGATCAAAATCCGTATTAGCGCGTGGGTTCCGGCTCCTGTACAGGCTATGATTTTCCCGTAGTGCAGATTAAAGCTGATATCATGAAAGATTGTTTCCCCGGCCTCTATTTTCGTGAGACCGGTACAGTGCAGTACATCACGGTTCATATTACAATGTTCATGCTCCTTTCCTGAAAAATTAATATGCCCAAGGACTACTGTATACAGCAATGATTTGCTGACTGCAAATATACACGCTCAGTTTCATAGATAATCCCGTGTTATTTTTTCTGACAATCTTAGATAAGACGCGGAATCACGACAAAAGCCAGAATACCCACAAGGTACACCGCGTTCAGGCCAAGAGCAATTTTGGTATAAATATCTCTCAAATGCTTTTTGGCAAACAGAAACAGTGAATAAATAAAGCTGAGCGCGATGAAGATGAAGTAACCGATCACGATACCTGTCGCGTTCGGGTCGGACGGCTTCCACACAAAGAGAATAGTAATTGGGACAAAGATCGTTATAAAGGCAATGATACTTAGAATTTTATTTTTCATGGTTTTTTTACTCCTTTTATTTGATTTCCAGTTCTACAGAGCCAGTGAAGCCATCGCCCTCAACGGCTATATAGTTGCTGGCAGATGGCAGCTCAATTGTTTCAGAATAATCGCCGCTGCTTTCGATCAGCACCTGAGGGTCATCCGTCCCTGACTTAAAAACAACCTTTGCAGTCCCATCCGTGATGTTGAGGGTGCAGGTGATTTCAATTTTATTTCCGTCCTCCCGTTCCAGCGCCGTTCCGCCAAACAGGGTTTCCGTTCCTGTGAATCCGTCGTAATCAGCGGAATAGTTCCCGACATAGCTGTCGGAGCCGAAGCTGCGCTTTCCCTGCAATTTGCTGTCTTTTGTCAGGTTATCGTCCCCGGCTTCCTGAAGAGTTTGGTTGTAGTGATCAACGATCTCATCTTTAGTGCAGCCTGTCAGTACAAAAACGAAGCAGCACGCTATCATTAAAAAAAGGATTGATTTTTTCACTTGTGAACCTCCTATCGGTTATGCTTGCCGTGACCGCTCTTCTTTAAGGAAGCGGCTGCAGCTGCGTCTTTGCTCGGAATATTGATAATGATTCCGGTCAGCAGTATCATTGCTAAGATTACGCAGATGCCAATTAAAACGTTCTGCGTGGAAGCATAGCTGCCTGCGGTATCGGACACAAAGCCCTCGCCGCCGAAGCGTACGATACTGAGTCCGGCTGACAACGGCCACAGATTGCGAATCACGGGATTCTTAAAGTAAATCGTAATGTATCCGAGAAGGAATGCAACCACGGCTCCGCCCCGGAAAGCGTCCTGTCTGCGCCCGCAAAGGGCGATCAGAGGGAATTCCCCAATGCAGATAAACAAGGCCATTCCGATAATCTGGACACTACCCGATAAAATGATGCTTAGCGACATGTTTTCCGGGCAGCAGATCAGGCCGACGATTATTGTAACGAATGCGTTATAAAGACCGAGCAGCAACGCAACCATACCGAGGGCGGTCAGCTTGCCAGTCATAAGGCGTGGAAAACTGACGGGGACGGTCAGCAGATTCTTGAGAGTGTCATCCGTGTATTCCCGGTTAATCATATAGCCACCGATCAGGGCGAGAATCATAGGGAAAAAGATTGTCATGTTGTTCCAGATGGTGCTGTTAAGTAAATCAGGAAATGTATAGTTCAAAACGGTCTTGGCGTCGTCCGACATCATGTTCTGCATTGCAATCGAAATGATAGGAGAACAGGTTACACCGATGATGCCAACGAGGATGATGCTGTACCGTTTCAGTTTTTGAAATTCTGTGCGAATCAAATTCATCGTCACGCCTCCTTCTATAGTTCGCGCTGGTTGTAAATCCGTATCATCAGCGCGGTAAACACAACCGCCATCACAGCAAGGATTACAAGGCAGACGGGGGTGGAAACAAAGTATGGCCTCATGGTTTCATAAAATTCCGATGCTGAACCTTTCCCCGGATCGTAAAACTGATAGATCCAGCGGTTGATCAGCGGGATGGGCAGCACCGTCCCGATATTCACACCGACAGGTGTCAGCATGCCTGCGTCCGTAAAGTGGACGACGTAGTTGACAATCGTATAAAACAGGGTGATGACAATGGAAATCAGGTTGTTCTTATTGAACCACACCACTAATACTACGCATGGGAGAGACGCTACCAGGAGCATAAGCCCAAGCAAAATGCTGAGAAAAAATTTCTGCCCCATATTGATAAGAGCCATGCCCAGCAGCTTTGCGCACACTGCACTGGCTAGAAATCCGCCGAGGGAATAGGCCACGGCAACAATCGCCATGACGCTTATTTTCGCCAGCACAAGCCTTTCTCTTGAGACCGGGATCGTCGCAAGGTTTTTTAACGTGTCGCTGTCCTGCTCCGTAAAAAACAGCGAAGTAGAGATTACCACCAAAATGGGAAGCAGTAGAAGGAAATCTCCGTAGTCAACAATTCCCGAAAATAGATTGTCAAAATCCGGCTGCGTTGGGGTGTTCCAGTACAGCGCTGTCATCACAATCGGAAAAATGAATGCCGCCAGTGTCGCCAGCAGAAACATGGGACGCCGTTTGAACTTTTGAAATTCACAAAGGATCAGGTTATGCAATGCCCTCACCCCCGGTCACGCGCTTGAAGTAGTCCTCCAGCGTGTCCTCGCAGGTGTGGGCTTCCGCGACCTCCAATCCATTCTCAATAAAAGCGCGGGTGAGCGCGGTCACCGGCAAATTCGTATCGTACAGGCGCAGACTGCGGTCATTTTCCACCGTAAAATTTTTTGCCCCAAAGCTTCGCTCCATGATTCTGGCCGCCTGTGCCGTGTCGGAGACGATGAAATGAACATACTTACTGTTTTTTTCTTCTAATTCAAAAAGACTTTCTTCCTCCAGCAGAGCCCCATGGTCGATGATACCGATATCGTCCGCCAGCAGGGATATTTCCGAAAGAATGTGGCTGGAAATCAAAATGGTTTTTCCTCTCGCGTCGCACAGCTCCCGGATGAACGAACGGACTTCCGCAATGCCGATGGGGTCAAGCCCGTTGATCGGCTCGTCCAGAATCAGCAGTTCCGGGTCGTGCATGATGGCAAGCGCGATGGCCAGACGCTGCTTCATACCGAGTGAGTATTGTGAAAACAGTTTTTTATCGCCGTATGGCAGCCCGACAACTTCCAATGCGCTGGAAACAGCGTTGCGCTTGGAAACACCCCGGAGTCGGGCAAAGATATTCAGGTTTTCCGTGCCGGTCAGATTTGGGTAAAAGCCCGGCGACTCAATGAGGTTGCCGACACGTGGCAGGATTTTTTTCTCATTTCCACGAATGCTTTTACCGAAAATTTTCACCTCTCCCGAGGTCGGCTGCGTCAGGCCTAGCAGCATTTTCATCGTCGTGGTTTTTCCGGCACCGTTTCGTCCGAGCAACCCATAAATACGACCCTTTTTTACATGAATACTCAGGTTGGCAACGCTTTTCTGCGCGCCATATTGTTTGGTAAGATTTTTTGTTTCAATGATTATATCACTCAATCTCAGAACCTCCTTTTCTTACTGAAACCAGTGTAACACGCCAAGCTTGCATTAACCTTGCATTAACCTTGCATTAACCTTGCAATTTTGGCAGAAAAAATCCCTGCCCACAGACAGGGATTCACTCAATTTTTTACTGAGAAGCCAACGATAAACGCTGTATATCGGTTTGGTTCACTTTGGGCGGTAATCTTACCGTCCATTTTTTCGACCATCTGCCAGACAATGGACAGTCCCAATCCGCTTCCCTTATCAGAGCGGCCTTTATCACATTTATACAACCGCTCAAAGATGTGCGGCAAATCCGCTTTCTCGATGCCGATCCCGTTGTCTGTGATACGGATTTCAATATTATTTCCTTCTTGTGTCATTTCGATTTTTATCTGTGTGGCCCGGCTATGGGTAATGACGTTTTGCACCAGATTGTTGATAATACGGGCATATCCGTCCAAATCCACCTTTGCAAACAGCGGCCTTTCCGGAATATTAATTTCGTAGTCCAGATGATTTTCTTCAAATATGGGAATCCAGTCTTTCAGAACATTTCGGGTTAGCTCCGCAAGCTCCACCCGTTCTATGGATAAGGCGAATTCGCTGGAATTGAGCTTGAACCAGTCGAACAGGATGTCGATATAATCCTTCAGGTCGTGGGCTTTGTGTCTGGCGATTTCCAGATAATCTTCGCGCTCTTTTCCTGTGACAACGCCTCTATGCGACGCATCCAGATAGCCGATCAGGGTAGTGAGCGGTGTCCGCACGTCATGGGAGAGGCTGGTCATGAGCTGGCGGTTGGTTTCGTCTGCTGCCCTGAGCCCGGAGAGCTGTTCCTCGTAACGGGTAACAATTTCATTCATTTTGTAGGAAAGGTCTGCGGTCAACTCATTGTCCACGGCAAGAATTCTGCGATTTCCGTTTCCGGCTTCAATGTCATTCAGAGCATCTGTCATGTCCTGAAGCTGCCGCTTAACGCCAAGGAGTTTTCCCATACAAATCATACCGAGCAGAAGAGCAAGGAAGAGGAGTATGCCTAATGTCACATCGAGAATCACGCCTACACCTCCTTGTTGAAGCGGTAGCCGATTCCTTTTACCGTCTGGATGTAATAGGGAGCGCTGGAATCAGATTCGATTTTTTTGCGGAGCCTGCTGATAATCGCCATAATATTGCTGTCATCATAAACGTATGATTCACCCCAAACTTCCTCGTAAATCTGCTGTTTTGTTAAAATCTTCCCCTGATTTTTCGCGCAAAACAGCAGCAGGTCAAATTCTTTCGGCGGCAATTCAAACGTCCCGTTCTGAGTGGTTACGCTCCGGCTGTCCATGTCTATGGTCAGCCCCTGATAAGTCAGCGGCTGAGAATGATCTCCAGTCGTATTGAACCGCGTATAACGGCGGATTAAGGAAACCACACGGGCAATCAGTTCATCCATATCAAAAGGTTTTGTCAGATAATCATCCGCACCGGAGCGCAGTCCGCGAATCTTTGATGTGCTGTCATTTTTGGAGGTCAGCATTAGTATGGGAACACTGCTTTTCTGCCGTATTTTCTCCATAGTCTGAAAGCCGTCCAGTCCCGGCATCATCACATCCAAAAGAATAAGCTGGTAATCATTCTTCTGGAGCATAGCGAGCCCGTCCGTGCCGGAATAGCAGTGATCTGCGTCTATACTTTCAACCGCCACACTCTGCTTGATCAAAGCACACAGCTCTTTATCATCATCAATCACTAAGATTTTATAGCTCATTTTCAATCCTCCCTGTATCAATTCATTTTCTCACATAGAAAATAAAAGCCAAAGTTATCAATTCACTTTTTTTCTTTCTTTCTCGCATCAGCTGGTTTCTCCGCATCCTTTGGAATTGCCCATGCGCGACCGAAGCGAACCGCTCCGGCTATTCTGTTTTCCTCGCAGAGCTTCTGTATTCTTCTCTTTGAGATACCCCATTGATCAGCGGCCTGCTGTACGGATATATAATCAAGCATTTGTATTCCTCCAACTTGTGTCTTTCTCTCAGTATATACGCAATCGCGAATGAAAGCAACAACCGCCTTGCAAAGCCAGTCCTCTCACTTTAATTAAGAGAGGGAGCTGGCTGTGCGCAAATTCGAAAAATTTCTATTAGGTTCTTTTGCTTGGAAAGAATTCTTGAAAGCCTGCGAGCTCACGCTATATCATGCAACGAGTCCAATAAATTTCTATTTGTGCCTTGAAGTTGACAATACTAATGAGCAGTGGTAATATAAATGTGCTGTATGACTGACGGAAGTGGATTCAACCACAGGGAGTACAGCGTTTTGGAAAGCCGACCGTCTGGGCATGATGCTTGGATTGGTGGGTCTTTTTTATTTTCTGAATGCACTTAATACCATTCAGAGAACATTTGAATCAGAGCAGAGTAGAACGTTGTGCGTAAATCATTGATTTGCAGTGCCTTCTGAACGGGGAGTTGTCAGAGGGACGAAAAGCCTTTTAGGGCTTACGGTACAAGGTTCGCATCCCGCTGCTGCATAAGGAGAAGCGGTGTAATGATTGTGCCTCTTGTTGTGTAGCTGTGCTGCATGACAGGAGGTGTATTTGATGGTTATAACTTAGAATTTCAATTTAACAATAAACTTTCTATGTCACGTTCTATTTAAGAAGGGAGAAGTTAAATTGAAGAATACAACTTTATATGTGCGCCGCATCACAATCTCTGCGGTATTTCTCAGTATTTCACTTGTTTTAAAAACAACATTTTCTTTCTACATACCCGTGTTTGGTCAAAATGGAATGAGTGTTGGCATCTCCGGCATTTTCTCCATTATGCCATCCCTGTTATTCGGGCCAGTATATGGCGCGGTTGTGTCCGGGCTTTCTGACTTTTTGGGTTACCTTTTAAAGCCTGTTGGAACCTATATACCTCTTATGACGCTGGTCGTAGCTGCCGGTGGATTTATCCGGGGCGCATTATGGTCTGTCCTGCGCAACAAAGACAACAAGAAAATGAGAATGATAGTTGCAATTTTTTCCGTACTCATGTTATTAGCAGGGATTTGTAATATTGCGTTTCTGGCTGCCGATGGCGTTAATCGTGAATTCTACAATCATGTACAAAAAGAAAACGTCAATACGGACAACATGCACCTTATCAGTAAAATGCTGATTGAAAGAACCATTGGTACAAAAGATCCATCGGGAAATCTGGCAACATATATTTCTTGGGTCACAACCGCAATGATTGGATGCGCAACTCTCGGCATCCTGTTGTTAGCCGCTGATCTCTTCCTGTCGAAAAAGATTTTTCATGACACAAGCAGGGAGCATATCCCCCAACTTCTTATCGCTATGATTGGTTCCGGTTTGATTGTCACAACTCTTAACACAGTCGTATTGCGTGAAACAATTTTTACCGCATGGAAGGTACTGCCGTTTGCAGTCATATGGATTCCCAGAGTAATTGAAGAAATCCTTGGCAATACAGTCAAGGCATATTTTGTGGTCATTCTGATGGGCATTTGCAGAAAACAGAATACCCTGCAAGAGATAATGAATGGGTCATCCGTTAAGTTCAAATAGAAATCAAAGACTCGTAAGATTGGAGCGGAGCATTTTGGAACACTATACGGTTTTAAATGAAAACGTACACCAGTTTCCGGTGGTGATTGATTTACCCCACAGCGGCACCTTTGTCCCCGAAGACATTCGCAGTAGCTTCCTTAAAGGCGTCTGTCTGTCAAACACAGATTGGTTCTTGCCGGAGCTATACGACTTTCTTCCTGCAATGGGCTGCACCACGATCATCAACCACCTAAGCCGTTATGTGGTAGATATGAACCGGCCGGCCGAAAGTGCAAAAAAGGGGGATTATCGTCAAACCGTGGTCTATCAGGAAAACACTCAAGGCAGCCGTTTGTATTCTTCACCGCTGAATGAGAATGAAATTAACCGTCGGGTAGGCCTGTATTATGACCCTTATCATCAGGCGCTTGAAAAACTTTTGCGTGAAAAATTAAAGGTGTATCCGTCGGTTCTCCTTTTGGACTTGCACAGTTTCTTCCTTGACTTTGGCGATGGCGGCAGCCAAGATATTTATTTATCCAACCGATGCGGCGTTACATCCTCTGAGCAGACGTTGTATGGACTGCACGAAAATCTTACAGCACAAGGCTACAGTGTTATAGATAATGCAAACTTGGGAGGACATATTATTAATCATTACCGTGAGCTTTTTGGCGAGCGGATTGAGGGTGTGATGATGGAACTGCGGTATACAAAATATATCGCAGACCGCTACTTTGGAGAAGAAGAGCTAACGGATAGAAACGAAATGCTTTTTCAATCTGCAAAGCAGAAGCTAAAGGAAGCGTTTATGCGACTGCCTTTGTTTTGGGGGGTAAATATAGAACAGTCGAAATAGCAACGCGTATTTTACGGTATATGTCTACAATGGAAATAATTTCTACGTATCCCGATATAATCAATAAAATCACAAAAGGAGGAATAATCCGATGGAACAAAAAGATTACTGGAACAGTGTATCGGAGACAAAACAGTTTACAACGCCATTTCAGGCAAATGAATTCGCCAATTATCTCGATCTCAATGCCGTCATTCTTGATGTTGGGTGCGGCTATGGCCGTACATTAAACGAATTACATCATCTTGGGTACAGGCATCTGATTGGCATGGATTTTTCGCAGGGAATGATCGAACGGGGAAAACAGCAGGCTCCTTATCTTGACCTCCGTTTGAAAAAAGATGCAGGGATTGATTTGCCGGATCATAGTATAGACGCAGTGATACTCTTTGCCGTCCTGACTTGTATCAAAAGCAATGAAGAACAGCAGGCTCTGATTTCCGAAATAAATCGTGTATTAAAACCTGACGGAATTCTCTACATCAACGATTTCCTTATCAATTCAGATGAACGAAATCAAGCCCGCTATCAAAGCTTTGAAGAAAAGTATGGCATCTATGGTGTCTTTGAATTGCCGGAAGGCGCCGTTCTTCGCCATCACTCAGAGAAATGGTTGAAGGAGCTTTTGCTTGATTTCCGTACATTAAAGTATGAACGCCTGACATTTACAACTATGAACGGACACAAATCGAATGGATTTTATTTCATAGGAAGGAAACTTTCCTAAGTCTATCGTTTATTCTTAAGTTACCTTCAAAAAACAACCAGTATATCTTGCTTTTCATCAATGACCTAGGTTATTATTGTTTTTTGTTCTCCCTAACAGTCATCACTGGTTCGTTCTCAATCCTAAGCCCATACTGTAAAATTGGGTGAGGAGGTGAACTTACAGTGGAGGAATTGCTGAACTCATTTGGTCAGACCATAAAGGAAGCCCGGATTGCCGCAGGCATGACACAGGATGCCCTTGCGGAACAGGTCGGAGTCACGCCAAGATACATAATGGCCATTGAAAATGAAAACAAACACCCAAGAATGCCGGTACTACTTAAGATTATCCGCGCCTTGAAAATATCAGCCGATACGATCTTTTACCCAGAAATTCAACATTCAGACAGAGAAAAAGAACAGCTCATGCATATGATTCAGCTGTGCGGCAAAAAGGAAATCAAAATAGCCGCCGCAACCATCAAGGCGCTATTGGATGCCAGATAAGCAGAATCCATCTTCTTTCTTCGGAGGTGGATTTTCTTCATGTTAAAGTAATTATTGTTGTTTCTCTGTGTTTAAAGAAATCCTTAGAGTGACAAGTTCACTGCATAGGCCATGATGACACATACCATATGCCGCCGACAGGACGCACTGCTCCCTTGGCGGTAGGGTATGTGTTTTCTCATTTCACCGTAAACAGCAGACTACTCTTGCCGCCGTTTTCCCGCCAGCGCTGTTCCTTTTGAAGATAGCCGGTCTTTTCGAGGTCGGCGATGGCTCGCTGTACCGTGCGGCGGGAGAGCTTCAAGTCCTTAGCAATCGTACCGATTGCAGGATAACAGGTTCCGTCCCTGTTCGCCCGGTCTTTCAGATACCGGTAAACCGCCACGGCACGGTGTGGGACATTTTCAGCATAGAGTGAGGAAAGATAGTTCAAATCACGAACACCCCCTAATCGGTACGTAGAGGCATGGTGGGAAGCTCCGACTCATGCTCCTGCACTGGAGTATGCAGCATACCTCCGTTGCGGTCATCACCGGGAGGCTCCGGAAATTCAGCAAAGTCATCTTCCTCATAAGCACAGCCTCGCTGGAGGATTTCCTGCTCCAGCTCAAAGCGGTCGGCATAGTGAACCTTTCGGGCGGCACGTTCCTCCCCCTCAAAGGGCTTTTCGAATCGGATGCCCCATTTCAGAAACAACGGCAGCTTGGTACGCATAGGACAGCAGCCGGTTTTGGCCAAAATAAAGTTCCCCTTGGGCAGAGTTTTCAGCTCATCCGGTGTCATCAGCGGGCGCTGGATCATCTGCAGGCTCTGGCTGGGATCGTTCTTTCCTCTGCTGATGGAACCGGACATGACGGTTTTATTCCCCAACGCCCTTGAGAGGATATCTGCGCTTTCCGAGTTGGGTGCAAAGCCTCCAAATAAAATGTCCTGACAGTTATCAATGATAATTGCGGAACCCTCCTTGCCGTAGTTTTTCTCAAGCTGAGCGAAGGATTGAATGATGGGTACCATGCTGATGCGGCGGGAACGGCCTGCGGAGAACATCATCTCCATTGACTGGATCTTAGGGATGGTTCCGATCTCATCGGCAAAGATCATGACCCGGTTGGGAAGCTTGCCACCGTATTCATCGGCCACGGTCAGCATCTCCCGGTAGAGCTGTTGCAGGAACAACGACACCATAAAGTATTTCGTGTTATCTTCCTCCGGCAACACAATAAAGATGGCACACTTCTCCTTGCAGAAGGTTTCCGTGTCCAGCGAGCTGTCGAAGCACAGAATCTGCTCCATCTCGGAATCCAGAAAGGCATTGAGGCGTGACATAGCCGTAGACAGCACGGAGGCCATTGCTTGGTCTGCGGTGTTGAGGGCGGCTCCCGCAAACCATCTTGCCTTATGGTCAGTCGGTAACTTATCCATAAGCAGCTGGAACTGACTTTTATTCTTCACCGGGGAGGGAGCCAGCAAATCCTGTATCATTTTGAACACCGATATGATGTGCCGCTTCTCCGGAGGACAGTATTCTGCAATCAGCAGAATCACGGATGTCAATAATCCCTCGGCGGCATCGTAGAAAAAGGCGTTCTGCCCATAGCTTGCCGAATCCTCGCCGCTGCTGGAGATGATGGTCTTGGCAGTGATTTTGGCATACTTCTCCGCTTTAGCTTTCAGCGCGAGATTCTCCGGATTTTCCATGTAGGCATCCATATAACGGTTCACCAGCTGCAGGATGTTATCCCCATCCGAGCGTGTGGGGTTACGCAGATCCAGCACAGATATTTTGTAGCCATAATAATCCTTTGCGATGCCTGCGTAGTTTCGGAACAAATCCCCCTTGGTATCGGTGCAGAGGAAGCTCATGCCAGAGGCGCAGGCGTATTCGATGTTGGGGTATAGAAAGTTTGCGGTTTTACCTACACCGGCAGCACCGATCATGAGGCAGTGAATATCGCCGTCATCAATAAGGGCGGTGGTAGAGCCTGCCTTTTGCTTACTCCCTACCACAAGCCCCTGCAAGGTGGGCAGATTCTGCCCACGCCGCCATTTTTCCGGCTCGTAGGTTACATGTGTGTATGTCCGTCTGATTTCGCTTTCTGTGGCAAAACGGGCGGTACCGTGCTGACCGTCACCGACCGTTTTAGATTTAATGCCGCTAAGGGTATAATAGTGTGCTAAAAGAGAAAGACCGCCGATGACAAAAAACATCACGGCGGCCACTGCAATTAGAATAGTTACTTGGGATAACATAGGGAACTCCTTTCTTTTATTTGAATTGAACTTGTAGTATAATGACTGTAAATATTGGCCTTAGAAATATAAGGCTCGGCAATTGTTAATCAAGTTTAAGATAGTAGACGAATTATTAAATCAGAATTCTAAGAGGTGAAATTGTATATGAAAAGATACATTGCATTATTAAGAGGTATCAATGTAAGCGGCAAAAATAAGATAGCAATGTCTGAACTAAAAACAGGTTTTGTAGAAATGGGCTATACAGAAGTTTTTACACACCTCAATAGCGGCAACGTTATCTTTTCAAGTGATATAGATGATACGGCTATTCTTGTAAATACAATAAAAATGATGATAAAAAACAAGTTTGAGTTAGATATACCAGTTTTTATTATTTTACAGGAAGAATTGGAAGATATATTAAATAATGCGCCCGATTGGTGGGGCGATGATAACAAGGACATATATGATAACCTTATTTTTATGTTTCCTCCCTTATCTTATAACGAGTTTTATAATAAGGTTGGAAATCCTAAAGAGGAGTATGAGAAAGTATACAATTATAAAAATGCTGTTTTCTGGTCTTTTAACCGAAAAGATTATCAAAAGACAAATTGGTGGTCAAAGACTGCCAGTTCAAATATAAGGGACAAGATTACAATCCGAACAGCAAATACAGCAAGAAAAATAGTTGGAATATAGTCTGCAAACTCCAGTTAATCCGCTTTAGTAACATTTGGTTAATAAGCAAACTGAGCATGACGGTTACTCATCAGCTGTCATGCTTTTTATGTCATTACCATAGATGGTGCGGCTTGCTCCTGCGAGTATAATGCTTTCAAATCTTCATTCCAGTCCTTGTGTGCGGAAACATCATACACCACATCTTCAAATCTCTGCTGCCGTAATGTTTCATGAATGCGGCTGGCGGCTTTATGACCAGCTTTATCATTGTCCAGACAAAGTGTCACTCGTTGAAGCTGAGGGTACAGTTCCAATAGTTTTAGCACCGGCTGTTCCGACACACCGTTCAGCGCCACATAACTGGCGTTTTTCCAATTCTGTGGATGCAAACTGATGTAGGACAGCAGATCAATAGGTGCTTCAAACACAAACAGGTTGTTGGGGCTTGGATTCTTGGAAACGTAATGAAAGCTGTAGGCCGGATGGCTGCCCTCTACATTGATGCGAAAAGCACTGCCGGTTGCCGTACTTTTCTTATGGGCATGGCGGGCAACGCATTTTTCATCGAAGCCAACAAACACAGCGTTGTGGTATTCTGCATCCTCAAACAGCAGCTTCTCTCTGGCAAACTCCGACACCACCTCTCGGCTGATACAGCGCTGTTTAATGAGATAAGCAAACACCCGGCGCATATCCGTGTGCGCTGGCGGCAGAGCGAATGGCTTTCGCTGCTCCGGTTCACTGAATTTGCTGTGCTGCCGGTATTCTACTCCTTGCTCACCACCCAGCAGGAGGCTAACCGCCTCCGGGAAAGACAGATTATAGAGCCGTTTCACAAGATCAATAGCATAACTGCCCTCCTCAGAAGCGTGATCGTACCAGCGGTTGCCCCGAACGGTGATGCTGTGATCGCTGGCCAGCCGCTTATCCCTCCCTGATGGCAGGAGCTTTTCTCCTTGCCGCTGGAGGAAGTCCACCAAGTCTACGGAGTTGGCTCGTTCCTTTTGTTCGTCTGTAAAATGGATGTAGTCTGACATGAGTAAAACCTCCCATCATAAATAAATTTGCGGCGCATAGTCATCCCGCTTGTGACCCTGCGCCTGCTTTTTCTCCTGCAGCTTCCGTCTGCGCTTGCAGTCGATTTGACCGGCAGCGATTCCTGCGGTTCTTCGGTAATCCTCCCGGAACAAATTCTCCAGCCGATGCATAAGCCGGGTGGCTGCCAGTAGCACCGAGGGATTGCGATAGTTGTTGATGTTGTCAATAAAGTACTGCGCATAGACATTGCCCTGCGTCGCAGCCAGTCCCAGCCAGTAAAGGCTCTTTTCCTTGTCACGGGGAACATCGCCGTCATAAAAATACAGCTTACCAAGAGCATACTGTGCATATTGGTTTCCCTGATTGGCAGAAGCGGTCAGCCAACGGATAGCGGCTTCCACATTCTTTGGGACATCTTCCCCTTGGAGATAGAGCTTGCCGAGCTGATAGGCGGCAAATTCATTTTTCTTCTCTGCCGATAAGGTGAACAGCCTGATTGCCGCACCGACATCCTTGGGAATGCCATCACCGGAAAGATACAGCTTGGCCAGTGAGTACCCGGCATAAGCATTGCTAAGGTCGGAGGAAAGCGTGAGCCACTTGACCGCTTCCGGAAGATTCTTCGGAAGATCCGCACTGGACAGATACAGCTTGCCGAGTTGGTAAGCGGCATACTCGTTTTTCTGTTCTGCGGCAGCTGTGAACATAGCCACTGCTTTTGGAATGTCTTTATCTACATGAGTGCCATCCCGGTACAACTTTCCGAGGGCATACTGCGCTCCGGCGTTTCCGGCCTCCGCTGCTTTGACCATCCTAGCCACCGCCTGTACAGGGTTTCCGATACCGGTTTCCAGACACACCTTGCCCAGCAGACATTGGGCATTTACATTTCCAAGCTGTGCTGATTTCTCCAGATAAGAAACTGCAGCCTGCATATCTTTGTCCGTACCAGTTCCGGTGTAAAGCATCTGACCAAGGCGGTATTGCAGCTTGTCATCATGGCTGTCCTTTTCCAGACGATAAAATCCGGAAAAGGCGGCTTTGAAATGCTGGGTGGATATATCCGCATTCACGAGCGTACCAACACCGTTACGATACATTTTGGCAAGCTCATAATCCGCATAGGGGTTCCCCTCATTGGCAGACAGAGTATAGAGACAGAGCGCCTCTGTATAATCCTGTGGAACACCCTGACCACGGTAATACAAACAGCCGAGGGAGTATTGGGCGTATTTATGATTTTTTTCTGCCGCCTCCTGAAACCATGAGGCTGCCTGCCCATAATCTTGTTCGGTTCCAAGACCAGCGGCGTATATTTTTCCGATGCGGTATTCCAGATAGGGTTTCGGCTTTTCTTTCTCTGCGGATAAAAAAGCAGCCAGTGCTTTTTCATACCATGCGTGAGCAATCTGCAAGTCAATTTCACGACACAAGCCATCGGCGAACATTCTGCCGAGATCATGCATGGCAAGGGCATTTCCGGATTCCGCTTCCAGCAAGAAAAGAATGTATGCCTTATCAAAATCCTGAGGCACGTCCTCGCTGCCGTAGAAATATTTTCTCGCCAGCTTGTATTGCTTGCTCCAATCGGCACGAAAGACCACATCGGCAGGCTCCATAAAGGCTTCCTCCGTTTCGCCGTCCGCAGGCTCTGTAAGCTCCGGTTCTGGTGCATCTTCATCCTCAAATGAGAAATGGTGACCACCCAGCTTTAATGCTTCGGCGATCACCATGTTTTTAATACTCTTAAATTGTTTCTGCTGGGAGAGAGGAGGAAGGGGTGGCAGCTTATTCGTGTAAGTCTTGAGGATTTCATTCTGCCAGTCGTTCCATGCCCGGTAGAGCTTGTCGATCCGTTCTTCCTTAGAAAGCTCATCTACGATGCGGTCGATGATGGCTTTAACATCTGCCTTGAGGTATCCATACACCTTTTTACCCCCTGTGTTTTGAAGCCGTTTCGATAACAGCAGCAGATCCGCTTCGATGGCTTTGTTTTCACAGACACGATCCTGTACCTGTGAAAGCAGCTCGGCCATCACATCGGCGGCACCCTGCTTGAGCTGGCTGCGGGCTTCGTTCTGATGCTCATAAATGTGGGCGAAGTCCTGACGGAAGATATCGTGTGCCAGCTCCGAGCGCATGCCTTCAATGGCAGGCTCGGTAAGGAAGCCGTCATCGTCTTTGGCGGAGTAAACCATGAGATGCACATGGGGATGATGGCTTTCATTATGAAAGGCAGCATACCAGCAGAGGTTTTCACTGTCGATTTTCATATACTTGCAGAGCATGGCTTTTTTGCTGCGGAGCAAATCCTGCCACTGCCTGCCTCTGTCATATCCAAGCCTTGCGGCATCCTCCCGGCGTAGGCTGATGACATGAGTCCAGACAGCACCCTTGTGCTGGCACACATCCTCCTGTACCTGCGCCAGCACCACCGGCACTCCCACATCGGTAAACAGACCATGCTCGCCGGTCCGCTCCACACGGGGACGGCCTGCGATATACTCCACATAATTTTCCCGCTTGCCAATGAGGTTTAGGTTCTGTTCCAATGCCAGGGAAATAAATTCGGTAGCGTTGCCGATGGTAGGGCTTTCACAGTAGTCGGCATACTCCAGCATATCTTTGGCAGAGAGAATATTCCGGATGATCTGTTGGATCAGCTGCTGCTGTTTTACCGTAGCCGAAAGCAACAGCTTGCTCTCATCAATTTTTTCCACACCCTCACGGGTTCCGATGTACTTCACATAGTTTTCAAGCTGGGCTGGCGGGGCATCCCGCATATATTGCGAGGTAAAGATGATTTTCGGCATGGCAGCCTCCTTTCTGCGTTTTTGGGCAAAAGAAAAGAGCGATCAACTTTATGATCGCCCTAAAGAATAAATCATAAATCGTATATTAATTTAATTCATACATATCCTTTGCTTTTGGAAACTTTTTCAGCATAATGTCATTTGCTGCTTCAACCTTTTTCAAATATTCAGCATAAGCGGGACTGAGTATTTTCATGTTGGCTATTAAAACCTCTTGATAGCCGCTTTCTTTTTGAAAATCCAACATGTACCTTTGAATTTTGCCTGCATCGGAATTCTGATACTCATCAGAGCTTTTAAATTCAATATACCGTTCAATTTCTTCCCGGTTGCGTTCCAAGTAACAGTCTGTATCAGCAAGCATTTTATGCATTTTTCCGTTTATTTCTTCTTCCATCTTTAGCGCATCAATTTTTTCACTTGCATTGAAAAGCAATTCCAAAAATTCAGAAAGCTCTGAAGGCAAATACACATCCACATGATCAAGGTACTGCACGATAGCATCATAAGCTTTTCGTTGTTTCTCAGTTTCAATTGTCCCGTTCAGGAATCTGCCAAAATGCATTGATACATAAAGGCCATAGTTTCCGGGAAAAGCAAAAACCAATTTCTCTTTTACGGTGTATAAGTCCGCATCATGCGTTTGCAGATAGTCAAATTCACGATTCACATCGTAATTGGCAATCAGACTGTCCATACACTTTTGTATATCATTCAAACGTTGCATCCGTAATTCCGTGATATATTTGCACTTGGCTAAAGCCGCCGGTTTATTTGAGCTAATTAGTATCTCTGCAATATCGGCAATGCTGATACCACATTTTCTAAGCACAGATATCTCTTTCAGTGCAGATATATCGGAATCGCTGTAATTCCTGTATCCGTTTTCGAGTATCTGCGGATGTATCAGATTTTTAGACTCGTAATATTCTATTGCCTTTTTTGTTAGCCTGCATTTCTCACAAACTTCTTTTATCAGCATAAATTTTCCTCCTAACACGATTCTTATTGCTCTCAAAATTATCTTAAGCCAACCCCCAAGGGGATAGTCAAGTACTTCTTATATTTGTTTGGCGATCACATTAATAAAACAGTATTATCAAATTTGAGTAAAAGAAAAGAGCGACAACGGGTCGCTCATTGGAATTATCCTTTTGCCCTTGAATACGTTCATTAAGAACCGTTCATATGCCAAAATGTATTAAGTATTTATCATTTTTTATTGCTTCCTGTATTTTATCAATCAATAAAATAAGCTGATGTGATTGAAGTTGGCGGTTTGCTTTGGTAATAACATCACAGAAGGATTTAAGAGAATATGGAGGGTAATTCCGCTTTCTTCAAGCCCGCATATTGGCTGAGTGGAAATGCAAGCAAAGGATTTGATTTGCTCTATTTCTTCCCGATAGACGCCGAAGACCTCATCCATCACATCCATGTCCACAGAAATACAGTTATATTTTTCAGGCTCATACTCCTGATACCATATGTTTTCTTCAAACTGATCAAGGATTCCAAAATCATGCTTTGCCAAAATACCACCTCCAATGAGAGTTTCTTATACTCTCCTAATAAGTCGAGGTTTAGATTTCGCCTTTACGTATAACTTTCCTCATACCTGAACCACAATTCTCATGAGGGATTTTCTTGAACCCCATTTTTTCATAAAACGATTCTTTTCCTTTATCCGCAATTAATTGAATGCTGGCACGTCCACAAAGCGGCGTTTGGCTATCCACATAGTCTAGTATTCTTTTGATCAGTTCACTGCCAATTCCTTTTGACTGGTACTCAGGCATTACTACTATATCCACAATTGTGTAATATAAGCCATCTCCAATTAATCTACCCATACCAACAACAGTTTTATTATCAATCGCAACTATATCATAAAGACTTCTTTTAAGTGCTGATATAGTTTGTTCTTTTGAGAAATTGTTCCAATCTACACTTTTTCTTAATCTATAGTAATCATCGTACTGTAATATATTTTCTTTATAAATCATCTTTTCCCCTTCGTTTTTATTATATCATCTTTGCTAAACAAAATTTACTATATCTTTGAATTATGTGAAAAGCCCCTGACGCTGCATAATATATCGAGAGCCTTTAATTGTTTCTGTTATCTCAAAACCTAACCTTTGATATAAAGCAATGGCTCTTTTGTTGCTTGCAAAAACATAAAGGAAAATGGGAAGGTTCGTTTCAGAAATACACTTTTTCAATATTTCTGTTCCTATGCCCATATTTCGATATTGAGGGAAAACATACAAATCATCAATTTCCATTTTTCCATCTGTATGATGGAAATAGTAATATCCCACTTTTTTTCCGTTAAACATAACGTATATATACTCTTGTATATGCGTTTCAATCTTATTCCGTACCCATAACAAAACTTTCTGATAATCAATAATTTCTATGTTTTCATACTCGTCAATTAGTGCTTTATTAAGTTTGAATATAGGTTCAATATCCATATTTCTAGCTGGTTTGTACTTTAGCTCCATTATATAAATTACCCCTGTTAAATTCTTATTTATCCGCAAACAACATTGCGTTTGTTTAGAAATATTATATCATCCTACTCTAAAGAAATCATTAAGAAATTATGCATATGAAAAACGGCCCCTACTCCCGCAGAGGCCGCTTACCTATGTTTCGTTACAGCGCACCAAGTTTTTTGAGTAGCTCCACACAGTCCTTTGCGCCCTGCACATAGAGGTGCTGGCATTCGTGATCCGCAATCAGATTTGTTTTCTCAAAATAATCGGTGAGAAATTTCTGCTGATCCTCCGGCAGTGATTTCAAAATCTCACGAGCCTGTGCGCTGAGAGACTTTACCTCGGCATAAAGCTGCAGCTCATTGTCATCCAGAACTTCCTTGCGCTTTTCTATTGAAGCTTCCGTCAGTTCCCGGACTGCCATTTCAAAGATTTCACTCTTCTCCATCGCATTTTCATCTCCTTTCCCAGCACTACAATGCTGTACACCAACATATAAACGGATATGCTTTCATAGTCCATATCCAAAAGAAACAAATTTATCTTACAATTTTAGGTTCGCCGCTTTTGGTAGTTATATGCATCTTCAAAATCAATCGCACCGTTGATCCGTTTTACTTCCTCCACACATTTTAAGTGTAGGCTTTGCAGTGCCTGATCGTCAACCGCATGGGTATACGCCACCACATGAGAGAGCTTGGAAAGCTCGGTGGCTATTTTAAAATCCATTCTGGCCAGACGGTTTTCCGTATCCCGGATAGTGCTGACGAGAACGGAGGATAAGCTCTGCAACAGATAATTTTCAATTTTCTGTGAGATAAGATACCCGCAGTAAAACCTCAGCGCCTCGGTGACAAATTCATTGCGAGATTTCACATTGGCTTGCTCCAGCAGCTCATCGCACCGCTCCAGTACTTCCTTTTCGATATAAAAGCCGGTGCGGACTTTCTCCGGTTCCTTTGCCATACTGCCTCCTTTTTCTGTGATTCCTGCCCCGGTATGCAAAACAAGCCCCGCAAATGCTCGGATTTCCTTGCCCTTTTCTGAAACCAGCATAATAAATGAGGGCTTCGGGCAGAAAGTTATGTCACTTCATAATCCCCGAACGGCTTTGCCGGTCGGTGTTTTTCGGGTTTAGGCTGCCAAAGCAGCATAAACCCTTTAACCTGCACCACTTTCGACCCTACCGGAATGCCCTGATTCTGAGGATTCTTCACCGCATCCGGGGCTTTCTCACATTCTCTCCACACGGGCGCTACGTGGGCGATACGATGCTAATAGGTATCAGGATGCCACCCCGCCTGCCAAAAGGCTACACAGGGCAACACCGCCGCTCACATGCCCGGACAGCGTTTCTGCTTACACCAGCCTGTTGTCGGAACCACTTGCCGAAGCAGGGCGAATCGGCCTTTTGAGCTTTGCAGCGGCCTCACGGGAGAGCTTATCGTCAATGTACTCACGGGTGGTCTGCGGAACGTGCTTTTCGTAGAGCTTCTGGACGGTATCCTCCAGCTCTGTCTGCAAATTCGCATCCTTTTTACCCATGTGATAGGTCAGGGCATCCAGCTTTTCACTGTCAAAGCTGACCGTCAGTGTTGCTTTTTTCATTATACTTTCCTCCATTTCATCATTTCATTTCGGGTGACTGGGAAGGCGCATCGCCCTCTTGCGTGACCCATTTTTCATAATCCGATACCGGACAGTACCCGGCAAGCATGGACGAGAATTCCTCCAATCGGGAGGGCTTCACCTTGTCCAGCTCCATCTGCAAACCGTAGTAGCCGTTGTAAATCTTGACCACTTCGGCATCCAAAATATCAGTCCACGCCTCTTTCCCGGCATTGGTCAGGGTATGCTCATCCAGCTCCACGATGGTGGCAGGCTGCACCTCCACATCCTTGTGAAGCAGATGGATGTCCTCCCAACGGACATGGAGAAGGTCTTTCAGGCTGCTGCCCGGGGTGATTAGTCCGGAAATGTTGGGAACATAGGAGGCGTACCGGCAGTAACCGTAACCCTCCGATTCCACCAGCAGTCCGTCATTTCTGCCCTCGCCGGTGAGAAGCAGGCAGTGATACACACCACTACTGTCGCAGTGCATCTGCTCAATATTTTCCTGAATAAAGTCATACTCCCGCTGAGGATTTTCCAGCACAGCTTCAAAAACTTCAGCGGGAAGCCGTAGGGTTTTCGATACCTCAAAGTCCTGTGGATTAAAATCTGAGGGCTTTCTTTCAAAGATTGCTTTCATATCACGCCGCCTCCTTTACGGCAAAAACTGTCTTGGATTCACTTTCTTACCGCCGATGCGCACCTCCAAATGAAGGTGGTTTCCTGTGCTTCGCCCGGTGCTGCCGACGGCGGCAATCACATCGCCCTGCTGCACCGTCTGCCCGGAACGAACATATACCTTGGAGCAGTGACCATATAAAGTGACCATGCCATCTCCATGATCAATAACCACATGGTAGCCATAGCCGCTGCTGCCGGAGTTCTTCACATAACTGACCACGCCGTTACGGACAGCCTGAATGGGTGTGCCTTTGGGCGCGCCGAGATCAATCCCGGAGTGACCCTCGCCGCCGCCACCGCCGAACGGATTCGGCCTCCAGCCGAATTCTGAGGTGACCATGCTGCGCCAGTTTGCTCCAAGGGGACTGGCAAAATCACCGCCGCCAGTGTAAATTTCACCGTCAAACACACTGCCAAACCATTCATCTTCGCCGATGCTTCCATCTCTTGGCAGTCCGTGACCATAAAGCACGCGGCTGTAAATTTGCGCTGCATTCACCTTATTTTCCTCTGTGATGGTTCTGCCAAGAGAGCTTTCAAGGTTTGCATATATCTCATTCAGGTCAGTAATGGGAACAGCTACCGTATAGGTTTCCTCCGTTTCATTGCCATCCTCATCGGTGACGGTGCGCTCCTCGTACCGGACGAAACAATCTACAAAGGCTCGGTAATCGGAAGCGTTCATCCGCAGATTTTCAGCGCCGAAATACAGAGAATAAAAAATGGACTTCATGCGGGTGCTGTCGATACTGCCGCTTTCAATGATGGGTGTAATCTCAGACACAGTATCATCCAAGTCGGAAAAGCTGACCCGCATATCCTCGATGTACTGCCGGTACTCAGCTGGCACCTGCGAGGAAATGCTGCCGCCGTGAAAGCTCAAATCCACAGCGGAATTGTTGTGGTCTGCGGTACCGGAAAGCAGGCTCATGATCATAACGATGATTAAAATAAACGGGGTGAGAATGGCGGCGATGACTACACCTACCGCTTTCCATGTCCGTTTGTCAGTGGCGGCGGCGATTGCCGCTTTCACCGCAAGGGTAATGGTTGCCGGGTCTGCCATCGGGGATCACCACCATTTCTGCTGCCAAAGGTTGAACTGCGCATCTTCTACAGCCTGCTGCTCCTGTGCCAGCCGAATGGATTTCTCCACCGCCTGATCCAGGAAATCCGTATCAAAGCCTGCGGTTTCATAGCCCTCGGCGATGGTGTGGAGATAAAAATCCGAGGGTGCGCCGAACTCCCTGCCGTCATTCATGACATAGACCATCGCATTCACCGGCTTGCCATTCAGCTCCACCTCCAGCATTTCCTTGCGATAAAAGTTCGGGTATCCCTCGTAACGGTCGAGGGAAAGCTCATCCTGCGGCCTGATCTTCCATAGAAGCACAGGCACGGAGCTACCCTCCAGCGGCTCAATGGTTGCAACGGCACCACGGCTGCCGCCACGGAACAGCAGCTCATATCCTTTGACCTCGCTGGCTCCCACCACCTTAGCGGTAGGGCAGCGGAACGCCATCTGCGGCAGATGAAGATTGCTGCCATAAGCAATGTATAAGCGGTTCTTTGTCATGGTTTCCTCCTTACATTCACACAAATTTACATATGCATAGTAAAAGCCGGGGCATCTTCTGCCTCGGCTTCGGTTGGTTCGGGAGCGGACGGCTGTGCTTCCTGCCGTGCCTGATCCAGCTCTTTTTCTTTTTTCTGCCGCATCCGTTCCTTTTGCTTTTCTGCCTGTGCCGGATCACGCCAAGCGATGCAGCCGTCCAAATTCTTCAGCAGATGCTCACGGGCGGTCTTGAATTCATCCCCAATCAGCCCCAAGCGCAACAGCCAAGTGCGAAAGGTGTACTTCTCGTTGGTGGTCTGTGTCTTGGTTCGGCTGGCACAGCGTTGATTGAGCGCCTGTGCGGATATGGCCATGCACAGCTGAATATAGGCCTTGATTTTCCCGGCATGTGTGGTTCCGTTGAACAAACGGAACTCCACCGTACCTTTCTGAAACACCGAATGAAGATTCAGGCAGTGGTACCGGCTGTCATCATAGTGTATGTTGCTGCGGCTCTCGCCGTTGTACCAAATGCGACTGACCTGATCCAGTGTCCGGGGCTTTCTGCTGTTCAGTTCCTCCAGAAAACGGTTGTCCACCGGCTTGCACCAGCGGTGCTGTCTGGCCACGGACACCTGCAGCGCCTTATAAATCAAATCTTCCTTGGCAGCCATGATGTTCGTGATGTTCCGCAGGGTATTGGCATCAAAGGGCGAGGCATCCACATGAACATGGATGCCGCAGGAGCTGTTGGAAATGGCACCGGCTTCCCGGAGCTTGCGCACCAGCTCTTGCACTTTTTCGATGTCCTCCCAACGGCAGATGGGGCTGACCATCTCTGTTTTATATTCCGAAGAGGCGGATACCGTCTGTCTGCCATTTTTTCTCTCCGGAGTAATACTGGCATCACTCATGAATTTCCACTTGCGGCCTTGGGAGTCGATAGCGGAATAGGTATCGTAATAGCTGCCGTCATACACAGCTGTTGTGCCGAAATAGGTGGCAGCAATATCGGCGGCAGCCTTGCGGGTGATGCCGGTCAGCTCGACCTCAATGCCGAAGCGCTGGGCTTTCATGTCCATTTTTTCTTTCACCTCCCATTAACGGCCACCTGCCTTTCCGAACAGCTTTGCCTTATGCTCCGGGGCATTGACCATCAGGTTGTAACGCTCATTGCCGCATTTGTAGAGGCACACACCACGCTGCGGATAACGGATGAGGTTGTATTCGCTCTGCTCCAGCTGGAGGGTATCGATGTAAAACTTGGCATCAATATTCCCGGCGTTGAACAGAAACTGATGAGTAGGGATGCTGAACAGGGGCTTCGTGTATTCCCGGATGCCCTCAATGTTGAAGTCCTCCAGATTCTGCGAGGCAATGATAACCGCCGAATCCTTTTTGCGCACACGCTTGGAAAAGTTGCGGACGTATTCCACAGCGGTGAGGTTCGTAAGGAACAGATAGAACTCATCAATGCTGGCGGCGGTGTTGCCATTGGTGAGAAGCTCGTTGCTCATGTAGGACAGAATGTTGAACAGCAGGGCGTTTTTCAGACTCTTGCTGGCCTGCAGCAATCCTTTCACGCCAAAGGTCACAAAGCTGGAATCGGTGATATTGGTGTGTCCGTCAAAGAATTTCGACTCCGCACCTTTGCAGATGGAGTGCAGCCCCAGCAGGATATTTTGGAGCAGCTCTGCGGTATAGAGCTGGCGGCTGCTTTCGTCAAAGGCCTTGTATTCTTCCTCAATCAGCGCATACAGGTCGGACAGAATGGGATAGTCCTTAGCGGTCAGGTGGTCGAACTTGGTGCTGTCGTTGATGCCGAACTTGGCATACAGCTTTTGCAGCATGATTTCGATGGTGTCAATCTCCCGGTCAGAAAAGTCCTTGTATGTCCTGAAAAAATCCTTGAGAAAGGAAATGTGCTGACTGAGCTTGCTGCTGATGCGGAAGGTTTGAGGCGCATCCTTATCCTCCGGGCTGCCGTTTTCATCCCATGTTTTCGGCTCCAGCACATTAATAATGAATTCCCCGGACATGAGGTCGATGAAGCAGCCGCCGAGGTTGTTTGTCAGATCCTCGTACTCCATTTCGGGATCAAGAGCGCACACATTCATGCCGGATTCCCGCAGATTGCACAGGATGAGCTTGAGCAGATAGCTCTTGCCCTGACCGCTGTTGCCGAGAATCAGGATGTTGGCATTGGTCTTGTCATCGGATCGCTTGTTGAAGTCCACCAGCACATTGCTGCCAAACTTATCCCGCCCCACATAGAAGCCATTGGCATCCGTCTTGCCGGAGTAATTGAAGGGATAGAGATTCGCCACAGAGCTTGCCGGGAGGACACGCTCGAACTGGTCACGAAACACATTAAAGCCGCTGGGCATCACGCACTGGAAGCCCTGCTGCTGGCGGAGCATCAGTCGGTCGACGTTGAGCTTGCTGCGGATCAGCTCGGTCATGACCTCGGTCTGCAACAGCTTGAGCTGATCCAGATCGTGTGCCGATAGCTCAATATACACAGCAGAGTGGATGAAGGGTTCCCGGTTTCGGTGTGCCTGCGCCACAATGGTGGCCACATCCTGCAGATTGCTTTCGGCCATGACGGTCTGCTGCAAATCGCTGGTATTGGACTTGCTCAGGCGGTTTTTGTTGGCGGCGTTGCTGATGATTTTCTTTTCCTCCACCGGCGTGACATGGCGGGTATAGATACGCAGGGTCACACCATCCTTTTCTCCCAAGTGACGGAGGATGGCCTGTTCCTCCGTGGCGGTTGGATACTCCCGCAGTGCCCAAACGCAGCGGTAGGTGTTCCCGCAGATGAAGTAGTCGGTGTTGAATTTAATCACCGAGGGGGCAATCATATCCAGAAACTCTTGGATTCTGGCATCCTCCTGCGGTGGAGATTGGGGCTTTCTTTTTCTTGACATATGAGATTTATCCTTTCATTAGAAATAATTCAAAAAAGGGGTTGTAGTATAAAAACACATTGATATACTGAATATAACGGCGCCGTAAATAAACTGAATAGGAGATTTATTTATGGAGAAATTCACAGTAAAATCAATCGGGAAAGTGCGTTCAGATGAGAGTGGAATGCGCATAGAAATGGAAAAAGAGTTCATCCCAGCTCTTACGAACCTTGAAGGCTTTGGTTACATTAACGTTCTTTGGTGGTTTCATCAAAGTGATAATGAAGGCTCTCGTTCAAAACTCATTGAAAAAAGCCCTTACAAAGGCTCTCCGGATACTTTAGGAACTTTTGCGACACGTTCTCCAGAGCGTCCAAATCCAATCGCACTTACTTGTACCTATATCACTTATCTGGATTGCGATAACGGAATCATAGGTTTGGCTTTTATTGATGCAGAAGACGGAACTCCGGTTATCGACATCAAACCTTATACGCCGAGCTTTGATCGGGTTGAGCGTCCTATTGTTCCAGATTGGTGCGCCAGCTGGCCAAAGGATGTTGAAGCATCAGGAGACTTCGACTGGAGTAAGGTCTTTAATTTCTAAGAACAACTGATTATAGTGAAAAGCTGGTTTCCTATTGCAGGAGACCAGCTTTTCCTCTATCAAATTATTATCTCTATTCATTCAGAATCATCCACCTTTCCCCATCAAAATCCTCGAACTTCTCGGTCGTGACATTCTGCTCGAAGTAAACCGCAAGGATGCGCTTGATATCCTCCTTGTCCGCTCGCTTTACGGAAAAGCCCTGCTCTTTGAGGGACTTCTCAATGCGGGATAGATAAGGAAACACCTCTTTTTCCTTTTCATTCCGCAGGCGGATCAGGATTAAAAACTCCCTTGCGGTGGCCATCTGCACCTGTATCCGGTCAAGGAAGGACAGGTCTTTTTCGAGTAGCTTCCGCACCACAGGATTCTGCTCCTGCTCCATGCGGTTGCGGAGAAACCGCTTATTGTCCTCGAAGTTCTCCCGGCTGTTTAAGCACAGCATTTCAATTTCTGCAATGCCTTTCAGCACTGTCATCAGGGCATAGATGCGGGTGCTGATGCTGGCTTCCGACAGCACCGATATGTTGCTGGGCTTGATAATGAAATACACCAGCTTCCCATGCCCATAGGTCTGCAGGCTGTACTCGGTGATTTCCTTGGTGCCGATGAGTTGCCGGGTGGAGGCTCGTTTTTTTGCTTCTGCCTTATCGTTCCTGCGCATTGGGTGTATACCTCCATTCATAGAATTGCTGCTTGGTGATAAAAAAAGCACAGGCATATCGGAGAAAATCCAGAATGCTTGTGTCCTCAAATCGGATCGTTAAAAAGGCATAGACGGCGGTCAGCACGATGGGTAGCACAAATCCCAGCTGTGAAACCGCAAGCACAGAGAGAAGCAGCGCGACGCCGATGATGCCGATATCCCGCAGCTGCCACAGCCACAAGGTTGCTTTTGCCCTTAAGTGATCGGGGTAGATATACATGAGGCACCTCCCTTACATCCGCATGGAAAAACCGGAGCCTTGGTTCAGCTCCGGTTCCATTTCTTTTGCGGCATAGTGTACATTTGGGGAATAACAGGATTCGTTTAACTGCTTGGCATAGCTTTCAGCCTGTTCCATCGACTCAAACTCCATCGGCTTGCCGCCGTGCTTGCACCAGCTCTGAGCAGCTCCGCACACCGAACCGGCGCTGCGCATCGCCCATACACCATATTTGTTTTCCATCGTAAAACCTCCTTGGATTTGTTCTGCGGATATCTTTCGGACAGGAATACCCAGCTTTTTGGCTTCCTGAAGTTCCATTGCCATGCCGGTGGAAATCCGGCTGCCGCAGAGCCACAGCTCATCGCAGGCCTCCAGCACACGATGCCCCATGCAAAGACCGGCTTCCCGCTGGGCAGAATCATTATCATCTAAAAACTGCGGATACAGAAGATGAACAGCTACCGGCGTACAATTCTGCTCCATTGCATACCGGCAGGCCGCCTTTGCAAATTCTACATTCTTTTGTATTTCACCGGCATATGGGGATGCGATATAGACCAGCTTATTTTCACTCATTTTGCCACCGCCTGTACCACCGTTTTGGTCATATTCACCGCAGTTTGCGCCGCATACACGGTACTCATGAGGTTGGCTTTTGTGCTGGTATCCAGTCCGAACTGTCCGGCAATGCGAGGAATTTCACCAGCTGCCAGCATCAAGCCAAGCCCCAGCAGGGCATGGTCTTTTACAACCATGAGTCCGGCAATCAGCACCGTTGCCTGCAGGAATGCCGTAAGGCACAGCCCAATCACCTGCTTGCACCATGAAACGAAGCCGTCAATATAGCCACGGGGAACGCTGAACATATACAGGCTCCCCACCGCAATCTGGATGAGGAGGATGCCGCCCCTCTTGAGATTGGCAAAGAACACCTTAATGACCGCATAGCCCATAAGGATGAGAATAAAAATCATCATGATAGGGCTGGTGATTGTGTTCAAGCCGCCGAATACATTGCTGGTCATGGCCTGCTCCAGATTTCCCGCATCCTGCAACGATGCAATGATACCTTGGGCTACCGTTCCGAAGTCGGTTCCAAGGCCGGTAATCCCGGCAGTAAAGCTGCCCTGCAAAGACACCGACAGCTTATACAGCTCCACCGGCACCGTAGTGAACAGCCCCACAGCCATGAAGCCCTTGATAGCGTTGAGGGCAGTATCCTTGATGCTGCCTCTGCCGGACTGTGATTCAATTCCGCATTCAAAGGCTGCCACCACAAGGCCGACACCGTATAGCGCCCACGCCAGATAGGAGAAGAATAGCACAATGGATTGTACCCAGCTCATTTCGAACAGGTCGGCACCCATGTTTCCCATCTGCATAAAAAAGTCGCCGAGGAAGCCCACGATCTGACCGTAGATCCAATCCACAATCTGACCGAGAACAGTGTCGGCGACAAAATCCCATATGAACATTTAGAGTTTTCACTCCTTTCTTTAAATGTAATAATTTGATAATAACCTTTTGCTCTAGTATAATAAAAAATAAAAAGCTGTTTAAAAGGGGCTGAAATTATATGCTAAATTCGTTTATGTCTGCTGTGGTTAAGGGGATTTCCGATAGAAATGATCATACTATATCGAGAGTTGTTTCTTTTTTAAACTGTCTATTTACACTATTGCTTGCAACATCGATTTTTTTCCCTTTGAAAGATATATTTGTTAAATATTTGGTGTTGGCTGATGTCAAACTCATTTCAGATGTTGCATTAGTGGTATGGTACTGTGCGATTTTCTTGTTTTGGATTAGTACCTCCACCAGCTTTATTTCATTCATTGCTTACTCAGTTTTAAAAAAACTTGAAAGTAAAATTTTCTACAATAAACCATTCAGAGCAACAGATAGAATGCACACGGTCTTTGGTGCAACACATACAGCCTATTTGAGTAGCTTTGACTATGTTGCACTATCCTCATTTGCCTTGCTTTTCAGTGCACCCGAAAAGCTCTTGTCAGTTTGCGAGGAATCCTTTCAGTGGGGGAACATCTTCAAAAACATTTCTATGATATTTATGGGTCTTAGTGGAATAGAATGTGTTGTTTCCATGATTATCCTCATTTCGATCAAATGGGTTATGCCTAATTATTACACATATAAGCGTATTGAAGATGATATTTATAAGGACTAATGACTACATCCCTAGTCCCTGACAGTCAATGGTTTCACCAAAACCGTTATACATAACTTGCTTTTTGTGTGTTAGAGTGCTAAAATAAAGTTTAAACTTCAACAGGAGCAGGGAAAACTGGAACGCAAGACACGTGAGCAACAAAAAGCTGAAAAAGAGCGCCAGTTTGCTTTACGTCAGGAAAAACGCAAGGAAAAGCACAGGGGGCATTAAAACCTCCTGTGCTTTGCTATCTTCTAAGCACCGGGCTAGTTTTTCTTCTCTGATTTATGACTTGACAATCCGTTTTTTCAGAGCTTTAATACCACACAACGGAAGCCGCCGGAATAATTTCAAAGGAGGTACTTGTGTGGCAGATTACAAAAAACTTTATTATAAAATGTTTAACGCAGTAACTAATGCCGAGAAGCTCGTTTCTCAAGCTGCTTGTATGATGCGTACCGTCCAGCAGGAGTGCGAGGAAACATATATGGATGCAGACGATACGCCACTGTGCCTGACTGATAAGTCGGAGGAGTAAACCTCCGCTACATCCCCAGCACCTGCCAGTCAATACTTGCATAAGGGTGGTGGAAAAACTTAACAGCGTATGGTATGATAGAGATAAACAGGAATTTATCGGGGTAATTTAATAATGGAAAATTATGATATTGTTAGATCAGATTTTAATGAAATTGCCGAATTAGGCGACGACCCAAAGTGGAATCACAATAATTGCTACTTTCCTTATCTGTTACAACATGTACCTGCTGGTGTAGGAACTTGTCTTGATATCGGATGTGGAAAAGGAGAACTGTCTGCCTTATTGTCTAAAAACGCGAAGAAAGTAATTGCTGTTGATCTCGCAGACAAGATGATAGAATATGCCCGCTCCAATAACGCGGCTGATAACATCGAATATATCTGCGGAAATATTCTGGATATGAATTATGCTACATCGTCGTTTGACATCATAATCTCAACAGCCACTGCACATCATCTTCCATACGACTGGCTACTGGAGTTTGCAAAGGATAAACTGCGACCTGGTGGTAAACTAATTTTGCTCGATCTAGCAAAAGCCAATTCGATAGCCGACCATTTTGTTTGGGGATTTGCCGCATTGCCTAATGTAATTATGAACTTAATCAAGAACGGTAGTCTGCATAAGGACGATCCTCACACAACTGCTGTATGGAGGAAACATGGAGAGCACGACAGTTACATGACCATTCATGAGATTCGCTCTTTCGTTGCACAACATCTTCCAGGTGCAATAGTGCATCGCAAATTATTCTGGCGCTATTCACTTATTTGGCAGAAGAAATAAACAAATACAATTTGTCGAGCAGGTCGAATCTTTTTATGAGGATTCGGCCTGCTCATTTCATCACATTCCGAGGATAGTCCAGATATATAAGGGAGCCGTCAGCGTGAACACAAGGCAAGCAAACAGGATCGCTGGAGCCGCCCATTCCATCTGACCATGTTTGCGATATTCAAAATAACATGTGCCTAACTTGGCAAAGAAAAACACCGCCAGAATCAAGTCGATGGCAGGGAACACTACCTTATTGACCACGGTTTTGATTTGTTGGGACGCGGTTGACCACGTTCCCTCAATCGCTCCGGCCACATCGCCGCTTCCTGCTGCATAGGCCGTTGTGCTGAACATCAGGCACAGCATCAGAACCATGCACAGGAGCATCGCAATTCGTTTTGATTTCATGGATTTTCCACCTTTCTTTATAGGGTTGAGAATAGCAAGGCCGCAGTTTTTGATTCGCTGCGGCCTTGCTATTTCTCTGTTTTTAATGGGGTTTCTGCGGCGCAATGTGCCAGTCGCTCCACAAATTATCCCGGATGGTGACGTTGTCCGTAAGGTTCATGGAAAGCATTCCGGTGGGTGTCCAGCTGTCTATCAGCCATGTGTACGGGGTATAGCTTCCGTCAGGGAACCAGATGGGTGAAAAATGCGTCCTGCGGTTATAGGTGCTGTAGGAGTTTTTCTGAAATTCAAACCGGGCACTGTAGCCTGAACTCATACGCTCCAGCAGCCGCCAGTAGGTTTGATACCCGAATTCCGGGAAATAGGTCACCGCAGTCTGCGCCCCGGTTACCGCCGAGGATTGATTGGTGCTAACTCTGGCGGAAACCGTCTGATTGATGCCATAGCCCGACTTCATGGTTTTTCCGCTGGCGGTGGGGCTTTTGTTATCGGGCTGGATTGTCATGCTTGCTGAAAGGCTGGCCTGATACCGGTCGAGGTCAAACTCCCACCATCCCTCGTCTACCCATTTTCCTCTATCAACCCAATGGCCATTTTCGCTGCTTCCAACCCATACCCACTTGCTGTGCCAGACCCAATGCTCCTGCCACCAAGGACGCCACACTGTCCAGTTGGCAGAGGTCTGCTGCGGATTGTTGGGAACAGCGGACTTTCTAAAGCTGTCATTGCGGTCATTCGCCACAGGATTGGGCGGCGGATTCTTATCAAGGTCAACAATATTTACATTAATTGTTGCCTTGCTGGAGCTGCCGCCTCCAGACACAGTAACCGTGATGGTCATCTGCTGTGGGGTGCTTGGCGCTGTCCAGCGTATCCACGCCAGCTGGCTGTCGCCATCGGGATAGTAGATGTTGCTGACCCGATAGCTTCTGCCATTCACATAGAAGGTGGCGGACACCGGATGATCCGGATCGCTCTGACCTCCGCTGACAGTTACCGCCGTGATGACCTCGGTGTTGACCCGGTATTCGTAGTCATACACGGAAACATTGGGCGGCTCTGCAGGCATGTCCTTAAACCGCACGATGCCAAGGCCGAGGGCATCCTTGATTTCCGAATTGGAGGCAGCCTTGTTTCGGCTTCCTGACCATGCCGGATAGCCGAGATCGGCCACCTCCAAGAACATGGCAAGGGGCAGATTTTTATGGGAAAGGGATACCATTCTTCTGCGCAGGAGACCCCCAACCCGTTCGTCATACATGGCGGCTTCCGTGGCTGTGGTAGCAATCATCACACCCTCAAATTTGTAATAGGCGATAGGTTCCAGCAATATTTTATACTCGCCGCCAATCAGCACATCGTAGCTCATACCGGTAATCTCTGCGATACGCTTGACCACATATTCGGAACAGAAATATTTTTTAATAGCTTCGATATTGTTGCTTCCATTGGTGCTGATGATCTTCGGCATGGTTTGCGCTGGTTTAATTGCAATATATCCACCCTTGACAGGCGACAACGATCTACCACCGTTATATTGTAGCTTGCTGACCTTTCCAAAGTTGTATATAGATGAATTCGGTGCTTTGTTGGTAAAATCAAAAGAAGCCGTAACCACTGCATGATCACTTGCCCGAACCACTGTCACCCGCACACCCTCATTGCCTGGAGTCCACGAGTTGGTGCTGGTACCATCACCCATGCCACCGCCACCGCCGTCTACGTTGCCGCTGCCACCCGTATCGGCATAAGCACTTATAGGAAAAACAGCAGCGAACAGGATAGCCATTGAGAGCAGCACTCCCATAAATCGCTTCATAAATTATCCTTTCCGCAACAAAAAAACACGGTGTTAAACCGTGTTTCCTTGCTACTAATATATTTTTTATTAATCCATTTCTCCGACCTGCTTGTTAATATCACCATCGCCATCAACTTCAATCACCTGATTGGCACCGCCGTCCGGTACGTTATCAAAGCCCGGCAGGCCGCCGTTGCTTTGCGATACACTCTCTGAAGATGTCGGCTTCTTTTCCGTATCCTCTGCCTTATATTCCGGCGGCTTGGATGGGTTGGTGGTATCTGCATCCTTGGGCAGTTCAGGCTTTTTAGGAGCTTCCGGCTTTACCGGATCGAGCTGGAGCTTCTGCTCAGGCAGATCGGTTTGGGACGGCAGTGTTTCCGATGTATTCGACTCCGGTGTTGGCTGCGGAGAAACCACTACCTCTTTTTTCTCTGTGCTATTCTGTATATCAGGAGCCACATCCGAAGTGCTGACCGGCTCCTGCGAGGAAGCATCCGGCTTTGCGGGTTCCTTGGCAAACCGCATTCCGATGGCAACGACTAACGCTATGCAAATCACCGAAGCGCCCGCAATGGCGAGCCTCCTTTTTGTTTTCTCACTCATATAGACAACCTCCTTTGAAGAAGTGTAAAATGCTACCTCTTTGCATTTCTTACGATACTATATATTTTTTCGGAAGTCCAGACAATTTCCCGAACAGTCATGTCAAACGTCACTTTCACCGAATACTTCAGTGTATCCCGCCTGAACCTTGAGCTTGATCTTCATGGGAGCCAGCTCCTTGCCGCCGAAATAGACCGGTACCTCCAGCCATATTACCGCATCTGCTTCAAAGCGCTGTGCGTTTTTAGGGAAGGACGGAGCCAGCGGCGCATTTCGGATGGTAACATCCAAGCCGGAGAGTTTGTACTCCAAAGCCTCCCCGGCATATTTCACATGGCTGCCTCCGACATTTTTTGTACCGAGGACACCATCCATGTAACTGTAAATATCGCCGGTCTTTACGCTGTAGGAAAAGGAGGAGCCGTCCGGTTGGTAGCCGCCACTGTAGCCCTCTCGCACACCGTGATACACATCGGCATAGTTGTCGTTGACTGTTACAGTAATGGCACCCTCCAAGGCTTCTTTTACACCGGCGGCAATGATATTCAGCCGAAAAAACTCCATTATGCCGCACAGGATAATCACAAGCACCAGCGTAATGGCTACCACCAAAGGGAAGCCGTTCCCGGCCTTATCCCTAAGAATGTGTCTTAGTTTGGTCATTTGTGGTACACCTCACTTTTCCCGGAGGCCTCCGAGCGCAGGGTGATAGGGAACGAACCGAACCCGCCGAACAGCCCAATATTCTTGTCCAAGGTCAGTGTCACAGTAACTTCCTGATTGAGCTGGATATTGCCGGTCTTTGACCATGAAATCCGGGGACTCAACCCGGTCTGCTCGGTGAGAACCGCAGCACGGCGGCTGGTTTCACTGCCCACCCTGCCGCTGATTTCCGCTTCCCGGCACAGCTCGGTAGCATAGGTGTCCAGCTGATTCTTTGCTATAAACACCGGCAGCACCTGCACAGCCAGCGCAATCACCAGCATGGCGCAAAGGACAAGGACACATACATCAATGTAGCCCTCACCATGTTTGGATTTTAAGATTTTCTTCATGCTCACCCCTCCCTAAAACATCCCACCGAGGGACTTGATGATCTCATAGGCAATGATGGCCAGATAGGTAAAGAGAAAGCACATCAGCATGAGGAAGGAAAACACACGGATTTTGGGCGGTATTTTCTGTGCTTCACCCTTGAGCTTCTGCAGTTCCAGCTGCTTGAAGTCATGTGCCAGCATCTGAAAATACACCGTGCTGTCATCTCCACGCAGCACACCGATGAGGCCTCTCACCACATCCGATAGCATGGGCGAATTGAGTCTTGCCTCAAACCGGGTAAGGGCGGCCTCGTAGCTGGAGGAACGCATATCCGCTGCCAGCATGGTCAGCTCACTGGCAAAAGCTTCCCCGGCATTTTTCTTGTAGTTCTCTATGATGGCCAGCACATCACGGGAGGCTTTCAGCTCCTGTTCGATGTTGGCAACAAAGCGGGGCAGCTCCTTTTCCACGGAAGCTCGCTTGGCGGACAGCTTTTCGTCTGCCTTTTTAGTTTCTTTGAAATACACCATGACCCCAAGGAACACCACCACCGGCACCAGCAAAGGAAAGATAAACCCTGCCGGAATCGCCAGCAGCAGAATCACGCCGGATTTCACCAGCGCATACGCCTGATAGACCTCCGGCTCCATGTTCATGCCGGTGGCTTTCAGCACATTTTTCAGCTGATGTCTGCGGTATTCGTCCATGCGGATGAGCCTTGCGAGCTTTACCGCCCAAGTCATGAGGTAGGCTTCCAAGCCCCTTGCCGCTTTTTTCTCCGACCTTGTGGTGTTCAGCATGGCCTTGGCAGTGCTGAGGTACGGCAGACGCAGCAGATCCAAAAGAATAAAGAACAGCCCAGCCGCTAAGGTGACTCCGAATAAAAACAGTAATCCCATCACCATCACCTCCTGTACTCAATGGGCTTGGTGAGCCGTATCACGCAGGCCGTAGAGATAAAAATCAGGGCGGCGCTGATGGCCAGAATGATTTGCCCCAGTGGAGTATGCATCAGCGTATCGTACCAGCTTTTATTGAGGAGATACATCAGCGGAATGTTGCCGATTACAAAGATAACCATGATAATAAATTCCTTGCGGGGTTCAAACACAAGGTATTCCAGCTCGCCGTTGACAATCCGCATATCACTGAGCTTGCTGACGATAGGAGTCAGTGTGACTTTCAGGCTGCGGTCATGCTGGCAGTCGCACAGGGCATCGCACCATTCCCGGAACACCTCGTTGTCGATTTTGGTGCGCAGCACCTTGATGGCCTCCAGCACATCCGGATCAATCAGTTTCACCCGCAGGACAAAATCCTTGAACACCTGATGCACCGGCGGGTTTAAATAGTGGAGATTTTCCTCCACAGCCGTGAGGATATTTTCACTTCTCAGGTAGGCTGTGGTTACGATGGAGAGCGCCGTTTCCAGCTCGGCGGCAATATCTTTTTTGAAATGGCTGGCGGTAAGCTGCACATACCAAAAGGGCAGCATCATAAAGCCCACAGCCATCACCGGAGCCAGAAAAAAGTTGCCCATCACAATGGCGATAGCGGCACCGATGGCAAACAGTAGCAGGGAGCAGACACAAATCAAAGAAAAGCGGCTGCTCCTGCCGGTCATGGCCAGCACCTCCTGCGCCATCTGGATTTGCCGCTTCAAAAATCCCGGCTTTTGGTGGCGCTGTGCCGCCTTGATTTCATCTCTAATGGATTTCTTTTCTCTGGTGAGAAAGGAAAACAGCCCATCGGTGAATTCCATCGGCTTTAGGCCGAGCAATAGAAAAAAGCCTGTAATCATTCCGGCACAGGCCAAAAGTTGAATGGTTGTCATACGGATATTTGCCCTCCTTTCCTGATGGCGTTGATACGTTCCTGCGGCATCCCGTTTTCCAGCAGCCGTTTGCACAGGCTGTCGGAGATGGGATTCACCGTTACATGGTGTCCGGTAATGAAAAACTGATTGTTCTCATAACGGTTTTCGGTAATCTCATACCGGAACAGGGTGCGGTAATTCCGGCTGTTATCCGGCAAAATTTCACATTCCATGATTTCCATCAGCCTGCGCTGTTTGTTTTCCAGCTGCTTGCAGAACACGACAATGGGATAGGCCTCGGTCACATAGCCCATGAGGGTTTCGTCCGACATATCCACGGCTCGTTTGCACAGGGAAACCATGCGGCGGTAGGTGGATTCGCAGGAGTTGGAGTGGATGGTGGTGACCACCGCCACGCCGGTTCGTGCTACCTCCTGTGCGGCGTTGGCCTCCGCACCACGCATTTCGCCGACCACGATAATGTCGGGGTTGAAGCGCAGGGAGATGTCCACAAGGTCGATCTGCTCGATACGATACAGCTCGTTCTCGCTGTTGCGAGTGAGGGTATGCACCACGGAATTGGTGACCCTGCCGTCCTTTTCCCGGATGAGGGAAAGCTCCCGGCTGCCGTTTTCAATGGTGAAGATTCGCTTGTTGTCAGGGATAGTGGTTAAAAGCCAGCCTGCCACCGTAGTTTTACCGCTGCTGGTAGCCCCCGCAATACACACCGAAATGCCGTAGCGGATGAACTCCGAGAGCAAATCCAGCATTTCAGCGGTAGCCGTGCCTCCGTCTATGAAATCCTCTTTTTCCATGTGATTGGGATTCACAATACGAATGGAAGCCGCCGCACCCACACCGGCATCCACAATAGGGCTTTTCATCACCGCAATCCGGATATTTTCCGCAAGGGTGCCGACCACCAGCGGGGACTGATCATCCAGAATCGTACCGGACACATGAAGCATCCGGCGCAGCACGTTGATGCAGTGTTCGGGGCTGTCAAAGTGCTCCAGTAGCTTTTCGCAGCGCCCACCGGCATACTGGATTTCAATATCCCGCCAGCTGTTGATGTCGATTTCTTCGATTTCGTCCGCAAAGATATATTTTGTTAAAAAGGAGTATTCGGCCATTTCCGTATACAGGGCATCCACCAACTGCTGCTGTGTCATGCCTTTGACCGCCACACGGCTGTCCTGCACAAATTTGGTGATGTACCTCTTGATGTTGGCCTTAGCTTCGGCGGCGTTGCCGTCCGACAGCAGCTCGCTGTGCTGACCGGCGATATATTCCTGCACCTTTTGCAGCACGCCGTGAAAATCTCCGATTTCCTGCTCTGGAGTAAAAAACAGATTATGCCTGCTCATACGCCGAACACCTCCTCAGAGATTTTCTGTATCTCTTTTCGGAAGCCCCGGCTGTCTTTCAGGGACAAATCTGCGAATAGATTCCCGGCCAGCACTTGAGCCTCCAGCTCCGGGGAGTGCGGAAGGGTAAACACAGCGCTGCCCAGCACCTGCTCCATGTTCTGGCTGGCTTCGTTGGATTTTACATTGCTAACCGCCTTGTACAGTTTGTCAAAGTCAAAGCCTGCCATACGCAGATATTCCTGCTGGCTGGACAGATAACTCACCGATTTCAGATCGCAGCCTATGAGCCGCAGCACCGCATCGGCCTCCAGAATGGCGATGGTGGACAGCTCGTCAAAATAGATGGCGCTGCCGCAGTCGATGATGATGTGACTATCCATATCACGTAGCACTTCGATCAGCTCCCGGAGCAGCTTTTCATCCACTGGAGGGAAGTAGTTTTCGTTTTCGCCCTTTTGTAGTCCGATGACCGCCAGATGACTCATGCGCTTATGGGTATTGCAGTTGTTTTTCACCAGCGATTCGGTGATAGAATTGGCGGCCAGAATACTGCCGAGGGAATGATTTCCCTCCAAATCACCGGGCGGACAGATGCAGGGAAGCATTGGTGTGGTGCAGTCACAGAGCAGCAGTACCACATTCTTTTTTCTGTCTGCCAGATATTTCGCCAACTTCACCGCCACCGTGGTTTTGCCGCAGCCGGGGCTGCCCCAAACCGCCAGTACCTGTACGCCTTTATCCGGTTCTGTCTCCTGTAACTCAGAATTGTTCTTGCGGCTGAACAGGCCGCCTTTTTTGAAGTTCAGCATTTACTCAGCCCCGCTTTCCACCGGTGGTTTTGCAGGCGTTTCCGGCTGACTGGCATCCTCGCTTTCCTGAGATTCCATTTCCTCCGGATACAGCTTGGAAAGCACCGAGTCCTGTGCCTCAGTAAACTTCGCAGCATTTTCCTTGCTGCCACGGTAAACAAGGGACACATGGAGGGTACCGTTCGCTTCCAGTTCGGCAAGGATTTTGCTCTGCTCCGGTGTGACCAGCAAAGTGACGGTGGCAGGCAGCTCCTTTTCATCCGCATCTGCCTGCTCCGAAGACGGATTAGATTTCCCGTTCTGCTGGTTGGCATCGTAGCCGCTGTCTGCGGTGACGGCGATGACCTCCACATACTGCAGCTCAGGCGGGATGACCGTCACGCCCTGCTTTTTGTAATCCGGGGCAACTATGGACACGATATCCCCTGAGATCAGCTTACCGGACAGCCCTGCGGCAAAGCTCTTGACCGATACGGAAATGGCCTGTTTTTCTCCGGTCAGGTTATAGAGGTAGGCGTTTTCCGCAGCAGGGGCATCGGCGATTTTGGAGGCGATGATGTAATCTCCCGGTGCTAAGTCGGCGGAGGCAAATTTACCGATGACGGTGTCCGTATGCCTGACCACATCCTCCGGCAGATTGTAGCCGCCCACCTCCACGGTCTGCACCATGTCCTTGGTGATGGTTTCTCCGATTTTAATGGGCTTGGTCACCCTTACAATCTCGGTTTTCTGGGTGATGCTTTGGTTGAACAGCGGCGTGATTGCAAAGCAGATCAGAAGCGACAGCACAATGCAGATCACGCCGATGACCGTTCTATTCTTGAAAAAGCTCATAGCTTAAGTCCTCCTTAAATGAAATAGGCGAGCAGACATCCCGCCGATAAAAAAGGCGCAAGGGGGAAGGCTTTTTTTGCCTCCCGCCTTTGCACCTTACACACAATTCGGTATATGCCCACATAAATGAGCAGCAGGCTGAGTCCGGCCATTGCCGCAAGCAGTCCTTTCGTCAGCCCCAGCACAAGGCCACAGGCTGCCATCAGCTTGATGTCGCCGCCGCCCATGCCGCCAAAGAACACGGCGGCCAGTAGGAACGGCAGAGCAATCAGGATTCCCAGCAGCTTGACCGGTGTAAATCCGATTATGGAAACACCTGCGATTCCAAGACAGAGCCAGTTTGGAACAATACGTTTTGTCAAGTCCGTTACCGATGCCGCACACAGCAGGGCAATAAAAATGACCGCCTGCACAGCGGCCAGCCTATCCGGCATAGTTGAACATATCCTTAATGCGCTGTACGAGGGTAGGCAGCACGGTTTTGTCAAAGAGCATATACAATCCGGCCAGCACCAAAGCACCGATGACAACCGCCATTAAAATCTTGATGGCGGTATCCACGAAGCCCTCGGCGTGGTTGTTGGTGAGCGCCATTTTTGCCTTAATTGCCAGCATATTGGCCTTATGAGTTACCTTGTTGATCATTTTTTTCATGGTGTTTTACCTCCAAATTTTTTTGTTGGGTTGATAGAATTCTTACATCCCGCCCATCTGCATGGTCGGCTGGGACTGCTCCGGTGCGGTTTCCTGCGGCTGCGCCGGGGCTTGATTCATGGCTACGGCCTGCTGGTAGCTGTCCAGCACCGCCTTATGGAGCTGCTCCCGGAACTCTTTGGTCACCGGGAAGCAGATTTCTTTGTAGCCGTTTTCTGTCTTACGGCTTGGCATGGAAACAAAGAGACCGTCACGGCCTCCCTCTACTACCTTGATGCCCCGGATACCGAGGCAGCCGTCCACCGTTGCCGAAGCGTAGGCACGGATGCCACCGCTGGCTCCGGGCGGGTACATGGAATTGATTTTTACTTCTACATCAGGCATGATTTCTTTCTCCTTTCGCATTTTGGCAATAAAAAAACAGCCCCTTTAGAGCTGCATGGTCTGTGTCTGTTCTGGTGGCATGAAGCCGATTTCTTGAAATCCGAAGCGGTCACAGTAGAAGAAGCTGCTGCCGTTTTCATCGTACAGCTCCAGCACATCCGACATGGACAGGGAATGCCCCGCATAGCCGGGAGGATGGTCTACATTGAATTTGGTGTACAGCGCCTCCAGATCGTTGGTTTCCACCTCTCCATCATAGACGGTTTGATAATCGGATATTTGTGGTTCTCCGAACTCCTTACAAAAATTCGCAAGGCTGATGAAGCGCATCCGGAGATCTGATTCGGGCTTTAGCTGCCATACCCGGCAGCTTTTCAGCAGCGTGAGTTCTTGAGTATCTCGCTGGCCATTGACAAGGCGGTCATATACACCGTCCGTCCACTTCACCTCGCCGATATCCTTTTGGCGGCTGAGAAAGGCATTCAGTTCCTCCGACTGAAAGAGGGGGTCAACCACCGCCTTGCCGCCGCTGACATACCCGGCAGGGTTGTTGTAGTACAGAATAATGTCTTTTTCCATCCGGATATTTCGCATGAGGTTACCTCCTTTATGTCATGGTCATGCCTCCATCCTGAGAATTCTGTTGAAGGGCTTCTATTTCTTTCTCTGTGGGATGAATGAGCTTACCATCCTGTAGCTCCAGCACACAGAAGTCATCCCGATCGCAGAGCATGATGCGGTGCTGGTAGGTCTTCTGCATCTCCACATAATCAAGCGCCTCCTGCTCGGTGCAAAGCCATACGCCGGAAGCATAACGGCCATCGGGCAGAAAGCTGTAGCCGCTGTATTTCGGCTCATGATTCTTCAAATCCAATGCGCCCACCGGCCTGATTTGGGAGAGCTGCAGTTTGGCGCTGTCCGGCAGAAGCTCCGGCTTCAAAATGCCGATGACCTCGCTGCGGTTTTTCAGGGCAAACTCTCCGGTACGCAGGGACACCAAAAAGACAGCAGAGCCGCTGGGGTTGGCACCGGCTCCGTTTCCGCAGAGGCAGAAATACAGCTGTCGTTCAGGGTTATCGTGGCTCAACACGACAACCTTTCCCTGAATATTGCAGCCCAAGCCGGTTGCCGAACAGTCTGCTGCTGTATATGTCGATCTTCTTTCCATCCGTCAGACCTCCTTTTTCTGCTGCAGCAGGGCGGTCAGGTCGGAAATGAGGGAGAGCCTTGTATCATCCGGCATGGTCTTGAAAGCAGCACGGACATAGGCCTCCACCGCCTCCGGGGACTGGTCGCCGATTTCGATGATATCCACCTTTTGTACGCTGACCGTACCGTTTGACAAGCCGAGCCGCACAATATCGCCGTAATCCATGCCGCTGGCGGTGCGCAGCTCCTTGGGAATCAGCACCCGGCCTTTGCCGTCAATGAGTTTGTAGAGGGGCTTCTTATTCATCCTCCACACCTCCCTCCAGCACACAGCGGATGGTATCGTGGCTCATGCCGAGGCTGTCGAACAGCTCCATGAGCTGGGGCGGCAGCTGCTTTAAGGGATCGGCGCTGCCGATGATGATGGCACCGTCCTCGCAGCGGATATCCAGATTGTCATCCAGCGGAATGCCTGCCGCCTCCAAAAGCGCATGGGGTACCGACAGCTCTGCGGATTCCGGCGCTTCCACCGGCTCGTTGACATGGTCGATGCCATCCTTGGTGAGAAAAAACTCACCGTAGCTGTTAATCTGCTTCACCGGGTGATGGGACAGATACGCCAGATGCACGGTATCCCCAGCGGTGACGCACATGGTTTCCAAAACACCGGGCGGCAGGGTGATGCTGCCGTCCTCGGCAATCCTGCCCTTGGTTATGGGCTTTAGCCTGTTGAACATGGGTGAGTTTCTCTTTAAGAGAAATGAATCCATGTGAAATAATAAACCACCCGCTATGCGGGTGCGAGTCAGTAAGTTATACAAAAAATCACCTTTCCGATTATAATAGAGGTGTCCAAGCCACTATTAGAGAAAGGAAAGGTGATTTCAATGGCGAAGAAAGCCAATGAACTGGCACACACGAAATGGATGTGCAAATATCATATCGTCTTCACACCTAAGTATAGACGAAAAGTAATTTATAATCAATACAAGGAAGATTTGAGAGAAGTCTTGAAGCAACTATGTAATTATAAGGGGGTCCAAATCTTAGAAGGCCATATTATGCCGGATCATGTACATATGCTGGTAAGTATTCCGCCTAAAATTAGCATATCCAGTTTTATGGGTTATCTAAAAGGCAAATCCGCCCTTATGATGTTTGATCGCCACGCAAACCTAAAGTATAAATTCGGAAACCGACATTTTTGGTCGGAAGGATACTATGTAAGCACAGTAGGACTAAATGAGGACACCATCCGAAAATATATACAGGAGCAGGAAAAAGCGGATATTATGCAAGATAAACTAAGTGTAAAAGAATACGAGGACCCTTTTAAGGGTTAGTCGGTATTACAAAGGCCCCTTCAGGGGCGGCGACGAGTCAAAAGCATAGTGGCTTGAACGAAGTGAAAGCCAGCGCCTTGAGACGCTGGCCTAGTATCAAAGGGTTATACCCTTTTCACAAGCCACCCGTTTTACGGGTGGTCTTGACTTCAATGATTTTCATAGCATAAGCCTCCTTTAATTTTCTTGGTCGATCCTGTATTCCGAGGAATTGTCCTCATCCATGCTGATTCCATAATCAAATAAGTTTAACTGACATGAGGAATTTTCCCGCTCCTTGGGATCGTAGTTGGTAATGATGACCTCCGGGTATTCGCAGCCGCCCTCATACCGCTGCGCCAGATTGCTCAGGCGGGTAACAGGGGTGATGGTGTACTCCTGATACAGCCCCCGGATGAAATCGCAATCGTTATAGCTGACCATCCATTTGCCCTTGCAGCGTGCCAGCGTATCCCGGAGCCGCTGATGGTCGGTTTTCAGGAATTCCACCGCATAGTGACCCTCGGTCATATAGTAGGGCGGATCGCAATAAAAAAAGGCATCGTCCCGGTCGTACTGCCGGATCAATGCCTCAAAGTCTTTGTTTTCCACCACGGTATCCGCAAGCCGCCTCGATGCCTGCCATATTGCGGCGAACACCTTTCGAATGTCAAAGGGCTGGCAGCCGTAGGAGGTGCAGCCGCTACCGTAGCTGTAGCGGATGAGCTTGAAAAATGCTGCCGCTCTCCACACATCACTTGGTTCGGCCTGTTCCATAAGAATGGCCTTGATTTCCTCAAACTCAGGCGGCGGGAGATTCTGCTGTGCCAGATCCAGTTCTTTTCCAAGATATTCATTATCGAATTCGCCTTTCTCAAAGAACCGGCGCAATACATTGAATTCATGCCGGGAGTTGAGGGGCAGAAAGCCCAGCTCCTTGAGAAATGCCAGCGTCCTGTTTTTTACGCAGTAGAACAGGTTGGTCAGGTTGCCGTTAAAGTCGTTGTAGACCTCCATGCCCTTGCAGTCCGGCGGCCTGCCGAACAACACCCAGCCCCCACCGCCAAAGACTTCGATATATCTGCCGAAGTCCTTAGGGAAGAGCCGGTAAATGATATTGCGGAGGGCTTTCTTGCCGCCCACCCAGCTGATAAAGCTATTGATATTCCATCACCTCCCCCTAAAAAGAGAAGAGCCGATGATCACTACATTTTCAGTGACATCGACTCGTCTGGATTACAGAATTCGTATTCGCCGGTTTCCTCGTTAAGCAAATAGCCAATCTCTGAGAGGTTTAAGCCGTGAACCTCGGAGGCCAGCTCCAGTGCTTCTTTGGAACCACCGGGCGGGACATGACAGAATGTTTCCTCGCCGTTTTCGTATTCCTTTTTCCCTGTGTTGTACCCGAAGTCCTCGTCTGCCCATATGACTTCAAATTGGAGATTAGGATATTGTTTTGACAGTGCCACAATGAGCGGATCGGGATAGCTCCATGCGGTCTGAAATTTGATATGCTCCCCGTCAAATTCCTTTGGGGTATAGACAGTATCGTAGCCGTAGCTGTTCCATTTGGTTCCCCAATTGGAAATCGACCAATCGTACCAGTTGTCTTTTCCGTACTTTTCACGCTCGGCCATACCGAGATTTCCACGAAAGATATGCTCAGGCATCGGAATGACCTTGTTGAAGTCAATGCTGCCGAGGCCGATCTTATCATCCTTGATGGCCTCAAACATTGCCCTTATCTGTTCCTGATCGCCGGATACTCTTAAAATGTTGGTTACATGATTTGGCATTACCTCATTCCTCCCATCGTCATGCCAAAGCCGAAGGATTGGCTGCCTTTCAGCTCATCCTCCGGCTTGATAAAGAAGCGGTCACTACTATCCCAAAAGCTAAGATACAGTTCACCGTCATCCACCTTGATTTCCCGCTGCTCCATCCCCTCGCCCCAGCCATCACTAAATTGAGAAGAGAGCCATTCGGTAAGCTCCGCAAGCTCAGAGGGGGAAAGCGTGCCATGAGTTTGCACCTCGGTCACGCCCCACAGCTCGCCGTTCCATTCCTCTACGGTAGGATTGATGCTGTGTACCTTCTGACTGAGATCATCATTGAGGTAAACGGCGAGACCACGCTCACCCTCATCGGGCAGCTTTTCTTTTTCGATACGGTCAAGAATGACATCTTCGTATTCTAAAAGCTCGGAAGCATCCAGATCCTCCGACTCGTTTTCATAATCGCCCCATTCGTTTCTCCTGTAGATGTGCGGGAAGAGAGGGCTGAACAACCGCAGGGTTTTCAGTTCGTTTTTCATGGTGCATTCATCCTTTCTTTTTGATTTTGGGCGCAAAAAAAGCGGCTGTGTTTTTCAGTTACGAAGAACACAGCCGCTTCAAAATTGCCCTGTAGGGTATTGGCTTTATGAAATTGTTTACCGGACTGATTCCGGTCAAAAACAAGAAACACCCCGCTTTCTTGTTAAAAAGCAGGGTGCATCTATGAAAAACGAGGGTCTTGATTTTTTCATTCAAAACCCTCGTCAGGCCGCATAAACACTGGCTTTTTCAGCCCTGTATCTATTTTGACCTAATCTTCTGACGGAAGCGGTGGGATTCGAACCCACGAGCCCTTGCGGACTACCGCATTTCGAGTGCGGCTCGTTATGACCACTTCGATACGCTTCCATTTCCTATTGATTCCGTTTTCGGGGCAAATAACAGGATTCCGGGCCATACTCGTAATGACCATTACATGACATGTCCCAATAGATTGTACTCTAAAGCTTCCCGAAAAGTATCCGGCCTTTAGCAAAAGACGAACGATACAATTATACACGAAAAAAATGGTTTTGGGTAGTACTTTCAGTGAAATTTTTGCTTTTTTCCCGTATAAGCTTCTGTACTATGGAAATAATAGGAATGTATATAAAAAAGTACATATTTTTTCATATAATGTTCATTTGTTTTTGTTAAAAAGAGAGATGAAATGATGGGAACCGAAACAAGGGGGTGCTTAAAGTGAGGCAGATGAAATACACATTTTCTACGGTAGAAGAGCTGGTTGCATTTGTAGTTAGAGCAGAAAAGTGTAACTGTGATGTGAAAGTCGTTTGTAATCAATTGGAGATTGATGGCAAATCACTGATGGGCATTATGATCATCGGTATTGGAAAACCGGTGGATATCATTTGTTATAATGCATCAGTATCCCCTGAGGAATTAGTAGGCCATGCAGCTTAAACCTGATAGAAGTAGAAACAATAAACCGGTCCTCCGATTAAGGAGAGACCGGTTTGTTTTATGAAACAATGATTTTTCCTTGCAAACAGGCTTTTAAGGGGATATAATTCTATATTGTTTGCAAGGGATTGCTTGCAGATGAAAAAAACAGACCGGAAATCTTGTGCCCATGATTTCTTCTGGCTTTTAAAGCTATTTGTAAGGCTGACAAGCGGCAGGAAAAGCAGGTGAAAAATGTGTGCATGGATAAACGGCATTTGGTTTTAAAGGAGGAATTCATATGGGAACGGAAGGACATACGGTAAAAAGGACTATTAACCGTTACCGTAGTTTTCGTTATGCGCTGATATTGGAAGGAATTGCTGTAGGAGCTGTCTCGGGTGCAGTCGTTGTACTTTTCCGGTATCTGTTAAGCTTTGGGGATCAAATTCTCCACCGGGTTTTGGCTTATGGAAAAGACCATATCTGGTTTGTACCGGTTTGGTTCGTTATTCTGGCTGCCGCGGCATTAGCAGTGGCTCTTTTCCTTCAATGGGAGTCTTTTATATCAGGTAGCGGAATCCCTCAGGTAGAGGGAGAGATGATCGGGGAACTGGATCCCTGCTGGTGGAAGGTTCTTGCTGCCAAGCTGGGCGGAGGTCTGCTGTCACTGGGATGCGGCCTGTCTCTTGGGAGAGAAGGTCCCAGCATTCAGCTGGGCTCCATGACGGCCAAGGGGTTCTCCCGCCTGACCCGAAGGGCGAAAACAGAGGAAAAGCTGCTTATTACCTGCGGGGCCAGTGCAGGCCTTTCCGCTGCTTTTAACGCTCCAATTGCAGGAGTTCTGTTTTCTCTGGAAGAGGTTCATAAACATTTCTCACCGGAGGTGCTATTGTCCACCATGGCTGCCTCCATCACAGCGGATTTTGTTTCCAAAAATGTCTTTGGGCTCCAGCCTGTTTTTAATTTCCAGATCACGGAGATGATTCCTTTGCATGCCTATGGGCATGTCATAATTCTGGGGCTGATTATGGGAGGAATGGGGGTTGTGTATAACACCTGTCTTTCGGCAACACAGGATCTGTACCAGAAGATTCCTTTTCAGACAGCAAGGCTTATGATCCCGTTTTTATTGGCAGGAGTGTTTGGATTTATCTACCCCTATGTATTAGGCGGCGGTCATTCTCTTGTAGAGATCCTGACTTCAGGAGAGATGATGCTTGGAGCCTTGTGCCTGCTCCTGGTTTTGAAATTCTGCTTTTCCATGATAAGCTTTGGTTCCGGAGCACCGGGAGGAATCTTTCTTCCCCTTTTGGTCCTGGGAGCCTTGATCGGAAACATTTATTTCCGTGGGATGGGTATGATTTCTGACTCCCTGGATGGACTTTTGGGAAATTTCATTATACTGGGAATGGCCGGCTATTTTTCTGCCATCGTACGGGCGCCTATTACAGGCATTATTCTGATCAGTGAGATGACCGGCTCCTTTTCCCATTTGCTGACTTTGTCCATGGTGTCTCTTGCAGCATATGTGGTTCCGGATATGATCCATTGCGCGCCGGTATATGACCAGCTTCTTCACCGCCTCCTTTCAAGACGGAACCCTGATAAAATGTCATCATTCACAGGGGAGAAGGTGCTGGTAGAAGGTATGGTTTTTCACGGAAGTGAGGCTGAGGGCTGTAAGGTTTCTGAAATCCGGTGGCCCAGAACCTGTCTTTTGGTATCCTTAATGAGAGGAGAGGCTGAGTTTGTTCCCAGAGGGGAGACGAAGTTTGCAGCGGGAGATAAGATCGTAGTCCTGTGTGATGAAACCGTACAGGGAGAGCTGCACCGGTTATTGCAGTCGGTGTGTGAGACTGTTAAAATGAACCGAAAAGATTAATGTACAGGAAGAATAACATGTTTTAGGTTGACTTTTCCATAAAAAAAGACGTAAACTTAAGAAAATGGAAATACAGGAGTCAAACATGAAAAAACAGGTAGAGGAAAGCCGTGACGAACTGGAGCGCCGCCGCCGTTCCAGGGATCGCCGCCGGAAACAGAAGAAAAAAGAGAAAAGAAAGCGGTTGCTTTACATAGGGACTGAGATACTTGCACTGACCGTTATTTTAGCCGGTATCTTATGGATCATGAGCCTGATATTTTCTAAAAACTACGTGGATTTAAAGAAGATTACCATGCCGGAATGGGTGATATCGGATTTTCTTGATCCCAATCCGTATTCACGGCCAACAACAGAAATGAAGCGGGTCAATGAAATTGTGGTTCATTATGTGGCCAATCCAGGGACAACAGCCAAGCAGAATATGAATTATTTCAACAGTCTGCAGGATCAGACCGGGGTTAAGAAAATTTCGGCCAGCAGCCATTTTATTATAGGGCTGGAGGGAGAAATCCTTCAGGGAATTCCCATCTATGAGATGGCTTATTCCACATCAAAGGAAAAAAATGGGAATACGGTCTCCATCGAATGCTGCCATCCGGATGAGACTGGAAAGTTCAATGAAGCAACCTATGATTCCCTGGTAAAGCTGACTGCGTGGCTTTGTAAAAACCTGAGGCTTACGGAAAAGAATGTTATTAGGCATTACGATGCCACTGGAAAGGACTGCCCAAGGTATTTTGTAGCTCATGAGGATGAGTGGAAGAAGTTTCTTTCAGATGTGAAGACGGCCAGAAAGCAGACGGACGAAGGGGAATGATAAGGATTTTAATTCTTCCCCAAAGAATTCACAGACAAAGATCCTTACGGCTTCTGCGATACAGTTGTTGCAGAAACCAAGGATCCAGCCTGCTTAGGCTTCGGTTCTGACAGACAGAAATCGAAACCTGCTGAATATGATATGAAACAGAAATCCGCCCAAACAGGTAGCAAACAGATAGACGGCATTTCCAGCGGAAATTCCGTATTTTATCGCAATTTCATGAAAAACGATCTGTGCTGACGGGTAATAGGGAGAAATATAAAACATATCCGCCTGCCCCAGGGGCTTTGCCGTCCGGTTAATAATGGAGGCAATGATGCAGCAGATGAAAAACAGTGGAAGTGTCCGCACAAATCCTAACAGCGTGGTATCAGAAAGGCGGGAAAATGCGATGACCAGTCCGATAAAGATCAAAAGCAGATGCCAGACTAAGCCGTGAAGCGTCAAAAACCAGTAAGGATGAAAAAGCCCGGATGGTTCTGCCAGTGCCATGATGCCTCCTAACAGGTTAAAATCCTGCATAAAGGTGCAAAGGATTCTTTGCCCATCCCTGGAAGGAACCAGAGGCAGGATCAGGCAGAAATACATGGGAAGGCTGCAAAGCTGAAATGGAAAATACCACCAGTTGTAGGTCTGTTCATTTACCACATAATATAAAAAAAGCTGTTTCCAGCATTCGGTGGCGGCCAGAACAATGCCGCAGAAAAAAAGCAGCCTGGGAAGTCTGGAGACGTTTATTTTTCTGGAAGTATAGTAAGCCAGAAAAACCGCAGCCATCAGCCCTACGGCAATAAAAATGATGTGAAACAGGGAATAAGGGGCCGGCGGATTCATGGGCCACGCTGTTTTTTCAAGAAAATCCTTCATATGCCATTATCGCCCTTTCTTTCATACTTCCGGCTAAGGTATGACCAGAAGCATAGTAATTCCGGTCATTGGATTGAAGGGCTAAAAGCAGCCCTTTTATTAATACTTGTATTGTATGTTCCGATAAGCCATATTATATAGGATTGCCTGAAAACATGCAAGATAAATGAAAATACCTGTGAAAAATAAGTATCTTCTTCCTATTTAGTACTTGATTAATTCCGAAAATGCTATATAATGTATAACTGATACTTTATTTAATAATTATGCATGTTTGTGTATATAAGAGGAGGAATCATTATGAAAAAGAACGTAATTGCTATTGCGGGAGTAATATGTATGGCAGCTTTTTTAACTGCCTGTGCCGGTTCCGGAACAAAGACAGAGACGACAGCAGCAGACCAGAAGGAAGCTGCCGGAAAGCTGGTTATGGTGACCAATGCAGAATTTCCGCCTTATGAATATCATGATAATAACCAGATCGTGGGAATTGATGCTGATATTGCAAAGGCAATCGCTGATAAGATGGGGGTGGAGCTGGAAATCCAGGATATGGCTTTTGATTCCCTGATCCCGGCTGTTCAGTCCGGTAAGGCAGACTTTGCTGCGGCTGGAATGACCGTAAATGAGGACCGTAAGAAAAACGTTGATTTTACCGATACCTATGCAGAAGCTGCCCAGGTCATCATTGTTAAGGAAGGAAGCCAGATCAAGACACCGGATGATTTAGCAGGAAAGAAGATCGGCGTACAGACCGGAACAACCGGTGATATTTACGCAGATGATATTGAAAATGCAGATATCCAGCGTTTTAATAAGGGTATGGAAGCGGTTATGGCTCTTTCCCAGGACAAAATTGATGCAGTAATCATTGACCGTGAGCCTGCAAAAGTGTTTGTAAAGGAAAATGCCGGTTTGGTGATTCTTGACGAGGCGTTTACTGAAGAAGAATATGCCATCGCCGTTAAAAAAGACAACAAAGAGCTGTTAGACAAGATGAACGGAGCGATCAAAGAATTAAAGGAATCCGGTGAATTGAAGAAGATCGTGGATAAGTACATTACTGCGGAATAATTAAAAAGGAAGAGTGCCATGTGGGAAAAGCTAATCGATGATTTTTATCAGAATTTTATCGTGGATGACCGTTGGAAATACATCGCCGACGGTCTGCAAAACACGTTAAAGATCACGTTTTTTGCAGTTTTGATCGGTATTTTACTGGGATTTCTGGTTGCCATCATACGATCAACCTATGAAAATACCCATAAGCTGAAAATACTAAATGCAATCTGCAGCGTATATCTGACCGTGATCCGGGGTACACCGGTGGTTGTACAGCTTATGATCATGTATTTTGTCATCTTCGCATCCACGAATCCGGGTCAGGTGCCTACGGCCATACTGGCTTTTGGAATCAACTCTGGTGCCTACGTGGCGGAAATCTTCCGGAGCGGAATCAGTTCCATAGAAAGAGGGCAGTTTGAAGCCGGCCGCAGCCTGGGATTTAACTACGCCCAGACCATGTGGTTCATCATTATGCCCCAGGCCTTTAAAAATGTGGTCCCTACTCTTGCCAATGAATTTATTGTTCTTCTAAAGGAGACTTCCGTGGCAGGATACATAGGGCTGCAGGATTTAACAAAAGGCGGCGATATCATTAAGAGCCGTACTTATTCTGCCTTCATGCCTCTGATTGCAGTGGCCATTATTTATCTGGTTATGGTTATGGTATTTTCATATCTCGTAAAATTACTGGAGAGGAGGCTGCACAGAAGTGAGCATTAATAGAATGGAAGAACCCCTGATCCAGGTACAGAATCTGGGGAAGAAATTTGGCGAAGTGGAAGTGCTTAAGGATATCTCCGTTGATATTTATAAAGGGGATGTGGTATGTGTCATCGGGCCTTCCGGTTCAGGTAAGAGTACCTTTCTCCGTTGCTTAAACCGTCTGGAGGAGCCTACCGGCGGACATATCCTGTTTGAGGGCGTGGACATTGTGGATAAAAAGACGGACATTGATAAGCACCGCCAGAAAATGGGCATGGTGTTCCAGCAATTTAACTTATTTCCCCACATGACGATTTTAAAGAATCTGATCCTTGCGCCTATGAAGCTTCAGGGGCGCAGCAGACAGGAAGCGGAAGTCCAGGCCTTAGAGCTGCTTCATAAAGTAGGCCTTGCTGACCGGGCGAATGCTTATCCCAATCAGTTATCCGGCGGACAGAAGCAGCGAATCGCCATTGTCCGTGCCCTGTGTATGAATCCGGATGTAATGCTGTTTGACGAACCAACCTCAGCACTTGATCCTGAGATGGTAGGAGAGGTGCTGAATGTTATGCGGGAACTGGCCGAGGAACGGATGACCATGGTGGTGGTCACTCATGAGATGGGCTTTGCCAAAGAAGTGGCGACCCGGGTCATGTTTATGGATGGGGGTTATTTCCTGGAAGAAAATGAACCAAATGAATTCTTTACCAACCCTCAAAATGACAGACTGAAGCTGTTTTTAAGCAAGGTGCTTTAGTATTGCAGCGCCCCCGGTGACTATATTGTGACCAGGGGCGCTGTATGATTAGGGCATTGAAAGAATTCTGCCCATATAGTATTCATCAACATAGATTCCGTTTACCAGCAGTGATTTTTTCTTTGTCCCTTCGATCTGAAATCCCATTTTCTCATATAAGTGTATTGCTGCATCATTATGGGTCATTACCGTTAATTCCAGCCTTGTGATATGATGTTCCGGCGCCCATTTTTCCAGCTCCTCAAAAAGTTTTTTTCCCAATCCCCTTCCTCTGTAATCCTTTAATATTCCCATCACAATATAAGCCCTGTGCCTGATTCTGGCTGCAGAGCCTCTTGAGGCGGATAAAAAGCCTGCAATGTGATCCTCATCCTCAAGAATCAAAGTCAGGGAACCTGAAGTGACGGCGCTTCTGATATTTGCTTCCATGTCCTCAAGCGTGGTGGTTCGTTCACCTGGCTCAAGCATCATAAAGCTTGTTTCCTTATCAAGTTGTTTCAGCATATCTAAGAAATTTCGGGAATCCTCTGTTCTTACCGGTCTTATGATCATTGTTCCGTCTCCTGTTTGTTTTTATAGTGCATTTCATTATATAGGATGATAGGAGGATATGCAAATACAGCCTGGAATAAATGTCACGGTGATTGCAGGATATGATCTTCGTCCAGATTGGTTATTGAAATAGGAGATATGATATGTTATAATAATTATATATTAGTCCAGAGAGAAAGAGAGCACAACAGGACAACTAGCAGGTTGTCTTTTGGGTGCGCTTTTTTTTGTGGCCTGAAAGAAGGGATCTTATTTGATGCCATTATTTTACAGGGGGGTTGGAAAATATGTATCAAACAATCATCATAGAAGATGACCCTATCGTTGCTTCTATTAACCGTCATTATGTAGAATTAAATAAAGATATGGAAGTGTGCGGTTGTTTTACCAATGGGCAAGATGCTCTCAATTATCTGGAGGGGCATTCCGTTGATTTGGCCATCACGGAGCTGTATATGCCGAAGATGGATGGAATGGAGCTTCTGCGGGAGATTCGGAGACAGGAGAAGGATCTGGATGTTATAGTAGTAAGTTCTGCCAATGACGTAAAGCATGTAAAGAAATTTCTTTCACTTGGAATTATCGATTATCTGATAAAGCCATTTGAATATACCAGGTTTAACCATGCTTTGGAGAAGTTTACGAAAAATCAGGAATTGCTGAAACCCCGTAATTTCTCCCAGTCCCAGTTAGATAAGCTTTTTCATATTTCTTCTTTGCCCCAGGCAGAAGAAATCAGCAAGGGAATCCAGGAAGCTACTTTAAACAGTATATTGGATTATATGAAAATGTATCAGCCAAATCCAATGACAAGCGAGAAAATTGCCAGAGCTGTCCAGCTGTCCAGTGTGACTGTCAGAAGGTACATGAATTATCTGCTGGAAAAGCAAAGGGTTGTCAGTGACATTGATTATAATACAGGAGGAAGGCCCGGCGTTGTTTACCGCTACATAATCGAAGAGGACAGTCTGGCAGAGTAAGAATCAGGCCGGAAACACTGTGTAAGTGTTCCGGCCTTTTTCTTTATAGCCACCTTTGCAGGATTGATAAGGAAACTTATACCCAGGGGATTGCGCTGTAAAGCAATACCGCAGCTAGGGCGCCGATCAGGGGCCCGAAGATAACGATGGGGGCATATCTCCAGTTGGAACTGCCTTTATCCTTGATGGGAAGAACTGCGTGAGCAAGGCGGGGGCCTAAATCTCTGGCAGGATTGATGGCGTATCCGGTTAAGCCTCCAAGGGACATACCGATGGAAACGATGATTCCAAACACCAGAAGGTTATTGACTCCCGCAGGAATGTTCCCTGCCTGTCCGATGCCTTTAATAGCAAATACAAGAACAAAGGTTCCGGCGATCTCGCTGAAAAGGTTGCGGCCGGTATTGGGAATCGCAGGCGAAGTGCAGAAAACGCCCCTTTTCGTGTCCTTGCTTTCCGTTGCATCAAGTTGATCCTTAAACAATAAGTAAACCAGGACGGCGCCGGTAAATGCTCCCGCAAACTGTGCGATCACATATCCAGGAACAAGGTCCCATGGAAGACTTCCATCTGCTGCCAGGGCAATGGTAACAGCCGGATTAAAATGGGCTCCGGAAGCAGCGCCAAAGATGAAGCCGGGAATCATAACCGCTAACCCCCATGCAAAAGAGACCTGAACGGAACCCCCTCCCTTCATTCCGGACTTATCCAGGTTTACATTGGCAACCACACCATCTCCAAGCAAAATCAAAATCATAGTTCCTAAAAATTCCGCTAAATACATTAACATATTTTTCCTCCCCGAATCTTTATTTTATATCTAATCTTCTTTTGCCCAATCAAAGGAATATTTCACAGCCTTGTACCAGCCGCTGATCCTCTTTGTTCTTTCTTCCCCGCTGATGGCAGGTTCAAAGGTCCTGTCAATGGCCCAGTTCTTTATAACATCTTCCTTGTTTTTCCAATATCCTACTGCCAAACCAGCCAGATAGGCGGCTCCCATGGCAGTGGTTTCTACACATTGGGGACGGTTTACAGGTGCGTTTATGATATCTGCCTGTGTCTGCATGAGATAATTGTTAGCACTGGCTCCTCCGTCAACCTTTAAGGAGGCCAGCTCGATTCCGGAATCCGATCTCATTGCCTGCAGTACGTCATTTACCTGATAGGCCAGGGAATCCAGGGTGGCGCGGATTATATGGTACTTGTTCACGCCCCGGGTAATTCCCACCACAGTGCCTCTGGCGTACTGATCCCAGTGGGGAGCTCCCAGTCCCGTAAATGCGGGAACGACGTAGCAGCCGTTGGTATCCTTTACCTTGCGGGCCATGTATTCGGAATCCTGGGCAGAATCAATGAATTTCAGTTCGTCCCGAAGCCACTGGACGGCGGCTCCTGCCACGAAGATAGAGCCCTCCAGAGCATAATTCACTTTTCCATCCAGTCCCCAGGCAATGGTAGTCACCAGGCCGTTGCTGGAGAATACAGGTTTTTCACCGGTGTTCATCAGTAAGAAACACCCGGTTCCATATGTATTTTTAGCTTCACCAGGGGTAAAGCAGGTCTGCCCGAACAGCGCTGCCTGCTGGTCCCCTGCGGCACCGCTGACCGGAATGGCACCGCCAAAAAACTGGGGGTCCGATTCTCCGAATAGAAAGCTTGAGGGCTTTGCCTGGGGAAGCAGAGACCTTGGTATATTTAGTTCTGCAAGAATGTCATTGTCCCACTCTAAGGTATTGATGTTAAACATCATGGTCCGGGAAGCGTTGGAGTAATCGGTTACGTGAACCCGTCCTTTCGTCAGTTTCCAAATCAGCCATGTTTCTACCGTTCCGAATAACAGCTCCCCTCTTTCGGCCCTTTCTCTTGCTCCCTCTACGTTGTCCAGGATCCATTTTAATTTGGTACCGGAAAAATAAGCGTCAATGACCAGGCCGGTTTTGGAGCGGAAGGTGTCGACCAATCCTTTTTCCTTTAAGGAGTCACAGTATTCGGAAGTTCTGCGGCATTGCCAAACGATTGCGTGATAGACGGGATCGCCGGTTTTCTTATCCCATACGATCGTGGTTTCTCTCTGGTTGGTGATGCCGATTGCAGATATATCTTCTGCAGATGCACCTATTTTGGACATGGCTTCCACTGCAACCCCCAATTGCGTGGACCAGATCTCATTTGCATCGTGCTCTACCCAGCCTGGTTTTGGAAAATACTGGGTAAATTCCTTTTGAGCAACGCTGCAGATTTCCCCTTTTTCATTGAACAGAATACACCGGTTACTTGTTGTGCCCGCATCCAATGCCATTACATACTTTGCCATAAAAAATCTCCTTTGCTATATAGTTTTCTTCATTATAAAAAAATCTTATGGGAAAAAGAAGTATAGGAAAGTAAAGAATGAATTTTATAAGTAAGAAATACAGGCTCGTTTATTTTACTTAAAAAATGTTTTCAATACTTGACTAACATTCCGATGACTTTAGATTTGTGATAAATTAATAATAATATAATGGGATGGCCGTTTCCTTTCATACTGTTTAGAGGAAACGATTGATATTTAGAAATACAGGAGGTAATTTATGGGAACCAAATCAAACATTGTTGATTGGAAGACTATGACGGATTTTGTTGTGGATGCGTTCAAGGGGTACGGGATTCCGGAAGAAGACGCCAAAATCTGTGCGGATGTATTGCTGGAATCTGACAAGAGAGGCATCGAATCTCATGGGGTGAACCGTTTTAAGCCCATTTATTTAGACCGGATCAAAGCGGGGATTCAGAACCCGGTCACAAATTTTGAGGTAGTAAAAGAAACGAAAACCACAGCGGTTGTGGATGGTCATGACGGAATGGGCCAGGTGATCGGCGTAAAATCCATGAATATGGCTATCGAGAAAGCCAAAGAATATGGCATGGGAATGGTAGTTGCCCGTAATTCCACCCACTACGGCATAGCAGGCTATTATGCGACTATGGCTTCCCAGGCAGGCTGTATCGGAATTACTGGTACCAACGCAAGACCTTCCATTGCTCCTACCTTTGGTGTGGAAAATATGCTGGGAACCAATCCTCTTACCTTTGGCATGCCTACGGATGAGGAATTCCCCTTTGTACTGGACTGTGCGACCTCCATTACCCAAAGAGGAAGGATCGAATACTATTCCCGTATCGGCAAGACTACGCCTTCCGGCATGGTAATCGGACGGGACGGGCAGCCCCAGACGGATTCAGACCAGATTCTTTCTGATTTGAATACAGGAAAAGCAGCCCTGGCACCTTTAGGCGGAATCGGAGAAGAGCTGGCAGGGTACAAGGGGTATGGCTATGCCACCGTGGTTGAAATCCTTTCCGCAGCCTTGCAGCAGGGAAATTTCTTAAGAGCCTTAACCGGCATTGGGGAAAAGGGAGAAAAGGTTCCCTTCCACTTAGGACACTTCTTTATTGCCATTGATACGGAAGCTTTTATGGGCCTGGATGCGTTTAAAAAGACGTGCGGCGATATTCTCCGGGATCTTCGCAGTTCTGTTAAAGCCCCTGGGGAAGACCGCATTTATACAGCAGGTGAAAAGGAATATCTGGTATGGCAGGAGCGCAGAAACAGCGGAGTGCCCATCAATGATGCGGTGCAGAAAGAGCTTATTAAGATCAGGGCTGAACTGGGACTTAACCAGTACCGTTTCCCATTTGAATAAAAAGTTCTGTTATTGCCTGATTCCGTCCGAAACCCCATACTTCCTGCTTAAAAGAAATGCCGGCATAGAGGTCAGAATGTTACCCTGTTGGAAGGAGTAAGCTCTGGAGCCCGTACGATTCATAGGCCCTCACCCAGGCAGACAAGTGGAATAGTAAAACTTGTTTGCCTGGGTGGGGGCATTTTCTATGTGGTATTTTCAAAGCTTATATCACCAATGGCAATGAAAGACCGGTACGTTCCAGTTCCAGAGATAGGTTGCTCTTTTCTGCTATCATATGTTAGAATAAGTAGGAGTTTTTATGAACTATTCTATGGATAAGAAGGCTGGAAGAATGATGTATTGTATGAGTGTAAGCCATAAAAAGGCTTCTGTGAATATCCGGGAACGATTTGCCTTCCATGAAAAAGAGAAGACAGAATTTATTGAACGGCTGATGAGGAAGGAGGCGGTGACCGGTGTGGTTGTGCTTTGTACCTGTAACCGCAGTGAGATTTATGTTTCAGGTACAAAGCATGCAATCGGGGAGCTTCAGCGGGAGGCTGCTGATTATAAAGGAATCCGTCTGGAGGAGCTGCTGAAATACCTGAATATATTCAGCGGGGAAAGCGCCATAGGGCATTTGTTTAAAGTGGCCTGCGGGTTCGATTCCATGGTTCTGGGGGAAGATGAGATTTTAGGGCAGGCAAAGGAGGCCTATCAGATTTCCAGAGACCAGGGAGCTGTGGATTACGAAATGAATGTGCTGTTCCAAAGGGCGTTTGCCTGTGCCAAACGGATCAAGACAGATACCAATTTATCCAGAACTCCTTTATCCGTTGCAACCCTTGTAGCCAATGAGGTGTTTCGCTTTGAAAAAGAGGGCGGGGAAAAGAATGTGATGGTGATCGGCATGACCGGTAAAATGGGGAGTACGATAACAAAGAATATTTTAAGCAAGCAGGGGATTTGGGTGACAGGAACGGTCAGAAGCCATAAATCGGATCTGACCGTAGAGGCAAAGGGAGAACGGGTGAGGGTCGTGGATTACAGGGACCGCTATCAGTACATGGAAGAGATGGATATTGTCATCAGTGCTACTTCGGGACCTCACTATACCGTAACCTGTGAAGAGCTGTCAGAGCAGATAAGCCCGGAAAAAAAACGGCTGTTCATGGATGTGGCGGTTCCCGTGGACATGGACCCTGAGATTGGGGAATTGGATCGGCTGACCCTTTATAACATTGATTATTTTGAGACACTTTCAAAAAACAACACGGAAATAAAGCTAAAAGAGCTGGACCGGGCAAACGCCATCATGGAAGAGGAACTGGATGGGGCCATTAAGGAAGTGGTGTTCCATCCATATATCAAGAGAATGGAAGGGCTTAGGAAAGCATTTGCAGGAAAACGGCTGGATACCCTTCTCTATGAGATCAGGGACCATGTTCCCAGTGAGGACTTAAAGGTGGTGCTTAAAACGCTGGATGGCCTGGAACGCTGGATTAAGGAGGAATGACCGTGGCTTACTTTCCGTTTTTTGTTGATATTGAGGGGAAAAGGTGTCTGATTGCAGGCGGAGGAACGGTTGCCTTCCGAAAGGCCCTGACACTCATGGATTACGGTCCGGACATTGTGATCGTGGCTCCCCGGGTGATTCCGGAGATGGAGCGGCTCATAAAGGAGAGCAGGGGGAAACTCACATGGAGGCGCCGGGAGGTTAAGGAAACGGATCTGGCAACTATGGATTTTGTAATAGCCGGAACCTCGGATGAAGAAGTAAACAGGAGAATTTCCAACTGGTGCAGAGAGCGGAGGATTCCGGTCAATGTGGCGGATCAGCAGGAGGAATGCAGCTTTATTTTCCCGGCCCTTATTAAGGATGGGGATATTACGGTGGGGATTTCCACGGGAGGAAATTCTCCGGCCCTTGCCCGGTATTTGAAAAAGCAGCTGAAAGATGCCATTCCCAAGGGACTTGGCAGTCTGGCAAAGCAGCTTGGCTCATATAGGGATATGGTCAGGGAAAAGGTGGATTCCCTTCCTGTCAGAAGATCAATTTTCAGAGCCATGACAGAGGAAGGGATCCGCCAGGGTGGTTTTTCCGGGGAACAGGCTGAAGAACTGATAGAAAGGATGCTGGCGGAGCATGAAAAGTAAGACCATTCGCATTGGAACAAGAAGAAGCGCTTTGGCCGTGGCACAGGCGAACATAATGGCTGAGGCCCTTGAAAGGACAGGTACTGGCCTGTCAGCGGAACTGGTGCTGAAACTGACGGAAGGAGACCGGATCCTGGATAAACCTCTTTTGGAATTTGGTGGAAAAGGCGTATTTGTGACCGAATTTGAACAGGCCCTTTTAAGGGGAGAGATTGATTTCGCAGTCCACAGCGCAAAGGATCTTCCCATGGAGCTGGAAGAAGGCCTTGGAATTGTTGCAGTTTTGGAAAGGGAAGATCCCAGGGATGTTCTGGTGACGCCGGCATCCGGTATTCTTTCCGGAAAAAGGGAAATCATAATCGGAACATCCAGCTTAAGAAGAAAGATTCAGATTGAGGAAATCGGTAAGACCATGTGGCCGGAGGCATTGGTACGCTGTGAGAATTTAAGAGGCAATGTGCTCACCAGACTTTCAAAGCTCATGGAAGGCTCTTATGATGGCATCATACTGGCTGCTGCCGGGTTAAAACGGCTGGGGCTTTGGGAGGACAGCCGGTATCATTATCATTGCTTTGATTGTGATACCTTTATTCCGGCTGGAGGCCAGGGAATACTTGCCGTGGAAGGACGGCTGGATTCCGGGCTTGAGGCGGTGGTAAAATCTCTTGAGGATGAGGAAGCCAGGCTGTGCCTGACTATGGAACGAAAGATTTTAAAGCTGTTAAATGCCGGATGCCATGAGCCTATAGGTGTTTATTCCAGGCTTAAAAACGGGGAAATAGAGATTCTTGGAATCAGCAGAAGAGGAGAAGAAGCAAAACGGATCCATCTGCGCGGAGGAATAGGGGAACTGGACAGGCTGGCCCTGCTGGCAGCAGAGAGCCTTGGGTAAAAGGAGGATGCTATGAAGGAAACTGGAGTTGTATATCTGGTAGGGGCCGGTCCCGGAGATCCGGGGCTTATTACGGAAAAGGGGTTGTCAAGGCTGCGGACCTGTGAAGCTGTTGTTTATGATTCCCTTCTTTCTCCGCGTCTCCTTGATGAGGTACCGGCCCATTGCCGGAAGATCCATGTGGGAAAACGCGCCGGGCATCATTCCATGAAGCAGGAGGAGATCAATCAGCTTCTGGTAGAGCTGGCAGAGAAAGGACTATCCGTGGTAAGGCTAAAGGGTGGGGATCCCTTTGTGTTTGGACGGGGAGGAGAGGAGATCATGGCACTTACTAAGGCAGGGATCCCTTATGAGGTAGTTTCGGGAGTTACCTCTGCGGTTGCAGCCCTGGCTAGTGCCGGGATCCCGGTGACCCACCGGGCGGTCAGCAGAAGCTTTCATGTCATGACCGGACACACTCTTTCAGAAAAAGGAGCGCTTCCTCCTGATTTTGCTGAATTTGCGGGACTTTCCGGTACATTGGTTTTTCTTATGGGACTTGGAAACTTATCCCTTATCGTAAAGGGCCTTTTAAACCGGGGAAAACCAGGGGTGACACCTGCTGCGGTCATTCAAAACGGAACTCTTCCGGAAGAAAGGACCGTTCGTGGAACCTTGGAGGATATCGAGGAAAAGGTGCTGGCGGCTGGAATCGAAAGTCCTGCCATTATTGTGGTGGGAGAAGTGGCCTCCCTTGATTTTTCTTCTACGTTGAAGCATCCCCTGGAGGGGTGCAGGATCGGAGTGACAGGAACAGATTCCTTTACGGTCAGGCTGGGTAAACAGATCAAATCTCTCGGAGGGGATTGGGAATGCATGCTGAGCCTTATCATAAAGTCCCACCGAAAGGACGGGAAAATGAAGGCAGCATATGAAAAGCTGCCATCCTACACCTGGATCGTATTTACCAGTGCCAATGGAGTTAAGGAATTTTTCCGTGGACTATTGGAATGGGGGTATGATTTCCGGTCGGTGGGCCATGTGAAATTTGCTGCGGTCGGAAGAGGAACTGCCGATGAATTGCTGGGGCATGGCTTTTGTGCTGATTACATACCAAAAAAATATCAGGTGCAGGATCTTGCGGCAGGCTTAAAAGGCTTAATTACCGGGGAGGACAGGCTTTTGATCCCCAGATCCTCAGGCGGCTCTAAGGAATTAAATGAGATTCTTGATGAAGCCGGGGCCTTTTATCATGACATTGTGCTGTATGATGTGGCCCCAGCAGGCCTGGAGACAGAAAACAGGGCGGAAGCATTAAGGCATTTGGACTATCTGACCTTTTCAAGCGCATCCGGTGTGGAAGCCTTTTTTAAGGAAGCAGAGGAGGGGATTGAGGAAGCTCTGGCAGGCCTTAAAGTGGTCTGTATCGGGGATATAACAGCAAAAGCCCTTTCAGAGCACGGAAGAAAGGCAGATATGATTGCCGGGGTTTACAGCATCCAGGGGATAACGGAAGTCATCTGCCGGGATTGGAACGAAGAAAGGAGTCAGTTAAAATGAAAATAGAAGAATCCAAAGTATTATTTGAAAAATCAAGGGAGTATTTTCCGGGCGGAGTCAACAGCCCGGTCCGCGCTTTTGGTTCCGTAGGGGGAGTTCCGGTCTTTGTAAAGCGGGCGTCAGGTTCCCATATTTACGATGAGGACGGAAACGAATACATTGATTATGTAAATTCCTGGGGGCCGTGTATTCTTGGACATGCCTGGGGGCCTGTGGTGGAAGCCGTAAGAGAGGCCTGTCTTGACGGTCTGTCCTTTGGAGCGCCAACCAGAAAAGAGCTGGTGCTGGGGGGGCTTATCAGGGAGTGTATGCCTTCTATGGAGATGATGCGTATGGTAAGCTCCGGAACGGAAGCGGTCATGAGCGCCATCCGCGCCGCAAGAGGCTATACGGGAAGAGATAAGATCATCAAATTCAAGGGCTGCTATCATGGCCATTCCGATGGCCTGTTAGTAAAGGCAGGTTCCGGAGCCCTGACAGGCAGTGCACCGGACAGCGCCGGTGTTCCGGCTTCCTATACGGAACATACCCTCCTTGCCCAGTATAATGATGAGTCTTCTGTAAAAAAGCTGTTTTCAGAATATCCAGATGATATCGGTGCATTGGTGGTGGAGCCGGTGGCAGCAAACATGGGGCTTGTCCCTCCAAAGCCTGGTTTCCTGGAGTTTTTAAGGGATATCACAGCAAAGTATGGAACACTTCTCATTTTCGACGAGGTCATAACCGGCTTTCGCATGGGGCTTGGAGGAGCACAAGGATATTATGGGGTTGTTCCTGATTTAACGACATTGGGAAAAATTGCCGGAGGCGGTATGCCCATGGGAGTCTATGGAGGAAAGCGGGAGATCATGGAGGTGGTTTCTCCTCTTGGAAGGGTTTACCAGGCAGGCACTCTTTCCGGCAATCCGGTTGCAACAGCGGCTGGAATTGCCACCATTAGGGCTTTGATGGAACGGCCGGAAATCTATCCAACCCTGGAAGAAAGAGCGGGAAGACTTGTAAAGTCCTTAAGGGAAGCCCTTCCGGATACCTGGGTGAATCAGGCAGGCTCCCTTTTCAGCCTGTTCTTCACAAAAAATCCGGTGGTGGACTATGATACGGCTTTGGCCTCTGATACGGTCAAATATGGAATATTTTTCCACTATCTGTTAGACCATGGAATTTATACGGCACCTTCCCAATTTGAGATCCTGTTTTTGTCTGCGGCTCATACGGATGAGGACATTGAAAAAACATGCGGCATCATAAAGAAAGCAGCCGGATCTCTGTCATAAGACAACGGAAAAAAGCTTTGGTACAGCTGGTAAACAGCGGTTCCAAAGCTTTTTTCTTGGTTTTTTGACCAGATAATTGTGAACTTTGCCATATAGATTCTAAAAGTTACATAAATTGTATTAACATTTCCCGCAATCTATTGATAAATAATCCGGTTTGGTATATTTTAATGTCATAGGAGGCTGAATGTATGGACTATTTGGTTGTGTATACAAGTAATACCGGAAATACCCAGAAGGTTGCCATGAGAATTTTTGAAACGCTTCCCGGAAAATCTAAGGATATTGTCAGCCTGGAGGAGCTTCACGGAGAAGAAGCAGATACGTATTTTGTAGGGTTCTGGAACAACCGGGGAACCTGCAAAACAGAAGTGCTTGACTTTCTTTCCGATTTACATGGCAAACGGGTGGCCCTGTTCGGAACTTGCGGGCTTTCCGGAAACAAAGAATATTATAAGCAGGTGGAAAAGCAGGTTGCTGTTTTTCTGCCGGATGATAACGAATATCTAGGATGCTTTTTGTGCGGAGGAAAGATGGCTCCCCAGATCCTTGAAAAGTACAGGCAGATGCAGGCAATTCATGATACTCCCCAGATCAGGACCTTAATATCTGCATATGAGGATGGCATGCTTCATCCCAACCAACAGGATTTTAAAGACGCGGAGGAATTCGTGAAATCGGTACTCAAGGAGTAACGGAAGAAAAAAGGAGGAGTTTTATGGGTTTGAAAGATGACGGTAATTCACAGAAAAATCCGAAAAGACCATTTATATATTATTACGCAATCGTATTGTTAGTCATGATTGTGTTCAATGCTATGACGGTTCCATGGCTGCAGTCAAAAACCGTTAACGAGGTTCCATACAGTACATTTCTGGAAATGGTTGACCAGGGGAAGGTACAGGCGGTGGCAAAGACGGAAACCGAGATCCAGTTTAAATCCGACACCGGTAAAAAGGATTGGGAAGGCAAGCCTGTGTACGATGTGTATAAGACCGGGTTATGGCCCGATGAAACCCTGACGGAACGGCTCCTTGCCCATAACGTTTCCTTTGAAAAGGCCATTGTGAAGCAGATGTCTCCCCTGCTTTCCTTTCTGCTTACCTGGATCATTCCCATTCTGATCTTTGTATTCCTGGGAAATTTTTTATCCGGGCAGATGCAAAAGAAGATGGGCGGCGGCAATGCCATGACCTTTGGAAAATCAAATCCCAAAATCTATGCGGAATCTGAAACAGGAAAAACCTTCCGGGATGTAGCCGGACAGGAGGAGGCAAAGGAAGCGTTAAAGGAGATCGTGGATTTCCTTCATAATCCACAGAAGTATGCAGATATCGGAGCGTCTCTACCCAAGGGTGCCTTGCTGGTAGGCCCTCCGGGAACCGGTAAGACACTGCTTGCCAAGGCGGTGGCCGGGGAAGCCCATGTACCGTTTTTCTCCATATCCGGTTCGGAATTTGTGGAAATGTTTGTTGGTATGGGTGCTGCAAAGGTCAGGGACTTATTTAAGCAGGCCGGTGAGAAAGCTCCCTGTATTGTGTTCATCGATGAAATTGATACCATAGGAAAGAAACGAGATGGGGGCGGCTTTACCGGAAATGATGAGAGAGAGCAGACCTTAAACCAGCTTTTGGCTGAAATGGATGGGTTTGACGGAAGAAAAGGGGTTGTGATACTGGCAGCCACCAACCGTCCGGATTCCCTGGATAAGGCACTTTTAAGACCGGGCCGTTTTGACCGCAGGATACCTGTGGAGCTTCCCGACTTAATCGGGCGGGAGGCCATATTAAAGGTTCACGGCAAAAATGTGAAACTGTCCGATGATGTGGATTTTCACGGAGTGGCTCTTGCCACTGCCGGATCCAGTGGAGCGGAGCTTGCCAATATTATCAATGAGGCGGCCCTTCGGGCAGTCCGCATGGGCAGGAAGACTGTGACCCAGAGAGACCTGGAAGAAAGCGTGGAGGTCGTGATTGCCGGATACCAGAAAAAGGACTCTTCTGTCAGCAGCAGGGAAAGGAAGATCATTGCTTATCACGAGGTTGGGCACGCTCTGGTGGCTGCATGTCAGAACCATTCGGCTCCGGTCCATAAGATCACCATTATCCCAAGAACATCCGGTGCGCTTGGCTATACCATGCAGGTGGATGAGGAAGAACGTTATCTTCTGACAAAGGAGGCTGCATTAAGCAAGATCGCTACCTTTACTGGAGGAAGGGCGGCAGAAGAGCTGATATTTCAAACGGTTACCAGCGGAGCTGCCAATGACATTGAACAGGCTACCAGAATCGCCAGGGCTATGGTAACCCGTTACGGCATGAGCGACGAATTTGACATGGTGGCTCTTGAAACTGTGACCAACCAGTATCTGGGCGGAGACACCACGCTTGCCTGTTCCCCGGAAACCGCGAAGCGGATTGATGACGCTGTGATCAGAATCGTAAAGGAGCAGCATCAGAAAGCTCTGAATATACTAAAGGACAATGAAACCAGGCTTCATGAGATTGCGAAATATCTTCTGGAACGGGAAACCATTACAGGGGAAGAGTTTATGAAGATCGCCGGATTTGATTTAGCGGAAGCTCAAGAGAGCTGACGGGTGCTGTAAGTAATTCATAATTAATTGTAAATATGTTCCAAAAAATGCTGAAATATCGTTTTACATTTTGGTAAATTATGGTATAATTCCCATAAAGCTTGTAACAACAGAGGGGGATTATGCGATGAAGGAACAGATTTTCAGAAAATGGAGGAATCGTGATTCAGGATACAAGGGAACATCATGGCTGACGAAGATGGGGATAGGGAAACACCATCTTTCAACCAGGATTGCATGTATCGCAGGGATTTTGCTGGTGGTGGTTTTTGCAGCTTTAATTGGGATTACCTCAAGAATGACAAAAAGTGTCATGAAACAGTCTGCTTTCAGGGAGTTAAAAACTCTGGCATCTGAGAATGGAAAAGTGATCCAGCAGACGCTGGATGAGGCAAGTCAGGTTTCAGAGAATATTACTTATTATCTGGAGAATTCTGCTGCTAACAGAAAGGTTCTCCAGGGGCTGAGAATCAAATCAGGCCCATCGGCCGAGCCTCTTTATAAGAGCCAGATATTTGACAGTGTTACCCTGGACAGCTATGGCATGAAGATGGAGGACTACATGCTGACCACTATAAAGTCCTCTGTTCTCTATTCCCAGGATATTGTAGGGGTCGGCATCCTGTTTGAGCAGTATGCCATGAGTTCGGCGGCCAGAAGCTACGGATTGTATGCAGGCAAGGATGGAACGGTTAGGGACTGCGGTCTTTATGAGGATTATTCTACTGCAGATTACTTTGTAAAGGCGATGGAACAAAAGGCTCAGGTCATTACGCTCCCCTATGAATCAAATGGGATGATGATCATTACCATGGCAATGCCTGTGATTGTTAACGACAGAGTGCTGTGCGTGGTTGCAGTGGATGTTGGGCTGGACCGGTTCAGCCAGATAAAGACGGCTGGTTCTTCCTATCCCAGCATGCAGACCTTTATTTTAAATGAATCAGGTACCATTATTTCAGAAAGCACAGGCAGCGGGCTTGTGGGTACCGGTGTTTCTGATTTTGTAAACAGCAAATCGTGCAAGGAAGAAATAACTTCAGGAATCTCGTCAGGTTCTGACTTTTATACCGTAGATGCAGGAAAAAAAGGGGATACATATTATTTCTTTGAACCGATCCAGCTAAAAGGGTCCAACTGGTATTCCGTCACAGCGGTGGAAGCCGGAGATATGAACCGGGAAGCAAACCGGATGTCTTCCTTAATGGCCGTGATTTCCATCATTGCCATGGTTGTTATTCTATTCATTATAACCGTTGTCATAACAAGGCAGTTAAAACCCATCCTTAAGATCGTAACGGCTGCCGGGAAGATCGCGGAAGGAAATCTGGACGTCTGTGTTGATGTGGAATCCAATGACGAAATTGGTCTTGTAGCGTCTTCCTTTGAACGAATGACGGTAAATTTAAAAGAGGTCATTGACCGGATATCCTTTGCTTTAAAGGAGGTTGCGGACAACCATCTGGATTTTGACGTGGAGCTGGGTCTTAAGGGAGATTTTTCCCAGCTTGAAGCAGCGGTCAAGCAGATTGTCAAGAATTTAAATGCAGTTATGAATGATGTCAATCAGGCGGCCTCCCAGGTTGCCGTAAGCTCCGGACAGGTTGCAAGCGGTTCCCAGCTTCTGGCAAACGGTGCAGAGGAGCAGGAAAAGACTGTTGACATGCTGTCCGGATCCATCAGCCAGGTAGCGGATAAGGTGAAACGTTTGGCAGATAAGGCAGGCGAGGTTTCTATGCAGGTGCAGCAGACCGGAACTGAGGTGGTAAGCTGTGATATGTCCATGCAGAACCTTTCCAATGCCATGAATGAGATTCATGCTTCCTCCGGAGAGATTGGAAAGATCATAAAGGTAATTGAAGATATTGCGTTTCAGACCAATATACTTGCTTTAAATGCGGCAATTGAGGCAGCCAGGGCAGGGGAATCCGGAAGGGGATTTGCAGTGGTTGCCGGTGAGGTACGGAATCTGGCGGCTAAAAGCTCAGAAGCAGCAAAAAACACCACAGCCTTAATCAGGGATTCCATAAATGCGGTGGAAAAGGGCAATGAGATACTGGCTGAAACCGTACAATCCATGATGAAGGTACTGGAGGACTCCGCCCTGGCAGTTGACTCCGTAGATTCCATTTCGGCAATAGCAGCCCAGGAAGCAAAATCAGTGGAAGAGGTGACAAAGGAGCTTGGAAGGATCTCCTCCGTAGTACAGAACAATGCAGCAGCAGCAGAAGAGAGCGCGGCCTCCAGCGAGGAATTATCCCAGCAGGCCCAGCTTCTGCGTGAACTGGTACTAAGCTTCCGTCTGAGAGAGAGCTGAAAAGGTATTCAAATTAATATATACAGTGAAAACAGAGTTGAGAAGCAGATGTCTTAGCTCTGTTTTTTGCTTAGGAATGGTAAAAATATATAAGATTCCGATAGAATTTAAAAATAAATTTTATTACAATACGATATAAATGAATATAAAATCTAAATAATTATATACAATTTGAAAATTAACAAATAATGAAATGAAAACATTGAAAAAGTATTGACAACATAAAGCTTGTACGCTATAATAAAGTCATAACAAAAAGAAATACAAAAGATAACCAAATCCAACGAAAGGAGGTACACTCCACCAGAAAGAGAAGTCTGGCTTCATTCATGAAAAAATGAAGCAAAAGGAAAACCAATCTGCCGATGTTAAAAACCTATCGAAGGAGAGCTCATGAAAAGTGATGAGAGGAATTGATTGTATTCATGGCCGGATTAACTGTATGAGATTCCAAACGTGGAACAAAGAAAATTTTGTAACACCGTAAGAGAGAAAACAGTAAGGAATGATAGAAGTTCATGAATCTGGTGTATAACAACGGGGAGCGGAAAAATTAATATAGATCATGTGAATGATATGTACCATGTACAAGGAAGTAAACATGAGAGAAACGAGGTATTAAGACCATTGGATGAGATAATATAGAAACGGGTATCGATTGTAGTTTTTTCATCGGTATCCGTTTCTATCTGTGTTTTATCATTCAATTCCTTCCAAATCAAAGGGCGGCGTGTATTCTTCCTTTGCGCTGCTTTTTTCCTGCATAAAACCCTGATCCAACCCAAGTCGGATGGCTTCATCCACCACTTTCCCATATTCATATGAAGTAATTCTCCGGTTGATTTCCGGAAAGTTTCCGCTTTTATAGAATGGAGTATATTGGCTCATAAGGCTGATGTAATACATTCCCTCCGGCAGTGTTTCCTTCATCCAGTGAAGAAGACGGATGGAATCTTCTTTTGCACCCGGAAGCACCATATGGCGTATGATGACGCCTTTTTTCATAATATCACCATGGGAGTCAAACTGGGGGGCTCCTGTCTGGAGGATCATTTGTTTAATAGCTTTAGAGGCCGCTTCAAAATAGCCGGGCGCCTTACTGTAGCGGGAGGAAAGCTCCGTGCTGAAATATTTTAAATCAGGAAGCCAGATATCGACATAGGAGGACAGTTCCTTTACGATTTCTTCCGATTCATATCCCCCGCAATTATAGACCACGGGGATGAATAGACTGGATTTTATAAGATCCAGGGCTTCCAGGATGGAAGGAAGATACTGGGTGGCAGTGACCAGGTTAATGTTATGGGCCCCTTTCTCCTGAAGCCTTAAAAAGATATGGGAAAGCTCCTTGCTTGTAATTTCTCTTCCAAAATTCTCCTGGCTGATGGAATAGTTCTGGCAAAAACAGCAGCCAAGTGTACAGCCGGAGAAAAAGACGGTACCGCTCCCCCTGGTGCCGCTGATGCATGGCTCCTCCCAGTGGTGGAGAGCGGCACGTGCGGCTTTTACAGTATGGCCGCATCCACAATACCCGGTGTTTGCATAGCGGTTGACCCTGCAGTTTCTGGGACAGAGACAGCAGGATTCATAGATATGGGTAAGATTCATATGATTAACTCCTGATTTTTTACTTGCAACGGGCCGGACGGATATACCAGCCTGTTCCTTGGACGGCTGCCAGATTAATAAGTAACTGTCGGATGTTTTCTTAACGTTGACAAAGTAACTTTTGTGCATTAATATAGTAAACAATACGCAGAAAAAATGCAAGATAAAGATGATACATAAAGGAACGATGAGGATGAGAGAAACGAAAAAAATGGCGGCACTCCGCTATGCATTTCCTAAAACAATGCCTGTTATGGCAGGTTATCTGGTTTTAGGAGCAGCATACGGAATACTAATGAATGTCAACGGAAACGGGATCTGGTGGGCTCTTCTCATCAGTGTGTTTGTTTATGCAGGCAGCCTGCAGTATCTTGGAATCACGTTTTTTGCGGCAGCAGTGAATCCGTGGTACGCTTTTTTTATGTCCTTGATGCTCAATGCCAGACATTTGTTTTACGGGCTTTCCATGCTGGACAAATATAAGGCTGCGGGAAAGCTGAAGCCCTATCTGGTATTTGCCCTGACAGATGAAACGTTTTCCGTATTGTGCAATGAAGAGGTGCCGGAAGGACTTCCAAAAGACTGGGTGTATTTTTTTGTTTCCATCCTGGATCAGATTTACTGGGTAACAGGGGCTGTGATCGGAGCCTTAGCCGGGAGCATGATACGCTTTAATACGGCGGGAATGGATTTTGCCCTGACGGCTCTTTTTGTGGTGATTTTTATTGACCAGTGGAAATCAGGAAAGGGACGCCCTGCCGCCTGCGTAGGCGTGGGGGCTTCTGTTCTTTGCGTGGCAGTCCTTGGCCAGAGCGTTTTCATCATACCTGCCATGATCTTAATATTGACCGTTATTACAGCAGGATATTACAGGGAAAAGAAAAAGGAGGAACAGTCATGAATCAGAATTTAACAGCCAACATCCTTCTTGCAGCAGCCATGGTGCTGGCAACCGTCATCACCCGTTTTCTTCCCTTCATTCTGTTTCCGGCGGGGAAAAAGACCCCCAGGTACATCCTCTATCTGGGGCAGACGCTGCCCTATGCAACCATAGGACTTTTGGTGGTTTACTGCTTAAGAGGAATTAAGCTTCTTTTATACCCACACGGACTTCCGGAGATTATCTCCATTGCAGCCATTGCCTGGCTTCATCTGCGGAAGGGGAATCCCCTGTTGAGCATTGGCGTTGGAACCGCTCTTTACATGGTGCTTATTCAGGGAGTGTTTCATTCGTAAAAAGGCAACCGATCAATAACCTTTTGGCAGCACGGCCTGCTCCCGGAATTCTTTGGGAGACAGGCCGAATTCTTTTTTAAAGGCCCGGTAAAAGCTGGTATAATCGGAAAATCCATACTGGTGGTACAGCTCTCCAAAGGGAATCCCGGAAAGTATTCCGTTTTTGCTTGCCTGAAGGCGTTTTTTAATGATGTACTGATGAAGGGAAATCCCCATATTGTCCTTAAATACATGGGAAATGTGATATTTACTGGCATAGAAAAAGGAAGCCAGATGGTCCAGGGAGAGATTTTCCTCCAGATGGTTATTAATATAATCACAAATATTCAGATATAGCGCATTTTCATAAGCGGCCGGGACTTTATGGAGCATGTCATAAGTAATCCTGTTTAACAGTAGCATAAAGGAATGGATCTGCAGCTCGGCATTCAGCATATGGAATGCCTTATTTCCATGGATCTCTTCCAATAAATCCAGCAAACGGCCCTGGATATTCTGGAAAGTAACAAAATCCGTGCGGAAATGGGAATGCCTGCTTTCCTGCACATAGCGGAAACTGTAAGAGAAGTCCTCTGACCAGGAACACATGGTTTCAAAATAGTTCCGGCTGATCCAGAGGACTATGCGCTGGTAGGTTTTTCCGGTTGAATGGAAAACCGGATGGTGCTTCACCTCAGGAGGGATGAGCAGATAATCTCCGTACTGCAATCGATATTGGGTTCCTTCCACCTCATAGGACACATCTCCATTTAAGAAAAAATAGACTTCATAATAGGAGTGGCTATGATCCACCACATGATCCAGATCCAGATCCTTATAAAAAAACACTTCATATTCACCTGAGTTCATATACTGCCTCTGGTTAAAGCCGGTGGACAGTTCTTTTCTCATTTCATAATCCCCTTTCCTGTTTTGCTCATGTCTAATTGGTATTATAGGGCATGACCGCAAGTTTTGCAATGTGAACGGCAATTAAATCCATGGTAAAGAGGTTTCGTTTTGTATATACTGAACCCATAAGACAGGAAAAGAAACCCCTATGATTGGATTGCTAAGGAGGTATTTTATGAAATTATCATTCAGATGGTATGGAGACGATGACAAGGTAACCTTACAGGACATCCGCCAGATTCCGGGTATGTATTCCATTGTAACGGCTGTTTATGATGTCCCTGTGGGAGAGGTGTGGAGCAGGGAAAGCATTGCTCACTTAAAAAAGGAGACAGAGAAGGCAGGGCTGGCTTTTGAAGTGATTGAAAGCATTCCGGTCCATGAGGACATTAAATTAGGAAAGTCTTCCAGAGATAGGTACATTGCTAATTACTGCGAAAACATCAGACGGGTGTCGGAGGCAGGCATTAAGTGCATCTGTTATAACTTCATGCCGGTGTTTGACTGGACCAGAACCCAGCTTGATCATGTACTGGAGGACGGCTCCACATCTCTGGTTTATTATCAGGAACAGGTGGACAAGGTGAATCCTCTGGAAAGCGAAAGCGATCTGACACTTCCCGGCTGGGATTCCAGTTATACAAGGGATGAGTTAAAGCAGGTGGTCAGCGAGTACAATGCCATGTCAGAGGATGATCTTTGGGATCATTTAAAATATTTCCTGGAAGCCATCATACCGGTTGCGGCAGAATGCGGCGTAAACATGGCAATCCATGAGGATGATCCCTGCTGGAGCATTTTTGGTCTTCCTAGAATCATTACCTGCGAGGAGAATTTAGACCGTTTCTTAACGCTTGTGGATGACAAGCACAACGGAATTACTCTTTGTACCGGTTCCTTAGGCTGCTCCAATCAAAATGACGTAGTGAAGATGGCAGCCAAATATGCTGCCATGGGACGGATCCACTTTGTTCATGCAAGAAATGTGGCTGTTTTGGAGAACAACCAGGGCTTTGAAGAACGGGCTCATTTGTCATCATGCGGTTCCCTGGATATGTTTGCAATCTTAAAGGCTCTTCATGACAATGGCTTTGATGGTTATATGCGTCCGGACCACGGCCGCATGATCTGGGGAGAAACAGGCCGGGCCGGTTACGGACTTTATGACCGGGCGCTTGGCGCCACCTATTTAAACGGTCTTTGGGAAGCCATTGAAAAAATGAGCAAATAGGAAAGAGGGGAATCATATGTCATTATCATTTGGAACGGATTTAAGCGGCAAGGTAGCAGTCGTAACAGGAGCAGGCGGTGTATTATGCGGCATGTTTGCAAAAACACTTGCAAAAGCCGGTGCAAAGGTGGCGGTCCTTGATCTAAACGAACATGCGGCAGAGGAAGTTGCAGCCTCCATTCATGAAGCGGGCCAGATGGCAAAGGCTTATAAGGTCAATGTCCTGGAACGGGCAAGTCTTGAAGAGGTCCATGCAAAGGTTTTGGCAGAGCTTGGTCCCTGCGATATCCTGATCAACGGAGCAGGTGGCAATAATGCAAGAGCCAATACGGATAAAGAATATTTTGAAATGGGAGATATTGAGGCAGATACAAAGTCCTTTTTTGACCTGGATCCGTCTGGCGTTGAATTCGTTTTCAACTTGAATTTCCTAGGGACTTTGCTTCCATGCCAGATCTTTGCCAAGGACATGATCGGCAGAGAGGGCTGCAGCATATTAAATATTTCTTCCATGAATGCATTCACCCCTCTTACAAAGATCCCGGCATACAGCGGCGCAAAAGCAGCGATCAGCAACTTTACCCAGTGGCTGGCCGTTCATTTTTCCAGGGTAGGCATCCGGGTAAATGCAATAGCGCCTGGTTTCTTTGTAACCAAGCAGAATGAAAAGCTTCTATTTAATGAAGATGGTACTCCTACACCAAGAACCAACAAGATCCTGTCTGCAACTCCTATGGGACGTTTTGGAGAAGCCGAGGAATTAAACGGCGCCCTGTTATTTTTCTTAAATAATGAGGCAGCAGGCTTTATCACCGGCGTGGTACTGCCTATTGACGGAGGATTTTCCGCTTATTCCGGAGTGTAATGAGCGATAGAGAGCGGAGACGAGCCTGCCCGTAGGCGCGAACGGCGAATGTCGATGAAGAACGCTTGCGTTCATCCTATAATGAGCGAAAGAGAGCGAGGACGAGCCTGCCCGTAGGCGCAAACGGCGAATGAAAACAGTTATAGAATATCAGCCTTTTCCACAGGAGTCCGGCCGGCGGCCGGATCAGGAAGAGGCTGTTTTTCTTTCTGTCCATGATTTGACAGCAGTGGAAAAAAGACATGACATCCAACTAAAATCACTTTTTAGAGAAATTTCGACAAATATTTCTGCCATTTTCTGGATGCGTTGACAAATGGTTACAAAATATTGTATAATGAAAAAAATCATAAACAAAGTGTTATGGTTTACATTTACCAAAGACGAGGAGCATAAGGCAATGAAGACATCGGGGGAAAAGAAACGAAACCTGAAAGCGTTACTGACGGCGAAAAGAGTGAAGCTGGAGAAAAAAGGAAACAAAAGTCAATTCCTGAAATCACTGAAGATGAAGATGCTGGCATTCATTATCGCAATTATTTTGGGACTGGCTGTGACCAACATGGCAATCAGTATTTCGGTCAGTTACAAAGGAATTACAGATGTTGTAAAAAACGATCTGGAATCAACGGGAAAACTAGTAAACAGCCTGGTCGTGCAGAATCTGAATCAGATGAAGGTGAGCATTGAGGCCAGTTCCCAGGGCGGAAGCTTAAAATCCATAAATTCCAGGGTCGTAACGGAATACCTTTCTAACCAGTGCAAGCTTTATGGATATAAAGACCTTCAGGTAATTAACAAGGATGGTACCATTACCCGCAGTGCAAGCGGAGAGAATATCGGCGACGTATACCCGGCCGCAGATTATTTGACAAGGGCCATGAATGGAGAAACCACCATATCCACCACGGAATTTGATAACAATAATGAGCTGGTGATCCGGGTTGCTGCTCCTTATGAGTATGGAGTTCTTCTTGGAACTTATGACGGTGCTGTTTTAAGCAGTCTGATCAGTGACCTGCGGATCGGAGAGAGCGGAAATGCCTTTATCATTGATAATACAGGAACCATGATTGCCAGTATGACACCGGAGCTGGTTCAGAGCCGCCAAAACTTTATTGAGTTGGGAAAAACGGATAAATCCTACGCTTCCGCCGGCAACATGTTTCAGACCATGCTGAACGGAAAAACGGGAATCGGCAGATATGAATACAATGGAGAAGACCGTTTTTGCTATTACAGTCCGGTAACAGGCAGTGACGGCTGGGCCCTGGGTGTGGTAGCATCTGTGAAGGAAACCACCTCTTCCATCTATTTAGTAGTTTTCGCCATGACCGCTTTTGCTCTTGTATCAGTGGTAATTGGCAGTATTCTTGCATTTTGGTTTGCAGGGTCCATTGCAGGTCCTGTGTCAGCCATTGCAGCTAGAATGAAGCTTTTTACGGAAGGAGACTTGTCAAGTGAGGTTCCGGTCGTTAAGCGTAGAGATGAGATCGGCCAGCTTGCTGATGAGATCGCAAGTTCCGTGCACAGCGTAAAATCCTACATCTCTGAGATTGCATCTGTACTGGGAAATATCGCATCCGGAGATTTCAGCCAATCTGTTGGGATGGAGTTCCAGGGAGATTTTAAGGTGATCCAGGATTCCATTGACAGGACAGAGGATCTGCTTTCAAAGACTATGGAAACCATCAGCATTTCTGCCGATGAAGTGGCTAAGGGCAGTACCCAGGTGTCCCAGGGAGCCCAGAATCTAAGCCAGGGGTCCGTAGAACAGGCAGCTTCAGTAGAAGAATTATCTTCCTCAGTAAACGAGATATCAGGCAGCCTGATAAGCACTGCAAAGGCAGTGGAAGATGTGAATAAGCAGGCGGGACGGGTCGGTCAGGCCATGGAAAGCGGCAATGCCCAAATGCATGAGATGATGCAGTCCATGGATCAGATCAACAAAAAATCCAAGGAAATTGAAAAGGTCAATAAGCTTATTGAAGATATAGCATTCCAGACCAATATTCTTGCATTGAATGCGGCTGTGGAAGCAGCCAGGGCAGGCGAGGCCGGGAAAGGCTTTGCAGTTGTTGCAGATGAGGTCCGCAATCTTGCCGGTAAGAGTGCCAACGCGGCAAAGGATACCTCCAGCCTGGTTGCAGATACCATAGCAGCCGTTAACAAAGGAACTGGTATTGCAGCGTCTACAGGGGAAACCTTGAATGGTGTTCTTTCCGAGACCAAAAGCATGGTTTCCGCCATCCGTAACTCTGCAGAGGAATTGAAGGAGCAAAGCGAAAAGGTGACCCAGGTAACCTATGGAATCGAGCAGATTTCTTCCGTAGTCCAGAACAACTCCGCTACCGCAGAGGAAAGTGCTGCGGCCAGTGAAGAACTTTCCAGCCAGGCGGAGAGCCTGCGGGAATTAATGAGTAAATTCCGGCTTCGTTAAAAGCAGAATAGAGAATAAGAAGGCCGTTTAAGAGGCCTTCTTATTTTTTTGCCATTTTTTCAGCCTTACCTGGAGTCCTTATCTACGTTCTTTGAATGAGGCATGAAAGGATAAAGGTCTTCGTATGATTCCAGCTCAGCCTCAGATTGGGGAGCTGAGGGAATAAGTCCGGTGCAATCCATGGTAGAGCAGGCCTGGATGTCAATGTCATAATTATTCTTGGAGGTGGTTGATTCCGTCTTCTTCTTTTGGTTCTCATTTTTATTTTCTGATTTCATTTCGTATTCTCCTTCCGGCAGTTTTTAGGATTCTATTATTTAGTTTGAGGAAAAACAACGTAATTATTCGCTGCCTTCAGGTTCTCTTTTGTTTTTGCGTTATAAGCTTTCGTGGAAATCGTTTTATAGGATGCGGGACTTTATCATCCGCAAGTTAAGAATAGATACAGGGGGATCTGAATATGAGAATTGCCTTTTTTACCAATGAAAAACAGACACAGGGATTAGAATATGTCTATCCCGGCACCTGGAACAGCCGGTTAAAGGTAGACTATTTTTCGATTAAAGAGGGACATTTTACCACATTAGGGTGTTCCGTATATGATATGATTGTGATTTATCCAAAAGGGAACAGCAGCTTGCATCCGACAAAATATCCTGTTTTCTTTAACGGACAGTCCGCGATCCTGGATATCAGGGATATCCTTTATCTGGAATCTTATTACAGAAAAACCAGTGTGGTAGCAGGCAGCGGCCGGATGCGGATCCGCGCAAGGCTTGATGAAGAGGAGGAAAAGCTGCCCAAAGACCGTTTCGTCAGGATTAACAGGCATAACATTATAAATATGCATTATGTTAGGAGTGTAAGGGGAGAGGCGGTTGAAATGCAAAACGGTGAGGTTTTGTATGTAAACGACGGAAGGAGAAAGAAATTTGAAAATAGGTACAGGGAATTTTTAAAGGAAAATTGTTTGTCCTTGTAGAAATATATAGAATAGCGCAACAATTCCATTAAAATAAGCAAAGCGGGTTGTTTTGACCGGAAGTTCATGGTATTGTTATCCCAATCCAAAGAGTTAAAATTCTGTTTCAAAGGTCGGCAAATCACATCTGAAAAATTCTTCATATTCTGTAAATTCAGGGCAGGCAGCGAAAATCAGCCGATTCGCTGCCTGTTTCCTTATTCGTTGAGAATTTTTATGGAAAGGCCGTAGCTTTTTGCCTTTCCTGGTTTTAAGGTCTGTACATGGTTCTTATGAATAAATTCGTCATCTTCCGTAGCATAGATTGCGGAACCATTCCAGGGCTCCACGCAGACAAAAGGCGCTTCTCCCGGATAAGGTGACCAGAAGGCCACGGTTTCAAAGCCTGGAAAGGAAACCTCTACGCCTCGACCGGTATTTCTGTTTATAATAGAAACTGCTCTGGATTTAAGGTCATCAAAATAGACGGCGTCATCCTTAAATAGTTCCCGGTTCAGAGAAAGGATGCGGCTTTCCTTTAGCCTGCTGATCCTGTTGCCAGGATTAAATTCCAGATTCTTACAGTCGTATACCATGCTGGATATGGTTTCTTCTTTTTCAAACACCAGGTCATAATCTTCCAATGAAGCACCATTCTCCATGGGGCAGTTAAAGCCCGGATGAGCCCCCAGACAATAATAGATGGTCCTTTCCTCCGTATTGAAAACCTGGTATTCCATATATAAGCTTCCGTCAATAAGCGTATAGGAGAGGCTTAAGCGGAAGGAGTATGGATAAAACCTTTTTGTTTCTTCCGTATCCCGGATTTCAAAGGCCGCAGAAGTTTTTGCCTGCTGGGTAACGGCAAAATCAGCTTCCCGGCAAAAGCCATGCTTGGGTATTTCCCACGTCCGGCCTTCCAGACGGGTCTGGTTATTCCGGCAGTTTCCAACAATGGGGAAAAGAAGAGGAGAGCATTTGCTCCAAAACTCAGGATCTCTCTGCCATATGTATTCTGTACCGGCAGAATCTTTGAATGATAGAAGCTGGGCACCGATGGAATCGATGACAGCCGTTGCTTTGGTATCGTGTAGTGTTACCAGCATTTTCATTTACCTCGTTTCTTTATTCGGTTGTTTTTGTCCTTTCACAGTCTTCCTGGCAGTCCTCTAAAGGATAAGGCTTGCTTTATGATAAGTATACTAAATAAAATTAAAAAGTTCCATGGGTTTGATAAAAAAACAGCAATTTCCCTCAAAGGGGAATAATTGCCGGATGCTTATAGAATGGAGATTTTTCCATCCTTTCATTAATTTGTAAGAATTGGTAAGAGATTTGTCAGAACATGTCCGAAACCTTTAGGGAAATATAAGGAATTATTCCTGTTTTTAAAGGAACTCTATGATACAATTTATTCAGAACCATAACATATATATAACGATAAGGAGGCAGTGAATCTATGAAAATTGGAACGTTTATAAGAAGAATTGTTTTGTTACTGATGACCGTGTGCCTTGGTGTTAGTATATAACTGTAGACACGAAAAGTCGAACAACCTATAATAAAATCAATAAGATAAAGGAGTTGTTTGGCATGGCTAGAAGTCAAAAATCATATACACCAGAATTTAAGCAACAATTAGTTGACTTATATAACACTGGTAATTATTCATATCCTCAATTAGAACAAGAATATGGCGTTTCTAAATCCACTATTGTAGGGTGGGTTAAAAATCTCTCACCAATTAAAGTTTCTGATTCAGAAACAATCTCTATGAAAGAGTATAAGGCTCTTCAAAAGAAAATACGTAACCTTGAAATTGAAAATGAAATATTAAAAAAAGCTACCGCCATATTCGCCAAAAATCTATAGAGGAATACGTTACTTTTATCAATTCAAATCTACATTTATATACAGTTAAGCAATTATGTAATGCCTTGAAGTTTCCAAGAAGTACATACTATAAGGCTTTAGTTAGTGTGCCCTCAAATAAGCAGCTTGAATATGAAGAATTTAGCAAAAAAGTTATTTATCAATTCAATAAATACAAGCAACGTTATGGAGCAATTAAACTACAAAGAGTTCTATCAGATGCAGGTACTAAATGCAGTATTAAAAGAGTTCAAAGGCATATGGTGAAAAATGGCCTACGCTCAGTAGTGGTCAAAAAATATAACCATCACTCAAGTAAAAATAACATCCCAGAAAAAGAAAATATTCTTAACAGACATTTTGAGGCTGATACAATTAACCAAAAATGGTGTACAGATATAACATACATCCATGTTTTAAAAGAAGGCTGGACTTATTTGGCTTCTGTTATGGATCTGTATACACGTAAGATTATAGGTTATGCGTACGGAAAAGAAATAACTGCGGAGTTAGCTAAAAAAGCTGTAGAAAATGCCTGTTTAAATGTTAAAAATACCAAAGGAATCATACTTCACAGTGACTTAGGGGTTCAGTACACGAGCCAACTATTTGAAAACTATATAAACTCTAAAAAAATGATTCATTCCTTTAGTCATAAAGGTAATCCATATGATAATGCATGTATTGAATCATTTCATGCAACATTAAAAAAAGAAGAAATTTATAGACATACATATCGCGATTTCAATGAAGCTAATAGGGCTATCTTTGAATATATAGAGTCCTGGTATAATAGAATTAGGATTCATAGCAGCATCGATTTTATGACTCCACAACAAAAAGAAGATGAGGCGTTAGGTGTTGCATAAAAGATTCGACTTTTTGTGTCTAAAGTATTGACATAGGTCCACCTTTTGGCCGGATTCACTGTGGCATATAAGGGATATGAAATGTACCGGAATGCCCTTTCGGAAGCCGGACTCCAGGAACGTGTGGAAGCTGTTCGGGATAAGGAAGGCTATACGGAATACAAAAACCTGCCCCAGATTTATGTGAATGCAGTCGTTTCAGTTGAGGATCACCGATTTTACCGTCATCATGGAATCGATCTGATCGCCATAGCCAGGGCCGTTACTAACGATATCAGGGCGGGTAAGCTTGTGGAGGGGGGAAGTACCATAACCCAGCAGCTTGCCAAGAACCTGTATTTTGACCAGGATAAGGACATCGCCAGAAAGGCGGCCGAGGTATTCATGGCCTTTGATTTAGAGAAGAACTATACCAAGGAGGAAATTTTTGAGCTGTATGTAAACTGCATTTATTTTGGAGATGGATATTACAGCGTCGGCGATGCCAGTGCGGGGTACTTTAAAAAGACTCCGGATGAAATGTCAGAATATGAAAGTACACTTTTAGCCGGAGTTCCTAACGCCCCTTCCAAATACGCACCGTCCAAAAACCAGGCCCTTGCGGAGAAACGGCAGATGAAGGTTCTTCGGAGAATGGAGGAATGCGGATATTTTTCTGCAGAAGAAGCGGAGACTGTTGCGGAGCAAATGGTAGCCTTTCAATGATTTTCCTGCAGGCAGCGGGCCAGGGTCAGGGTTGCCTGACTTGGCAGCCGCCCATGGGAGATCCCCTGCAACCAGCAGTGAGGTATTTGATTTTTGCTTGAAGAATGGAAGCGCAGAGGGTATAATGAAGTTGTTACATATATTTTGTTTTTATACAAATGAATGGAGGAACCTATGGCTGTCAGACAGTTTACAGGCAGACGTTTGAACCAATATGCAGAGAATTACGTGGTATTTGATCTTGAGACAACAGGCATCAGCCCGGCAGAGGATTCCATCCTTGAGATTTCCGCGATCAAGGTAAAGGGACATGAACCGGTGGCTGAGTTAAATACCCTGGTTAATCCGGGCACTCATATTCCGGCAGGAGCGACCAGGATCAACGGGATCACAGATGACATGGTTAAAGCAGCGCCTGGATTAAAAGAAGTGCTGCCTGATTTTCTTTCCTTTATTGAAGGAGAAATTCTGGTGGGCCATAATATCCAGTCCTTTGATCTGCTTTTCCTTTACCGGGCAGCGCAGGAGCTTTTTGGGAAAGAGGTGCCCAATGATTATGTGGATACCCTTTTCATGGCAAAGACCACCTTGCCCCAGCTTGGCCGCCACCGCCTGACGGATATTTCGGCTTATTTTCACATTAATACAGAGGGGGCTCACCGGGCTCTTTCTGATTGTGTTATGAACCAGAAATGCTATGAACAGATGGGAAAGCTGGTTCATAAGGAAGAAGCTGAGATTTGTCCTCAATGCGGCAGTGTGCTTAAACGGCGCAGCGGAAAATTCGGAGAATTTTATGGCTGCTCCAATTTCCCCCAGTGCCGTTTTACCAGGAATGTTTAAGGGAAAAGCAGTAGAATACCTGACTTTATCCGGTATTGGAAGCATAGACTGATTCTATAGTGAAAGAAAGGGGAAACGGTGTGGAGGATAAAAAATTGTATAATAGGATCATGCTGATCGCATTCTGCCTGATCATGATTTTGCTTTGCGCCGGCGCATATAGCTGGTTCCATGGCGGGGATGCCTTGCCGGATATGGAAGTGCCCCGGGAAAAGGTACAGGTTCTTCACTGGGTGAATTGGGAGCCGGCAGAACTTCCGGACGCAGTTATTTGAGAGGAAGAACCAGAAAATGAATTTTTTAATTGAAAGGGCAGTCCACGAGGATTATCAGATCATGGCTGATGTAATCCAATCCGTGTGGCGGCAAATTGAGAGGAAGGACTGGTTTGTTGCTGATGATTCGGAATATACCTGCCATACCCTGCAGGAGGGAAATGGTATCGGCTATAAGGCATTTGAAATGGAGACCAACGCCCTGGCAGGGGTATTGATTGCATCCCTTCCGGGAAAAGGGGAAGAAAATCTTGGCTGGGACATAGGAATGGCCGAAGAAGAGCTGGGAAGGGTGGCCCATATGGAGTCTGTGGCCATTCTTCCAAAATACCGGGGAAATGGTCTTCAGCACACGCTGATGAAGATTGCGGAGGAAGAGCTTAGGAACCATGGGTACCGGTATCTCATGTGTACGGTTCATCCGGAAAACAAATTCAGCAAGAACAACATGATAAAGCAGGGCTACCAGGTTGTCCTGACCAAAGAGAAGTACGGCGGATATTTAAGGGATATTTTATATAAGGAACTGTTATAAAATACCTTAACCTGCAAACGTTTGCTAAAAAAACGTTGACGTTTGATGGAATATTCCGTATACTTTTTTTAACGGCTGACAGAAGTCACCACTGGCAGGAAGCATAAAATATCAGAATAAATAAAGACAGATACCAGGAAGGTATAGGTATTCCCAAGGAATACGTATGACTGTTTCTGGTATCTGTTTTTATTTTAAAAAATGTGCCAGGGGCGGATAATACCGGGTCTGGCAGGACCAATTATGGAGGAGGATATCGTATGATGAAGCGGAAATGGGGGATTGCAGCGGCTGTTTTGATGACTGCCGTTGTTTTGAATGGCTGTGGAAAAGCGGACAGTACCCAAGCCTCAGGGAAGACCGGGACAGCTACTGAAGCAGCCGGAACAGACAGTGACGGCGAAAAGGACAGGGTCGTGGTGGTAATGGGAGTCAGCTCAGAGCCTGAGGCAGGATTTGATCCGGCTTATGGCTGGGGGGCCGGAGAACATGTCCATGAACCTTTGATCCAAAGTACTCTTACGATTACGGATAAGGATTTAAACATTGGCTATGATCTGGCAACGGATATGCAGGCAAGCAGCGATGGCCTGACCTGGACCGTAAAGATCCGGGATGATGTATTTTTTACGGATGGGGAAAAGCTGACCGGACAGGATGTGGCATTTACTTATAATACCTTGAGAGATACCAGCTCGGTGAATGATTTCACCATGCTGGACCGGGCAGAGGCACCGGATGATACGACGGTACTATTTCATATGAAGCATCCCTATTCCATATGGCCCTATACCATGGCCATTGTGGGAATCGTACCGGAACACGCCTATGGACCGGATTACGGGGAGCATCCCATTGGCTCCGGCAGGTACCTGTTAAAGCAGTGGGACAGGGGGCAGCAGGTGATCCTGGAAGCCAACCCGGATTATTATGGGGAAGCTCCCAGGATGAAACGAGTTACGGTTCTTTTCATGGAAGAGGATGGGGCACTGGCTGCAGTCCGGTCCGGACAGGCGGATGTAGCTTACACGGCCGCATCCTATTCGGATCTGACTATTCCCGGCTATGGGCTTTTGGATTGTAAGACCGTAGATAACCGGGGCTTTAACCTTCCGGTGATACCCTCTGGAAGCATATCGGAATCAGGGGTACCTCTTGGGAATGATTTTACCAGCGATGTAAGGGTCAGAAGGGCCATTAATATGGGAATCGACCGGGAAGAAATGATCGATCATGTACTGAACGGATACGGCAGTCCTGCTTACAGTGTCTGTGATAAAATGCCATGGTATGAGCCTTCTGCAAAGACAGAGTACGACTTGGAAGGAGCAGAGGCCCTGCTTGAAGAAGCAGGCTGGAAAAAAGGCGGAGATGGAATCAGGGAAAAGGATGGAAAAAGGGCGGAGCTTCATTTCCTTTATCCGGCAGGAGATTCTGTAAGGCAGGCTCTTGCGGCGGATACCATCAATCAGCTGAAAAAAATCGGAATTGACGGACAGATGGAAGGAGCCGGCTGGGATACGGCCTATGACAGAGCCCAGACACAGCCGTTGATCTGGGGGTGGGGAGCCCATACTCCCATGGAGCTTTATAATATTTACCATACCATGAAGGAGACGGGACTTGCAGCTTATTCCCCTTATGCCAATGAAAAGGTGGATCAGTACATGGATGAGGCCCTGGCGCAAAGCAACCTGGAAAAATCCTATGAGCTTTGGAAAAAGGCCCAGTGGGATGGAGAAAACGGCATTATCCAGAGCGGGGATATTCCCTGGATCTGGCTTGTAAATATCGATCATTTATACTGGGTAAGGGATGGATTGAAGGTTGCGGACCAGAAGCTTCATCCTCATGGGCATGGCTGGTCGATTGTAAATAATGTGGATCAGTGGAGATGGGGATCATGAAAGATGGCCGGTCAGGAAGGAAGATCCTTTGTTTTTTGGTAAAACAGTTGGCGCGGATGGCTGTCCTTCTTTTTCTGGTAAGCGCAGCGGCCTTTTTTCTTGTATCAGTTTCTCCCATTGATCCTCTAAAGGTCAATGTTGGCCAGGCCGCTCTTGGCTCCATGAGCCAGGAGCAGATTGCAAAGCTTTCCCAGTACTGGGGGACCGGTCTGCCTCCCGCAGAACGGTTTCTTTCCTGGGCCGGTGATTTTATCAGAGGTGATCTGGGTACATCACTTTTATATCGCCGGCCGGTTTCCCAGGTGATCGGTGTAAAGCTTAGAAACTCCCTGTGGCTGTTGGCAATTTCCTGGGCGGTTTCCGGGATAGTTGGCTTTGCCCTGGGAACCCTGGCCGGCGCAAACAGGGGAAAAGCAGTGGATAAGGTGATTTCCGCTTATGCTCTCATTACTGCCAGTACCCCGGCCTTTTGGCTGGCACTGGTGTTCCTCATTGTGTTCGCCGTCCGGCTTCAGGTGCTTCCTATCGGGTTAAGTGTTCCCATAGGCATGGAAGCGGCAGAGGTTACCTTAAAGGATCGGGTGGTCCATGGGATTTTGCCCTGCCTGACCCTTACCATTTCTGGAATGTCCGGCATCCTTCTTCATACCAGGGAGAAAATGATTCAGGTCATGGAAAGTGATTATGTACTTTTTGCAAAGGCAAGAGGAGAGTCCAAAAGCAGAATCGTTTTTCACCACGGTATCAGAAACGTTCTTTTGCCCGCACTGACCCTTCAGCTTGCTTCGGTCAGTGAAATCTTCGGTGGATCGGTTCTGGTGGAACAGGTGTTTTCATATCCAGGTCTTGGCCAGGCGGCTGTAACAGCCGGTCTTGGCGGTGATGTGCCTTTGCTTCTTGGGATCACGGTAATCAGTGCTTCCATTGTATTTACAGGTAATTTTATTGCTAACGTATTGTACGGTGTGGTGGATCCAAGAATGAGGAGAGGGAGGGTAGGCACATGAAGCAATGGAACGGACGAAAGACCATGGTCTGCCTCCTGGTTATTTTTATTTGCCTTTTGACAGCTGTGACCGCTGCCGGGCAGTTTTACAGAGCAGAGGCCCTGGTCACTGATTTTTCCAGGAAAAATATGCCTCCCTGCTTGACTCATCCCTTTGGCACGGACTGGATGGGCAGGGATATGTTCGCCCGGACTATGACAGGCCTTTCCATGAGCATCCGGATCGGCCTTCTTACAGCCGCGGTCAGTACGGTGACCGCTTTTTTTCTGGGTCTTCTTGCTGCTTCTATGGGAAAGGTGGTGGATGGGGTTGTGATCGGACTCATCGACCTTGTCATGGGAATCCCCCACATCCTATTGCTGGTTTTGATCTCCTTTGCCCTGGGTAAAGGCTTTAAAGGGGTTGTGGTGGGAATATCTCTGACCCACTGGACTTCCCTTGCAAGATTAATCCGTGGTGAGGTTCTCCAGCTTAAGGAAAGCCAGTACGTAAAAATTGCCCGTAAGCTGGGCCATGGTGGATTTGAAACGGCACTTAAGCATATGACCCCTCATTTGCTTCCTCAGCTTTTTGTTGGGCTTGTGCTGCTGTTTCCCCATGCCATCCTTCATGAGGCCAGCATCACGTTTCTGGGCTTCGGGCTTTCTCCGGAGCAGCCGGCCATTGGTGTGATCCTGTCAGAGAGCATGAAATATCTGACCATGGGAAAATGGTGGCTGGCCCTTTTTCCGGGATTGTTTCTGGTTGCTGTTGTACTGCTGTTTCATTTAACAGGAGAAATGATGAGCAGGCTTATGGACCCTGGCTTCGTGCATCAGTAGGAGGGAATGGATTGGAAGAGAAGAAAACGGTTTTGTCGGTAAAGCACATGTCAGTATCATTTACCCAATATGAGCGGTGGATCCAAAGAACCACCCTTTTAGCCGTTAAGGATGTGAGCCTGACAGTGAAGGAAGGAGAACTGGTGGCAGTCGTGGGCTCCAGCGGATCAGGAAAAAGCCTGCTGGCCCATGGGGTGCTGGGAATACTTCCTTATAATGCATCCTGGACCGGAGAAATATCCTACTATGGAGAAAAGCTGACGGAAAAACGGATGGAGGAACTGCGGGGCAGGGAGATCGTTCTGGTTCCCCAAAGCGTTTCCTATCTGGATCCGTTAATGAAAGCCGGACCTCAGATCAGAAAAGGGAAGTGTGATCCAAAAAGCAGAGAAGAAAGCGTTAAAACCCTCCTGCGGTACGGGCTTGATGAAAGTGTGGAAAAGCGTTATCCATTTGAATTGTCGGGAGGAATGACCAGGAGAATCCTGATTTCCACAGCGGTCATGGAAAAGCCAAGGCTGGTCATCGCGGATGAACCCACACCGGGTCTGCATCTGGAGGCTGCGAAGCGGGTGCTGTCCCATTTCCGAGAAATGGCGGATGAAGGGGCGGGGGTGCTTCTTATCACCCATGATTTGGAACTGGCTCTTGAAATTGCGGACCGGATAGTGGTCTTCTATGCCGGTACCAGCGTTGAGGAAGCTTCTGCCTCTGATTTTAAAGAGGAAACCTGTCTTCGTCATCCATATTCAAAAGCTCTTTACAAGGCAATGCCTGACCATGGATTTTGGGCAGCACCGGGTACCCAGCCTTATTTAAAGGACCGTCCTTCGGGTTGTCCCTATGCTCCCAGATGTGAGATACGGGAGGATGGTTGTTTAAAGGAAGTAGAATACGTTGGCCTGCGGGGAGGAATGGTCCGGTGCCGAAAGGCAAAGGAGGAATAAAGTGAGGCTGGAAGCGAAAAACATATCATTTCGATATGATAATGGGAATACTCAAATATTAAACAATTTAACCATGCATATGGACAGCGGAGACCGTTTGGGTCTAATTGCGCCCAGTGGTTTTGGCAAAACCACCTGCTGCAAGATCCTTGCCGGATATGAAACACCGGACAAAGGAGAGGTGCTTTTAGACGGGAGGCCCCTTTCTTCCTATAAAGGCTATTGCCCTGTCCAGATGATCTGGCAGCATCCGGAAAGCTCTGTAAACCCCAGGCTAAGGCTGAAAGAGGTTTTAAAGGAGGGGGACAGGGTGGAAAAACGGATCATCCAGGGGCTGGGCATTGAACCGGAATGGCTCAACCGGTACCCATCAGAGGTTTCCGGAGGGGAACTCCAGCGTTTCTGCATTGCCAGGGCACTGGGCCAGGGGACCAGGTTTCTCCTTGCGGATGAGATCAGCACCATGCTGGATTTGATCACCCAAAGCCAGATCTGGAATTTTCTCATGGGAGAAATAGAGAATCGCCGCATGGGACTATTGGTGGTCAGCCATTCCAGGGGGCTATTAGAACGGGTTTGCACGAGAACACTGGATTTAAACGAGACACCATAAGAGGAAGGAATCGGGATCATGGATATTAGAGATATGCTGAATCTGGTAAAATCAGGAGAAATGGACGTCAGAGATGCAGAACGGCTGTTAAAGGATCTTCCCTATGAAGATCTGGGCTATGCAAAGCTGGATCACCACAGGGCGCTTCGTTCCGGCTTTGGAGAAACGGTTTTTTGTCAGGGAAAGCCGGATCCGTATCTGGTGGAGATTTACAGGAAATTCTATGAAAGAGATGGGGAGGTGCTGGGAACCAGGGCATCAAAGGAGCAGTATGAGCTGGTTAAGGCGGTAGTGCCTCAAGTCTGTTATGATCCCATATCCAGGATCCTGAAAGCAGAGCGGCCGGATAAGGAAAGAAAGGGCTGCGTGGCAGTCTGTACCGGTGGTACGGCAGACATACCCGTGGCAGAAGAGGCTGCACAGACTGCGGAATATTTCGGCTGTCAGGCGGACCGGATATATGATGTGGGAGTTGCCGGAATCCATCGCCTTCTTTCCCAGAGAGAAAGGATCAGAAACGCCAACTGCATTATTGCGGTGGCAGGAATGGAAGGGGCCCTTGGAACCGTGATCGCCGGACTGGCGGACTGTCCGGTAATAGCGGTTCCGACCTCCGTAGGCTATGGGGCCAGCTTTCACGGCCTGTCTGCTCTCCTTACCATGCTGAATTCCTGTGCCAATGGAATTTCTGTTGTAAATATTGATAATGGGTACGGGGCCGGGTATCTTGCAACACAAATCAATCGACTGGCGGTGAGATAACATGAAAAAAATACTGTATTTGGAATGCAATTCAGGGATCAGCGGAGATATGACCGTAGGCGCTCTTTTAGACCTGGGAGCGGACAGGGAGATGCTTATAAAGGCGTTGCAAAGCCTGGGAGTGGATGGCTATCATCTTCATTTTGGAAGGACCAGGAAATGCGGGCTGGATGCTTATGATTTTGATGTGGTCCTGAAAAACGAAGGTCATGAGCATGAAAACGATCAGGACTGTAACCGCAAACATATTCAAGATCACAGCCATGACCACAGCCACGACCACGACCACAGCTACGGCCATGACCACGACCACAGCCACGACCACAGTTACGACCATAGCCATGACCATAGCCACGGCCACGACCACAGCCATGACCACGACAAAGATTACAGCCACGACCACGACCACAGCCACGACCACGACCACAGAAATCTTCAGGATATATACACCATCATCGGCCGCCTAGATTCCAATGAACAGGTAAAGACAATGGCAAAGCGGATGTTTGATATAGTGGCGGAGGCTGAGTCAAAGGCTCATGGCATTCCTGTGGAAGAGGTTCATTTTCATGAAGTAGGAGCCATTGATTCCATTGTGGATATCATCGGCGTGGCAGTTTGTGTGGACAGCCTGGGAGTCGATGAAATCCTGGTATCTCCTCTGTCAGAAGGATACGGCAGCGTCCGCTGTCAGCATGGAGTCATCCCGGTCCCTGTTCCAGCAACGGCCAATATCGTTTCGGCCCATGGACTGAAACTTCGTTTTACAGATAATGAAGGGGAAATGGTAACTCCCACCGGAGCCGCCATAGCGGCAGCTCTTGGCACAGGAAAGGATTTGCCCTCCACCTTTCAGATTTTAAAAACCGGAATCGGAGCAGGGAAAAAGGACTTTAAACAGGCAAATGTCCTGCGGGCCATGATTCTCTTGGATGAGGAAAAGGAGGAAGAAGACCGGATGTGGGTTTTGGAAGCCAACATTGATGACTGCGGCGGGGAAGCCTTTGGTCTTGCCATGGAGTCCTTATTGGAGGCGGGAGCCGCCGATGTCTGGTATACGCCTGTTTATATGAAAAAGAACCGCCCTGCCTATATGCTCAGCCTGATCTGCCCGGAAGAGACCATTAGCAGAATGGAAGATATCCTGTTCCTTCAGACCACCACCATCGGTGTGAGGCGGTATCCGGTATCCAGAACTGTTCTGGACCGGATGAAGAGAAAGGTTATGACGGAATTCGGGGAGGCAGAGGTGAAAATCTGCACATACAAGGGCAGGACGTTCTGTTACCCGGAATTTGAAAGTGTAAGAAGCATTTGCAGACAAAATGGGATGGATTACCAGACCATATACAGCATCATACGCAGAGAGGCGGACAAATAATGGAACAGAGCATGATGGAAATAAAGAAGAGGCTGGAGCAGAGGATTTCGGTTTATGCCAAAGAGGATATTTGCCTGGCTTTTTCCGGGGGAGTGGATTCAAGTTTATTGCTTAAGGTGGCGGCAGAGGCTGCAGAAAAGATGGGAAAAACCGTTTATGCAGTGACCTTTGACAGCCGCCTCCATCCCTCCTGTGATCTGGAGATCGCCGCCAGAGTGGCAAAGGAACTGGGGGGAGTTCATAGGGTGGTTTCCGTCAATGAGCTGGAACAGAAGGAAATACGCTTTAACCCTGTAAACCGGTGCTATCTCTGCAAAAAGAAGCTGTTCCGGTCTTTGAAGGATTTTGCCGGGAAAATGAACATCCCTTATATCATGGATGGTACCAATGAAGATGATCTGCATGTTTACCGTCCGGGAATCAAGGCTTTAAGAGAGCTTGGGATCATCAGCCCTCTGGCAGAACTTCATATCACCAAGGCCCAGGTCAAAGCGCTGGCCTCCTGGTACGGAATCTCCGTGGCGTCCAGGCCCTCCGCTCCATGTATGGCGACCCGCCTTCCATATAATACGGAAATTGATTATGATATCTTAAACCGTATTGGAAGAGGAGAGGAATTTGTAAGCTCTCTTGTGAAAGGAAATGTGCGGCTAAGGCTTCATAAAGACATTGTCCGTATTGAGGTAGACCGGGAGGCCATGGGAGAGTTGATGGAGAGGAGCAGTGAGATTGTCTCTTACTTAAAAGAACTGGGATTTTCTTATATTACTATGGATTTGGAAGGGTTCCGGTCCGGAAGCATGGATGTGGGGATAGAACCTCTTGAATAGAACCGATGAACCGATTATGTTTCTTGTGGTGTTACGGATATTGCTGCGTTAGATTTGATTTTAATCTGAAATGAAAAAAGTGCGTTTCCATGTCCGGAAACGCACTTTTTTCATATATTTATTCATCGATTCCATAAAAGAAAAAATGATTCATCGAAAGGTTTTTTGAAACATACGAAAGTTCTGCTTGTTTATGATATCGCCGGAAGATCATTGGGGGGGCAATGCAGTTTATCGTAAGGGATATAGGAAGCTTGGCAGGATTGGACGGTGTTTGAATGCAAATTTATTCATTAAATCATAAAATATGGCTATAGATCAAGAATATTGTAGAATTTTGCATAAATAATGAGAAAGATGTCGAATAAAATTGTACACAATGCACAAATGTGTCCATTGTATTTTGATTTTGTTTGTGATAATATATTATTGGGTTTTTGCCTGAAAACCTGTTTTTCAATACATAGAGGGCAAATTTTTTAGTAAAGGAGAAATATACCGTGGGTAGCAAAGCATTGGTAAACATGGAACCGGTTGAAGTGTTTCAGTATTTTGAGGAAATCAGCCGTATTCCCAGAGGTTCGGGAAATGAAAGAAGAATCAGCGATTATTTAGTCTCTTTTGCAAAGGAGCACAAGCTGGAGGTCATACAGGATAAAGCGCTGAATGTAATCATTAAGAAGCCGGGTACCAGGGGCTATGAGGACAGCCCCGGCGTTGTGATCCAGGGGCATATGGATATGGTCTGTGAGAAAAGGCCTGATGTAACCCATGATTTTCTGACAGACCCCATTCCGTTGAAAATCGTTGGGGATATGCTTTGCGCAGACGGAACGACTCTCGGAGGGGACGACGGGATCGCGGTCGCCATGGGAATGGCTGTTCTGGCTTCAGATACGCTGGAACATCCGCCGGTGGAATTGGTGGTTACCACTTCTGAAGAGACGGGAATGGATGGCGCCCATGTGTTGGATCCAAAAAATGTATCAGGTAAAACACTTATTAATATTGACTCTGAGGAAGAGGGAATTCTGACAGTAAGCTGTGCAGGCGGCTGTACCTCCAAGATCAATATTCCTATCATATGGGAACGTGTAAATCCCGGACGGGCGGCTTTTACCATTGATATATCAGGTCTGCAGGGCGGACACTCCGGAGCGGAAATACATAAGGGCAGAGCAAATGCCAATAAATTAATGGCCCGCCTGCTGAAAAGTTTAAATACAGAGATGGATATAAATCTATGCTTCGTCAGCGGAGGTTCAAAGCATAACGCCATTGCCCGTGATGCACAGGCTGTCGTATGTGTAAATGCAGACAATGTCTCAGAGCTGATCGCGCAGGTTTCCGGTCTGGAAGAAATCATGAAGGACGAATACAAAGTACCAGATCCGGACATAAAAGTTGAATTAAAGCCTGCTGAAACTATGCCGGAACGAATCATGTCAAAAGATACAAAAGAAAACATCATTAATTTTTTGTATCTGATTCCAAACGGAGTACAAAGCGTAAGCATGGAAATTGAGGGGTTGGTAGAGAGTTCATTGAATCTGGGGGTAGTTCAGATAAAGGAGGATAGTGTTGAAGTCATTAGTTCTATAAGAAGCTCTGTTGGAAGTAGAAAGGATAATATTTACCATACCGTAGCCGCCATTGCCGGCCTTACAAATGGAAAGGTGACTGCTGAATCGGATTATCCGGAATGGAAATATAATCCCGACTCAAAAGTAAGACGGCTTTTCATCGATTTATACGAGAAATTATTCGGTAAAAAACCGCTTATCAGTGCAATTCATGCCGGACTTGAATGCGCGATTTTTGACAAAAAATTTAATGGAAGCCTGGATATGATATCCATTGGGCCAACCATGTTTGGAGTACATACTGCGGAAGAGCAATTAAGTATCCCATCAACCCAGAGGACATGGAAGTATTTAACAGAAGCACTGAAAGCTCTTAAATAACAGCACAGGGGTGACGAAATTATCAAATTTCAATTTATGGCAACCATTGAATCAAGCAATGACAATATAATATAAGGGAGTACTGTGTATGAATCAAAAATTATCAAAAGGAGCATATGGCGGTGTATCCGGAAAAGACTACGTCCCATACGTTTCCAAAAGCTCAGGATTGGGTGGAAATATTACAGTATTAATCATTGGTATTCTTCTGTCTGCATTGTTCGCCGCATCGACTGCTTACTCAGGAATGAAAGCAGGTCTTACAGTTGCCGCAGGGATACCGGGGTCCATATTAGGTTCTGTGTTTATTGCTGTTTTTGCCAGGGAGAAGGGGATTCTTGGAAAGACACTCATGCAGGGGATGGCAAGCGGAGGGGAATCAATAGCCAGCGGCATGATATTTGTTTTACCGGCAATTCTTTTAATTGGTTCCCAAGTGACCTTTGTGGAAGGCTTTGTAATCGGTGTCGGTGGTGCATTGTTTGGCATAGGAGCCGCTTCTCTTGTTTACAATTATTTAATCGTGGAAGAACACGGAACATTGATGTATCCGGAATCAATGGCTATTTCTGAAACCTTGGTTGCTTCGGAAGGAGCGAAAGATTCGCTTAAGTTTATGGGTATCGGATTTGGAATTGGCGGTTTTATAACCATATTGACCAGCTCATTCTTAAATATCACCAACAATGTGATCAGTTTTGTAAATGAACCCTTTTATAAATGGAAATTTCAGATGGAAGTAAACCCCCTACTGCTGGGGATAGGCTTCATTGTTGGCATGCAGGTTTCTGTGACCATGTTTGCCGGTTCCATATTATCCAACTTTGCTGTTACGCCCCTCATCGGCTATTTTGCCTCTTTGGGCAGCGGTGGTCCGGCCGTATGGAATAATCCTGCTGTCAGTATAAATGGTATGGGAGTCGGCGATATAGCAGGAAGCTACGTAAAATATATCGGTGCAGGCATGATGCTTTCCGGCGGCCTGATCGGTGCAATAAAACTGATTCCTACGGTTATCGCTTCTATAAAGGAAACCATGAATGCCAGAGGAAAAAGCTCCGGTGCCGGATCTTCTGTTGAAACAGTTATATTACTGGCAGGAATCATCATAGGCTTGATCGGCGGTTTCCTGGTATCCGGCGGCAACCTTGCCATGGCATTGCTGGGGGCTGTTTTATCCATGATGCTGTCCATGATGTTTGTTATCGTATCCGGCCGTTTAACCGGTACCATCGGAACTTCAAATCTTCCGGTATCCGGAATGACAATTGCTTCCATTGTTATCGTCACATTGCTGTTTGTGGGTTTGGGGTGGAAGAGCGTGGATGATAACAAGGCTCTGCTGCTATTCGGCTCCTTTATTGTCACTGCAATCGCTGCAGCGGGGGGTTACTGCCAATCGCAAAAGGTTTCTTTCATCATCGGCGGAAACAAGAGTGAAATGCAGAAATATTTTGCCATTGCTTCTGTGGCAGGTGTCATGGTAGTTACCTGTGTCATATTATTGCTTTCCAATCAGCTCTCAATGACTGGTGACAATGTTCCTTTTGCATTGCCTCAGGCGAATTTGATGGCAACATTGACAGCCGGAATCATGTCTGGCCAATTACCATGGGTTATGATTATCTGCGGCATTGTGATGGGTATCGTTTTGTTTTTGCTGGGGCTCCCTGTTATGACAGTGGCAATCGGGTTTTATTTACCTATATCCACTACTTCTATTATTTTGATAGGGGCACTGGTCCGTTACTTTGCTGAAAAGTATTCCCGGAATGAGAGAGAAAAGGAAACGAAAGTTTCTAACGGAGTAAGCCTGTCGTCAGGGCTTGTTGCCGGCGGATCAATCATCGGCCTGATCGGAATTGTTCTGCAGGTGACGGGCATTATCAAGGGGACCGGACCAAGCGGATTTGCGAACACAAATGGAATGGCATTTATCTTACTGGTCATTCTTGTAGCAGCCACCGCAATACCGATTTTTAAGAGTGAAGTGAAGAATGTTAGATCATAATGATGATGCTTTCAATATAATATTTAAGATTTCTGATGAACTGGAATATGAGGTTGACAAAAACGGCATTGTGACCATGCTTGAAAAACAGGATCACAAGATTCAGCGGTTTTTTAGAAAACTTGGTTTCAAAATTCCGGAATATAAAAGAATGACGATGGATGAGTATGGAAGCTGCGTTTTTCTTCTGATTGACGGCAGGAAGACCGTCAGGGAAATCGGGAAAAGCCTTGAAGAAACGTACGGTGACAAGGTAGAGCCACTGTATGAAAGACTGCTGTTATTTGTCAGTCATCTGGAGCAGCAATTTCACTATATCGAAAATATCAGCAGGGTATAAGAAAGAGTCGGCTAAGCAGATTCCCGCACAGGAGTGTGGCTGCGTCAGCATCCATGCTTTAGCACTGGGAAATCAGAACGCAAAAAAGGCCGGTGCCGGGAGCTGTGTCCCGGCACCGGCCTTTTTTGCGTATCGATGCTTCCGTAATCAGGATCTGTATGGAAACTTAAATGGAGTTTCCCTTCTAAATTAGGTAAAGTCTTTATTATCTCATATATGCATTTGATAGAACGAAGGAAGGTTTAATATGCTGCTTCCATTTCCTTGATCTTTTCATAAAGCATGTCATTGACCGGTACTGATAGTCCATGTTTTGCCGCCAGACGGCGGACAACCCCTGAAAACATTTCCACCTCAGAATACCGTCGGGCGATTCCATCCTGACGCATGGATGGAACACTTTTTGGTGAAAGAGTTTTAATCAGGTTTATGTAGAATCCCATATCTTCTTCCGACAAACCGATCCCTTCTTTTTGGGAAAGGGCGATTACTTCTTCCATGGCTCCGATCAGAGCATCATGGGCCTTTCCGGGCGCAAGGATCCCGCCATAATCCATTTCAAATGCCATGCAGCTCTGATTGATTCCCACGTTCAGCATGAATTTCCCCCAAAGGCGTTTCACAATATTGGCTTCAACTACGTATGGCAGGCCAGCCCTTCCAAAGAATTGGGTAATGTCCTGCAGCCGTGATTCCTGTCCCCCGGTCCTGGTTCCAAGATAGAGGGTGCCCGGAAGGGTGTAGGTAAGACTGGAGCCAAACCTCATGGCATCCATTCCCTGAGCAATGCAATAAAGCACTTTCTCCTCACCGAAGCGCTGTGCAATAATCTCTTCACTGTCGATGCCGTTCATGACCGATAGGATTGTGGTATGAGGACCGATGGCAGATTTCATGGTATCCAGTGCAGATGGAAGGGAGTTGTATTTGACAGCCACAATCAGAAAATCCACCGGCAAGACTTTTGTACAGTCCTGGATCCGGAAGGAAACGGGTTCCCCGTTTATGGTAAAAGGTGTCTGACGGTAACGGTCCATTCTTTCACGGTCCCCAAGAAAGAAGACGGAATCCGGGCCAAGGGCAAAGGAAATCTGGCTGGCATAAAGCATCCCCAGGGCACCCATCCCTACAATCGCTGTTGTTTTTTCGTGATCACTCATAAAGTTTCCTTTCTATAAAGAAGTTTTCTATAAAGAAGATTTCTATAAAGATGCATTAGCTATTGAATCAGGCATTGGCTTTTGTCAAAGCCGCCTGCATTCATACTGTCCTGATAGATTTTTTTCAGCTCTTCCAGATGAAAGGTTCCTTCATCGACCTGATAGTATTTTTTCGTATCCGGCAGATAAAACATGCCTTTTTCGTCCACATTTACCGCTCCGGTCTGCCCTTTTGAATTGGAAAAATAGATCTGATAGGTGGTGGTGCTGTCCAGGGTTCCGTCCGGAACCTCCTTTAAAGAAAAGCCGCGAAGGAGATCCGCCACATTGGATATGGTTTCCTTGTTTTCGTCATAAAAAGAATAACAGATGGAACCATAATATATGGAAACGGATTCGGTTTTTGAAATGTCAACGGGAATGCCGGTAAGATCCTTTGACGCCTCGTTTTTCTGACTCTGGCATGAAGTAAGGGATAACAGAAGCAGGATAATAAGGAAAAAAGTTCTGTATATTTTTTTTGTCATAGGTTACCTCGTGTTTTTAATCTATATTACCATAAGTTCTTAAAAAAGCAAAGAAAAGGAAAGCATTAGCCATGTTTTGTCTGGTAATATCCGGCCAGAATATTAAGATAGGCCTTGGCGTATTTCGGCAGGTACCGGTTTTTCTGGTAAGCAGCTATAAGGGTGTTTTCAATTCGTTCTTTTCCAATGGAAAGGCAGACAGAGGAACTGGGCTCCCTGTCTTTTAAATAATGATAATAGCTTTCAGGTGCAAAGGCGGTTCCCAGGCCTTCCATGGCAAGGCGGATGGACATTTCACTGCTTCTGGTGTGCAGAAGGACATTTGGTTCCATCCCGTAGTCCTTAAATAGCTTTAAAGCCAGGCCGCCCGTGTTCTGGTCTGGATAGAGAAGGATAAAGGATTCGCCGGCAAGAAGGCTTAGATCGATCCAGGGGTATTGAAAGCCTTCTTTATGTTCTGCCTTTTTTATCAGGGGATTTGAGGCTGACAGAACCAGGACCATTTCTTCCTTTCCAATAATCTGGTAATCCAGGCCGGTGGGAAATTCATGGACATTGTAAAACGTTAAGTCAACGGTGTGGTCGGTCAAGGAATGCTCGGCAACAAAGCTGACCTCTTCCATCATGTTCACTGTGACATGGGGATACAGCCGGTGAAAGGTGGAAAGGGTGGGGCCGATCAGGCTGTTCCCAAGCATAATTGGGATGGCAATATTTAGGCGTCCGTGATTCTGGTGCATGATATCATCAAATTCCATATCCCATTCCATGCCATATTCTACAATTTTTTTCGCATAATGGATATAACGTTCTCCAATGTAGGTGGGAAAATAACCGCTTCCCACCCGGTCAAACAGCCGGACTCCAAGCTGGTGCTCCAGGTTTTTTAAATACTTGCTTAAGGAAGGCTGAGAGATAAACAGAGACTCAGCCGCTTTGCTGATGTTTTTCTGCCTGGCAATGGCCAGGATATATCTGGCTTCTTTCAATTCCATAGGTGTTCCCCCTTTATGTGCAGGTTATGGTGTTTCTATTATAGCTTTACTGCATAAAAAATATAGATAATATGTATTTGACGTACAGTATATCATAAATTATAATAAAAGTATAGATATAAATTAACTGAACTTATAAGTGATTATAAGTGTTGACAATGAATGCGAATAAAACCCGTGGGGAGGTCAAGATGAAGAAAAGTAGTGCATTTATAATGGTCGTGCCAGGACTGGTAATATTGGCAGTATGTCTGTTTCTTCCGCTATTAAGAGTGCTGATTCCGTCTTTTCATACCGGGGATTATCCTTTCAGCGCCTATGTGGATTTTTTCCGGGATGAGTATTATCTTAAGATCTTTATGAGGACGGTAAAGGTGGCCTTCCTTACGACGGCTGTCTGTATGACAGCAGGAGTACCCACTGCGTATTTTATCAGCCGGTGCAGGAAAAAATGGAGAGGGATTCTTCTTTCTGTTTCAATTTTTCCCTTAATGACCAATTCCGTCATCAGAAGCTTTGCCTGGATCAATATTTTAGGCAGCAACGGTATTATTAACCGGTTTCTTTTGGCAGCCGGTTTTTTGGAAAAGCCTGCCAAGCTGTTATACACGGACTTTTCCATCATCATTGGCTCCGTTTACCTGTTCCTTCCCCTGATGATCGTTACGGTGGCCGGTGTTATGGAAAATATAGACGATGACATGATGGAAGCAGCTCTTAGCCTGGGGGCGGACCGGTTCAAGGCTTTTATGAAGGTGATTTTCCCCATAAGTCTCCCTGGGATCATCGTAGGAGGCATTCTGGTGTTTACCGGGACATTGACCGCTTATACCACGCCTCAGCTGCTGGGAGGCAATAAACATATGGTTCTTGCCACATTCATCTACCAGAGAGCCATGAGCGTGGGAGACTGGAATGGGGCAGCGGTCATTTCCCTGATCATGATCGTGGTGACACTGGCTGTTATCAAAGGATTGAATGCCTTGTCAGCCAGGTTGGACAGGAGAGGAGGAGGCCATGCGTAAAAATAAAATGCTTACGGGTTTTGCTGTTCTGGTGTTTCTGTTTTTGATCCTGCCCCTTGTGATCATTGCTGTGACTGCTTTTGGAGAGGGCAGTGCCATCACCTTTCCTGTTGAATCCTTTTCTTTCCGTTGGTTTGTCAATGTTTTTGCTTTGAAATCCTTCCGGGTTTCCTTTTTGACCAGCTTAGAAATTGCGCTCCTTGCCACCGTAGCCGCTCTTATTGCAGGAATACCGGCTGCCTATGCCCTGGCAAGGTCCGGGATGAAGGGAAAGGGGATTTTAAAATCCATATTTCTTTCTCCGACCATTGTTCCGGGAATCGTAATCGGCTTTGTTCTTTACCAGTTTCTGGTGCTGACCTTAAGGGTTCCGGTATTTACAGGACTTTTGGCAGGGCATTTCATGGTGACTCTGCCCTACGTGATCCGGGTGGTGGGTTCCAGTCTGGACCAGTTTGATGATTCCGTGGAAGAGGCGGCCTGGAGTCTGGGCTGCACAAAAACAGGAGCGTTTTTCCGGGTAGTGCTTCCGAACATCACATCGGGAATCTCAGCGGCTTTTATGCTGGCTTTTATTAACTCCTTTAATAACATTCCGGTTTCCATGTTTCTCTCAGGTCCAGGGGTATCTACTTTCCCGGCGACCCTTATGAATTACATTGAATATAATTATGACCCTACGGTGTCTGCGGTTTCCGTGCTTTTGATGGCCATAACGGTACTTATCATGGTAATTGTTGACAGGACCCTGGGAATTGCGGCTTTGGCCAAATAGGAGGAAAAATCATGGCATATATGACACTGCAAGACATTGATGTCTGTTTTGATAAGAAAAAACAGATTTTAAAGGGGCTTAATCTGGAGGTGCAGGAAGGGGAGCTGGTTTCTCTTTTAGGGCCAAGCGGCTGCGGAAAGACAACGACCCTTCGGGTGGTGGCCGGATTTATTGAGCCGCAGAAAGGGGTTTTCTCTTTGGATGGAGCCGATTTAACGAAGGTTCCGGTACACAAGAGGAACTTTGGAATCGTATTTCAAAGCTATGCCCTGTTTCCCCATTTAACTGTTTATGACAATGTGGCCTTCGGACTTAAAATGAGAAGGCTTCATAAAGAGGAGATTGATAAAAAGGTGGATCAGATCCTGGAGGTCTGCGGCCTTACGGAGTTCCGGGGGAGGTTTCCCCAGCAGATGTCAGGCGGCCAGAGACAGAGGGTGGCCCTTGCCAGAGCCCTGGTGATCGAGCCAAAGCTTCTCCTTCTTGATGAACCATTAAGCAACCTGGATGCAAAGCTGCGCATTAATATGCGAATGGAGATCAAGAGGATCCAGAAAAAGCTGGGTATTACCACCTTGTTTGTTACCCATGACCAGGAAGAGTGCTTCTCCATTTCGGATAAGGTGGCGGTTATGAACCAGGGAGTGATCGAACAGTTTGACACACCGGAAAACATTTATCAAAAACCCAGCACGGAATTTGTAGCCAGATTTATAGGTTTTGAAAATTTTCTTCCTTTAAAGAGACAGGGGGATGAATATAAAACCCAGTCCGGCGCAGTATTTCAGATAGAAACCTTCCCCAGAGAGGGCGCCTGCATGGGCACCATACGGCCGGAAGATATCCGGGTGGCGGACGCGGGACAGGATCACAACATCCTGGAAGGCACTGTGGGTGTCCGTACATTTCTTGGAAAAGGCTATCAGTACGAGGTCCTTACGGCAGCAGGAAAGTTTCTGGTAAACCGGCCGGCAGAAGAATCATATGAAGAGGGCAGCAGGATCCGCCTTTATCTTCCGGAGTCAAAACTGATCCTGGTGTCCTAAGGATATGGTTCTTGCCCCAGGGCTGGGACCGAAAAGAGGTATACCCGGGGCATATACCAGGAAAACAGGAAAGTCAGGAAATATAGGTAACAACGGCTGATAAAGCCGGTCAATAATAAAAGAGAGGAAGAAGATTATGAAGAAAGTATTGGCATTATCCCTGTGTGCAGCCATTGTATTAACAGGCTGCGGCGGTGCCGGATCTGCAGGAACAACGGCGGCAGGTGAGAAAAAGAGCGGCACAGAAGAAAAGAAACTGGTATTATCCACTTATGGCCTAAGCGAGGATATCTCAGAGGAAGAGGTGTACAAGCCTTTTGAGGATCAGTTTAACTGCAAGATCGTTACAGAGACGGGAAGTACCAATGAGCGCTACACAAAGCTTTCTGCCAACTCCGAAAGCGCCATTGATGTGATCGAATTATCACAGGCTATGACAGCAAAGGGGATGGAAGAGGGCTTGTTTGAGCCTCTGGATTTAGGCAAGATCGAGAACAGCCAGTATTTGATCAAAGCAGCAAAGACCATGGCAGATGCGGGACAGGGAGTTGCCTATACCATCAACAGCATCGGCATTATGTATGATCCGGAGGCAGTAGGATTTGAGATCAAGAGTTTTGATGATTTGTGGAAAGCGGAACTGGAAGGAAGCGTAGCCATTCCGGATATTACCACTACCTTTGGTCCTGCCATGGTTTATATGGCAAGCGATTACAAGGGGGTAGATGTAACCAGTGACAAGGGAGCGGCTGCTTTTGAGGCATTGGAGGAATTAAAGCCAAACCTTGTGAAAACTTATGCAAAGTCTTCTGACTTAATCAACATGTTTACTTCCGGAGAAATCAAGGCTGCCATTGTAGGTGACTTCGGTGTTCCCACGATCAAGGAAGCAAGCCCGGATCTGGTGTATGTGACTCCTGATGTGACCTATGCAAACTTTAATACCATCAGCATCACCAAGAACTGCAAGGACAAGGAACTGGCTTATGCATACATTAATTACCGGTTGAGCAAGGAATTGCAGAGTAAGACAACCAAGGCATTAAACGAAGCGCCTACCAACAATCAGGTGGAGGTTTCCGAAGAAGATTCCGCAAACATGACGTACGGAGAAACTGCGGAACGTGCAAAGGTTCTGGATTACGCTTTTGTCAATCCCATATTAAGCGACTGGATCGACCAGTGGAACCGTATTATCAATAATTAAGGACAGAGAGAAATGAAGGTTGACTTATTAGTACAAAATGGATGGGTCTACCGGACATACAGGCAATGTTTTGAAAAAATGGACATTGCGGTTGTAGGGGAAAGGTTTTACGACATTTCCCCTTCCTCATTTCATGGGAACGAAGAAAGTGATCCTATGACCGGAGGGACGGCCCCGGAAGCAGCGCCTTTTACGGAACGTTGTACGGCAGCATCCCATAAGCCGTGTTTTGAGGCGGAATGTGTGGTGGATGCTAGTGGAAAATATATCATACCAGGACTGATCGATATTCATATGCACATCGAAAGCTCCATGACATATCCAGGTGAGTTTTCCAGGGCAGTCCTGCCCTGGGGAGTCACCTGTGTGGTGGCTGATCCCCATGAAATCGCCAATGTATTCGGGTTGGAAGGAATAAAAAGCTTAATGGAACAGGAAACAGAGCTGGACATCTATTACGGGATTCCATCCAGCGTTCCTTCCACAAGAAGTGAGCTGGAAACCTCAGGCGGGGTAATCGGGGAAGAGGAAGTCAGGGAGCTTTTAAAGAATGATAAAGTCATCTGCCTGGGAGAGGTGATGAATGACTTAGATCTGGTTTCCGTGGAAGATACCCGGATCAAACGAATCGTCAGCCTGTGCCGAAACGGGGGGCGCAGGTTAAAGATAGAAGGCCATTGCCCCGCCCTGTCCGGGGAAGACCTGGCGGGCTTTATCCGGGGGGGCGTGGATGCAGACCATACCCAGCAGACAAGGTCTTCGGTTCTGGAAAAGACGGATATGGGCATGTTTCTGGAGCTGCAGGCAAAATCCCTGACATCCGATGTGGTGGAAACAGTCATAAGCTACGGTCTTTATGAAAATGTAGCCCTTGTTACGGATGACACCATGCCCGACCATTTGGTGAAGGGGCATTTAAACCAGATCCTTCGTTTGGCGGTGGAGCAGGGGATGCCGCCAGAAAAGGCCATATATTGTGCAACTCTGACTCCGGCCAGGCGCATGGGTCTTGATGACAGGGGGATGATCGCCCCGGGAAAGCTGGCGGATTTCGTTGTTCTTGATGATCTGGCAGGCTTTTGCCCTTCTGCAGTTTATAAAAACGGAAAACAGCATATAAAAAACCAGGATTCTCCCAAGGCAGTTTTCCCGGATCATTTTTACCAGTCCGTAAAATGCAGACTGGCCCTGGCTTCTGATTTTAAACTGAACCGGTGCGAAATACGTGAGGGAACAGCAACCGTCAATGTTATGGAAATCCAGGACTTTGGAACAAGAGTCAGGCATGGGAAGCGGGTCATTCCCATTCGCAACAGATGCCTTTGCTGGCAGGAGGCAGGCCTTTGCCTGGCAGCAGTTTTTGAACGATATGGTAAAACAGGAGATGTTTCCTATGGACTTGTAGACCATGCCTTACAGTCTCCCGGAGCCGTGGCTACCACCTGGAGCCATGACAGCCACAATCTGCTGGTTCTTGGAAATTCGGTGGAAGACATGGTGCTTGCACAGAACCGGGTAGTTCACATGCAGGGCGGATATGTAACGGCCAGGGAAGGAAAGATCACGTCGTGTGCATCTCTTCCTGTAGGAGGGATTCTTTCTGACGGAAGCCTGTTAAAGCTTTCCGGGGAACTGGGGGGAGTAAGAGAGGAAATCCAGGCCATGGGATATGTAAACAGCAATGTCATCATGTCCATTTCTACTTTGACGCTTCTGGTTTCGCCGGATCTAAAGATAAGTGATAAGGGATTGTTTGATGTAAAGACAAAGGAAGCGGTACCTTTGGTGGAAAAACAGGAACAAGCTATCATAAGGTAAAGGTTGATAAGTGTGAGAACGATAATCATAAATGTAACTGTGGTAACAATGAATGATCAACGGGAGATTCATGATCCTGGCTTCGTGATGTTTGAAAATGATATCATCACGGCGGTGGGAGATATGAAGGATCTGCCGGATAAAGCCGGTCTTTTGCATACCGTAACCGTAGATGGGAGGAACGGAATTCTGATGCCAGGGATGGTAAATCTCCACACCCATATGGGTATGGTCCCTTTTCGCGGCCTTGGAGATGATTGCAAAGACCGGCTCAGGGTATTTTTGCTCCCCATGGAGCAGAAGACCATGGATGAAGAGCTGGTATACCTGTCCACCCGCTACGGGGCAGGAGAGATGCTTCTTGGCGGCGTGACCACGGCTCTTGATATGTATTACTTTGAGGAGGAAGCCGCAAAGGCCATGGATGAGATGGGGATGAGAGGGATCACAGGACAGACGGTGATGGATGAGGGAGCCTGTGATTTTGCCCATCCCCGTGAAGCTCTTGCTTATGGGGAAAATCTGATAAAAAAATACCGGTCCCATCCCCGGATATCGGCCTGCATAGCACCCCACGGGACGAACACCTGCGGAGAGGACCTGCTTTTGGAAGCTTACCGCATGGATTCGTTATATAAGGTTCCCTTTCCCCTGCATATGGCGGAGATGGACTACGAGATGGATTATTTCCGTAAGGAATACGGTATGACACCGGTACGGTATCTGGACAGTCTTCATGTGTTGGGAGAAGAGACTCTGGCGGCCCACTGCATCCATATGACAGAAGAAGACCTTCTGTTATTTAAGGAGAAAGGGGCAAGGGTGGCTCACTGCATTGGTTCCAATACAAAGGCGGCTAAGGGCGTGGCTCCCGTAAGCTCCATGCTGAGGCTGGCAATCCCCGTAGGCCTTGGGACGGATGGCCCTGCCAGCGGAAACACTCTGGATATTTTTACCCAAATGAAGCTTTGTGCTAATTTTCATAAAAATGAGACCAGGGACCGGAGTGCATTTCCGGCGGAAACCATTGTGGCCATGGCTACCATTCAAGGTGCAAAGGCTATGGGTCTTCATGATCTTACAGGCTCTTTAGAGCCTGGAAAACAGGCAGACATGGTTTTGGTTGAAACGCATTCCCCCAACATGTTTCCGGTTTATAACCCCTACTCTGCCCTGGTTTACAGCGCCAATCCTTCCAATGTGGAAGAAGTGTACGTGGCAGGGGAATGTCTGGTGAAAGGGAAGAAGCTTGTAAAATCAGACATGGATGAAATCAGGAAGGCTCTTTCCGAAAAGATGAAAAAAACGGATTTTGGAATTTATATGGCAAAAATGGGAAATATTTATTGAGTGAAGGGTTTGCCGGATGCTCATAATAGATGAATAGAAAGAAGTTGTTAAGGACAATTAAAAATTAGAATTCACCCTCTCTTATTTAATAGAAATAATTGACAACCATATTTCCCTGTGGTAAACTGTATCAGTACAAATACGCGCCGATACCCGGTATTTCGGATACTCCAGCCTTTACTTGGTATGAGGTGAGAATTTAAGACTAAAGGAGGAAATCACATGATTTCAAAGGAAAAGAAAGCAGCTATCATTGCTGAATATGGCAGAAAGGCCGGCGACACCGGTTCACCAGAAGTACAGATCGCAATTCTGACAGAAAGAATCACAGAATTAACCGATCATCTTCAGAAGAACCCGAAAGATCATCATTCCAGAAGAGGTCTTCTGATGATGGTTGGCCAGAGAAGAGGTCTTCTTGATTATTTAAAGAAGACAGACCTGGAAAGCTATCGTTCCTTGATCGAGAAGTTAGGAATCAGAAAATAAAAAACAATTTAGGGTGGAGAACTTCTCCACCCTATCTGTCTATTAAGAAAAGAATATTAAAAGTAGAAGCATTCCCCGAGACCGCTGATGTGCGCGTAATAAGCAGAGCCAGGAGGCGGGAGGGGTAGAAGGATATGCAAGCATATCCTTCTACCCCTCCAGTCTCTTGGCGAGCATCCGCGAATGAGGGACCAAAGGTCCCGAATTTGGGGCTGCATATTCAGCCTTTGGCAGAATATGCTTATGTTTCCTGGCGGGCCGCACAAGCAAATCATTTCTTGCGCGCAGATCAGTAGTTTCGGCGTCTTCTACTGTTAATATAAATGATTAATCCAATTAAAGGAGATACCAGTATGTTCAAGAGTTTTAGTATGGAACTGGCCGGCAGAACATTGACCGTTGATGTCGGCAGAGTAGCAAAGCAGGCAAACGGCGCAGCGTTCATGCATTATGGTGACACCGTAGTATTGGCCACTGCAACTGCTTCCGATAAGCCAAGGGATGGAATCGACTTCTTCCCCTTGAGTGTAGAGTATGAAGAAAAATTATACGCCGTTGGAAAGATTCCCGGCGGATTCAACAAAAGAGAGGGAAAGGCGTCTGAAAATGCCATTTTAACGTCCCGTGTGATTGACCGTCCTATGAGACCTTTGTTTCCCAAGGATTACCGCAACGATGTAACCTTAGATAACATCGTTATGTCCGTAGACCAGGACTGCAGCCCGGAGCTGACTGCCATGTTAGGCTCAGCCATTGCAACCTGCATTTCCGATATTCCCTTTGACGGTCCCTGTGCCTCCACCCAGATCGGCCTTGTAGACGGAGAACTTGTGGTTAACCCGACCCAGGCTCAGAAACAGGTATCTGATATGGCACTTACGGTGGCGTCCACAAGAGAAAAAGTCATTATGATCGAGGCAGGAGCCAATGAGGTGCCGGAAGATAAGATGATCGAGGCCATTTTCAAAGCACATGAAGTAAACCAGGAAATCATCAAATTCATTGACACCATCGTAGCAGAATGCGGTAAGCCAAAGCACGGATATACCAGCTGTGCCGTTCCGGAAGAGCTGTTTGCAGCGATCAAGGAAATCGTCACTCCGGAAGAGATGGAGGTTGCTGTATTCACCGATGAAAAGCAGGTGAGAGAAGAGAACATCCGCAACATCACGGCGAAACTGGAAGAAGCCTTTGCGGATAAGGAAGAGTGGCTGTCTGTATTGGGAGAAGCCATTTACCAGTACCAGAAAAAGACCGTCCGCAAGATGATCTTAAAGGACCACAAGCGTCCGGATGGCCGTGCCATGGATCAGATCCGTCATCTGGCGGCAGAGATTGATATGCTTCCCAGAGTTCATGGTTCTGCCATGTTCACCCGCGGCCAGACCCAGATCTTAAATATCTGTACCCTGGCTCCTTTGTCAGAAAGCCAGAGATTAGACGGCATTGATGATATGGAAACATCTAAGAGATATATGCACCACTACAATTTCCCCTCCTTCTCTGTCGGTGAAACAAAGCCTTCCAGAGGACCGGGACGCCGGGAAATCGGTCATGGTGCGCTGGCAGAAAGGGCATTGATCCCTGTTCTTCCCTCTGAGGAAGAATTCCCATATGCCATCCGTACTGTTTCTGAGACCATGGAATCCAATGGATCTACCTCTCAGGCAAGCATCTGCTCTTCATCCATGTCTTTAATGGCCGCCGGTGTTCCCATTAAAGCAGCTGTTGCGGGTATTTCCTGCGGTCTGGTTACCGGAGATACGGATGACGATTATATAGTACTCACCGATATTCAGGGACTGGAAGATTTCTTCGGAGATATGGACTTTAAAGTAGGCGGTACCCATAAAGGGATCACTGCCATCCAGATGGACATAAAGATCCATGGACTTACAAGACCTATTATCGAGGAAGCCATCCGTACGACCAGAAAAGCAAGGCTCTATATCCTTGATGAGGTCATGGCAAAGGCCATTGCTGAGCCTCGTAAGGAAGTAGGAAAGTATGCTCCGAAGATTGACCAGATATCCATTGATCCTCAGAAGATCGGTGATGTGGTAGGGAAGCAGGGGAAGGTGATCAATAAGATCATTGAGGAGACCGGTGTGAAAATTGACATTTCCGATGACGGAAATGTATCGGTATGCGGAACGGATCAGACCATGATCGACCGTGCCATCCAGATCATAAAGAGCATTGTAACAGAGATCGAAGCGGGTCAGATCTTTACAGGAAAGGTTGTGAGGATCATGAACTTCGGTGCTTTTGTTGAACTGGCGCCAAACAAGGATGGTATGATCCACATTTCCAAGCTGTCTGAAAAGAGAGTGGCAAAGGTGGAAGATGTGATCAACATCGGCGATGAAGTTACCGTCAAGGTAATAGAAGTGGATAAAATGGGCAGGATCAACTTAAGCATGAAGCCGGGAGATCTGTCCGCAAAGCCGGAAGATAAGAAAGAAGCAAAAGATACAGAATAAATATGCTATGCCGCAAGGCAGACAGCAGATTGACCGCCGTAAAGATAAAAAACATTGTTGACAAATATACCATTTGAACGTATAATTGGGTGGATCAAAGAAATAAGTATCTGATTTATAATTGAATATGCTTCATTAAGAGGGAGTAGTTTCAATGCATCATCAACATCCTGACTGTCATAGGGCAGCCTGGTGGTGCATGCCAGACAATGGTTACCAGACTTTTAATGTATTTAATCTGAACATTTGATTTTTTTCAGAATAAATGCATTAAAAGTCTTTTTCTTTTCCTTTTTGGGGCAATAATAAATCAGAGAGATCAAAACAGTACATGCTGATGCAGGCTGTCCCAACCGGATGGCAGAATGGAGGAGAGTTTGAAAGACTGGTATCAGAAAACAGAAAAGGAAGTATTAGAAGAGCTTCAGACATCGAAAGAAGGGTTAAGTGACGAGGAAGCTGCCGGACTTCTTGCCAGCAAGGGAGAAAATATTCTGGAGGAAGGAAAGAAAAAAAGTACCCTTCAGGTATTTGTCGAGCAGTTCCGTGACCTGCTGGTGGTCATTCTGATTGCAGCGGCTGTCATTTCCATGGTTTCAGGAAATGTGGAAAGTACAATCGTGATTGTGGCAGTGATTGTGCTAAACGCAATTTTGGGAACGGTGCAGCACGAAAAGGCCCAAAAGTCCCTGGCAAGCTTAAAATCCTTATCATCGCCTACAGCTAAGGTGATCCGGAGCGGGCAAAAGCTTGAAATTCCTTCTAGAGGCGTAGTTCCGGGAGACATCCTGCTTCTGGAAGCCGGAGATATGGTAGTGGCTGACGGAAGGATTCTGAATAATTATTCCCTGCAGGTCAATGAAAGCTCCCTGACCGGAGAATCCACCAATGTGGACAAAGAGGAGGGGACTCTTGACTCAGAAGCCCCTCTGGCAGACCGGACCAATATGGTTTATTCCGGAAGCCTGGTTACTTACGGAAGAGCAGTCGTGGCTGTCACAGGAACCGGAATGGATACGGAGATCGGAAAGATTGCCAGCCTGATGAACGCCACGAAGGAAAAGAAAACACCTTTGCAGGTCAGTCTGGATCAGTTTTCCAGCCGTCTTGCCATGGTCATCATGGTGATCTGTGCCCTGGTATTTCTGTTAAGCATTTATCGTAAAATGCCCCTTCTGGATTCCCTCATGTTTGCTGTGGCCCTTGCGGTTGCTGCCATTCCGGAAGCCTTAAGCTCCATCGTAACCATTGTACAGGCAATGGGGACCCAGCGTATGGCCAGAGAAAATGCTATTATCAAGGAGTTAAAGGCAGTGGAAAGCCTTGGCTGCGTATCCGTCATCTGTTCCGATAAGACGGGAACCCTCACCCAGAATAAGATGACGGTACAGGAAATCTATGTGGACGGCAAGGTCTGTCAGCCAGATGAGTTAGACCTTCGCAGCCAGCTTCACCGGTATCTTCTTTACGATGCGGTGCTGACCAATGATTCATCCATTGTGGAGGGGAAGGGGATCGGAGATCCTACAGAGTACGCACTTCTTGAAATGGCTGGAAAGATCAGCTTAAGTCATGATCTTATCAGGGAAATGATGCACCGCCTGGAAGAGCTTCCCTTTGATTCCGACCGGAAGCTGATGAGCACCAAATACCAGCTCCATGGGGTACCCACCATACTGACAAAGGGAGCGGTGGATGTACTGCTGTACCGGACCACCCATATCCGTACCTCTGAGGGTGTCAGGGAACTGACAGAAAAGGACAGGGAGGAGATCCTAGAGCAGAATATGCGATTTTCAGAGAATGGGCTTCGGGTGCTTGCCTTTGCCTATAAGGAAGTGGAAGAAGACCATGTGCTTTCTTTAAGCTCTGAAAACGGCTTTATTTTCATTGGACTTATTTCCATGGTGGATCCGCCGAGAGAAGAGTCTAAGGAAGCGGTAGCCGATGCCAAACGTGCTGGAATCCGGCCGGTTATGATCACAGGAGACCATAAGATCACAGCAACCGCCATAGCAAAGCAGATCGGGATTTTTGAATCAGGAGATCTGGCTGTGACCGGTGCTGAATTAGATGCAATGACGGATGATGAGCTGGATCTGAATATAGCTAAGACCTCTGTATATGCCAGAGTGTCGCCGGAAAATAAGATCCGTATTGTGGATGCCTGGCAGCGGAGGGGAAATGTTGTTTCCATGACAGGAGACGGAGTCAATGATGCCCCTGCCTTAAAAAAGGCGGACATCGGAGTTGCCATGGGAATCACCGGAACAGAGGTTTCCAAGGATGCCGCCTCCATGATCCTGGCAGATGATAATTTCGCTACCATAATAAAAGCTGTTGCCAATGGCCGTAACGTGTACCGGAACATAAAGAATGCCATTCAGTTTTTACTTTCCGGCAATATGGCCGGAATCCTTTCCGTTCTTTATACATCCATTATGGCCCTTCCCGTTCCTTTTGCTCCGGTCCACCTGTTGTTCATTAACCTGCTTACAGACTCGCTTCCGGCAATCGCCATTGGTATGGAGCCTGCGGAGCATGGCCTGCTTAACAGGAAGCCGAGAGATCCCAAAGAGGGAATCCTGTCCAAAGAATTTTTGATGAAAATACTGGTGCAGGGCGGTCTCATTGCCGTATGTAGCATGGCGGCTTTCCATATTGGATTAAGACAGGGCAGCGCAGCCACAGCAAGCACCATGGCATTCTGTACCCTGACCCTTTCCCGGTTGTTCCATGGATTCAACTGCAGAAGCCGTCATTCTATTTTCCGGATTGGCTTTAAAACAAACTGGTACAGCCTGGGAGCATTTCTTGCCGGTGTTTCCCTCTTAAGCCTTGTTATGTTTGTGCCCGTACTGGAAAGACTGTTTTCCGTAACTCCTCTTTCCGGCAGCCAGATCGGCATGGTGTATGGTCTTGCAGTCATCCCTACCGTAGTGATACAGCTTACAAAAATAATAAAGGAAAACAGGAAATAATTTCTTGTAAAAAAAGAGGCTCAACCGCAAAAAAAGTGTTGAACCTCTTTTTTAAAAATGATAAAATACTTCAGTATATAAAAAAATTTTATATAGGAGAAAGGACGACACATGACAGGACAACCTTCAGTTAAAGTAAGAAATTACGGACCGCTGTCCAGGCGGACGAAATTCCAGATTCTTGCCCTGGTGCCGATTTATTTTATTGTTGCAGGCTTCTTTCTGCAGCCGTTTGATGGAATTTGGAGGGGGATCATTACAATTGTCAGGGAGCCAGATTTCCTGATCACGGATTATTTTGCTATTGGCGGAGTGGGAGCTGCGTTTGTTAACGCGGGTGTATTAACCTTATTAAGTATTGCTATTGTTTATTTTCTTGGTATGGAGATGAGCGGCCATACTATAACCTCATGCTTTCTCATGTTTGGTTTTTCCCTTTTCGGAAAAAATATCATGAATATATGGGCGATCATGATGGGAATTTGCCTGTATTCTTATTATCACAAGACTTCCATAACACGTTATATTTATGTTGGCTTTTACGGGACTTCTTTGTCCCCGATTATTACTCAGATCATGCAGATCGGTAATCTGCACCTGGCATCCAGGCTGATTCTGAGCATCATTGTTGGATTGGGAATTGGATTTGTACTCCCGCCCCTGTCCACGCATACCCACTATGCCCATAAGGGATATTCTCTTTATAATGTGGGTTTTTCCGCCGGCATCATTGCCATTGTCATCGTATCTTTGATGAAATCCTTTGGAATTAACATTGAAGCAAGACTGATCTGGTCGGAAGGAAACAATGTGCTTTTTGCTGGGCTGCTTTTGTTTTTATTTCTTGGAATGATCATTTTTGCATTTTTTCTGTCAGATAATGTAGGAAAGCGTTATATGGACATACTGAAAACATACGGCTTAAGCGGGACGGATTATGTGAAAAGTGACGGATTTGGGCCTACACTTCTAAATATGGGAATCAACGGTATTGTATCAACCCTGATTCTTGTTATAATAGGAGGGGATTTAAACGGACCAACCATTGGAGGGATATTTACCATAGTGGGTTTCAGTGCCACTGGAAAACATCTTCGGAATATCGTCCCTATTATGGTGGGCGTTATTCTTGGCGGGGTGATCCAGAACTGGAGCATTACGGATCCCAGTGCCATTCTGGCTCTTTTACTGTCTACCACCCTTGCGCCCATTGCCGGTGAGTTCGGGGTTGCTGCCGGGCTTATAGCCGGATTTCTTCATTCTGCAGCAGCTCTTAATGTTGGTATCGTATACGGCGGAATGAATCTTTATAACAATGGCTTTGCCGGTGGTCTTATAGCCACGTTCCTTGTGCCGGTGATCCAGTCCATACGGGACAGAAAGGCCCATGCAAAGGTCCATGACTCCTTGTAATTTCGTAAGATTCAACAGGCAGAGCAGAATAAATGATAAGAACAGGACAATTTGGAAATGTTGTATCACATAACGGATGGGACAGTTACTGCCGGAGGCAGCCTGATCCTGTCGCATATTGATTTTGAAGTACATGGCAGGGAAAAAATAGCGGTGGTGGGAAATAACGGGGCCGGAAAAACCACACTTTTAAGGCTGATCGCAGGAGAACTGGATTTAGACCGGGATGACAAACGGGATGGCCCTGGCATCATCAGTTCCAGAAAACTGACCATAGGATACTTGAAGCAGCAGGCATTTGAGGATAAAGGAAGGACAGTGGAGGAAGAGCTGCTGTCCTCCTGTCCTTTTAGAGAATCCTTTGCTATGGAGCGGTTTGAATATGAACGGGAATATGATATCCTGTTTACTGGGTTTGGATTTACGAAGGAAGACAAAAAGAAACGTCTTTCCCAGTTTTCCGGTGGGGAACAGACGAAGATTGCCCTTATCCGCCATTTGCTGCAGAAGCCTGATATCCTTCTTATGGATGAGCCTACCAACCATCTGGATATTCAGGCGGCGGAGTGGCTGGAGCAGTATATGAAGCAGTATGAAAAGGCAGTGGTGATGGTATCCCATGACCGTTTTTTTCTGGATCAGACGGCTTCTGTAGTATATGAGCTTTCCGGAAAGAAGCTTACCCGGTATCCAGGAAATTATACCCATTACCGGGAAGAGAAAAGGAAGGCTCTCCGCATACAGACAAAAGCCTATGAGCGTCATCAGGAGGAGCTGAAACGTTTAAACGGTCTTGTAGAGCGGTTTAAGAATAAACCCAATAAGGCCTCTTTTGCCAGAGCAAAGAAAAAGGCAATGGAACGGATGGGACAGGCAGAAAAGCCGGCCGAGGATGATATCCACATGTTCACAGGTCCTTTGGAACCTGCTTTTTTAGGAAGCAAGCAGGTTTTTGAAGCAGAACATTTGAAGATCGGCTATGGCCGCCCCCTTATGGAGCTGACCTTAAGGATCAGCCGTGGGCAGAAAATAGGGATCCTTGGTCCTAACGGTGCCGGAAAAACCACATTTCTAAAAACTGCGGCAGGCCTTATCCCTCCAATTTCCGGGGAACATTCTCTGGGGAACCAGATTACCATTGGCTATTTTGACCAGCATTCCTCGGAATTTGATTCAGATAAGTCCGTCGCAAAGCATTTCCATGACCTCTTTCCATCACTGACGGAAAAGGAGGTCCGCAGTATTTTGGGAGCATACCTGTTTGGCGGAAAAGAAGCAGAAAAGCGGGTGAGCTTTCTGTCCGGCGGGGAAAAGGCAAGGCTTGTCCTGGCAGAGCTTTTGCAGAGCAGGCCTAATTTTCTGATTTTGGATGAACCCACCAACCATATGGATATCAGGGCTAAGGAAACTCTGGAATCTGCTTTTCGGGCTTATACTGGAACTATTTTATTTGTATCTCATGACCGATACTTTTTAAGCCGGGTAGCTGAATCGGTTCTTATATTTGAAAATCAATCCGCTTTTTACTACCCCTTTGGCTATGAACATTATCTGGAACGATGCAGAAAGGCAGAAAAGGGGGAGGGGATCGCGGCACAGATCAGGGCAGAGGAACAGGCCCTGATTGCAGGAATGCGGGGAGTCCCTAAGGCAGAACGGCACCGCTTAAGAGAGATACCGGAAGAAGAAGCGTATCTGGATTGGAAGCTTGGGCTGATTCTTAAACGTCTCGTGCCTGCTAGGGACCGGGTGATGGAATTAACGGTCTCCATGGATTCCCTGAAGGAAAGGTGGCTGGAATCGGAAGGCTTCTGGAATGGAGAAGAATGGGAGGAATCCGGTTCCTATGAGAGTCTTAAGAAGGAGCTTGATATAGCATGGACAGATTGGCACCAACGATGCCTGGAATGGTTTGATATGGCTTTTGAAGATGAGATATAAAATAAAGAAGTGCAGGGCATTGGCGGCTGTTCCGCCAATGCCCTGCACTTCTTATGTAAATTGATGTAAGTTTCCCAGATTTAATATTTCCCGGAATAATCAAAGGCGTCTGATGCTTCTGAATAAAATTCCGGTTCCGGACTCTTGAAGGAAGGAGCATATTCCTGATGAAAATCCATTTGTTCTCCGTTTAATTTGAATTTTCCAACCTCCTGCTGCAAGGTCTGGGACTGAGCGGTCAGCTCTTCACTGGAAGCAGAGCTTTCTTCTGCGGTAGCAGCATTTGTCTGGATTACGGCAGATACCTGTGACAGGCCCTGGTTGATCTGCTCAATAGCCATTACCTGCTGGGCTGATGCGGCTTCGATCTCCTGAATGGCCTGCTCCACAACCTTTGATTTTTCCCCTACTTCCTGAAGGATCTTTGCGGCGTTAGCTGCCATCTGCTTGCCTTCGGTAACTGCTTCCACGGAATGTACGATGAGATTTGCGGTTTCTTTTGCTGCTTCTGCTGATTTTGTGGCAAGATTCCGCACTTCATCCGCAACCACTGCAAAGCCCTTACCAGCACTTCCTGCACGTGCAGCTTCAATAGCGGCATTCAATGCCAGAATATTTGTCTGGAAGGCGATATCTTCAATCACTTTGGTGATATTGGAGATTTCTTCGGAAGCGGTGCTGATCTTATTCATGGAGGTATTTAAGTTTTGCATGTGGGTATTGCTTTCAATAACGCCGACTCCGTTTTGTTCCACGTAGGTAGATGCCAAACGGACATTGTCTGCATTCTGGCTGGCCTGTTTGGCAACTGTGGTAATGGCGGCATTAAGCTCTTCAACGGTTGCGGCCTGTTCCGTAGATCCGGAAGCCAAAGCCTGGGCTGCAGAAGACACCTGCTCTGCACCAGAATTGACCTGATCGGCTGCCGTGCTTATGAGAAGCAGGGTCCGGTTAAGGTCCTTTTCGATCTTGCGGAGAGCAAGACCAAGAATATCTTCCTCGGAACGGAGAGGAACTTCCTGTGTAAAATCTCCGTTGCTGATTTTTTCGGCAATGAGCACCTGAGCCCGGATGCCTTCCAGCATGGAGACAAAGGCAGAAGCCAGCTGTCCGGTTTCATCTTTGGAATCTACATCCTGTAAATCAACTTCCAAATAACCAAGGGCGATTTTATCAGCAGCCTTTACCACCTTTTCGATGGGCAGGCTGATCATGCGGGAGATCCGAATACCCAGGAACATGGCCAGGGCGATACCTGCTGCAATGATGACACAAAGGATCAGGGTCAGTACGATGGCGGTGGAATCATTGGTTTTGCTGGTCTGGTAAGCTTCGTCCAGGCGGAACTCCGCCATTCTGTCAAAATTGTCAAATATCTTCTGTATCTTGTCTGCGTCCTGATCAAAGGCAGTCAATGCCGTGTTCTTTGATCCCTGCTTGGCTGCATTTAAACATCTTTGTATGGATGGATCAAAGGAATCGGTATAGAGCTGGATCGCCTCATCCATCAGCGCAAGAGCTTCCGCATCCTCAATGCTGGTCCGGTACGTGGCGGAAACGTTAAGGAAGTTGTTCTTAGTTTCTAAATAACTTTGCTCTAATTTTTCCAGCGCTGCGGTATCGCCTGCATGAATGATCATGGCGTTGGAATCTGCACGAAGCTGATACAGATTCTTCATGGCAACGGTCAGATCTTTCATGGGAGCTGTTTGGTTTTTGTACAAAAAAGTATCCATTTTGTTGATACGGGCCATACCAAAGATGCCCATGATGCCGATTACAAGCATAATTAATACCATGCTGAGAAAGGCTGTAAGCAGCTTTCTGGTAATACTGTAATCTCTGAAATTTTTCATACGGATAACCTCCTAGTTTTTCATCAATTTCTTATCTATAATCACTTTAATAAAACTCGTCTTCCATTTTTAGACAAATATCGACATTATTCATTATATAATACTGGATTATTGTTTGTCAATCTAAAGAAATAGAGTGATAAAGATAGAATTTAAAATCATTTTTATCGAAAATGAAATTATTTTTGATAAATTTTTAAACACTTATCGTTATAATACTATTTTCAGAGATTGGAGCTATCAGTTCTTGGAATTGTGCAATTTACACATGACAAATGTCATATTGCACATTACAATAGTAATAAATGCATAAAAAATATTGACTTTTCTCCTGGAATTGTTATGATGAGTACAGAGAGAGGGGGTAAATCATGAAGGATCAGGAAGGAAAGAGTAACGTTGTGGTGGCCGGACATATTTCCCTGGACATTACGCCGGTTTTTAAAAACAGCGGCAGTCAGAAGCTTTCTTCGCTGCTGCGCCCTGGAAAACTTCTGCGGGTAGGTAAGGCACAGGTATCCACAGGCGGAGCAGTTTCCAATACAGGGCTGGGGCTCCATGCCCTGGGAGGCAGCGTGCTTTTAATGGCAAAGGTGGGACATGATGATTTCGGCCTGATATTAAAGGAGAAGATCAGGCAAAGCGGCTGTGAGAGCAGCATTCCGGAAGTGGAGGGGGAATCCACCTCCTATACAGTGGTCATTGCTCCAAAAGGGTTTGACCGGTTTTTTCTCCATGATCCCGGGTGCAATGATACGTTTTGCTGCAATGACGTGGATTTTGACCGGATATCCGGGGCGTCCCACTTTCATTTTGGATATCCTACGCTGATGCGGAGATTTTACCAGAATGACGGGGAAGAACTGGCGGATCTTTTCCGCCGGGTCAAGGAGCTGTCTCTTACGACATCCTTGGATTTAACGGCGGTGGATCCTGATTCAGAGGCGGCCGGCTGTGACTGGGAAAAGATTCTGGCATCCGTGCTTCCTTATGTGGATTTCTTTGTTCCCAGCATTGAAGAACTAGGATACATGCTGGACCGGAATCTGTATGACAAATGGCAGGAAAAAGCAGGAGGGGATGACATCACCTCCATCCTGTCCTTAAGTGAGGATGTGGAGGTTCTTGCAGATCGGGCCTTAAACCTGGGAGCCAAGGCTGTATTGCTGAAATGCGGGGCCGCCGGTATGTATTTAAAGACAAGACCGGAACATTTTATGGAGGGCTGGGGCGGGATTGCCTGTTTTCAGAACAGCTTCGTACCTGACAGGATCCTGTCGGCTACCGGAGCAGGGGATACCAGCATTGCAGCATTTATAAAGGCCATGCTTGATGGAGCAAGGCCGGAGGAATGCCTGGAGCTTGCGGCTGCAACAGGGGCTTCCTGTGTGACGGAGTACGATGCCATCAGCGGGCTTCTGCCCTTTGAGACTCTTAGGGAAAAGATACAAAAGGGATGGGAACAACAGAAGATCATCCATCCTTAATAAAAAATATATAAATCAGGAGGAAAAAGATATGCTGATCACGATGAGAGCCATATTAGAACTGGCGGATGCAAAAAACATAGCAATCGGTGCATTTAACATCACTTCCCTGGAGGGAATCCAGGCAGTGCTTCAGGCCGGCGAAGAATTAAATCAGCCGGTAATCCTGCAATTTGCCCCTGTTCATGAATCGATCATTCCCATGTCGGTCATAGGTCCTGTTATGGTCATGATGGCAGAAAAGGCTTCCGTTCCGGTTGCAGTGCATCTGGACCACGGTGACGATTTAAACATGCTTAAAAAGGCCCTGGATATGGGATTTACCTCGGTCATGTATGATGGCTCTGCCCTGTCCTTTGAGGAAAATGCGGCCAATACCCGAATCGCTGTTGAAATGGCAGGAGTCTATGGGGCCTCTGTGGAAGCGGAGATCGGTGCCATGGGAAGACAGGAGTTTTCAAGCATTGGGGAAGGAGAAGAGGGAGAGGCAACGGAAGGCTGCTACACGGATCCTGAGCAGGCAGAGCAATTTGCAGAAGCAACGGGAATCGATGCCCTGGCATGTTCCTTTGGCACGGTTCATGGGCTTTACTTAACAGAACCAAAACTTGATTTTGACCGGATCAGCCAGATACGAAGCAGGACAGGACTTCCCATTGTCATGCACGGAGGCTCCGGCGTCAGTGACCAGGATTTCCGTAAGTGTATTGAAAACGGCGTCCGAAAGATCAATTACTATACATATTTAGCTAAAGCAGGCGGCATGCATGTAAAGGAAAAAGCCATGGAAGGGTCAGGATACGTATTTTATCATGACGTAACCTTATGGGGGATAGAGGCCATGAAAAAGGATGTGCTTCATACTATAAAGGTATTTTCCAATCTGGATTAAGGAATGGTCAGGAGGTGCTGAATGAAACGTTCAGAAATTAACAGGGCATTAAAGGATATGGAAGAAATGGCGAAGGCATGCAGCTTTGCCCTTCCCCCTTTCTGCGCTTTTACGCCGGAGGAGTGGAAAGAAAAAGGGCATGAATATGACGAGATCCGGGACAATATGCTGGGCTGGGATATTACGGATTTTGGGATGGGAGACTTTGATAAAATAGGCTTTTCCCTGATTACGCTGCGAAACGGGAATGTAAACCTGGAAAAGTATTCAAAGACTTATGCGGAAAAACTGCTTTATATTAAGGATGGCCAGTCTGCTGCCATGCATTTCCACTGGAATAAAATGGAGGATATTATCAACCGGGGCGGAGGAAATGTGCTGATCCGCGTATACCAGTCCGCTCCGGATGGGGATTTTGCGGATACGGATGTAACCATTCACAGTGACGGGCGGGAATATAAGGTACCTGCAGGAACCCAGATCAGACTGTGTCCTGGGGAAAGCATTACCATATATCCTTTTCTGTACCACGATTTTGAACTGGAGCCGGGAACGGGTCCTGTTCTTTTGGGAGAGGTGTCCATGTGCAACGATGACAATGGGGATAACCGGTTTTACCTTCCTGCCGGCCGTTTTCCGGAGATCGAAGAGGATGAACCTCCCTACCGGCTTCTTTGCAATGAATATCCGGCGGCTCTTTGAGATTGTTGGTACCAATCCTTTTTCAAGAAAGCCCTCCAGCTTTGCAAGGGATAAAGTTGTTACAATTGTCACATAAAACTCATTACATTGTGCACATGTTTTAAAAACCAACTCATGATATGATAAAAATGTAGCAAATACAACAAATAGAATGTGTACAAGGAGGAAGCAACATGAAAAAAAGCACAAAAAAATTAGCTGCAATGCTGATTTGTGCAGCTCTTGCAGGAGTTTCCCTGGCGGGGTGCAGCAATGGGGAGCCAGAGACAAAAGCGCCTGAAACAACGGCAGCCGCCACAACGGCAGCAGAAACAACAGCAGCCACCGCTGCTGCAGAAACAAAGGCAGAGGTCAAAACGGACTCTGGCGCCAATATGGCAGATGCCAATGTAAAGAAGAAAGATCCAAGCAAACATTACAAATTCGGATATACCTGCATGGATGGAACAAACCCATTCTTTGTCACCATTGAAAAGACCATGCGGGAAATGGTTGAGGCCCAGGGGGATGAGCTTATTTCTGTGGATCCGGCAAATGATGTGACCCTGCAGATTACCCAGGTGGAAGATTTGATTTCCCAGAATATTGATGCCATGTTCATGAACCCGGCTGAGGCAGAGGGCATACTTCCGGCTCTGGATCAGTTAAAGGAGGCAAAAGTTCCCATCGTAGGTTTTGATACGGAAGTGGCCGACATGTCCTATCTTGTTTCCTATACAGGCTCCGATAATTATAACGCAGGATTTGTGTGCGGGGAGGACCTGGTTAAAAAGTGTCCGGACGGCGGAGATATCATTGTACTGGATTCCCCCACGATGAATTCCGTAACCGACAGAACCAACGGCTTCCTGGACGCCATCAAGGGACATAACTTCAATATCGTAGCTCAGCAGGATGCAAAGGGCAATTTAGAAGTTGCCATGGGCATTGCAGAAGACCTTCTTCAGGCACACGGGGATGTAGTTGCCATTTTCGGCGGCAACGATCCTACTGCACTTGGAGCCCTGGCAGCTGCCAATGCAGCAGGCATCAAGGAATGCAAGATCTACGGCGTAGACGGTTCTCCTGATATCAAGGCAGAAATGGCTTCCGGAGAATCCCTCATTGAAGGAAGCGGCGCACAGTCACCGGTTAAGATTGCACAGTCAGCAGTAAATATTATGTATTCCTATTTAAATGGTGAAACAGTCGATAACCGTTATCCGGTAGAAACCTTCCTGATCACATCTGAGAATGTAAAGGACTACGGAACAGACGGATGGCAGTAATAGAAATTTAGAACGTGTATTGGGAGGGCGTCTCAAAACAGGAGAATCATTGCCTTTGGGACGCCCTCCGTGCTTTTAACGGTAAAATCCCAGAAGGCAAAGCAAAAGTGAGAACAGGCAGGTGAGTTTATGAGCGAAAAGACACTGCTTCAGATGAAAAATATCCATAAATCCTTTCCGGGAGTAAAAGCACTCCAGGGAGTGGATTTAGAACTCCGTACCGGTGAGGTCCATGCGCTTCTTGGGGAGAACGGAGCCGGCAAGTCAACGTTAATAAAGGTTTTAGGCGGCATTTACATAGCGGAAGAGGGGGAAGTTTTCATTGATGGCCAGAAGGTGATCATTGACGGGGTTAATGCTTCCCATGCAAATGGCATCTCCATCATCCATCAGGAGCTGGTACTGGTTCCTCATATGACGGTAGCGGAGAATATCTTTCTGGGAAGGGAACCTGGAAGGGGCGGCTGGATCAATCACGATGCCATGGAAAAGGAAGCCAAAAAATTACTGGATGCCTATCATATGAACATTGATGCAGAGGCATTGGTGAAAGATTTAACCATCGCCCAGCAGCAGATGGTGGAGATCGTCAAGGCCATCTCTTACAATTCCAGGATTCTGGTCATGGATGAGCCTACATCCTCAATTTCTGACAAAGAAGTGGAATTTCTGTTTGAAACCATGCGGGCACTGACAAAGAAAGGCGTAGGAATCATTTATATTTCCCACAAAATGGACGAACTGGAGCAGATCTGCGACAGAGTGACCGTATTGCGGGATGGTACATTTGTAGGAACAGAAGTGGTTAAGAATACCACCAGAGATAAGCTGATTGCCATGATGGTGGGCCGGGAACTGACCAAGTATTATACCCGTGATTATCTAAAACCAGGAGAAGTGGTATTAAAATGTGAAAATATTGCAGACGGAAAGATGGTAAAGGGAGCCAGTTTTGAGCTGCGTAAAGGTGAAATCATTGGATTTGCAGGACTTGTGGGAGCAGGGCGCAGTGAAGCCATGAAATGCATCTTCGGCCTTATTCCCGGATCTACGGGAGAGATTTTTGTGGAAGGCAGGGAAGTGAAGATCAAATCCCCTGTGGATGCCATGAAATACGGAATCGCCCTGGTGCCGGAGGACAGAAAGCAGGAGGGGCTTTATAAGGTACAGTCGGTCCGTTTTAACTCTACCATTGAAGTGCTTAAATCTTTTATAAAAGGAATCTGGGTGGATGCCAGCAAGGAAGAGAAGATCGCTCAGGAATATATTGAAATGATGGATACCAGGACGCCTTCCCAGGAGCAGTTAATCGGAAACTTATCCGGCGGTAACCAGCAAAAGGTCATGATCGGCAGATGGCTTGCCACTTCTCCCAAGATTCTGATCCTTGACGAACCCACCAGAGGCGTGGATGTAGGGGCAAAATCAGAGATCTACGGCATCATGAATGAACTGGTAAAGGATGGGATGTCTATCATCATGATTTCCTCCGAGCTGCCGGAAATCTTAAACATGAGCGATCGTGTTTATGTTATGTGTGACGGCAGGGTCACAGGCTGTTTCAGCCATGAGGAATGCATCACCCAGGAGCAGATTATGAAGCTGGCTGCAAAGTAGGAAAGAGGGGAAAATCAAATGACAACAAGACTTCAAAAAAATATGAAACAATATTTGAAAGACAATATCGGTATTATCGGGGCATTGCTGATCTTATGCATTTTCTTATCCGTATTTCCAAAAACCAGCGGTGCCTTTCTGACCCATAAGAATATATTCAACGTCCTGAGGCAGATTTCATCAAACCTGTTTCTTGCCTGCGGCATGACCATGGTCATCATTTTGGGGGGCATAGATCTTTCCGTAGGGTCGATCATTGCTTTGTCCGGCTGTGTGGCAGCAGGCTGTGTGGCCCGCTATAACCTTCCCATATTTGCAGCCATCATCATCGGCGTACTCATCGGCATGGCAGTGGGAATGATGAACGGCGTGGTCATTTCCAAGACAACCATTCCACCTTTCATTGTGACTCTTGCCACCATGAATGTTGCCAAAGGCCTGGCCTATGTATATACCGGCGGCTCACCGGTGCGGGTGGTTACCAAGGCATGGCAGTTTCTTGGCGCAGGCTACATCGGAGGAATTCCCACGCCTGTCATACTTCTGGTATTTGTTCTTCTCATAACGGCAATCATTATGAATAAAACAAAGCTGGGCCGGCACATTTACGCGGTGGGCGGCAATTCCCAGGCGGCGAAATTCTCCGGCATCAGTACGGCCAGAGTAAAACTGCTGGTACATACCTATTCCGGCATCATGGCCGGCCTTGCCGGTGTGGTATTGGCTTCCCGTATGTACTCCGGGCAGCCTACGGCAGGAGACGGCGCAGAAATGGATGCCATTGCAGCGGTGGTGGTCGGAGGCACATCCATGGCAGGCGGTTCCGGTAAAATCGGCGGAACCATTATCGGGGGCCTGATCATCGGTGTCCTAAACAACGGTTTAAACTTAATGAATGTCAATTCCTTCTGGCAGTATGTGGTAAAGGGCATCGTCATTCTTCTGGCAGTGTTTATTGATTATCTGAGAAACAAAAAAAAGGATTAAAATTACATCCTTGCAAAAAAGCGTTTCCTGAACAGAGAGACGCTTTTTGTGATATAATGAGCGCAAGAGAGCGGAGAAGAGCTTGCTCATCTGCGCGAACGGCAAATGCCGATCAGGAACCGGAGGTTCATGATATAATGAGCGCAAGAGAGCGGAGAAGAGCTTGCTCATCTGCGCGAACGGCAAATGCCGGTCAGGAACCGGAGGTTCATGATATAATGAGCGCAAGAGAGCAAAGAAGAGCTTGTTAGAGAACGAAGAAAAGTTGGAGAGTGAAAATCATGAAGGTGAGAACAGGATCATTCTTTCTGGTCATAGGGATATTGGCTCTGCTGACCGGCTGCCAGGGGAAGGAGGGGGGACCAAAGCAGCATGAAACCCTTCTTTTCGGGGCTACCTATATGACCAGGAATAACCCCTATTTTGATGTGCTGAATCAGGGGATCGAAGAGGTGGTAGAGGCTAACGGGGATATTCTTCTCACCAGAGACCCTCTTCAGGACCAGGAGAAACAGAATGAACAGATTCTGGAGCTGATCGATGAGGGAATCTGCATGCTGTTTTTAAACCCTGTGGATTGGGAGGCGGTTTCTCCGGCCCTTGACGCATGCAAAGAGGCAGGGGTTGCAGTCATCAATGTGGATACCGTAGTAAAGGACAGGGATTCGGTCGTATCCATCATAGAGACGGATAATTACCAGGCAGGGCAGCTTTGTGCCCTGGATATGATGAAGCGGAAGAAATCTGCAAATATCATAATTCTGGACAATCCCATACAAATGTCCATCACCTACCGTGCCCAGGGCTTTACCGATGCCATCGCAGGCAATGACAGCTACCGGGTGGTGTACCGCCATGCGGCTGGCGGGGAAATTGAGGTATCCTCCAAGGTAATGGAAGAAATTCTTAGGGCAAACATTGATTTTGACGTGATCCTGGGGGGCAATGATCCTACGGCACTTGGTGCTCTGGCAGCCTTGCAGCAGGCCAGAAAGGAGGAGGGGGTACTGATCTATGGGATCGACGGTTCCCCGGATTTCAAGGCCATTCTGGATATGGGCTATGTGACGGGGACCAGCGCTCAAAGTCCCAAGTCCATCGGCAGGGTTGCGGCTGAAACGGCATACCGGTATCTGGCAGGGGAAACAGTGGAAAAATACATCAGCCTGCCCAGTACTCTGATCACAAGGGATAATCTCAATCATTACGAAATTGACGGCTGGCAGTAGGTAGGGGACATGGAGACGAAAAAATATAACGGAGGGATCCGCCTTCTTCAGGTAGGAATCCTGGCATTGAACATGATATCAGTCATGGGGCTCAGCATTTTTATTTACTGGACAATTGAAAAAATCCGCAGAGCCTATGCAGCAAGAGAATTCTTAAATGAGATCCAGGCCGTTGTCTGGTATCCCTTTGCAAAGATCTGGCTCTGCGCCCTTTTATTGGGACTGCTGACCTTAAGTATGGTGATCCGGGACCGATTGTTTCCCAATAACAGCAAGGTTGTCCTTACCAGCCTGGTGGCGGATTTCGCCATTTGCTTTGGGATCATCATTCTTTTAAACTTTAATTATAACGGGATCCTTCTTCTGGTATTTTCCAACGTCATCATGTATGTGAAGAACGGAAAATCCAGGTATATCCTGGCTGCTGTTGCCATCGGAAGCTTTATACTTGCTGATTATGAGCTTTTGTCTATTTCCTACCGCCTGTATTCCATCCAGGATTATATATCCTATTACAGCGCTTCGGTCCAGCAGTACCTTTTAAGTGTGTACAATATTTTAATATCCTTAAATGTTATTCTGTTTGTTGTGTATTGTGTCAACATCATCAACGAACAGCAGGGAAATTTAGATGAGATCCATGGTCTTAATGAAAAGCTTCAGGAGGTTAACGAGCAGCTTCAAAAATATTCCCTAATGGCAGAAAAAATGGCTGAGACAAGGGAGAGGAACCGTCTGGCCAGAGAGATCCATGACACCCTGGGGCATACCCTTACAGGGATTGCAGCGGGGATTGATGCCTGCCTTGCCATCATAGGGACTTCGCCGGACCAGACAAGGAAGCAGCTGGAACTGATTTCCAAGGTTACCAGGGATGGGATAAAGGATATCCGCCGTTCGGTCAGCGAATTAAGGCCTGATGCCCTGGAACGCTTCAGCCTGGATTATGCCATTAATAAGATGGTCACGGATATTAATGCGGTTTCGGAAACAAGGGTTTATTTTGACTGCAGGGTCCAGAACTTAAAATTTGATGAGGATGAGGAAAATGCCATTTACAGGGTTGTTCAGGAAGGGATCACCAATGCCATACGCCACGGACACGCCAGGGAGATATGGATCACCATAAAAAGAGAGAATCAGGATATTCTGATCCAGATTAAGGACAACGGAATCGGCTGTGAGGAAATGAAAAACGGCTTCGGAACAAAGCACATGAAAGAACGGATCAGAATGTTAAACGGGGCTGTGACTTTTGATGGAAGCAATGGGTTTATCGTCAACGCCAGGATACCAATACGAAGGGGGGAGACCTATGATTAAAGTATTGATCGCAGATGATCAGGAGTTGATCCGCCAGAGCCTGCAGATCGTGTTAAACAGCAGGCAGGACATGACAGTGACTGATGTGGCCGCAGACGGCCAGGAGGTGATCCGGTGCGTGAGAAAGAATGTGCCGGATGTGATCTTAATGGATGTGCGGATGCCCAAGATGGACGGAGTGCAGTGCACAAAGATCATCAAGGAAAGCTATCCCCAGATCAAGATCATCATTCTGACTACCTTTGATGATGATGAATACGTGTATAACGCTTTAAAATACGGAGCCAGCGGCTATATGCTAAAAGGTGTTTCCATGGACGAGCTGGTAGGTGCAATAACCACGGTTTACAATGGCTGGGCCATGATCAATCCGGACATTGCGGCAAAGGTGCTGCGATTCTTTTCTCAGATGGCTCAGGCAGATGATACCATATCCGTCAGGGAAAAGGACATGGAGGAACTGACCAGAACCGAATGGAAGATCATTGCCCAGGTGGAGAAGGGGGCCAGCAATAAGGAGATAGCAAAGAACTTGAATCTTTCCGAAGGAACGGTCCGCAATTATTTGAGCACCATCTTGAACAAGCTGGATTTAAGGGACAGGACCCAGCTTGCCATATGGGCGGTACAGACCAACGTAAGGAAGCGGGTAGAGACTTAATGAAGAAGAAAGCAGAAGAGCAGTAGGAAATTGAAAAAGTAAATAAAGACAAAGAAAATAAGTAAAAAGATAATAAGGACAAAAACAATAAAGGCTATCCAATAAGGACAAAGACAATAAAGGCAAAGAGAATAAGGACAAAGATAATAAGAGAAAGACGATAAAGACTAAGATAATAAATATTAAGACCATAAGAATAAAGACGATAAAGACGATAAAAAATATAATTACAATAAATACAATATAGATAATAAAGACAATTAATACGATAAATACAATAAATACAATAAATACAATAAAACAGTAAAACCATATAAATATAGACAAAGGGGAACCAGGAATGAGGAATTGGAGAAAACGCCTTTGCATCAGTACCGCCTTAGCTGCCCTGGTAGCAGCGGCGGTGATTTACCATGGTCAGCAAAAGGAAACGGTTCTGGAATTCGGTATGTTCACGGGAAGCAACTGGGATGTGGCCAGTGCCAACAGCTTTAAGATCATAGACAAGGCAATCATGCGTTTTGAAGAGTCACATCCGAATGTGAAGATCCATTACTACAGCGGAATCGCAAAAGAGGACTACTCCGAATGGTGTGCCCGAAAGCTTTTGGAGGGGAAGATGCCGGATGTGTTCATGATTCTGGATTCGGACTTTGACAAGTTTACTTCCCTGGGAGTAATGAAGGATTTAGACGAAATGATGTCAGAAGATGCCGGGTTTCAGAAAGAGGATTTTTTTACCACGGCCTTAAATACTGGCCGGCGCAACGGGCGCCAGTATGCCCTTCCCTATGAGACGGTCCCGACTCTCATGTTTGTAAACAAGTCCCTGTTGGCAAAGGAGAGGATCCCGATGCCTAAGGAGGACTGGACCTGGGAAGATATGAATGAAATCTGCAGGAAGGTGACAAAGGATACGGATAAGGATGGACTTCTGGATCAGTTTGGTACTTATAATTATAGCTGGCGGGATGCCTTTTACACCAGCGGGGGAAAACTGTATGACGAAAACCAGGACCAGCTTTCCTTTACAGACAGCCGGGTGCTGGATGCCATTAAATATATCAAGCGGCTCAATGACTTAAATCAGGGACAGAGTGTTACTCAGGAAGATTTTAATGAAGGAAGAGTAGCCTTCATGCCTTTGACCTTTGCAGAATACCGGACCTATAAGACCTATCCCTACCGGATCAAAAAATACACAAGGTTTCAATGGGACTGCATCACCTTTCCTTCCGGAAGGGAAGGGGAAAACATATCTAAGGTGGATGCCCTTTTGATGGGGATCAACAGTAAGACTAAGCATGATAAGCTGGCCTGGGAATTTTTAAAGCAGCTGACTTATACGGAAGAAATGCAGATGGATGTGTTCCTCTATTCCCAGGGAGTTCCTGCTTTAAAAAGCGTGGCATCCTCTAAAGAGGGGGCGAATATCATACAGGAAGATATGGATGAGGGGGAACAGGTAATCAGCAGTACTCTGCTGTATAATGTTATAGAGGACGGCATCATTGAGCCTAAGCTTCTGCAGTACCAGCAGGTTATGAATCTGGCTGATGGAGAGGTATCCAAGATCTTACAGGAGAATAAAAACGTTGACAGCAGCATGAAAATATTTCAGAGGACGGTCAGCAAGTTTTTGCAGCAGCAGAAATAAAGGAAAGGCCGGGGTGGCGGGTAATTCATTGATAATGGAAGGAAAGACGGTCAGACGAGAGGGGGATCCCTATTCGCCTGACCGTTTTATCTTATTTTTATCTTGTTTTTATTTCACCAGCATGCTTTTTACAGCTGCTTCAGCGGTTAATTGCCAGTAAACTTTTTCCGCAGCAGGCTTTCACAAGCTGCCATACCTAAAAGCACCGAGATGCAGAGCAGGCCGTAAATTACGATTCCGCCGGCTCTGTCATCGCCGGTTTTTGGAAGGCCAAGAGGGATAAGCTGCCCATCCACGCCTATCAAGTATCCTAGTGGCACTTCACCGTAAACGTCATACAGTTCCTGGGGAGTCATTTCCTCTCTGGGTTTTAGCGTTGGGGATGGTGCCGGGGTTAGGGATGGTGCCGGGGTTGGTACGCCTGGTCCGGCCGGGGTTGTGGGAGCCGGCTGCTGGGGTTTGGGTTCACCGCCGCCACCGCCACCGCCGCCGCTTGAGGATCTTCGGTAGGTGTTGGTAAATGCGGCAACCGATGTCTTAAGTGTATCAATCGTTCCAATGTCCCCTGTTTTGGCTGTGGTGTACCTTTCAGAAGAATAATCAGCTTCTGTCACCTGATATCCGGTGCCGTCAGGCAGTCCGGTAATGGTGATATTCTCCCCGTCAGCGAGAGAAATTGTATCACCGCTCCTGATTTCATCGGTTGGAAATTCTCCCCTTCCGGTGAATTTGTATGGGGCCGTATCAACTGTTTTGTCTGGCTTAGTAAAGATCACCTTAAAATCAAATTTCTTTGTGGTACTTGTTCCTGCAACAGTTTTGCTGATGGTCAGGCTGCCGGGCATGGTCTTTGTATTGACAAAGGAAGCTGTCTGCTCCTCGTCTGTCCTGACAATGCCGGATGAGCCGGTAGAGGCAGTAGAATATCCGTTTGCGGAATAATCATTTTCGGTTACAGAATAGGAGGTATCCTTTGGCAGTCCGGTAATAGTGACACTCTGCCCGCCGGATAGGGAAACAGTACCGCCGCTTTGAATGGTACCGTTTGGGATTCCTCCAGTACCGGTAAAACTATAAAAGTTATTATCTGCTGCTCCATCCGGTTTCTGAAAGCTTACCGTGAAATCAAAGGGACCGGTTTCCCCGCTGTTTCCTGCCACTGTTTTTTTGATAGTCAGTCTTCCGGGCAGGAACTTTGTATTAGTAAATTCGGCCATATGCACCTGATCCGCTTTGATGGTACCGGAAGTGCCGGTGCCTTCCGACTGATATCCATCAGCGGAATAGCTGTCTTCGGTTACCAGATAGGAGGTATCCTTTGGAAGTCCGGTGATCGTAATGCTTTCCTTGTGCTTAAGCTGAATGGTTCCTAGGCCGCCTGTTATAGTAAGCTGCCCGTTTTCCTTATTGCCGGACCCAATGTAATTATAAGTACCGTCAACATTTGTTCCTGTTAGCTGAATGGTAAAGTTAAAATCTTTGCCGGTGTCCCCCCCATTGCCGTCAACTGTCTTTCGGATGGTCAGATTCCCCACGGTGTCTGGCTGATAGTTCACTACAGTAAGAACTGCTCCTGCTGATTTACCTGCCACTGCAGTGACGACCTTGTTGCCTGCATTCTTTTCAACTGTCACAACATAAACCATATCGTCTGATTCATAGGTATCAGGAACCTTAGTTTCCTTTAAATAGTAGGTAAACGCAGGATCGCCGTAAGCTTTTGGCGCAGGGATGGGAAGGATCCGCAGGGTCCCGTCGGGACGTACAGTACTGGTACGGACCGGGTCTTGCAGCTCCTTATCCGTATATAAGGTAAACACTGCGCCATGAATGATCTGATTCTGGGCATTGACCTTGCGGATGTCCAGGTAGCCGTTCCGTTCCAGAGTGGCACTGGCATGGGAACTATCTACCTGGTAGGAAGCATTGGTGCCTGTACCGTCGATCGAGCTGCCTGTTACTTTAACCTGATTCTTTAAATTGTTGCCGACATTGCCGGTTACTTCGGTGGTATAAACGATTTGATACAGCTTGCCGTCTGTGAGTGTAAAGGACAGCTCCCGGGAAGCCTTATCATAGGAAAGTCTTTCCTGCAGCTGCTGGAGCGTCAGAACCGTTCCTCCTGAGGCAGGGAATGTCCCGTTTACCATATGGTCAAACTCTGTGATGGTAAAAGCGGTAAGATCCAGGGAGCCGTTCCGTTCAAAGGGAAGCTCAAGCCCTTCGGGAATTGTATCCGTAATTTTAATATTCGAAAAGCCCGGTAAATCATAAGGATTGAACTTGATAGTCCACTCAAGCGGATTCTTGCCTGTGTTTATATTTTTTACAAGAAATTGGGTAGGTATGAAAACCGTTGCTGTTTTTGTGGGATTCCAGCCAGTGTCTCCTTCTGCAGTCAGCGTCACATTGTTGGTTGCTGTCTGGTAGGAATCGGATTTTCCATTGGCATAGGAAGTCTTTAAGTATTCCATATACTTTTCATCGGAAAGCTTTGCCTTTACTAAAATGTAGTAAGCCTTTTCCAGCTTCTTAAATACAAACGATGCGTTTGTGCCGGATATAGCAGCGCTTTCCAGAATGTCTGAGGGATCCGCCACCGGATTGTTGCCGATGCTGGTATAGATCTGGTATGTTACACCGGGATCAAAGTCCACAAAGGACCAGCCATCCGGCAATGTATCTGTCACAGTCACCCTGCCGAGTGTTCCGTTTGCGGTAGCCGCACCGGTCAGGTCATGACCGTCTCCATTAATATTCAGGCGGAATACTGCTGTCTTATCCAGGGGATTAAAAGCATTTCCGCTATTCCCCACAGCACTGGTTCCTGACTGATATACCTGTTTGCTTAATACGCTGCTTTTATAGGTAGTTGCAGCATTGCCGCTATCCAGATAGATGGCCCCGTAATAAAGGGAAGCAGTGTTGTCAATCGTTCGGTCTGCATTTGCCGCATAAATGTTTGGGTCAAGAACCTGGGTTTTAAAGGTAAAGGTATATGCCTTATCGGTATCAAAGCCTTCGACAACAAGAAGGTCGCCAACCCGGCCGCCGTTTACGGTAACGGGCTCTGTATGGTAGGTGAGGCCGGCTGGCCAGCTGTTATCAATGACTTTCTGGCCGTATTTTGGTATAAGGTTTGTAAGATCAAAATTAACCGGAAGCAGTGATTCCAGATTACTGGCACTCTTGTCAAAGGTTCCGGATTGACCGTAAATCAACAAGTCGTATACCCTGATGTCGTTTTTGCTGGTAAATCCTGTCTGGTTTTTTAAGTCTACGGTTGCTGTCCATTGGATTTGACGGCTGGCATAATCTGTTTCTACATAGCCTTTTGTAAGGCCGTCAATGCCAATGCCTACATCAGCGGAATCGGTAAAATTTCCGCCGGGTTTGCCGGTCCATGTCAGTGATGCAGTGTTATGGTAGTTCTTTACAGTGCCCACAAAGGCATCATTTGCGACATCACATACGATCGTCAGCCGCACTTTTTTACTGGTAGTTCCGGTCAGCTTATATGCTCCGCCCAAAGGTTCCGCCCCATAGGAAGGCACATCAGTAAGCCCGCCGCCTGCGGTCAGTTCATCCCATGTGTCTGCTGCTGATTCATATTCCCACTTCGCTGATTTCCAGCTTAAACCGGCCGGGCTGGTGGGCAGCTGATCCGTGATGGTCAGATCCTGTAAGGGGATCTGATCCTGGTTAACAGTGATCGTCCATGTGATGGTGCGGTTGCTAGGATCATAGGTACCTCCGCTTAACCCGTCTCCGGCAACTCCGCTTTTTTCAATCAGCGTTTTTTTCTGAATGGAGATTTGCGCTGTATTTGTATGGATCAGTGTATCCTTTCCGAACTTTGCGGTATTTTTTATGATACCGCCGGTAATGAGCGTATCCGCAGGAATTTTTGTGCGGAAGGTGACGACTTGTTCTCCTTTTACATCTCCAAACACATAAGAAAGTACGTTATCTGCATCAGGAATGACCTTTGGAGACGGCTCAATTCCATTGACCTTGAAGGTATCTTCCACGTACTCCCCAATATTTGTTAAATTATCCTGGAATTCATAGCCCAATAAAGAAATGTCACCGCTTTTTTTCGCATTTACGGTAACCGTCCATTCAATTTGTGTCTTGTCATCAGAAAGCTTGCCGCTTTTTGTCTGGGTCTGGGTAATTGGAACCTCCGCCGCTTTGACTGTAAACTGCTTGCCTAAGATCCAGACATTGTCTCTCGGATTTTCTTCCGTAACGTCTGTACCGGTGTATTTCATGGTGATGCCAAAATCACAGTTAACGTTTGTTATGCCTGGTTCATTAAGCACCTCTCCATCAAATACAATCGTTACCTCTGTTGAACCGGCAGTAAAGCTAAGGGTTCCTACCTTATCTCCGTCGAACATCAAATCAAAATCTACAGAACCGATCACAGTAACGGATTGATCCAGCTGCAGGACTGCGAAGTCGCCAAAGCTGACGTATTGATCAGGATCGCTTATGCCATCTCCTTCTACCGGTACTTTAAAAGAACCATCCACAGTAAAATTCTGTCCTGCGGTTATTTCTGTAACCGGTAAGCCATTTTGTGTGACTGATATGTTCAGATCCTTGAGCAATCCTGTTACATCCTTTGCCCCGGCCAGAGCTGCTGCCTCCAGCAGTTCAGGAACCGGCAGCAGGCTTACGCTGCCGGAAGGATTGGAAGCATTGGAATCTGTGGCAGCAGCAGGTTCTTCTGTCTGGCCTTCCTCGAATCCGCTATGATCTTCCGGAACACCGGTTTCCTCCTCTGCGGAAGGCTCCGGCTTGTTTGCCTGACTGCCGGAAGCGACATTATCATGGTTACTGATCTCGATCACGCGGTCTTCCTTTGCATCAAGCCCCTCGGCCCATACATGTTGAAACGGTGAAAATACATGTAAAACGATCATCAGTACCATCAGCCAGCTTACCAGCCTTCTTTGCTTCTTCTTTATCAATTCTCATTCCTCCTTTTGTCAGTGCCTTTCCTTTAAATTCAGGTGTATGCCTGAAAATTACGGCTTTATATTGAAAGAAATTCCTTTGCTGACTGATTCTGTTTCAGCAAAAAGAATTCTATAATGATTATATAGGATAGCATTTTCTGCTGCTTGAAAATGCAGTAAAAAAGTTACACGAAAATAGACAAAAATAAAAAATCGTGTTACAATATTTTCCAGGAATAGAAATATTAGGGGGAACAACAAATGAAAACCGGTAAGTTGCTGGAGGATCTGATTGATATTGCACAGACGCCGAAGACAGATTTTGCCATCAGCATGAACATGACACCAAGCGGATTAAGTAAGATATTAAAAGGTGGAAGACTGCCTTTTCTGAAAGAAAAAAGAACATTTTGCCGGCAGGCTGCCTCGTATTTTGCCGAAGCATTGTATGGACACGACTGTTATTTGAAATTTATGCATATGTTTCCTGTAATCTATGATTTCAGTTCCAGATATGAACTGGAAATGTTTTTGGCCTGCGCCATAGAAAATGCTTTTGATAAGGACTCCGACGAGGAGAATAATGGAAATTTAAGCCATCCTGACAGGGAAGCAAGCTTTCTTGGAAAAAAAACCATCCTGAACATGTTTTGTGTGCTTTTGTCCGATTGCATGATGGAGAACCAAGGCAGTCCCCTTGAGTTTTACAGCTCACTCCCTTTTTTTGACCAGTCTTATTCGGATATTTTTTGCCGGATAAAAATTTTAAACCGGCAGAAGCAGAATAAATCAGTTTTTAACCATTTTTTTGATTTATCCTCTATGGAGGCTTCATCAAAAGATGATAATATCAACCTTTTATCGTCCATCGTCAGGGCGGAGGAATATGTGGATTTTAATTTATGGAAAATTGAAAAAGAAATGAACAGTTCGTTTTTGCTTTTAAAAGGGCGGTTTCTGATGATATTCAGCCAGCAGCTGGATGGAATGCCTCTTATGACCTTTGTCAGTCATAAGGGCTACTTAAACGTTTTCTTCAATTCGCTCATGAGGAAGGAAGCTAAGAAAATCAGTTACAGCGGAAGAGAGGCGGCGGCAGCTTTGGATACGGATCCTACGATTCTTTCCCGGCTGAAGAACAGACATGTAGAGGCCGTATATAATTTTATATCCATCGGCTATTTGGTTGAAGAAAAGGATATTGCAGCGGCGGAGGGCAGTGCGGTGGCTAAAAGAGTTGTTCTGGAACTTTTTCACAGCATCCTGGATAGGGAAACTGTTTTTTATGTAACCGTAGATGCGATGCTTGGTTTTTGTTCCACGGGAAAAGCCATTGTTCCTCTCTTTGGTGCTGTGGATATTCCTCCGGAGGAAAGGATTTCATATCTGAAAAGGTTTAATTCCTTTATCAACGATAAAAGTACAGACAAGATCAGGATCGTGAACAGTGAGCAGCCGAAATCGGCAGTATTCTGTCTGCAGGGGATGAACCTGATTTATATGATTGATCATGATTATAAATCTGAAAAAATTCATTTTTTTGAAACAAATCTGTTCAATGAATTTTTAAGCAGGGATACATCAGCAGACACTAGGAAGATCCTGGACTTCAGCCCCGATCTATGGGAGTCTTACCTTTCTGAGATGACCAGGCACTTTAGCGGATTTGTCAAATAAAATGGCTTTAATAATTTTATAACCAAGGGAAAGGAATCCGTGGTTTTCCGTTAAAAAGGACTTTCAAAACTGCGGATATCATTTCTTTAACGCCTGTGGCTCCCTTTATACTAACCCGGACAAATGGATTACCGTCCGGTTATTTTTTTAGGATTTCCCCTACATAACTGCCATATCCGGTACAAAGTGGGTTCCGGGGGTAACCAGCCGGATCCCCAAACGGCCGGAAAAGCACAGGAAAATCGAATTTTCTGTGTGGCAGTCTGCAGCAGATTCCGTGGTGACCTGCACCGGTTCTAAGAGAATGATCCGGTGAAATTACATATGGAAAATGATGTAAAATATGATACAATGGCAGAAGCGGCAAATGTTGGTTTTGCTTAGAACGCTTCACCTTAGGAGAGAGGAAACATGAAAGAAAAAAAGTCTTTAATCAATATTGTGATCGATGGGATTTCCGGAATTTTTCAGCCAATTATCAACTTGTTAAGCTCAGCCGGAATATTAAAAGGCATATTGGCCATTCTCACAGCATCAAATATAGTGCCGGGATCAAGTGAGACCTATTTGGTGCTGAATGCCATGGCAGACAGCCTGTTTTATTTCCTGCCCATGGTTCTGGCATTTACAGCAGCTAAAAAATTTGGTGCAGATCCGTTTACTGCTGTGGTCATCGGAGGAGTGCTTTTGTATCCTTCCTTAACATCCGTATTTGAGTCAGGTACTCACATCCTTTTTGCAGGAATCCCAATAAATGCGGTCATCTATCATAACGGCGTGATCCCCATTATTCTTGCGGTGGGGCTGCTTGTATATGTAGAACGTCTGGTATATAAAATATTGCCGGATTTAATCAAAAGTTTTTTTGCACCGCTCATCTGCATTGTGGCAGTTGGACTGGTTACCTTATTTCTATTCGGACCTATAGGAAATGTAATAGGAGACGGCGTGGCTGCCGCTTATGAATTCGTATATAAGATCAGCCCTGTGGCTGCCGGGGCAATTTTAGGAGCAGTGATCCAGCCAATGGTCATTTTTGGCTTTCACTGGAGCCTTGTGCTTGTGGCAATGAACAACATTTCTGTAAAGGGTTCTGATACCATATTGGCCCTGATCGGGCCGGCGGTATTTGCCCAGGCCGGTGCGGCACTTGCAGTGTGTTTGAAAAGCAAGGATAAAAAGTTCCGGTCCCTTTGCCTGTCCGCAGTATTGTCCGCCTGCTTTGGAGTTACGGAACCGGCCATGTTCGGCGTAAATCTGCCGTTAAAGAAACCTATGATCGCAGTTTGCATTGGCGGCGGTGTGGGGGGAGCCGTAGCAGGGCTTTCAGGAGCCCAGGCCATGACCTTCGCTTTTCCAAGTCTTATTACTTTGCCTGTTTTTCTGGGCAGGGGATTTGTTTTGTTTGTGGCAAGCTGTCTAATTAGTTTTATTACAGCGTTTTTACTGACGCTTTTCCTGAAAGTGGAAGGTCCTGCCGTTTAAAGACGGGACCCGGCTGGATATGACGTAGGAAGCGATGGTGCGTGGGTCCAATCATAAAACAAACGAAGTTTGCAGACCCCTTAAAATTAGACTTTATAGCGTAGCAGTTTTTATCTGCTACGCTATTTTTTTCTGCCCCTCCGTGCGCTCATTGGGAAGTAAATCTTTTCCCGCCCGGCAAAACCTCCTTCTATGGTTTATGCATGTAAGCTTAATTTCTCTTTTCCGGTCCGGAAACGTCCTGACACAAATGCGGTGATGCCATCACAGGATTACCATGTCCAAAACCAACGATTCATGGGAAAGATATGAGGGTATAATAGAAAATACAGGAGCATCTCCTCCAATGAAAAAAAATCTTGACATTCGCATAAGCTTATAATATTATATTGTTACAACAATATAATGTTCTATGATGAACAGGAAAGGAGGAAAAGGCCATGAAACAGATTGTTTTGCTGAGCCATGGCACCATGGCGGAGGGGATGTACCATGCCGCGAAAATGGTCTTTGGTAATCTGCCGGACGTTTCGTATCTTTGCCTGACAGAGGAGAAAGATATTGAGACATTTCGGGGGGAATTGGAGAGGCTGTTTGAGGGGGTGAATTGGGAGGCTCCGGTGACGGTTCTTTGTGATATCAGCGGCGGTTCCCCCTATAATACCACATTGGAGCTTCTGGCTAAGATGGGGGGCTTAGGCAGGGCCAATGTTATTCCGGGAATGAATTTACCGCTTCTTTTGCTGGTTCTTGCATCAGCGGACAATAGCCGGGAAACAATGAAGCGCTGTGCCAAAGAAGCACAGGGAAGCCTGCACCTGTTTGAGATGGAGCAGGAAGTTGACGATGAGGAACTATAGTGAAACGTTTACCTCACATAGGTTTGAGGGAGCATAAAAAGGAGGTATTGAGGGTGGCAATCAGTTTTATCAGAATTGACGACAGAATCATTCATGGACAGATTATTATCCGCTGGTCCACGGAATATCCCTGCGATGGGATCATTGCGGTGGATGATAAGGCGGCATCCAATGATGTGATTAAGAACGCGCTGCTGGCAGCATCAACGAAAAAGACATTTATTTGGAGCCGTGAAAAGTTCCGCTCCAAGATGGATGAGGCGGTGGCAAGCAGCAAGAATTATTTTGTTATTACCAAAACGCCTGATACCATGGCGGAACTGCTGGTGGACTACGGTTTAAAGGTAAATACCGGGATTTTAAATGTAGGGCCGCAAAGTGCCAGGCAGAATACCATCCAGGTCAATAAGAACGCGGACATCACAAGGGAAGATATGGCCAGCTATGAGAGGATTCATCAGGCAGGCTATCAGATAGAGTTCCAGCTGGTTCCTGACTTTACAAAGGTGCGGTGGAGCGATGTCAGGCAAAAACTACTTTAATCTTATGAATATGAGGGGGATATTATTATGCAGATAAACATCATACAGGCAGTTATGATCGGTATTTTATCGTATCTGGGTTCCTTGTCCTGTCCTTGGGCACTGGGGCTTACCGGCGGCTGGTATACACTTTCCAGACCTTTGATTTCCGGTTTTTTGATTGGACTGATCATGGGGGATGTTCAGACCGGTATCATGGTGGGGATCGCCGTTCAGGTGGTATATATTGCCCTGGTTACACCGGGCGGACAGATGCCTCAGGATTTAAATGCGGCGGCATACATCGGTGTAGGATTGGGAATCATGGCAGTAAAATCCAATGCAACCGTGGAGTCTGCAGTGGCCATTGCCACGGCTGTGGGAGCAATCGGAACCATCTTCCATAATTTTATGATGATGACGAATTCCTTCTGGAATGCCAGAGCCATGAAATGTGCGGAAAAAGGGGATTACAAAGGGCTGTCCTTTAATCACTGGGTAGGACCCCAGGTGCTGCAGTTCTGCTACCGCGTCATTCCTACGGTGGCTATCCTGTATTTCGGACAGGGGCTGGCAGCGGAGATCATTGCCGTGTTCCCGGTGGATTCCTTTGTTATGAGAGCACTGACCGCTATCGGCGGCATGCTTCCGGCAGTGGGAGTCGCCATTCTTTTAAAACAGGTTACCAAGAAAAATATCGAGATTGTCAGATTCCTGTTTGGATTTGCTTTGGTTGCAGCTCTGGGCATCAACATGATTACCATTGCCATCTTTGGCGCGTTCTTCGCATACAGCTATTTCCTGTATACCCAAAAAGACAATGCAGTCAAGGTTTCAGCAGCAGCAGACGATATAGAGGAGGAACTGTAATATGAAAAAAATCAGCAAGAGCACCTTAAGAAAAAGTTGGTTTCGGTGGCTGTGCGGTAATTTATCTTCCATGTCCTTTCAATGGCTGGAGTCTTTCGCCTTTGCAGACTCCATGGCACCGGTCATCAAGGAGCTGTACGGCGGCGACAAGGAACAGGAGAAAGCAGCTTTAAAACGTCATTGTGCATTTTATAACACGGAGCCTCAGATCGGCAGCATTGTTAACGGCATTGCCTGTGGTCTGGAGGAGGAGAGGGCGAACGGAGCAGATATTGATGATGAGGTGATCAACAGCATTAAGCTGGGGCTTATGGGACCTTTGGCAGGCATTGGCGATGCCATGGTTCCAGGCATGTTCGTCCCCCTGCTGTTGTCCATTGCGATCGGCCTTTCCCAAGGAGGAAACGCTCTTGGCCCGGTTTTCTACATAGTGACCTTTATGACTTCCGTGACAGCAGCAAGCTATTATCTCTTTATGAAGGGCTACCAGATGGGCACCAAATCGGTGAACTTAATTGTGGGAGAAGCTTCCCAGAGAATCCGTGAGGCTTTTAACCTGTTAGGCGCCATTGTGGTCGGAGGTGTGGGGGCATCCTATGTAAGCATCAATTCGATTATGAACATTCAGACAGGAAACGCAGAATCAACGGTTGTGGTAAATGACGTGTTAAACGGTATTTTCCCCAAATTGCTGCCCTTGGTAATGATTCTTTTATGCTGGTGGATGATGTCGAAAAAGAAATTGTCCGCACTGAAGGTGATGGGCGTTCTGGTTATTATTTCCATTGTAGGAGTCGCTGTCGGATTTTTCTAAACACGGCAAACTTATAACAGTCTGCCAAGTGAACGTTGACAAGTGAAAGGGGATTATTTATTATAATGTTATAGCATATTAATAAGTGAGATCCGCATAAAAGCACTTTAGAAGCAGGATTGGAAAGGCAGATGACAGGAATGGAGAAATTAAATACTTCGAAAAGCGCACCACCCTTATATATACAGATCAGTGATATCCTGCGCAGCAAGATTTTGAAGAAAGAGTATGAGTTTGACACCATCATCCCCAGTGAAACGGAGCTGCAGAACATGTATCAGGTAAGCCGTATCACGGCAAGGCAGGCGATCCAGGAGTTGGAGAAGGAAGGTCTGGTAAGGCGCGCCAGAGGGAAAGGAACGGTGGTCATCTATCAGAAGACGATTGAAGAGTTCCTTACCAGAATATACAGCTTCACGGATGAGATGAAGGAAAAAGGCATTGAACCAGGAACCAGCTACGCTCATATTGAAGTCATTAAGGCGGATGCCAAGCTGGCCGGTGTGTTTCACATCCAACCGGATGACCCATTATACCGCCTGGAGAGGGTGAGAACCGGGGATGGAAAGCCGATCGTCATTTTCCAGTCCTATTTTCATAGGAACAGGCAGCTTCCCATGGATGATGAGTTGTATTACGGAAGCCTGTACGCCATGCTGGATGAGATGGATATCAGACCGGTCAAGATCGTGGAAAAGTTCAGTTGCATCATGCCGGACAGCCATACCCAGAAGCTGTTGGAGATGAAAAAGACCATACCGGTCCTGCTGAGGATTCGAACCTCTTATGACAGGAATGATGAGGTGGTGGAGTATACCGTCAGCCTGTACCGGGGAGACCGCTATTCTTACTCCGTTGAGATCAAGAAGTAAGCTGGCAAAAACAAATAACTAAGAATGGGAGTGCGGCAGTGGGTACTGTTGCGCTCCCGTTTTTATTAAGCCGATTTAGATGTTCCCAAAGTACGCATTTCTTTCCGGTGCGTATCAGGGTTGGAAAGATGAAAGGGGAGAACAGAATGAATTTTTATCCAGGTTTTCAAATAATACCGCAAACACAGCCCATTGGATTTACCTATGGGGAGGGAGTGTTTGGTCCTGTGTCTGAGATCCGGCGGCTGGACGATATCCGGGCATCTTTAGCAGATCCGTCCTGCAGCGGACCGGAGGAGCTATACGCCATATCCATGGATGTGGGATGTGAAGAGGACAAGAAAGATATGGAAAGACGCAACCTTCTTTACGGAGCGGTTGTCTATGGGGCAGGTGTCATCGGCAGGGAACCGGTACGATCCCAGGGCCATATCCATGCAGTCAGCCCTTCCTGCGGTTATTCCACGCCGGAGGTCTATGAGATCTGGGATGGCGAGGCCATCATCTATATGCAGGAGTTTGGGGGAGATGATCCGGGTAATTGCTATGCGGTCCGTGCAAAAGCAGGAGATGTGGTAATCGTGCCCCCTGGCTGGGTTCACGCCACGGTAAACGCCGACGTGTCAAGAAACATGTGCTTTGGGGCGTGGTGCGTCAGGGATTACGGGTTTGAATATGATGCGGTGAGGAGCCATGGTGGTGTCGCTTATTTTCCATATGTGGAGAAAGAGGATATTTTATGGAGAAAAAACCCTGCATACCGGGGGGGACGTCTGGTGGAAAGGAAGTCAAGGGAGTATCCGGAGTTTGGGATTTGCAAAGGGATTCCCATCTATACTCAGTTTCAGGAGAATAAAGAAATGTTTGCCTTTGTAACAAAGCCCCGGAATTATAAAAAGATATGGGAGGAGTTTCAGCCATGATGATCATAGAACCAAAAGCAGTGCATGATTTTTACAATGGGGTGATGGAAGGAAAGCCGGTGATGAAAAGCAGGAAGCTGTTAAAGGATATCCTGACGGCTTATGAGAATCCGGATAAAGGAGAGGACCCGGAGCGGGTGATGTATGAGGTTTATTGCTATGAGGCTGAAGATAAAATTCAGCAGGGAAGCTTAAGCTGGGGGCTGACGGTCATGTATCCGGAATGTGTCAACGGGGAGTTCAATTTTACCAGGGGGCATATTCACCAGGATACCTCCTGCGGGGAATTTTATTTTGGCCTGGCAGGAGAAGGGCTTCTGCTTTTAATGGATATAGAGGGGAATGCCTGGGCGGAAAAGATTTCCCCCAATTCCTTGCATTATGTCAATGGAAAACTGGCTCATCGCCTGGTAAATACCGGAGACCAGGTACTGAAAGTGGGCGCCTGCTGGCCGTCCAATGCCGGCCATAACTATGAATGGGTTGAAAAGCATCCGTTTCCGGTGAGAGTTTACAAAAAGAATGGAGAAATCGTATGCATATAGACAGGAAATCTCAATATGAGAAATACCCGGAAATCAAGGTCCGGGGTTTTGACCATGAGGTGTTTGACGGGTACGGGGAAATTATAGAGGAATTAAAATCAAAGATAAAGAACAAACCGTTTGTTATGGTTGTGGACTGTTATCCCGGGGTTGACGATAAGGAAGTGCTGGCTGCCCTTTCCCGGCTGGATGCAGATTGCCTGGTGCAGACGGCAGAAGTCTTTAAGGAAGAAAAGACGATCCTGGAGCAGTTAAAATACCAGCTGACCGACGACCGTGTTTTCGGAAGGATGTATTCAGGTGAGATTCTGGACTTTATGGACATGGTAAAATTATCAGAGACCAGGGAAGAAGTGGCAGAGGCGAAGGGCTTTACGATTGTTTATGGATTCGGAGCATCTTTGGTAGCCAAGGGAGACCTGTTGGTTTATCTGGATATGGCCAGGTGGGAGATCCAGCTTCGCTACCGGAAGGGCATGGGAAATTATCAGGCGGATAATGGAGAGGAAGACATTCTGAAAAAGTATAAAAGAGGGTTTTTTGTGGAGTGGAGGATAGCCGACAAACACAAGGCGCAGTTGTTTGAACGTATGGATTATCTGATGGATACCAATAAATCGGAAGCTCCCAAAATGATAAGCGGCAAGGCTTTTCTGACGGCTTTGGAAGAAACTGCCAGCCGGCCGTTTCGTACGGTGCCCTATTTTGACCCGGGAGTATGGGGAGGGCAATGGATGAAGGAGGTCTTCGGCCTGGATACCTCAAAGGAAAATTATGCCTGGAGCTTTGATGGGGTGCCGGAGGAAAACAGCCTGCTGTTTAATTTTAATGGGGTGTTGGTGGAGGTTCCCGCCATGGATCTGGTACTATATCAGCCAAGGAAGCTTTTAGGGGAAAAGGTTTACGCCCGGTTCGGGGCGGAGTTCCCTATCCGGTTCGATTTCCTGGATACCATGGGGGGGCAGAATCTGAGCCTTCAGGTACATCCGCTGACCGAATATATAAAAAAGCAATTTGGTATGCAGTATACACAGGATGAGAGCTATTATATCCTGGATGCCAAGGAAGACGCGGCGGTCTATCTGGGACTAAAAGAAGGCATTGACAAGGATGAGATGATGGGGGCGCTGAAGGCGGCACAGGAAGGGAATTGTGCCTTTGACGCAGAAAAATACATCAACCGTTTTCCTGCAAAAAAGCATGATCATTTCCTGATTCCGGCGGGTACCTGCCACTGTTCCGGAAACAACGCCATGGTATTGGAGATCAGCGCGACGCCATACATATTCACCTTTAAGCTATGGGACTGGGGACGTTTGGGACTGGATGGAAAGCCCAGACCCATCCATATCGACCATGGGCTGAATGTAATCCAGTGGGACAGAACCACGAAATGGGTGGAGGAAAATCTGGTGAACGCCTGCTATACGGTGAAAGAGGAGGAAGGATACTTGGAAGAGCATACAGGACTTCATGAACTGGAGTTTATTGAAACCAGGCGCTGCTGGTTAAACCGGCCGGCAGTGCTTCATACCATGGGAACCGTTCACATGCTGAATCTGGTGGAAGGAACCGCTGCGGTGGTGGAAAGTCCGTCTGGAGATTTTGAACCGTATGAGATACATTATGCGGAAACATTTATAGTGCCGGCCAGTGTGGGTGCATACCGGGTGAGGCCATTAAAGGAGCATGAAAGGATTGGTTTGATCAAGGCATATGTCAGATAATATTTACGGTGCTAAAATCTGCCTGTTGACCATGGATATTCGGGACGGCGATTAAGATGACGGAGGAAGGGGGCCTGAGTGTTGGAGCGCATTCTGGGTACCTTTTCAGCGGCTGAGATTATGAGAGAATGAAAAAGATCAAGAGGGAAGGTTTTGCCTGGCCGGCTCCAAACACGGGTATAAAGCAAAGGGGAGCTTTTTTTGACGGATTTAAGATTCAGCCGTTGGATAAAAGCTCCTTTTGACGAAAAACTAAATCTGAACTGCTTTTCCTAAAAAAATCCCTGATACAAAACTACCGGTACCATGCACCGGATCCCAATACATATCACCACCGGTTCCACCAGATAAAAGCGGAGGCAAAAGAAGATATGATTGGGTATGGAGGAACCGGAGCCATACTGACCAGAAGAAACGAATTGACAGAAAACTGTAGTCAAGAGTATAATCGTTTCATAACAAGAAACAAGGAATAGGAATTGAAGGTAAAGAATATGGATTATATAAAAAGTAACAGCCAGCCGGTTTCCGCTGATTATGTTTTCTTAAATCTTAGAAAACGAATTTTGAAACTGGAATTAGAACCAGGTACCAGAATCAGTGAAAACCAGATGGCAGATGAATACGGGGTGTCAAGAACCATCATCCGCAATGCTTTTGCAAGGCTCAATCAGCTGGGGCTTCTTACGGTATATCCCCAGAGAGGCACGTATGTAAGCCTGATTGACTTAAAGCTGATCGGGGATTTGCTGATTTTAAGGACTGCCGTGGAAAAGGAAGAGCTTTACGAGCTGTTGTCCCAGAGGGATGAACAGAAAATTGAAAGACTGGTAAGAGAATTGGAAGATAATTTGGAAAAGCAGGAAGCTTACCGGAATGTGGAGGGGTATGACCTGGAATTCCAAAAACTGGATTCGGCATTCCACCGGGCCATAGCGGAAAGTGTGGAACGGTATAATCTTATAAAATTACTGGAGGATTTAATGCTCCACATTTCAAGATGGCGGAATTTTGACGTGGCTCTTGGCAAAAGGATGCCTCACTTAATCGACGAGCACCAGAGGATCGTCAATGAAATCAAAGGCGGTGATTTTATAAAAGCCCAGCAGGCGATGGCGGATCATCTGGAAACCATATCTGAAATCAGAGATAAGGCAAAGGAAAAGTACTCTCAGTTTTTCATAAACATTTAATCGGACTGGCTTAGGAAAATGGTGGGAAATCTGCAGCTATGGGGTCTTATGGCTGTCTGCACCAATACGGCCGGTTATTTGTTATTAGGAAAAAGATTGTTACAAATTAGACGAGCATAGGTGGAACAGGGGCAAAACAATGCCTGGACCGATTTCCCTATATTGCTGGAGTATTGCTTTGTACTTAAAAAAAATCATTGACAAATTAGACAAATTTTGATAATCTATGCATGAAAAAATGTACCTTGTGACCTTTTATTTTTTGTTTCAACTTGTATACAAGGATACACTTTTTTCATGCCATTAACTTGTATACATGTATACATATATATTTTTTTCAGAAAGATTGTTATAAATTAAACAATCAGAAAGGAAATGACCATGTTCACATTAGGAGTTGACATTGGCTCTACCACCTCCAAAGCTGTTATTCTGAAGGATGGACAGGAGATTATTGCCACTTCCCTGATTGCTGCCGGGACGGGAACCGACGGGCCGGACCGGGCCATGGAAGCAGTGCTTGCGGCAGGAAGCCTTAAGGTGGAGGAGATCACTTCTGTTTATGCCACCGGGTATGGCAGAAAGCTGTTAAAAAATGCCGATGGGGAGATGAGTGAGCTGAGCTGCCATGCAAGAGGAGTTCATCACCTTCTGCCGGAAGTGAGGACCATTATTGATATCGGCGGACAGGATGCAAAGATACTTTCCCTGGGGGCCGACGGGCGCCTGGCGGAATTTTTGATGAATGACAAGTGTGCGGCGGGGACCGGTAGGTTTTTAGATGTCATGGCAGGAATTCTTCAGTTGAGGATTGAGGATCTGGAAAAACAGGCGGCCATTTCAAAGAGCACGGTCAAAATATCCAGTACCTGTACGGTATTCGCCGAATCCGAGGTCATTTCCCAACTGGCAAACGGAGTTGAGATTCCGGATCTGGTAGCCGGTATCTGTCAGTCAGTAGCCAGCAGGGTAGCATCTCTGGCCAAGCGGATCGGTGTGAAAGAAACAGTGTGCATGAGCGGAGGCGTTGCAAAAAATGGCGGAGTAAGAAAAGCCATGGAGCAGGAGCTGGGACTTGAAATTACCTATACACCAATGGCCCAGCTCATGGGTGCTTTGGGTGCAGCGCTTTACGCTTACGATAAATCATTATAGGAGGAATTTTTCATGGGTGAAGGTGAAACAAAACCGAAATTTACCGTTGATCCTAATTCAGCCAAATTTAAGCTGAATGAGATTGTGGTAAAGCATTACAAGGAGGTTCAGGAGGCAAAGGACAGGGGAGAAAAAATCGGCTGGTGTGCCAGCAATTTCCCCCAGGAGATTTTTCAGACTCTGGGAATTAAAGTGTGCTATCCTGAGAATCAGGCGGCAGCCATTGCAGCCAGAGGAGCCGGACAGCGGCTGTGTGAAGTTTCAGAAGCGGAAGGTTATTCCAATGATATCTGCGCTTACGCAAGAATCAGCCTGGCACATATGAAGGTAGGAGAGACACCGGAACAGAACATGCCCCTGCCGGACTTCGTGCTTTGCTGCAACAACATCTGCAACTGCATGATCAAATGGTACGAGAATATCTCAAAGGAGCTTGGAATCCCCTTAATTCTCATTGACATTCCCTTTAATCCTGACTATGAGGTTTCAGATGCCCAGGTGGCTTATGTAAAGAGCCAGTTTCTGGCGGCTGTGAAGCAGCTGGAAGAAATCACAGGTAAGAAATGGAGCGATGAGAAATTCAAGGAGGTCATGGAAATCTCAAACAGGACTTCCAGGGCATGGCTGGAGGCCACATCCTATACCAAATATACTCCATCCCCCCTTAACGGCTTTGACTTACTCAATCATATGGCAGTTGCCGTCTGTGCAAGAGGGACCGTGGAAGCGGCCGAAGCCTTTGAAACCCTGCTGGAGGAATACAAAAAGGCAGTGGAAGAAGGGACCAGCACCTTCCGTGCAGAGGAAAAGTACAGAATCATGTTTGAGGGAATTGCCTGCTGGCCTCATTTGAGAGCAACGGCTACCGGCTTAAAATCCCGGGGAATCAACATGGTTGCAACCATTTATGCCGATGCCTTTGGCTTCATTTATGATGACTTTGACGGTCTTATCCGGGCTTACTGCAATGTACCCAATGCCATGAACTTAGAGCATGCCAGGGATAAAAGGGAAGCCATTGTAAAAAAGACCAATGCGGAAGGACTTTTGGTACATACCAACCGTTCCTGTAAGCTTTGGAGCGGCTTCATGTATGAGATGAGCCGCCAGATCGGAGAGGACTGCCGGATACCGGTTACCTCATTTGACGGCGATCAGGCAGATCCCAGGAACTTCTCAGAGGCGCAGTATGAAACAAGGGTTCAGGGATTGACGGAAATCATGGAATCTAATAAAGGGGGGAAAGACTGATGGCAGCATTCAATGAATTACTGGAAAAATTTCATGAAATTGCGGGTTCACCAAAAAAACAGCTGGATTCCTATCTGGCCCAGGGAAAGAAGGTTGTGGCCTGTGTCCCTGTTTATACGCCGGAAGAACTGATCCATTCCATGGGGCTTGTTCCAATGGGAGCATGGGGAGGAGATATAGAACTGAAGGAATCAAAAAAATACTTCCCTGGATTTATTTGTTCCATCATGCAGAGCATTCTGGAACTTGGGATCAGAGGAGAATACAGCGGAATCTCAGCCATTGTGGTTCCTTCCCTTTGTGATTCTTTAAAGTGTCTGGGGCAGAACTGGAAATATGCGGTAAAGGACATTCCCTTTATTCCTATGACTTATCCCCAGAACCGGAAGCCGGATTCGGGAAAAGAATTTACAAAAGCTTCCTATGAGCGTATCATAAAAGATTTAGAGGCAGCAACCGGTATGACATTCAGCCAGGACTCCCTTGCCCGGTCCAATAAAATCTACAAGGAACACAATGAGGCAATGAGAAAGCTGACAGAGGTTCTGGAACAGCACCCCTCCATCACAGCAGTTCAGAGGAGAGATATTTTTAAAAGCGCTTATTTCATGGAAAAGGAAGAACATACGGCTCTTGTCTGTCAGTTCATGGAGGCTTTGTCACAGGTAGAGGAAACCGAAAGCAAAATCAGGGTAATTACCACCGGAATTCTGGCTGACAGCGATGGACTGCTTAAGATCTTTGATGAACACGGACTGCAGATTGTTGGGGATGATGTTGCCCATGAATCCAGACAGTACCGTACGGATGTGAATCTGGAGCTGGAACCATTGGACGGACTTGCAGATAAGTTTTCCCGTATGGACCATTGCTCCGTTCTGTACGACCCGGAAAAGAAGAGAGCCGGCTATATCGTTGACCTGGCAAAAAAATACAAAGCAAGGGGTGTGGTAGTTCTCCTGACGAAGTTCTGTGATCCGGAAGAATTTGATTATGTTATGGTGAAAAGAGCCTGCGGGGAGGCAGGAATTCCTATTATCCAGATAGAAGTAGACAGGCAAATGGTTAATTACGAGCAGGCAGGAACGATGATCGAAGCATTCAAAGATATGCTTTAACAGGGGGAATCCATATGCAGATATTTCTGGTACTTTTGAGTTTGGCATTGTTGATATTTTTATGTTTTAAGAAAGTTCCGATTTTCTTTGCAGCCGTGATTTCCGGTTTGTTCCTTTTACTCACAGCAGGAATGAATCCTGTAGAGCATTTTACCACAACCTATGTCCAGGGTCTGTCAGGATATTTTGGTAAATTTTTCTTTATTTTTATTTTAGGTTCTCTGTTTGGAAAACTGACGGATATCAGTGGTGCCGCAGATGCCATTGCTAAAGTAATTGTAGACAAATTGGGGGATAAGTTTATTATTCCGTCCATCATTATTGCCGGTGCGGTATTGACTTACGGCGGTGTGTCCGTATTTGTCTGTATGTTTACCCTGTACCCGCTTATGGTATCCATGTTTAAAAGAGGAGATATATCCAGAACACTGATTCCGGCGGTATATTTCGCAGGTGCAGGAACTTTTTCCTGTATGATGCCAGGCACTCCGCAGATTCAGAATCTTATGCCGGCTCAAATCCTGGGTACGCCGGCGACGGCTGCTTTGGTCCCCGGCCTTATAGCGGCAGCATTTGAAGCCATATTGGTATTCTGGTTTACACTCTGGTATGCAGACAAATGTAAGAAGAAGGGGCTGCATTTCGAGATGACGGAAAAAGACAGAATCATGTTGGAAGTAAAAGAGGGAAAAGAGCTTCCCAGCTTTCTGGTAGCCCTATTGCCGATGATCGTTTTGCTTGTATCTTTGAACGTATTTAAATATTCAGCGGAAGTGGCGTTGTTTTTAGGTTTTGTTTCCGGTCTGCTGTTTTATTATAAGCAGATTCCCTGGAAGGAGATCTGGCAGCATTTGGCTGACGGAACAAGAGATGGTACTGGTTCCTTATTCAGCACATCTGCAGTCGTTGGTTTTGGTTCATTGGTTCAGGTGACACCGGCATTTGATATATTAATTAAATCTGTTACAGGAATCGGCGGAAGCCCCCTCATTGCGTCTGCATTAGCAGTTACTTTGCTGGCGGGTGCATGCGGATCCGGTTCTGGCGGCCTTGGGATTACCCTGCCGATCATTAAGGATTATTTTATCCCTCTCGGAGTAAACGTAGAAGCATTGCACAGAGTATCCACATTAGCCAGTCTGGGTCTGGATTCTCTTCCCCATAACGGACTGGTAGTCACGGTGCTTAATATAACGGAGAACGATCATAGAAGTTCCTACTTTCCGGTATTTATCTCAACGTGTGTTATACCCTTAATTACCTTGGTATTTTTAATCATGCTGCTTTATCTGTTTGGTATGGCTTAATAGAAAGGAAGAAGAGCAATGTATATAAATTTTCCGGAAGTACATGTTCCGATACAGGGACTTGAACAGGTTACGCTGCCGAATATGGTCACGGTTCGTCAAAGCTATGATCCGGCCAGGGTCAATGATGTGGAAGCAACCATGAGAAGAGAGCTTGAGAAGGTACCCGGCAAGGAAGGATACAAAGGCAAAAGGATCTGTATAACCGCTGGAAGCAGGGGAATCCCTCAGCTTGATGTCATCATCCGTACCACCTGCGAGGTACTGAAAACATGGGGCGCAGAACCTTTTATCATCCCTTCGATGGGCAGCCATGGAGGAGGGACGGCTGAGGGACAGCTTGAGATGCTGGAGGGCTATCATATTACAGAAAAAAACATGGGAGTTCCCATCAGGTCTTCCATGGAGGTGGTGCAATATGACGAACTGAATGGAATCCCCCTTTATTGTGATAAGTATGCCTTTGAATCCGACGGGATTGTCATATTAAATAAAGTAAAACCCCATACGGATTTTCGTGGAGCGCATGAAAGCGGCCTGGCTAAGATGATTGCCATAGGTATCGCAAAGCACAAGGGAGCTTCCATGTTTCATAGCTTTGGATTTCACCGTTTTGCAGAATTGATTCCTCCGGTAGCTGAAAAGTTTCTGGAAAAATGTCCCTTTGCATTTGGAATCGGAGTAGTCCAGAATGCCTATGATGACATTTGCAGCATTGAGGTATGCAATAAAGACAACTTTATGGAAACGGATGCAAGGCTGCTTGAGACAGCGAAACAGAAGCTGGCCAAGTTCCTGTTTAATGATATCGATGTGCTGATCATTGATGAGATCGGAAAAAACATCAGCGGGAACGGCCATGATCCAAATGTAACCGGAAGAAATATCACACGTACATTTGGGGATACTCTCAATTTGAGAAAGCTGTTTATCCGGGGGATTACTCCAGAGGCACACCACAACGGATGCGGCCTTGGATCGGCGGACATAACGACTCGCCGCTGTCTTAATTCGGTTGACTGGGAAGTTACATGGACCAATGTCTTAACAACAGGGATTATGGATGCTTGTCCTATTCCCCTGTATGCCAATACGGACAAGGAAGCACTTCTCATGTGCATCCGGTGCTGCCACAACTTAGATTACAAGAAGGTCAGAGCTGTTCGGATCAAAAACACCTTGTGTCTGGAGCAGATACAGGTTTCTGAGGCTCTGTATGAAGACATTAAAGATATTGACGGGATTTCCTATGTAAGCGGACCGGAGCCTATTTCTTTTAATGAAGAAGATATGATGGATTAACAGAGAAACCGACGATAGAAAAGATATGCTTTAACAGGAGGAGAAAGACATGATCGATAAAAATAAAATGCCGGTAGCGGTGGGCGTTGCATTCGTATGGTTTACAACACAGTTTGGCGGAGGGTTTGCTTCCGGTGCACAGCTTGTCCAGTATTTCGTTGCATTTGGTATCTGGGCGCTTATTACCCCCATTCTGGCTCAGGCCATCGGAGCCGTGTTCCAGTGGTACGGACTTCGGTTTGCCAAGATACACGATGCCTATGATTACAGAACCTTCAACAACAAGTTCTATGGAAAATTTGCTCCTATATTTTCCAACCTTTATGAGATTGTATACATATTATTGCTGTGCCTGGCGCCCTCTGTTGCATTTGCTACCGGAGGCTCCACCATGAAGTCCCTGACCGGAATCCCCTATATGGCCTGCACCCTGATCATAGGCTTGTTTATCTTTGTGGTGACCATTTTCGGAACTGATTTCGTGAGAAAAGCTGCTTCCACACTGTCTGTTATTATTATAGCCGGTCTTTTGATTGTGTACATACCAAACATTATTGTAAGCTGGGGCGATATCGTTAGCAATATCAGGACCTTAGGAGCGGATCCTGCACCAGCCGGTCCCGCTTTGTGGAGCTGCTTTATTTACGGTTCCTTCCAGCTTGCGTCCATTGGATTGTTATACCAGCATGCACAGTCCTTTCAAACAGAAAAAGAAGCTGGAAAAAGCATGATTTATGGATTTTTCGTAAACTCCGGATTGATCATGCTTTCCACCTTGGGAATTATGGCGATTGCTACGAATCCGGAATTATCCAAGGATCCACTTCCTGTTATTACTCTGATCAAAGGAGGCGTGGGAGCCGGCTTCATGAATCCCATGATTTCCATACTCATTATTTTAGGAGCCGTATCAACGGCGGTAAACATGATCGCCGGAGCGGTCCAGAGAGTTGTGGTTGCGCTTGAAAAGCCTGAGGAAAGAAGAAATGACGGAAAGCCTACGGCAAAGACCCTGATCTGCGCATTGCTGTGTACCATTCTTGCCTTTTCGATTGCCCAGTTCGGCCTTCTTCCGCTGGTAAAGGTAGGATATGGATATTTGGGATATGTGACCATAGTCGTGGTACTGGTTCCGTTCCTGATCCGGATGATCGGAGAAGCCATGGGAAAAATAGAGAAATAACTGAAAAAACCATGGGACAGAGGTTAGCAGGAGAATGAATATGACAGGCCTTTTATCAGAAACAATCGGAGAGCTGCTTCATAAGAGAGCTGCTCTTACGCCAAAAGCGGCAGGAATCTGTTATGAGGACAGAAGGTATTCCTGGAAAGAGGCGGATGAAATTTCGGATTTTTGGGCAGTTGACTTTATTAGAAAAGGAATTTCAGGGGGGAAACATGTGGCACTGTGGGGGATTAACAGCCCGGAATGGATCATGGCATATTTTGCTTTTATGAAAGCCGGAGCGGTTGTTCTTCCCATCAATACGTGTTATAAGGAGCAGGAGCTGATCCGGACTTTAAAAGAAGGAGATGCGGATTATTTATTCTATGGAAAGGGCTGCGGCAATGCAGATTATGCCCCGGTCATATCAAAAGCAGGCCTGGATCGGCCCGGCAGCTTTTTAAAGGGAATCGTTTCCCTGGAACATCTGCCTGTATGTGAGTTGCGTGGCAAGAGAGAGGAAGACAATCGGCTTTTAAAAGAAGCAGAACAAAACCTGTCCTTTCAGAATACCGCCAATATACTTTTTACCTCCGGTACCTCCGGCGTTCCCAAAGGAGTGATGTTAAGCCACGAGAACCTGGTCAACAATTCTGCAGAAATGGTACGGTCCCTGCACTGGAACGAAAGTGACCGCATGTGCTTATCCGTCCCCTTGTTTCACTGCTTTGGCATCACAGCGGGCATTTTGTCCGCTGTCCATGCCGGAGCAGCAATGTATGTAAATCAGTATTACAAGTCTATTGGAGTAATGGAAAACATACAAAAAAATTCCTGCACCATTTTAAACGGTGTTCCCAGCATGTTCCTGGCCATGGTGAAGAACAGCAGAAGAAGCGAATACGATTTAAGCTCCTTAAACAGCGGAATTATCGCAGGATCTGCAATCCATCCGTCAGAATATATCAATATCTGCAAGGAACTGAAGATGGAACATCTGCAGCCTTCCTACGGGCAGACCGAGTCTTCCCCTGCCATTACCATGACCGGCTATAGGGACCCGATTTGCCGAAAGGCATTAACGGCAGGAAAAAAGATACCTTACACGGAATTAAGGATCTGGGATGATGAAAGAAAGTGCGAAGCAGAGACCGGCAGGGTGGGAGAAATCCAGTCACGTGGTTATCACATCATGAAGGGCTATTACAACAGAGAAAAAGAAACGGAACGGGTGCTGGATGAGGAGGGCTGGCTTCATACCGGAGACTGCGGTTATCTGGATGAAGATGGCTGTCTTTACATGACCGGGCGGAAAAAAGAACTGATCATCCGGGGCGGTGAAAACATAGCACCAGTGGAAATTGAAAACTGCATCCTGGATCTTCCGGAAATCAAGGATGTGAAGGTGGTAGGAGTGGCTGCCCAGGTACTTCAGGAGGAAATTGCTGCCTGTATCATCATGGAGCCCGGGGCAGAGTTTTCGGAAGAAAGGGTCAGGGAACAGGTCCGGCAGAATCTGGCGGATTACAAGGTTCCCAAATATGTTTGTCGATTTGACTCATTTCCTTTTAGTAACAATGGCAAGGTCATAATCCATGAGTTACGGCAGGAAGTCGAGAAACGGTTAGCGAAAAGAGGTTAAGGAGGAAACAACATGTATTTTACGAAACAGCATGAGCTTGTCAGGAAACTGGCAAGAGAGTTTGCGGAGAAAGAACTGACCAATGAGATCCTGGATGAGGTGGAAGAAAGCGGGACCTTTCCGGAGGAAATTCTTTATAAAATGGGAAAGGCCGGATTTTTCGGCATTAAGACACCAAAGGAATACGGAGGCTCCGGTGGTGATGCCCGCTGTTACGTGCTGGTAATGGAGGAAATAGCAAGAGTCAGCGGAGTTGCAAGCATTTATGTGTCCTCTCCCAATTCCCTTTCCGGGGGACCTCTGTTATTATCCGGTACAGAGGAACAGAAACGAAACTATCTCCCCTCATTGATCAGCGGGAATAAAAAGCTTTGCTTTGCCCTGACGGAACCGGGAGCGGGTTCCGATGCAGGCGGTATGCAGTCCACTGCTGTAAAGGATGGGGATTCTTACATATTAAATGGAAGAAAGACCTTTATTACCATGGCACCGCTGGCAGATTATGCGGTAATCTATGCCAAAACGGATATGACAAAAGGAACCAAAGGAATCAGTGCTTTTATTGTGGATATGAAAAACACTCCCGGAATTTCCTGTGGAAAGCCGGAGCATAAAATGGGTGTCATCGGATGCGCTACCAGTGATATCATTATGGATAACGCAAGGATTCCGGCAGAGAACCTTCTGGGTGAGGAGGGCATGGGCTTTATCAATGCCATGAAGACCCTGGATACCGGCCGGATGGGAGTAGCCGCCCAGTCCATCGGTGTTGCCCAGGGGGCGTTGGATGAGGCAATCAAATATGCAAAGGAAAGGAAACAGTTTGGAAAAAGGATCGGGGATTTTCAGGCAATTGCATTTATGATTGCAGATATGGCGACAAAGCTGGAAGCGGCTAAACAGTTGGTGTATAAAACCGCTTACTTAATGGACACCCATCAGCCTGCCAGTATGGAAGCCTCCATGGCAAAGTACTATGCTTCTGAGGTATGCAACGAAATCGCTTCTAAAGCCCTTCAGATCCACGGCGGTTACGGATTTATCAAGGATTATAAGATCGAGCGCATGTACAGGGATTGCCGTGTGTTCACCATTTACGAGGGTACCTCACAAATCCAGCAGCTTGTGATTTCAGGAAAACTGCTTAAGAAATAATGACTACACGGAAGGAGTAATAAGACAATGAAGATTTTGGTTTGTGTGAAACAGGTGCCGGATACCAATGAAGTAAAGATCGATCCGGTAAAGGGTACATTGATCCGTGACGGAGTTCCCAGCATTTTAAACCCTGATGATGCAAATGCCCTGGAAGAGGCATTGAAAATAAAAGACGAAAAGCCTGGAACAACGGTCTCTGTTATTACCATGGGACCGCCTCAGGCCGACGATATGCTGCGGGAATGCCTGGCAATGGGAGCAGATGAGGCTTATCTGCTCAGTGACCGCGCTTTTGGCGGGGCCGATACCTGCGCTACCTCTACCACCATTGCTGCAGGCATTGATAAAATCGGAGATTATGACATTATTTTTGCAGGACGCCAGGCCATAGACGGAGATACGGCCCAGGTGGGTCCCCAGGTGGCCTGGAGGCTTGGGATCCCGGTGGTGACCTACGTTCAGGATGTGAAGCTGTGCGAAGGAAAGGTAATTGTACAAAGGCAGATGGAAAACGGATATGAAATACTGGAGGTCCAGACACCATGCCTTCTTACGGCGGTAAAGGAATTGAATGAGCCGCGTTACATGAGCATCGGCGGTATCATGGACGCATATGCAAAAAAGGTTACCATATGGAATCATGAGGATGTGGGACTGGATCCAAAAGACTGCGGTTTAAATGCTTCCCCGACCCAGGTTTTCCGTTCCTTTACCCCTGCTCCCAAGGGAAAGGGAGAGATGCTTGCCGGAACAGTGACCCAAATGGCAGATCTGCTGACAGAAAGACTGAAAGAGAAGCATTATCTTTAATACCCAGGAAAAGGAGGAAGGTTCACATGGCTGTAAATGTAATAAAAGAAAAATGCAGGGGCTGTTCCATCTGTGTTAAGAACTGTCCGTTTGATGCGATTACAATGGAAAATAAACTGGCCGTCATCGGTACTGCCTGTACCGGCTGCGGTGTTTGTGTGGAAAAATGTCCGTTCGATGCAATAGAAAAGACAGAAGAAGAAAAGGAAACAGTTGATTTATCAGAGTACCGGGATGTATGGGTTTTTGCGGAACAAAGAGAAGGGGCACTTATGCCCGTGGTAAAAGAACTTCTGGGAGAAGGCCGGAAGCTGGCTGATGAGATCGGATGCAGCCTTTGTACGGTTTTATGCGGAAACCAGGTGGAAGGATTAGTGAATGAACTGTTTGAGTACGGAGCGGATAAAGTCTACCTGGCAGATCATAAGGAACTAAAGTCCTATCGTACCGATGCTTATACGGCTGTGATCCATGATGCGATCAAATCCCATAAGCCTGAAATTGTCCTTTTGGGAGCCACCCACATCGGCCGTGACTTAGGTCCCTGTCTGGCCGTCCGCTGCAATACCGGGCTGACCGCTGACTGCACGAAGCTGGAAATCGACGAAGTGGATAAGAAGATCAAGCAGACCCGCCCGGCTTTTGGCGGAAATTTAATGGCAACCATTGTTTGTCCAAACCACAGGCCGCAGATGTCCACGGTACGTCCGGGAGTCATGGAAACAGCCAAAAGGCAGGAAGGACGGAAAGGCCAGGTCATTCCCCTATCTGTGAGTTTCGGAAAAGAAGACATCAGGACCAGGATTCTTGAGGTGGTAAAGCAGGCAGGCGAGGCAGTATCCCTGACGGATGCTGAGATCATTGTATCCGGAGGCATGGGCCTTGGCGGGGCGGAAGGCTTTGAATTGTTAAAGAAACTGGCGGATAAGCTGGGCGGTGTGGTTGCAGCAAGCCGTGCAGCCGTAGACGCAGGCTGGATCGACCATTCCTATCAGGTGGGGCAGACCGGAACCACAGTACGCCCTAAGCTGTATTTTGCCTGCGGTATTTCCGGAGCCATTCAGCATGTGGCAGGCATGCAGAATTCAGAGCAGATCATAGCCATCAATAAAAATCCTGGTGCTCCGATTTTTGAAGTGGCAGATTACGGCATCGTAGGGGATGTTTATCAGGTGATTCCTGCACTCATAGAAGCGCTGGACAAATAAGGAGGGATTTGAAATGGGAAAGAAGCTGTTAGACGGAATTAAGGTAGTGGAGCTGGCAACCTTTATCGCGGCTGCAGGCGCAGGTCGTTTTCTTGCGGACTGCGGAGCAGATGTAATTAAAATTGAATCTGCCAAGGGAGATCCGCTGAGGCATACGGCACCATCGGAAGGAAGGCCTTTGGATATGTATGAAAATACAACCTGGGACTTGGAAAATGGAAATAAGCGGTGCATTTCTCTAAATATGAAAGCCCCGGAAGGCAAGGAAGCATTTTTCAAGCTTCTTGAGGATGCGGATGTGCTGATTACCAACTGGAGGGTCCAGGCTCTGGAACGGGCTGGACTGGACTATGAAACGTTAAAGGTAAAATATCCTAAGCTGGTTTATGCCATGGTGACCGGATATGGAGAATACGGCCCGGACAAAGACCTCCCCGGATTTGACTTTACGGCGTTTTTTGCCAGAGGCGGCTATCTCCACTCCCTCCGCCAGAAAGGAACTGTTCCCATGAATGTGGTTCCGGGAGTGGGAGATCATAACGTGGCAATGAACCTTGCGGCAGGAATCCTTGCGGCATTATACCATGCAAAAGAAACCGGACAGGGAGAAAAGGTGGAGACCAGCCTGTTTGAAACGGCTGTCTATAACATGGGTATGATGATCCAGGCAGCCAATTATGACGGCCCCGCAAGAGAATATCCCATTAACATCAGGGAGAGTGCAAACCCCTTTAACGCGGCCTGGAGAACAAAGGATGACAGATTCATCCAAACCTGTATGCCGGATTACAACACCTACTATAAGCAGTTCATGAAAGCCCTGGGAAGAGAGGATCTGCTGGAGAATGAGAATTACTTCCCCATCCAGAACCTTCAGGCCAAAGGCCTGGGCACAGAGGTTTACGACATCTGTATGGAAGCAATGGAAAAGAAAACAGCAAAGGAATGGATCCCTGTTTTAAAGGAACACGACATTGCATTCAGTGTGGCCCAGTCCTGGGAAGAGATTCTGGAGGATGAGCAGGCGTGGGCCAATGACTGCTTCTATAAAATGCAGTATGACAATGGAAATGTGCGCACATTGGTGAGACCGCCGGTTAAGTTCCAGGAGATGGGCGTTCCGGAGTACAAGGGCGGCCCCCTGATTGGGGAGCAGGGACCGGAGATCCTGGAAGGTCTGGGCTACAGCAAGGAGGATATCCGGGGATTTCAGGAGAAGGGAATCCTTTACGTATGGAAGGATGAAAGGAAACATTAGATTCGTTTTAATAAATAAAAGCAAAAAAGGGGTACTTCGTACTCCTTTTTTGCTTGGTCGGAAGGATATGAAAGGCTTATAAACGAAGGTCCGGTTCAAGCTTCTCTCTTATACGGCAGCCTCTTTCATATGCCTGGCTCAAATAAGCGGTGAGGGGAATCTTCTTGTATTCCGGCTTTCCCAAGATGGATAGCTCTAAAGTGAGAGGCCCTTCATAATGCAGCTCATTTAATTTTCCGGCATACCAGTCCCAGTCGAGAATTCCGTCAAAAGGAAGAAGGTGGCGGTCATCCCGGTAATCGATGTTCCCGGGCTGCGTCACTCCAAGATTGTCATGGATGTGAACACATTTCAGACGGGAACCGAATTTTTTTATCATGTCAATGTGAGGGGTATAACATGCGCTATGGCCGCAGTCCCAGCAAAAACCATGAAAAGGATCTGTAATGCATTCCATTACGGCATCAATGTGCGGGAGTGGCTCAAGGTTTTCAAAACAGATATGAACATTTTTTGATTTTGCGTATTCACACAATTCAGCAAACAGATTCAGCCCATCCTCGGAAACATTGGGAGCAGTGTTGCCTACGGTTACATGCATGACACACTTGTCTACCTGGATTTTTCTGCAGGCATTTATGATGGTTTTCAAATAATTCAGATACTCTTTCCCTGCAGAACCGGCTTCCCAGAGCCGGTTTGCATATTGGAACGGAGCATGTATGGTCTCAAAATTCAGCTGGTTTTTTAAAGCTTCCTCTGCCCAGTATTCAATGGGCTCCCTGCCGGTGAATGTGGTAAAAACACCATTAAAACCGGCTTCTTTCATCAGTTTAAATTGTTCCTCCACGGACACTTCACTTCCGATGATCGTTGAGATATTGATGTCTCTCATGATTTTCCTCCTGTATTTTAAATTAATATATTAAGTTCATGATAATTCCCTGGGGATAATCACCGTATTTCTCACCAAATAAATTAATGCCACCAATATATCTGGCATCTTTTTTTATGGCTATGATCAGAGAAATATATGGGTATTTCTCCAGTTCCAGATCTTTGATGTGCAGATCCGGATTTACCAGCCTTCTGTCCAGGTATCCGCCGTCTTCTCTGACAGAAAACGTTTTTAACAGGCCATACTGAGTTCTCCCATTGGACCATGCGGCAGGTGTCAGACGTCCCCGTCTGGCTCCGAAATCCCCGGGAGAGCAAAATGTAGTAATTTCATGTCCGTTTACTGAAATTGTAATATCGGAGGGCCAATCTTCCAGATAACCGGGGGCCTCTGAACATAATTCCATAGAAAAGGAAATCTCATGAAGATTCAGCAAAGGATTGATCAGATTTTGAAAACGATATTCAATAAAACCCTGCTGAAACCATAAAAGCTGAGCTTTCATGCGGTAAGGAGAATAAAAAGAAGTAGGACTGTCGTATGTGTCAATGGCCCCGTTTTCATCTGCCAGTCCGCATGTGGGTTCCACCTGACACTGAAAATAGTTGCCGATGGGCATGTCAACGACAATGGTATTATCCACAACATCCAAATCAGAATCAAAGGTTTCCAGAGAGAATGTCTGTATGCTGCAGATGCATACCCGCATGGAGCCATGGTTTCCGGGCTGGGTTTCCGTCACCACCAGCCGGGCATCTTCCAGACATTTGATATGGGCGGCGGTTGATGATACAGGAATTGATAAGATAGCAGCAATTTCCTGTATTGACAAAGGGGTTGTTTTTAACAAATTTAATATATTGAGCCGGACCGGAGAAGAGAGCGCTTTCCCAATCGAAATAATATGACTGTGATGAGCAGGGTTACTTAGGTTTAATGCAATATCCCGTTCCCCAATAATTTTAACAGGAGCTTTTTGTTTTTTCATAGGAATCCCTTTCTTACATTATTACATTATTTTTGAAGTTAAAAATCACTATTAAAACATAAAAAATGGAATAAAAATAAAATACAACAAATGAGAATAAGATAATTTGTATATTATATATAAAATAAAACAATTCATCTCTATATTATTGACGAATAAAACAAAACATGATACTATTTGCTTAACAAAAATTCAGTAATAATTTAACTATAAATGAGAAATGATTACTTATTTATTACAGTAATATTATAATAAATAATGGGAGGATTTTCAAGTAAAAATTTTAAAAGTAAAGGAGAAAAAAATGAAAAGACAGGCGGTATTATTATTATCCACATTCATGGCTTTTTCCCTGGCAGCATGCGGGGGAGCCCCTTCATCGAAAACGACGACAGAAAAAACTGAGGCGGCGGTTCAGGAGACAGCGCCTGCATCCGATGCGGCATAAGGAGATGAACGGACAAAAATTACCTTTATTAATGGATTTACCGGGGGCGACGGTCCTTTTATGAGAAAAATCGTAGACGGTTTTAACGAATCTCAGGATCAATATTTTATAGAACAGCTGCAGGATGCCGATCATTATACAAAATTTAAGTCTGATCATTTTGACATGCTGATCATTCATGCTGACTGGATCTCCACTTATCATGCATTGGGACTTCTCAGGGAGGTATCGGATTTGTATGACAAAGCCGGTATATCTTTTGATAAGGACTTCCATCCGATCACCCAATCCTATGCGAAATATGATGACGGAGTCTTTGCCTTCCCTTTGGATCTTTATGCAGAAACGTTTTACTATAATAAGGAACTGGTTGATACTCCGCCAAAAAATTATGACGATATGATAGCGCTGCGGGACAAGCTTGATTCGGTAAATACCGGTATTTATCCCATTGGAATTCCTCTGACAGGAGATCAGCAGTGGGCATGGATGACTGCCCTTGGCCAGTCTGGATGCAACTGGGTCGAAGGGGAGCACATCAAAATGGATACCGAGGAAATCTGCGATGCGTTTATGAAGGTACATAATCTGATTTATAAAGACCATCTCAGCGCGGAAGGGCTGGGAGACCAGGATCATTACAATACTTTTGTAAATGAATCTGCGGATCATGCAAGCGTTAAAAGTGCCGTATGTCTGACAGGACCCTGGAATTATACGGCAGCGAAAGAAATTCTGGGCGATAATCTTGGAATTGGGGTGCTTCCTCAGTTATACGGAGATACGCCATGCGTACCTGCCGGAGGACATACGTTCGGAGTATCTGCTGAAGTGACGGACCAGAAAAAACTTGATGGCATTGCAGCATTTATGAAATATGCATATCAGCCTGATGTGATGCTTAACTGGGCGGATTCCGGTCAGGCACCCATCCATCTGGCCACCATGGAAAAAGTGAAAGAAAACCCGGACAAATATCCGGTTGCAAATGTTAATTACGGAATATTTGATCATGCAATGATCCTTCCCGCAATTTTTAATATCCGCGAGCAGGTCAAATATGTAAACTCAACAGTCTGGGCACTGGTGCTTCAGGAACCCGAATTAACCAGAGATCAGCTGATGGCAGAACTAAAGAATGCTACGGATATTGCTGTTGAGCTTTCGGAACCGTAATCAATAGAATCAGATAAGATAACGAGCTTTATAGAAAGTAAAGGAAAATTATGAAGAAAAAAAGTATGGCTGTCTTGTTTATAGTACCTTTTGTTATTTTTTTTATTTTGTTTTGGCTTATGCCGTTTGTATATGGCATTATCATGAGCGTAACCAAGTATAGCCTTGTAAAGGGGAATCAGGGTTTTGCTGGTTTGGATAACTATATCAAGATACTATTTTCTTCTTCCATGTATCATAAGGCATTTTTGCTTGGATTAAAAAATACCCTGATTTTTGTAGGGGCGGCGACACCTTTTCTTGTAGCGGGAAGCCTGGCACTGGCACTTTTGCTGGACCGGCTTCCCGGGAAGGTGAGAGGAGTGTTCCGTACGATATATTTTGTTTCTTATTCTGTATCGGTAACAGCGGTAACCGCCGTTTTTATATGGCTTATGAAAGGAAACGGCGGGTATCTCAACAACCTGATGCTCAGCTTGGGAATGATCAAAAAAGCGGTCCCATGGCTGGAACAGCAGCCGTTTGTCTGGGTTTCGCTTACTGCTGCCACAGTATGGTGGACAATCGGTTATAATATGATGCTTTTTGTAAATGCTTTAAATGAAATAGATATGCAGTTGTATGAAGCGTCAGCCATTGACGGCGCCGGTTTTTGGACGCAGTTTAAATACATTATTTTTCCGGGGATTAAAAATGTATTTTTCTTTGTGCTTATGACTACAATCATCGCCTCCTTTAATGTATATGGACAGACCAGGCTGATGACTAAGGGCGGGCCTGGTGAAACGACGAAGTCTTTGATTATGGTAATTACATCCACCATTATGGATCGGAATGATCTGGGGGTCGGAAGTGCCATGACTGTATTGATGGGGATCGTAATTGTGCTTTGTTCCATTGGTCAGTATCATCTTACCAAAGAAAAAGAAGAATTAAGGTAGGAGGAATTATGAAAGGAAAAAATGTCAGTAAAATATTTTTAGTGATCCTTGCCTGTTTGGTTGCATATATCTTTCTCCTTCCGCTTCTGTTTATGTTCTTTACCAGCTTTAAGGGAGTTGCGGAGTCCGTTACGTCCAGGACTCTCCTTCCCAAAGCGTGGACATTAGAGAATTACAGGGAGTTATTTATGAATACTGCTACGTCTCCCATACTCCTCTGGCTTTTTAATACGGTGATTGTTACAGTAGCCGGTACAGCACTCAGAATTACCGTCAGTGTACTGGCTGCTTATTCCCTTGCCAGACTTCCGCTGCCAGGCAAGAGTTTTCTTTTGGTATCATTGATCTGGGCTATGGCAGTCCCGGAAATTGTGACGTACTTTCCTCTGTTTTATACGTTCAAGCTAATGGGAGGCTTAAATACATTCTGGCCTCTGATTCTGCCGTCAGGATCGGGAGTTATGTGCATATATCTGATTTACAATTTTCTGTTGGCTTTCCCGCAGGAGCTGGAGGAGGCCGGATTTGTGGAAGGAGCCAATGTTTTCCAGGTATTATGGCATATTGTGCTGCCGTCAGTCAAGCCGGTCGTTATAACGCAGGCATTTATTACATTCTTGGGTTTATATAACAGCTACTTGTGGCCATCCCTTGTGATTAACAGGAATGAAACGAGAACTATCACATTAGGGATTGCAGCCCTGGTTTTGGGAGAAAATTACACAAATCCGGGAATGATGATGGCATCGACTGTGATATCGGTACTTCCGGTCATGGTTATCTTCATGTTTGCCAACAAATATATTGTGAAAGGCTTTACACAATCAGGAATTAAGTAAGGAGACCTGCTATGAGAGAAGAATATCCCCGTCCGGACTTTGTAAGAAACGAATGGATGAACTTAAACGGTACCTGGGATTTTATATATGGTGATAAAAAAACAAAGATTGAAGTTCCGTTCGTGTGTCAGAGCGAAAAAAGCGGTATCAACAAGAGAATAACAGAAGATCATGTGACGTATGAACGAAAGTTTTGTGTGCCGGAGGAATGGAAGGGAAAAGAAATTCTCTTAAATTTCGGTGCTGTGGATTATCAGTGCAGGGTTTATATCAATAGAAGCTGTATTGGAGGTCATATTGGCGGCCAGACTCCGTTTTTATTTCCAATTGCAAAATATCTGACATGGGCGGAGGAGACAATAAGGGTTGAGGTTGAAGACCCGTTAAAGGACGAAATGATTCCCAGAGGAAAACAGTTCTGGGAAGAGGAGTCCAGTTTTATTTGGTATACACCCAGTACGGGAATCTGGCAGCCGGTCTGGTTGGAACCGGTTTCCAGAACCAGTCTGGAATGGGTACATTTTACACCGGATATTGATGAGGGAACCGTAAGGATCGATTATCAGCTGGCTGAAACTTCAATTTTGCCATGCAGAGTGCATTTGCTCATTACTCTGGAAGAGGATGAGATCTTTCACGGAAATATGCTTTGCAACACGGCAAGAAACAGTCTGACAGTAGATATTTTCCGGAAAAAAGCAATGGAAGGCTCCTTTCATTTTATGGGAAACTATTGGAGTCCGGAAAATCCGATCCTGTATCATGTACTCATTCAGGCAGATGAAGGAGATTCCGGCATCCGGGCAGACGTAGTGGAATCTTATTTTGGAATGAGAAAAATACATATAGAAAACGGAAAACTTTATTTAAATAATCAGCCTTATTATCAAAAACTGGTTTTGGACCAGGGTTACTGGAAGGAGAGTTTGATTACGGCCCCTGATGACCTGGAATATTGCAATGACATCTTAAAAGCAAAGGCTATGGGATTTAATGGCTGCAGAAAACATGAAAAGGTGGAAGATCCCAGATTTTTATATTGGGCAGATAAACTGGGGTTTCTTGTATGGGAAGGTATGGCCAGTTTCTGGTCCTATACCCCTCAAGCGGCTGCGGCTTTTACCAGGGAATGGCTGGACGTCATACAGAGAGATTATAATCATCCTTCTGTTGTGGTTTGGGGAATGCTGAATGAAAGCTGGGGAGTGCCAAGAATTTATACCAATCAACAGCAGCAGAGTTTTGCGCAGTCTTTGTATTATCTGGCACATGGACTGGATTCCACACGTCTTGTGATTTCTAATGATGGCTGGGAAATGACGGATAGTGACATCTGTGCAATTCATAGCTATAAGCATGGTGAAATAGATGATAAACAGCAGCATCAGCTGTTTGCGGAATGTCTCAGGAAGGTGGAGAATCTTTTTTTTATTATGGAAAAGCTTCCTTATGCAAAAGGATTTTGCTATAGCGGACAGCCCATTGTTCTTACAGAGTGTGGCGGAATCCGGATAAAGAAAGTAAAGTCTGAAGAAAATACCAGGGAGAATGCGATGCAGGCGGGAGATCAGGAATGGGGATATACCTCTGTGCCGGACACTGATTTTCTGGAAGAGTATGAAAGGTTGATTCATACAATCTATGATTCGGATTTGATCAATGGCTTTTGTTATACGCAGCTGACTGACGTGGAACAGGAATCAAACGGGCTTTTGACGAGAGATCACCGGTACAAATTTAAGCCGGAAGATATTCGCAAAATAAACGACCGGAAAAGATGAGAAAGCCTAGGAGCAGCCTTGGTAATCATGAAATTGGAGAAAATTATGGGTAACAGGGAAATATTGGATCAAACGAAATTATTTGTACTGGATATGGATGGAACATTTTATCTGGGTGATCAGATTCTTTCCGGAGCTCTGGACTTTTTAAGGGAAGTGGAAAAGAGTGGGCGCAAGTACGTTTTTTTTACAAATAACTCCTCAAAATCTCCGGAAAGCTATAGAAGGAAACTGGAAAAAATGAACTGTTATGTAAGCAAAGATCAGATCATGACATCGGGAGATGTGACGATCCGGTATATCAATACCTTTTATAAAGGGAAAAGGGTATATCTGGTGGGAACAAAAACACTGGAAGAAAGCTTTGCAAGTGCCGATATTTCTTTGACCCAGGATATGCCGGATCTTGTGGTGATTGGCTTTGATACTTCCCTCACATATGAAAAACTGGAAAAGGCCTGTACTTTTATCCGGAATGGAGCTTTATTTCTGGCCACTCATCTGGATATTAACTGTCCGACAGAAAGCGGATTTATTCCGGACTGTGGATCTTTCTGCGCGGCAATCAGCTGTTCCACCGGTGTAACCCCCAAATACCTGGGAAAACCTTTTCAAGAAACCATTGATATGGTAGAAGAAAAGACAGGATTTGCCCGACAGGAGATGGCGTTTGTGGGGGACAGGATTTATACAGATGTGGCGGCCGGTGTGAAAAACGGAGCGGCTGGAATTCTGGTTCTGACCGGGGAAACAAAAGAAGAAGATCTGGCGGCTTCCGAGATATCCCCGGATGCTGTTTTTAAAAGCATAAAGGAGATGGGAGATACCTTGAAGCATTTACATAACCGTGATTAATGGGCCATGGCGCTGATCCCTGATTTTGGATAAAAAAATAGCAGAAATTTGGCAACATAGAGGAGCTTTTACCTGATGGAATAAGATTCATCCGTTTGGTAAAAGCTCCTCTATTTCTACGTTCCCTGGGTTTTTAATAAAAAGATTTTTTAAAGTATATTCAAGTGGAAATTTAACCCTATGACATAATTTTCTAATGAACACAAAATATATTGTTTGATTTGTATAAAAAATATAAAAATGATTGGACATATTTATCAAAAAAATAAAATTAAAGTAAACTATAATTGAAATTCAAGTATAAAAGTGATGTAATCGAATCACAGCAGCACGATGGAAAAATATTTCATTATAATTAGGAGGACAAGTCATGAAAAAAGAAATGAAAAAGCGTGCATTAACAAGCCTGCTTGCTCTGACCATGGGAATTACCATGTTAGCCGGCTGCGGCAACACCGGAAAACCGGACAATGCAGGAAGTAAAAGCGAGGAAAATGGTCAGGAAGCTGTGAAAGGAGGAAAAGCCTCTTCAGGAAAGACGATCACAGTTGATTTCTGGACGGCTCCGGAACAGTATAATTTGGATTTCTGGACCAAGTATGCAGATAAATTCAATGAAAGCAACATTCAGCTGGATGGAAGCAAAGTAGAAGTAAAGGTACAGATGATGCCTGCCCAGCCGTCTTCAGAAGCTGGAATTCAGAATGCGATTGCAACCGGAACTGTACCAGCTGTTTCAGAAAACATCAACAGAGGTTTTGCAAATACGCTTGCTAATTCAGAAGCGGTCTACGATTTAAGCGGCGAGGACTGGTTTCAGGATATTGTGGCTGAGAGAAAGCTGGATGAGGTGACCAAAGGCTGGGCTATCAATAATGCGCAGTATGTTATTCCACTTTACATAAATCCAATAACCCTCTGTTATAATAGCAAGGCTTTAAAAGAACTTGGTTTCTCAGAAGTGCCTAAAACAATGGCTGATTTTAACAAGCTGCTGACTGCCTACAGTGAGAAGAAGGATGAACTTGCAGGCAGCGGCATATCCCATTTTATGTATCGTGGGGAGATGCTGAATTCAGCCAATTACTGGGAAAGATGGTTTGATATTGAATCACCCTATGATGCTTTTTCAAAAGGCGTGCCACTGGTAGATGGAAATAAGCTGACCGCAGATAAGGCAGCGCTGACTAAGGTCTTTGAATTTTACGGCGCAATGGGCGATTCCCTTTTAACGGGAACCATTGACGGACTGTGGAAGCAGGAAACCGTTCCGGTTGTCATGGGCCTGGGACTTCCATGGGAAGTTTCCTCCAATCATGCAGCAGGCAAAACCTATGGATTAGACGGCGACTATGTTTTCGGCCCCACGTTGGTTGAAAATGAAAGTGACAAACACTATAACTATGCGGATTCCAAAGGAATTGTCTTATATAAGAACAATAAGATCTCTGAAGATGAGCACAAAGGAGCCATTGAGTTCCTGAAATACGTATTTGCAGGCGACGGAAAGGAAACCTTCGATCTTGACTGGTTAGAAGCGACTACGATGCTGCCTGTACGCGGAGATTTAGACACGAATGAAAGTCTGGCTTCATACTTTAATGAGAATCCTGCAATGAAGGACATCAGTGCATATGTGGCAGATGGCATTCCGGGAATGGCCAATGAAAAGGTTGCTGAGATTATGACTGCATTAGGGGAAAAAGCGGTGATTCCTTTTGTAAATGAAGTAACCATGAAAAACGGAATCAATCAGAAGCCGGATGTATCCAAATATGTGGATGCTGCGATGGAGGCAATGAAAACTGCAGGCGAATTAGAATAATCATTATAGGGCATCGCCGAATCAGCGATGCCCGATTACCTTTCATGAAAGGAGCGGGGAAGTGAAAAAAAAGAAACTAAATCTTATGCCATGGATTTTTAATTCTCCTTATATCATCTATTCTCTGGTTTTTTTATTCCTGCCGCTTGGCTGGGCGTTATGGCTGTCTGTTACGGATTGGAACTTAATGTCACCGAAGTATGACGTAGTAAAGCTTGAAAACTTTATGAAGCTGTTTACCGATGAGAAGGTTCATGCGGCATTTTGGAATTCCCTGCGATATCTGGTACCTATTGTTATCCTGTGTTTTGTACTGGGAGTAGGGATCGCCCTTCTTGTATCCAGACTCCCTGAAAAGCTTAAGGGCTTTGCAGCAGTGATGTTTTTCATCCCTTATCTGACCTCAGGGGTATCCACATCTGTTATGGTGAAATATGTATTCAGCTATAATTCTGCTTTCAGCACATTTCTCAGGGAACGGATGAATTTAAATATTAACTGGCTGCAGAGTGATATGGCTTTTGGCATCATCATTATCATGATTCTATGGAAAATGGCGGGCTATTATGCCCTGTTTGTGCTGTCCGGTATTGAGTCCGTATCAGAAGATGTGTATGAGGCAGCCATGCTGGATGGCTGCACCGGGATTAAGAAGCTGGTTCATATTACCATGCCCATGATTTTGCCAACCTTAACTTCTGTTGTAGTTTTGGCGGCCGGACTCTCATTTCAGATATTCTCAGAGCCTTTCCTGCTTACAGGAGGCGGTCCTTCTCTGTCAACGACGACCTGGCAGCTGGAAATATATAATGCATCGTTCGTACGATTCCAGTCGGGATACGGAGCAGCTATGGCGATTGCCAATGCGGTTCAGATCTTTGTAGTCATACAGGGAATCACCTGGGCCATGAATAAGCTGAGCAGAAAATTTGGATGGTAGGGAGGTGAAAAACGATGAAAAAGAAAGTGAAAGTGTCTACGGTCATCATCTGTATGGTCACGCTGGTTTTGATGCTGATATCTCTGTTTCCGTATTACTATATGGTGCTCCAATCCTTTTTGCCCTGGAATATGGTGGATAAGGCTCTGGTACCCAAAGGGGTTTCCCTGGATAGCTACCGGTATCTGCTGGGCGGAAAGGGATCTGGGTCCGGAGATGCGCTTAAGTGGATCCGTGCCTTAATGAATTCTTTCCTCGTATCAATTCCCACATCGGCAGTTTCCGTATGGGTTGGCCTTATGACCGGTTATGCGACCACACATATGAAATATAAGGGCAAGAGCATCATTTATTCTTCCTTATTATTTCAGATGTTTTTCCCGGTCATCATTCTGCTAGTACCAAGGTATATGCTGATCAGGCCTCTGGCTAACCATTACCTGGGAATGATTCTTCCTCTCGTCATTTCCATATGGGGAATCTTTATGTACATCAATTATTTTAAGACAGTCCCTTCCGCAGTATTTGAGGCGGCGAAAATTGACGGAGCAAGTGATATGAAAATACTGATGAAGATAGCGCTGCCTTCCACCAAGTCCATTAGCATCATTGTATTTTTATCTGTATTTATGACCAGATGGAATGAGCTGATGTGGGATATGCTGGTAGCACCGGATGTAAAAATGCAGACCTTAAATGTTATGATATCCACCCAGTTTAATCAGAACTCAACCTTGCCGGGGCCCATGTATGCTGCCTCTGTCATGTTGACTCTTCCGGTTATTATTTTGTTTTTATGCTTCTCAAAGTATTTTAAAGAAGGAATTAATTTTATGCTGAAGTAAGCAGAATGGTTGAAAGAAAATCAGTTAAGAAAGGAATGTCACAATACGTTCTTTCAACTGGAAGATTGTGGCTGTATTGCATAAAAACTGCAATATGTAATGGAAAACGAATGAATAATAAAACTATGGTTCAGGAAATCGGAATAAAGAGGTGTACCCATAATCCTCTGCTCAAAACAGAAGATGTAACGCCATCCTGTGAGAACTTTGTGGTAAAGGGAATATTTAACTGCGGTGCAGCAAAATACAAGGATGAGTATGTCCTGTTATGCCGTGTGGCGGAAGCTGTGGAGAGCAAAGCGGAAGATGAGATCTGCTTCCCAATAGTAGAAGAAAAAGATCATGAAAGTTTTTTTAGAACCATTACCATTAAGAAATCGGAACATCCACAGCTGTGTTTTGATGATGCAAGGACCATTACCAAAGGAAGAGACGGAAACAGCAGCGTGGTATATTTAACCACATTGTCTCACCTGCGTCTGGCAAGATCAAAGGATGGGATACACTTTGCCCTGGATGACAAGCCGACAATTATGCCAAATGCAAATGAGGAAAGTTGGGGAATGGAGGATCCCAGGATCACCCAGATCGGGGAGGTATACTATATCAACTATACGGCCGTATCTCCCAATGGAGCGGCCACCGCACTCATTACCACAAAAGATTTTGAGAAATTTGAAAGAAAGGGAATCCTGTTTCTCCCTGAAAATAAAGACGTTGCCATTTTTCCGGAAAAGGTGGGAGAGGATTACTATGCATTCAATCGGCCGGTACCAAAGGGAATTGGAACGCCGGATATCTGGTTATCCAAATCACCGGATATGATTCATTGGGGAGGACACAAGCACTTTTATGGGGTTTCTGAGGAAGGTTGGGAAAATGGCAGGATCGGAGGAGGTGCACCTCCGGTCAAAACGGAAAAAGGCTGGCTTAAAATTTATCACGCGGCTGACCGGAACAACCGGTATTGTCTTGGGGCTTTTCTTCTGGACGGGAAGAATCCGGAAAAAATTCTGGCCAAATCACAGCAGCCTTTATTGGAGCCAGAGATGGATTATGAAGTGAATGGTTTCTTCGGTCAGGTAGTATTCACCTGCGGCTGCATCTATGAGGCTGGGAATTTGAAAATCTATTATGGCGCGGCAGATGACAGCATCTGCATGGCAGAAATCAGCCTGACGGATATTTACAGACATTTGGGCATCCGGTAATGTGCGGATCATGGAGAGGAGCTCTGTATGAGTTGGAAGGTGAAGTATAGGGAATGGATTACATATAAAGAGCTGGATAAATCGCTGAGAGAGGAGCTTTCTGTTTGTAAGGAACCGGAGCTTGAGGAGCGGTTTGCCTGGGATTTGGCCTTTGGCACCGGCGGACTCCGGGGAAAGCTTGGAGCCGGAACCAACCGGATGAATGTGTATACGGTTGCCAGAGCTGCCAGAGGCTTTGCAGCTTATCTGCTAAAGACGGCTGAGAATCCCTCCTGTGCCATCGCCTATGACAGCCGGAATATGAGTGAAACCTTTGCCCGGTTGACCGCCTGCGAGTTGGCAGAAAAAGGTGTAAAGGTATACCTCTATCAGAAGATTACACCGACACCCATGCTTTCCTATGGAGTGAGGTATTATGGATGCAGCGGTGGGATTGTTATCACCGCAAGCCATAATCCTGGAGTATATAATGGGTTTAAAGTCTATGGGCCGGATGGCGGCCAGCTAACCGTGGATGGTGCCGAAAAAGTGGCGGGTTACATAGAGAAGGAACCATATTTTATGGAAAACCAAAGCTGTTATTATGGCGGCTCCGGTTACAATGAACCCGATTATATGGACAGTGTCTTTGACTGCTATTTGAATAAAAAGAGGATTGAATTCATAGGCCAAGAGGCGGAGGATTCCTACCAGTGCGCTGTTAGAAAGGCTTGTACCGCCATGGAACCGGTGCCTCTTAAAGTTGTTTACAGCCCTCTCAACGGAACCGGTAATATCCCTGTCAGAACAGCTCTTAAAAAATATCCCAACATAGAAGTTCTCACGGTAAAAGAACAGGAATTGCCGGACGGCAACTTTCCTACCTGCCCGTATCCCAATCCGGAGATTGAGACAGCCATGGAACTTGCAGCCAAGGAGGCGGAAGAAGAACAGGCGGACTTTTTTCTGGCAACAGATCCGGACTGTGACAGAGTAGGCGTTGGAATCGTGACGGAAGACGGAAAAAAACGGTTATTTACAGGAAATGAAATCGGCGTCCTGCTGTTTGATTATATCTGCGGCTGGAGAACACGGCAGAGCCGGATGCCACTGCAGCCTGTAGCGGTGAAGACCATTGTCACCACACCCATGGCTGAAGACATTGCAAAGAATTATCAGGTGGAATTGAAAAATGTTCTTACAGGATTTAAATTCATCGGAGAGCAAATCGGATTTCTGGAAGAGAAGAAAGAGGAAGAACGTTTTATTTTTGGATTTGAGGAGAGCTGCGGATATCTGTCCGGGACTTATGTCCGGGACAAAGATGGCGTAAATGGGGCTGTCCTTGTATGTGAGATGGCGGCATTTCATAAGAGCCGGAAAAGAAATCTTCTTCAGGCACTGGAAGAGTTATATTCATTCTATGGACATTATGAGAACCGGATGTTATCCTATGAATGTGCAGGGGTCGGAGGAAGCAGAGTTATGGAAAAATTTATGGAAGATGTGAGAAAAAGCGGCCAGGTCTTTCCCGGAGCAATCATAAAGGACCGTACGGATTATCTCGTGGACCATACCGGACTTCCAAAGAGCAAGGTTGTTTCCCTGATCCTGGAGGATGGAAGCAGAATCATCATTCGTCCATCCGGCACAGAACCAAAGCTGAAGCTGTACCTTATGGTAAAGAGGCGGGGCAGGGAGGAAGCGGCACTGGTCATGAAGGAGCTTGTTTCCCAATGCGATCTCTGGGTGGAAACCTATAAAAACTGCGGTCACCCATCTTGCAGGGAGGAATTGGTATGAGACCAACGATGAAGGATATTGCTGATATACATGGGGTATCTATAAATGCAGTATCCCTTGCTCTTAACAACAAGCCGGGAGTCAGTGAGAAGATGAGGCTAAAGATTCTCCGTACGGCAGATGATTTGGGGTATCTGGATGATAAAGAGAAGTATTTAAGAACGTATGAAAAAACCAATCTGTGTGTTATGATGCAGGACCAGTATTCCAAGGATATGAACTTCTATGGGATCATTCTATATGCAGTTGTAGAGGAAGCGAAGCGTAACGGATACGATGTATCCATGAACTTTTTCAATGATAATCGGATGGAAATCCCCAAGATGATCTTGGAACGGAGGGGAAGCGGCATTATTATCATTGGTAAAATCAGTGACAGCAACATTGACGCATTGCAGAAATATAAGATTCCTATGGTATTAGCTGATCATGCGTCATTGGTTAAAAACATCGACAGTGTCCTGACGGATAATAAACTAGGTGGTTTCGTTGTGGTGAAATACCTTCTTCAAAAGGGATTTAAGAAGATTGGTTTCTTTGGAGAGCTGTCTTATTCCCTGAGTATTAAAGAGAGATTCTGGGGATATCAGGAGGCCCTGCGGACCCTGGGGCCTCCTGATATCAAAGATCATCTAACGGAATATACCCATAAGTATTCCATTTTCGATGGGATTGAAACCGCAGTTTTAAATAACTATAATAAACAGATTATTGAGCTGGTGAAAAAGAAAGAATGTTTACCGGAGGTTTTTGTATGCTCTAATGATAGGGCGGCATTGGCCCTCATAATGGCTCTACAGGCACTGGGATATACGATTCCGGAAGATATATCCATCGTTGGATTTGATAATATAGATATGTGTGAGAAAATAAGGCCGAAGCTGACGACTATTAATGTAAATAAAGAGATTATGGGAAAAAGGGTCGTCCAAAGGCTGATTTACCGGTTGAATCATATGGATGCCTTGTCGGAAAATACCGTCATAGGCGTGAACCTGGTAGAGCGTGAAACGGTAAAAGTGACAGATCTCCACCGATCTTGACTTCATTCAAAGTGTTTATTCTGTAAAATGGCTGAACAGATTAAAGAACATAGATTCCCGAATGTGTTAATGAGCCAATGTAATTTCAGGTAAAATCAAGAAAATAGGGGAAAGTAGGTTATGGATAAAAGGAACTTTTACAGCACGATCCTGTGAAAGCTCCTTTTATCTATAATAAGTTAAAACCTAATCTTCTTTTCCAACAGGGAAATCCCCTGATACAAAATCGCAGACACAATGCACAGGATCACGATGCTCATGACTACCAGGTCCATTTGGAATACCTGGCTGCCATAGATAATCAAATATCCAAGTCCCTTATTTGCCGCAAGAAATTCCCCAATAATAACGCCCACCAGGCATAGCCCGATATTGACCTTTGTATTGCTGATGATGAGAGGTACGGAACCGGGCAGCAAAACCTTAAAAAGCACATCCTTTTTCTTTCCCCCCAGGGAATAGATGAGCTTGATCATATCTGGATCTATTTGGGTAAATCCGGTATGAAGTGTCATAATGCATCCAAAAACGGCTACTGAAATGGAAGCCACAATAATAGTCTTAATGTTATTACCCAGCCATACAATTAAGATGGGGGCAAGGGCAGATTTTGGAAGGCTGTTTAGCATGACAAGGTAAGGCTCCAATACTTCCGAAACGCTGCGGCTGGACCATAAGAGGACAGCAATCAGCAGGCCGGAGATGGTGACCAGGGAAAAACTTATGAGGGTTTCCATTACAGTTACCCCGATGTGCATAAAAATACTTTTATCTATTACCATATTAAGAAAACAGGTTGTCACACGGGAAGGAGAGCTGAATATAAAGTCATTGATCATGCCCAGTCTTGCACACAGCTCCCATAAGGAAAGAAGAAGTACCAGCAGCATAAAGCGCCACGTCCGGACGTTGCGGCGGTGCAGCTTTTCCTTTTCAATAAATTCCTGTTGGGCTAAGGTGGGATGAGTCTCAATCATGGTTCTGCAGCTCCTTCCATACCTGGTTAAAGTAAACGGAAAACTCCGGCATGTTCCGGCGTGTCAGAGGTCGTATATCGTCTTTTCCAAAGGAAATAGGTATAATTGCTTTGATTCTGCCCGGCCGGCTTGTCAGTACGATGACCCTGTCTGCAACACTGATGGCTTCGGAAAGGTCATGGGTGATGAGAATCGCAGTTTTATGAGTACTTTTTATGATGGAACTGATGTCATCACAAACAGAAAGCCTGGTTTGATAGTCCAATGCGGAAAATGGTTCATCTAATAAAAGAAGGTCCGGTTCCAGGGCAAGGGTGCGGACCAGTGCGGCACGCTGCCGCATGCCTCCGGAAAGTTCAGACGGCTTCGCCTGCTCAAAGCTGCCTAGGCCGTAAGTATGGAGCATCTGATGCAGCTTTTCTCTGGAGCTTTTGTTTCGTTTTTTCTGAATTTCCAACCCCAGCTCGGCATTTCCCATAATGGTACGCCACTCAAAAAGATGATCCCGCTGCAGCATGTATCCGATATTGACGCCGGATTCCGCCTGAGAAACGCCGTCTATGCAGATTTCTCCTTCGTCAGGTGTCAGTAATCCGCTAAGAAGAGATAAAAGGGTTGATTTCCCGCAGCCGGATGGGCCGACAATCGCAAGGAATTCCCCGTTATCAGCAGTAAATGATATATTGGAAAGGGCCAGTGTCTCACCCTCAAGGGAATGATAGGAGTAACTGATCCCGCGAACTTCCAGTTTTGGCTTCATGGGTCCTCCTTATTTGACAGATTTGATCTGGTATAGTGTTATGATATGTACAAAAAAAAGGAGTGTGAAGAACCTTGCCTTCCATTCCTGGACATTGATTGTTCCATAGCGAGTGCTTTCCAAAGCCAGGCTCCAGTAACTGACACCATTCCCCTCATAACACAGACCCTGGCTAGGCCTGTCCGGCATGGATCAGATGCATCCGCTTTTTCATAGGAAGCAATGTTCCGCTTTTGTAGTGATATTCGTATCCTTCTATAATAGGCTGATTTTCAATCCGGCAGCAGGAAAAGTCAGCGAATATGGCAGAATATATGGCAGAAAAGCTGGAAAAATAAGAAAAACCCCTTGCAATGGAGAAAAAACGGTGTTATACTGTCTACGATAACATGACAGTTTGGCGATAAAGAGTGGGCGTAAGTCCACTTTTTCAATTTGTTCGGAAAGGTGGGAGAAGAATGGCAAAGAAAGAAGAGTATGAGGCAAAGACAGAAGGCTTTTTGCTGCCTCTTATGAAAGAGAATCATTTTGAACTGGTTGATGTTGAATACGTAAAAGAGGCGGGAAGCTGGTACCTGCGTGCTTATATAGATAAAGAAGGCGGAATTACGGTAGATGACTGTGAAACCATAAGCCGCAGGCTGGGAGACTGGCTGGATGAAAAGGATTTTATTGCGGACAGTTATATTCTGGAGGTCAGTTCTCCAGGACTTGGAAGACCGCTGAAAAAAGATAAGGATTTTAATAGAAGCATTGGAAAAGAAGTGGATATCAAGCTGTATAAGCCATTGAACAAACAAAAGGATTTTACAGGAACGCTTACATCCTATGACAGGGAAACTGTGACCATTACCCAGGAAGACGGAATAGAGCTTGTGTTGAACCGCCCGGAAATCGCATTGATCCGGCTGGCATTTGATTTCTAAACAGTAAGAGATATTAGGAGGATAAAAAAATGAATAAGGAACTGTTAGAAGCACTGAATATTCTGGAAAAGGAGAATAATATCAGCAAGGATACCCTGTTAGAGGCGATCGAAAATTCTCTCCTTACGGCGTGCAAGAACCACTTCGGGAAAGCGGATAATATCAAGGTCAGCATCAATCGTGAAACCTGTGATTTCAATGTATTTGCGGAAAAAGAAGTGGTGGAAACAGTTGAAGATCCCCTACTGCAGATCAGTCTTGCAGAGGCAAAGATGACAGATCCGAAGTACGACGTCGGTGATGTGATCCATTGTCCGATTGACTCCAAAAAGTTTGGAAGAATTGCAACACAGAATGCAAAAAACGTAATTTTGCAAAAGATCCGTGAGGAAGGCAGAAAATCTCTTTTTAATGACTGGTACTGCCAGGAAAGGGAAGTTGTCACAGGAATCGTACAGAGGTATTTGGGGAGAAATGTCAGCATTAATTTAGGCAAGGTAGATGCAATCCTTAACGAAACAGAGATGGTAAAAGGTGAGGTATTTAAGGCCACTGAGAGGATCAAGGTTTTCGTTCTGGAAGTAAAGGATACTCCCAAAGGACCGAGAATTTCCGTATCCAGAACTCATCCGGATCTTGTTAAGCGCCTGTTTGAATCCGAGGTTGCTGAGGTAAAGGACGGAACCGTAGAAATCAAGGCCATCGCAAGAGAAGCAGGATCCAGAACAAAGATTGCGGTGAAATCCAATGATGCCAACGTGGATCCTGTAGGTGCATGCGTTGGTTTAAACGGAGCAAGAGTCAATTCCATCGTGAATGAGCTGAGAGGAGAAAAAATTGATATTATCAACTGGGATGATAACCCGGCCTATCTGATAGAAAATGCATTAAGCCCTGCAAAGGTCATCTGTGTTGTTGCAGATGAGGTGTCAAAGGAAGCACAGGTCATTGTTCCTGATTACCAGTTATCACTGGCCATAGGAAAGGAAGGACAGAATGCAAGGCTGGCAGCCCGTCTTACAGGATATAAGATCGATATTAAGAGTGAGACCCAGGCAAGGGAGCTTGGATTATTTGAAGAGCTGGGGCTTGATTATCAGGATTCAGGTGCCGGATATGAAGGTTACGGAAATGAATTCCAGGAGAATGGAAGCAGCGAAACGCAGTACTACCAGGAAGATTATCAGGACGACTACCAGGAAGAAGACTTGGCTGGTGACTATCAGGAATAATAAACAGGAAGTGATGGAAACGTGAGTACAAAGAAAATACCGCTCAGACAGTGTATCGGCTGTGGTGAGATGAAAAATAAAAAAGAGATGATTCGTATTCTGAAGACTTCAGAGGATGAGATCCTACTTGATGCGACCGGACGGAAAAACGGGCGTGGTGCTTATCTCTGCCCTTCTATAGAGTGTTTTAAGAAGGCAGTAAAAAGCAAGGGGCTTGAACGCTCCTTCAAGATGTCGATTCCAAAAGAAGTGTACGAGGCGTTGGAAAAGGAGATGGAGCAGTTTGGATGACAGACAAAAGATCCTTAATCTGATAGGTCTGGCCACAAAAGCAGGAAAGACTGCAAGCGGAGAATACATGACGGAAAAGTCCGTAAAAGCCGGGAAAGCATCGCTGGTAATTGTTTCTGAGCAAGCCTCAGATAATACCAAGAAGATGTTTGCCAATATGTGTACTTACTATGAAGTTCCAATTTATTTTTTCGGGGAAAAGGATGAACTGGGCCACGCTATGGGCAAGGAGATGAGGGCATCCCTTGCGATTGTGGATCATGGGTTTGCAAAGGCAGTCGTGAAACTGATGAATACAAAGGTCGGTAGTGAGTGTGAAAAGGACCTTTCACATCTACCGGTATGTGCTGCAGAGCGCGCACAGAATGGAGGAAAGCATGAGAGTATATGATCTGGCAAAAGAACTGGGAAAAGACAGTAGTAAGGAAATACTGGATATCTTGGAAAAGCATAATATAAATTTAAAAAGTTCTTCCAACATTTCGGATGAACAGGCGGCAATCGTGAAAAAAGAGGTGGGAGGCCACAGCCGGGGAACATCACCGGTACATTCTGATGCACCGGATGGGGATGAGTCCGAGGCACCCAAGAAAAAGATTGCAGCGGTATTCAGACCGCAGAACGCCCAGATGAAGCCTCAGGGGCAGCATTCCCAGCAGCAGAAGGGAAGAGACGGAAGACCTCCCCAGGCTTCCGGACCAAACGGAGGGTCAAGAGATCAGATGACGAGAAACCGGCAGGTGACAGAGCAGTCCTTATCAGGAAATGCTGAGATGACAAGAGAGATGAATACAAACAGCGGGGAAGGCGGAAGACCTCAGGGAGGCTATCAGGGAAACCGTGATAACCGTGGAAACAGACCTCAGGGAGGCTACCAGGGAAACCGTGACAACCGTGACGGAAGACCCCAGGGCCAGGGAGGTTATCAGGGAAACCGTGACGGAAGACCCCAGGGCCAGGGAGGTTATCAGGGAAACCGTGACGGAAGACCCCAGGGCCAGGGAGGTTATCAGGGAAACCGTGACGGAAGACCCCAGGGCCAGGGAGGCTACCAGGGAAACCGCGACGGAAGGCCCCAGGGCCAGGGAGGCTACCAGGGAAACCGTGACGGAAGACCCCAGGGCCAGGGAGGCTACCAGGGAAACCGTGACGGAAGACCCCAGGGCCAGGGAGGCTACCAGGGAAACCGTGACGGAAGACCCCAGGGCCAGGGAGGCTACCAGGGAAACCGTGACGGAAGGCCCCAGGGTCAGGGAGGTTACCAGGGAAACCGTGACGGAAGGCCCCAGGGTCAGGGAGGCTACCAGGGAAACCGTGACGGAAGACCCCAGGGCCAGGGAGGTTATCAGGGAAACCGTGACGGAAGACCCCAGGGCCAGGGAGGCTACCAGGGAAACCGTGACGGAAGACCCCAGGGCCAGGGAGGCTACCAGGGAAATCGTGACGGAAGGCCCCAGGGAGGCTATCAGGGCAACCGTGATGGACGTGACGGTGACAGCCGCGGTGCAAGACCGCAGGGACCACGTACAGGCAGAGATTCCGGTCAGAAGACAGGTTCCTTTGATACCCCCATCCAGGCAAAGCCTACCAGCAACCGAGCCACAAAGAATGCTTATAAAAATGACAGATTTGATAAGAGAGATAAAGATGACGAGGCCAAAAAAAGGGCACAGGTCAAGGGTGGAAAGCCGTTAAAGGTACCGGTGCAGCCTCCGGTGCATACAGAGCCTAAGGTAGAAGAGATAAAAACCATCACTCTTCCTGATATTCTGACCATTAAGGAACTGGCTGAAAAGATGAAGCTACAGCCGTCCGCCATCGTAAAGAAGCTGTTTTTACAAGGGAAAATCGTTACCCTGAATACGGAAATTGACTTTGACCAGGCGGAAGAGATCGCCATGGGATATGATGTCCTTTGTGAGAAGGAAATCAAAGTAGATGTTATTGAAGAACTGTTAAAAGAGGCAGAGGAGAACGTGGAGGATATGGTTTCCAGACCTCCGGTAGTATGTGTTATGGGTCATGTTGACCATGGTAAAACCTCACTTCTTGATGCAATCCGTCAGACCAATGTAACCTCCAGAGAGGCAGGCGGAATCACGCAGCATATTGGTGCCTACACCGTTGAGGTAAACGGAGAGAAAATCACATTTTTGGATACTCCAGGACACGAGGCATTTACTGCCATGCGTATGAGAGGCGCACAGTCTACCGATATCGCGATTCTTGTAGTAGCCGCCGATGACGGCGTGATGCCTCAGACCGTTGAGGCGATTAACCATGCCAAGGCAGCCGAGGTGGAGATCATTGTAGCGATCAATAAGATCGATAAGCCAAGCGCCAACATTGACAGGGTAAAGCAGGAATTATCTGAATATGAGCTGATTCCTGAAGACTGGGGCGGTAGCACTGTCTTTGTTCCGGTATCCGCACATACAAAAGAAGGAATTAAAGAGCTTCTGGAAATGATTCTTCTTACTGCAGAAGTAAAAGAATTAAAGGCAAATCCGGACCGCCGGGCAAGAGGTCTGATCATCGAGGCTGAGCTTGATAAGGGCAAGGGACCGGTTGCTACCGTTCTGGTACAGAAGGGAACTCTTCACGTAGGTGATACGGTTGCAGCAGGCTCCTGCTACGGAAAAGTCCGTGCTATGATGGATGACAAGGGCCGCAGGGTAAAAGAGGCTGGTCCATCCACACCGGTTGAGATTTTAGGACTTAACGATGTTCCGAATGCAGGCGAAGTTTTAGTTGGAACCGAGCATGAGAAAGAAGCAAGAAGCTTTGCTGAGACATTTATTTCCGAAGGAAAGAATAAATTACTGGAAGATACAAAAGCTAAGTTATCACTGGATGATTTATTCAGTCAGATTAAGGCCGGCAACATCAAGGAACTTCCAATTATCGTGAAAGCAGATGTGCAGGGTTCCGTGGAAGCGGTAAAACAGAGTCTTGTAAAGCTGTCCAATGAAGAGGTTATGGTAAAGGTAATCCACGGAGGCGTGGGCGCCATCAATGAATCCGACGTATCCCTGGCTTCCGCGTCTAATGCCATTATCATTGGCTTTAACGTAAGGCCTGATGTGACCGCAAAATCCATAGCGGACCGGGAAAAGGTGGATATGAGGCTTTACAAGGTAATCTACCAGGCCATTGAGGATGTGGAAGCGGCCATGAAGGGCATGCTTGATCCTGTATTTGAAGAGAAGATCATCGGCCACGCAATTGTGCGCCAGACCTTTAAAGCTTCCGGTGTGGGTACCATAGCCGGTTCCTACGTAATGGATGGCAAGTTCCAGAGAGGCTGCAGCGTACGCATTACTCGTGCCGGTGAAAAGATCTATGAAGGCCCTCTGGCTTCCTTAAAGAGATTCAAGGATGATGTGAAGGAAGTTGCAACAGGCTATGAATGCGGTCTTGTATTTGAGAAGTTTAATGATATCCAGGAAGATGATATGATCGAAGCATATGCTATGGTGGAGGTTCCGCGCTAGGAACCTGCCTCCGGCATTTTAAGAAGATGAGCCCGTCAATGCGGGCTGGTCTTTTTGAAACAGCGGACAAAAAGCGAAAGGAATGACATGCGTAAAAACAGTATAAAGAATACAAGAATCAATATGGAAGTCCAGAGGGAGTTAAGCGATATCATTCGTCTGGAAATTAAAGACCCAAGAATCCATCCCATGACCACCGTGGTCTCCGCTCAGGTTACCCCGGATTTAAAATACTGCAAGGCATTTATCAGTATTCTGGGAGATGAGGAAGCCGGAAAGGCTACCATTGAAGGATTAAAAAGTGCAGAAGGTTATATCCGCCGTGAACTGGCCAGGAGAGTAAACCTTCGCAACACGCCGGAAATCAAATTTATTCTGGATCAGTCCATTGAGTATGGAGTAAATATGTCCAGATTGATCGACGAGGTAACAAAAGATATCAGAGAATAGGGAGGTGCCCTGTGAGTTTTTTTGACGAAATGCTGGAAGATGTAAAAACAGTAGCAATCATTGGCCATGTCCGCCCGGACGGGGACTGCGTTGGTTCCTGTCTGGCGGCATACAACTACCTGGAAGAGCATCACCCGGAAGTGGAAGCTGTGGTTTATCTTGAGACTCCCCCTGCTAAATTCAACTATCTCAGAAATTTTGACCGCATTGTCAGCGATTTTTCAGAGAATAAGGAATATGACCTCTGCCTTTGCCTTGACAGCAGCGATACCCTTCGGTTCGGAGAGGCATTAAAGTTCTTAACTACCGCAAAAAAGAGCCTCTGCGTGGATCATCACGTTACTAATCTAAGATATGCGATAAAAAATATTGTACAGGATGATGCCAGTTCCACCTGTGAGGTACTATACGGCCTGCTTGATGAAAGCAGAATCAGCCGGGAAGTGGCGGAATGCATTTATACCGGTATCATCCACGATACCGGGGTGTTTAAATATGACTGTACCTCAAGAAAAACCATGGAGATCGCAGGAAGGCTGATGGAAAAGGGAATTGATTTTCCAAAGATCATCGACGACAGCTTTTACCGGAAGACCTATATTCAGAACCAGATCCTGGGCAGAGCGTTACTGGAGAGCATAACCTTTCATAACGGCCAGTGTATTTTCAGTGCCGTAAGCAAAAAGGATATGGATTTTTACGGAGTAACCGGTGCAGATATGGATGGAGTCATTGATCATCTCCGGATCACAGAGGGAGTGGTATGTGCCATATTCATGTATGAAACCTCCTGCAGGGAGTACAAAGTGAGCCTGCGTTCCACCACGGATCTTGATGTGAGCAAAATCGCCGTTTATTTCGGCGGAGGCGGTCATAAAAAGGCAGCCGGCTGCACCATGACAGGAAGTGTTCATGACGTAATCAATAATCTGTCAAATCAGATTGTAAAACAGCTTAACTAGGAGATACGGGCAATGGCAGACGGCATCATTAATGTATACAAGGAACAAGGATTTACCTCTCATGACGTCGTGGCGAAAATGAGAGGTATTTTAAAGCAGAAAAAAATCGGCCATACAGGAACCCTGGATCCAATGGCAGAGGGAGTACTTCCCGTATGCCTGGGAAAGGCGACCAGGCTTTGTGATATGTTGACGGATAAGACAAAAACCTATGAGGCAGTCATGCTTTTAGGCAGAGAAACCGATACTCAGGATACCACGGGAACGGTACTGGCAGAATATCCGGTTCTGGTAGACGATTCCATGGCAGAGGAAGCGGTTCTCAGTTTTCTTGGTCATTACGATCAGATACCGCCTATGTACTCGGCTTTAAAGGTGGATGGAAAAAAGCTTTATGAGCTGGCAAGAGCCGGGAAAGAAGTGGAGCGGAAGGCCAGGCCTGTGGAGATTCTGGACATTCATGTGGACCGGATGGAACTTCCGCGGGTTACCATGACAGTGACTTGCTCCAAAGGAACCTATATCCGGACTCTTTGTTATGATATTGGCAGAAAGCTCGGCTGCGGAGGGTGCATGGAATCCCTTCTCCGCACTCAGGTTTCCGGATTTTACCTTAAGGACAGCCTGACCCTTTCCCGGATCCAGGAGCTTCGGGATGAAGGGACGTTGGAGAATCACATCCTTGCAGTGGACAAGGTGTTTTCAGAATATCCGGCCTTCCGGATGAAGCCGGATTTTGATAAGCTGGTACACAATGGAAATCCCTTTTACAGATCCCAGGCAGAGGGGGATTCCCGTTTGCCGGACGGTCCTGTTAGGGTATATGACAGTAAAGGCCAGTTTATCGGAGTTTACGGTCCTGACAGGGAGAAAAATCTTCTTAAGCCACAAAAGGTATTTTTGGGAGGGACGACTTAAGGCATAAACCCCTTCCAGGGATACCGGATGCCCTGAGAAGCTGGGCAGGAAAGAGGAAACGAAGCATGGAATATATAACCGGAACCAGGGAATTTCAGATCCATAAGCCTGCAATCGTGACCCTGGGAAAATTCGACGGACGCCACAGAGGCCACCAGAAGCTATTGAAGAAGATGAGAGAGATAAAGGATGAAAAGGGATATCAGACGGCGGTTCTCACCTTTGACATGTCTCCCAATGCTCTCATGAAGGGAGGCCCCCAAAAGACCATTACTACCAATCTGGAGAGAAAAAACAATCTGGAAAAGATCGGTATTGATTATTTGATAGAGTATCCTTTTACAGAGGAAACCGCCCATATGGAGCCGGAAGAATTCGTAAGACAGGTTCTGGCCGGCCAGATGAATGCCAGGGTCATTGTCGTAGGCACGGATTGCTCCTTCGGCTATCAGGGAGCGGGAAATGCTGACAGCCTTTCCCGGTGGAAAAACCGGTACGGATATGAGCTGATCGTTATTCCTAAGGAGCAGGACGACCACCGGGATATCAGCAGTACTTACATCAGAGAGCAATTGGATGCCGGAAATATGGAAAAGGCCAATGAGCTTTTGGGGGAACCCTATGCGATCCATGGGACCGTTGTCCATGGAAACCACATTGGAGGGACCATCCTTGGATTTCCCACGGCCAATATCTTACCTCCGCCGGAGAAGCACCTTCCCGTATTCGGCGTGTATGTGTCCAAGGTATATGTGGACGGTACTTATTATGGAGGCATTACCAACATCGGAAGAAAGCCTACGGTGGAGGGAATTTCACCTGTTGGGGCAGAAACCTATATTTATGGTATAAACGAGGATATTTATGGAAAGACTATAGAAGTACAGCTTTTGCATTTCGTCCGTCCGGAACGGAAATTTGAAGGGCTGGAGCAATTAAAGGCACAGATTGGAAAGGACCGGGAATACGGGATGCGGTATTTAAAGGCCCTTTCAGATCAGCAGATCACTCATTTGTAAGGGAAAGGGATAAACGCCCCTGACTTACAATCAAAAACTTGCGAAGGAAAGTGCATATGACTGACAAAGCATGGAAGGTACTGGGCTTTGCTATTACATGCGGTTGTGCCGTATGGATAGGAACAGCAGATGTACAGGCCGCAAAATCAGAGCCTTCCCTTAAGACCGGTTCGCCAGTAGCTGGAATTTCGGTCTATATGGATCAGTATCAGGAATCCATGAAACGGGAGGGGTCAAAAGAGACGGCTGGTCTTACGCAGGAAAAAATGAGGTATGGAACCTTCAACTTAATCTTCCAGAATCTTGGGGTGAGTGTGGCGGAAGATTCCTTAAACATCAGGAAAGAACCAAAGAATGATGCGGAAATCGTAGGGAAATTAAAAAACCATGCCGGCAGCACTGTGCTGTCAGAAGAAAATGGCTGGTATAAAATAAAGTCAGGGCAGGTAACCGGGTATGTATATGGAAAATACCTGGCCACCGGACAGGAAGCCAGAGCAATTGCCTATTATGATATGAGGCTGTTGCTACGGGTAAATACCGAGACCCTTCGGGTCCGCAGCAAACCGAATACGGATTCTGAAGTACTGGGCAGGGTTCATGAAGGAGAAACGTATCCTTTTATTTCCCACTGTGAGGGATGGGCAAAGATTCTATATAAGGGTCAGACAGCCTATGCTTATGTACCGGAAAATGCCACGGTCGCATACACCATACCTGAAGCGGAAAAAAGCAGTGATCTTCGAAGCCAGGTGGTCAATTATGCGGTCGGGTTTGTGGGAAACCCATACCAGTGGGGCGGCACCAATCCAAACACAGGGGCGGACTGCTCCGGTTTCATCCAGTATGTGATGGAACATGCCGCAGGAGTTCATTTAGACCGGACCTCCAGGCAGCAGGCCGAAGAGGGGGAGACCATTCCAGCTTCCAGCATGGAGCCGGGGGATCTGCTGTTCTATGCAAGCGGGAGGCAGATTGACCATGTGGCCATGTATATTGGAAAAGGAAAAATCGTTCATGCGGCAAACCGGCGAAGCGGGATTAAAATTTCCTCCTGGAATTACAGGAAGCCGGTCACCATCCGACGGGTGATTCCGTGACAATGACAGGCAAAAATAAAGGTTGCAGACAGGCGGCCCTTCTAAGGGGCGTCATTCTGCAACCTTTATTTTTAATTTTTCTTTTTTCCAAGATAAGCTGCTTTTACCGACTCATCGGCCAGCAGCATTTTCCCTGATCCTGTCATGGTGATCCTGCCTGTTTCCAGTACATAGCCCATATCGGCCGTGTGAAGAGCCATATTGGCATTCTGTTCAATCAGGAGTACGGTCACCCCTTTTTTGTTGATCTCCCGGATAATGGAGAAAATATCCTTTACGATCAGCGGAGCAAGCCCTAAGGATGGTTCATCCATCATGAGGATCTTTGGGTGGCTCATAAGGGCTCTGGCAACTGCCAGCATCTGCTGTTCTCCTCCTGAAAGAGTGCCGGAAAGCTGCCAGCTCCTTTCTTTCAGCCGGGGAAACAAATCATAGACCCAGTTGATATCCTCCCTGATATCGTCATTTCGCAAATAAGCCCCGATCTTAATATTTTCAATCACGGTCATATCCGGAAACACATGACGGCCTTCCGGAACAAGGGCAATGCCCTTGGATATGATATCCGGCGTATCCTTGCCGATCAGTTCTTCTCCATCCAGGGTGATGCTGCTTCCTGCCGATGGCTTCACCAGTCCCACGATGGACTTTAAGGTTGTGCTTTTTCCGGCTCCATTGGCCCCGATCAGGGTTACAATGCTTTTATCCGGTACTTCAAAGGAAATTCCCTTAACGGCTTCAATTCCGCCGTAATTCACCCGCAGATTATCAATCTTCAGCATCGTCGCTCACCCCCAGATATGCTTTGATTACCCGTTCATTGTTCTGGATCTCCTCCGGTGTTCCCTGGGCAATCAGTTTGCCGAAATCAAGGACATAGATGCGGTCAGAAATCTGCATGACTAAATCCATATGGTGCTCGATCATGAAAACGGTAAGATGATAGGAATCCCGGATCTGCTTGATAAAATCCGTTAAGTCCTGGGTCTCCTGGGGATTCATGCCTGCGGCCGGCTCGTCAAGGAGCAGGAACTTAGGCTCTGTTGCAAGGGCTCTTGCAATTTCCAGACGCCTTTGAAGACCATAAGGAAGAGAAGAGGCTATTTCGTCCTTTAGGTGAAGCAGGTTCTGTTCTGCTAAAAGGGCGGTGGTCTCTGCCCGCATCCGATCCTCCTCCTTACGGTTTAGGCGGAGGGTAGCGGAAAATACATTCTGCTTTGCCCGCATATGTTTTGCGATGAGAACATTATCAAATACGGTCAGCTGTCCGAAAAGGCGGATGTTCTGGAAGGTGCGGGCAATTCCCTTTTTCGTGATCCTGTCCGGCGTACTGCTGATGACCGGAACAGGTCTTGGAGTAACTTCTCCCAGATACATTTTCTTCATTTTTCCCTTTGGTGTATTGGAAAGAATGGTTTCTCCCATAAAATCCACCTGCCCAAAGGTAGGTTCATAAATACCGGTAACACAGTTGAATGCAGTTGTCTTTCCTGCACCGTTGGGGCCGATCAAGGCCACGATCTCACCCTGGTTTACGTCAAGGGTCAGACCGTTTACAGCCACAACGCCGCCGAACTGCATAGTGATGTCCTGCATGTGAAGCACATTGACGGACGTTTCTTCTGCTTTTGACATTATGCGTTTTCTCCCTTCTGTGCTTTGCCTTTTTTCTTCCACTTGGACGGGATACGCCGGATCAGCCGTCCCAGCCCTTCCCAGGAAAATTCGTTGCTGCCCATAATCCCCCGGCGGTAGAAGAGAACCACCGCCATCAGCAATATAGAAAAGATGACCATACGGAAACCGGTGCGGAACAAAGGAACTTCAAATCCGCCGATGACCAGAGGATTATCAAAGAATCGAAGCCATTCCCTTCCTGCGGTGACCAGGAAGGCGCCGATGACGCTTCCCGTAATGCTTCCGATTCCTCCAAGGACAACGATCAGAAGGATATCATAGGTCAGATTGATGGAAAAGGTCTTTGAATCAATGGAACGCATGAAGATAGCCAAAAGTCCTCCGCCTACGCCTGTGAAAAAAGAGGAGATGACAAAGGCCAGTTCCTTGTAGCGGAATAAGTTCAATCCCATGGCCTGGGCGGCCACTTCATCCTCCCGGAGAGCCTTAAACGCCCGCCCGTAAGAGGAATTAATAAGAAGGATCATTAACAGGATGCATAGGGCGCAAAGTCCAAAGGCAACAAACAGGTTGGGAAAACCAGGGATACTTTTTAGTCCGTAAGAGCCGTTGGTAATGGTGTCTAACTGGGGAGCAGCGATAACCGCCCGGATGATTTCTGAAAAGCCCAGGGTCGCAATGGCCAGATAATCGCTTTTTAACCGGAGAACCGGGATGCCGATAAGGGCCGCCATGGCTGCCGCAAGAAGCCCTGCAAGAATAAGTGCCAGCCAGTAGGGACAGTGGAGGTTTGCAATGGCAGGAGCAATGCCGCCTACGTAGTAAACGCTGGCCCGGCTGTCAACAGGAATGGTAAGGATGGCCACTGTATAGGCTCCGATTGCCATAAAACCGGCCTGGCCTAAGGAGAACAAGCCTGTGAAACCCGTAAGTAAGTTCATGGAAACTGCAACCACTGCATAGATGGCGCTTCGTTCCAGGATGGAGATCTGATAGCTGTAAAGGGAGCTGTTAGCCTGTAAAAAAGCCAGCAGGCCGATGATGACCAGGAGAGCGATCAGGGTATAAAGTTTGTTTTTGGAAACTGCATTTTTCTTCATAAGGGGCACCTCACACTTTATCGGTCGTCTTCTCGCCGAACAGTCCCGTAGGCTTGATCAGGAGAATGATGATTAACAGAACAAAGGTAAATGCGTCGCTGAAGGTGGAATATCCCATGGCAACCAGGGCGGTTTCCCCAAGGCCAAGGATAAATCCTCCGATCACGGCACCTGGAATGCTGCCAATGCCGCCGAATACTGCAGCCACAAAGCATTTTAAACCAGGCAGGGAGCCGGAGAATGGGAAAACAGTCATACGGTCCGTAAAATACAGCACAGAGCCAATGGCAGCTAACAGAGAGCCAATGGCAAAGGTAAAGGTGATGATACGGTTGATTTTGATTCCCATCAGGGATGCGGTATCATAATCTTTTGCCACCGCACGCATGGCCATGCCTATTTTTGTCTTATTGATCAGAATGATGAGCCCGTATACAATGACAAGAGTCAAAACCGGCGTTAAAAAGGTGACAAAGGATGCAGAAAGGCCGCCGATCTGATAGATTTTCTTCAGGAATGGAATTTCCGGATATCCTTTCGGCAAAGCGGTAAATAAATAGGTAGCCAGATTCTGCAAAAGGTAGGAGACGCCGATCGCAGAAATCATGACCGACATTCTGGGAGCGGAGCGTAAAGGGCGGTAAGCCACCCGTTCAATGGATACGCCTAATACTACGGTGACCAGCAAAACCATTGGAATGGAAATGTACCATGGAAAACTTGCCATGGCAAATATCATAAAGTAACCGGCCATCATAAATATGTCGCCGTGGGCGAAGTTGATAAGCCGCAGGATCCCGTAAACCAGGGTATAACCAATGGCAATTAACGCATAAGCGCCGCCCAGGGAAATACCGGTCAGGCACTGCTGTAGAAAGGTTGTAAGACTCATGTGGCAAGATGCCTCCTATCTGTTGAGTATGTAATTGTAAATTAAATTTTGTTGCGGTCCAGCTTACAAACCAGGAAAAACACGGGGACAGGTTCTTCTTAGCCGACACGGTATTCGCCGGGTATAAATGCAGACATATTCTTTGGATTCATGACTTGTGCAAATGGAACGAGTGGGGAAGGAAATACGTCCCCACTCATCTTGGAATGACTGCATCGTCACGGTATCTTAGAATTATTTTACCGTAGTAGTAGTTAAGAATTTGAACTTGCCGCCTTCAATGGTCTTGATGAAGGCCATGTCTTTTTTTGCATCTCCGTTTTCATCGAAGGATATGCTTCCGGTAACACCGTCAATGGATACGTCCTTTAATGCATCGCGGATAGCAGCACCTTCTGCGGAGCCTGCTGTTTCAATGGCTTTTAATGCACAGAGGTAAGCATCATAACCAAGTGCAGATACTGCCGGAATGATCTCATCCTGCTTGTTGTCTTTTAAATAGGCCTTAAAGCCGGAGATGAAGGAAGCTGCTTCTTCGTTAGCCGGTTCTGCCTCGTCAAAGAAGGTGGAAAGTACTACGCCTTCCGCAGAGTTGCCTGCATTTTCAATGATGGTGGAGTTTTCCCATGTATCACCGGCAGCAATGGTAGCTGTAATTCCAAGCTCACGGGCCTGCTTGATGATAAGGGGAGCCGTGGTAATGGAAGATGGTGCAAAAATGATATCAGGATTCTGTGCCTTGATATTTGTAAGAATAGCCTTGAAATCGGTCTGGTTGGTCTGGAACTGTTCTTCACTTACAATGGTACCGCCTAAGCCTGTAAATGCTGTTTTGAAGAAGGAACCGAGGCCGGAGGAATAATCATCTCCAAGCTGGGTAATGATGGCAGCCGCCTTCGCTCCATTATCGTTTGCATAGTTAGCCATGACCGTACCCTGGAAGGGATCTAAGAAACATACCCGGAAATAAAAATCATTTCCCTGAGTTACCTGAGGGTTGGTACAAGAGGCTCCAATGGCAGGGATCTTGGCATCTGCAAAAATCTGTCCAGCGGCTATGGAAACGCCGGAACCGTAGCTGCCAAGCACAACGGAAACCTTTTCGCTTACAAGTTTCTGTGCTGCATTGACCGCTTCTGTTTTATCGGATTTGTTATCCACCTCCACTAATTCCACCTTATACTCTTCTCCCCCGATTTTAACCGTTGGATGAGTCTTGTTCGCGTAGCGCATTCCCAGTACCTCCTGGAAACCGCCGCCCCCGTTTTCTCCGGTGGTAGGTTCAAATACACCGATCTTAACGACCTTTGCCCCGCCGGAAGCGGAAGAAGAGGAACCCGAGCTGCAGCCGGCGATCAGGCTGGCGCTCATACATGCTGCAAGAGTGAGTGCAAATACTTTTTTCAATTTCATAATGAATTATCCTCCTTTATGTGTATCTCATACAAAAACAACTGTCTCTCGTGTGGATACACGTTGCATTATATTATATACAGAAGATAGAAAAAGTGCAAGAAAAAAATGAAAGAAATTTATTATTTTAAGCAAAATAGTAATTTTACATCAAAAAAGAAAGTCCGGCCTCTTTGATGTGAGACCGGACTTCCTTTTTATGTCATCTGCCTGCGGATTCCTTGTTTTCAATGGCCGCGCGGATGAATTCCCGGAATAGGGGATGGGGCCTGTTGGGCCTTGACTTAAATTCCGGATGAGCCTGGGTGGCCAGAAACCAGGGGTGAGAGGGAATTTCTACCATTTCCACAATCCGTCCGTCAGGAGATATGCCGGACAGCTTCATCCCTGCATTTGCCAGGGCTTCACGGAAATCGTTGTTTACCTCATAGCGGTGTCTGTGACGTTCGTGGATCAGTTCTTCCCCATATACCTGGTAAGCCTTGGAAGACTTGTCCAGTACACAAGGATAGGAACCAAGGCGCAGGGTTCCTCCAATGTCCTCGATGCCGTTCTGGTCCGGCATTAAATGGATGACCGGATGGGTGGTATCTGCATCAAGCTCTGAGGTATGGGCATCTGCAAAACCTGCCACGTGGCGGGAAAACTCCACGATGGCCATCTGCATGCCTAGACAGAGACCAAGGAATGGGATGTTGTTTTCCCGTGCATAACGGATGGATGAAATTTTTCCTTCAATGCCGCGGCTGCCAAAACCGCCGGGAACCAGGATCCCGCTTACATCCTGGAAGAAGCTGGCAGCATTCTCGTCAGTAACAAGCTCTGAATCTACCCATTTAATATGAACCTTTGCCCTGTGGAAGACACCGCCGTGTTTCAATGCTTCCACTACGGAAATATAAGCATCGTGAAGCTGGATGTATTTGCCTGCCAAAGCAACTGTTACTTCTTTTTCCGGATGTTTCCAGTCTTCGATCATTGAGATCCACTCCTTAAGATCTGGTTTCGGACACGGAAGGTTTAAGCTTTCACATGCTACTTCCGCTAAATGTTCTTCCTCCATGGCAAGTGGAAGTTCATACAATACTTCCACATCCAGGTTTTGAAGTACGTGGGTCTTGGGTACGTTACAGAATTGAGCGATTTTGCTTCGGATCCCGTCATCAAGGGGCAGTTCGGAACGGCATACGATGATGTCGGGCTGGATTCCCATTCCTTGTAAGTCTTTTACGCTGGATTGGGTGGGTTTGGTTTTCAGTTCTCCGGAAACCTTTAGATATGGAACCAGGGTCACGTGGATAAGAATGACATTCTCGTGGCCTGCTTCGTGTTGGAATTGTCGGATCGCTTCTAAGAATGGCTGGCTTTCAATATCGCCTACCGTTCCGCCTACTTCTATGATGGCGATCTCTGTTTCAGAGGAATTGCTGTTGCTGCAGTGAAAGCGGCTTTTGATTTCGTCGGTAATGTGAGGAATGACCTGTACGGTGCCTCCTCCGAAGTCCCCGCGCCGTTCACGGGTCAGTACGGTCCAGTAGACCTTACCGGTGGTAACATTGGAATTCTGGGTCAGGTTTTCATCAATAAACCGTTCATAGTGGCCAAGGTCAAGATCGGTTTCAGCGCCGTCCTCGGTGACGAAGACCTCTCCGTGCTGCACCGGATTCATGGTGCCCGGATCAATATTGATGTAAGGATCGAATTTCTGCATCGTGACCTTATAGCCTCTGGCCTTCAGCAGCCGTCCAAGGGATGCTGCGGTAATCCCTTTGCCGAGCCCGGACACAACGCCCCCGGTGACAAATACGTATTTCACTGACATAACAGTGTAACCTCCTTCTTTGATGGTATGGGCATATTTTTAAAAAAAAGATTATACACCCATTCCTTTAAAAAATCTAGTGGCATTGACAAAAACTTTTGATTATTAAGTGTCAGCTTTGGAATAAGTTCCCCCATAAGTTTCGATTGATCCTTTTTCTTAAATAAAACCAGAAAACGTTAAAAAATCATTGCTGTTAAATAAAACCAGCCTGGGTGTTTATAAGGATTTTATAATTCTTTTCTTGATTTATGGAGAGACTGACACTATAATGATAGAGGTATAGAATGGGTAGAGTCTATCCGGATTGGAGAATTCACACAGATGGATAACAAGAATCAAAATAATCATAATAAGATGCCGAAGAACACCCAGGCAATCGCTATATGGGTCATCGCATTTCTTATTGCAGTGGCAGGTATCTCTTATCTGCACAATGCGATTACAACGAGGACCAATAAGGAACTGAGTTATGATACCTTTATGAATATGGTGGATGACAAGCAGGTGGAATCGGTTAATGTAGAAGATTCAAAGATTACTATAAATCCCAAGAAGACCTGGGAAGGATACAAACCTGGCGTTACTTATTATACGGTAAGAATGGACAACGATTTAAACCTTGCGGAGCGCCTTCGCACTGCCGGAGTGGAAACCTTAAGAACCCGGCGTGACGGCAATTTTTTTATCCAGACCATTGTCAGCTACCTGCTTTTATTCGCAGCCATGGGATTTCTTTTAAACTTCATGATGCGCAGGGTCGGCGGCGGCGGGCTTATGGGCGTGGGAAAGAGCAACGCCAAGGTCTATGTACAGAAGGAAACAGGAATTACCTTTAAAGATGTGGCGGGAGAAGATGAGGCGAAGGAATCCTTGACAGAGATCGTGGATTTCCTCCACAATCCCGGAAAATATACAAAGATCGGCGCAAAGCTTCCCAAGGGTGCCCTTCTTGTAGGGCCTCCGGGAACCGGAAAAACCTTGCTGGCAAAAGCCGTGGCAGGGGAGGCTCATGTACCTTTCTATTCTCTGTCCGGTTCTGACTTTGTAGAGATGTTTGTGGGCGTGGGAGCTTCCCGTGTCCGGGATTTGTTTAAGCAGGCCCAGGAATCTGCTCCCTGTATTATTTTTATTGACGAGGTGGATGCCATCGGAAAGAGCCGTGACTCCAAATTTGGCGGTGGAAACGATGAGAGAGAGCAGACCTTAAACCAGCTTCTTTCAGAGATGGATGGATTTGACTCCTCCAAGGGTCTTTTGGTTCTGGCGGCTACCAACCGCCCGGAGATTCTGGATCCGGCCCTTCTCCGTCCCGGACGGTTTGACCGCCGGATAATAGTGGATAAGCCGGACTTAAAGGGCCGTGTGGATATTTTAAAGGTACACGCCAGGGATGTGCTCCTTGATGATACGGTGGATTTGGATGCCATTGCTCTTGCAACCTCGGGTGCCGTTGGCTCCGACCTTGCCAACATGATCAATGAAGCTGCTATTCTGGCCGTAAAAAACGGCCGGCATTCCGTGTCCCAGAAGGACCTGTTTGAAGCCGTGGAAGTGGTTCTGGTAGGGAAAGAGAAAAAAGACCGTGTCCTTAATAAAGAAGAGCGGCGCATTGTTTCCTACCATGAGGTGGGACACGCTTTGGTCAGCGCCCTCCAAAAGGATGCAGAGCCTGTGCAGAAGATCACCATTGTTCCGAGAACTATGGGAGCCTTGGGATACGTGATGCATGTGCCGGAGGAAGAAAAGTTCTTAAATTCCAGAAAAGAGCTTCATGCCATGCTGGTCGGCTATTTAGCCGGCCGCGCAGCAGAGGAGATTGTTTTTGACACCGTAACCACAGGTGCGGCCAATGATATTGAACAGGCCACAAAGGTGGCACGGGCTATGATTACCCAGTACGGTATGTCGGAGAAATTCGGCCTCATGGGGTTGGCATCCAAGGAAGACCAGTACTTAAGCGGCCGTACCGTAATGAACTGTGCAGAAGCTACCGCTTCCCAGGTGGATGAAGAAGTCATGAAAATGTTAAAGGAGGCCTATGAAGAGGCTAAGAGTCTTTTGGCAGAGAACCGGGAAGTGATGGATAAGATTGCGGAATTCCTCATTGAAAGAGAGACCATTACCGGTAAGGAATTCATGAAAATATTCCGGGAAGCCAAGGGAATCCCAGAGCCTGTGGAAGAGAACAAGGAATCCGAAAGCGGGAAACAGTCAACGGAAGAGGAAGACGGCCTTTCCGATTGGACCGTGGAAAACAAGGAACAGAAGGAATCCCATATTGATGTGGGGAATGTTAAGAATTAAAGCTTGAAACTCTTCAGGCAGCCAGTGCATGAGCGTAGCTTTGCGCGGCTGCCTTTTTTCCTTTTGAAGCTGCTGCCATAATTTTATTGTAAGAAATGGGGATTTTTGTTATAATAGAAAGAAAGAGGCCTTGGATGAAAAGAAAAACCCGTTAAAAGGAAGATCAATCGGCTGTCATAATTGATGATAGCCGTTTCTTTTTGTCTGCTTTTGTAAAATAAGGCCGATATTTTATGATTGGAACCTGAAAAGAGCATAAAAAACAGGAGATGAAGCAGAAACAAATGATACTGATGAATGAAATACCGGACCGGTTTTGGGGATTGTTCCGTTCCATCAACCGGTCCACCTACATAGAGGCTTTGTTAAAAATCAATGAGGAATATGAATACAGCAACTACTTTTTAAGCCGTGAGGTGTGCATTCAGGTTCTGGAGGAATATTTTACCGCCAAGCGGCTGGTAATCTGGCAGGATGAACTGGAAGATGAGGCGGATGTCTCAGAGCCGACTGCAGTCAGAGTCTTAAACTGGCTGTTAAGGGCCGGCTGGCTTCGGAAAGTGGATGATTATGCCTCCATGACGGTGAATATCGTAATCCCAGATTATGCCGCTGTCATGATCGGGGCCTTTTTTAAGCTTGCCAGGGATGAAGAGGATGAGACCCAGATTTATATTCAGAATGTATACGCCATCCTTTTTTCATTAAAACATAATCCAAGGGCCGGTATAAGCCTGTTAAACACGGCTTATATCAATACAAAGCGGCTTAACAAGACCCTGCAGGACATGCTTCATAACATGGACAAATTTTTTGAAAGTCTTTTGGAAAAAAAGGCGTATGGGGAGCTGTTAAAAGAACATCTGGAAGGATATGTGGAGGAAATTGTAAAAAAGAAATACCACATGCTCAAAACCTCGGATAATTTCTATCTTTACAAAAATGATATCAAGCGTTGGATCAGTTCCATGAGGGATGATGTGGAATGGATGGAACAGATGAGCCGCCGCAGCGGGCAGAAGGTGACGGCCGGGGATATAGGAGAAAAGCTGGATCAGATCGAAAGAGGCTTTGACGATATTGAACACCGAATTGCCAATATGGACAGGGAGCATTCCCGGTATATCCGGGCAACGGTTACCAGACTGAACTATCTGCTGAACCAGGAGGATAACATGAAGGGGCTTGTGATCAGGCTTTTAAATCATCTGTCCGAGACAGCGGACCAGGATGAAGCTGTAAAGGAAGTGGGCAGCCGCATGAACTTATCCCAGACATCCATCCTCTCTGAAAGGTCTCTCTATAAAAAAAGAAAGACCAGGTCCGGTTTTAAGGAGAACCTGTTGCCAGAGGAAGCGTCTGTTGAGCTTACCATGGAGGAGATCCTGGAATTAAACCGTTTAAAAAGCCGCTACAGCCGGAAGGAAATCGAAAGCTATATTGAATCCCATCTGGAAAACGGCCGTATGGAAGTGAGGGAAGATACCGTGGATTCCCCGGAGGAGTTTGAAAAGCTGATCCTGGCCTATGATTACTCTACCAGAAGAAAAAGCCTGTATCAGGTGGAGGATCCGGAGACAGAGCTTATTGACAACGGCAGATACCGTTATCCCAAGCTGGTATTTGTAAGGAGGAAAGAATCATGACCTATGAAGAAAGTGCTGGCATTATCAGCCATATCCCATATTATGATGCCCTGGGACAGGGGGAAAAGGAAGAGGTAAGGGCAGCTTTAAGGCTTCTTCTCCAGCAGACCTTTGTTCTGGAGCATAAGTATGATAAGCGGGACAACCGGTTTGTCTTTAATCCGGAATTTAAAATCTGCAACAAGCATCTGGAATTTATCCGGGCCTACCTTGCCGTCAGCGGAGTGACTGTTCAGGAAAACAGCCAGCTGGGCCTTATTTATATCCAGGGGGAGAATACGGTAGGAGATAAGCTTCCAAAGCTGGCCACCCTTTATCTTCTGATCTTAAAGCTGATCTATGATGAGCAGATGGCGGCAGTTTCCACCAGCGTTAACATCTACACCACATTAAGCGAGATTCATGAGAAGCTGGGAAATTACCGTTTATTTAAGAAACAGCCATCCCCCACAGAGATCCGCCGGGCAATCACTTTGTTAAAAAAATATCAGATATTGGAACCTCTGGATATTATGGAGGACTTAGACGGAGACAGCCGAATGATTATTTATCCCTGCATCAATGTGGTACTCTTTGGTGATGATGTGCGGGCCTTATTAGAAGCATTTGGAGAAGGAGACGATGACGATGACGAACCGGAAATTTGAGGCCCTGTCCAGGATACTCTTAAACAACTGGCATTATATCACCCGGAAAACCTTATCCTTTCATCAGGAGATCAATTTCTTTACCGGCCATTCCGGAAGCGGAAAGTCCACAGTCATTGATGCCATGCAGATTCTCCTTTATGCCAATACCGACGGACGGGGATTTTTTAACAAGGCTGCAGCCGATGATTCGGACCGGAGCCTGATCGAGTATCTGCGGGGCATGGTGAACATCGGGGAGAACAACGAATTCGCTTATTTAAGGAACCAGAATTTTTCCTCCACGATTGTAATGGAATTAAAACGGACGGATACTGGGGAATGCCAGTGCATTGGAATCGTTTTTGACGTGGAAACCAATACCAATGAAATATCCAGAAAGTTCTTTTGGCACAAAGGACCGCTCTGGGATAACGGTTATCGTACCGGTTCCAGGACCATGACCACTCACGAGGTGTCTGGTTATCTGCAGACCCTATATGAAAAAGAGGACTATTTTGCCACTTCTCATAATGAACGGTTCCGAAGGCAGCTGTATGACGTATATTTAGGGGGTCTGGATTCAGAAAAATTTCCTCTTTTGTTTAAACGGGCCATTCCCTTCCGCATGAACATCAAGCTGGAGGACTTTGTAAAGGAATACATCTGCATGGAACAGGACATCCACATTGAGGACATGCAGGAAAGCGTCATGCAGTACGGTCGGATGCGAAAGAAGATCGAAGATACTGGCGTGGAGATCGCTTATTTAAAGGAAATGGGGGAAAAGTTCTCAGCTGTCCGGGAAAAAGAAGAGGAGATAAGTGAAAATACGTATTTCTTCCGCAAGATGGAGATTCTGGATTATCAGGCAAGGATTCAGGCACTGACGGACAAGACCGGTCTTGCAAGGGAAGATCTAAGCCGCCAGGAAGAACAAAAGTCGGCCCTGGAAAGGCAGATGGAAGATTTGACCCTTCAGGGAAATGAACTGCTCCGCCGGATTTCTTCCACCGGTTATGAGGATTTGAAAAACCAGCTGGACTCTGGTAAGGAGCTGTTAAGCCATTTAAGCAAAAGCTCTGCCAGGTGGGCACAGACAGGAGAGCGGCTTAAGGAATGGATCAACGAAGAGGCCACCTCCAACCAGACCATATGGGACATCGAAGAGTTCGAAAAAAATACCATTGATGAGGAAAAGCTGGACCGCTTAAAACGGTCCATTGCAGAAATGCGTAAGGAAACGGAAGAAACCCAGAAAGAGGCGGAAGGGATCCTTCGGGACATCCGAAAAAAGGAGCGCCAGACAAGGGAAGAGCTGGCCCAGCTAAAGGCCGGAAACAAGGCGTATCCAAAGTATCTGGAACGGGCCAGATCTCTGATCCAGCAGCGGCTTTTAGAGGAAACCGGTAAGGCGGTGGAGGTCCATGTGCTTGCGGATCTTCTGGATATCAGGGATGAGACCTGGAGAAATGCGGTGGAAGGCTATCTTGGAAATAACAAGCTGTCCCTGGTAGTTGCCCCGGCCTGTTCGGAAACAGCCTTGGCTGTTTATGGAGAGCTGGATAAGGCGGAATATTTTAATGTGGCCGTCCTGGACACGGAACGAGTGGGCCGGAATTCCTATGAAGTGGTAAAAGGAGGCCTTGCAGAAGAGATCATTGTGAGGGAGGCTTATTTACAGCCGTACATTGACTTACTTTTGGGCAAGGTCGTTAAGTGCAGGAGCCTGGAAGAACTGCGCCGCTGCCGAATCGGGGTGACCCCTGACTGCATGCTGTACCATACCTTCCGGCTGCAGCATATGAATCCTGATAATTACACGAAATTTGCCTACATCGGCAAGGACAGCGTCAGGAGAAGGATCCGGCTTCTGGAAAAGAACCTGGTATCCCTGGAGGAGGAGAAGAAACCTCAGGAACAGGTCCTAAAGGAATGCCGCCGGATTTTATCCATGGAGGGCTTAAGCGAGGATGTGGGTGTTTACTTAGAGTGGCAGCAGGATATGGCGGCCTTTAAGGAAAAGGAAAAAGAGATCAGGCGGCTGGAACAGAAGCTGGAAAAGCTGAAGGCCCAGGATGTAGAGGAATGGGTGAAGGAAAGAGAATCCATCTTGCAGCTATGCGATAGGAAACGGGAAGAGCAGAGAACGGTTGATAAACTGATCTTTGGCATCAACAGCGAGCTAGAACGGTTTCGCAGGGAATCCTTGCAGCTTCAGGAGGAGCTGGTTTTAAAAGAACGGGAACTGGAACCGGATGAAGAACTGGAGAATAAAGTAAAGGAATTTCTAGAAAGCAGGGAAACTCACCGGTACGACCAGTTGAAGAATAAATTCTGGGGAAAATGCAGGGAGGCGGAAGAAGGCCGCGGCCAGGCATTTCAGGCCCTGGTAGGTGCCAGAGGCGATTACGCCAGAAAATATCCCAACCGGAATTTTTCCCTGACAGCAAAGGATAATGATGAATATGACCGTCTTCTTAAGATCTTGGAGTGCGGCAGTCTGGAAGAATATAAAAAGATGGCTGCTGAGCAGGCAAAGTCCGCTGTTCTTCATTTTAAGGATGACTTCATGTTCAAGATCCGAAGCGCCATAAGGGATGCACTTTTGAGAAAGGATGAGCTGAATCGGATCATCAGCAAACTGGATTTCGGCAAGGATAAGTACCAGTTCGTCATTGGAAGGAATAAGGGAGCGGACGGAAGATATTATGATATGTTCATGGATGATTCCCTGGAAGTAAATCCGGCCCATCTTACGGATTCCCTGGATAACCAGATGAACTTTTTTACCATGGAGCACGAAAGCCAGTACGGGGAAGTCATCAATGACTTGATAAATATCTTCATCCCGCCGGAAAATGCTACGGCAGAGCAAATGGAGGAGGCTAAGCGGAACATGGATAAGTATGCGGATTACCGGACGTATTTATCCTTTGATATGCAGCAGATCATCCAGAACGAGGATGAGGTCATTAAGATCCGGCTAAGCAAAATGATCAAGAAGAATTCCGGAGGCGAGGGGCAGAACCCCCTGTACGTGGCCTTACTGGCAAGTTTTGCCCAGGCTTACCGGATCAGCCTGTCCCCAAAGATACAGAGGAATCCGACCCTTCGTCTGGTGGTGCTTGATGAGGCATTTTCCAAAATGGATGCGGAGAAGGTGGCAAGCTGCATTGAGCTGATCCGGGGTCTGGGCTTCCAGGCCATTATCAGTGCAACCAATGACAAGATCCAGAATTATGTGGAGAATGTGGACAAGACCTTTGTGTACGCCAATCCAAATAAAAAGTCCATATCCATTCAGGAATTTGAGCGGGAAAGCTTTCCGGAGCTGATGCGGGAGCTTGATGAAGATGAGGCATATGGAGATACCGTTTCATAGGGTTAAAACAGGAAAAGAGGTTCTTCCTTCAGCCGTTTTTGGCTTTTGGAAGAACCTCTTTTCCTGTGGATCCGGCAATTTAATGAGTGCTTTCATTCAGATAATTATAAATGCTGTATCTGGACAATCCCAGAAAGTCTGCAAGCTTTTCTGCCGCCTTCTTGATCAGGAAAAAACCCTTGCCATCCAGAGTATGGACCACAGCCACTTTTTCTTCTTTTGTCAAATTTCCCACGGATTTTCCAGTCATGTTTACTGCTTCTTTCATCATGATTTCCAGCAGTTCATCAACATTTCCTACAAACAGTTCCGGAGACTGGGGAATGGTGGATGAGCCTGAGCAGGTAAAGGACTTTAAGGTGTTTTCACATTTGATCATCTCTGTAATATCGAAATTAATGCACAGACTCCCATTGACTTTTCCATATTCGTCACGAAAGTACTTGCTGGAAGAACGTAAGATCCGGCCGGTTGGCGTGGCGTTGATATAGCTGTATTGGTCATCCGGTGACGCCGATCCCTTTAAAATTTCCAATCCGGCATTGGTACCGCCGTCTCCCACCTTTCTTCCGGTTACATGTCCGTTCCAGATGGCTACGATCGTCTGGTCATAGGGCAGGGTAAGATCGTGGAGAACCACTTCACAGTTTTCTCCAAATTGCATAGCAATGCATTTGGCAATATCAGACAACAGGTTTAAGTTATCAGAAACATATCCCATAGTAAGTTTTATCCTTTCAACAAAATGTCTAAATAAATTATAAATGAAATGTGAGATAAAGTCCAGCAATATTAGACTATTTGTGGAAGTCAAATAGAAAGATTATAAAAAACAAACAAAAATTAAAAAAATATTGTATTATAATTGTTGACAAAAGATAAGAAGTATAGTATATATTGATTATGAGTTAAACAAAATGTTGAAGATCAATCAACAAAAAGTTCAAACCATACTTTCACAAGGAGGTCATTTATGAAAAGAGCAATCAGTATTATTATGGCGGCAGGCATGGCTGCATTGGCAGTCACAGGCTGCGGCGGCGGTTCAGCGGCACAGACCCAGACCACTTCGGCACAGACAACGGCAGCCAGTGGGGAAACAACCGGAGGGGAAACAACCGCTCAGGCTGAAAACAAAGAGACACAGGTAATCACCTTCTGGTACAACAACACAGGCGATGAAGCGGCTGTCTATGAGAAGGCCATCAGTGAGTACAATGCTTCCCAGAGCAAATACAAGGTAGAAGGGTTAAGCGTTACGGATGCCCAGAAAGTAATTGTTGCCATGAGCAGCAACGAATCCCCCGATGTCATCAAAATCAGCAACCAGACCGTGGTGCAGTATCAGAAGAATGGCTTGCTGGAAAGCCTTCAGCCATATGCTGACAAGGAATCCTTTGATTCCTCCATTTATTCAGAGCAGGCTTTGAATGCTAATACCATTGACAGAAACATTTATGCGCTTCCCCTTGATGCTTATACCATCCAGATGTATTACAACAAGGAGCTTCTGAAGGAAGCCGGTTATTCGGAGCCGCCAAAAACCATGGAAGAGATGTATGAGATGGCAGTAAAGGCGACAAAGGTAGACGGCAGCGGAAATATTGAGGTGCTTGGATATCCCTTGTTCCCATATGCTTCAGCCAGACAGGAGCTGATCTACGGCTTCGGCGGAAGATGGTGGGATGAGGAATCAAATGTTACCCCGGATAACCCCGGTATTTTAGACAGTCTTAATATGAATGTAAAATACAGAGACCAGTTTGGCGGAAAGGCTCTGGATGGGTTTATCGGTACGGCAAATACAAACCGCTATACAGAACAGGATATGTTTTTCCAGGGCAAGCAGTTGTTCCGGCTTGACGGTTCCTGGCTGCCCACCATGATGAAAAACTTTAATTCCACCGTTGATTACGGCATCACCCTGATTCCCGGTACACAGGCAAATCCGGAGCTGAGAGGAACCAGCCGGTATGAGACCGACTCTGTGGCAGTGCCGGCAATGGCTAAAAATAAAGAGGGAGCCTGGGATTTCACAAAATGGCTCTGCAGTCAGGAAGGTGCCAAGATCATTGATCTTGGAACAGGAAATCTTCCGGCTGTAAAAGCTTTATACGATGATGCTGATATCAAAGCAGTTCCTGGATTTACGGAATTTATTGATGCGCTGAAGCTGGAAAAAGGCATCCAGTATCCGGCAATGGCAGATTTTGATGAATACATATCTATGATCAATGCAACACTTGATACCGTCTACTCAGGTGCAAAAACTCCTGAAGAGGCACTGAAAGCTCTTGCAGATCAGAGTGCAAATTTAAAATAACAAATCACTTATCAAGGGCGCTGTAGGCAGAAATCTGCATACTGCAGTGCCCTAATCTTAATGTTTGAGAGGGGAAAAGGAATGAAGGGACGAAACGCGACACAGCGGGATTTTATAAACGGGCTGCTGTTTTCATCTCCGTGGATTCTGGGCTTTCTGGCTTTTAGCGTATATCCGCTCATAAGCTCTCTGTATTACAGCCTGGCAAAGTTCAATGCCGTGACAGCTCCGCAGTGGGTAGGACTTGATAATTTTAAAGACATCTTCAGTGATCCCCTTGTTTGGAAAAGTTTGGGAAATACCTTATTTATGGCCTTTGTATCTACGCCCATCAACCTGTTTGTAGCACTGCTTCTGGCCAGCATCGTATGCGCTGATTTTAAGGGGCGTGGGTTTGTCAGGACCGCTTTTTTCCTGCCTTCCGTAATCCCCATGGTTGCGGCAACCATGGTATGGATCTGGATGTTTGACCCAACCTACGGTTACATCAATAACGTACTAAGCTGGTTTGGAATCAGCGGGCCGGCTTGGCTCATGGATGCCCATTATACCAAGTGGGCACTGGTGCTTATGGGGACCTGGAACACAGGAACCATGATGCTGGTCTGCATGTCAGCCCTGCAGTCGGTACCCAGAAGCTACTATGAATCCGCAGAGATCGACGGAGCAGGAAGAATTGCCAGGTTTTTTCATATTACCGTACCATGCATTGCTCATGTGCTGGTATATCAGGCCATTTTAAGTACCATCAATGCATTCCAGTACTTCCAGCAGGTTTATATCATTGTTACTGCAAATGCCGGGGTAAAAGGAGGAAGCGCCGCAGGCGGTCCTGAGAATTCTATTCTCATGTATCCCCTGTATGTGTTCCATAATGCATTTACCTATTTAAAGATGGGGAAGGCTTCGGCAATGGCGTGGCAGCTGTTTCTCATTGTTGCAGTCCTTACAGTTATTTTGACAAAAGTAACAAGAAAAGCAACAGAAAATGCCGGAGGTGAATAAAAATGAAAAAAATGATAAGCAAAATTTTATTTTTTGCTCTGGTTGCCATTCTGGCTTTGATTTTCATATCACCCTTTATGGTAATGGCACTTACTTCTTTTAAAACCAACAACGATGCGTTCACCATTCCGGTGAAGCTGTTTCCCCGTCAATGGGTGAAGGAAAATTATCCGGCGGCATTTGCAGCGATCCCATACTTTAAATACATGGGAAATACGGTGTTCATCACGGCCATTTCCCTTATAGGGCAGCTTCTGGTGACGCCAATGGTGGCATATTCCTTAGCAAAGATCAAATGGAAAGGTGCAGACATTATTTCAGGACTTGTCATGGCCACCATGATGATTCCCATAACGGTTACCATGGTGCCATTGTATAAGATCTATTCAAAGCTGGGACTGACCAATACTTACGTTCCCCTGATCCTTCCTGCATTTTTTGGAAAGGCATATTATATTGTTATTGTCCGGCAGTTTTTTACAGGCATTCCAAACAGTTTGATCGAGGCAGGAAAGATCGACGGAGCAACGGAATTCCAGCGTTATTACAAAATCGCACTGCCTCTGTGCAAGCCTGTTTTGACTACCATCGGGATCTATGCTTTTTTGGATGCGTGGAGTGATTACTTGTATCCTTTGATTTTCATAACAAAACCTGGTATGTATACACTTTCTCTGGGACTCCAGCAGTATATGAGTGAGTATTCCGTGGATTGGGCAAGGCTGATGGCGGCAGCAGTCGTATTTGTTCTTCCGGTCATTGTCTGCTTCGGGATTTTCCAGAAAAACTTTGTGGAAGGAATAGCAACCAGCGGCTTAAAGGCGTAACCAGCAGGGGAAGTTGAAAGAAGAGCGTAATAATGAGAAAAACACAATCATTAAATGGAATTTGGGAATGGCATTGGGATGGAGATTCGTGCAATCCCCTGTATACCGGAGAAGTGCCGGGATCCGTGATCAGTGATATGCTTCAACATAAACTGATCCAGGACCCCTATTGGAGATGCAATGAATATACGGTCCGGGAGCTGATGGGAAGAAACTGCCTTTATGGGAGAACTTTTCCGGTGTCAGAAGAGGAATTGAAGTTTTCCTGTGCAGAGCTTGTTTGCGAGGGATTGGATACCATTGCTTCCATCCGGATCAATGGCTGCCTGATAGCAGAAACCAGGGATATGCACAGAACTTACCGTCTTCCTGTGAAGGAATATTTGCAGGAGGGAGAAAACCGGATTGAGATATTATTTAAATCTCCCCTGGAGTTTGTAAGGAACGAGGATGAAGGGAATGATATTTTCTATGCATCCACCGGCTGTATCCGGGGGAATGCGGCGCTTCGCAAGGCCCATTATATGTTTGGATGGGACTGGGGTCCGCAGCTTCCCGATATGGGGATATTCCGGGATATTGCCATCGAATATTGGGACCATGCAAAAATCCAGGATGTCCGCATCAGGCAGGATCATGAGGACAGCAGGAAAGTAGGGCTGATGTTTGAAGTGACAATAAATCAGCTTTCGATTCATGAGGATAGCCGGAAAAACGGGAACACATGGTATACCGAGACAGAGATAACAGATCCAATAGGAGCGGCTGTAATAAAAAAAGTCCGCAGCAGCAGGGAATGGCAGTTTGAAGAAACTATCACAGAGCCGAAGCTTTGGTGGCCTAACGGTCTGGGAGGCCAGCCTTTATATAAGATACGAATCCGCCTGCTTGATGAGGCGGGAGCCTGCCATGACACCTATGAGTGCCGGATCGGCCTTCGGACGGTGACGGTGAGTACGGATCAGGTTGAAAGAAAAACTTTTGAGGACAAATATGAATCCGGAAATGAATTTGCCATTACGGTCAATGGAATAAAAATTTTTACAATGGGAGCCAACTATATTCCGGAAGATAATATTTTATCAAGAGTGACAAAGGAAAGGACGGCACGTCTGATTGAGGATTGTGCTGCCGCAAATTTTAATTGCTTAAGGGTCTGGGGCGGAGGTTATTACCCTGATGATTATTTCTATGACAAATGCGATGAACAGGGGATTTTAGTATGGCAGGACTTAATGTTCGGCTGCAACGTCTATGCATTAAATGACAGTTTCGAAGAAGACATTGTGGAAGAAACGAAAGACAATGTCCGCCGGTTAAGACACCATGCCTGTCTGGCCTTATGGTGCGGAAATAATGAAATGGAATGGGGCTGGGCAGATGAATGGGCCAGGTTAAAAGGCCATCATCCAAGGTATAAGGCGGACTATACAAAGATTTTTGAATACATTCTGCCCCGTGCAATCAGAGCCTGTGACGACATCACGTTTTACTGGCCATCTTCCCCGTCATCGGGTGGAGCCTTTGACGATCCCAATGGAATCAGCCGGGGGGATCAGCATTACTGGGAGGTATGGCATTCCGGAAAGCCCTTTACGGAGTACGGGGATTTCAGCTTCTGTTCGGAATACGGATTCCAATCCTTTCCCCACAGCAAGACCATAGCTTCCTTTACCCTGCCTGAGGACCGTAATATTTTCAGCAGGGTCATGGAATCCCATCAGAAAAATCCGGCTGCAAACGGAAAAATATTAAATTATATAGCGGATTACTTCCTTTATCCAAAGGACACGGATTCCCTGGCTTATATTTCCCAGATCCTGCAGCTAAAGGCCATAGAATATGGGGTGGGGCACTGGAGGAGAAAACGGGGCCAATGCATGGGCTCCCTTTACTGGCAGCTCAATGACTGCTGGCCGGTGGCATCCTGGGCCAGCATTGATTATTACGGACGCTGGAAAGCGCTTCATTACGGGGCACGCAGATTTTATGCTCCCTTTACTATTTCCATTGAAGAAGAAAAGGAGCTCTCCCCTCTTGTCTCCTATTATGTTCATAATGATACCAGGGACGAAGAATGGTGCAGAACGGAAATTCTGTTAAAGGACCATAAGTTTCGTATATTATGGGAAAAAGCCTGGGAAGGCTCCATACGGGAACTTTCTGCTGTAAAAGTCATGGAAGCAGATTTCTCTTCCTGGACGGGGGATGAAACTCTTCGCTCTTCCGTTTTTACCACGTTCCGTTTATACAAGGGAGAGACTCTCATGGAGGAACGGACGGTGCTGTTTGTAAAACCAAAACATTTCAATTACATGGCCCCGGCCTACGATGTTTCGGTTACAGAATCGGAGCAGAGTTTTTATATCACGGTGAAAGCATCCGGTTTCTGTCAGTATGTGGAGCTTTATTTTAAGGACTATGACATAATTTTCTCTGACAATTTTTTTGATATCACAGCACCGGAAGGAATTACGGTATGTGTGAATAAAGCGGACTTTCGGTGCCATATGACCCCGGACCTGGTAAAGGATAATCTGGTGGTGCGGAGTGTGGCCGACAGCTATGGAAGCTGAGAAGGGAGGATACAAGGATGGAACTCACACAGGAACAGATTCAGCAGTTAGAGACGCCCTGCCTGGTCATTGATGTAGATCTGGCAGAGAAAAACATCAGACGTATGCAGGATGCGGCTGATAAGGCCGGCTGCCGGCTGCGCCCTCACATTAAGACCCATAAAATGCCTTTATTTGCCCAAATGCAGGAAATGGCCGGTGCAAGCGGGATCACCTGCGCCAAGGTAAGTGAAGCAGAGGTTATGGCAGATGGAGGCATGGAAGACATCTTCATCGCATACCCCATGATCGGAAGGTTCCGGATCCGGAGGGCCATGGATCTGGCGGAAAGGATCCGAAGGCTCATCCTGGCCATTGACAGCCTGGAAGGTGCTAAAGCTCTGGACCAGGCAGCTTCTGACCGGGATGTGGTTTTGGAAGTCCGTATGGAAATCGATACGGGAGCCGGACGGACGGGAGTTCCCATGGAACGGGCGGTGGAGCTGGCACTTGCAGTTAAGGAAATGAAGCATTTAAATCTGACCGGTATATTTACATTTAAGAGCCTCATTCTGTCGGGAAAGCCTACGGAGGATAACCTTCTGGCGGCGCAAGAAGAAGGAAACATGATGGCTGAAACAGCCAGAATGCTGAAAGAAGCAGGTGTTGAGATACAGGACATCAGTGCCGGCTCTTCCCCAACAGGACTTCTGGTCGCTCAGACCGGCCTGGTAAACGAGATTCGTCCGGGCACCTACATTTTTGACGACTTTATGCTGACAAAGGAAAAGGTGGCCGAACTCAATGAAATCGCCGTCCGTTTCTATGCAACCGTGGTCAGCTGCCAGCACTCAGAGTATGCTGTGGTAGACGGAGGAACCAAATGCTTTCCCACGGATGTGGTTCCGGGCCAGCCGCCGTTTTACTATCCGGGTTATGCGGTCGTGGAAGGGGATGACAATCTCAGACTGTCTAGGATGAATGAGGAACATGGAATCATAACGGCATCAAACGGTGAAACCAGGCTGCAGGTGGGGCAGGTACTGTCCCTGATCCCGATTCATGTATGTACGGCTGTAAACATGCAGAATTCCGTATACCTCCTGGAAAACGGCTGCCTCAGAAAACAGAAGGTAGATGCAAGAGGAATGCTGCTATGAGTGATATCCTGATCAAAAATGGGCTGATTTATGATGGAAGCGGAAGCCTGCCGTTTCAGGGGGATATTCTGATCCATGGAGAAAAGATTGTTGAAGTTGCCCGGAAGATTGAAAAGGAAGGTGCCCAGGTGACCGATGCTTCAGGAAAGGCCGTAACCCCCGGCTTTATTGATATCCACCGGCATTGTGATATTGCACCTTTCACAAACCCCCATTTTGGGGAAATAGAGCTGGCCCAGGGAATTACTTCCACTTTTGTGGGAAATTGCGGCCTTGCCCCTGTGCCATCCACTCCCTTATGCAGGAAGGAATTGTATGATTATTTGGAGCCGGTGATCGGAAAGGTGCCAGAAGGTCTTGCTTTTGAAACGTATGAGGATTATTGGAAAGCTCTGGAGGCAGCAGAACTTCCTATCAACATAGGCTTCTTTGCAGCCTCTGACAGCATCAAGGTGGCTATAAAGGGCTTTGGAAGCAAGGCATATACGGAAGAAGAACTTAAAAAGGCTCAGGAGTATGTGAAGAGTGCAATGGCCCAGGGAGCCTTTGGGATTACACTGGGGATCATGTATCAGCCGGAGTGCTATTCCAGCCGGGAGGAGCTTACGGCTGTGGCAAAGGCAGCGGCCGGGAGCGGCGGTATTCTCTGTACCCACATCCGGGGAGAAGGAGACAGCCTGGTGGAATCGGTGGAGGAAGTGATCGACGTGGCGGCAAAAGCGGGGATACCCTTAAATATCAGTCATTTAAAGTCAACGGGAATTAAAAACTGGAACAACAGGATATTTGAAGCGGTTGGTAAGATTGAAAAGGCAAGGGAATCCGGGCAGGATGTCACCGCGGATTTTTATCCTTATGACGGCGGCTCCACGACTCTCCAGTCCCTGCTTCCGCCCACGGTTATGAAAGAGACCTTAGAGGCTCTGGTGAAAAGCCTATCAGTGCCGGAAGGGAAGGAGAAACTTAAGTCAGAGCTGAACAAGGTCCATCCTGGCTGGGACAATATGGCGGAAAGCATTGGCTGGGACCGGATCATCATCAGCTCCGTTGCGTTGGAAAAAAACACCTTTATGCAGGGACAGACCATTGGTGCTCTGGCAGTAAAGCTGGGATATGATGAACCCTCGGATCTTGTTGCCGATCTTCTTACTGAGGAAAACGGGAAAGTGGGGATCATCGTGTTAAGCATGTCACAGGAGGATGTGGACTCTGTGGCAAAACTTCCCTTTACCATGCTGATTTCCGATTCCCTGTACGGCGGCGACGGAAAGAATGCTCATCCCCGCCTCCTTGGAACAACGGCCAGATTTCTAAATGACTTTGTCATAAAACGCAGGGTGCTGTCCATGGAACAGGCCATCAGGAAGATGACCAGCCTTCCTGCAAAGCGGATGGGTATCAAGGACCGGGGATTTATAAAACCAGGGTATCAGGCAGATGTACTGGTTTTCCAGCCGGAGAAATTCATAGATCATGCGGATTATACTGGAAAACATGATCCATGCACGGGTATGGATCTGGTACTTATGGGTGGAAAACGGGTGTTGGAAAACGGCATCCTTGTGGACCGCACCAGAGGGAAGCTGTTAAGAAAGGACAGATAACTCCTGGGGTTCCCCCTGGAGTATGGGGAGAAGGCTTTGATTCGCTGCTCCCGTAAGAATAAACAGAAGGAAATCCCTTCCAGGGATCCCTCTATGCCCCGGGAAGACGGGCAAAAATAAGGAAATCCCTTCCAGGGATCCCTCTATGCCCTGGGAAGACGGGCAAAAATAAGGAAATCCCTTCCAGGGATCCCTCTATGCCCTGGGAAGATGGGCAAAAATAAGGAAAGAAGGAATCAGACATGAATATTTATGACAAACTGAAGGAACTTAATTTGGAGCTGCCGGCAGCTCCGCCAAAAGGCGGAGTGTATTCCCCTTGCCAGGAGTTTGGCAAGGGATTGGTTTACATATCAGGCTGCGGGCCGGTGATCGGGGCTGACCGGATTTCCGGAAAACTGGGGAAAGATTTTACTACGGAAGAAGGGAAAGTATTTTCCAGAGACGCCATGTTAAATGTTCTTGCAGTATTGCAGGATAAGATCGGAGATTTGAACCGGGTGAAGTGTCCAGTTAAAATTCTCACCTTTGTGGCTAGTGCGGATACCTTTCTCGAACAGCCGGCAGTGGCCAACGGAGGAAGTGAATTATTGGCAGCGCTTTTTGGCCAGGAGAATGTACCGGCCCGTTCCGCCATTGGCGTCAACGTATTGCCTGGGAATATTCCCGTAGAAACGGAAGCAATATTTGAAATCAAAGAATAGTCATTTGGATGAAGGATAAGGAAAAAAATCTTGATTCCATAGGAGGCAGAAAATGGATCAGCAATTAAAAAACAGATTATTAGAGTCATTATATGTACATTACCCACTGAAACCGGAATATGACAAAAGCATGGAGACCTATCATTTGCAAAAGCCGGTTTTGTCTTCAGTGAGTTTATGGGATGGGACCAGCCTGGAACCATGGAGCTTTGACGGTGAGGGTGATGTTCAGATAACGGATGGAAAAATATTAAGCCTGGAAACAAAGGCACGGGCAGACCACTGGCCGGAAAATGAAGTCAGGGCAAACGATGCGTCAGCAGGTTTGTATGCTACCTTTGGAAGCTACATTGCGAGGCTGAATGTAAAGGGCCTTGATTTGGAAAAAGGAAACAGGATATGGTTTAAAATCCGTCCCATATGCCCAGGCCTGCACAGTCCCATTATTCGTGTGGGTTTTGTCAATAATGGGGAAATCAAGATACCGGATGTCTATTCAAGAGAAGGTTTTAATGCCATTAATCTGAAAAATAATGAATGGAATACCTGTACCTGGGAGATCGATTCCATTGCCCATGATGCAATGGAAGAAATTTCATTTAACATTCACCGTTATGGCAAAGAAGTGAGCACCGGCGATGACTTGAGATTTGAACTTTGCGATATTCAGCTTCAGGAGGTAAAGCCGGAAGTCGTTCACGGCTGGCAGTGCGGGGAAGAGGATGTAGTATTTTCCACAACAGGATACTTTACGGATGGAAGAAAAACAGCCATTGCCAATACCTCAGCCAAAGCGTTTGAAATCATAAAGGAAGAATGTGGCTTAGAAGAGGACTTATCCTGCCGGGATTCAGGGGAAAAGGTGGTATATCATGGGCAGATGAAGCTGGTGGAAAACCATCTGGGCAGCTTTAACGTATTGGATTTTTCGGACCTGAAAACCGAAGGTGCATACAGGATCCGGTTTGGAAATACGGTAAGCGAACGGTTTCACATAGGAAATGATGTATTGGAAAGCACGTTATGGAAGCTGATTAACTTTTTGTATTGCGAGCGGTGCGGTTACCCGGTTCCCAACTGCCATGGAACCTGCCATCAGGATGTGATTGCAGAACACAATGGGGTGAAGCTGGTGTATGCGGGAGGCTGGCACGATGCGGCGGATGTATCCCAGCAGACGATGCAGACAGCAGAGATCTTAGATGCCATGATGGCTTCCGCAGGAAAAGTGAAAGATTCTGATCCTATGCTATACCGAAGGATGATGGAAGAGGCCAACTGGGGACTGGATTTTGTGCTGCGCATGCGCTTTGGTGACGGGTACCGGGCATCTCATGCTGCCATTCGCAGGTGGACCGACAATTTCATCGGCAATATGGATGACTGCGAAGCAGATGTCCATAACCGGTCCTTTGAAAACTTTGTTTTTGCCGCGGTGGAAGCCGGTGCAGGAGAAGCCTTTAAAGAGCTGGACAGGGAAGTTGCATGGAAATGTGTGGAAGCTGCCAGGGAAGATTTTCAGTTTGCCCATAAGCGGTTTCAGGAAGTGGGCGTGGAAGGCCCGTATCATTTGCTGGAGCATACGGCAGGTTCCAGCCGTTCCCAGTACTATGCCGTTGCGGCATGGGCAGCAGCCAGAATTTATAAAATTACAAAGGACCGCTATTTTTATACTCATGCCGCCCAGTATGCAGAGAAAATAGTTTCCTGCCAGGAGACCAGGGATGACCTGCCTATGAAGGGGTTCTTCTACAGGGATGAATCCAAGACTCATATTGTGCATTTTTCCCATCAGGCAAGGGATCAGGTATTTGCCATGGCTCTGGCAGAGGTGTGCGGTGCCCTGCATGACCATAAAGACAGGAACCTTTGGGAAGAGAGCTTAAAGCTTCATGGAGAGTATTTAAAGGGACTTCAAAAGTATACGGCCCCCTATGGGATGCTGCCGGCGGGAATCCATCACATCAGCGAGGCAGAGGACCAGGAAGCCTTTCATGTGGTCCACCCAAAAGTGGATTATGATAGAGAACGGGTGAATTATTTGGATCAGTTAAGGCATGGAGTAGACTTGGGAGGCGGATATTACATAAGAACATTTCCAGTATGGTTTTCTTACCGGGGAAATTCAGCCATTCAGTTGTCCATGGGAAAATCGGCTTCTATCATAGGAATGTATTTCAATGATCAGGAATTAATTGAAATTGCCAGGGAACAGCTTTACTGGACTTTAGGAAAGAACCCATTCGGCCAATCCCTGATCTATGGGGAGGGCAACCATTATGGGCAGGAATATACGGCTCTGCTGGGAGAAACTGTAGGAGAGATGCCGGTAGGTGTCCAGACCAGAGGAAATGAAGATATTCCTTACTGGCCTCCTGCCAATATTGCTACTTACAGAGAGGTTTGGACAACGCCGCCAGGACGCTTTTTATGGGTTGCCGCTGATTTGATTTAAGGGCCAGGCGGCAGCCTTTCGGCCAGGTATGGAAACCGGAGGATAAACGAATGGCAAGACAATTATTGCATTACATCAAGGAACAGCCTGTGGTTTGGGAGCAGATTCTTGGAAGCAGAGAACAGGTCTTAGAGGATTTTTTCCGTGACAGGAAAGACCTGCCTTTGGAACACCTGATTTTTGTTGGTTCAGGGAGTTCCTATATTGCTTCCCTGATCGCAGCAGAATTTGCCGTCCATGTGGCGGGCTTTGACTGCAGGGTGATGACACCTGCTGAAGCTATCAGATACCGGGGGTCCTATGACAAGAGGAAAACATTGGTTCTCGCTTCCTCCCAGTCAGGAAAAAGCGTTTCCACAATAAATGCCATAAGCGCATGGAAAAAAGCAGGATATGCTGTGGCTGGGGTCACGGCAGATCCCGCTTCTCCGGTGGCAAGGCTGGTGGACTTCCATTATCTTGTCCCATGCGGGGAAGAAACCGTAGGGCCGAAAACAAAGGGAATGACTTCTACGGTATTGGTACTGGAGCTGCTGGCACTGGAAGCGGCAGGGAAGGAAAAGCGGATTTCCAGGGAAGAGTTTGAAACCATTATTTCCGGTTTTAGAAAGGGAATTATGGCTGCAAGGACGAACATTGCCTTGTGCGAGAACTATTATAAAGAGAATATTTCCCGTTTCAGGAAGCATGAACATGCAGTTGTGATCGCAGATCCGGAAAGCAGTCTTGCGGCCAGGGAAGGTGCCCTGAAGCTTCTGGAAACCTGGTATGTACCGGTGTTTTCTTATGAGGTGGAGGAGTATACCCATGGAATACAAAATACCATTCAGGAAGGGATATGCAATTTGTTCGTGGTGACGGAGGAAGCTAACTGCTCCACGATGGAAAAGCTGACCGCCTACTGTGAGGAAAAGGGTTGTGATGACTGGGTGATTTCTACGGTCAAAGGAATCAGGACAAAAGCAAACTTACTGGAACTGGAAAAGGGAGGGGCAAGCTATACCACACCCTTTGAGATCCTGCCGGCTTTCCAGTATTTAAGTGCTTTTGGCTCTGAAGACCGGGACATTGAGTGTGACAAGCCAAAATTCCATGATTTTTACGATTGCCTTGGAACAAAGAGCAAGTGATTGGATACCGGGGTTTAAGGGAAGGAAGGTAGATTATGGAAGGGTACATAGCGGGCCTGGATATTGGAGGTACCACAGGAAGGATGAAACTGCAAAGCCTGGAGGGAGAGTCCCTGGGGGAAGTGTACGGACAGGGCTGCAGCATTAATACAGATGGAGACGGGAAAAGCGAGGAACGGTACAGAAAGCTGGTTCTCCCTGCACTTGAGGAACGTCACTTAAGGCCCCAGGACTGCGGGGGCATCTGCATAGCGGCTAGCGGGATCGACTCTCCGGAATTGGAGAAGTCCTGCCGCAGGGCATTTATCAATATGGGTTTCCGGGAAAATGCCGTCATGGTTCAAAATGACTGTGAAATATTTTTGAATTTGTCAGAAGCGCCTACCCTGGTGCTTGTTTCAGGGACCGGATCCATCAGCTATGGAAAAGATGAAGCAGGGAGAGTGGTAAGGACCGGTGGCTGGGGACACATTCTCAGTGATGAAGGGAGTGCGTTTCACATTGGGCTAAATGTCATGAAGCATGCAGGCGGCCATATGGACGGAAGAGAGGAATGCCCGGTCCTTTCCAGGGGCTTTTGCGGACAGACCGGGATCAGGGATTTATCCGGGCTGGATGGATTTATCAATGCCAATATCATGGATAAAGCTGTAATCGGAGCTTTGGCACCTTTGGCATCCTGTTCCTTTGAAGCCGGGGAATCCGCTGGGATATCCATCATAAAGGAAAGCGCAGAGGTTCTGGCTGATCTGGTGAAGGATACCTGCAGGAAAATGAACATCAGGCAGGATCAGGCTGCCCATTTGTGGCTGTGGGGCAGTGTGCTTGTAAAGAATGACCATATTAGAGAACGGCTGATCCATTCAGTCAGGGAAAGTTACATCCATATGGATATAAAGATTCCGGAAAAGCGGGCTCTTGATGTGGCGGTTGAAGTGGCTGTTAGATGTGCTGAAAAAGTGTAAATGATTGTTTTTATGGTCCTCTGCGGCATATGCCGCAGGGGACTATTTTTTAAGGGATTAAGTCCGGTCACCTGGGGCTGCTTATCCCCAGGCAGGGACTGCAATATAATAAGCGGTATCCGGATCCGCATCCCAGGGCATTTCCTTTACCCAGCCGCAGGTTCCTTCCTCATTCATGACAAGCACATAAGAGCTTCCGTCCTTTAGAGCCCAGGCTATGGGGCATATGGTTTCTCCTGGGACGGCGGTGAAAGCAGGGACGGTTCCGGCCAGAGAACTGACCGCAGCAAAGGGATGGGACACTACGTATAAGCTCTGGGGATTATGATGAAGAAATGCAGATGTTACCGGTTCATAATCCTTTTTTAAATAAATATTCTGAGGAATTTCTTTAAATTTGCCATCCTCATAAGAAAACAGAAGATCCACATAGTAACAGCCGAACTGAAAGGAGGATCCTTTAAAGGGAGTGTCTGACGCTACGGCAAGAATGCCGTCACCTTCCGCTCTTAAACCATTTTCCCGGAATAAATATCCGTTTCCGCCGCATACGGTACCGGCCAGCTCACCGACCAGTTCCATTCCGCCATTCCGGTACCGGTAAAAACTGAAGGAGGAAAGGGTATCGGAATCCTTAGTTACTTCCAGATGAAGTTCTATCTCACAGTCTTCCTTTTGCAGGTCCACAGCCGTAAGCCTGATATTGCCCAGCATATCTTTGGGAAGACAGGTTTGCTTCTGCCCGTTTACAATAAGCTCCATGCCGGTATAGGCCCAGTCCGGGGAATCGTTTATGGGAATCCAGCGAACGGTTTCGCATATACCGTCGCCATCTAAATCCAGGAGATAATCCTGGTTAGGCGCCAGGGTAACACCGCTGTTGGAAATCTCTTTTGATTGTAACTGGTCTTCCGCAGTGCGGATCAGGTTTAAGTTTCTTTTTTCTGTTTCCGACAGCACATCATCGGAAAAGGCGGAAGGGTCGGTATTGCCATGATACCATGGTTTCCGGCTGAAATATTCCTGTAAGTCTGAAGTGTCAAACGTTCTTCCATGCCGGGCGAAGATTTCATTCCTTGCTATTCTGAGAGTAAAAGCATCTGCTTCAAGTAAATCGGCTCCGGTTAAATATTCCGTACTGCTTTCCGGAAAAATGTAATCCGGCTCTCCTTTTTGCAGGGTTGGCTCATCCCTGGTTTTCCGGGCAATGGCTGTGAGTTCTTTCCCATAATCATTCATTTCATTCATTATCTGACTGTAGGGGATCACATATTCTTCCTTTGGGGTGGAATCGGACCGGTTTATCTTTGAATCATGATATATCAGGATCCCTTCTTTTAAAAGTGCAAAATCATTCAGGTCCCCGGACATGATTTGAGAAGAAAGGGAAGCCTTGTCATCCTCTGACGCCGCCTGCCCGGTTAATTCCCGGACAAGAGCCAGCTTTAAGCCTTCCGGGCGGCCGGAAAGGGCTGAAAGAGTGATTTTTCTTCCTGTTTCCACGTCATAGGAATTAAGATAGGTATGGGAAACCGGGTCTGTGATCCCTCTTGTTTCCACATAATCCTGCCGGATGCTTAAAATTCTTCCGTCGTTTTTCAGTACCTCATAATCATAGGTAAAAACAGATTTCCCTTCGGTTTCATCCTGCCCGGCCAAGGAAAAAAAGTATTCTTCTGAATCATAAATAAAGTCATATCGCCTGGAATCCTGGTCATTTTCCCTCAGACTCCGGTTAATCAGATACTGGGACTCCGGATGACCGGGGATCGAGACTCCCGGCTCCCGGCTGTTCCACTGACAAATCAGAGTTCCCTTGTCAGAATATTTTGCATATTTGTGCCGGGACCAGAGTGTTACGGTCACGTTTTCCAGATGTTTTTCTTCTGCTCCAGGTTCTCCGTCATCGGTGGAGGTTTCCGTATTTTTGTCGGTCCGGGGAAGTGTTTCCCCAGGCAGCGGAGGGGGCTCCTGTATGCGGGAAGTCATGCTGCATCCCACAGCAGACAAAGAGAGCGCAAGCAGCACAGCTGGAAGCAATGGATGTGATTTCATATTTTCTTATTCCTTTTTTTTGTTTTATAATCATTATACCATGCTTTTTTTTCCGGGAATAGTTTTTTGATGAAATCCGGATGGACTTAAGAGCTGTGAGGCCCTTAAGGTAACAAATGCATGATACCAATAATTATCGAACAAATGTTTGCAATGCAAAATAAAGTATGCTATAATAAGAAAAATCGTTGCTGATTAACTGAGGTGCGGGCTGAAAGAGTCCGCATTCGAATGTTTCCAGATTCAGTATTTCACTATATAACAGGAGTACAGTATGGCAAAACAGTATATTAAGATAAGAGGTGCCAATGAGCACAACTTAAAGAACATTTCCCTGGATATCCCGAGAAATGAGCTGGTTGTCTTGACCGGTCTCAGCGGTTCGGGAAAGTCTTCCCTGGCTTTTGATACCATTTATGCCGAGGGACAGAGACGCTATATGGAGTCCCTATCATCCTATGCCCGGCAGTTCCTTGGGCAGATGGAGAAGCCTGACGTGGAAAGCATTGAAGGCCTGTCGCCGGCGATTTCCATTGACCAGAAGTCTACCAACCGCAATCCCCGTTCTACGGTGGGAACGGTTACGGAGATCTATGATTACATGAGGCTTTTATATGCCAGGATCGGCATTCCCCACTGTCCCAAATGCGGACGGGAGATCCGCAGGCAGACCATAGACCAGATGGTAGATCAGATCATGGAGCTGCCGGAGCGGACCAAGATCCAGCTTCTGGCTCCTGTTGTCCGGGGACGGAAGGGAGAGCACGCAAAGGTTATGGAGCACGCCCGGAAGAGCGGATACGTAAGGGTGCGCATTGACGGGAATCTCTATGAGCTTTCTGAGGAGATCAAGCTGGATAAGAATATTAAGCATAACATTGAGGTGGTGGTGGACCGTCTAGCCATCAGGGAAGGCATCGAAAAGCGTCTGACCGACTCCATTGAGACAGTCATGGAACTGGCTAACGGCCTGATGACCGTTGATGTGGTGGACGGGCAGCCCATTAACTTCAGTCAGAGCTTTTCCTGTCCGGACTGCGGGATCAGCATTGATGAAGTGGAGCCCAGAAGCTTTTCCTTTAACAATCCGTTCGGTGCCTGCCCGGATTGTTTCGGACTTGGATATAAGATGGAATTTGATGAAGACCTGATGATACCGGATAAAAGCTTAAGCATTGACCAGGGAGCCATTGTTGTGCTTGGCTGGCAGTCCTGTACAGATAAGGGCAGCTATACCAGAGCTGTTTTAGAGGCGCTTGCCAAAGAGTATAAATTTAGCCTGGATACCCCGTTTGAAGATTATCCAAAAGAAGTTCATGATATTCTTATGAACGGAACCAATGGAAAGGAAGTCAAGGTCCATTATAAGGGGCAGCGGGGAGAAGGCATCTATGATGTGGCCTTTGAGGGTCTGGTCCAGAATGTTGTCCGGAGATACCGGGAAACTTATTCCGAGTCCTCCAAGGCAGAGTATGAATCCTTTATGCGGATTACCCCCTGTCCTTCCTGCGGCGGGATGAGACTGAAAAAAGAGTCTCTGGCTGTAACCGTAGGGGATAAGAATATATACGAAGCAACCAATATGTCCATTGTCAAGTTCCGTAATTTCATGGATGAGATGGAACTGACACCGATGCAGCACGCCATTGGGGACCAGATCTTAAAGGAAATTCGGGCCAGGATCTCCTTCCTCATAGACGTTGGTCTTGACTATCTTACCCTGACCCGTGCCACAGGTTCCCTTTCCGGCGGGGAGGCCCAGAGGATCCGTCTGGCGACCCAGATCGGTTCCGGCCTGGTTGGCGTGGCTTATATTCTGGATGAGCCGAGCATCGGACTTCATCAGAGAGATAATGATAAATTGTTAAAGACCCTTTTGCATCTTCGTGATCTGGGAAACAGTGTCATCGTGGTAGAGCATGACGAGGATACCATGATGGCTGCCGATTACATTGTGGATATCGGTCCAGGTGCAGGGGAACACGGCGGGAACGTGGTAGCTGTGGGAAATGCCAAGCAGATCATGAAGAATAAGGATTCCATTACAGGAGCTTATTTAAGCGGCCGGATCAAAATTCCGGTTCCAAAGGAAAGAAGGCAGCCCACTGGCTATTTAACCGTGAGGGGGGCGGCAGAGAACAATCTGAAAAACATTGATGTGACCTTCCCTCTGGGAGTCATGACCTGTGTAACCGGCGTGTCTGGTTCCGGTAAGAGCTCTCTGGTCAATGAGATCCTTTATAAATCCCTGGCAAGGAAACTGAACCGTGCCAGAATCATTCCCGGAAAGCATAAAGGGATGGAAGGAACGGAGCAGCTTGATAAAATCATTGCCATTGACCAGTCACCCATTGGACGGACTCCAAGGTCCAATCCGGCAACCTATACAGGAGTTTTCGATTTGATCCGGGATTTGTTTGCTTCCACTCCTGATGCCAAGGCAAAGGGGTATTCCAAGGGACGTTTCAGTTTTAATGTAAAAGGCGGGCGTTGCGAAGCCTGCAGCGGGGACGGAATCATTAAGATCGAGATGCATTTCCTTCCGGATGTCTATGTCCCCTGCGAGGTTTGCAGTGGAAAACGGTATAACCGTGAGACACTGGATGTCCGGTATAAGGGAAAAAGCATTTATGATGTCCTGAATATGACGGTGGAGGAAGCTTTGAAATTCTTTGAAAATGTTCCTTCCATCGCAAGAAAAATCGCTACCCTGAATGATGTGGGTCTTTCCTATATCCGGCTAGGACAGCCTTCTACGGAGTTATCCGGAGGAGAAGCCCAGAGAATCAAGCTGGCGACGGAGCTGAGCAAGCGGGGGACCGGGAAGACCATATACATTTTGGACGAGCCGACTACCGGCCTTCATTTTGCGGATGTCCATAAGCTGATTGAGATCCTGCGCAAGCTTTCGGAAGGGGGCAATACGGTGATCGTCATTGAACATAACTTAGATGTGATTAAAACTGCGGATTACCTCATTGACATCGGACCTGAGGGAGGAGAAAAGGGCGGTACGGTAATCGCCCAGGGCACTCCGGAAGAAGTGGCAGAATGTCCGTCTTCATACACCGGATATTATGTGAAACGGTATTTGGAATAAACCGGTTGACTGAATGGAATACTGATACCGGGCTTTTCTTACGATGAATCGTAGCCATAATAGTATTCGGAAGGAAGTAATAAGATTGGATCAGGAAAATGCATCCTGATCAGGAAAAGAGCTGGCAGAAGAGGAGTCTGCCAGCTCTAAATAAATAGTAAATGAAAGTATATGGATCACCTGTTTTGCGTATAAGGACACCTGTTTTTGTGGAATTGACATTTGATAAAGCCAGGAAAGAATCAGGAATAGACAGCTGGGAAGATTTCAAGAAAGTGCTTGTCAAGCCATTGGAAGTAGAATATAATGGAACCCAAAGCTTTATTTGTTGAAGATTATAATAGGAGGAATACCCGTGAAGAGAGAAATGATTATCGTTCTGGATTTCGGCGGACAATACAATCAGTTGATTGCCAGAAGGGTCAGAGAATGCAACGTTTACTGTGAGGTCCATCCCTACACGCTGTCATTGGAAAAGATTAAGGAAATGAATCCCAAAGGAATCATTTTTACAGGTGGCCCAAACAGCGTATATAAGGAGGAGTCCCCTCGCTGTGAGAAGGAAATCTTTGATATGGGAATCCCGATTCTGGGAATCTGCTATGGTTCTCAGTTAATGGCATATATGCTGGACGGCAAGGTTGCCACAGCACCTGTCAGTGAATACGGAAAGACGGAAGTTGACGTGAAGGCTGACAGTAAGATTTTAGAAAAGGTAAGTTCCAAGACCGTCTGCTGGATGAGTCATACGGATTATATTGAGGAGGCTCCGGAAGGATTCCGCATCACAGCCCATACTCCCGTTTGCCCGGTTGCCGGTATGGAATGGGAGGAGCGGGGCCTTTATGCAGTACAGTTCCATCCTGAAGTTATGCATACCCAGGAAGGTGTTAAGATGCTTTCCAATTTTGTATATAATGTCTGCAAGTGTTCCGGTGACTGGAAGATGGATTCCTTTGTGGAGTCTTCCATTGCAACCATCAGGGAAAAGGTTGGAGACGGCAAGGTGCTATGTGCTTTATCCGGCGGAGTAGATTCTTCCGTAGCTGCCGTTATGCTGGCCAAAGCGGTGGGAAAGCAGCTGACCTGTGTGTTTGTTGACCACGGCCTTTTACGTAAAAACGAGGGAGACGAGGTAGAAGCTGTATTTGGACCGGCTGGGCCTTATGATTTGAATTTTATCCGCGTGAATGCTCAGGACCGTTTTTATGGCAAGCTGGCAGGTGTGGAAGATCCTGAAACCAAACGTAAGATCATTGGCGAAGAATTTATCCGCGTCTTCGAGGATGAGGCGAAGAAAATCGGAAAAGTGGATTTCTTTGTACAAGGAACCATTTATCCGGACGTAATCGAATCCGGTCTTGGAAAGTCAGCGGTGATCAAGTCCCATCACAATGTGGGAGGACTCCCTGAGCATGTGGATTTTAAAGAGATCATTGAGCCTTTGAGACTTCTTTTTAAGGATGAAGTACGGAAGGCGGGCCTGGAGCTGGGCATTCCGGAGTATCTGGTTTACCGTCAGCCGTTTCCGGGTCCTGGACTTGGGGTCAGGATCATAGGTGCTGTCACTCCTGAGAAGGTAAGGATCGTTCAGGAGGCGGATGCCATTTACAGAGAAGAGATTGCCAAGGCTGGTGTTGATAAAGGACTGGGACAGTATTTTGCGGCATTGACCAATATGCGCTCTGTTGGCTGCATGGGAGATGAAAGAACTTATGATTATGCCATTGCCTTAAGAGCGGTGCTTACCTCTGACTTTATGACGGCTGAATCGGCAGAACTGCCCTGGGAAGTATTGGGGACAGTGACCAGAAGGATTGTGAATGAAGTAAAAGGCGTGAACCGGGTGCTTTATGATTGTACTGGGAAGCCGCCGGCTACGATTGAATTTGAATAGTTGGAGCAGAGCCGCAAAGCCCTTAAACACAAGGGCCTAGCGGCTTTTCTCTTTATGAATGCATAATGATTGCATTATTTTTTCCACTTCTAAAAAAGAAAAGATTACACTGAATGATTTAAGTAATACGAATTTACTTCTTGCGGAATCATACTGTTCTTATCGGAATGAGATTAACAAGCATTTTAGTTCTTCAGGCATACCACTAAAATCTATGATACAAATAAATGATGGCAGGACAATTATACAATTTGTTCAGGCTGGTATAGGCTGTTCAATTCTGCCTGTAGCCGCGATAGAACCAGTGCCTGATAGGACCGTTAGAAGAAATTTAGCTAATACAGATTTCGGTTTAATTATAGGGATTATCCGTAGAAACGATCAGTTAGATCAATCTTCTGAGCGGTTTTATAATGAACTTTTCTGTGAATTAAAAGCCTCTCGCATATAAAAAAGAAACTGTACATTTAATATGAAATAAGGTAATCTTTCCCCTTACAAAAGAAATTAAGATAGCAGTTATTACATATGTACTTGAAGGATAACAATGATAGATAACAATGCAAAAGGTCTGGGACCGGAACGGTAACGCAAACTGTTCACGCTGACGGCGCTGCCCGGCCTGAAGGGAAATTATCTGGAGACCTCCGCCTCCCTTATGTTTGCCTATGCCCTTTTAAAAGGAGTACGTTTGGAAATTTTACCCGAAAAATCCTGCCTTGTCAGGGGAGAGGAGATATACCTGGCGGTTGAAACAAAAAAGTTAATCTGTCATTTTTCTTTATCAAAAGAAGAAATTCTTGATAACTGTTTTTAAATTATAATAATAGAAAAAAACTGTATATACCAGGGCATTGTACGATCTGCAACCACCAGTTGACAAAATATACAGCGCACTTGGTAGTTGTCAACCGGTAAAAATTCTATAATGCAGACAGTCGGATATCACCAGGCGAACATAGGTGTTTCTTGCAGGTCACTTGAAGATAGAATGGCATAAATAAATTTTGAGAGGATGGTGCATTGTGATTTTAGCAGAAAAAATTACTGCATTGCGTAAGAAGGTAGGATGGTCTCAGGAGGAGCTGGCTTATCAAATGGGGGTATCAAGACAGTCTGTATCCAAATGGGAGTCTGGAACTTCAATTCCTGATTTGGAACGTATTTTAAAGCTTAGCCAGGTATTCGGTGTCAGCACGGATTATTTATTAAAAGAAGAGATTGAGACAGCTCCGACAGCTGTTACGCAGGAGTCTGACCGTGATGAGGAATATAAGATGGTTTCCCTTGAAACGGCCAATGAATTTATGGAGATCAAGATCCGGGGAGCAAAAAAAGTGGCTTCTGCTGTAGCAGCTTATATTTTGTCTCCGCTGGTTCTGATTTTTCTTGGAGGATTATCAGAATTCAAGGAGAACTATATCAGTGAAGGCATGGCAGGAGGATTTGGAGTGGTTGTATTGCTGCTGATCGCTGGAATAGCCACAGTGTTTTTTGTTACGTACGGATTGAAAATGCAGCCTTATGAATATTTGGAAAATGAAGTCTTTCGCCTTGAATATGGGGTGGAAGGGATTGTGCGGAAAAGGATGGCAGAATATGAAGGTACCTATAGAATCTATAATGCGGCAGGTGTTTTCCTGTGTATTATATGCGCTTTGCCTTTGCTGATAGCTGTTGCATTCGGCAGTTCATACTTTGTATATGTCATGTGTGTAGAGGTCCTGCTGGTCATAATAGCCTGTGCCGTATTTTTATTTATAGTTGCTGGAGAGAAAAAGGGCTGCTTTCAGATGCTGCTGCAAGAGGAGGAATACGGGATCGAGAAAAAACTGGAAAAGAAACGGACAGAGCACTTAAATGCAATCTATTGGAGTACTATTACTGCAGTGTATCTGGGTATCAGCTTTTTAACGAAAAATTGGGGAAAGACCTGGATCATCTGGCCTTGCGCAGGAATCATGTATGTGGCTGTTCAGGCGATTGCCGCTGCCCTTAAAAATAAGAAAATGAAGGATTAAGACTTTATAAAGGACCTGCTAGCAAATAGAATTTTCATTAAAATCTTCAATAATTTAATGGAAAAGAATTTGTCCGCAGGTCCGCTTTACCCTTTTACATCCCTATGGTTTCTTTATTGTTTGTCTGGCATAGGGAATTTCCCTTGGACGTCATTTCCTGCAAGGAGCCTTTGATAAGTGGAATCCACACCCATGGCTCCAAGGGGGGCGGTGATCAGGATCGCTAAAACCGCAACGGTCAAAATGGTATTTCCGGCGGCAACTCCAGCCGCCAAAGGAAGTCCGCCGATTGCTGCCTGTACGGTTGCCTTGGGTAAATAGGCAATCGCACAAAACAAACGCTCTTTTGGACTTATCGGAGTTTTGACAAGGCAGACAAATACCCCGCATATCCGGATTGCCAGGGCAAGAAAGATAAGAGCCACAGCCATAAATCCGGCCTTTGCCGCATAGCTTATATCCACGGTTGCGCCAACCAGTATGAACAGCATCAATTCCGCAGCCACCCAGATTTTGGAGAATTTGCCTGACAGGCGCTTTGCTAAAATATCATTCTTCTTTAAAATGGTTCCGCCTAAAGACATAACAGCCAGCAAACCGGACATAGGCACGTACTTTTTGATCGCCGTTTCAAGAGAAATCAGCAGGAACGCTGTGCTTAATAAAATTAAAATTTTGGCGGTATCCCGCATGTGGATTCTTTGAAACAGCATCACCAAAACAAGACCAAGTAAAATTCCCGCCATTAAACCTGTTACAATGGCGGCAGGTATTTTAAAAAGGCTTACAGCATCGAAGCTGCTTCCCTGGTACATGCCCATAAATGATGTAAAAAGGACAATTACGTAGATATCATCTACGGACGCTCCGGCCATGATAAGCTGTGGAATGCTTTTTTCCCTGCCGTAGCCATGTTCCATCAGCTTTAACATTTTGGGGACGATAACTGCCGGGGAAACGGCTCCCAGTACGGTTCCCATGATGGCTGCTTCTAAATGAGAAACAGGGAAGAACATAGGAGCAAAAATAGTAGTGGCAGTTATTTCAAAGGTTGCCGGGATAAAACACATAAGGATTGCCGGGCGTCCGACCCTTTTCAAATCCTTTATATCCAGCGCAAGTCCTGCCCTTGTGAGAATCACGATCAGGGCAATTTGTCTTAAATCGGCAGAAACATTCAATAGCTCCGGCGCAATGAGATTCAGGGCATTAGGTCCTAACACAATGCCGGTCAGAAGCATGCCCACAAGACCGGGGAGTTTTAATTTCTGCATGGTTCCGCTCAATATCATGCCGCAAAGAACCATGATTGCAAGACTGTAAAGCATATACATCCTCCTTTGTGCAGAAATGCAAAAAAGCTGACACTTCTGCAATGAAATAATCGCAGAAGTCATCAGCTTAATAAGCGGTTCGGCTTTAACAGCGCAGGGAGAACTTCATTCCCTTGGCTATTATAGCAAAGAAGAGGAAAAATATCAAGGAGTATATAAGCTTGCAGTTAAAAAGACTGAGTGCATACAGATCAGTTAAAAAAACAGAAAATACCGTGGTGTGCGGTTCCTGTACTGCCAATATTCATCTCCAAAGGCCTGTGGTAAATATTTTTCCTCCTCCAAAATCTGAAAATGCAGCAGCAGGATGCCAATGACCGACGCAACCAGGAGGATCAGGTTTGGGAGTGCAAGGGCAGTACCAAGGTACAACATATCAAAGCCCACAAAGGCAGGATTTCTGCTGACCTTGTATATGCCGCCGGTGACTATGGAAGTCTTTTGAGTCTCATCCACCCCTGCCCGCCAGCTGTCACGCATGGAGAGAATGGCCAGTATAAAGAAAATGACTCCGCCTCCCGTAAGCGCTATTCCGATCCGTCGTACACATACAGGGAATGAAAGTGTAAGGAGGAATCGGGAAAAGAAAACACTTGCATACTGGATGACTGCAATGCCATAGGTTGCTGCAAGCAGAGCCGTTTCTACGGCAGATGTTTTTGAAGGCTTCCGGCCCTTTGCCAGCCGGTTTGTATGAATGCCCTTTTTCCGAAGAAGGATCTGTTTCATAAAATATCCAGTGTAAAAACAGGTTATTAACAAACATACACCGATCGGATAAATCATTCTATCACCGCCTTATCTGTAGTACTTCAAAGTATACCATGAAACGGCCGGAATGAGTATCAAAATTAGATTCTCTATGCCGTTAGTTTTTAAGATATATGAAAACAGGGCTTCAGAACGTAGTTCTGAAACCCTATGAAAAAGCCTGCAATGAACCAGGCCGGTAACTGCTTCCGTAATATCAATCAATCCTCTGTTTTGTGAAAACCCTGGCGCAAAATGCTCACACCGGAATAAAGCGCTATCAACACTATAAATATTTCAAGCCGTCCCATTATCATACCAAACATTTCTACAATCAGGGTACCGGCGCCGGTTGCAGGTCCGGTGAGGCCGATTGACAGGCCCACAGTCCCCAGTGCGGACGCAAACTCAAACATTCCTTCTGTTAGTCCGCAGTCCGCCGTGACCGTGGTAAGCAATGATCCTGTAAGGAATAAAACCAGATAGCAGACGGCGAATCCTGTTGTATCTGCAGTAAGGGAGGCATCAATGGGTGTTTTGCCCTGGGCCTTTATATAGTAAGGAGCTTCAACATTTCGGGCGGGAGTAAGCCTTCTGCGTATGTCCAGGGCTGCAAGCCGAAGCATTATATAAACCCGGGACAGTTTTATACCACCGGCCGTCGAACCCATACCGCCGCCGATGAGCATCATCAGAATGAGAACGCCTATTGCAAAGGGCGGCCATGACGTATAGCTCATGGTGGAATATCCGGTAGTGGAAAGGGCGGACACGATGTCGAATGACGCCTTGCGTAAGCCCTGTTCAAGGCTGATTCCAAGACCGTATGAGAGGGAGATCGCTGTAAGCGGTACAAATAGGAGTAATAGCAGGAACATAAACCGGATTTCGCTGACACGGACGAACTGCCTCCATTTCCGTTTAGCCAGCAGAAGCAATACGGCAAAATTCGTGGTTCCGATCAGCATCAGGACAATCGTTATGACCTCTATGGAAAAATTGTTGTATTCTCCTATGCTGTTGAGCCGTGTTGAGAATCCTCCGGTTGACAATGCGCACATGGTGTGCATGATAGCATCAAACAGCTCCATTCCGGCAATCCGGTATGCAGCCGTCCCCACAACCAGAAAGCTGCTGTACATGGCAAAAACCGTCTGCGCAGTCTTTTTAAGGTTGGGCATGAGCTTGTCAGGGTGTCCCTCCGCGCTATATAAGTTCATGGACTGTTTCCCTGATACGAACATAACCATCATCATCACAAACCCAAGACCTCCGCAAAACTGCATAAAGCTCCGGTGAAATAAAAAGATTTTCGGCGTTATTGTAACATCCATTACAGAAAGTCCTGTTGTCGTCCAGCCGCTTACAGACTCAAAAAAGGCCTGCAAAACGGTTAGCTGACGGCTGATGACAAATGGAAGGGCGCCGATAAAAATACCCCAAGACCATGCAAATAATACAGTAAGACTGCTGCGCTGTATGGAAGATCTCCATTCAAGTCCGCCGTCGCCATCCCTTCTTCCGAATAAACATAAAATTGTGCCTAAAAAAATTGAACCGCTTGCAGGAATCAGAAAGGACAGCGCATAGATAACATCTTCGGGATAGAAGGGCAGGACCGTCAGAGGAGTGGCTACCAGCACTCCTACCAGCATCATAAGCTTCCCGCAGCTGGAGCAATCGGAAAATCTACGAGTCATTATTATCACCGTCCTGTCAGTCCTTTGATCGCAGCGAATTCCTGGCCGTTATCGGATATTACCACCAGTACATCCCCTGCAAGTATTTTTGTATCGCCACGGGGGATCATGGCCGTATTGCTCCGCAGGATGCAGCCAATGATGACTTCCTTTGGAAGGCTGATTTCCCAAATTTTCTTGCCGGCAACCGGGGCACTTCCTGAAATTGGAACTTCCGCAATCTGAATGCGCCCTTCTCCAATAGGTACGATATTTGCCATTTCCTCCACGAACGCCTGCTGCTCAATGATGCTCGTTACGGCAGAAATGGCACAAACCACCCTGTCAATCCCCATTTTGTAGAAAAAGTCTGTTTTCTTTGGATCGGACACCAGTGAAACTGTTTTTTTAACGTGGAAACGTTTTTTGCACAATTCGCAGATTACCAGATTGTCTTCATCCTTTGCGGTAAGAGCTATTGCAATGTCACAGTCTGCTGCGTCTGCGTCCTCCAATATAAATGGCTTTGTCCCGTCTCCGTTGATAACGGTCAGTTTATTGATTTCGGCCAGTTTCAGGCAGTCATCATAAATTTCATTAATCGCGGTCACCTGATACCCGCGCTTAATAAGTGACAGGGCGAGAGATTTTGCTTTGCCTCTGCCGCCCACAAGCAGGACCTTCTTTTTCATTTTATTTCCTCCTTAAGCTCACAGGCTGTTTTATCTGCTTTCTCAGTATTTCCTGATTTTGACAACATTTTGTCTATTTCCTTTGCAGACAAGACGGCCGGACAGATGGTGTCAATGCCGAATTCATTGTAAACACATTCCCGTTCAGGATCATACAGCCGTGCAATGACACGGCTGACTTTAAATATTTCCCGTGCGATCTGTGCAATCATCACATTGACATTATCGTTGTTTGTGACGACTACGAGAACGTCCGCCTTTTCTATCTGCGCCTCCTGTAAAACGTCAAAATCCGTTCCGTCACCGGTGACGGTAAGTCCCCCGAAGGAAGGTGACAATTTGCGGAAGGCATTCTTGTTCTTGTCTATGATAAGTACGTTTCCGCCCTCGTCTGACAGGGTGTTTGCAAGGTTGGCACCCAGCCTTCCGCATCCAACAATAATGCAATACTCAGAAAAATTCTTTGATAAAACCAGTTTCATATTCATTTCCTCCTGACCACATGTCCGATACCCTGTGCATCGTATTCTGTTGCGCATTTAACCTGATCTTCTTCCGGACAATCGCTTTCGTCAAAAGCGGTATTGCCCCTGGAAAAGAAGGTACCAAAGCTGTCCAGATTTTGCCGCGCCGGCAAATAGGCCGGGTCTAATGCCCAGGCAGCACGGAAATGCTTCATGGCGGTTATGTGGTCCCCTTCTTTTTCAAGGACAATACCGATTAAATTATGCGGCTCTGCCGCATGGGGATATTTTCCCATAGCGTCAAATATAAGACGCTCACATTCCCTATACTCTCCGGCAAGAACAAGCCTTCGGACAGAAGTACAAAGCGCATTCAGCTCTTTTTTGCTTTCAGATATTGACAGCTCTTTCATAATCAAGCCTCCTTTATGCCTTTTCCTCTTTGCGTCATCATCATATCGCGGATTTCGTGACCATGGTGTGAGAGGCAGGGCCTTGCTGTGAGAAAGCTGTGAGAAAAACAAGAGGTTTTGGAATAAAAAAAGACTGCCACAGTTACGAACCGGGCGGTCTTATTGTTATGTTTTTTATTCATCTACAAGCCGGTAGCCAACACCTATTTCAGTAAGAATGTATCTTGGTTTTGCCGGAGTCGGCTCAATCTTTCTGCGGAGCCCGGCCATGAGTGCCCGAAGCGCCTGGGTATCTGTTCCGTATCCTACGCCGTAAATTTCCTTTAAAATGTACTGGGTGGTCAATACCTTCCCTGGATTCCTTAAAAACAGTGTCAGTAAGTGATATTCAAGAGGGGTGACATGGAGTACGGCACCTTCCAGGTATACCAGATGCTTTTCAAGATCAATGGACAGGCCCCCCACAGAAAGGACGGTCTGCGTCTTAGTAATACCGATTTTATATAAATGACGCAATGCAACACGGATCCGGGCCATCAGCTCTGTTGCAGAAAATGGTTTTGTCAGGTAATCGTCTGCGCCGCTGTCCAAAGCCGCTGCTTTTTCCTTATCCTGATCCCGGGCAGACACAACGATGATGGGCATTTCTGACCATTCCCTTACCTTTTTAATGACCTCCATGCCGTCAAAATCAGGCAGACCAAGGTCAAGGAGCATCAGATCGATCTGCTGGGATACGAGAATGGAAAGAGCGTTTTGGGCCGTGCTTGCCGTAGCATATGGAAAGCCTTCCTGCTTTAGGGCGTAGCAGATAAAATTCCGTATTTGAGTATCATCCTCCACTACCAGGATCATTTCATTTTTACTTGTCATTTTTCTCAACCTCCAAAGGCAGGGTAAAGGTAAACTCCGCACCGCCGCCCCTTCTGTTTTGTGCGGATATTGTTCCGCCGTGGGCCTTAACTATAGATTCGCAAATAGCAAGTCCTAAACCCACGCCCCGCTGGGAATCCGCCCCTTTTTCATGAGTCGTATAAAACATCTGAAAGACATGGGATAAATCCACTGGGGCAATTCCCATGCCCCGGTCCGCAACGGTGAACACAGCTGCTTCTTCTTCCTTATTTTCGATGACAGTTACTGAGATTTCCCCTTCCGGCGGCGTGTGTTTTACGGCATTATCCAAAAGATTCACAAGAACCTGGTCAATCAGCTTTGCGTCCATGGGAACAAGCATCACGCTGTCGGGAATATGAACCGCAATTTCCCTCTCCGGCGCCCGTTTTCCGATGGCCATGACTGCAACGCTGATCACTTCTTCCACGGCTTCCATTTGCTTGTTCAATACAAGCCTGCTGTCCTGCAAACGGGTCAGGCCTAAAATATTCTCCACAAGAGAGTGAAGCCAGTCCGCGTCTTTGTAAATGTCCTCTGCCAAGGCATAGCGCCCGTCTTCCTGATCCGTCATGCCCATCAGCATTTCGCTTGTTCCCATAATGCCGGAAAGAGGGGTACGTAAGTCGTGGGAAATGGCTCGGAGCAGGTTGCTGCGATAGCGTTCCTGAGCGATTTCTTCCTTGGAAAGGATTCGTTCCTGGGCGCTTCTGAATCGGTCCATAGCAAGTGCAGTGCTTTCCATCATAGAACGGAGCAGGCGAAGCTGGGCATCGCTCATTCGCTCCGCAGCTTCATTGGGAATCCGCAATATGCCAAGGATTGCTTCCCGGCCATAAATAGGCCAGTCATAAAATTCTTCTCCTGCATAGTAAGCTGTCTTTAAATTTTCCATCCGGTGCCGTAGGACTTCCTTGTCCGCCACATTCCGCCGGGTTTGCTCCTTCGCATTTTTCTGTTGAATAAAGCATTGTTCCGGCTGGCCGCTTTCATCAAAGCAAAGGCATGCAGCACGGCAGTTTAAGATATCGCTGATGGTCTTTATGGTGATGGCTGCTATGTCGGAAATATCTGCCGCATCGGTCAGATGGCTTGTAAGCTGGTACAGGGCGCTGGCCTCTGCCTCTTTTTCACGTGCCTCCAGTGCATTTTGTTTTACTTTAGTAGTCAAGGCGCTGGTGATAATGGAAGTAACGGTCATGATCCCAAAGGTGACAAAATAGGTTGGATCATTGACGGAAAGGGTATAATACGGCTCGGTAAAAAAATAATTGAACGTGCAGATTGCGATAACAGTGGCAGCTATGCCGTAGATATACCCTTTTGTAAAACGTGCAGTCAGCAATACGGACAAAATATAAACAACTACAAGATTCGTTTCAGGAAAGTGCAAAAGTCGGAACAGCCAGCAAATGCCCGTAGCTGCCGCTATAAAAAAAATAACAGTAAGAACATAACTGCGATGCTCCATCCAATTCCTTTCTGCCATCATTGCCTACTCCTTTCCATGTGTGCCTGCCAACAGGCTTTTCTTCGTTTCTTGGAATCCCATGCTTCCCTTATCAGCGGTTTATGGGCAGATATATGTTTCATCACACATTCCATCCTTCCCATAACAGATTCATATAATTATAAATGGATGAACAAATAAAATCAACAGCCAAACCATACGGCCTTTACCGGCAGTTAATCAAACAAGAGAGCGGAGGATAGCAGCTGGAACCTTGCCGATTCGTGAGGATAATAGTATAATGCATTTATGAGAAAATCTGTTTTTCGTCTGCTGCTGAGTTTGAGAAAGCTGTGGTTATCTAAAAAACAGAAAAATTGAGGAAGAAGATTGATTGTACTGATTTTCATAAGCCGATACCGTATGGCGGCAGCAATAGAAGATAGGAAAAGGAAAGGAAGAGTTCTATGACGGAATATAAGGATAAGAAGGAATTGATGGATGAGATCTTAAATCGGGCGGAGCTGTTTATTGATGAATTTTCCCACATCCGGGAAATTGACAAGGATAAAACAATGGACGGCGTGGACAGGACACCGGCGCAGATGGTGGCCTATCAGTTAGGATGGCTGAACCTCCTTCTCCAATGGGAAGAGCAGGAGCAGCAGGGAATTACAGTTATCACTCCTCATCCTGATTACAAATGGAACAATTTAGGCGGATTGTATGAAAGCTTTTACCGGCAATATGAAACATACAGCTTACAGGAATTATGCGGCATGTTTCGGAAGACAGTGGAGAAAATCCTGGATTTGACGGAAGGTTACACAGATGCCCAGCTTTTTCAGGCCGGAGGCAGAAAATGGGCGGCATCGACTCCCTCTAACTGGCCGGTCTGGAAATGGATCCACATCAATACGGTTGCTCCCTTTAAATCCTTTCGAACAAAGATCAGAAAATGGAAGAAGTTAAACTGCAGCTGATGGCTGCTTTCCCGTTGGTACCCCAGCGGTCCGGTTTTTCTTCTTCCATTTCAAAAGTAATTTTTCTGTCACCGGTCTTTATATTTAGGCGGACTGAGGAAAAAGATCACCAGTCCTGACAAAATTGTTGCTATCCCCAGCCCCTGCTGAAGGGTGATCGCCTCATTTAAAATAAAATAGGCCAGGATACATGTGCCGATGGTTTCCCCTAAGATGCTCATGGATATCACGGTTGCAGGAATCCACCTTAACAGCCAGTTGAATATAAATTGTCCAAAAACAGTTGATATCAGCGCCAATCCCCCAAAGGCCAACCAGGTAGCTGCAGGGTAACCGGCAAATGAGCTGCGCTCCAGCATGGCATAGCCTCCCAGAAAAACAGAACTGCTTAAATAGCTTATAACGGAATATGAAACTGCGGATAACTCCTTTCGGATTGCCTGGCCTACAAAAAAGTAGATGCTGATAAAACCTGCCGCCAGAAATGCCAGCAGATCCCCAAACAAGGCCTGGGAGCTTATTTGAAAATCTCCCCATCCGATCATAAAGCATCCGGCAATGGCGACCATGCATCCTCCGATTGCAAGCTTATGGAATCGTTCCTTAAGAAAAAAGAATCCGATGGCAATGGAGAAAAGAGGCTGTAATGTTACAATGACCGTGGAACTTGCCACCGAAGTATGCCGCAGAGATTCAAACCACAGCATATAATGGGCGGATAAAAGCAGTCCGGACAAGATCCCCAGAGCCCATTGCTTTTTCGATAAGGACAGCAGCTGCCGCTTTTTTTCCTTGCTTGCCAGCAGAAAGGGCAAAAGGACCAGTGCGGCAAAAAATAACCGGAAAAATGCTGTTATGGCGGAAGGGGCATTTGCCAGGCGCACAAAAACAGCAGAAGTGGAAAGGGAAAAGACGCCGAAAAGCAGAGTTAAGTACAATCCGATATTTGTTTTCAAAGTGATTCTCCTATGATGTAAAATAGAATGCATGATGCATTCAAATGCATAGTAATTATAGTATGATCGTTTGGGAAAAGCCAGCTTTATTTCACATTTCCGGCAAGTTTCCGGAATCTGCCCAAAAAACAATCTGAAGATGGAGGGCTTCAAACAAAAAACGGTGCTGCAATGAAAGAATGCCGGTGGTAAAACTGGAGTATAAATGGTATAATGGAAAAAACAAAGGATAAGGAGCAGAAACAAAAGTTATATGGATAAATTTCAGGCATTAAAGCACTATTTCGGTTACGACCATTTCCGGGAAGGGCAGGAACTGCTGATTGACAGCATTTTGGCTGGCAGGGATGCCCTGGGAATCATGCCTACCGGTTCCGGAAAATCCCTGTGCTTCCAGATCCCAGCCCTTATGATGGAAGGAATCACACTGGTCATCTCCCCTTTGATCTCTCTTATGAAAGATCAGGTAACAACTCTCAATCAGGCAGGCATTCACGCCGCGTATCTTAACAGTTCTTTGACTGCAAGTCAGTATTATAAGGCCCTGTCCTATGCACGGGAAGGGCGGTATCCCATTATTTATGTAGCACCGGAACGTCTTGTGACGGATGAATTTCTGGATTTTGCACTAAACACGAATATTTCCATGGTAGCAGTGGATGAGGCTCACTGTGTATCCCAGTGGGGACAGGATTTTAGACCAAGCTATCTGAAAATTGTGGATTTTATTAACAAGCTTCCCAAACGTCCGGTTATCAGTGCATTTACGGCTACTGCTACAAAAGAAGTCCGTGAGGATGTCATTGATATTCTCATGCTTCAGGAACCTGCTGTGGTTTCTACCGGATATGACAGGCCTAATCTCTATTTGGGCGTCCAGTCTCCCAAGGATAAGTATGCCACTTTAAAGAATTATGTGGAGCGCCACCCGGATCAGTGCGGGATCATTTACTGTCTGACAAGAAAGCTGGTGGAAGAGGTATGTGACCGGCTGAATCAGGAAGGATTTTCGGCCACAAGGTATCATGCAGGGTTAAGGGATGAGGAGCGTAGGAAGAATCAGGATGATTTCATCTATGACAGAAGCCGGATCATGGTGGCAACCAATGCCTTCGGCATGGGGATTGACAAATCCAATGTGCGATTTGTCCTTCATTACAATATGCCGAAGAACCTGGAATCCTACTATCAGGAGGTAGGCCGGTGCTCCAGGGACGGGGAACCGGGAGAATGCATCCTGCTTTACAGCGGCCAGGACGTGGTGACCAACCAGATGTTTATAGACAACAACCAGGACAATCAGGAACTGGATCCCGTCACCAGCCGGATGGTTACGGAAAGGGACCGGGAACGGCTTAGGAAGATGACCTTCTACGCCTTTACCAATGAGTGTCTGAGGGATTATATCCTGCGGTATTTTGGGGAATATGGAGAGAATTATTGCGGAAACTGTTCCAACTGCTTAAGCCGCTTTGAAACGGTGGATGTGACGGATATTGCCAATAAATTGCTTGAATGCGTGAAGACCAGCAAACAGAGGTATGGGACTGCTGTCATCATTGATACGGTTCATGGAGCTAACACGGCAAAGATCAGAAACTACCGGATGAATGAAAATCCCCATTATGGGTGTCTGGCAAAGGTTCCTGCCTATAAACTGCGGCAGGTGATGAACCATCTTTTCTTAAATGACTGGATGGCTGTAACCAATGATGAATACGCCATTGTAAAGCTGACGGATAAATCCGGGGAGATACTGGAAGAAGGAGCGTCTGTGATCATGAAAATGGCCCGGGAACAGGAGCCTGCGGAAAAAGAAAAGAGGGGGAAGAAGATGAAGAAGCCCAATGCCTCTGCTATGGATTTAACAGAAGGGGAGGCGGCTTTGTTCGAGACCTTAAGGGAGTTGAGGCTGGAGATTGCCAAAGAAGAAAAGGTGCCGCCTTATATCGTATTTTCCGACAAAACCCTGGTACATATGTCCGTGAGAAAGCCGAAGACAAAGGAAGAGATGCTGACAGTTTCAGGCGTTGGGGATTATAAGTATGAAAAGTATGGGGAAAGGTTCTTGAAGGTGTTTCTGTAATTGGTTTTATATTTCATTCAAGATTTAAGATAACATAGAGTTTCAGGAGGTTATATGAAGATTTTTCATCTGTCTGATCTGCATATCGGAAAGCAGTTAAATGGTTACAGCTTAAAGGAAAACCAGGAAGCGGTCTTAAACCAGATCGTGGATTATGCAGCATCCCATCATCCGGATGCAGTGCTGATCTGCGGCGACATCTATGATAAAACAGCTCCATCGGGGGAGGCCTATACCATGTTCGGCAATTTCCTGGAAGGTCTCTCCAGAATACGGCCCCGGATTTCAGTTTTGATCATCGCCGGAAACCATGATTCGCCGGAACGCCTGTCCTATGCAGGGGCTTTCCTGGAGCAGCACTGCATCTATTTATCCACGTTTCCCCCCAGGACTCCTGAGGAATATTTAAAAAAGGTGGTGCTGCAGGATGAAAACGGCCCTGTGAATTTCTACCTCCTGCCCTTCTTAAAACCAGGGTATGTAAGGCAGCTTTTTCCGGACAACCAGCCGGAAGGGTATGAGAGTGCCCTGCAGGCTGTTCTGGAAAGGGAAACCATTCAAAGAGAAGAGCGGAATATCCTTTTATCCCATCAATTTTATGCGGCAGGCAATAAGGATCCGGAAACCTGCGAATCGGAACAGGCAGTCATCCTGGCGGGAGGTCTGGACCGGGTGGATATCTCTGTTCTTTCCGCCTTTGATTATGTGGCACTGGGCCATCTTCACGGTTCCCAAAAGGTGGGCAGGACCTGGATCCGGTACAGCGGTTCTCCCTATAAATATTCTGTTAGTGAAGAAAACCATGTAAAATCAATGACAATGGTACATCTGGGGAAAAAGGGTGAGGAACCGGAACTGGAATTTCTCCCCCTTTACGGAATCCAGGATGTGAGGCGGGAAAGGGGAAGCTTATCCGAGGTTCTTTCAAAAGCCGGGGCAAGCAGCCGACATGATTATATCAGTGTTACGATTACTGATGAAGAGGAGCCTTACCGGGTCAGGGAACGTTTGGAAGAGGTATTCGATCATTTGCTTGAGCTTCGGGTGGATAATGAACGGTCCAGGCAAAAACGGCTGGAGGAAGGAGCGGCTGTGCCGGTTCTTAGACCCATGGAGGCATTCCGGCAGTTTTACAAAACAGTCCGAGGCAAAGATATGAGCCTGGAGGAAGAGAACGCTATGGAACGGATCGTGCAGGAAGCTAAGGAGGAAGAGGGATTATGAAGCCATTGCAGTTAACCATGTCCGCCTTTGGATCCTATGGAGGAAAGGAAACCGTGGACTTTGAGAAAATCGGTCATGGCATCTTCCTTATAACCGGAGATACAGGAGCAGGTAAAACCACCATTTTTGACGGAGTGACATATGCCCTGTTCGGAGAAACCAGCGGACAGAAAAGAGAGCCTTTCATGATGCGCAGCCAGTACGCGGCAGAAGATCAGGAAACCGTTGTTTCATTAAAATTTTCCCAGGGGGGAGAAAGGTATGAAATAACCAGAAGTCCTGCCTATACAAGAATCAGCAAGCGGAAAAATAAAAACGGGGAATATACAGCCGTTCCCGTTCCGGCAAAGGCATCCCTTCTTTTGCCTGACGGATCGGAATATGCGGGCAGCCTTCGGGATATTAACTTAAAGATCCAGGAGATTGTGGGAGTGGATCAGAACCAGTTCTTCCAGATCGCCATGATCGCCCAGGGGGATTATTTAAGGCTTCTTCATGCATCATCCAAAGAACGGAAGGAGATATTTTCAAGGATTTTCAACACCGGAATCTACAGCCGCATCCAGATGAAATTAAAGGACCGGAACAGCCTGCTTTTTAACAGCCTGGAAGATAACCGGAAAATGTGCAGCCACGAGCTTGGGAATGTGGAGCTTTTGGAGGAAAGTCTTTATGGGGACTCGTGGCGGGAGCTGTTGGATTTTAAAGAAACAAGGGTGGAGGAGATACAAAGCCTGCTAGGTGCGATCCTGGAAGAAATTAAGGAGGAAGGGGAGAAGCTTTCAGAGGAAAGGGAGCTTAAGGGAAAACTTCTTAACCAGGTGGAAGGGCAGTTGAGTATGGCCCAGGAGGTAAACCGCCTTTTTGACGGCCTTGAGCAGGCAAAGGCCCGCCTGGAGCTCCTGGAAGGCAGAAAGGAACAATGGCTTATGCTGACGGAGCGCAGAAAGGAAGCGGTCCGGGCAGAAAAAGCGAATGGCCCGGAGGCCCAGTTCATTGATAAAAGGAAGGAGTATGAAGGGGCTGTAAGGAGAACCGTCCAGCTGGAAAAGGAGCTGGAGGACATAGCCATAAGCTATGCTTCCGCGGAAAAAGAAGCAAAGGAACGAAGAGAGGCTTCCGCAGAAGTGCCTGGGCTTACCCTTCTCATTGCCAGGCTGCAGGAAGCCATGCCTTTATATACCCGCTGGAAGGCCATCGAAAAGTCCTCCGCTGAAAAGAAAAGGGAGACAGAGGCGGCGGAGAGAAGGCTTCAGACCATAGAAGCAGAGCTGACCCGGTTAAAGGAACGGCTGTCTGCAAACGAAGCCAGACAGGAGCAGGCAGAGATCCTGGCGGGGAAGCTGCCGGAAGTGAGGGCTAAAAAGGCGGGACTGCTGGAACGGCAGCAGGCTTTGGAGACCCTTGAAAAGGCGGCCATGGAGGAAGCTGCGGCAGAGATAAAAAAAGAAAAATGCCAGGAAGCTGTTTTGCAGGCCCAGAGGGAGTATGAACAGGAAGAAAGCCATTACAATATTAAGTTTCAGGAATTTCTGGCAGTGCAGGCCGGAATTATGGCCAGGGATCTGGAAGAAGGGAAGGCCTGTCCCGTATGCGGCTCCACCCACCATCCCATAAAAGCGGACCTGAAAGAGGGGGCAGTCACCCAGGAAGAGGTGGAACAGGCAAAAAGGGCAAGAAACCAGGCGGAAGAAAAGCGTTCCAAAGCCACCCAGGCCGCCGTCCGGGTAGTGGAAGCCTTCCAGCTCCTAAGGGGGCTTCTGGAAGAAGAGGAAGTAAAATGGCTGGGAGCATCTTATCCTCAGGAACAGCTTAAGCTTCGCCTGTATCATGAAAAAAAGGAGATCAGTTCCCTTCTTAAAGAAGCAGAGAAGGAAGAGGAGGAGGCCTTGGCTGCGGACCATCTTTTAAAGAAGATTCTTGAGGAACGAAAAGCGGACAGAAGCAGGCGTGAGGAGCTGGAGCTTGAAAAAGAAAAGAGCAGGGAGGACTGGCAGCAGAAACAGGTAAGCATGGCGGCCCTCCTGGCAGAGACGGATCATGTAAAGAAGCGTCTGCCATATCCGGAAGAAGAAAAGGCTGCGGGAGAACTGGAGCAGTTTGAGAAACGAAAGGAAGCGCTTTTAAGGGCAGAGGAGCAGGCGGATCACCGGTTTAGGGATATCCAGGAAAAGGAAAGGGAAGGAAAAGGACGCTTAACCTCGGAAAAGGAAAACCGGGAGAGGTGCAGGCTTGCAATGGAACAGGCGCATCATGCCTTTCAGGCGGCCTTAGGGACTCTGGGATTTTCCGGAGAAGAGGAGTACCAAAGAGCAAAGCAGACACCTGAAATTATGAGGCAGTGGGAGCAGGAGACCGGGAATTATGAAAAAGAGGTGTTAAAAGCCCGCACCGTCTGCAGCCAGTATGAGGAACAGACAAAGGGGCGCGGAAGAATAGAAACAGAGCAGTGGAAAGTGCAGGCAAAGGCACTGAAGGAGGAGCAGAGACAGCTGCAGACGAAAGAGGCAAGGATCACAGCTATTGGAAGCCGGGCTTTTCAGGCGGCGGAAAATTTAAGGCGGTTGTGGAAGGAGAGAGAGCAGCTGGAAGAAACATACCGGCTGTATCATACTCTATTCCAGACTGCCAATGGGAAAATGACCGGATCTGCCAGCCTGGATTTTCAGACCTATGTCCAGAGACAGTATTTTAACCAGATGATCCATGCTGCGAACAAGCGTCTGGATGTTATGACAGACGGCCGGTTCCTGCTTCAGTGCAGGGATTTGGAGACCCTTGGAAAGCAGGGAGAGGTAGGTCTGGATCTGGACGTTTACACCATGGCAACTGATAAGGTAAGGGATGTGAAGACCCTTTCCGGCGGAGAATCCTTTATGGCCGCTCTGGCCATGGCCCTTGGTATGGCGGATATCATCCAAAGCACAGCAGGGAATGTATCTATGGATGCTCTTTTTATTGACGAGGGCTTCGGTTCCCTGGATGAGGAATCCAGGCTTAAGGCTGTCCAAATCCTTCAGGAGCTGGCCGGAGAACGGAGACTGATCGGGATCATTTCCCATGTGACAGAATTAAAGGAACAAATGGGAAAGAAGCTGCAGGTGATCAAGACGGAAAAAGGAAGCAGGATTCTGTGGGATCTTTGAGAAATAAATCAATGGATGAAACAGTTGTTTTGCTCTATAATTATATAGGACCATAAAGGCAGAATCATCAAACAGAAAGGAAGATACCATGTTAAACTGTGAAAGAGTCAGTGTTATGAACATAGAAAATGCCATCAGAGGCGCAAGAAACCCTATGAACAGCTGGGACCGGATGGACAGCAGCTATAACGAAGAAGGAGAATACATCCTTGGCCCCAACGATCTTGGCCTTGCAAAACGCTTAAGAAAGGCCGGAAGTGACCACCGCAAATACATCCGTCAGATACTGGTGTCTGTGGATATTACGGCACCTATGTATTGGTGGAAAGAATACGATACCTACAAAGTTGCTACCGTGGCCAATTCCACCAGCACCATGCATAAGATCCACAGCAAGCCTTTTGAGCTTCAGGATTTCAGCCATGACCATATGACAGAGGGAACGCTGGCCTTTATGGAAACAGTGGTGGCTGAATTGGAAAGAATCCGTCTCCGTTACGTCGGGACAAAGAAAAAGGAGGACTGGTATGATTTAATCCAGCTCCTTCCCTCCAGCTACAACCAGATGAGGACATGCACCTTAAATTACGAAACCCTGATCAACATTTACTTTGCAAGGCGGAGCCACAAACTGGAAGAGTGGCATACCTTCTGCCGGTGGATTGAAACCCTTCCCTATGCAAAAGAGCTGATCATCGGGGAAGAAGAATAAAAGGAAAGGAGGGGGTGACTTGTGAACATTATCGTTGCAGTGGATAAAAACTGGTCCATCGGCAATCAGGGCCAGCTTCTTGTTTCCATTCCTGAGGATAAAAAGCTGTTCCGGGACGAAACCATGGGAAAGGTGATCGTCATGGGACGAAAGACCCTGGAGAGCCTTCCCGGAAAACAGCCGCTCTATGGAAGGACCAACATCGTATTGACGAAGAATCCGGATTACAAAGTAAAGGGAGCGGTGGTCTGCCACAGCCTTACAGAGGCGATGGAAGAGCTTGGCAAATATCCTGAGGAGGATTGCTTTATCATAGGCGGACAAAGCGTCTATGAGCAGTTCCTTCCATATTGTAATACGGCTCATGTGACTTATATTGACTATAGGTACAGCGCTGACACCTATTTTCCCAATCTGGATCAGGATTTGTCATGGGAAATGGTGGCGGAGAGCGATGAACAGACTTATTTTGATTTATGCTATACCTTCCGCATGTACCAGAGGAAAGCTTGAAAAAAGGCGTTTTCAATCCCAGCCTTCCGATAAACAGGATATTCAGGCATATCCGCTGGGTTTATAAATATGCAGAATTTGGGAAAAAATAGCGGAAAATCCCCTGTATCCATAAAATTTCAATGATATTTTTCAATAAATGTTGTCAGTGCCCCTTAAAAATGGTAATATGATACGAGTACTATTCACCTGATCGTTGGGGAAGGCTTTCAGGAACGGTGTACAGGTATATTCACGAAGACATTAGGAGGATAAAGATGTATAAGATTTTAAAAGCAGAGATGTTAGCTGACAAGATCTATCTGATGGATGTGGAAGCCCCTCGGATTGCCAAAGCCTGCCAGCCTGGAGAATTTGTTATCGTCAAGATGGATGACAGAGGAGAAAGAATTCCGCTTACCATCTGTGATTATGATCGTGAGAAGGGGAGCATTACCATCGTATTTCAGACGGTGGGCGCCAGCACAGAAAAGATGGCTGAATTAAAGACAGGCGGCAGCTTTGCAGATGTGGTGGGTCCTTTGGGCAATGCGTCGGAATTCGTACACGAGGATATAGAAGAACTGAAGAATAAGAAATATTTATTTGTAGCCGGAGGTGTGGGAACGGCTCCTGTTTATCCTCAGGTGAAATGGATGAGAGAACACGGTATTGATGTTGATGTCATCATGGGAGCAAAGACCAAGGATCTGTTGATTCTGGAAGATGCCATGAGAGAGCAGGCCGGAAATTTATATGTGACAACAGATGACGGTTCCTATGAAAGAAAGGGCCTGGTTACGGAAGTGATCAAGGACCTGGTTCAGAATCAGGGCAAAAAATACGATGTGTGTGTAGCCATCGGACCTATGATCATGATGAAGTTTACCTGCCTTGTAACCAAGGAACTGGGCATTCCTACGGTTGTCAGCTTAAACCCGGTCATGGTAGACGGAACCGGCATGTGCGGCGCCTGCCGTGTCACAGTTGGCGGGGAAGTGAAATTTGCCTGTGTGGATGGACCGGAATTTGACGGACATCTGGTTAATTTTGACGAAGCCATGAAGCGCCAGATGATGTATAAATCAGAAGAAGGGCGCGCGGTTTTAAAAGAGCGTGAAGGCGATACGCATCACGGCGGCTGCGGATTGTGTGGAGGTAACGAGTAATGGATGTATTAAAGAAAGTACCAGTAAGAGAACAGGACCCAAAGGTAAGAGCGACAAACTTTGAAGAGGTTTGTCTTGGATATAATGAAGAAGAGGCAAAGGAAGAAGCCAGCCGCTGCATACAGTGCAAGAATCCGAAATGTGTGGCAGGCTGTCCGGTATCCATCAATATTCCAGGCTTTATTAAGGAAGTGGAAAATGGAAATCACGAGGAAGCTGCTAAGATTATTGCCCAGTCCTCCGCTCTTCCGGCAGTCTGTGGCCGTGTGTGTCCGCAGGAGAGCCAGTGCGAAGGCAAGTGCATCCGCGGAATCAAGGGAGAACCTATTTCCATCGGAAAGCTGGAGCGTTTTGTGGCAGACTGGTCCAGAGAGCACGGCTTTGTACCGGAAGCCCCGGAAAAGACCAATGGCAAGAAGGTTGCTGTCATCGGTTCCGGTCCTTCCGGACTGACCTGTGCCGGGGACCTGGCAAAATTAGGTTATGAGGTCACTATTTTTGAAGCCCTTCATGAGCCGGGCGGTGTATTGACCTACGGCATTCCGGAATTCCGGCTTCCAAAGGAAGGGGTAGTTCAGCCGGAAATCGACAACGTAAGAAAGCTTGGCGTTAAGATCGAGACCAATGTGATTGTAGGAAAGTCCGTGACCATTGATGAGCTTTTGGATGAAGAAGGCTTCCAGGCTGTGTTTATCGGCTCAGGAGCAGGTCTTCCCATGTTTATGGGAATTCCGGGAGAGAATGCCAACGGTGTATTCTCGGCCAACGAATATTTAACCAGAAGCAATTTAATGAAGGCATTCCGCAGTGATTATGATACCCCAATCGTGGCAGGAAAGAAGGTAGCCGTTGTAGGCGGCGGAAACGTTGCTATGGATGCGGCAAGGACAGCCCTTCGTCTTGGCGCAGAAGTACACGTTGTGTACCGAAGAAGCGAGGCAGAGCTTCCTGCAAGAGTGGAAGAGGTTCATCATGCAAAAGAAGAAGGAATCATTTTTAACCTTTTAACCAACCCGGTTGAGATTCTCACCGATGAAAAAGGCTGGGTAAATGGAATGAAATGTGTGAGGATGGAGCTTGGCGAACCGGATGCTTCCGGCAGAAGAAGACCTGTGGAGGTAGAGGGATCGGAATTCGTCATTGATGTGGACACTGTTATCATGTCATTGGGAACTTCACCTAACCCGCTTATTTCCAACACGACAAAGGGACTTGATATTAACAAGCGCAAATGTATCATTGCGGAGGAATCCACAGGAAAAACCAGCAAGGAAGGCGTTTATGCCGGAGGAGATGCAGTGACAGGAGCTGCAACCGTGATTCTGGCTATGGAAGCCGGACGGGCTGGAGCAAGAGGAATTCACGAATACCTGTCTGCAAACGAATAATAAAGATCGTCAAATATCTGTGGTTGATTGAGAGTATTTGACCCTTGCAGCATTTGCCGGATACAGGAATGCAAGCATTATTGTACCTGGCTCATTGCTTGCAGAATGAAAGGGCTGCCATTTTACTGGCGGCCCTTTTGAAAGGTTGTGGCTATTAATTATGAATAAGAAAATTGATTTGTTAAAAGGAAATATATTCACCTCCCTCACCGGTCTGGCCCTTCCCATTATGGCAACGGCTCTTGTCCAAATGGCCTATAACCTGACGGATATGGCCTGGATCGGTCTGGTTGGCTCCCCGGCGGTTGCAGCGGTGGGAGCAGGGGGGATGTATGTCTGGCTTTCCCAGGGCGTTGTTGCGCTGGCAAAAATGGGAGGACAGGTAAAGGTGGCCCATTCTCTGGGAAGAGGCGATAAGGAAGACGCGGCAGTCTATGCTTCCGGAGCCCTCCAGATGGGGCTTTTGTTTGCTTTTCTGTATGGAGCCGGAACATTTTTCGGAGCGGAGCCTCTGATCGGCTTTTTCGGGCTGAACGATGCTTCCATTGTACATAATGCCCAGGTATATTTAAAGATCACCTGCGGCTTGATCGTATTTTCCTTTCTGAATTCGATTATTACCGGGATCATGACAGCCATGGGAGACAGCAGGACGCCGCTGTTTGCGAACGTTATCGGCCTGGTTTTGAATATGGTTCTGGATCCTGTCCTGATCTTTGGACTGGGTCCCATAAAGGGCGCCGGAGTGGCAGGGGCTGCCATTGCCACGGTCATGGCTCAGGCAGTTGTTACCATGGTATTTATTGCAGCTATGAAAAAGGACCGGCTGCTGTTTCATAGGGTAAAGGTATTCCATAAGGTTTCCTGGGATCATAGGAAAGCCATAATAAAAATCGGATTTCCCGCTTCCGTGCAAAATCTTATCTATACCAGTATTTCCATGGTTCTGACCAGGTTTGTGACCGGATTTGGGGATACCGCCGTAGCTGTTTTACGGGTAGGCGGGCAGATCGAGTCCATATCATGGATGACGGCAGACGGATTTGCTGCTGCCATTAATTCCTTTGTGGGGCAAAACTACGGAGCCGGGCAATACGGAAGAGTGAAAAAAGGCTATTTTACAGCAGCCGGGGTCATGTTTGTCTGGGGATTGTTCTGTTCAGTCCTGTTGATTGCCTTTCCGGAGTATATCTTCGGTCTGTTCATTCACGAAGCAGAGGTCATTCCCATGGGAGTGCGTTATCTGGTGATTCTTGGCTTTTGCCAGATGTTCATGTGCATGGAGCTGACAACCATAGGGGCTCTTTCCGGCCTTGGAAAGACTCTGCTCTGCTCAGTCATCAGTGTTGTGTTTACATCCGCCAGGATCCCTTTTGCCATGGTTTTCAGCAGTACGGCGCTTGGTCTTGACGGGGTATGGTGGGCGTTTACCATCTCAAGTATCATCAAAGGAATTTTATTTTTTCTCTGCTTCCTTGTGGTGTCAGGAAAATTACCTGAGGATAAATGCCAGACTCTGATGGAAGAAGGGTTTGAATAAACTCCCTCTATTAACCGGTTGCTGCCTGTGAGAAATGAAAAGGCAGAAATTTAGTCTCGCTTATAAAAAAACAAATTTTTCTAAAATAAGACTTGAACTTTACCATGGTTTTACGGTAACATATAAGATAGAAAAAAGGGGAAAAGGGACTGACGATGAAACGAAAAATACAGATTATGTATGAAAGAAGCAGAAAAATGCTGCAAAAGCTTCTCTGCGGCCTTCTGGTAAGTGCCATGGTCTGCGGCCAGACTGTTCCCGCCTGGGCTACGTCAAAAGCGGAAAAGGAGAAACAGGAAGCCCAGAAAAAGCTGGAAGAGGCAAATAAAAAAGCTCGGGACGCAGAGAGCAAAAAGAGCGCTGCTCAGAATCAGGTATCAAAGCTGACCTCTGATCTGACCGCTCTTTTGGCTGATATTAAGGTCCTGGAAAGTGATATGGCCAACAAGGAAGCAGAGATCAAGCAGGCAGAGCTGGACTATGCAGCAGCGAAGAAAGATGAAGAAAAGCAGTATGCTTCCATGAAAAAGAGAATCCAGTACATGTATGAGAAGGGAGACACGGAATATCTGGATATTTTCCTTCAGGTGAAAAACATGTCGGATCTTCTTAATAAGGCGGAATACGTAGAAGGAATTTATACATACGACCGGAATATGCTGATCACCTTCCAGGAGACAAAACAGAAGGTGGCCGATTATAAGTCAGACTTAGAAGAGGACAAGGCTGAGATGGAGGTCATGGAGCTGGAGTACAAGGAACAGCAGTCGGCCCTTGAGACTCTGATTTCCACCAAGAAAAAGGAAGTTACCAATTTTGACAGCCAGCTTGCACAGGCCAAACAGGATGCAGCCGTTTATGCCCAGACAGTAGCCAAGAAGAATGAAGAGATCCGCAAGGCAAAGGAAGAGGAGGCCAGGAAGAAGGCAGCCGAAGAAGCCAGGAAAAAGGCGGAGGAAGAGGCCAGAAGAAAGGCAGCGGCTAACGCCAGCTCCAAACCCAAGTCATCCAATGCCAACAACAAGTACACCGGTCCTACCGCCAACAAGAGCAATGGAGGAACTGCCGAAGGCCGCGCAGTTGCAGATTACGGGCTTCAGTTTGTGGGGAACCCTTACGTTTTTGGAGGAACCAGCCTGACCAGCGGTGCTGACTGTTCCGGATTTGTACAGTCTGTTTACCGGCATTTCGGGTATTCTCTTCCAAGAAGCTCTTCGGAGCAGCGGTCGGCAGGCCGTGAGGTGTCCTATTCCGAGGCCCAGCCGGGAGACTTAATCTGCTATGCAGGCCATATCGGGATCTATATCGGCAATGGACAAATTGTTCATGCGAGTTCCCCGGCAACCGGTATCAAAGTGGGAACAGCCACCTACCGGACGATTCTTTCCGTCAGGAGAATTTTATAGAGAAAAGGAAACGCAGGGAGGGATTCGTTCCTCCCTCCTATTTTTGGAAAAACTACTTGCGGAAACCGACAATATATGAGAAAATATGATCAAGTATGATGTGATTTTATTAACAAAGTACTGTTCACAATGATTACTTATTTGAAAGGAGTATTAACATGATTTATTCACAGGAAGTAGAAGAGATGTGCACAGTGGCACAGGGCGTTCATCACGGCGCTGCTCCAATCCCAGAAGAAGCAAAATGGGTAAAATCCAGAGAAGTTAAAGATATTTCCGGTCTGACACATGGCGTTGGCTGGTGTGCTCCCCAGCAGGGTGCATGCAAGCTGACTCTTAACGTAAAAGAGGGTATTATTCAGGAAGCATTAGTAGAGACAATCGGCTGTTCCGGCATGACTCATTCCGCTGCTATGGCGGCAGAGATTTTGCCAGGGCTGACCGTTTTAGAAGCATTAAATACAGACCTTGTCTGTGACGCCATTAACACCGCTATGAGAGAATTGTTCTTACAGATCGCATACGGAAGAACCCAGAGTGCATTCTCTGAAGACGGACTTCCGGTAGGCGCAGGTCTGGAAGACTTAGGAAAGGGTCTCCGTTCACAGGTTGGTACCATGTACGGAACATTAAAGAAAGGTCCCCGTTACTTAGAGATGGCGGAAGGCTATGTTACCGGTATTGCCCTGGACGAGGAAGATCAGATTATTGGCTATCAGTTCGTAAGCCTTGGAAAGATGACTGATTTCATCAAGAAAGGCGATGATCCGAATACTGCTTGGGAAAAGGCAAAGGGACAGTACGGCCGCGTTGCTGAAGCTGCTAAGATCATTGACCCAAGACATGAATAACCGGATTGTCGCAAGACTGTGGTTTTCCGGTTATCAAAGTGAAGATATTTGGCCAATAATAAGGAGGACAAGATAATGGCATTATTTGAATCATATGAGAGAAGAATTGACAAAATCAATTCTGTATTAAACAGCTACGGCATTGCTTCTATCGAAGAAGCTGAAAAGATTACAAAAGATGCAGGTCTGGATGTGTATGAGCAGGTGAAGAAGATCCAGCCCATCTGTTTTGAAAATGCTTGCTGGGCTTACATAGTCGGTGCAGCAATTGCAATCAAGAAGGGCTGCAGAAAGGCTGCAGACGCTGCAGCAGTTATTGGAGAAGGTCTTCAGGCCTTCTGTATTCCAGGCTCCGTTGCAGACCAGCGGAAAGTAGGCCTTGGACATGGGAATTTAGGAAAGATGCTTCTGGAAGAAGAGACCGACTGTTTCTGCTTTTTAGCAGGCCATGAGTCCTTTGCGGCAGCAGAAGGCGCTATTGGTATCGCTGAGAAGGCAAACAAGGTTCGTCAGAAACCATTAAGAGTTATTTTAAACGGTTTAGGAAAGGATGCGGCTCAGATCATTTCCAGAATCAATGGATTTACATACGTAGAAACAGAGATGGATTATTATACAGGCGAAGTAAAAGAGCTTTGGAGAAAGTCCTACTCTGACGGCTTAAGAGCAAAGGTAAACTGCTACGGCGCGAACGATGTAACAGAAGGCGTTGCAGTTATGTGGAAGGAAGGCGTTGACGTTTCCATTACAGGTAACTCCACCAACCCAACCAGATTCCAGCACCCGGTAGCAGGAACCTACAAAAAGGAATGTACTGAAAAGGGCAAGAAGTACTTCTCCGTAGCTTCCGGCGGCGGTACAGGACGTACTCTTCATCCGGACAACATGGCAGCAGGCCCGGCTTCCTACGGTATGACTGATACCATGGGACGTATGCACTCGGATGCCCAGTTCGCAGGTTCTTCCTCCGTTCCGGCTCACGTGGAAATGATGGGTCTGATCGGTATGGGAAATAACCCTATGGTAGGCGCTACCGTAGCTGTAGCTGTTTCGATTGAAGAGGCTGCTAACGCAGGTAAATTCTAAGAATAGCCTAGATTATACAGGAAATTTTACGATAGAAAAGAGAAAGAGGAGTCGCTTGGCCGGTTCCTCTTTTTTGATTATTAAAATAGGACCGGGCGGAACCCGTATAACCGGCTTTTAAAAACCTTCAAACAGATCAGTTTCATCGGTTTGAAGGTTTTTAAGAACAGTAATAATGTGATGTTTAGAATGAGATAATCCGGACCGTCCATCTTAGGACTCAACGTTCATGCATGCCTTGTAACGTTCGTCTGCCGCCTCCCAGCTTACCACATGGAACCAGTCCTCTATGTATGCAGCCCGGTCATTGAACCGCTTCAAAAAATAGGCATGCTCCCAGACATCGATGCCGGCAATGACACAAAAGCCGTCTGTAACAGGGGAGTTCTGGTTAGCGGTTGTTACAAACCTCAGTCTGCCGTTGGAATCCAGCACCAGCCATGCATATCCGGAACCGAATACAGACAACGCATATTTTTTGAATTCATCAAAGAACTGTTCCACCGATCCAAAGTCCTGCTGGATGGCTGGATACAATTCATCAGCCTGTGATCTGGTCATGGAGTTGGTCATTCCGGAGAAATAAATGATGTGGTTATAAACCCCGCCGGCATTATTGATAATGCCCTGACGCACCTCTGCAGGAAGAGATTCCGGATCTGAAATCAATTCCTCTAAAGATAAGCTTTGCAGCTGTGGATAATCCTTCAGGATTATGTTTAGATTCACCACATACCGCTGCTGCAGCCTGTCGTGGTGCAGATACATGGTCTGTGTATCAATGTAGGGTTCAAGTGCATCGTATGCATACGGCAGAGGCGGGTTTACAAAGGGATAATGTTCATTCATGGATAATGTCCTCGCTATTAATTTATACAAGTATATTCAAAACTCAATGATATATGATGGATAAGCAGGAGCTTGGTGCAGAAAACCAGGATGGTTTTGCTATAGGTTTTGCCTATAACCAGGTCATAATAATATCTATTAACACTTAGCCGTAAAACAAGGTATAATACCAACTAAGATAAGACGAAGAAAATAATCCAATAACATTCAGGAGGAAATTCATATGGCTAAGAAGACAAGAACAGAAAGGAATTTAAGATTTGAAACATTACAATTACATGTGGGGCAGGAACAGGCAGATCCGGTAACCGATGCAAGAGCAGTCCCGATTTACCAGACCTCTTCCTATGTATTCCATAACAGTGACCACGCAGCGGCAAGGTTCAATCTTTCGGATGCAGGTAATATTTATGGAAGGCTGACAAACCCTACCCAGGATGTTTTTGAGCGCAGGATCGCTGCTTTGGAAGGTGGAGCGGCAGCCCTTGCGGTTGCATCCGGGGCGGCTGCAGTTACATATTCCATTGAAAACATTGCAAGAAACGGGGATCATATCGTAGCGGCCAAGAATATTTATGGCGGCACCTATAACCTGCTGGAGCATACTCTTCCGGAATACGGCATAGAGACTACCTTTGTGGATCCCTTTGATTACGAAGCCTTTGACAAGGCCATTCAGGACAATACAAAGCTGGTATTCATTGAAACTCTGGGCAATCCCAATTCTGACGTGGTAGATATTGAAAAGCTGGCAGGCATCGCCCATGCACATAAAATTCCGTTAATTGTGGACAATACCTTTGCGACTCCTTATCTGGTCAGACCCATTGAATTTGGGGCGGATGTTGTGGTTCATTCCGCCACAAAATTTATCGGGGGCCATGGAACCTCAATCGGAGGCGTCATTGTTGACAGCGGAAAATTTGATTGGGAAGCTTCCGGTAAATTCTCCACCCTTACAGAGCCAAATCCAAGCTATCATGGAATCAGTTTTACCAAGGCAGTAGGAGCGGCTGCTTATGTGACCAAGATCCGTGCCATCCTGCTTCGTGATACGGGAGCCGCATTATCTCCCTTCCACGCGTTTTTCTTCCTGCAGGGCTTAGAAACCTTATCCCTCCGGGTGGAGCGGCACGTGGAAAATGCGCAGAAGGTGGTTCAGTATTTAAAGAACCATCCCCAGGTGGAGAAGGTGCACCATCCCTCTGTTTCAGAAGAGACGGAGCAGCGAGAATTATACGCCAAATATTTCCCAAATGGCGGGGGCTCTATATTTACTTTTGAAATCAAGGGAGATGCCAGAAAGGCAAAGGATTTTATCGACCAGTTGGAATTGTTTTCTCTGTTGGCCAATGTTGCAGATGTAAAATCCCTGGTTATCCATCCAGCCTCCACGACTCATTCCCAGATGACGGAAGAAGAACTGGAGCAATCAGGAATAAAGCCCAACACCATCCGGTTATCCATAGGAACCGAACATGCGGCTGATATGATAGAAGATTTAGAGGAAGCATTTCAGGCAGTTCAGTAACACTTAAGCTTAACAGGATTTAAAACAGGCTGCCATAGCTTCTATGGCAGCTCTTTGAGCGCCAGGTATGAGGAAAGGAGAGATCATGACATTACAGCAACTGCGTTATGCCATATGCATTTCAAATCGAAAATCCATGAACAAGGCAGCTGCTGAGCTGTTTATCACCCAGCCCAGCTTATCAAGCACCATCCGGGATCTGGAAGAAGAAATCGGAATGAAGCTTTTTTTGCGCTCCAACCGGGGAATCGTGATCACGCCGGAAGGAGAGGAATTTCTCGGCTATGCCAGACAGATGCTGGAGCAATACCGCCAGTTGGAGGAACGGTTCGTAAAGCGGGAAAAATTTAAGAAGAAATTCAGTGTATCCATGCAGCATTATACCTTTGCAGTCCAGGCCTTTATTCATATGGCAAAGGAATTTGGGATGGATGATTATGAATTTGCTGTCCATGAAACCAAAACCTATGAAGTGATTGAAAATGTGAGAAACCAGAAAAGCGAATTGGGAATTCTGTATTTAAATGATTTTAACCAGAAAGCCTTAGAAAAGATCCTCTATGATAAGGAACTGGAATTTGTGGACTTATTCCAGTGCGGGATCTACGTATTTTTGTGGAAGGGCAATCCCCTGGCAGAAAAGGAACTGATTGAATTTGATGATTTAAAGATATATCCCTGCCTGTCCTTTGAACAGGGAAACAACAATTCCTTTTACCTGGCGGAGGAAGTGTTCAGCACTTATGAATATAAGCAGATCATAAAAGCGGATGACAGGGCCACCCTATTAAACCTTATGGTGGGATTAAACGGCTATACCCTTTGCTCCGGGATCATTTGTGAAGATTTAAACGGAAATGAATACAGGGCAATTCCTCTTAATACCCATGACAAGATGAGGATCGGCTATATAAAAAAGAAGAAAATGCCCTTAAGTATTCTGGGTGAAAAATATATTACGGAGCTGAAAAAATACGAAAAACAGGTGCTCTGACCAGTTAAATATAGTATTCAGGAGAATCCGGGCGCCTGTCAAGAATGTCCTGTAAGGTAATGCCGTTTAAATAATCAGCAATGACTTCAGACAGTCCCTGCCAGATGGGAAGAGTCAGACAATCCTCCTGTCTGGCACATATGCTGGGATCATTGTCCATGCAGCTGACAGGATTCAAGCTCCCCTCTGAACTGAGCAATATATCTCCAATGGTTATCTGGGAAGGATGTCTTGCCAGTTTGTACCCTCCCATGTGACCCCGGTAGGTAGTGAGAAGGTTGCTGCGGTTTAGGAATGGAACAATTTGTTCCAGATATTTTTTTGAAATATTCTGCCTTTTGGAAATGTCCTTTAAAGCAATGAACTCATCGTTATAATGCTCGGCTAAATCAATCATCATCCGTAGGGAATAACGGCCTCGTGTAGATATTTTCATAGGATACCACCTTATAAACAATATAGTATGTCAATACCTATTTTACCATGGGTTGAATAGGTATTCAACCCAGGAAAAAAGTTCTTTATTCAATAGGAATAAGCTATAACAGACTATTGTTTTTAAGTAATAACGGTTGACACCATACGATTGGTATACTTATGGAAAGAATAAAAGCATGATTCCATGCATGGGAAAGAGGGGAATAATTATGGAATACGGAATTTCTACAAAGTGTTTATACGGCAATGGGGAAGGAAGTTCTACGGACAAGTCCGGGGCCATCAGCTTTCCTATTTACCAGACAGCTACCTTTGCTCACAAAGGAATCGGGGAAAGCACCGGTTATGATTACAGCCGTCTGCAGAATCCTACCAGGGAGCAGTTGGAAAAGGTGGTATCCTCCCTTGAACACGGAATGGATGCTCTTGCATTTTCCAGCGGAATGGCAGCGATCACGGCTATGATGGAATTGTTTCAGCCGGGAGATCATATCATTACGGACTGTGATTTATATGGGGGAAGCATCCGCCTTTTCGATAATATCAGCAAAAAGAACGGGATTTTGTTCAGCTCTGTGGACTGTTCCGCCGGGGATTTAAGGGAATTTGAAAAGCTGGTGGGAGAGAACACGAAAGCCATCTTTATTGAGACACCCACCAATCCCATGATGAATGTCATAGACATTGAAAAACTGGCAGAAATAGCGAAGAAGAACCATCTGCTATTGATCGTTGACAATACGTTTTTATCTCCCTATTTCCAGAACCCCTTAACACTTGGGGCTGATCTTGTGGTTCACAGCGGAACCAAATACTTAGGCGGTCATAACGATACCATGGCAGGCTTTCTGGTCACTTCTTCAGCAGAGATAGCCGGGAGGCTGAGATTTATCATAAAGACAGTGGGTTCCGGTCTGGCTCCATTTGACAGCTGGCTCCTGTTAAGAGGAATCAAAACCCTTGCTATCCGCATGGAACGGGGAGAGGTAAATGCCAGAAGGATGGTTGAATGGCTGCGTCGGGAAAAGAAGGTGACAAAGGTGTATTATCCTGGAATCCCAGACCATCCCGGCCATGAGGTCTGCAAAAAGCAGGCAAGGGGATTTGGATGCATGGTCACCTTTGAAGTGGAGACAAAAGAACTGGCCCACCGGATCCTAAAGGATGTAAAGCTCATTCACTTTGCGGAAAGCCTGGGCGGTGTGGAAACCCTGGTCACTTATCCCATTACCCAGACCCATGCCGATGTACCCAGGGAGATTCTGGCCGCCAACGGTGTCACTGACAGAATTTTAAGGCTGTCCGTGGGAATTGAAGATACAGAAGATTTGATAGAGGAATTGGAGCGGATATTTTATGTGTAAGGAAACCATTGATTTTGACAAGATAATTGACCGTAACAATACAAACAGCATTAAGTATGATTTTGCCCTGCAGAGTGGAAAGCCGGAAAACCTCCTTCCCCTGTGGGTGGCGGATATGGATTTTAAGGTATGCGGAAAAATCCTGGAAGCTCTTCATGAGAGAGTGGAGCATGGGATTTTCGGCTACAGTGAGGTCCAGGATGACTATTTTGAAGCAGTTCAGGACTGGATGAAAAAAAGACATAACTGGAATGTAGAAAGCAGTTGGCTGGTCAAAACACCTGGGGTGGTATTTGCCTTAGCTATGGCAGTCCAGGCGTTTACAGATCCCGGGGAAGGGATCATGATCCAGAAGCCAGTGTATTATCCCTTCAGCGAAGTCATTGAAGAGAATGACAGAATCCTTGTGGACAATCCCCTGTATCTTGGAGAAGACGGCAGGTACCATATGGATTTTGAAGACCTTGAAAGAAAAGCAGAGCAATTCCAGGTTAAATTATTTTTATTATGCAATCCCCATAATCCGGTAGGGAGGGTCTGGACCAGGGAAGAACTGGAACGGTTAGGAGAGATCTGCATTCGAAGAAACATCATAGTGGTCAGTGACGAAATTCACCAGGATTTTGTCTTTGAGGGAAAACACCAGGTTTTTGCAGACTTAAGCGAAGAACTGAGAAAAAGGACCATTACCTGCACCTCGCCCAGTAAGACCTTTAACCTGGCGGGCCTGCAGATTTCCAATATCTTTATTGCCGATCAGAAGCTAAGGCGGAGATTTCGCAGACAGATGGGAGCGGCCGGATACAGCCAGCTTAACACCCTGGGCCTGACCGCATGTGAAGCGGCGTACCGCTATGGAGGAGATTGGCATAATCAGCTTATGGAATACTTAAGAGCAAACATTTCCTATGTACGGGATTTTTTAAAGGAAAAAATACCCGGGATCAGGCTCATAGAACCGGAAGGGACCTATCTGGTATGGCTGGATTTCAGAGAGCTGGATCTTACGGAGGAGGAAAGAGAAGACCTGATCATAAAGAAGGCTGGGCTTTGGCTGGACAGCGGTGCCATGTTCGGTTCTGCAGGAGAAGGATTCGAAAGGATCAATCCCGCATGTCCCCGGTCTCTGCTGAAGCAGGCGATGGAAAGCCTGGAGCGGGCCGTAAAAGAGCTGTAACGGATTTGTGGGAATTTCTTTCATCCTTTGTCATTTAAGCCGGATCTATTAAAAAACGCAAAAACCTGCATAAACATTATGTTTTGCAGGCTTTTTTGCGTTTTTCCTTATTGTTAGATCCTTTTTATTTTCCAAAGGGTGAGTCATCCCGGCGGACAAAGAATCCCTGGTTATGACTGCAGACCGGACAGACTTGCGGAGCCTTGTTGCCCTTGTGGACGTGGCCGCAGTTTAAGCAGATATATTCTGTAGGTGTTTCGTTTTCAAACAGCTTGTTATTCTGAACCAGCTGTGCGTATTGGGCAAACCGCTGGCTGTGTATCTGTTCAATCTCGGCAATCATATAAAAGGAATTCGCGATATGGGAAAAACCCTCCTCCTTTGCGATGTCACCGAAGGATTTGTAAATCGTATCATGCTCGGCCGCTTCATGCTTGGCGGAAAGCTGCAGAAGCTCCAGTATGTTATTGGAATTGTCAATAGGATAATCGGCACTTATGGAGATTTCCTGTCCGTGGAATTCTCTTAAATGGTTATAAAATATTTCTGCGTGCTCCTTTTCCTGGCTTCCGGTATAATGGAAAAGCCAGTATAAAACCTGAAGATTCTGGTTTTTAGACTGGGATGCGGCAAATTCGTAACGCCGCCAGGCCTGGCATTCTCCAGCAAAGGCTTTTAAAAGATTTTCTTTTGTCATGCTGTCTTTCAGTGTAACCATTGTACATCCTCCTAATTTTGTTTTCCATTAGTATTGCCAGATTTATCCTGTTATATCAGAAAAAACTAGAATAAATCGAACAAAAGGCAGCCAGGTAGCTTTGGAATGCAGTTGCCGGGGAAGGAAAGAATTTAAAATATTGCAAAAAGGTATTGACACATTTCTGCTGATGGATTAATATAATTATAACATATAAACCTATTAAACATATATGCAATGAAAAGAGATGATCCTATGAAAATAAATAAGGGAATAAATCATTATGAATTTTTAAATAATGGATGTTGTTGTCAGACAGTCTGTATGAAAATGGATACAGTTTTGTTGTAATGCTTATTATGATACCTGGCAGCTTAGTATAGGAGAAGCTTTCCTATTACAAGTGGAACAAAAGAGCAGGTGCCGTAATTGGCGGCTGCTATTTTTATATCAATCAAACTAATAAATATCATATAAAAACGGAGGTAAAGAATATGGGTACAATGAAAGAAAGTGCAGTGGAGCTTATTGGTGGAACCCCGATCCTTAAATTAAACCGATACAGTGCAAAGGAAGGGATCGAAGGCGCTACACTTTTGGCTAAGCTGGAATACTTAAATCCGGCAGGTTCCGTAAAAGACAGGATTGCCCTTGCTATGATCCGGGATGCAGAGGAAAAAGGAGTTTTAAAACCCGGGGCGACCATCATTGAACCAACATCAGGTAACACGGGAATCGGTCTGGCTGCAGTAGCGGCAGCCAAAGGCTACAGAACCATTCTGACACTTCCTGACACCATGAGTGTGGAACGGAGAAACTTATTAAAAGCCTACGGCGCAGAGCTGGAGCTGACGGAAGGTGCAAAGGGCATGAAGGGTGCCATTGAGAAAGCAGAGGAGCTGAAAGCCAGCATACCTGGTTCCATCATCCTGGGACAGTTTGTAAACCCGGCAAATCCTAAAGTACACAAGGAAACTACCGGCCCGGAGATCTGGGAACAGACAGACGGGGCTGTGGATATTTTTGTTGCCGGCGTCGGTACAGGCGGAACCATCACAGGTGTGGGAGAATATTTAAAAGAAAAGAAACCGGAGGTCAAAATCGTAGCCGTGGAACCGGCAAGCAGCCCGGTGCTTTCCGGAGGCAAGCCAGGTCCTCACAAGATCCAGGGAATCGGTGCAGGCTTTGTCCCGGAAGTGCTGGATACGGGAATTTACGATGAAATTATTACAGTTGAAAACGAGGACGCATTTAAGGAAGGAAAGGCATTTGCAGTATCAGAAGGTATTCTGGTAGGAATCTCCTCAGGAGCTGCACTGAAGGCTGCAAAGCTTCTGGCAGAGAGACCGGAAAACAAGGGAAAGACCATTGTGGTCCTGTTGCCGGACTCCGGTGACCGATATCTGTCCACCCCCTTATTCTCGTGAAGGTAATGAGCCAGAGTCTAGCATGCCTGTCCTTGGCGTTGCTCTCGGAGACAGATCCCCGGACCTTTTTAAAGCCATCGGATTAATGTCGTCATCCACAGCAGAGAAAATAGTGCATACGGCTGGGAGTTCGTGTATAATTAGGATAAAAACAAACTCATAGGAAAAGAGCAGGTGACCGTATGATTCATAGAAGCAGGCTTGTTGGCCAATTTAAAAAAATGGTGGAATTTGATTCAGAAACCTATCAGGAACGGGAAATTGCAGACTATCTGACAGGAGAATTAAAGCAGCTTGGATTTGAAGTGTGGGAGGATGATGCCGGTTACCGGCTGAAAGAAAAGTTGCCGGAATATGGAACCGGGGCGCCTACGGGAAATCTTTACGGCTTTCTAAAGGGAACCTTAAATTCCGCACCAATATTGCTTTCGGCCCATATGGATACGGTAAAGCCTGGTAAGGTAAAGAGAGCGGTGGAGGATGAGCAGGGAAGGATCACTTCGGAAGGTAATACTGTCCTTGGAGCCGATGACCTTTCCGGGATCGCCGCCATATTGGAGGCTGTCCGGGCGGCAAAGGAAAACAGCCTGCCCCATCCCGATATTGAAGTCCTGTTTCCTGTAGCGGAAGAGAATTACGGAAAAGGAAGCCAGCTTATTGACTATTCCAGGATAAAATCAAAACAGGCCTATGTATTCGACTTAAGCGGGGAGACCGGCCTGGCGGCAACAGCAGCGCCCACCCTTCTTTCCTTTGAAATCAAGGTAAAGGGGAAAAATGCCCATGCAGGCTTTTGCCCCCAGCTTGGGATCAATGCCATTGAGCTCACAGCCCATGCTGTTTCCCGGCTTAAGCAAGGGTGGGTGGATGAAGATACCACCGTGAACATCGGAAAAATAGCCGGCGGAAAGCAGACCAACATTGTATCCGGCGAGTGCGTTGTGTTAGGTGAGATCCGGAGTTTAAAGAATCACAGGGCGCTGGAGGAATGGGATAAGCTGAAAGCCGTATTTGAACAAACGGCGGCAGAATTCGGGGGAAGCCTGGAAACCGCTGTGGAAAAGCAGATCGAAGCCTATGAAATAGGCGGAAGCGAAGAGGTGGTGGAACGGTTTAAGCGGGTATGCTTATCCCTGGGCTTAAAAGGCTCCACTCAGTATACCCTGGGCGGCAGCGATAACAACCACTTCGTCCGCAACGGGATCCGGGGGATCGTGGTGGCCTGCGGAATGAATGAAGTTCATACGCCAAATGAATTTACAACCGTGGAAGAACTTGAAAAAAGTGCACTTCTTGCTTTGGGCCTGATCACCGATAAAAATTGACGGACCATTTTTAAGCCCTGGTTGAGGAATATTTGTCAAGCAAAAGCAGTTCCGCTATTTTTAGCTGAAAATCATTGTCAATATCAACCGAATCAAAGGCACTCATAAAGTAAGGCAGGGTTCTTCCCTCATAAAAGCTTTTATGATTGATATAATAACTGGTCAGAGCCAGATAAATAGCCCCGTTGATGCGGTATTCGGGCTGGATATCCTGTCTTCTGACCTGTTTTTTATTTAGGAATGGGACCCTCACGGTCCCCTCATCCGTAAGCTGGACGGTTAAGTAAGAGGTGGGATCTGACTTGCAGACGCTGATAACGGAATCGGCCTTATGCTTTATCAGGAGATCAGCGCTTTCTATTATGTGAATCTCATTTCTGAGAGGTGAGGTAGGCTGCAAAAGCATGAAGCAGTCAAAGGTTTTTCCTATGCACATCATTTCATCTAAGGCGTGGAGAATGACATCATTTGAGGAAGCCTGGTCAGATGCCAGCTTCTCAGGGCGCAGAAAGGGAACACTGGCTCCGAAACCTTCTGCGATCCTTGCGTATCTGACTGAGTCTGTGGAAACCAGGATCTCATCGAATATTCCGGAGTTCTTGCAGGCTTCTATTGTATATGCCATAAGCGGCTTACGGTTGATTTCTTTGATATTTTTATCCTTAACTCCCTTGGAACCGCTTCGGGCAGGTATGATCGCTAAAAAAGTCTTATTTTTATACATTACAGCCTCCATTCCACATCATAAAAATTTTTTTCCAGTTGAATTCCCTTATCAAATTCCTGCTTTATCACTGAAAGAATCTGTTTGCTGGTATCCTGGCCCAGGTAGGGGTTTGGGCCATCTTCCTGATGAATAGAATAGTTCAGCGCTTTTTGAACAGCCGCAGCAATCTCATTTACAGAAGAACCGCAGCTTATGACAGAGGAAGGTTTTATCCGTCCCTCCTGCCGGGTTCCGATGTTTACGGAGGGGATTTTAAGGAAGGGCGCCTCCATGATCCCGCTGGAGGAGTTTCCGATCACGGCCTGGCAGCACTTCATCAGGCTTAAATAGCACCGGACTCCCAGGGAAGGGAATACTGCGGATTTATCCGGATGTTCCTTTACATAAGCATCGATCATTTGATTGATGCTGTTTCCCCCAGTATCGGAATTGCTTCTTGTAAAGACCGTAAACAGGTCTGGAAATTGGAAAAGGGCTTCTTCCAATGGCTGAAACTGGGCCGTGGCGCTGTCATGATCCAGAGTGGCTGGATGAAAGGTAATCAGGGCTAATGGCGGGTCCAGTGGAATTTGCAATGCTGTCTCTAATTCCTGTCTGGTCAGCAGCTTAATGGTCTTTATGTTTTCGATCCCAAGGGCACCTACCCAATGGACCCTATCAGGAGCTTCCCCTAACTGAATGACCCGTCTCCTGTATTCTTTTGTGCTGGTGAAGTGAAGATGGCTCATCTTGGTGATGGCATGCCTCATACAGTCATCGTATGCCCCCTTTGTGATTTCTCCTCCGTGAATATGGGCTATGGGAATTTTGCAGATAACAGCAGCGGTTGCAGCGGTAAAGGTTTCATACCGGTCTCCAAGAAGCAGGACCATATCCGGTTTTAACCGATGGTAGGCTTCGGATATGCTGATCATTTCCAGGCCCATGGATTTGCAGATGCCAAGGGATGTGTCAGATGCCAGGTTCATCTCAATTTTCTCATCGATAGTTATGCCGCTGTTTTCAATATCCTCCCATCCATTCCCGTATCTTGTATCCAGATGGCTTCCGGTAGCAATTACCTGCAACATAAAATCAGGATCTAGTACGGCCCGTTCCATTACCGGCTTTAATAATCCGTATTCTGCCCTGTTTCCGGTTACTGCGCACAATTTGATCATAGGACAATCCTTTCATCCTTTTGATAGTTTCTATCCGCGGTCTTTCCCAACAGGCTGTGGAGCTCCATGGGAGAGATCCCATACCCGCAGCGTTTGGCACACAGGTTATGAAGGGTAAAGGCTTCTCCCTTTCTGATCTCCCTGGCGGCTACCAGATATTTCCTTACATAATCTCTGTTCTTTAGCTCCGCCAGTGTTGGCCTTTTTACTCCGTCTCCAAGAGCCTGTTCAATGTTCCGGATGCTGTCTGCCATATGCTTGAATTCATCCGGCTCCAGACTGGCTTTGTGATCCGGACCGGGCATGGTTTTATCCAGGGTCATATGCTTTTCTATAACGCAGGCACCAAGGGCTGCAGCGGCAATGGGGACTTCAATCCCCGGAGTATGGTCGGAATATCCAACCTGTTTGTGAAATCTGTCTTTTAAGGTGGCCATGGCATTCAGATTCACATCCTCCATCATGGTGGGGTAAGCGCTGGAACAATGGAGCAGTATGATTTCCTTTCCGCTTTCTTCCAGAATTTCTAACGCTTCCCCGATTTCAGCCTCCGTGGACATTCCGGTTGACAACAGGACCTGCTTTTTTAAGGAGGCTGTTTTTTTTAAATATCCATAGTTTGTAATCTCTCCGGAGGGAATTTTTATAGGATCAACGCCAAGGCGGTCAAGGAACAGAATGCTTTCCTCATCAAAGGGAGAGGAGAGGAATTTTATATGCCGTAAGGCACAGTAATGATACAGCTCTTCAAATGCCTGCCAGGATAATTCCAGATTTTTTAACATTTCATACTGGGACATGGCCCCGCCGGTATTTTTTATCTGATATTCCGCCTTTCCTGAAGCAGGGACCACAAGAAGATCCGTCTTAAAGGTCTGGAACTTGATGGCATCTGCACCTGTAACGCTTGCAGCATCAATCAATTGTTTGGCTATTGTTATGTCGCCGTTGTGGTTTACCCCTGCTTCGGCGATTATCATGATTTTACTCACGGAAACCTACCTCCTTTGCCGGACTTCCATAGGCCAGCGTTTTTGATGATATGTTTTTGATTACCAGGCTTCCTGCACCGATCATAGTATCACTTCCAATCGTAACGCCCTGCAGGATGGTGGAATGGGCGCCAATATGGGCATTGGCTTTGACCTGGACATTTCCGCATAAGACGCTTCCGGGGGCAATGTGAACAAAGTCTTCGATCCGGCAGCCATGTTCCAGAATGGCTCCCGTATTGATGATGGTACCATTTCCTAAGGTAACGCCGGTATTGATAAGGACCCCTTTGCCGATGAAATTGCCTTCCCCCATGATAAGAGTTTGAGAAAGGACGGAGCTTTTATCAATAATGTTGGGGAATTCGTAGCCGATGTCCTTGCATAGCCGGTACAGCTTCCGCCTAGGGCCGGGATTTCCCACACTACCGACAGCGATTACCGCATGACGGATCCCGCGGGTAAAACAGGCCGTCAGATCTTCATCCCTTCCAATTACCTTTACGCCCTGCACCTCTGAGCCTACCTTTTTGAAGGAATCTATAATACCTGCAATACCGTATTTATCCTGTCCCCGGATCGTATCTATGATGCTTTCCCCATGGCCGCCTCCGCCGATGAGGATCAGATCCTCTTTCATAATTTCATTCTCTCCGCCATTTTTTTCATTTCACTGAATTCCCCCATGTCAAGCCAGGCGCTGTCCATGACCGGATAGGCGCCTACCTGTTCCCCATGTTTCAAGCATTTACGGATCAGGTCTGTCATATCAAAATACTGGTCCGAAGGAATGTATTTTAATATTTCTTCCTCCAGCACGTAAAGCCCGGTGCTTACCAGAAGCTCATATCTGGGTTTTTCCATTAAGGCGTCAATGCTTCCGTTTTCCCCCAGGTTGACAACCCCGTAAGGGATCTCATAGCTTTTCATGGCTGTGACTAGAGTGATTTTGTTTTTATGAGCCTTGTGGTGCATGAGGAGCTTGGTGTAATTGACATCTACCAAAATGTCGCAGTTGCTTACAAGAAAGCTTCCCGTTAACACTTTTTTTGCCAGTTGTAAGGAACCGGCTGTTCCCAGGGGTTCATCCTCTTCGATCAGGTGGAGATGATAACCATGATCATCATTAAAATAGGCTTTTATCAGCTCTTTTTTATAATTGATGGTGAGATAAAATTCATGGAACCCGTACTCCATCATCTGATTCATGATCCGCTCCACAATGGGAGTGTCCCCAATGGGGATCAGGGGTTTTGGAATGATTTTTGTGTATGGGTATAGCCGGGAGCCTTTGCCTCCCGCCATGATCACTACCGGTGTGGCAGTCGGTTTGGGACATTCCGGATCATGACTGCTTAGCTCATTCCAAAACAGAATATCAGTAACCTGGTTGTTGTCATTTACCAGGGGCAGTCCTTCGATTTGCTTTTCTCTCATGATCTCCAGGGCCAGATGGCTTTTTTCCTTTTTTATAACAATCGGAGAGGTGTTCATGATCAGGCGGACAGGCATGGAAATATCTTTGTTTTTTAATATCCACCGCCTGATATCCCCATCTGTGAGAACACCGGCCAGCTTATGATCTTCCTCAACTACAAGTATTTTTTTCGCAGTCTGGTCCAGTTGTCTGATCGCCTCCCGAATGGAACAATCCGGTGTGATGATAAATTTACCAACTTCCATTCCTATCCATCCTTCCGTCTGCTAGATGCAGTCTAATGCTTCTATAATATAATCCATATCCTTTCTTAAAAGTCCGGTGCTGCAGGGGATATTAATGATCCGGCTCCAGTAGAAAGGGGCCTTTTCTATGAAATAGGTCTGGCAGCCCTCATACATCTTCTGGGTATGAATAAGCTGCCAGATGGGCCTTGTTTCAATGGCTTTATCTCTAAGCTGTTTCATAACGTCATTCCGGTCCAATGCGCTGTTTTTCAAAAACAGGGAATAAAACCACCGGTTATTCCGTGCTTTTCGGTTAAAGGGAACCAGTTCAAAGTTTTCCATAGATTGTATGGCATTGTTGTAGTATTCAAAATTTTTTTCCTTGATCCGGATAAATTCTTCCAGACACTCCAGCTGGGCTACGCCCATGGCAGCCTGTAAGTTTGTCATACGGTAATTATAGCCCACTTCCTTATGGGTATAGAAGACGGGATCATCCTTTGCCTGGGAAGCAAGGTACCTGGCCTTTTCTAAGGTGCTTCCCTCCTTTGCCGTCAGCATCCCTCCACCCCCTGTGGTGATGATCTTGTTGCCGTTAAAGGAATAGGCACCGAAATCCCCTATGGTCCCGGCAAACTTTCCCTGGTATTTTCCCTGATTGTAACAGGTTCCCAGTGCTTCCGCCGCATCTTCGATCAAATGGAATCCGTATTCTTCCGACATTGCTTTCAGCCGTTCCATATCTGCCATATTGCCGAAAATATGGACAATGACAACCGCCTGAATGAGCCGGCCGGTTCGCTTGTTTACCGGACCGGAAAGGGTCTTGGTACATTCTCTTTTTAAAAAGTCCTCCAGCTTGTCACAGTCCATGTTCATGGAATCGTCACAATCCATAAAAACGGGGACAGCGCCTATGTAGGACACCGGATTGACGGAAGCTATAAAGGTAAGGGTGGGAACAATTACTTCCTGCCCGGGTTTTACACCGGATAAGAGCAGGGCTAAATGGATTGCGGCAGTTCCGCTTTGAACGGCCGCCCCGCCGGCTGTCCCTAAATAAGAAGCCAGGTCCTTCTCAAACCTAGCCACATAGCTTCCTGCGGTTGATATCCAGCCGCTGTCCAGTGCATCTAAGATATATTGTTTTTCGTTCCCCATTAGGTTGGGAACAGATAAAGGTATCATATTGGTCCTCCCACCGAATTGTTACTAAAGGTTATAGATTCCTGCCTTATATTTATCCAGGTTTTTCTCCATCCAGCGGATGGTTTTTTCTAAGCCAAGGGAAAGGCTGTATTCCTGATTCCAGCCGGTTAGCTCTTTCAGCTTTTTATTAGAACCTAAAAGCCGGTTTACCTCGCTCTTTTCAGGGCGCAGCCTTTGCGGCTCACAGATGATTCTGGCCTGAGGGTTGATTTGGCTGATCAGCTCTCCGGCAAGGCCGCCGATGGAAATTTCTTTCTGGCTGGCAATGTTGATTTCTTCCCCCAGGGTGTTCTCTGACTTTTCTATTTCTATAAATCCGTTTACAGTATCCTTTACATAATTAAAATCCCTGGTAGGTGTCAGGCTGCCAAGGCGTATCTCCATGGTGCCTGATAACAGCTGGCTGATGATGGAGGGTATGACAGCCCTTGCAGACTGTCTCGGTCCGTAAGTATTAAAGGGCCGGACTATGGTGACCGGAAGAGAAAAGCTTCTGTAAAAGGCTTCTGCCAGACGGTCGGCACCGATCTTTGTAGCCGAATAAGGCGATTGTCCCTGGAAGGGATGGGTTTCGTCTATGGGGACGTATCTGGCAGTGCCGTAAACCTCGGAAGTTGAAGTGACCAGCACCCTGTCCGTGCCAAGGCTTCTTGCTGCCTGGAGAACGTTTAAGGTACCCTTGATATTGGTGTCCACATAGGAATCAGGAGAGTGGTAGCTGAAAGGGATGGCGATGAGTGCGGCCAGATGAAAAACGGATTCCATCCCAGTCATGGCGTTTCTTACGCCGTTTGGATCCCGGATGTCCCCTGCCTGTATTTCTATTTCCTTCTTTATCGCATCAGGAAGGGTGTCCAGCCATCCCCAGGTATTAAAGGAATTATAAAAAGTAAAGGCCCTTACTTCATACCCGCGTTCCACAAGTGTTTCCGTCAAGTGACTGCCTATAAACCCATCTGCTCCTGTAACCAGAACTTTCTTCATATTTCCTCCCTTACCTGTGACGGTTATCAAAAATCTTTATTTTATAACTGCTCAACCGATCTGAGATAGAAAAGCAGAATTCTCCTTGTCCGTTGGTGAGTGCATGCTCCAAATAAGTCCCCGCCGTTCCTTGTTCCTCAGCTCCTTCCTCAGAGCAGGGAACCAGCTTTTCTAATAGTACAACAGCTCCCTTAACCGGACAGGAATCTTTATAGCGGACCTTTCCTTTTATTAATATCCCTTCCATATGACATTCATGATTCATCTGTTCCATCATGTGCCCCCTTTAACCGGATACCAGCGGCTCGTAAATATCCAGCTGATAATCGGCATACTTGTCTTTTTCCACGGTTATGGCAAATTCACCGGACTGGTTGGTGATCACATAGCCTTTGCTCACTCTTTGATTTTCCTGGGTAATTTTTATGACACGGACAACAGCACCCTCCATGGCCTTCTGGCGCGAATTATAAATCGTTCCTGTCAGTAAAACCTCATCAGATTTCTCCATTATTATGGTGGTTCTCAAAATGTCACGGTTTTTCAAATGCCTTGGTGTTAAAATGATCTCAGTATATCCGCTCAATGGGGGGCCTCCTTCCCATAAGTGATAAGGGGGGCGTAGACAGATAGCTCATATTTCCTGTCCGCCTTTGCTTTAATGGAAAATAAATAATACCCGTTCTCATCCGTCACAGTGTAGCCAAGAAGTCTTCTGGTATTGTCCCTGCAGCTGATCTGGGTAATCCGGACCGCAGCACCTGCACAGGGGTTCTGGTCCTGACCGTACACGGTTCCATTGATGATCTGGAAGTTCTGCTTATCCAACTGGATGCGAAAATGATATTCCGGGCGGGACTGGAGTTTAGCTCCGTTTATTATGAAAGAGGACTTTTTGAAGCAGTTCATAGAATCGGTTATTCCTCCCCCCGTCTTTTTGAACCTGGGGCATGCTGCGGGTGTATACGGTCACATTGATTTCCTGTTTGCCCCTGGTATCCTCCGCATTGATAATGTTTCCCGCCTGTTCCTTCCCGTTAATAATCATTTTATTGATTTCTACTTCCTTATACTGAGTATCATTGATTTCTCTATTTTTGATTTCATCTTCCATGGTCCTATCCCCTTTTCTCCATTTTTTACTAAACTATATGCGGTCAATAGAATTCTGTTACGGTCTCCAGAATGATTTGGTTAACATTTTCCAGCATTTCTTTCATTTGTTCAAAATATATATGGAAGGACTTTGCCTGATGCTGCAGATCAGAGGTCAGCTCATTATAATCCTCTGCAGGCATATGAAAGGTTTTTTCCTTCATTTCAAACACAAATTCACTGAAATATCCTCCCAGGTATTTGGTATTTGTATGATTTTCAAAATCGCTTACAACCTTAAGGATGTACAGGATCCGTTGTAAGTCAATGTCTGTTTCCTCCACCTCTATGAGAGATTTGGTCTGGTTTTCAGAACGTATGATTTCACATAATTCCAGGCACTGGCTTGCTTTAACTCTGTATTCTTCGATGAATTGAAGAAGAGAGTCAATGGTCTTTTTGCCATCCATATGGATCTCCCGGCTTGGGATAAAATTTCTCTTTTGCCTTACGGTTGGTTCATCCTCAAATACTTCAGCCAGCTCCTTATGTGGCGCACCTTCTATTTCCGCACCGTAGGAACAATTAATAAACCGGATTCGTTTCTGATCCTTATAAAGGGAGATGTAGTGTTCCAGTCTTCGCCGGTAATGATCCAGGGTAACGGTGGTACCCACCGGGTTTCCGTACACATCCTTTACCACAACCGTGGTTTGGTAAGGCAGGTTTTTATCATAATCAAAAACAGCACTGTCGGCATGGTGCTTTTGGTAGGTATGGGCAAAATCCTGGCCCAGGAATATGATGGGAGAGCAGCCAATTAAATTTGCAATGTCAATACAGGCATGGGCCACAGATCCACCGCAGAATACCCCCTGGTAATTCTCAAAGCCTTCCACGGTCTGAGAGAACAAGAGGGAAATGAAGATTTTCTCTCCTTTATAGTTTTTTACTAAATACCTGTTGCTGTATTCATAAAAAGCAAGGGGGGCTTCCAGATCCAGACAGCTCTTCATCATATCAAAGTTTGCATCCACCGGATCCACGGACACGATCATATCAGGTAAAATCCCGTTTTTCGTCAGAGCTTCCACGGTTCTGCTGCCGGTAATGATAAAATACCGGTCAAGCTTATCCTTATGGCTGAGCATATCCCTGATGTTTGAATCCAGGGAGGGGCCTCCGGATACCACAAGAGCGGGCACATTGAGATTGGAAAGCCTGCAGCGGTGAATGGGAGTACACCGGTTTAAAGCATTCATATTGGCAATCATATTCTGGATGAAAATTTTCTTAAAGCGTTTTGCAAGATCCACCTGGGATGCAGCATTGATCATGGTCCAATCCAAAAGCTCAATCAAACGTTCGTATTCTTCCTTATAAATGCTGGAATAATTGCCAAATGCGTAAAAATAAATATGATTGATATTTTTAAAATGTATGGTATTTTCAAAAATTTGTTTCACCTGATTTTCTTCAAAGGGAACAAGAGTGATATTATCCTCTAATTTAGTTCCTGATTTTTTACAGATTTCAGGGTTGGGTTCGAAAATGATCACCCGGTTTCTTTCACACAGCAATTCCTTCATAAATGGAAGGTATGATCCTGTATCCAACCCAAATATAAAAATCAGAGAATCAAATGTCAGACCTTCCAGGGTATCCAGTAATTTTTTAATCTCATTTCCATAATCAAACCGGTCAGCCAAAAAACACAGCTTTTTATCTTTTTTAATCCCATAGACGCAATATCCATCTGACGTTTTATATATTTTCATGATATCCTCCCTGTTTTTTGCTCTTTCTTTTGCTGCCGTTTATATAGGTGAATAAGCAATTAATTTGTATTGCTTCCCGCTGATCCTGGGAAGTGATATTCCGTAGGAACCATCATGAAGGGTAAATGTCACACCTAAACTTTTTTCATCCGGTGGTACCAGGGAATCATCTACTAGTCGTATTTCAACGGCAGCATTTGGCAGAGGCTTTCCTGTGGGACTGTAAACAGTTCCTGTGATTAATAAATACGTATGATTTGATAAATTAAAATCCGCTGTTACGATTCCGGAGCAAATGATCTGACAGCCGGTTAAAATGACTTTTGGCAAACGTTCTTTCCCTCCTTTGTGATCAATGAAGTTTTTATAGGAAAGGCGCCTCAAAGGTTTCTTTCCAAATCCCATACATGCCAGATATTTTCATATTAGCCTGAGCTCGTTCGTATTTGGTGAGCGTGATGTAGGATTATGGCCTTTGAGGCGCCTGTTTAAAAGTTAGTGAGCATAGAACTTAAATATCAGCTTTACTCCGGCTCTGCAGGTAATGCCGTATATGGCATTTGCATCAGTAAATGTTTCCCGGCTTGGAGCAGCAGTCGTGGGTTTCGTACTTTCCCAAACTGCCACAGCACCGCTTCGAAGAATGGTATTGCTGAAGATAGCAGAACCTCTTAATAAAAGTAATCCCCAGCTTGTAGTCGAAAGATTAGCAGGTACCAGCACTCCTGAAATTGCAGAAGCGGATGAAACAGTTTTAGCTATTGGCTTATAGTTAGCCATAAGGTTGCCCCCCTTTTAACAATGATAGAAATACGTATTTCTCTTATATAGTATGTCCGTAAAAGGAGATGGTGACTGTCCGGATTCTAGAGGCATTTCCATAGCAGCACCATAGCTGACCGGCAGTTTTTAACATGACGAATGCATAAGACCAAAAAGGGACATATCCAAACCGCTATACCCGGGCATATGCCGCCAGTTTTCTTGCGGTTCAAAGCGACAGGGGAATCGATACCGTAAGCGGAGCTTCTACTTCGGGAGGTAATTTTCAGAAAATGGCTTCCCTTCTCCTGGAAAAAGCCAGAAAAGGAGATACTTCGCTTGGCATTGTTGAAGCTGAAAAGTAGATGATCAGGAGGAGTCTTCTGCATTCATTATATGGATCAAACGGCCATTCCGGGAAAGGCGAACAGCCCCATCAATAATCTGATGGGGCTGCTTCTCTTTTTTATATATGAAATTCCTTGGTATGGGAATATAAAACCGGTGATCCCGGTCCTGATTATTAGGTTGAGCCGGCAAAGAAGCCTTTCAGGGCAACTCTGCCGACTTAGTAAAAACATGTATGTAAGCGCTCTGACCGCTTTCTCTTGATTTCTTATGTTTATAATATTATCATACAGGATAAATGTGAAGGAAATTTGACCAGGTTATAAAGAAAGTATGAAAGAAATAAAGAAATTCTGACAAAAATTGGAAAAGTATCCAAGCCGATGCTGCTTATAATATTCATAACAGGATGATTCCTGCGAAGGCAAGTTCCATGAAACAGGAACGCAGGCGGAGGTGCGGATATGCTGCTTGAAAAAAATTTAATTGAATATTGTTCTCCCACACTGGCCTCCTTAAAAACGGCAAGCTTGTTTAATCATCCCTTTTCCTCGGAAAAGGAACTGGAAGACCAGTTGGCAGGCTTAAACAGCCAGCTGGAGGGGAAAGGAATATCCCTGCTGGTGTTGTGCAGGCGCAGGAATAAGGCGCTTATCTATGTCTGCCGGAAATCCCGTCTTCAGGCGGATTTAAGCAGGCCGGAAGTGGGTAGGTTCCTAAAAGCCTACGGCTATGAGCAAATGGAAGTGGAGGCTGCGCTTAACAGACTAAAAGAACGGCTGAACCAGGAAGGAGATTTTCCCCATGAGATCGGGGTTTTTCTCGGTTACCCCCTGGAAGATGTGGTGGGGTTTATCCAAAATGGAGGAAAGAACAGCAAATGCACCGGCTACTGGAAGGTATACGCCGATGAGCGGGAGGCCGCCCGGGTGTTTGCCAGATTCCGGAAATGCCGGACAGTGTATGCCCGCCTTTGGCAGGCTGGAAGGACTGTCTGGCAGCTTACGGTGTCCTCCTCTGACAAATAAAGAGAAAAAAGGCGAAAAACCCTGGTTTTCCTTCAGAAAAATCCAGGGTTTTTCGCCTTATGACGACATATGCTGACAGGCTATGACAAACATTGCCTTTCTATTAACCAAGGGAAGAACCAAAGGCGGAAGTTCCTTACATAAAATATCACGGACTGCATTATTTATCCTTGGATGCATTCAGCCATGTGACAGCAGCCTCATACTGTTCCCTGGAAAATGAAATCTTGCCTTTGCAGACATCAAAGAATCCTTCCTGCTTCAGCTGATAAATGGTACGGTTGAGAGTTTTTACATTGACCCCGATCTCTTCCTGGAGAAGCTGGCGTGTGCGGTTGATGATCAGGTTTTTCGAGGATTTATGATTGTCCATGCCATTCTGCCTTCCGAAACGCACTATATAGTCTAACAGGAGATAGGCTGGAGGGTAAAACAGCTTTGCACCGTTGGTGTAAGAGGAACGGTACAGTTTGAATGCAGTGTGTTTGGAGGCCAGGCGCAGGATATTGATATCCTCCGAAAGCCAGCGCTCTGCATCCTTCCGGCTGATATAGGCAACCACATTATCCGTCACAGCTTCAATGGTCACGGAGGTGCGCTCCATACAGGCGAGTATGGTGACTTCTCCGATAAAATCTATGGCCTGGTTACCCTCGATCATATAAACATTTCCGTTTTCAAATTCGTTGATGACCCGATTTTCACCTGCCGCTACGATTCCAAAATAATTCAGCTCCATATCCTTCTGGTGTATGATGGAACCTGGGGCATGGGTCCGGACCGTGCAGCGGCTTCGTATATCCTGGGGCATATTTTTTGTATATTCCCATAAAGCGGGAACCCGGTCTTCCAGCTCAGTCAGTGTCATTCACATATCCCCTCAATTCTTTTGATTTGCATCCAGTATACCATCATCTAAAAGATAAAATCAATCAGGATTTTTTGTGGGAAGTGCTCATTTGTCCTTTTTTCAAGACGATGTTTTGTATAAAATACTCAACACAAGGAGATTGTAACAGCCGGCATAGGAGAAAGTTGCAGGCTGGAAAGGAGGGGCTCTTATGAGCGGCAACAAAAAAGAAACTTATGTGTATGGTTCCCTGAAGGAACGGTTTACGGTGGAGTGGAAGATATTTGCCCTGGCATTCGTCTTTATCCTTATTGCGGATAATATAGGGCAGATTAAGATCCCCGTTGGAAAAGGAATGTTTATTCTGTTTCCGATTTTTTATGCAATTATTTTAGGCGTGTTAAGCGGGCCTCAAGTGCTTAAGATCGCAGACAGCAAGCATGTGAAGGCGGCCTCCAGGCTGGTTGTGGTGGGCATCTGTCCGTTTATTGCCAAGCTGGGGATCACGGCAGGAGCCAACATTGACACTATTTTACAGTCCGGCCCGGTGCTTCTGTTCCATGGATTCGGCAACTTGTTAGGGCCTTTGCTGGCGCTGCCGGTTGCTATTCTTCTGGGAATGAAGAGAGAGGCCATAGGATCCTGTCATTCTATTAACAGGGAATACCACATGGCACTGATCAATAATATTTACGGCCCTGATTCCGCTGAGGCCAGGGGGAGCCTTTCCATCTATATCGTAGGCGGTATGGTGGGGACAATATATTTCGGGCTTATGGCTTCTGTGGTAGGTATGACAGGCCTGTTCCATCCCCAGGCATTGGGACTGGCCTCCGGTGTGGGCGCGGGCATCATGATGGCAAGCTCCAGCGCCAGCTTATGCGCTATTTATCCTGAATGGGCTGATACCATTTCTGCTATGGCCAGTGTGGGAGAAACCATAGCTGGAATTACCGGAATGTATATCACCATGTTGATTGCTATTCCCATGACGGACAGGCTTTATAGGTTCTTAGAGCCGAAGCTGGGGAAAATCACCCTTAAGAATAAGGAGAAAAAGGAGACGGTATGAGATACATAGAATGGCTTATCTTATTTGTAATTGCTGCCTGCGGCACAGGGCTTGCCAATTTTATCGGGTACGGAGCAGGATTTGGCACATCCCTTCCGGGCTTAACAGTACTTATTGTGATTTTTATTAAGATATCACATACCCCTTATGAGAAGAACAGCTTCCATAAGGCAATCAATATGGAAAAGACAGCGATCCCTTTCTTTAAAAAATTCTGGTTTATCCTGACCGCATTTCTGCTTCCAAAGGAAACTCCCACACCGTGAAATACCAGTGCTGCTGCCATCACCGGCAAAAGGGATTTCATATCGCATTGCATCATGTATCCAATACAGGCAGGAATTCCTATAAACACCGAATTAAACAGGGCAACACCCACTGCAGTTCTGATACCGATCCCCAGGACCACCAACAGAGGCATGACCAGGACAGGCCCTCCTGCCCCGGAAAGAGCGCAGATCATACCTGTCACAAACCCAAGAACCATAGTCGCAGCCAGGTGGTCTGATATGACATATCCTTTGTTTCCTTCCTCTTCCGTCTGGTCTTTCCTGAGAAGAATGGAAATTCCTGATAAAAGAACCACCATAAAAAGAAGAATTTTCACCGTGGATTCCGGTATGATTAAGTTCAGCCTTACGCCAAGAACCGCTCTGCAGGCAGTATACGCATTAGATTGAATTTTTGCCATTCCGGTTAACCGAGATCCTTTGGGTAATCCGTTCTAGAACTTGAGTTTCTCCAACTGCACCTTTATAATCTTTTAATCTTTTCATTAGGATAAATTTCTGTTATACCAATCGAAAACTTGACAATTATCAGATTTATACTATACTATTAATTATATGTTATTTTAAATTCTATGTGATTTTTTAAATAATAAATAAAATAAATTTGTATTAAAGAAATAAATTCAAAATAATTCTATGATAACTTATTTAAAAAACATTTTCTTTGGGAAGTATATTTTCTTTTGACAATTTATAGTTTGTTATGTTAAATCACAATGAAATTTAGGTAACAGGTTTTCATCATTGAATCATAAGATTTTAGATGATTGCCATCATATTATTATTAATCAAGGAGGCTTATAACTATGGAAAATACTGGAGTTATGAACGTTGAGTTAAGAAAAAGTACCAGAAAGGGTGACAATAATCAGTTAAAAAGAGAAGGATATTTACTGGGAAACATAGCTGGTAAAGGTGTTGATTCAATCTCAATAGCTGTTAAGAAAGATGTATTTAGAAGATCAATGAAAGAGTTTGGCCGGAATGGCGTTTTTAAACTGGTTGTTCCTGATGGCCAGAGTTATACCGTAATGGCAAAAGAAATACACATTGAACCTGTTAAGAACGAAATCTCTCATTTGGATTTTCAAATGGTATCTTTTTCGGAAAAAATCAAACAAGAAGTGGCTATAAAATTTACCGGAGCAGAACTTCTTGAGTCAAAAAGATTATTGATTAACAGTACCATAGATTCAATTTTACTGGAGGGCTTACCTCAGGATATTCCAGATGAAATAGAAATTGATGTTTCTAATATGGAGGCTGGTGAAAGTATTCAATTTAGTGATATTAAACTTCCGGAAGGACTTACCTCAACGATTGATCCGGAACAAAAAATGATAACCGTTGTTGGCTCTAAGATACGTGGAGCAGTTGAAGGTGAAGAAGAAAGCTAAGAGGAAGAACGGTATTCACTTTTCGTATGAAAATATTATGAGCCTGATGATAAAGGTGAAAAAAGAAAGCTCTAATTTAGATATTAGATGCTTTCTTTTTTTATATCGTTTTGTTCCGTTAATCCCAAAGGCAAAAGACATATAAATAAAAATAATAAGTGAGCCTGGTAGCAATATAGGAAAAGAAAACTTCTTATTCACAAGAAATGGGACATATCTAAATGAAGAGCAAATCAACCAGTCATTATGGAGAGTCTGTGAAGCCTCTGGAATCGAAAAGAAATCGTCTCATAAGATAAGAAAGACGTTTGCAACACTAAGTTACATCCATAATCCACTTCCAAAAAGATAACTTTAGAAATGATAGGAGATTCTTTTTCATTCCGCAATTTGTAGTCAGGTGTATTAATATAATAAAAAGAAAAACACCGCATAATCCCAGTAAATACAAGGAAAATACAGTGCTTCAATTATGACCTATCCGGGAATCGAACCCGGGTTTCCGCCGTGAGAGGGCGGCGTCTTGACCGCTTGACCAATAGGCCGTTGTGTGTGCTGTCTCTGACAGCTTCATTATAATACCATAGGAATTTCCATTTGTCTACACTTTTTTTAATGAAATAAAAAATTTGTCAAAATCCGATTTTGTATGCTATACTTTTCTAAGTCCATAGGAATCGGGAGGAAAGATATGGGGCTTACGAAAAGAGAAGTGAAATATGAATATTTAAGGACCCTTGCGGTCTTTGCCATCATCATGGTTCATGCCATTCCCGCAGAAACCATAAATTTCAGGCAGTGGCTGTTTTCAGCAGCCCTTTCACCGGTGCTTCTGGCATTTGTAGGGATTTATTTTATGTTAAGCGGCCTCTTCCTTTTAAACTCAGGGACAGAGGATATCCATGGTTTTTACCGCAGCCGGTTTCTGACGATTTTTATTCCCTTTGCATATTACAGCGGGATCTATTATTGGTATTTTGAAATTTATTTAAGAGAGGATTCTCTTAAGTGGCAGGAGCATCTGGCGGCTTTTGGAAAAGGGCTATTAACAGGAAACATTCCCATGACCCCTCATCTGTGGTTCATGTACGTGATCATGGCGCTGTATCTTTGTGCGCCGTTTCTGGCCAGGATGATGAAGTCTATCAACGACAGGGATTTAAAAATCCTTCTGGTCCTTATGGTGGTCATCCAGGGGATCTGCACCTATCTTCCGGCCTTTGGCCTGGAGGTGGGAGAGAGCCTTCAATATATGATTTTTAAGGGCTGGCTTATTTATTTTGTCCTGGGATATGCATTAAAGCGGCTGTATGGAAGCAGCAGGTATCTCCCCTTTGGGCTCATGGGCATGGCCGGTTTTATTATCACCATGGTACAAAAATTATTCATCCCATCCTTTACACCGGGGATCCACGATTTAGCTCCCACAATGATGGCAATGGCTGCGGCTATTTTTCTGTTTTTTGAACATTTCGGAGATAGAAAGGCCCCTGCTCTTGTTAAGGCTGCCGGTTTTATCAGCCGGTACAGCTATTCCGTCTATCTGATCCATTATCTGGTTTTGGGACAGATTGCCGGAAAACTGGTGGATAAGACTTTCATAAGGCATTATTTCGTGCCGAGAATCCTTTGCGAGACCATTCTTACATTTCTTATTTCCCTGGCAGCCGCATGGATCATTGATGGTACCATAGGGAAGCTGCTGAAAAAATCAGTGGGCCGGGTTTGTTATAGGAAGATAAACATAAAAGGAGGGCGTTAAATGGAGCGGAAAGTAAGCTGTGAATATTGTATACACTATGATTACAATGAAGAATACGAATGCTATGAATGTGAGATTGATCTGGATGAGGATGAGATGATACGTTTTTTAAGCAACTCCTTCCAGAGCTGTCCTCATTTTAAATATGGGGATGAATACTCCGTAGTCAAAAAGCAGATGTAAAGAGAAATGATGAAAAGACTCTGAAAAAGGGAGGAGCCGGTATCCCTCGAAGGAATACCGGCAATTATGAAAAAAATTTTTATCTCAAAGTATGTTGGCAACATCTTTTTCTGATGTTTTCAGTATATCGGTTAAATATGAAGAAAATTTGACCAGGCTGTAAAAAGATTATGACCAGAATGTGAACAATGGACAGCCCTGTCCGGTCAGTCTCTGAAATGATAGCTGTCCAGCAGCTGATTTTTCATATGCCAAAGCTCATTGGATAAGTCAACGTGAACCTCGTGCGGATTTACCAGACGGCGGGACTCATCCCAAAGGGTATCAAGCTCCTTTTTGCAGTAGATCTGGATGTCCATGACCGCCGGGCTCTTGTAGATACATTTCCCACCTTTGAATATCTGAACCAGAAGATCCCTCATGGTATAGCTGTTAGGCGCCAGATGGGTCTTTTTCCATGTCTCAATGGGGTCGAATAGAAGCATGGAATGATTCTCCTTGAAGATCTCCCCATCCAGGCAGATTAAGTCAGCAATGATTTTACCGGTTTCCCTGCTGTAAATACGCTTGATGATCTTGTTGCCCGGATTGGTGATCTTTTCTGCATTTTCAGATAGCTTGATTTTAGGGACGAACTGACCGGTCTTTTTATCCATAACGGCCGCCAGCTTGTAGACTCCGCCAAAGGAAGGGCAGTCCTTGGAGGTGATTAAATTGGTTCCAACGCCCCAGGAATTTATGGTAGCTCCCTGGATCTTTAAGCTGTTGATCAAAGTCTCATCAAGGTCATTGGAGGCAGAGATCACAGCGTCTGAAAAACCGGCCTCGTCAAGCATTTTCTTGGCCTTTTTAGAGAGGTATGCCAGGTCTCCGCTGTCCAGACGGATCCCATAAGTGGTCAGTGGGATTCCTGCTTTCCGCATTTCCTTAAATACCTGAATGGCATTGGGAACGCCGGATTTTAATGTATCATAGGTATCCACCAGAAGGATGCAGGCAGTGGGATAAAGCTTTGCATAGCTGCGGAAAGCGCTTAATTCGTCAGGAAAACTCATGATCCAGCTGTGGGCATGAGTCCCTCTCACCGGAACATGAAACATTTTTCCGGCCAGCACGTTGGAGGTGCCGATACAGCCGGCGATCATGGCGGCTCTGGCACCGTAAATTCCCGCATCAGGTCCCTGGGCACGGCGCAGGCCGAATTCCATAACCCCGTCTCCGGCTGCAGCGAATACGACTCTGGCTGTTTTGGTGGCAATCAGGCTCTGGTGGTTGATGATGTTGAGCAAAGCGGTTTCGATCAGCTGGGCTTCCATTATCGGTGCAATGACTTTTACCAAGGGTTCTCGAGGGAATACGACCGTACCCTCAGGAATGGCGTAGATATCGCCGGAAAATTTAAAATGATGAAGATATTCCAGAAAGTCTTCTTCAAACAGGCCGGTGGACCGTAAATAATCCACATCCTCCTGGCTGAAATGAAGTTCATTTACGTATTCAATGACCTGTTCCAAGCCTGCGCAGATCGCGTACCCGTTGCCGCCCGGATTGCTGCGGTAGAAAACATCGAATATAACGGTCTCGTTGGCGTTTTTTTCTTTAAAATATCCCTGCATCATGGTTAATTCATAGAGGTCTGTTAATAAAGTTAAGTTGCGCTGGCTCATAGCTGTTCTCCTTTTTCTTTTACTAAACCTTTTCGCACATTATACCATAAGTTTACAAAAAAACAATGGAATTGACAAAAAAGTAACAATGTTAATGAAGCTGAAAAAATCAAATAAATAATTTTAAATAATCGAATAATCTAAATAATTTAATACAATTAGAAAGTTAATAATTAATTTGCAAAATTTATAAAAAAAGTCTTGCAAAACAAAGAGGGATGGTATATAATAAAGCCATAAACAAAAGAAAAAAATATCGAATCCGATATCCAAATTTATTTCGGAGGATGTCAGGGAAAAGGAGGTTGATTCCACCGAAAACATAAGTTTCGTCTGAACCGTTAATTTATAAGTTCAGACAAAAGGCAAAGCCGTTTAACCTTAGCAGAAAACCGAAAAGGGCGATGGATCCATACGAAAGCATGGATAAAGCCGGAATAAAAATCTACCAATCTCTTATATGCCTATCATTCGTTATAACTGCAGAGAAATATTCATCGGATGGTTAATTTTGATTCGACCGGGTTGAATTTTTTATTTGGTAGCTGGATAACAATATAGTAGAATGGAACAACGATGCAGAGATTCGGACTGTAGATGGTTTTAGGCGAAAGGTAACGGGAAAAATTCATATAGAGCATCCGGAGAACAAGAAGTAAGAAACGGAACTAGAGAGGTAATTAAGAACCAATGGATGAAAGCATGTAGAACGGGTATCGGATTGAAAATGATTCGGTACCCGTTCACCTTTGTGCCCTTTTGGCTTTGGTATGAAAATCAAATTAGCCTTGACATTTCTTTTCTGAATCCCTATAATTAGAAAATACAGAATAAATAGTAGGACCATATCATAATAAGAAGAAAAACTTTGATGGAGACAGTAGAACCATGAGAAATCCAAAGAGAGCCGGGGATGGTGGAAGCCTGGCGAAAGTAGCATGGGTTCGAATATCACTCCGGAGTTTCCGGCTGAAAGCGTTGGCAGTAGGTCAGGACGTAGTTTCCGCGTTAAGGGAAAGCATATGCTGGTATGCGGTAATAGGTGGTTTAACGGAGATATAGTGAGGCTTTCGTCCTGATTACGGGATGAGGGCTTTTTTTATATATGTAGAAATGGAGGTCGCTAAAGATGTACAAGAAAGTCCCTACAGACTTGAATTTTGTAGCACGAGAAAAAGAGGTTGAAACGTTCTGGGAAGATCATCAGATTTTTAAAAAGAGCATGGAAAACCGCAGGGAGGCAGAAACCTATACGTTTTATGACGGTCCGCCCACGGCCAATGGGAAACCCCATATCGGGCACGTACTGACCAGGGTCATCAAGGATATGATCCCAAGATACCGTACCATGAAGGGTTATGACGTTCCCCGTAAAGCAGGCTGGGATACCCACGGACTTCCGGTGGAGCTGGAAGTGGAAAAAATGCTGGGCCTTGACGGAAAGGAACAGATCGAGGAATATGGCCTGGAGCCATTTATCAAGTATTGCAAGGAAAGTGTTTGGAAATACAAAGGCATGTGGGAGGATTTTTCAAAAACCGTCGGCTTTTGGGCTGATATGGATGACCCATATGTGACCTATGAAAATAATTTTATTGAATCCGAGTGGTGGGCATTAAAGCAGATCTGGGAAAGAGGTCTTTTGTACAAAGGGTTTAAAATCGTTCCCTACTGTCCCCGCTGCGGAACTCCTTTATCCAGCCATGAGGTCGCTCAGGGATATAAGGATGTAAAAGAACATTCCGCCATTGTCCGGTTCAAGGTAAAGGGAGAGGAAGCCTATATACTGGCTTGGACCACAACTCCCTGGACCCTTCCCTCCAACGTGGGCCTTTGTGTGAATCCGGATGAGACCTATGTGAAGGTACAAAATGGAGACCATACCTATTATCTGGCAGAGGCTCTCTGCGAAAAGGTTCTGGAAGGGGAGTACACGGTTTTAGAACGATATCAGGGAAAGGATTTAGAGTATAAAGAATACGAGCCTTTATTTGATTTTGTTAAACCAAATAAGAAAGCACATTATGTGACATGTGACCATTATGTCACCCTGACTGACGGTACCGGCGTAGTACACATTGCCCCGGCCTTTGGTGAGGATGACTCCAAGGTGGGAAGAAAATATGATCTTCCCTTTGTGCAGCTGGTCAATGCGGCTGGCGAGATGACAGAGGAAACCAAATGGGCAGGCGTCTTCTGCAAAAAAGCGGATCCAATGATTTTAAAGGATTTAAAGGAAAGGGGTCTTTTATTCTCTGCGCCTTTATTTGAACACAGTTATCCCCACTGCTGGAGATGCGATACTCCGCTGATCTATTATGCAAGAGAGTCCTGGTTCATTAAGATGACGGACGTAAAGGAAGACTTGATCCGTAACAACAATACCATCAACTGGATCCCCGAAAGCATTGGAAAAGGACGTTTCGGCGACTGGCTGGAAAATGTCCAGGACTGGGGCATCAGCAGAAACCGTTACTGGGGTACACCCCTGAATGTGTGGGAATGCCAGTGCGGTCATCAGCACTCCATAGGAAGCATTGATGAATTAAAGGCAATGTCACCCAACTGCCCGGAAGACATTGAGCTTCACCGTCCCTATATTGACACAGTGACAATTACTTGTGAAAAGTGCGGGAAGCAGATGAAAAGGGTGCCGGAGGTGATCGACTGCTGGTTTGATTCCGGTTCCATGCCGTTTGCCCAGCACCATTATCCTTTTGAAAACAAAGAACTGTTTGAGAAACAGTTCCCGGCTGACTTTATTTCAGAGGCCGTGGACCAGACAAGAGGCTGGTTTTATTCTCTCCTTGCAATTTCCACCCTGATTTTCAACAAGGCCCCTTATAAAAATGTAATCGTTCTGGGGCATGTCCAGGATGAGAACGGGCAGAAGATGAGTAAATCAAAGGGAAATGCCGTAGATCCCTTTGATGCACTGGAAACCTACGGAGCCGATGCCATCCGCTGGTATTTCTACGTAAACAGTGCCCCTTGGCTTCCAAACCGTTTCCATGGGAAAGCGGTCATGGAAGGCCAGCGCAAATTTATGGGCACCCTTTGGAATACCTATGCATTCTTTGTGCTCTACGCGAATATTGATGAATTTGACCCTACAAAATACAGCCTGGAATACGAAAAACTTCCCGTCATGGACAAATGGCTTTTATCCAAGCTGAATACTCTGGTAGGAGAAGTGGATGCATGCCTGAACGGCTATCAGATTCCGGAGGCAGCAAGAGCCCTTCAGGAATTTGTCGATGATATGAGCAACTGGTATGTCCGCAGAAGCAGGGAACGCTTCTGGGCAAAGGGGATGGAGCAGGATAAGATCAATGCCTATATGACCCTTTACACGGCCCTTATTACCGTAAGCAAGACAGCGGCTCCCCTCATCCCCTTTATGACTGAGGAGATCTATCAGAACATGGTATGCAGTGTGGACCAGTCAGCGCCGGAGAGCATCCATTTGTGTGATTATCCTGCTGCAAACCAGGCCTATATTGACAGGCAGCTGGAAACGGATATGGATGAAGTGCTGAAAATCGTCGTCATGGGCAGGGCCGCCAGAAATACGGCGAATGTAAAGAACCGCCAGCCTATTGGCCAGATGTTTGTAAAAGCACCTCACGCCCTCCCTGTATTTTACCAGGAGATCATTGAGGAAGAGCTGAATGTGAAAAAGGTAGTATTTACTGATGATATAAGGGATTTCACCTCCTATAGCTTTAAGCCCCAGTTAAAAACCGTCGGACCGAAATACGGCAAGCAGCTGGGAGATATTAAAAAGGCACTTTCAGAGATCAACGGCAATGAAGCCATGGACACCTTAAATGAAACTGGCGCCCTCACCTTCCTATTCGGCGATACCGAAGTCGTACTCACCAGGGATGACCTTCTTATTGATACGGCTCAGACGGAGGGTTATGTATCTGAGGGAGACAATGCCATCACCGTTGTTTTAGATACCAATCTCACACCCGAGCTTTTGGCAGAGGGCTTTGTGCGCGAGCTGATCAGCAAGATCCAGACCATGCGTAAGGAAGCAGGTTTTGAGGTAACGGATCATATTGCAGTATACAGCAAGGGCAATGATAAAATTGCCGGTATATTAAAGATCCATGAGGAAGAAGTGAAACGTGAGGTACTTGCGGAAGACATTATCCTTGAAACGCTGGCCGGTTATGTAAAAGAATGGAACATTAACGGCGAAAATGTAACATTGGGTGTGGAGAAGTTTCAGTAATCGGTTAGGAGGCTTGGTAGAATGAGTATGGGATTTGATAAGGAGACCTTTAAGAAAAGTGTTCTGTTTAATATGAAGAATGTGTTCCGGAAGACGGTTGATGAAGCCACTCCGGAACAGATGTACCAGGCAGTAGCCTATGCGGTAAAGGATGTTATCATAGACGAATGGATCGCAACCCATAAGGAGTACGAGAAGCAGGATGTAAAGACCCTGTATTATCTTTCCATGGAATTCCTCATGGGCCGTGCCCTTGGCAATAACATTATAAGCATTATGGCTCAGCCGGAAGTAAAGGAAATCCTTGAAGAACTGGGCTTTGACTTAAACGTCATCGAGGACCAGGAGCCGGACCCGGCTCTTGGAAACGGGGGGCTGGGCCGTCTTGCGGCCTGCTTCCTGGATTCCCTGGCAACCCTTGGCTATCCGGCTTATGGATGCGGAATCCGTTACCGCTACGGCATGTTCAAACAGAAAATTGAAGGCGGATATCAGTTAGAAGTGCCTGACGACTGGCTGAAGAACGGTTATCCCTTTGAGCTTCGCCGTGCAGAATATGCCACAGAGGTTAAATTCGGCGGATATGTGAATACGGTATGGGAAAATGGAAAGGAACGGTTTGTTCAGGAAGGATACCAGTCCGTCCTTGCTGTTCCCTACGATATGCCCATCGTGGGATATGGAAACAATGTGGTGAATACCTTAAGGATCTGGGATGCCCAGGCAATCAATACCTTCAGCCTGGATTCCTTTGACAGAGGAGACTACCAGAAGGCTGTGGAACAGGAAAACCTGGCTAAAACCATTGTAGAGGTCCTTTATCCCAATGACAACCACTATGCAGGAAAAGAGCTCCGTTTGAAACAGCAGTACTTCTTTATTTCCGCAAGCGTACAGAGAGCGGTTATGAAGTACATGGAAAAGCATGACGACATACATAAATTCTACGAAAAAACAGTATTCCAGCTAAATGACACTCATCCAACCGTAGCAGTCCCGGAGCTTATGCGAATCCTACTTGATGATTACGGCTTAAGCTGGGATGAAGCATGGGAGATCACCACCAAAACCTGTGCCTATACGAACCATACCATTATGTCAGAGGCATTGGAAAAGTGGCCGATTGAGCTGTTTTCCAGGCTGCTTCCCAGAATCTACCAGATTGTGGAAGAAATTAACCGGAGATTTCAGCAAAAAATCACGGAAATGTACCCGGGCAACCAGGATAAGCTGCGCAAAATGTCCATCGTTTACGATGGTCAGGTCCGCATGGCCAATCTGGCAATTTTAGGAGGCTTTTCCGTAAACGGCGTTGCCAGGCTTCACACAGAGATTTTAAAAAATCAGGAATTAAAAGATTTCTATCAGATGATGCCGGAAAAATTCAACAACAAGACCAATGGCATCACCCAGAGACGATTCCTTCTTCATGGAAATCCGCTATTAGCCCAATGGGTTACGAAAAAGATCGGCAGCGACTGGATCACCAATCTGCCCCATATACACCGTCTGGCAATTTATGCAGAAGATCCCAGGTGCAGACAGGAATTTATGGACATTAAATACCAGAATAAGGTACGTCTGGCAGACTATGTGAAAGAGCATAACGGCATTGAGCTGGATCCCAGATCCATGTTTGATGTGCAGGTAAAGCGTCTCCATGAATATAAGCGGCAGTTAATGAACATCCTGCACGTGATGTATTTGTACAATCAACTGAAGGATAACCCTAACCTTGACATGGTGCCCAGAACCTTTTTGTTTGGTGCAAAGGCAGCGGCAGGATATAAGCGTGCAAAGCTGACCATTAAACTGATCAATGCGGTGGCTGATGTTATTAATAATGACAGAAGCATAGGAGGCAAGATTAAGGTGGTTTTCATTGAGGATTACAAGGTATCCAATGCGGAAATCATTTTTGCAGCGGCAGATGTCAGCGAACAGATATCCACGGCCAGCAAGGAGGCCTCTGGTACGGGAAATATGAAATTTATGTTAAACGGCGCTCTGACCCTGGGAACCATGGATGGAGCCAATGTGGAAATTGTAGAGGAAGTGGGAGCAGAGAATGCCTTTATCTTTGGCATGTCTTCCGATGAGGTGATCCGTTACGAAAACGAGGGCGGGTATAATCCGATGGAAATCTTCAACAACAACTTTGAGATCCGCAGGGTACTGATGCAGCTTATTAACGGCTATTATTCTCCCCAGGATCCGGAGCTGTTCCGGGATATTTATAACTCCTTATTAAATACCAAGAGCAGTGACCGGGCGGATACTTACTTTATATTAAGGGATTTACCATCTTATGCAGAAGCCCAGCGCCGGGTGGATCAGGCGTACCGGGATGAAGCATGGTGGGCAAAAGCAGCTATTTTAAATGTGGCCTCCAGCGGCAAATTTACCTCAGACCGTACCATTGAGGAATATGTAAAGGACATCTGGCACCTGGAAAAGGTGAAGGTGGAGCTGGAGGAAGAGGCATAGATTTGTAAAAACGTTCCGGAAGTGATTCCGGGACGTTTTTTTGCATATATTGAACAAGGGTTTTCTGGAATAAGGGTTTCAGTCAGGGAAGCAAACCCGTGAGCAGCAAAAAAAGTAAGGACGGTGATTCAGAATGATAAAAAAGACGGTTATGGCGTGTATTCTTGCACTGTTGTTTCCATATATAATCACTCTTGCATGGACGGGAAAAATAGAGGAGAGGAAAGAGATCCCTATCATCTCCAGCGGAAAGAAGATCATCCTGGACCGGAAAAATGGGGAATCTTATATGGATGTGGAAGAATACCTGCCTGGCGTGGTGGCAAAGCAGATGCCGGCCGACTATGGGAAAGAGGCATTGAGGGCCCAGGCAATCATTGCAAGGACATACATATACGGAAAAATGAACGGGCAGAATGAAGTGAAGGAATCAGAGCTTCACATGGAGTATCTGGAGGAGCGTCAGATGGAAAAACTGTGGGGAAGCGAAGCCTTTGTGGCCAGCTATCAGGCGGTAGAGGAAGCGGTCCGGTCCACGTCTAAAATGGTCATGATGTATGACGGTAAGCTGATTGATCCCTTGTTCCATCGGGCCAGTACTGGTAAGACCAGAACCGGGGATGAAAACCATTCCTATTTACAGCCGGTTGCCTGCCCCAGGGATGTAGAAGTGGAAGGCTTTCTTACCGTAATATCTTACAAAAAGGAGGATTTTGCGGAAAAGATCAATCAGATCTCCGGGGACGTGCCTGTAAAGGCGGATCAGGTTCCAGGAAGCATTCAGATCATTCTGCGGGATGAGGGCGGTTATGTGGGCCAGATCCAGATAGGCACAAGGGTCTATACGGGAGAAGAGATCCAGCGTGCCCTTGGACTTCCATCCTCAGCTTATGGATTTGAGGAATATGAAGGGGGAATCCGGGTGATCTGCCAGGGGATCGGGCACGGATACGGCATGAGCCAGTATGGGGCCAAATGCGAAGCAGAGGAAGGATGGACGGCGGAACAAATTCTCCCTAATTTTTATAAAAATATTGTTTTAATTTCTGAATAACTACAAATCATTTTTGAGAGAGTTAAAAGGAGTTTTACTTGACGACCTCAAAAACAGTTTTATACTCAGTTATTTTCCATACATAGGAGTAACAGTTTTATACTCAGTTATTTTCCATACATAGGAGTTTTATTGGATTGGTGGCATCCTTCTGTTCCTTTCACTTCCAGATACAAACACGTCTTCGTATTTAGAAATGCCATTACTGTAGAATCTGATTTAGGTCCACCCCTTAAAATGGATGGACCTGATTAATTATCTCTTTATAAGTTGGAAAAATTAGTAAAAGTTATTCTATTATCAATTTGGACATTAATTTTAGACGGTATATTATCACTTATTATATCGCATATATTATCACCAGATAATTGTCTTGCATTTATAATATTAAAATTATAATTATCACCTCCATAATATAAATAATCAATGATTCGTACTTTATAAAGTATATTTGGTTTTAATTCATAATTATTTAGATCGCTTAACTTAATTACTCTTTGACCGATTGGCTTGGAAAAATCATATTTGACTTTTAAACCGGATATCTGAAGTCCATATTTCTTTATTTCGTCTAAATGATTAAAACTTGCTGCAAACTCCAATGCAATTTTTATTGAATCTTTTGTTATTTCTCCCTCCATCACATAATTGTTGAATGGCACTAAATAATAAATATTCGCTTTGCATACATTTCCCGTAGGAATATTATCCCTGAGACCTCCATTATTATAAAATGCAAAATCTATCGTTTGATGGTCATAAGTTCTTATCAAATCAGTTACAAAATCACCAGCAGTCGACTCCAATGCAGGCGAATGTTTTGGTATCAATAATTCTGTAATACAATTTGACAAATATGGGGAATAGTATTTAGATACTTCGGGCTTTTGTCTTCCATTTGACACAATCCTTTTAACTTCTGCATCACTTTGAGATGATGGATCATAATATTTGTTTTTAAATAGATAGCCGTTATGATCAAAAATAGATTTGTTCTTTTTATCGTATAATATCCTTAAATGAATAAAAGATTTACCATTCTCCTCTGAAATAAAGGCACGCTTTACAGAACTTAAAGGAGTTATAATCATTTCATTATGAGAATGACCGCCTAAAACAAAATCTACATTTTCCAGTTCGGTAAGTGTTGTGATCAAATCACCTACTAACTTATCCTTTGTCCCCTCGTGTATAACGGCAATTACGATGTTTGCACCATTTGTTTTTGCAAGCTTAGCACAATTATTTACGTTAATGGCTATTTTATCTACTTTATAATCATTTTTTACTTGGGGCATTAGTTCTATTAGCCGTTGGGTAATGGCGCCTATGATAGCAATTTTTATGCCATCTTTTTCAACTATTTTATAAGGAACTATATTCTGAATTGTTTCCCCGCTTTTTGTTAATAAGTTTGCACACAGATAGTATTGTTCCCCTGCCCTTTTATTTATAATATTAGTAAGTCCCCAGTCAAATTCATGATTTCCTAATGCAGTTGCTTCCATTTTTATGGAATTCATTGCTTGCATAACGATCTCACCATAGTTATAAAGAGACAAAGGAGTTCCCGTATATAAATCCCCAACTCCAAGAACCAGGCTACGATTAGGATTTTCGGAATAGATTTTTTTAATACTCGCAGCCATTACAGCTGTTACAGGTTTATCATCCGTTGATTCAAGCCGACCATGTAAGTCTGATATACCTATAATATCAATAGGTGTAATAGTTGAGGGTGGAATAACCGGATCATCTGGTAATTGACTATACATAATAACCGAAACAATAACTTCTGCAACTAAAGCAAAAATTAAAATTGTAAAAAGAGCAAATCGTTTCTTACCAATGATATTCGTATAATTTTCATCAGTAATAAATGATAATAAAAATTTTGCTGCAAGCGGATTTAGATAAGAGGTGAAAATAATAACATCACTTATATAACCTTTAAATGCGTTTCCTCCGATTGTTTCTGTGATCGGAAGTATAATTGACATATTGTCAGACAAAATCATAGAGAGGTCATGAACACTATCTATTTCGCCATCGATATAAAATACCAACTTTTTGGTAGGATGGTTATAGGTAATGATGATATGATACCATGTATCGATTGATAAGCTTTTTTTCGATTGAAAAATGGCCTTTTTAACTTTGTCTTTATCGCAGTAGTTAAAATTAAGCGTTAGATGACCGTTGTTCATATCAATTAGCAAATCACCTATGATCGTTCCGATAGTTTTAGACATACTCCGGCTTATATTTATCCAGCAGCTGATAGCATAATCGGTGACATAATAATATTGCGGCATAATTATGCGAATAAAAGATTGATCTGCTGTAAAATCTGCCGCATTTCCGTTCTGCAATCTACCAGGCGTATATTTTACATAGGGGGAGCTTTTTGTTTCCATTTTTGTTGCACTGTAATCAATACAATCATTTTTTAGAGGAAAATATGCAAATATGTTATCCTTTAGATGATCCAATTCGTTATTTAGGGTATATTCATCGACATTTTCAACTACATTAAATGGACGCTCCACGGTTTCTAAAGTGGTACAATATAATACTGTATTAATGTCTTTAAAACAGTAAATTCTATTTTGAAATACGGTCATATCAAAAGAAAAAGAATACTGAAAATTTTCACTTATTATTTCTTCCGAATCCCAGTTAATACCGTCTTTACTGGTGATGTAAAAAAGTTTACTGATATTATCAGTGTATTTTTCATAAAATAAATATAAAATATTGTTAAAAATAATGGCCTTTTTTATTTGTGCTGAGCTTTCCTTAATTTGTCTCTCTGCCCAATTGGTACCATCCGTACTATAACAGCAGCTAAAACCTGTTTGATTAGAGTAGAAACAATACATTGTATTATTAAATATTAATGATGTTGTTGGCGAGGTCAGGTTGCTTTTGATAATTCTTGGAACTTCCCAATTTAAACCATCTGAGCTTGAAGTATACCACAGCTCATTTTCTGATAAATATTTATTGAAAAACAAATATAACCTGCCATTGAAAACTGATGCGGCTAGTTTCCATATTATTTCTACCTGCTCTATTTTTTTATCCTGACTCCAGTTAATTCCATCTGGACTGATGGTATACCAAAGACTTGATATGCCATAAACGTCTCCTGGGTGAAAAAAATACAATTTATCGTTAAAGACAATTGATGTGGATGTTAAGTCAGTATAAGTTCCTAAAGCTGACTTTGTCCAATGAATTCCATCTTTGCTGTAAAAGTATTTCAAATTACCCATATATCTGCAAAAACAATATAATGTATCTTTAAATAAAATAGAGGATGACATTTTTGAAGAATTATCTATCTCATAATTATCAATCCATTTTAGGATGTTTGAGTCCATGGTTATCATTCCTTTCCTTTGATTTATTATTATCATTTATAATCTCTCAAATTGACCAAAATATGTAATATATCATAAGATATTTTCGTGCATCGTATATAAGACCTGACTGGAGTGCACCCATTTATTTGTGATAAATGCCTTGAGATGCTCAAATCCATTCCGGAATTATTTATATACCTCGTAATAAGATGAAAGAAGTCGCTATGCGGCTAAAGGCGATTCATGCTCAAGAGTGCAATACATTAGCAAAGGAAAAGGAGCTGATAAACTTCGCAAGATGAAATTAGCTTCGGCAGGTAAAAAGGTCGAAGAAGGAATCGAGGAAAGCCTTACATAGTGAATTTTCCTAGCAAGCACTGGATTAAAATTCGCTTGCGGAAGAGGACCGCTTGCAGCTTACGGAAGCAAGCGAAATCGCACACCGCATAAATTAAGAAGACAATCGTTACAAAGTTACTTAACAGTGGTATGCCATTACCAGATGTGGCGGCGTTGGCAGGACACAAAAATAATTCTTCAGTTACACTGGACACATATTATGTCAGTATAAGAAGCGAAAAAACAGTGGACAATTTAGTTGACAATAGTAGAAACAAATTTCAGGCACATGAAATCAATGACTACACTGTGACATCAGGTGGAATATTGAAATTTATTGGATAAAAACAGAACGAAATGCCGTAGTTACAGGGTGTACAGTATTAGGCCAATATATTTGAAAATTTTTCTTTTAATTTCTGAATAACTCTTTCACTCTTGGTAAGAATATTATCGAGGTGATAAACGTGAAGGAGAAAATAAGTCAATTGTTCAAGGATAAAGTATTCCTTGTCCTGTTGGTTCTAGGCCTGCTGACTATAGTAGCTGCAGCAGGAGTCATTACCGTTCAAAGAGGAAATGGTGGAGGAGAAAGCCCTTATCTGCAAGTACCGGATCAGAGCAATATGATTGTAGAAGAATCTATCCCCCAGGAAACACAAGTGGCAGTTGCTGGAGATTCCAATGCAACGCAGAATATGGAAGAGGAAATGCAGGCGGCTGATTCCAACAAAGCGACTGCAGAGCAGGAAACAAAAGAGCCTGCAGTAAAGGCCGGAACAGATAAAAATGCGGCAAAGTCTCTGGTGCTTGATTTTAATGACGCCAGCAGAATGACATGGCCCATACGCGGAAATGTCATCTTGGACTACAGCATGGAGTCCACCATCTACTTCCCAACTCTGGATCAATACAAATGCAATCCAGGGCTTGTGATCCAGGGTGATGTAAGCACTCCGGTTGTGGCACCCGCCAATGCAAAGGTGCAGGAAATCGGCTCCAATGAAGAAATTGGAAGCTACGTTGTCTTAAATATGGGCAACAATTATACGGCAATCTGCGGCCAGTTAAAGGAAGTGCAGGTTGTGGAAAATGAATATGTGAAGGAAGGTCAGGTCTTAGGCTATGTGGCCGAGCCTACCAAGTATTATTCCGTGGAAGGCTCCAACGTATTCTTTGAATTAACTTATAATGATAAGGCCATTGATCCCCTGGATCATATGCAGTAAGCCCTAAAGGAATTCTCAGGAAAAAGTTATAAAAAAATAATAAAATGTTCATATGTGATTAAGAGTCATCTGCTATACTATAACCGATCAGTCAAATACCCCACAGTAAACGGTGGAGTATTTGATGCCGTGAGCAGTCGCTTAAATCAGGGAACCTGATTTTAGTTGATTGTCTTTGCGAGAATCAACGGGGAGTGTGGCTATGAACATACTGTTTTTTTTAACGCCTAAAAATGAAGTGGCTTATATTTTTGAAGATGAATCTCTGCGCCAGGCGCTTGAGAAGATGGAGTATCACAAATACTCAGCCGTACCTGTTATCAACAGGAGGGGCAAATATGTAGGGACTATCACCGAAGGAGACATGCTTTGGGGGATTAAGAACAAATTCAATCTCAGCTTAAAGGAAGCGGAGCAGGTAACGGTTGCTGCTATTGACAGAAGATCTGACAACCGTCCGGTGTATGCGGATTCCAATATGGAAGACCTGATTGATAAGGCATTGAACCAGAATTTTGTGCCGGTGGTTGATGATCAGAAGAATTTTATCGGGATCATCACCCGCAAGGATGTCATCCGTTATTTCTATAATAAGTCCCTGGAGGTACTGAAGCCGGCAGCAGACTGCCAGGCTTCGGCTATGAACTAAAAAAATAAAAAAAAGCATTTTCGCCCGTGATGGCAGAAGATGCTTTTTTTGATTATAGAAATTTATAATCTGTTTTGCTTTTTGTTTTAGAAACGGCTCATTTTTTCCTTTTCTTCTGTTAAGAGTTGACTGGATTCTGATAAGGACGTACCGAGAATCTTTAACAGGATATCTTTTTCCAAAGTAGGTGAATAATAAAATCCCTGCTGATAATTACAGCCGGCTTCTGTCAGAATTTTCACCTGATTCTCTGTTTCCACTCCTTCGGCAATGATGGTTATGTTAAGATCTCTTGCCATCCGGACCAGTCCTTCAATCACATACCGGGATCTTGGATTTGTTTCAAGCTGCCACACAAACAGGCGTTCAAGCTTTAAGGTATCCATTGGCAGCTCCAGGATTGAGGAGATGCCGGAATGACCGGAACCGAATTCATTGAGAATGATCTCCACGCCCATTTCCTGAAGCTGCTGAAGGGTTACATTGATGTTTAAATAAGCCATGGTAAGGGCACTTTCCTGGATTTCCAGAGCAAGCTTCCCTTTTGGAATGTGGTATGCATGTATGATACGGCCCACTTCGTCGAGGAAATCTTCCTGCAAAAAAAGGATGGGAGATATAGGAAGGGCAATGGATTCAAAGGTATTTCCTGCTTCTGTCAATCCTGCAATGCACTGTGCCGTTTTTTCCAGGGCATAGTATTCAATCGCCCGGATCTGTCCCGAATCTTCTGCTACAGGTAAGAATTCGCTGGCTCCCACCAGCCCAAGCCCTTTTATAAAGATGCGCATATAAAGCTCGGCACGGGTAAAAATTCCTGTATCAGTAGAAAGAGTAGGGCGGTAACGGACTTCCACCTCTTCTTTTTCCAGGGCTGTCCTCAGATAAAGGGCAATGGTCTGCCGCCGCTGCAGCTGCTTTTGCAGGGCGCTGTCAAAGACCACCGCCTGATTGGGGCCGCCTTCTTCCGCTTTTATAACTGCCAGGTCCAGGCACTTTAACATCTGGTCCGGAGAGCCGGCATGTCCTGGGTAGGAGCAAATGCCCATTTGTGCGGAGCATAAACAGTCTGTGCCGCTGACTTTCCAGACGCGGTCAAATCTTCCTGCGATTTCTTCAGCTAGTTCCAACGTCTGTCCCTGGGAATATTTGTCCAGTATGAGGATATATTCCACACCGATATAATGATAGACATTTTTTCCAGTCATCTCTTTTAAATATGTAAGGATCTGTTCCAGAAGGTTTTCACAATACTCATAACCAAATACCTGGTTCAGACGTTTAAAGTTCTCAATATGAAGCTTTAATACAGCGCCCCGCTCGCCGGAATCCAATGCCCGGCTTAAATGTTTTAAACAGGCATCCCGATCCGGAATGCTTTCTGTAGCTGTTTTTTCCACAGCCTGCACGTTTCGTTCAGTTTGCAGGGCCGGAGCTGTTTTTTTTTGAAACCAACTCATATGGATTACCTCCTGTTCATCGGCTGTTTGATTTTATTGTAGTATAAAAGCAGGGGGAAATCAAGAAATAATTGGAAGAGAGATAACAGGCATTAATCTGAAAATTGGGAGAATAATAAGGACATGGTAAGAATTTTTTGGTATTTTAACATAAAGAATGAGGTGAAGAAAATGAAATCAGTCTGGACTGAATCATCCGTAATACCAGGAAGGAATCCTTTGCCGGGAAACAAACGGACAGAGGTTGTAGTAATTGGAGCAGGATTGGCAGGAATTCTCACGGCTTTTTATCTGCAAAGGCACGGGCTGCATGTGGTGGTGGTGGAGGCTAACCGTATCGGAAGCGGACAGACGGGATATACAACGGCAAAAATTACGTCCCAGCACAACCTGATCTACGACAAGCTGGTGCGAACAGTCGGGGAGGAAACGGCAAGGCTGTATGGAAAGGCAAACCAGATGGCAGTAGAAGAGTATGGAAAGCTGATTAAACGTTATTCCATACACTGCCATTACGAACCAATGGACGCCTATTTGTATTCTGTGCAGGAGTCGGAGGTGCTTTTAAGAGAAGCAGAGTGTGCAGCCAGGCTTGGACTGCCTGCTTCCTTCGTCAGGCAGACCGGACTTCCCTTTCCGGTACATGGTGCGGTCCGTTTTACCGGACAGGCCCAGTTTCATCCTCTGGAATTTTTAAGAGATATTTCTGCAGAGCTTACGATTTTTGAGCGGACAAAGGTCATTAAGGTTCAGGGGCATGACGTTGTAACGGACAAAGGCGTGATAAAGGCTGAAAAAGTAGTGTTTGCCTCACATTATCCCTTTGTTAATATGCCTGGATTTTATTTTGCGAAAATGTATCAGGAAAAAAGCTATGTTATGGAGTTTGAGCCGGTGGAGTCTTTGCATGGCATGTATCTTGGAATTGATGAAAGAGCATACTCCTTCCGGAATGTGGGCGATAAACTTCTTTTAGGATATGGGAGCCACAGGACAGGGAAAGCCCCCAAGGATAGTCCCTTTTCCACTATAAAACGTGCGGGTGGTCATCTGTTTCCAGAGGCAAGGGAAATCAGAAGGTGGACGGCTCAGGACTGTATGACACTGGATAGTATCCCCTATATCGGACCGTTTTCGTCCTTAAGACCGGACTGGTATGTTGCCACAGGCTTTGGGAAATGGGGGATGAGCTCCTCCATGGCGGCGGCTAAAATATTGAGTGCTCAGATAACAGGAAGAAAGACGCCCTATGACGGAGTTTTTTCTCCTCAAAGGCATCATCTGAAGGCAGCTGCCGGCACTCTGGCTTCCCACGGTCTGGAATCAGTGAAAGGACTTTCAGCCGGAACCATACCCGGAGCCGTAAATTGTCCCCATATGGGCTGCCGTCTGGTATGGAACCGTTACGATAAGCGCTGGGAGTGCCCCTGCCACGGATCTTCTTTCGAAATTAATGGAAAAATATCAGCAGGCCCTGCACAACAGAGTATTCCTTTCATAGATTGATATTAGAAACTTTCAATAGCGAAAGGAGTCACACATCCTATGGATTGTTATACGAAGCAATGGTGTCCCGGATATAAGACCGGCACCGGCTCAACCGGATGGGAAACGGCTATGGGGCTTGATATGTCTGCCAGCCCTGGTACGGTGATCCGTCCCGACATGCCCCTTGGCTCAGGTCCGGCAAAATCCGCAGACACTGCGGCATCCCCCATACTTATGCGACAGCAGGGAATGTCCGCAGGTCCTTGTCCGTGGATGCCACCTAAAAAAACCAAGTGTTCAGACACAAAGGGGGAATCGGAAACCGCGCCCGTTTGCATGATTTGCCCGGAAATGCCGGTATGCCCAATGCCCCCGAAGTGCCCGGAAAAGGTTAAGGAAGCCGTGACAATGAAATGTCCGGAAATGCCCATGTGCCCAATGCCCCCGAAGTGCCCGGAAAAGGTTAAGGAAGCCGTGACAATGAAGTGTCCGGAAATGCCCATGTGCCCAATGCCCCCGAAATGCCCGGAAAAGATTAGGGAATCCATGACAATGAAGTGTCCGGAAATGCCCATGTGCCCAATGCCCCCGAAGTGCCCGGAAAAGGTTAGGGAATCCATGACAATGAAGTGTCCGGAAATGCCCATGTGCCCAATGCCCCCGAAGTGCCCGGAAAAAGTTAGGGAATCCATGACAATGAAGTGTCCCGAAATGCCCGTTTGTCCAATGCCGGTGAAATGTCCGGAAAAAGTAAAAGAAGCGATGCCTGTGAAATGTCCGGAAATGCCCGCATACAAAGCCCCGGTCAGATGTCCGGGCCGGCCTTCTCCTGCTGAAAATATCGATCTGTTCCCGGTGGGGATGACTTATGTGCCATGGCAAAGGTGGCAGCAGGTATACTCGGTAGAGGTGGCCATAGACGTTGGTACAATCTTCCCGGATTTGAATAAACCATTTATTATGGGGGGGTGCCGGTGATGATGAGTTCTAATGCTAATTGCGATATGCTGTTAAGGCAGGTGTATGAAGCCAGCTTTGCAATGGATGATGTGGTTTTGTATCTTGACACCCATCCAGATGATCAGGAAGCTTTGAACTATTACTTTTATGTAGTGAACATGCGTTTACAGGCAATGCAGGCCTATGAAGAGCAGTGCGGTCCTCTTATGGCTGATGGAGTAATGGATGAAAATTACTGGACCTGGATAGAAGATCCATGGCCCTGGGAAGGAGTGTGCGGTTAATGTGGAGGTATGAAAAGAGATTACAGTATCCGGTCAATATTACCACTCCTAATCCCAAGGCTGCTATGTTCATTATGAGCCAGTATGGCGGACCATATGACAATCACCTATGATCAGTCCATAAGGCAGACATTATTTCATGCCGGTCACCGGGAGATGTAATAGAAAAATTTCATCGTTCCTTCCTGTTTATCATAAACAATTTTCTTTACCACACTTCTTAAAGCATTTCCTTTCATCTCATAACTCACCTCAGGATCGGAAAGAATGTCACAGACATTCCGGATCCTGTCTGCCAGCAGCAGCTTATCAGCCGTCTTATCCCGGGCGGGGCAGCGATTCAAATCCATCAAGCGGTTCCTAAGCTCTTCCTGCTCCTTTTCCAGCCGTGTTTTACCTGCGTGATACTCTTCCAGTGTATCAATTCCATTTTCATAAGCTTCCTTTATCCGCTGTTTTTTGCGGCTGATCCTTGACAGGGCCGCCTGTATGTGTTCTTCTTCCCCCATCGTTAGGATAACAGGCTTTGGTACATAGCCGTACGTTATCTCTTCCATGGAAAGAGCATTGCGAAGAGATTCCATAATAAGATCTTCTGTTTTTCTGGCAGTTATGCTGCAGGATTCCTCATGAAGTCCTTTGGCGTAACGCCAGCACTGGAAACAGCTGGGATGACGGCCTGTATCCGGGGCTTTATTAAATACCAGACTTGCTCCGCAGTATCCGCATTTCAAGAGACCGGACGCCCAATGCCTGCAGTTGGACACTTCCCGGCGGTTCCTGGGCCTGTATTCCCTTTGCAGGCGGTTCTGATTGTCTTTAAACACTGATGTTACAGTCTGCCTGGTTTCATGCTGTCCGTGAAAGGAGATGTCTTTCCAGATGACCATCCCGTCATAAAACCTGTTTTTTAATATGCGTTCAACGGCCCTGCGGTCAAACCGGTTTCCTCTTTTTGTGAGAAATCCCTGTAAATTTGCATTTCTTGCAATAGCCGATAAATCCATTCCGTTATGGTAGGACTGGTGGATGTATTCCACGATCTTATATTCATTCTCGTCTATTAGAAAGGGCTTTCCCTCACCAACCGCCCGGTATCCCAGGCAGGGAGAAGCCTGGTATCCTTCTTTTAAGGCTTTTTCTGTCATGCCTCTGGTAACCTCACCGGATAAATTGATGGAATAGTATTCATCAAACCATTCGATGATGCTTTCTATCAGACGGCCGAACATGCCTTCCATAATGGGTTCGGATACGCTTTTGATGGTCACCCCGCATTTTTTTCTGAGAACGCCTTTATAAAACATGCTCTCTTCCTGGTTTCTCGCAAACCGGGAAAACTTCCAGAGGTAGAGATACTGAAAGGGAGAAGGCTGGGACTTGGCAATGGAGATCATTTTCTGAAACTGCTTCCGGTTGTCCGCCCTGCGTCCGCTGACTCCTTTTTCTTCTATAAATATAAATTCTTCCGGGATCAGGATCCCGTCTGCTTTTGCTGCTTTTTTAATTTCTCTTAACTGGGCATCAGGAGAAAGCTCTGTCTGGTCATTTGTGCTTACGCGAACGTAAGCTGCTCCAATTTCCATTGTTTTATTTCTGTTCAATACCAACCCCTCTTTCCTGTACTCCTGGGAAATATCAGGAAACAAGTACAATCCGTGTCACATACATTTTACAAGGAAGGGGGCGAAAATATGAACAAAAAACCAATTATAAAAAATTACATAGAAATGAAAGGGAAAGATGTTCTTATGGATACTTTGCCAGAGGAAAAGCGTAAAGAAATTGCTTTGATGCTTCAGGATAACATGATGGAATCTATGGGATTTCGAAGATTGACGGCTTCTGGCTGATACTTGAGGGCGGATGGCCGGACATTCTACCATAGAATAAGTATGAACTTATGCCCGGCCGGAACCAAAGAACCAGGGAACCGGCCAGGAGACAGATCAAGGTCAGGTATTGAAAGAACAGTCTTGAAAAGGAAAGAAGAATTCCGGAATTCCCCTTACATAGGGAGCAATATCATACTGCTGATAATAGATGACAATCCCATTGGGATGGACATAAAATCCATTCAAATTAAAATTACCACGAATAAGTGATGGAAAATCATCAAAATATTCGGCTGAGTCTGTTTTTATCTGTTCTTCTATCTGCTGCTGGATTCCTGTAAAAATAAAGTCTGTAAATTTCGGATTGTTTGGGAAAAAATCAGGGAGTCTTATCTGTTTGCCGGTACTGAAGTCCCAGGTCTGGGAATCCCGGATTGTATTTCCATGGGCGCCACCCAGGTAGGAGTATTGATCGGTGTAGAGGCTGGTGACGCAATCCTCATTGTATGTAACTTTATAAACCGATATGAATTCATAGTTATGAAAGGGGAACTGGTTTTTCCGTGCGTATTTTACCTGATCTACGGCCTGGGCATACAGCTCATTGCGGCAGTAAGCCTCTGTCTGCCTGGCTTGCAGTTCATAGAACATATTAATGCTCTGGGCGGCTGCAGGATCACATGCGGTGGCAAAAAAAGGATAATGGATTGTATAGATGAAAACAGTGATCCCATGATAGCGCATAATATCGGTCAGCGTTCTTTGAGAGATTGTCTGCATAAGGGCCTCTGAAAAGAAATGTTTTTATAATATATGGGGAAAAGGAATGAATTATGAGCGCAGGGGAGCCGCAAGCTCTGTTTATCTGTTTTTGGCATAAGGGGGACCAGACGGAGAAATGGCAGCTTCCATGCGCTATCTCTCTCAGCGTTATGCCATGCCCTATAAGGAATGTAAAGGACTTTTGACGGATATCGGGACAGAAGAACTTGCCCACTTAGAAATAGTAGCAACCATCGTTCACCAGCTGACCAGAAACTTAACTCCGGATCAGGTCGTGGATTCCGGCTTTGGTCCCTACTACATTGACCATACCACAGGCATCTGGCCTCAGGCAGCAGGAGGAATCCCGTTTAATGCCTGTGAATTTCAGTCAAAGGGAGATCCCATCACTGATCTGGTAGAGGATATGGCAGCAGAGCAAAAGGCCAGGAGTACTTACGATAACATTCTTCGTGTAATAACCGATCCTGAAATCTGTGATCCAATCCGCTTTTTGAGAGAGAGGGAAGTAGTTCATTTCCAGAGATTCGGGGAAGCCTTAAGAGTTGTTCAGGATAATCTGGACAGCAGGAATTTCTACGCATTCAATCCAAGCTTTGATATTAGAAATCAATGCTGATAAAAACAGGCTGCAGCATATTCTTAAGCTGCAGTCTGTTTTTCTTTGACAATTTACGAGCTTTTTCCGCAAAAGTTTCTTTTATTCGATTGACGGAGGCTTCTTATACTAGTAGAATAATAAACAAATATACAAGGGAATGGGGCATTATTTATGGATAACAGACATAGTATTTTGACGGACACGCTTCCGGATCAGGCTGTTTTTGCTTTGGATATTGGTACCCGGAGCATCATCGGCATGGTGGGAATGCCTGATGGGGAAAGAATTCATATCGTTGCCATAGAGAGAGCCGAGCACACGAAACGGGCGATGATTGACGGCCAGATCGAGGATATTGACCAGGTTGCAAAAATCGCAGGCCAGGTCAAGGACAGGCTGGAGAAAAAGCTGGGATGCAGGCTTAATAAAGTCTGTGTAGCGGCTGCAGGAAGAGCGCTGCGGACGGAGAGCGTTACGTATGAAATGGAGCTTTCCAGGCCGCAGAAAATCGATGCAGAATCAGTCAGCCGTCTGGAAGCAGGTGCGATCAGCGAAGCAGAAAAATTATTCATGAACAGAGAGGGCAGGGAATCAGACCGGCAGTTCTACCTGGTAGGCTATACAGTAAGCCGATACTATCTGGATAACTATATGATCTCCAATCTGATTGACCATCACGGAAGGGTCTTAAAGGCCGATATCATTGCCACCTTCCTTCCAACAGAGGTGGTGGAAAGTCTTTATGCAGCCATGCACAAAATCGGTCTGGAGGTGGCGAGCCTGACCCTGGAGCCGATTGCAGCCATCAATGCGGCAATTCCCCAGAATATCCGCCTGTTAAACCTGGCTATGGTTGATATTGGCGCAGGAACCTCAGATATTGCGGTATGCCGGGATGGGTCTGTTACCGGCTATACTATGGCGATTCTCGCGGGAGATGAGATTACAGAATCTATTATGAAGGAATACTTGGTGGATTTTGATACTGCAGAGAAAATCAAATCAGAGATTGATGAAGCAGAAGAGCTTCATTTTTCTGATATTCTGGGATTTGAACAAACCATCACCAGGGATTCCATCTTTCAGTGCATTAAGGAGGCATCCTCCAGGCTTTGCGAGGAGATATCCGCAAAGATCCTGGAGGTAAACGGAGGTATGCCGTCAGCGGTATTCCTGGCTGGGGGAGGAAGCCGGCTCTCCGGCTTGAAGGAGGGAATCGTAGAGCATTTGAAAATTGATCCCAAGCGGGTAGCCATTGCGGGCAATAATTTTAAAATAAACGCATTTTCCGATGAATATGACCTTGAAAATCCGGAATATGCTACCCCTCTTGGAATTGTCATATCCGCAGGCTTTAACATTGTCAATGACAGTTTCCGTGTCATTTTAAATGACAAGCCGGCAAAACTGTTCCGAAGCGGCAGCTTTACGGTAATGGATGTTCTTATGATGAATGGCTACAATTACCAGGATATGATCGGACGTTCCGGCCAGAACCTGGTGGTGAGTGTCAATGGGAAGAGGACAGTCTTTTATGGAGAAAAGGCGGAGCCGTCTGTCTTAAAGCTTAATGGAGAAGAAGCCCAGCTTTCTGATCCGGTAAATACAGAAGACTGGATCGTGTTCATACCTGCCAGCCATGGAAAGAGTGCATCAGCCATGCTTTCTCAAGTAACGGAGATAGGCAAGGGGAGAAAAGTCCTGGTAAACGGCGAGGCGGTTAGGGAGGATATACCGTTAAAATCCGGTGATGCTATTGAAATTGAAGATCCAGCGGATGAATCAGAGGAAGAGCCGGTACAAAAGGATGGTGAAAAGGAACCAAAGGAAACAGTTCCGGATCCTGTTAATCCGGTATTATCAGGCACTGGTCCAATACCCCAGGCCGGCAATGGCAAGGGTGCTGACAGCCGCATAAGCAAAGGGAAAATTACATTTTTTTTAAATAACAATCCTCTGACGCTGCCTTTAAAACCGGATCACCAGCCTTATTATCTTATGGACATGCTGGAATATTCCGGACTGGATTTTAAAAACGTAACCGGACAGGTGATATTGGAAGTCAATGGGGAAAGCGGATATTTCCAGCAGGAATTACATAGCAGGGACAGCATCATGATCTACCAGGTCAAATAGGTTTTAAAGGAGAAGGACGGACATGTTGAAGGTAATAAAAAGGGATGGAGCGGAAGCCGGCTTTGATTTGTCTAAGGTGAAAGAAGCCATGAAAAAAGCATTTACTGCAACCGGAAAATATTATACGGACAGCATTGTGGAACTGCTGGCCTTGAGAGTGGCTTCTGATTTTAAGGATAAGGTAAAGGAAGACCGGGTGGCAGTAGAGGAGATCCAGGACAGTGTAGAAAAGGTTCTGGAGGAGACGGGATATACGGATGTGGCAAAGGCATACATCCTTTACCGGAAGCAGAGGGCGAAGATCAGGAGCCTGGGAGGCACCACTTTGGATTATAAGGATGTGGTGGATAATTACGTAAAAGTAGAGGATTGGCATGTAAAGGAGAATTCTACGGTGACCTATTCCGTTGGAGGACTGATCCTTAACAATTCCGGGGCTGTGACGGCAAATTACTGGCTTTCTGAAATATACGACAAAGAGATCGCAGATGCTTATAACCGGGGCGACATCCATATCCATGACCTGTCCATGCTGACGGGATATAGCTGCGGCTGGTCCTTAAAAAGGCTTCTCCTGGACGGACTTGGAGGAATTACAGGAAAGATTACGGCCTCTCCTGCAAAGCATCTGGCGACCCTGTGCAACCAGATGGTTAATTTTCTGGGGATCATGCAGAACGAATGGGCCGCTTCCCAGTCCTTCTCATCCTTTGACACATATCTGGCGCCTTTCGTAAGGGCCGATGGCCTTTCCTATGACAAGGTTAAGAAATGCATGGAGGCTTTTGTGTTCGGGGTAAACACGCCCAGCCGGTGGGGAACCCAGGCTCCGTTTTCTCATATTTCCCTGGATTTAACAGTTCCGAAGGATATGAAGACTGAAAAGGCCATTGTGGGAGGCAGGCGGATGGACTTTACCTATGGGGATTGTCAGGCAGAGATGAATATGGTAAACCGCGCTTTTTTAGAGACCATGATGGCAGGAGATGCAGGGGGAATGGGATTCCAGTATCCCATTCCAGTCTATGGTCTGTCTGAAGATTTTGACTGGTCGGATACAGAGAATAACCGCCTGTTGTTTTCCCTTGCTTCCCATTATGGTACCCCATATTTTTCCAATTATATCAAAGGAGGTCCGGTGACAGGGGATGTACGGATCTCCTATGAAGGCATTACTCCCGATCTTACAAAGCTTCGGAGAAAGGCAGGAGGATACTTTGGTTATGGGGAAAATACCGGATCCATTGGGGTGGTGACCATTAATCTTCCCCGGATCGGATATTTATCTTCGGATGAAGCGGATTTTTATAAACGTCTGGATCAGGTGACGGATATTGCTGCCAGATCCTTGAAGATCAAACGGGATGTGATCGGCAGGCTGTTAAAAAATGGGCTGTATCCTTATACGGCCTGTTATCTGGAAACACTGGAAAACCACTTTTCTTCCATCGGCATCATTGGAATGAACGAGGCAGGGCTTAATGCTTCCTGGCTGAAGGCTGGAATGGATTCTCGACGGACCAGGGATTTTGCGGCGGATGTGCTGAACCACCTAAAGAAAAAACTGATTGGATATCAGCTGGAGTATCAAAGCCTGTACTGCCTGGAGGCGACTCCTGCGGAATCAGCCGCCTATCGTCTGGCAATGATTGATAAAAAGGAGTTCCCGGACATCAGGACAGGAGGAAAACAAGGGGATGTCCCTTATTATACCAACAGCACCAAGCTCTCCTCCGATTTTGAAGGAACACTATCAGAGGCTTTGGATAATCAGAATGCGGTCCAGCCTCTTTATACGGCGGGCACTGTTTTCTCCGTATACATAGAACAGGAAGAAAAGGACTGGAGAAGGGTCCGTGACTCTTTGAAAATGATGACGGAAAATTACGGCTTTCCGTATATGACATTCACACCGGTGTATTCCATCTGCCATAGCTGCGGGTATCTTTCAGGGAGTCAGGAGAATTGTCCAATATGCGGGAAGCAGACAGACGTATACAGCAGGATTGCAGGATATTACCGGCCCGTCCATGACTGGAATGAGGGAAAAATACAGGAATTCAAAAACAGAAAAATGATGTCTTTGGAGGTGTGATACCGGAAGACTGACATACTACAGAAACAGGATTGAAACACCAAAATCCCGGTTTTCCTTGCGGAAACCGGGATTTTTGATTATGGGCTTTAGCCTGTTGAACATGGGTGAGTTTCTCTTTAAGAGAAATGAATCCATGTGAAATAATAAACCACCCGCTATGCGGGTGCGAGTCAGTAAGTTATACAAAAAATCACCTTTCCGATTATAATAGAGGTGTCCAAGCCACTATTAGAGAAAGGAAAGGTGATTTCAATGGCGAAGAAAGCCAATGAACTGGCACACACGAAATGGATGTGCAAATATCATATCGTCTTCACACCTAAGTATAGACGAAAAGTAATTTATAATACAAGGAAGATTTGAGAGAAGTCTTGAAGCAACTATGTAATTATAAGGGGGTCCAAATCTTAGAAGGCCATATTATGCCGGATCATGTACATATGCTGGTAAGTATTCCGCCTAAAATTAGCATATCCAGTTTTATGGGTTATCTAAAAGGCAAATCCGCCCTTATGATGTTTGATCGCCACGCAAACCTAAAGTATAAATTCGGAAACCGACATTTTTGGTCGGAAGGATACTATGTAAGCACAGTAGGACTAAATGAGGACACCATCCGAAAATATATACAGGAGCAGGAAAAAGCGGATATTATGCAAGATAAACTAAGTGTAAAAGAATACGAGGACCCTTTTAAGGGTTAGTCGGTATTACAAAGGCCCCTTCAGGGGCGGCGACGAGTCAAAAGCATAGTGGCTTGAACGAAGTGAAAGCCAGCGCCTTGAGACGCTGGCCTAGTATCAAAGGGTTATACCCTTTTCACAAGCCACCCGTTTTACGGGTGGTCTTGACTCCCCGGTCAAAGAACCGGACGAATGAGAACCCCGAGTGCATTTTTAGATGATAAAAGGGCGGGACAGACCGGTTCCGGACAAAGGACCATCACTTGGAGAATTTTAGATAAATAAAAACAGCATTGTTTGTTAATTATGTACATTGAAAAAAGAAATGGGATATGTTAGCATATATACAAGGTGTTGGATTTGTATACAAATTTAATGGTTTGAATACATTTCAAAACACAAGAATCATGAGATAACTGACCCCAAAAAAATTAGTAAAGGAGAGATTGAATCATGAATAAGGATTACTTAGCAAACCAGTTTTCCCTTGACGGAAAAGTTGCATTAGTCACAGGCGCTTCCTATGGCATTGGATTTGCCATAGCTAAGGCTCTTGCAGCAGCAGGTGCAACCATCGTTTTTAATGATATTAAGCAGGAATTGGTGGATAAAGGAATTGCCGCCTATAAAGAAGAAGGAATAGAAGCCCATGGTTACGTATGTGACGTGACCAACGAAGAGGGCGTAAATTCCATGGTAGCTCAAATTGAGAATGAGGTCGGCGTGATCGACATCCTGGTAAACAATGCGGGCATTATCAAGCGCATTCCCATGTGCGATATGACTGCCGAGCAGTTCAGACAGGTAATTGACGTTGATCTAAACGCTCCGTTTATCGTAGCCAAGGCAGTGATCCCGTCCATGATCAAAAAAGGTCACGGAAAGATCATCAACATCTGCTCTATGATGTCCGAGCTTGGACGTGAGACAGTTTCTGCATATGCAGCAGCAAAGGGCGGACTTAAGATGCTGACCAAGAACATTGCATCTGAGTACGGTGAATTTAACATTCAGTGCAACGGCATTGGACCTGGATACATTGCAACCCCGCAGACCGCACCTCTTCGTGAGACTCAGCCTGATGGCTCCAGACACCCCTTTGACCAGTTTATCATTGCCAAGACACCGGCAGGACGCTGGGGAGAGGCGGAGGATCTGGCAGGCCCGGCCGTGTTCCTTTCCTCTGACGCTTCCAACTTTGTAAACGGACATATTCTGTATGTAGACGGCGGTATTTTAGCTTACATCGGCAAACAGCCACAGTAACAGGAAGATTTATATTCAGGCAGGCATTTTCCAGGCCGGTCCTGATGCTAAAAATATGACCATGATGTCTGCTTTCCAAGCGGAGGTCATGGCATATTTTTTAACAGGTCTATAGAGGACGGAGAGGGTTCTATGGAAGGAAAAACCAAAACCTATAAAAACCGAGGCGAACTTGTGTTTGAAACCTTAAAGCAGGAGATTCTGGACCTGGAGTTAAAGCCCGGACAGATCATCAGCGAAAATGAAATCTGTGAACGGTTCGGCGTATCCCGGACCCCGGTAAGAGAATCGGTAAGACGGCTTCAGGAACAGGGCTTTGTCAATTCGGTGCCATATTCCGGTACACAGGTAACGCTTTTGAATCTTGATAATATCAAACAGATGATATACATGCGCGTTGCTGTGGAAACCATGGTCATGCGGGATTTTATGAAAATGGCCACTCCTCTCTGGATGGAGGAAATCCGGTATATGATCCGCAAGCAGCAGGCTCTGATTCTGGAAAAAGGGTTTGAACCGGAGCAGTTTTACCGTATGGATGCCCAAATGCACGCCATATGGTATCAGGCCACCGGAAAGCAGAAGCTTTGGGATATGATACAGGCCCAACAGTTACACTACACCAGATTCCGTATGCTTGATTTTGTAACTGAAACAGATTTTACCAGAATCATCAGAGAGCATACAGAGCTTTTCGAACTGCTGGAGAAAAAGGATATTCAGGGCCTGGAGCGGTCTCTGAAAGAACATCTGTATTACAGCATGAAGAGAATGAAATATCAGATAGAAGTAGAATATAAAGATTATTTTGAACAGGAAGAGCAGGAGGATTGATCATGGCGAATGTATCAATAGCTGTAAAAAACCAAAATGGCGGAATAAAGGCCTCCGTATTGAGTGAGGATCAGGCAGTCCTGGTATTGGAAGGGGAATATGAGGAAGGGGATGTGATTGTTTTCACTACGGATACCCCCTGCGCCCATTATGTGGTGCGGATTGATGACTGCATGGATGAGTCCTTTGTCTATCTGACAAAAGAGGAAATCGTATATACCATACCCTTTGGGGAGAAAAAAATTTCCTATAATCCCCAGGCTTTTACCGGAGAGCGTCACTATCTGACCATTCGGAAAGCCTTTGACCAAGAAACGGGCATTTACCGGAATTTAGCAAAGAATGTCATGGACCAGCACGGAGATACGGGCTGCTTCCCTCATGCCTATGCCAATGTGGAAACCAGAGGGGAAGCTGTGTTTGCGGCGCGCAATGCCATTGACGGCGTTCTTGCCAACGAATCCCATGGTGCATGGCCCTATGAATCCTGGGGAATCAACCGTCAGGATGATGCGGAAATGACGGTTGATTTTGGACGGCCGGTTGATTTCAATCAGATTGTTCTTTATACACGGGCAGATTTTCCTCATGATAACTGGTGGATAAAGGCAAGGTTCACGTTTTCCGACGGAACGGAAGAGAGAGTGGAAATGGAAAAGAGCGTGAAACCCCATCTGTTTTCTATAGAAAGAAAGAATATCACATGGGTGAAATTAAGCGATCTCATAAAAGCTGATGATCCTTCCCCGTTTCCGGCTCTTACCCAGATTGAGATATATGGCAGAGATTCCCAATAAAAATAAAGAAAGGTGTCAGAATGAATCCGGATCACGGACATTCCGGCACTTTTTTATTTTGTAAAAAATAGAAATACCTCTTTTCCTTTTTCCCATATTCAGGTAAAATATAGGCAGTGCATAAATCACTACAGAAGGAGGAAAACAGATGGAACTTTTGTTTCTGGAGCCTGTGTTTATGGAGGCCATCTGGGGCGGTACCAGACTTCGGGATGTATTCGGCTATGAGATACCAAGCGAAACCACCGGAGAATGCTGGGCAGTCAGTGCCCATAAGAACGGGGAGTGTAAGATTGCGGGAGGAATATATGACGGCAGAAAGCTTAGCAGCCTGTGGAAAGAGGAACCGGAGCTGTTCGGGAATTATCCGGGAGACCAGTTCCCTCTTCTGGTTAAGATCATTGATGCAAGAGATGACCTAAGCATCCAGGTCCATCCCGATGACAGCTATGCGAACATCCACGAAAACGGCTCTCTTGGTAAAACAGAGTGCTGGTATATTCTGGACTGTGAGCCGGGAACTGAAATAGCGGTCGGCCACTATGCCAAGGATCGGGAAGAGATGGAATCCATGATACGGGATCACCGGTGGAAGGAATTTATTCGTACCGTTCCAATTAAAAAAGGGGACTTTTTCCAGATCAATCCTGGCTGTATTCATGCAATCAAGGGAGGAACCCTGGTATTTGAAACCCAGCAGAGCAGCGATATTACGTACCGGGTCTATGATTATGACCGTTTGTCCAATGGAAAACCAAGGCAGCTGCATGTGGAAGAGAGCATTGCCAACATAAAGGCACCTTTTGAAGAAGAACAGACCCATCCGGAAACAGAGAAAGTACCTGGTGCAGTCCACACCCATTTGGTGACCAGTCAGTTTTACTCCGTGGATAAATATGATATTGACGGTGTATTTACAAAGGAATTTGGAACATATTTTACCAATGTGAGCGTCATAAGCGGAAAAGGCTCGGTGAACGGGATACCTTTAGAAGCCGGTCAGCATTTCATCATACCGGCAAAAAGCGGAGAATGCAGATTGGAAGGAAAGATGTCTGTCATCTGTTCCAACCCAGAATAAAAAGGAGGCGAAAGGATATGAGACTTGGAGCATTAGAGGCAGGCGGAACAAAGATGGTTTGTGCCATAGGCGATGAAAACGGGGAAATCTTTGAACGGGTTTCCATACCTACGGAAACGCCGGAAATCACCATGCCAAAGCTGATTGCATACTTTAAGGATAAGGATATCGAAGCGCTGGGAATCGGCTGCTTCGGCCCTATTGATTTAAACAGGAACTCAGAAACCTATGGTTACATCACCACCACACCAAAACTTGCATGGGCCAACTATAACATAGTGGGAGTCCTGAAGGAAGCCCTTTTAGTCCCGGTTGGATTTGACACAGATGTAAATGGTTCTGCTTTGGGAGAGGCTACCTGGGGGATCACCAAAGGTCTTGAAAACAGCATGTACATCACCATAGGCACCGGAGTTGGAGCCGGGATCATTGCCAATGGAAAGCTGCTTCACGGCATGCTGCATCCGGAAGGAGGCCATTTGCTGCTGTCTAAGCATCCGGACGACAGCTATGAGGGGAAATGTCCTTACCACAGGACCTGCCTGGAAGGTCTTGCCTCCGGTCCTGCCATAGAAGCACGGTGGGGAAAAAAGGGCATAGAGCTTGCCGGCCAGAAGGAAGTATGGGAATTAGAGGCATATTATATTGCACAGGCATTGGTGGATTATATTATGGTTCTTTCTCCCCAACGCATTATTCTGGGGGGAGGCGTGATGCATCAGGAACATATGATGCCCTTGGTAAGAGAAGAAGTGAAGCGCCAGTTGGCCGGATATATCAGAACAAAAGAGCTTGAAGACATGGAACATTATATTGTTCTTCCCAGTTTAAATGATAATCAGGGCATTATGGGAGCCTTAAAATTGGCTGTAAATGAGTACCAGTTGGAAAAATAGAGGAAAATTGACAATTTTCTCCTAGTGAAATTCCATTTCCTGTATGTTATGATACACTTTGTAACAGAAATGTAATAATTATGTAACAAATAAGGAGGATATTACCATGAGAAAATTACCAGTATTCGTTTTAGCAGCAGCAACGGCACTTACTGTAGGTGTTCCTATGACCGCACAGGCAGCAACCTGCCCTACGTCAACAAGTAATTGCATTAATCTCTCAAACTGCTTTGGACAGTCTGGGGATATTAACAGCATTTTAAGCAAGCTTGGCTGTAACAGCAACGGTAATAGCTGCAGCAACGGTACGACCTGCACCAATGGTTCCACCTGCACCAACGGTTCCACCGGTACAAAGGGAGCTGCCTGTTCCGGCAGTAACTGCTCCACCAGCAAAAACAGCTGCTCCACCGGCAAAAACAGCAGCTCCTGTTCCAAAACCAAGGCTGCAACCACAAAAAGTGGCCGTCAGTGCAAGTCTTCTTACAGCTATTGGAGATAATTATTTTTACATTTATTAATGGGTCGGACCCTCTGTGTCCGGCCCTTTTTCTAGTTTGCTCGCCTCCTACTCGATTAGGGAGGACCTTATGTTCCGGTATCAAAAAACAGTCATAAGGCCGGTTTCGTCTTGTGACTGTTTTTTAGGAAAATCATTTACTTCCTTCACCTACAATTTCCTCCAAAACATGGATCAAATCGTAAATGGTGTTAATTTGTACGTTTCGTTCCAGGATCTCATTCTTTAAGTCAATGGAAAGAGTCTCAAATTTTGCCTGGACTGCAGGAGCTATATATGACATTTTCATCACCTCAATTTTATCATGCGCAGCCATGGATTGTATTATGCGTAAAATCTTCAATTTTACATAAAAGTTATGGTGCCGGATCATACTATGAGTGAGGTGATGGAAATGAAGAACAGCGGACAGGAAAAGCTTTCCCGGAAAAATTCAAATGAAATGTATCATGGCACAACAGAAAAAGGAAAATTGGAAAATCAGAATCAGACTCATAATTCCCGCCGGGAAGGCATGGGACCAAATACAAAAAGAAGATCAGATTAATCCTTTAAAGGGGTGGAAACCAAGATGCCATGGCTTCCTCCCCCTTGAGGTTTCATATTTATGATCGGGCAGTTTTACAGGACTTGTCATCAACCGTAGAAGAAAAGAAAACATAAACCAAAATGAGTTATCTATCTTTGGTAAAGCGGCGGCTGAGAGTTGTCAATGCTTCTTTCTGCTTCTGCTTTGATAAGCCGTTCTGTAATATTAATATATGTGTTTACAAAAATTTTGTGAACAAGCCGAAGGGATGGGCGGAAGCAGAGCAAAGGAGAACTTCCGCCCGAATGATGTTACATATATAATAACGGATAAAAAACGTTTTTGTGACGCGGATTCAAGAATTATTTTAATTTTTATCAAAAAACCTTCCGGCGATCCCTGATGCCGCCAGCTTAGATGATCAAGGTCGTTTGAGAATTATCATAAATTGTGCAAACACTCTCCCGGTATTCCTGGGGTGTTTTGCCGCAAATGCTTTTAAAGACGCGGTTAAAATAGCTTTGGCTGGAAAATCCCACGGCAAGAGTTATTTCCAGCATAGAATAAGTCTGATCACACAGCAGAACCTGACTGCGTTCCACACGCAGGCGGTTGATATATTGAGAAAAGGAACATCCCATTTCTTTTTTAAACAGACGGCATAAATAGGATGGGTTTAAGTCTAAGTAATCAGAGGCTTCCTGGAGAGTTACGTTGCCCCAGAGCTGGTTTTTTATAAAGCCGATACATCGGGATATCTGATAGGAATTTCCCTGCTTTGCCAGAAATTCCATGTCCTGCTTTAAATGTTTTTGGGAGATCATCCGAAGCAGCGATATTAAATGCGGCACCACCCGGGCTGGCTTTAAGGGGAATACGGGATCTCCCCCATTCTGCATATAGGGACCGAAAACAAAGGTTCCAAGCTCAGGCATGGCCGGGTCTATGTAACAGGCGGTAAAGGACAGTTCCGCCTTTGATGTGCCCATCATGGGACAGGCGGCCATTTCACATTGCAGGGTAATATGTTCCTGATCTATTCCGGAATGGAGCAATTCACAGGCCTTGCATACTGTTTTACGCCATAATGGATAACAGCATAAGCGGTTGGTTGGGCCGGCGCATATCATAAGACAGTTTTCAAACCGGTCAAAAGCCCGTACTGCCAGATTGGTGCAGGCATTAAATTCTTCTAAAATTCTTTTGATGGTTTCCATAATTCCTCCGTATTTGCATTTCAAGATCAATATTTTGAAATATAGGTCAATATTGTTCAAACAAAGCTGCGTTAAATAAGTATACTACAGTAGTTAGCTAAAACTAACCAACACTTACAATTATAACGATGGACACGAAACTGTCAAGACTGGGGATTCAATGAAAAAATTTATTTACATACTAGCAATTATTGTTTTAGGCGTTTTCTCCCTTTTTATCGGTGTCAAGGATCTTTCATTACAAAGCCTGTTTACCACGCCGGACCAAATGAAAATCATGGTTGTGAGCCGTATTCCAAGGCTGGTCAGTATTTTGGTAGCCGGTATGGGAATGGCGGTGTCAGGGGTGATCATGCAGATGCTGGCTTCCAACCGCTATATATCTCCCTCTACAGGCTCTACCACCGAATGGGCCAAATTAGGCGTGCTGACTGCTGTCTTATTGTTTCCCGGTGCAACTCCGGCAGTTAAAATGCTCATAGCCTTTGGTGCGGCATTTCTGGGAACCATGTTGTTTCTGCGGCTTCTTCAGGCGATCAGGCTTAAGGATGCGGCGTTGATTCCTCTTGTAGGAATCCTTTTTGGAAATGTAGTGGGAGCGGTCACCACCTTTATTGCGTACCGCCATGATTTAATTCAGAATATAACCTCGTGGATGCAGGGGAGCTTTACCATGGTGCTGCGGGGGCGGTATGAGCTGCTTTATCTGGGACTTCCCTTTTTGGCATTGGCAATGATATTTGCCAGCCGTTTTACAGTTGTAGCTATGGGAAAAGATATTTCCCGCAATCTTGGCATTCCTTATTTTTCAACGGTGCAGGTGGGACTGTCCATTGTTGCGGTTATGACCTCGGTGGTGGTAGTATCGGTGGGAGCGATTCCCTTTATCGGCATTGTAATACCAAACCTCGTAAGGTTATACTGCGGCGATCATCTGCCAAAGAGTATTGTGGATATAGCTTTGCTTGGAGGCCTGTTTCTGCTGGCGTGTGATATCATTTCCCGTCTGATCATTTTTCCTTTTGAAATTCCTATCAGTGTGACGGTAGGCGTTATCGGCTGCGGCCTGTTTCTGGCGCTTCTGGCAGGAAGGAGGTTTTATGAAGCTGCATAAAGTTCTGATGTTTCTTTTTCTGCTGACACTCGTGGTTTCACTCCTGTACGTAGTCTGGGGACTGAACCTGGATCATGCTGCATACAACATACCCAGACGGCTGATCAAGCTGGCGTCTATATTTATTACAGGAGCTGCAATCGGTTATTCCACCATTGTATTCCAGACTGTGGTGGGGAACCGGATTCTTACCCCTGCAATTATGGGGCTGGACAGCTTATACCTTTTTGTACAGACACTGGTGGTATTTATTATGGGTGCGAAGCAGCTTGCCCTGATGTCTGACATCACAGATTTTTTCATCTCCGTCTGCATCATGGCAGGATTCAGCCTTCTGCTTTATAGATTCGTATTCAAAAGGGAGAACATGCGCCTGTTTGCCGTCATTTTTACCGGCATGATGCTGGGCAGCCTGTTTTCCAGTCTTGCTGCCTTTATGCAGGTACTTATTGATCCTAATGAATTTATGGTGGTTCAGGCAAGGATGTTTGCAAGCTTTAACCATGTGAATACGTCCCTTCTGGGGATCGCAACTGTTTTTATGTTATGTGCGGGTGCCATGGGAATATATAAGATCCACCGGCTGGATGTTTTGTCACTGGGGCGGGATATTGCGGTGGGGCTAGGTGTTGACTATGGACGTTCTGTGAAAAAATACCTGCTGATCGTGTCCGTCATGATTGCCGTTTCCACCGCCCTGGTGGGACCTATTACATTTTTAGGCCTGCTGGCTGCCAATCTTGCCAGACAACTGCTAGCAACCTATAAGCATAGTATATTAATTCCTGGTGCGATTTTAATAGCAGGAACCGCCTTGGTAGGAGGACAGTTTATGGCTGAGAGGATCTTTGCATTAAGCACGCCTATCAGCGTGATCATCAATTTTTTCGGGGGCATCTACTTTATTATTCTTTTGATTCGGGAGGGACGGATGTGATCGTTGCTAAAAATATAGGAAAACGTTATGGTGAAAAGCAGGTTTTAGAGGGCATTGACACCGTGATTCAAAAACATGCCGTTACCACTTTGATCGGCGCCAATGGAGCAGGAAAAAGTACGCTGCTTTCTGTGATTTCCCGCCTGATGTCAGGAGAAGGTGAAATCTGCATTGACGGACAGGCAATATCATCGTTTAAAAGCAGTGAACTAGCAAAAAAGCTGTCCACCCTGCGTCAGACAAACCATGTTGGTGTGAGGCTTACGGTGCGGGAGCTGGTATCCTTTGGCAGATATCCCCATTCTCAGGAAAAGCTCACCAAAGAGGATTTAAAAATTGTGGAGCAGGCCATCGGTTACATGGAGATGGACCGTTATGGGGATACGTTTATTGACCAGCTTTCCGGGGGAGAGCGCCAGCGGGCATTCATAGCCATGATCATTGCTCAGGATACAGAATACATTCTCCTGGATGAACCCCTTAACAATCTGGATATGAAGCATTCTGTTCAAATTATGAGACTCTTGCGCACCCTTGTGGATGAACATGGAAAAACAGTTGTGCTGGTGCTTCATGATATTAATTTTGCGGCAGCATATTCGGATTATATTATTTCGCTGAAGAGCGGCAAGCTGCTGAAAAACGGAACAGCAGAGGAGGTGATTACCTCTGAGGAATTAAAAAAGGTTTACGACATGGATTTTACCATTCATGAGGTAAATGGTATGCGTCTGTGTGCATATTTCAAATAGCTGTATTGGCCGTTTGGGCTGATCAAATAAATAAACATGGACAATCTTGAAAGGAGATTTCGTTATGAAAACAAAAGTTTTTGCATTTTTACTGGGTCTTGCCATGACCGCATCTCTGACTGGCTGCGGAGGGAACGGTTCCGCAAAGAATTCTACCGCTGCTTCCACTGCGCAAAGCTCTCAGGCAGAAAACAGTGCTGCTTCCCAAGGTACGGTGCCAAAGGAGGTTACTGTAACGCATGAACTGGGTGAAACTACACTGGCAACGGAACCAGAACGCATTGTAGTATTTGACTATGGCACTCTGGATGCGCTGGATTATGCAGGAATCGACGTAGTGGGACTTGGAAAAGGCGGCAACCTGGCTGACCATTTAAGCAAATTCTCGGGGGATGCATACAAGGTAGCGGGTTCCCTTCACGAGCCTGACTTTGAAACCGTAAACGAACTGAAGCCTGATCTGATCCTGATCAGTGCCAGGGCATCAAAATCCTATGAGGAGCTATCCAAGATCGCACCTACGGTATATATGACCATGCCCACCAAAAACTATTTTGAGAGCTTTCAGGAAAACTTAAAAATTCTTTCCCAGATTTTCCCCTCCAAAGCCGATGTATTTTCCAAGGCGGTAGTTGATATTGAAGGAAAGATCAAGGAAGTTCATGAAAAAGTGACAGCAGCAAAGTGGAATGGGCTGGTGATCATGGCAAACGACAGCGAACTGAGCGTTTTCGGCCAGGGATCCCGTTTTTCTATTATTTATGATGACTTTGGCTTCCAGGCAGCTGACCAGAAGATTGATGATTCAACTCATGGACAGACAGCTACCTTCGAATATCTGGCGGAAAAGGATCCCGATTATTTATTTGTTATAGACCGTGGTGCAGCTACTGGCGCAGCGGAAGCTGCCGGTGCCAAAAGACTGTTGGACAATGAACTGATGAATGGCACAAAAGCGGCGGCAGATGATCGCATCGTTTATCTGGACTCCACCAACTGGTATGTTGTTTCCGGAGGCATTACAGCCACCAATGCAATGGTTGATGAAGTGGCTGCCTCAATAAAATAAGCTTGTATAACCCGGTCATAGCGTGTGGCCTTAACAATTAACCGTTTCAGGGACAAACGAAAACACCGGAAATCCTTATACTGTGAGGATTTCCGGTGTTTTTTCCGTATTGTTCAACTGTGAACTCAGGGGGCTCTCTCTCCCCTTCGATTGTGCTTGTCCGGGGGTTAACACATCTTGTCTTTCTGTCCCATATACTATAGTGTAGTATGAAAGAAAGGAGTGAATAAATGAGCACTATTAAATGCAGATGCAAATGTGCAAAGAAATATGGCCACGAGCATGAATGTGACTGTGAGCGCAAGCGCGAGTGTGAGTGTGATCGCGATTATGGCCGCAATTATGACTGCGATTATGAGAGCGAATATGATCGCGGTTATGAGCGCGAATGTGACCAGAATTATGATCATGAATGTGAATGTGATCATGACGATGACCGCGAATGGTTTAAGAAAAAAATTAAAGAAGCCTACTGGAAAGGCTTTAGAGAAGGATGCAAAAAATGCAGTCGGAGAGAAAAAGAAGAGAACGATTGCGATTGTGATAGATAGTCCATGATAAAAGGCGGGCTTCCTGTGTTAGGTAGGGGCCGCTTTCTAATGCTGGAGACAGCAGCACTGTTACTGTAAGCAACGAGGAAATCGAACGGAAAATCATCCGGATCTGGAAGGAAAGAGGTTCACGCAGCTGGTGATGCTTATGCCGGGTCAAAACGGTGCACTTCAGTATCCTGGTCTGGAAGAGAAAAGATAGGCTTACACACCTTGGCTGCCTGTCCCATATAATATAGTGTAGTCAGCAAGAAAGGAGTCAAAGTATATGAGCAGCAGTACTTTAAAATGTAGATGCAAATGTATTAAGAAGTGTGAACCCAAATGTGAGTGTGAATGCAAACCCAAATGTGAGTGTGAATGCAAACCCAAATGTGAGTGTGAATGCAAACCCAAACGTGAATGCAAGCCCAAACGTGAATACGAATGCGAATGCAAACCCAAATGTGAGTGTGAATGCAAACCCAAATGCGAATGCAAATGCAAACACGAATACAAACCCAAACATGAATGCGAATGTGAATACGAGCGTGAGCATGAATGTGAATGCGAGCACAATTATGAATACGAGCAGGAAGATGAGTGTGAATGCGAACATGATTATGATCGCGACTGGTATAAATAAGAAATAAAAGTAGCTTGCTGGAAAGGCTTTAAAACAGAAAGTAGGAAATGCAGTCAGAGAGATAATAACAATGACAATTGCGTTAGATAATAATGATAAAAGGCGGGTATCCGATAATTCGGACCCGCCTAAAAAAGTAATTTTATAATATCCCTATCTCTTATAATACAGTTCATACCATCGGTTTTTTCTTTTGACATCGGTTTTTTCTACCTTTTTCTCCCCTGGGTCTAGGTAAAAGCAGCACACGGTGTAATCAATCCCACAGCCTGACGAATCCACTTAGTAGTGAGGGCATTTAATAATATCTGAAGTAAGGCCGCACCTTCCCTGCATATGATCACCTCCTGGTAGAAGTATGAACATATATGTTGGAATAGTCAAAGGGATTATTTGGGAATAGGCGATCGTAGAATTAACTATACAAAAACCCTGGCAATTACAAGAAATTCCTGCAAGTGCCAGAGTTTTTTGAAAATGGAGACAACAGGACTCGAACCTGCGACCCTCTACACGTCAAGCAGATGCTCTCCCAGCTGAGCTATGTCTCCATAAAGGAATTGTAACTGAAATAATGGAAAAAGGCAAGAGGAAATTTTCCATAAATATAAAGATGTTATAGCAGCCAATCCCTGCTGTCACACCTTCTCTGAAGTTCTGTAAAGAACTTGGAAATATGGAATCCATCCATGAGTGCATGATTTACCAGAACTGATACCGGGATTTTTATTGCTCCTTCCATGGCTTGATACTTCCCCCAGGTAATACGGGGATTGCTGTCTGCAGGCATTGGAACTGGTTGAATGATGGAAGTATAACTCACCCAGGGAATGCTGGAGAAGAATAAATGCTGGTTTTCATCCTCACCGTCGGATAGGCTCTGGCTTAGCCTGGCTATTTCCTGACGTTTCTTTGAATCCTTAAAAAAATCCTCAATGGGAAGCCTGTCATCAGCGGTACAATAGCAATAGCTTTCATTTTCCAGTGCCAGAGTATAGGAGGAAATGCAGTGGTCATACTCTATAATCCCATCACCTTTCAGACGGCGGCGGAATTCCGGAATGGAGTTGGCAGTCTGAGCTGCCGCGTATAGGAAGGTCAAATAAAAGGGCAGTCCTTTTTCTTTGATACAGCTTATAAAGTCTGTAATGTCTAAATTTACGGTCATGCCAACGTATGGGTAGGCGAGACTGCGAAAAAGTTGGAATTGTTTCTTTCTCGGATAATGTTCCATATCAAGATTATGATAACTCATAAAAGCATACCTCCTGAACGATGTATGAAAGCCGGAATTATTTGCGCCCGTAAGGTCTTATAAAGAGTCCTGTTTATCTGGAAATATGAAATTCTGGAAAAATGAAATACAAAAAATACCGGATACCTTACACACGTAAGAAAAACCGGTACTTTTACAATTTTATCAGTCGGAGTAACAGGATTTGAACCTGCGACCTCTCGGCCCCCAGCCGAGCGCGCTACCAAGCTACGCCATACTCCGTTTCCGTGACACATATGGTATTATAGCAGAAAGTTTCGGATTGGTAAAGTATATTTCTTGAAAAAATTTCAAATTTAAGATATTATGATAAAGAAGGATTATTTTAGGAAGAAAAACAGGTGAAAATAGATGAAACCAATTGTTAGCTTTGATGTAGATATGACATTGCTAGACCATAAGGACTGGGCAATACCTGCCAGCGCCTTAGAAACCATAGAAAAGCTGAGAGAAAATTATACAATCGTACTGGCAACGGGCAGAGATATGGATTCCGTTTTCAGCACCGGGATCCGGGATTTGGTTAAACCGGATGCCATTATCCATCTCAATGGGACAAAGGTAACCGTAGGAGATAACGTGATTTATGAACATACCTTTGATAAGGCACTGCTTCGAAAGATTCTTTCTTATGCAGAGAACACCCCTTACAGCGTCGGCACTACAGTGGGAGACCGTGATTATTATATTCACCCGGAGGTGGTAAAAAGACATGATATAAATCTTTGGGGGGAATGCGGAAGAAGATTTGAGGATCCGGGAAGTCTGGTGGAACTGGATGTACGGACCATGGCCTATATCGGAGATGAAGCTGGAGCTAAGGCTATGGAAGAGGAATTTCCGGAGATTCATGTACATATGTTTGCCGATAAGCGGGGAGCAGATGTGGTGGAACGGAAGGCCTCAAAGGCCATGGGCCTGGTAAGGCTCTGCGAATATTTCAGAATCCCCCTTACAGAGACTGTGGCCTTTGGAGACAGCATGAATGATTATGACATTATAAAGATTGCAGGTAAGGGAATTGCCATGGGAAATGCCATGGATGAACTGAAAAAAGCAGCTGATTATGTTACGGATCCAATTGATCAGGAAGGAATTAAAAATGCCTGCCTGTATTTTGGAATGATCCGGCAGGAGGCGTAAGTGGCAGAACATTATGACATTATTGTAATCGGAGGCGGACCGGGAGGATATACAGCTGCTTTAAAAGCAGCCGGTCTGGGGATTAAAACCGCCATAGTGGAGAAGGAAAAACTGGGAGGAACCTGTATCAACAAGGGCTGTATTCCAACGAAGGCTCTTCTCCATGCCTCCAGTATTTTCCAGGCGCTACAAAACAGCGATGAATTTGGGGTATCCACAGATTTCATTTCTTTTGATTTTAAAAAAATGCAGAATTATAAAAAACGTTCCGTAAAGGCATACCGCAAGGAAGTAGAAGAGCTTGTTAAGGCAGCCGGAGTAACTGTCATCTGGGGAACAGCCACCATACGCCGGGGGCGTACCGTGGAAGTTAACGGCCCCGGAGGCAAGGATTATTATGAAGCAGATCATATCATCATTGCTACCGGAGCCAGGCCGGTAATGTTAAAAATCCCAGGAGAAGATCTTCCGGGAGTACTGACCAGTGACCGGCTTTTGGCTTCTGACACATGGAATTACGACCGGCTTACCATCATCGGAGGCGGGGTGATCGGGGTAGAATTTGCCACCATATTCAGCGCCCTCTGTTCCCATGTGACCATACTGGAAAGTGAGGCTCACTTATTGGGACCAATGGATTCCGAGGTTTCACAGGCTCTGGAAGAGGAACTTAGAAGAAAAGGAATCACAATCCATTGCAAGGCAAAGGTTAAGGAGATCCGGGAGGAATCCAATCAGGGACTGGTATGCGTATTTGAAGTGAATGGAGAGGAACAGACTGTCCGTTCGGGACAGGTTCTCATGGCGGCAGGGCGCGCACCCTGTCTGGAAGGACTGATGGGACAGGATGTAGATCTTAAGATGGAACATGGCCATTTAAAGGTGGATTCAGAATTCAGAACCAGTGAACCAGGGATTTATGCCATCGGTGATGTGGCGGCTCATACCAAGCTGGCTCATGTGGCGGCAGCACAGGGAACCTATGTGGTAGAAAAGATAGGGGGAGTTGGACACACCATCCGGCTTTCCGTGGTTCCCAACGGCATGTTTGTCAAGCTGCCAGTGGTGCCAAGCTGCATTTACACGGAACCTGAAATCGCTTCTGTAGGACTTACCAGGGAGGCTGCCAGGGCCTGCAGCATGAAGGTGAGCTGCGGCCGTTATTCTATGAGCGGAAACGGCAAATCCATTATAACCAGAGAGCAGAACGGGTTTATCCATCTTGTGTTTGAGGAATATTCCGGTACACTGGTTGGGGCACAGATCGTATGCCCCCGAGCAACGGATATGATCAGTGAGATGGCAACGGCCATTGCAAACGGGCTGACCGCGGAACAGTTAATGCTGGCCATGCGGGCCCATCCCACCTACAGCGAGGGGATCGGGGCGGCCATAGAGAATTATTTTGAAACCAAAGGAGAGACAAAACAATGATTCAGGAAAGACTGGAACAATTAAGAAATTTAATGGCAGAGCATCATATGGATGCTTATATGATTCCAACCTCAGATTTTCATGAATCTGAGTATGTAGGAGAATATTTTAAGTGCAGAGAATTTATGACCGGATTCAGCGGATCAGCAGGTACGGCTGTGATCACCAGAGACGAGGCCTGTCTGTGGACTGATGGCCGCTATTTTGTACAAGCCGGGAGACAGCTTGACGGAAGCGGAATCACCCTGCAGAAAATGGGACAACCGGGGGTTCCGGAAATTTCAGAATATTTAGATCAGGTTCTTCCCGAAGGCGGCTGCCTGGGATTTGACGGACGGGTGGTAAACTGTCAGCTGGGAAAGGATTTGGAAATGCTTCTGGCAGAAAAGAAAGTGACTCTGGCCTATAAGGAAGATCTGGTGGATATAATATGGAAGGAACGGCCCCATCTGTCTGCGGAGCCGGCCTGGATCCTGGAGGAGAAGTATGGAGGAAAGTCATCTGCTCAGAAAATAGAAGAATTGAGAAGCCAGATGAAAAAAGAAAAGGCCACCATTCATATCCTCACTAGCCTGGATGACATTGCCTGGCTTCTAAACATCCGGGGAAATGATGTGGTATGCAATCCTGTAGTCCTTTCCTATGCCATGATCACTTTGGACCGTTTCTATCTCTTCGTCAATGAAACGGTTTTAAAGGATGATTTGAAAGCCTATTTTAAGGAACTTTCCGTAACGGTATGCCCCTACAATGACATTTATACGGCAGTACAGCAGTTAAGGGATCAGAAGGTTCTTTTGGAAACGGCCAGGACCAATTATGCCATTGTAAAAAATCTTGACAGCTCCAACCGGATCATTGATAAAATGAACCCTACTGTTCTTTCAAAGGCTATGAAAAACCCGGTGGAAGTAGAAAATATGAAAAAAGCCCACATTAAGGATGGAATAGCCATGGTAAAATTTATTTGCTGGCTGAAGAAGAATGTGGGGAAGGAAACTATTACAGAGGTCAGTGCCCAGGAGTATTTAGATGATCTGCGTTCCAAGCAGGAGGGTAATTTAGGACTAAGCTTTGATACCATATCCGCTTATGGGGCCAATGCAGCTATGTGTCATTATAAAGCCACTGAGGAAAGCAATGGGAAGATAGAGCCTAAGGGACTTTATCTGGTAGATTCAGGCGGACAGTATTACGAAGGGACCACTGATGTAACGAGGACCATTGCAGTAGGACCGCTGACAAAGGAGGAGAGAGAGCATTTTACTCTTACCGTCATCAGCATGCTGCGTCTGGGAGCGGTGAAATTCCTATATGGATGCAGAGGGCTGACCCTGGATTATGTGGCAAGAGAACCCTTCTGGAGCCGGGGAATTAATTTTGATCATGGAACCGGTCATGGAGTAGGGTATCTGTTGAACGTCCATGAGCGTCCCAATGGGTTTCGGTGGCGAATGGTACAGGAGCGCCAGGATAACTGTATTTTGGAGGAAGGCATGATTACTTCCGATGAACCTGGAGTATATATTGAGGGAAGTCACGGTGTTCGAACTGAAAATCTGATCGTGTGTAAAAAGGCGGAAAAGAATGAGTATGGGCAGTTTATGGAATTTGAATATCTGACTATGGTTCCCATTGATCTGGAAGCCATTGATCAATCCCTTATGACAGGGCGGGATGTGGAATTGTTAAATGATTATCATAAAGCTGTTTATGAAGCACTTTCTCCGTATCTGACAGACGAGGAAGGGATGTGGCTGAAAGAGAGTACCAGAGCAATTTAACCGGTAAAACAGGCAGGACCGAGATTACGGTTCTGCCTGTTTTTGATTGTCCGCACTTGCTTTGAGCCGCAGCAATATGGGGAAAACCGCTTCCAAATCTTCTTTGGTTAAGTCTTTCATTAGCGCAGCGGCCTCCCTTAGAAGAGGCTGTTCTTTTTTTTCCGTATTAAAAAATTCTATGGGAGTAATTTCAAGATAATCGCAGATTTCAAAAAATTGTTTCATAGATGGCATGGAACGTCCTGAAGAAATTCCCTGGATATAGCTCTTGTTTTTTCCAAGATCCAGGCTCATTTGATATTCGGAGATATCTTTTTTCAGCCGAAGCTCCGTGATCCGATTCCTGACAAACTGTTCATCCAACATTATCACCTCTTGGTTAATCATAAAGGATATTCTTTGCGGATGCTACGTATTATATGCGTAATAATGGTTGAAAAATTGGTTGCATATACGGATAAAAAGCGTTATCATATACCATATACGAATGGAAAAGATGCGGAATGAAGGATTCCAGCAGGTACAGGGGGAAGGATCATGACAGGAAATTCAGGAAGGCGGTTCGAGGAACGGAATACAGTATACGAGCATGAGTTCTTCCGTTTTAGTGAGACGGAGCAAATGTACAGAAACATAAGTCTTTTTAAAGATACGGTTTTATTTGAGTATTATTATAAAGATGGGAGGCTATATCTGTCACCAAATGCCAGTGGACAGATCGATTTTAGGACTTTTGGCCGGATTCTTGCAAAGCATAGGGACAATGCGCCCAAAGACGGAGAGATCCGATCCTTTGAAATCTGTCTTGGAAAAAGAGGTGAACCATACCACTGGTGCAGTTGCAGGCTAACGGCTCAATGGGAGGATGAGACAGGAAGTCCCCTTAAACTTATTGGAAAACTTCAGGATATTACCGGGCTGAAGGCCAGGGAGGAGCAGCTTTTGCTTCAATCTATAAAGGATGGCCTCACCGGTTTATATAACAAAACAGCCTTTGAATACCGGGTAGAAAAAAAAATAAAGGACGGCGGCTGGGGCTGGCTTTGCATGATTGATATTGATAATTTTAAAGAAATCAATGACTGTTTCGGCCATCTGGCCGGGGACCGGATCCTGATGCAGGTAGGCGGAATACTTTGCGATATTTATCCGGAACCGGATCTGGTGGGAAGGGTAGGCGGCGATGAGTTTGTTGTTTTCACGGAAGAGGGGAACGTCCGGGAAAGGGCGGAGAATTTGCTGGATAAGATTGAAGATATCATACCGGAAGAACAGGGGCATCTTTCTATCAGCATTGGAATCGTTCCCACAACCGGTAAACGTGGGGAGAATTATCAAAAGCTATTTTCCAGGGCGGATCGGGCCATGTATCAGGCAAAACAGGCTGGAAAGAACAGGATTGCACTTTTTAATGAGGAGTGAGGGAGTTTGGATTAAGACAGTTGATTCGAAAGGAACGAGAAAGGAATTAATTGGGGCAGGAGATTTGGATCCTGCCCTGTTTTTATTTAGCGAAAAGCTACAGATAGAATCGTAATTATTCTTGGCCGGAAGGCAAGTCCACCAGTGTGTATTCACAAGGAATAGCCGGGAGGATTTTGTCCAGAAGATCCGCGGTTTTAAACTTCAGGCTGGAGGTATTAATACAGGGATGGCAGCCAAAGTATTCATTGGAAAGCACATCTTTATCAATCAGCAGCCTGACCCGGCGGTCTTTATCATTCATAAGTCCCAGGACTGAAACCGAGCCAGGGGTGATATCCAGGAATTGGGCCATGTATTCCGCTTCAGCAAAGGAAAGCCTGGAAGAACCGATTTGCTTGGTAAGGGCAGCAGTACGAAACTTTTTCCTGCCCGGCAGCAAGAGAAGATAGAAACTGGTTTTTTGGGCATTTCGGAGAAAAAGATTCTTGCAGATATCTATTTTTAACAGTGCATCAACTTCCTGACAGGCCTCTATGGTGGGGAGAGGGGAATGGTCTACCCGCTGATAGGATACGTTTAAGTTATCCAGAAGGTCATAAGTACGGATTTCTTTGGGAAGGCGTCCAGCTACGTCACTGGGCCGTCCGTCATACAGGGTTTCATCCAGGTAAAAGGTCGGGGATGTATGGGTCATGTGTTTCACTTCCTTATGTCTTTTTATGATCTATTATAACTGGGAGACGAAATAATACAAGTATTTTTTATGTATGGAGGTATTTTGGTGGTTTTGGAGGTGGAGATGTATTATAATAGCTGTGATAAACAGAGTGAGCAATGGACCGCTGGAAAACAGATGCGGAGATACCTTTGGCCTTTAATAGACCGGGATTTATTGGGTAAACGGATTGGATTGGGAGAATTGGGGAGAAATAAAAAGAAAAAGAGATTATATAGGAAGAAATTTTTTTTAGAAGGGATACTAATTAGAAGGAGATAAAAATTGGGGTCAATTTAGAAATAGATAATATTTAAAAAGAGTTGTATTTGGAAGAGATAATATTTAAGAAAAGATAGTATTTAGAAAAGGATAGTATTTAAAAGAGTTATATTTAAGGAAGAGATAATATTTGGGAAGAGATGATATATGGGAAGAGATAATATATGGGAAGAGATAATATATGGGAAGAGATGATATATGGGAAGAGTAATATATGGGAAGAGATAATATTTGGGAAGAGTAATATATGGGAAGAGTAATATATGGGAAGAGATGATATTTAAGAAGAGATAATATTTAGGCTGAACTTATACTTTAGGGCGAGCTTATCCTATAAAGAGACTCAATAATGGAAAGGTAGATTTTATATATGATAGATAACAGACTGAAAAAAGTAAAATTCAGGAATGACAGTATGGTAAAAGGCAGTGACAATGGGAAGATAGGGGGACTAAAGGGAAAGGACGGCAGTAAGCGTAGAAGTGACAATGTGGGCAGCAATAACAGGGGCGGGCACTATGGCGGTAACAATGGCGATAAGAGTGAAAGCAGCGGAGGTAGGAACGGCATTTTGGGCAGTAGGTATGGAAACAGCGATGGTAGGGGCAGCAGTCCTAAAGGCAGAGATGGCAAAGGCGGTAACATAGGAGTCAGGTATGGAAACAGCGATGGCAGGGGCAGCAGTCCTGGAGGCAGAGATGGCAAGGGCAGCAACACCGGAGTCAGGTATGGCAACAAGGATAGTAATGGCAGCAACACTGAATACAGAAATAGCATCAAGGATGGCAATGGCGGAAGCGCTGGTAGAAGAAAATACAATTGGGATGGCAAAAATGCTAACAGCAATAGTAAGAATGTTAACAATGGAAGTATAAACAGCAAATATGGCAAAACTGGGGGACATAAGGGGATCATGTCTCATAAAGAAGGTGGAGAAAAAGGAAAAACCTCATCCAAATGCCCGGTATTCCAAAAGTGCGGAGGCTGTCAGTTATTGGATATGCCCTATAAGAAACAACTGGAACAAAAGCAAAAGAATCTGGAAGAGTTGCTTAAGCCCTTTTGCCGTGTCGCTCCTATTATTGGCATGGACAATCCTTATCATTACCGCAATAAGGTTCATGCGGTATTTGATCATGACAGAAAGGGCAATCCCATTTCCGGTGTATATGAGGCAAATTCCCATCGGGTTGTTCCAGTGGAAAGCTGTATGATCGAGGATCAGAAGGCAGATGAGATAATCGGTACAATACGAGGTATGTTGAAGTCCTTTAAGATACGAACCTATGATGAGGACACCGGCTATGGTTTATTACGTCATGTACTGATACGAAGAGGGTTTACTACGGGTGAGGTTATGGTAGTTCTGGTAACTTCATCACCGGTGTTTCCCTCTAAGAATAATTTTGTAAAAGCACTTCGGGAAAAGCATCCGGAAATCACTACAATTATACAGAATGTAAATGACCGGGAAACAAGCATGGTGTTGGGAGATAAGGAGCATGTGCTGTTTGGAAAGGGGTATATTGAAGATATTCTCTGCGGATGCCGATTCCGTATTTCTTCTAAATCTTTTTACCAGGTAAATCCAGTGCAGACGGAGGTTCTCTATCAGAAGGCTATTGAGGCTGCCGGTCTTACTGGAAAGGAGCGGGTGATTGATGCGTATTGCGGCATTGGAACCATAGGGATTGTTGCCAGTAAATATGCAAACGAAGTAATTGGGGTTGAACTGAACAGAGATGCAGTGAAGGATGCCGTGGAGAATGCAAAGATTAACGGGATTAAGAATATCAGATTTTTTTGCAATGATGCAGGGAAATTTATGATGAATATGGCAGAGATCGGAGAGCATGTGGATGTAGTGTTTATGGATCCCCCCAGAAGTGGAAGCACGGAAGAGTTTATAGATTCTGTAGCAAAAATCAGGCCGGAAAAGGTGATTTACGTATCCTGTGGGCCAGAGACACTGGCCAGGGATTTAGGGTATTTTAGGAAAAAAGGGTATGAGGCGAAGATGGGATGGGGGGTGGATATGTTTCCTGCTACGTCACACGTAGAAGCGATAATTCTGATGACGCGTAGTGGTTCTGGCGATAAAAAGTAGAGGTTGACCACAACATATAGTGGTTTGAAGCGGATTTTGGGGCAAAAAACAGACGGAAAAATGACGTTTTTTGACCCCTAAAAAAGGGCTAAAATATAGATGACATGGCAGAACAAAGCTCGTTAACGAAGATATTAGCTATAAGAATTGAATTGTTGGGGTGAGTGATATCAATAAATTAAAATATGAAAAAACACATTCATCACGGTTCATGGACCAGTTACCTGATGTAATTGAATGGCTTTCTGAAAAAGGATTTAGAGCGCAATGCTCAAGATATTCTAGATATAAAATGCATATTGATGATTTCTATAAAGAGAATAATTCATTGAATGACCTTGAATCAAAATTTGCTAGGTTAAATGCAGCTGTACAAGAGTGCATTGAAATTGTGCTAATATATGAAGCTTTTAAAACGGAGAATAGTGTTGGCTTCAATAATAGGCTAAAACAAATAGTTAATGGACATGATTTCTATGACAAAACAATGAAAAGTGATCAAGCGAGGGATTTTTTATATGAGTTGACAGTAGCTGCGTATTTTAAATCATTAGGGTATACAATTGACTTTGATCGAACGACAGATGTGTTTGCAAAAAGGAAAGATGATGTTATTTTTATTGAGTGCAAAAGAATCAAATCCTTGAAGGCACTTGAAGAAAATTTTAGAAAAGCAGGAAAGCAATTAGCGGAGTCAGTAACCAGTGGGAGTTATGGTTTGATTTTTATTGATGTCTATAATTGTTTATCTGATAAGGTTAGAGATTATGAATATGCTAGCGTTATGGAAATGAATAAAGAGATTAAAGGCATTGTAGGTGGTTTTGAGAATGAGAATAGGAATCTTATTGACAGGTTGCTTGAGCAATATTCTGAGCACTCTTTAGCAACTTGTTTTACTGCAAATAGATGTCTATGGTTAAGCGATGTAACTCCTCAATTCTATAGGGCTATTAATGTTAATGTTCCAATCAGTAGTAGTGAACAGAAGGATTCGAAGTTGATGGAAATTCTGAAATAGTATAATCCTTAATTTACCTTATTATTTCAAAATCTATTAAAACAATACGGCAAGTGTTTAGGTCGAAATAACGATCTAGAGACTTGCCGTTTTTAGTACCATAAAAGTGTAAGTGTTAAGCACATCATTAGTGCTGAAACATTTGCACTTATTTTTTATAATAAAGGGAGTAATTGGTCTGGCGTGCCGCTTTTTGGATCAAGCATCCGTCATAAAAACCGTCAGCCACCCCTTATTATAAGCATTCGATTAGGCAGGTTGAAACTCTTTTGAGCTTTCGTGTAACGAACTAAAATGAATTGTAATAAGTGCGGATGGTAACAATTACAACAAATTTAGATCGAGGAGGAAAAGCATCCGTGATTAGTGTTGGCATTGATATCTCAAAAGAGAAAAGTACTGTGTGTGTATTGAAACCTTATGGTGAAGTGGTTTGCTCGCCTTTTGAGATAAATCATACGGAGAAGGATTTATCAGAGCTATCAGCTATGCTGTTGAGGCTTAATGAGGATGTCAAGATTGTAATAGAGGCAACAGGCATCTACCATCTTCCGGTTCTCAGTTATTTGCAGGATCGAGGGCTATTCGTGTCTGTGATAAATCCATTTGAGATGAAGCAGTACAGGAGCCAAGGGTTGAGGTCTGTGAAAACAGATAAAAAGGATTCCATTGCAATTGCAAACTATGGTATCGATCACTGGTTTAGACTTAAAGATTATGAAATAGCGGAAGGCCTTTATCAAGAACTAAAAATATTGGGAAGGCAATATTCGCATTACATGTGCATGAGAATAGAAAGCGTGCAGTCGCTGACACATTTGTTGGATTATACAATGCCAGGCATTAAAAATCTGCTGAAAGGATGGCAAGATTCAACCGAAAAAGATAAACTATCAGACTTTGTTGAAGCGTACTGGCATTTTGATAACATCACAAAATTATCATTAGAAGAATTTACCGAAAGCTATAAAACATGGGCAAAAACAAAAGGATACCACCAAAGCCAGAATAAAGCCGTCAAGATTTATTCCCTGGCACAAGATGGTATCCCTACGTTGCGTGCCGAAATGGAATCAACACAGATTATGATTCAGCAGTCAGTAAGTGTATTGAGGCAAATCAATACAACTTTAAAGACTATTTTAACACGAATGCAAGAACTCGCCAAGAAGCTGCCAGAATACCCCGTTGTAAGAGCAATGGGCGGTGTTGGAGATATACTCGCCCCAAAACTAATTGCAGAAATAGGCGATATCCGAAGATTTCACAGCAGCAAGGCACTTATAGCATATGCTGGAATTGATGCGCCGCCGTATCAATCAGGGCAGTTTATCGGAACAAACCGTAAAATCAGCAAGCGAGGATCCTCAACGCTAAGAAAGATAGGATATGAAGTAATGAGGGTTTTAAAGACACACAATGCCCCTGAAGATAGCGCGGTTTATTGGTATATCCTAAAAAAAGAATCTGAGGGCAAATCAAAAAAGGTTTCAAAGATTGCAGGGCTCAATAAATTTTTACGGATCTATTATGCACGAGTAAAAGAAGTATACCAGTAAAATCAAGCTTCGTAAGCAAGACTGGCTGAATGAATCGAGTCTTTTTGTCGTGCGAAAAAATAGCAGAAGTCCAAAGCAAAGAAAAACCTGCAAGAAATCAAAGATAACTCTTGATTTTTCTTAGCAGGTTTTTATACCTAAATCAGAAAGAGAGGAAAAGGAAGATGTCGAAATTTTTTATGTATGGCTCAGAGCTTCAGGAACTTGAACAGCTAATGATGCTTGTACCGAATTTTTTACCAAGAAGAAGTGGGGTGATTGTTGTGCAGAGAATAAGAAATGAAGAAGTGCCAAGTGGATTTGAAAGAGACTATGAACATATCACGGCGTATTGTAGTTCGAATGGATCCCGTAGCTTCACCAATCAAATTGCCGGAGGCTACATTAATTATGAAGAGATTGTCTGCAGTTGCTTCGAAAAATGCGAATCTCATCATCTAAATGTACGGCTTGGCGATTTAATCAGGAGCCACGATGGAGAACTCTTCTTAAGTCCTAAGCATCGTTCAAGATTCCAAACGGTCTGCCGAATTCAAAGTGAAGCGATTGAAAATCGAAGCTCAGCCTATCTGGCGACACTATTTTTACTGACTGCAGATGATAACTTGTGGTGTGCGGCAAAGGATCACATCTACTTAGACAGCTTTGATTTCAAGAATGTGCATCTAAACGGCATCAATACCGATGGCTATGCTATTTATCAAATGTCGAAAACAATTCAACTTGCCAAGGAGTACATCAAGCTGAATGAGATTTCAGACAAGCATCTAATCGGGGAGCAAGCCTTTAAAGGGATTATCAATTCCATATTGATTGCAAAATATGGAGCGGCAATGCTTCAAGTAAACTGCTGACAAGAGTTACCTTTCTATAAAAGTAGATTGAGTAGCTCTTTTTTTATGCCATGAAAAAGAAATGGAGGTATTGAAATGAAAGGATTTCTTTCACAAAAGCAAGTTGAGAAAATCAAAGAGCAGTATCCCGTTGGAACACGGATCGAGCTAATCCATATGGATGATTCCTATGGTCCGATTAAGCCGGGGGCGCAGGGAACAGTTGATAGTGTGGATGATGTGGGTACCTTGCATATGCGATGGGACAACGGCAGGACGCTCGGAATAGTTCCGGGCGAGGATCAGTTCAGAGTGATTCCAGAGTCTCAAGAAGAGGTCATGGAAAATGATCAAGAACAAACTATGGGAGGGATGGGCATGTAAAAAAGATAGAATCAAAACGAGTAAGTAAATTGAATAGTAGAAGACATCGGTGTGCGGAATTCAATCCGTACATTTTTTATGTCCAGAATCCGTATAAGGCCGGTTGAATTGCTGCTAAGCGCAGTGACTCTTCCGGTCTTTTTTTATTGCTTAAAAAGCTCATCCCACCAGAAAAGGAGGCGAGGAGGTGGAACATGTAAACATCAATGAAAAGTTTTTAAGGTATTTGAAAAGAAGTCACACAGGAGAAGGGAAGGCTGTACAAAGTAAGTGCTTGGAAATGAAATTTCAAATGAGCGGTCGGAAAATCAGAGACATAGTCAACGCACTGAGGTGCGAAGGACACCCGATTTGCAGTGATGACGGCGGTTATTATTATGCTGCGAATAGAAATGAAGTTTTGGGAAGCATCAGGCAACTAAACAGTCGCATAGAAAAAATTGCTGAAGCCAAGGATGGACTTGTCAGGTCACTGTCCCTCTTTCCAGATTCGAACAGTAACAAGCAGCTTCAAATCTGGTTTGTGTGCGTGAAGGAGGGATGATGTATTAATAGTTTTATGAGTTGGATTGGCGGAAAGAAATCCATGAGGGAACTGATTGTTTCACTCTTTCCGCTCTATTATGAAAGGTATATTGAAGTGTTTGGCGGTGGGGGGTGGGTGCTTTTCCATAAACCACCCGGCAATGATTTTGAAGTGTACAATGACTTCAATAGTCTTCTCGTCAACCTATACCGATGTGTCAGGGATAAGTATGAGGAACTTCAAAAGGAACTCAAGTATGTATTGAATTCCAGAGAAGAATTTGAAAGAGTGCGATCCATACTGGACACAGAACAAGTTGAGGATGACGTGAAGCAAGCTGCATATTTTTATCAGTTGATACGATACAGTTATGCTTCCGGGCTCACCAGCTTCGGTAGCCAGCCCCATGATATAAGAAGCAACTTCCCAATCATCGAGCAAGCCCATCGAAGGCTTGCAAAGGTGGTCATCGAAAATAAGGATTTTGAAAAGCTGATTCGGCAATATGATCGCCCGGTCAGCTTTTTTTATTTGGATCCACCTTATTTCGATACGGAGAAGTACTACAAGAATGTTGGAGAGGAAGGCTTCCAAAAGGAAGATCACATTCGGCTCAGGGATGCCCTGCTGTCCATTGAAGGAAAATTCCTGCTTTCGTATAACGACTGTGAATTTATCCGAAGCCTTTATGATGTGCCTGGCATTAACATCGAAAGCTACACCCGAATCAATAACATCAAGCAAAGGTACGACGGTGGTGCTCAATTCCCTGAAATCCTCATTGCTAACTATGACATGCATGAACGAGAACGAGAGGGCTCAGGGCAAATGAATCTATTTGATATCAACAACGGATTAGTGAAGGAGGAAGATACCCTATGAAAGAGATGAAAGAAAAGGTCAAAGGCTTCTTGTGTCTGCCAATCACAGAAGCAACAGAAAAGAAGGTCGGCGAGGTCGGATTGCTTGAAGCAACGGTGATTCAAAATGGACTGGTGCTGATGAAATCTCAGATGACGACAATGGAAGTTATCAAAACTATTGAAGGACTAGAGGATGTGATCGATGCTTTGTATTTTAACCTTGTCAGTGCTGTAGGTGTTTGCAGCGGTCATGGATGTCAGGCTGAAACAATGGAGGCGGTTGGCATCAAGCTTCCTGAATTTATCCTTGAGGATGCCGGTATCTCTAAAGACGCCAAGCTCTGCGCCTATACCGATGAAGGAAGTGGCGAGGTGACCGTCATTGAAGCTGAGTATAAGCATGACCTTACAGATGTTTCAGACGATACACTTCAAATTCTGAAAGCAATGGGAGTGTGCCTTACAGGACTTAATGGATGTTTGATGACTGAGTCAATCATCTATGGCAAGCCGGAATAGGCTGGTTTTGCTTTCAAGAACAAATGAAAGCGTGGTGATGGGAGGTGATGTAAATGAGCGGCATTGAATTTAAGAACGGCTGTATTGTGTACTATGGCAATCCGGCTGGTTACCTGAAGGAAGACAAGGCAACCGTGGACAAGATGTTTCAAAGCAAGGAGTTTGAAGAATGGCTTGCGGATAGGAATCTTGAAGCACTATGGAAAGATGGTGTATTTGAACGACTGTCAAAAGGAGAGCAATTGACTGAGAACTCAGAAGGGAGGGTTCCTCTAAAAAATGTTCGCATCTGGCAGTTAAAGCCTGACTCGGACTTTGAACTTCGGTTCAGATCCTATGATGAAATCCAAAACATCTACGGCGAACCCTGCATCAAAAACTATGAAGCAGTCTATGATGGAGAGCTTGATACCAATGATTTGGAGGCAATCTACTCAAAGTTTAATATGGATCATCCCGTAGGATTTAAGGGGCATTCTCTTTCAATCTCTGATGTGGTGGAACTCTATGATGACAGTGGCAGTGCTTTTCACTATGTGGATCGGATGGGCTTTAAGGATATTGAATTCAGTAACCATGAACAGGAACATGGGATAACCATGAGCATGTAAAAACTAATAATGGAGGAACGATTGATGAAGAATTTTATGAAAAAGGCAAATGACTTTGTAACAAGACAGGCAATCAAAATGAAACTGGCGGTGAGCAACAACAAAGGAGAGGGCTATATTGATACGGCAGTCAAAATACTGATTGCTGTGGTACTGGGAGCACTTCTCCTCGCTGGTCTTTATGCACTGTTTGGCGATGTAGTCATGCCTACGCTTACACAGAGAATCAGAGACATGTTCAACTATGGAAGTGCGTCCTAAGAAAGGAGCGATGAAGAATGGCGAAAACAAGTAACACCCAGAAGAAAGAAGGTTCAGGTCTTCATTATGACGTGAAGATTCAGAGCATTCGCCCGGAGGGAACACTCCGGGCAACAGCTACGGTAAATATCAATGATGCCTTTGCCATCAGGGGCATCAAATTGATGGAAGGGTCCAAAGGGCTCTTTGTATCGATGCCGAGCTTTAAAGCCGGAAATGGTGAGTACAAGGATATCTGCTTCCCCTGTACATCAGAAGCCAGAAAGGAATTCGATCAAGCGGTGATGGGTGCCTATGAACAGGCTTTGACACAAAGCCAAAAGCAAGAACATCCTGCTGAAAAAGAGCAGGAGCAAGCACAAACAATGACACTGTAAATCAAAATTCAAAGAAAGAATGAGGAATGATTAGATGAAAAAGATGATGAAAAGAGCAAATGAATTTGTAGTGAAGCAAGCTATCAAAGCAAGGCTGGCCGTAAGCAACAATAAGGGTGAGGGCTATATCGATACGGCAGTGAAGATTCTGATTGCAGTAGTGCTGGGTGCACTTCTTCTTGCCGGTCTCTACGCACTGTTTGGTGATGTGGTTATGCCGACATTGGTTCAAAGAATCCGAAATATGTTCAACTATGCAGGTTAACAGCATCCTACAGGCGGTGCTGTTTTTTAGTTTACTTGGCATTGCAGCCTATACAGATATCAAGAAAAGAGAGATCCCTGGCATTCTGTGTGTAGCGATGGTGCTCATATCTCTCCTTGATTTCAAAGCTGTGAGTGTCTTTGGGATTTTAGCAGCACTGCCGTTTTTTATTGCTGCAATGATAAGTCCGTCAGGTATCGGAGGCGGTGATATTAAACTGATGGCTGCAGTAGGTCTCGTCCTTGGGTTTTGGGAAACCATGTTTGGCATGACAATTGGTCTTGCTGCAGTGGTTGTAATACATGGAATCCGAATTTTACTCTTTAAAAAGAAGGACATAGGAGCAGAGCCAAAGGCGTACCCTTTGGCTCCATTCCTTATGTTCGGGTTCGTGTGTGCCTATTTTTTATGAAGGGAGCTGTGACGATGTTTGAGAAGGGACAAAGATTTGAAACGAGCCATGACAATGAATCCTATGAATTTGTAGGAAAGTGGTCAGGCTCAATGGTACTTGCCCCAGAGAGTGATGAAAATGCGGAGGTGCTCATATATACAGAAGGAGAAATCAATGAGCTCCTTGATGATGGGAAACTGAAACTGCTTGATGTCCCGGAAATGGTGATGGGCTAAAAAATCTACAAAAAATGAAGACGGAGGTACGTTATGAATCTATTTAAAAACAGAATGGTGGTTGGAGTGCTCTGCATCGTGCTATCATTGCTTATTTGCTTTGGGTTGACTCCACTTTTCAATAAAGGAATCAGCCAGAAGACAGAAATTGTACGTGTGACTAAGGAGATTAAAGTCGGTGAAGTCATCACACAGGATAAGGTCAAGACTGTGGAGGTTGGTGGATATAATCTGCCCGAAAATGTGATTCGCACAAAGGAGAATGCGGTTGGAACCTATGCTCTAGCAGATCTTTCAATTGGGGATTACATCTTAAACACCAAGGTGTCCAAAACACCATCAGCTGAAAATGCCTACTTATATCACCTTGATGGGAGTAAGCAGGCGATTTCTATTACCATTAAAAGCTTTTCAAACGGGCTTTCAGGTAAGCTCCAAAGCGGAGACATTGTCTCTGTGATCGCACCGGATTATAAAAAACAAGGTGCAACGGTCATTCCACCGGAACTGAAATATGTGGAGGTCATCTCTGTAACGGCATCCAATGGTTACGATGCCAATACCGGGGAGCAGGAAACCAGTAAAGATGAAAAGGAATTGCCGTCAACCGTGACATTGCTGGTTACACCGGAGCAAGGAAACCTATTAGCAAGCCTTGAGTCGGATGGGAAGACCCATCTTTCTTTAGTTTATAGGGGCGAGGAGAGCAACGTGAAAAAGTTCTTGGAGATGCAATCAAAGGTTCTTGATCAGCTTTATCCAAAACAACAGACGACTTCAAATCAGTCGACAGATGGAACTAAAGAATCCGTTGATCGAGCTACGACAGCAGCTCCAAGCAATACAATCACAGGCGGTGGGGAGGAATCAGATGATAAGCTTTAAGAAGAACACAATTTTTAGCAGAGAGCCTGCTGAAAAGAAAGAGGACGAGGTCTTCCATGGTGGTGTTCTTGCTGTCTGGGGGAGTCCTGGATCCGGGAAGACGACCGTTGCGGTCAAGCTGGCCAAGCATCTGGCAGATAAAAAGAAAAATGTTGTGCTCGTGCTGTGTGATATGACAGCACCCATGCTTCCATGCATCTGCTCACCTTCCGAGCTGGAGTGTGAGAAATCCCTTGGCAGCATCCTCTCAGCGACCCATGTCACCGAACCGCTGGTGAAGTATAACATGATTACCCATAAGAAAATGGCCTACCTAACGATGATTGGTATGCTGAAGGGCGAAAATGAATATACCTATGCCTCTTACTCCAAGGTTCAGGCGCAGGAGCTCATCGAAGCACTTCGAAAAATCGCTCCATTCGTCATCATTGATTGCGGCAGTTATATCGCCAACGACATTCTATCTGCGGTATCGCTACTGGAATGTGACAGTGCTCTGAGGCTTGCAAACTGTGATTTAAAATCAATCAGCTATCTGTCCAGCCAGCTGCAACTGCTCCAGAACAGCAAGTGGGATACGGATAAGCAATATAAGGTGGCATCCAATGTCAAACCCAATCACAGTGTTGATCATATGGCTGGTGCAATGGGGAGTGTCTCTTTTCAGCTACCCTATTCAGAGGAATTAGAGGAACAGTATCTGTCGGGCAATCTGCTAGCCGATATGACGCTAAAAAATAGCCGACCATTTCGTAAGGAAATTGAAAAGATTGCAAAGGAGGTGTTCGGATGCTAGGAAGTAGGAGAGCTTATTCTGTGTTTCAAGAAGAGGATATTGAACAAAAAGTTGCACTTAATCAACTTTCCCTGGGTGCGGATCAAGCAGAAGATGTGCGTGATCCACTGCCAGCGCCAGAAGTTAACAAGCGAATGGAAGAGCTGACGAACACCTCTGCTAAAACAAAACATGCCAAGGAGCTGGGAACTGAAAACCGTACCCACTCCTTATTTTTTGCTCCTGAAGCTGAGAAAAAGGATTTTCAAACAGTCCTAAAAGAGGTGCAAGAATACATCTCAAGCAATTACTCCTCGCTGATTACCAATCAGGATTTAGAAGATGCTAAAGAGCAGATGAAACGGTACATTGGCAAGTATGTCATGGATGAAAGGATTGCTGTCAAAGGTCTTGAAGGGCAAGCATTGATTGATGCGCTCTATACTGAAATGGCTGAGTACGGCTTTCTGACCAAGTACATCTTTGGAAAAGGGATTGAAGAAATTGATATCAACTCATGGCAGGACATCGAAGTGCAGTATTCCGATGGCCGTAACGTTAAGCTGGCAGAGTCCTTTGACTCCCCGGAGCATGCGATTAATGTCATTCGAAGAATGCTTCATGTTTCAGGAATGGTTCTGGATAATGCCAGCCCTGCTGTGCTGGGGCACTTGTCAAAGAACATCCGTATTGCTGTACTAAAAACGCCATTGGTGGATGAAGACATTGGTATTTCAGCCTCCATTCGTATTGTAAATCCACAGAGTATGAAGAAAGAGGACTTCGTTAGAAGCGGTACAGCTACAGATGAAATGTTGGAATTTCTCTCTCGATTGATACGCTATGGCATTTCTGTTTGCGTTGCAGGTGCAACCAGCTCTGGTAAGACGACAGTACTGGGGTGGCTACTCACGACGATCCCAAATAATAAGCGCATTTATACCATTGAAAACGGGTCCCGTGAGCTTGATTTAATCCGATATGAAGACGGAAGACCTGTAAACTCTGTTATTCATACCATCACCCGGGACAGTGAAAATGAGAAGCAAAGAGTCGATCAAATCACCCTGCTGGACATGGCGCTCCGGTTTAATCCAGATATCGCAGTTGTAGGTGAGATGCGAGGGGCTGAAGCCAATGCAGCGCAAGAAGCTGCCCGAACAGGTATCGCAGTATTAACCACAATCCATGCGAACTCCTGTGAGGCAACCTACCGCCGAATGGTCTCCCTCTGCAAGAGAGCAGTGGATATGTCCGATGAAACGCTGATGGGATATGTGACGGAAGCCTATCCAATCATCGTATTCTGCAAGCAGCTTGAAAACAAAGAGCGGCGCATGATGGAGATCATGGAGTGTGAGATTCTGCCTGATGGAACAAGAAATTATCGGGCACTGTTCCAATATGTCATTACAGAAAACAGGCTCGATGAGAACGGTAAATTTATCATTGAGGGAATGCACCAAAGGCAAAATGCCATATCCGATAGCCTTGCCAAGAGACTTCTGGAAAATGGTATGCCTATTCAAATGATTCATCAGATGCAAAGAGGGGAGGAATTTAAGGTATGAATGGTTTATTGCTTGTAGCCTGTGTCGGAATGGTCACAGGTTTTTTTATTCTCTTTTCTCTGTCCCCGATGGAGTTTGCAGATAGCATTTTCAAAAGCTTGATGAACAAGCCACGCAGTATCAAGGATGAGATAAAGGAAGCGACTAATCGAAAGAAAATGTCTTATCTCAGACGTGAAGTTTCGGAAGTACAGAACATCCTGAAGCTAACGGGGAGAGATGCTTGGTTTCCGATGATCTGTGCACTTTCGATGTTATTGTTTGCTATCGGAAGTGGCATTGCAATCATAATGGGGAATTTCTTTGCTGTTCCTGTTCTTGGAATAGGGTTCATGATGCTTCCGTTCTGGTATGTGAGGCTGACACAGACACATTTTAAGAAGGATATAGCAGCGGAGCTTGAAACAGCACTGTCTATTATTACAACATCCTATCTGAGAAACGAGGACATCCTCACCGCAGTAGACGAGAATATCGACTACCTAAATCCTCCGGTTCTGTCTGTATTCAAGGGATTTCTATATCGAATCAAGATGATTGATCCAGACATTGTAACGGGTTTAGAAGAAATGAGGATACAGATCGAAAACGCTGTGTTTCAGGAATGGTGCGATGCGATGATTACCTGCCAGTTTGATAGAAACCTAAAAACGACTTTGACTCCCATCGTATCAAAGCTTTCAGATATGCGAGTGGTGAACGGGGAGCTGGAGAATATGGTGTTTGAGCCAAGGAAAGAATTCATAACCATGCAGCTTTTAGTTGTAGGGAATATCCCACTGCTCTATTTTCTGAACAAGGACTGGTACCACGCCTTGATGTACACGCCACAGGGGCAGATCATCTTAACAATCTGTTTTGCTGCAATCTTCATTTCTGGGGCTTTTGTTATCAAGCTGACACAGCCCATTGAGTATAGGAGGTAGCCAGTATGACAATTGTAATGTTCCTATTTATCATTTTGGTAGCGAGTGGACTGTTCTTCATAGCTTCGGATGTATTGAAATTACCGAGGCTTGCAACCGGAAAAGCCATGCTGTCTGCATCAAGCAGCCGGAAGGAAAGGGTCAAAGGCATGGAGGCCATGGTGAATGGTTGGGCAGTGAAGCTGGCACCCTATGTTCCCATGGATGAATACAAAAAGAACCGAATGAAGAACACCCTCCGTGCAGCGGGAATCCATAAAACACCGGAGGAATACATGGCGTTTGCCATCGTAAAGGCAGGGCTTGTTGCCCTCGGTATAGTTCCCTGCCTTCTGGTGTTGCCACTACTTGCTCCGGTTCTTCTGTTTCTTGCCGTCCTGATTTACTTCAAGGAAGCCAAAAGAGCGGATGAAAAGTTGTCCGCTAAAAGAGCGAAGATCGAATCGGAGCTGCCGAGATTTGTTGCAACTATTACTCAGGAGTTGAAGGCAAGCCGAGATGTTCTTGGAATGCTTGAGAACTATAAGAAAAATGCCGGGGAAGAGTTTGCAGTCGAGCTGGATATACTGACAGCCGATATGCGGTCAAGCAGCTATGAAGCAGCACTGACAAGATTTGAAGCAAGGATCAACTCACCGATGCTTTCCGATTTAACAAGGGGACTCATCGGTGTACTCCGTGGAGATGATGGTGCGATGTATTTTCAAATGCTAGCACACGATATGAAACAGCTAGAACTCCAACGGCTGAAAGCACAGGCCATGAAGATCCCACCGAAGATTCGAGTGTTCAGCTTCATTATGCTTATGTGCTTCTTATTAACCTATATCGCAGTGATTGTGTTTGAGATTCTCCGATCACTCAAAGTCATGTTTTAGGGGGTGTTCATGTGTGAAGCAAATTTTAAAGAATAACCGGGGCGAGGGGTATATGGATGTGGTCGTTCTTGTCCTTTGTGCCATGCTAATGATTGCCCTTGCAGTAAAAGTGTTCCCGGCCTATATCGTGAAGCAGCAGGTGGATACCTTTGCGACTGAGCTCGTTCGTGAGGCCGAAATTGCAGGGCGAGTCGGAAGTGAAACGAGCAACCGAGAGGTTCTTTTACGAGAACGAACTGGCATCACGCCAACCGTGTCATGGTCAAAAACTGGGAAGATCCAGCTCAATGAAGAAGTTACTGTAACTGTGACGTACCGGGTTGAGCTTGGACTGTTTGGCGGATTTGGTTCATTTCCTATTACTCTTCGAGCTGATGCCGCAGGAAAGGGGGAAGTCTATTGGAAGTGAAGCGTGTAAGGCAGGTTCTACGCAGCAACAAAGGGAGTGGCTTTCCACTTGCAGTGGCGGTGACGCTTTGCTTGGTCATGGTTTTCAGTGGTATATCCGAATATTTCAGGCTAATGATCATCGCTCAAGGTGTTCGTGATGCACTACAGGATGCAGTCATTTCTACAGTGAGTGACAATTATGATGATGTATACCACGGTGTTCGTGAAGGCTATTCAGGTGGGTATCAGCCCATCGCATCGGACTTTGAGGAGTCCATCGATTATGGGGATATTTATGAGCGATTGGATCGGATACTTGGTCTTGAACAGGACCGCGAGGAGCATGTTAAACAAGACAGCGGAGGGAATACCCAGTTTAAAGTCTGGGATTTAGAGATGGATATTCGTAATGCCCCGCTGGCAAGAAGTGATACTGCCGGTCAGCGTTTTGAGGTAGATAGTACCATCATGCTTGAAGTGCCAGTCTCATTTGCAGGAAAGCTACTGCCAGCCATGAGAATCAAAGTGAAAAACAGTGCAGGTTATACCCCAAAATTCTAGAAAGGATAATTTTTGAAATTGTAGTAGACTATCAAGAAACCTTGTGGTAGGGTGAGGCTTAAAGAAGAAGGATAATCAGTAAAGTTAGGAGGCAAATGCTGATGAAAAATATGAATGATAAAACGAAAAAACGATTAATAGTAGCTGGAGGAATCCTGATAAGTGCAGTGCTGATTTTTATGATCGGGACAAGACTTCAGCCAAATCCGGTAAAAGATGCATCGGTGACAGCACCAATGAATGGTACCGATAAGGTGGTTGTAGACGGCTCGAAAACAGGATTGACAGAGAAGCAAGAAGTGACCATTCCGGTCATAGAAACGACACCTCAGCCAAAGGCTGAAACTGGTGGCGATGATACTGGAACAGAACAAACAATCCAGCCGAATATTCCTGAGAAACCGACCTACACAGAAGAACAGCTGAAGGATCCAACGCAAAAGCCAAGTGGCGAAAAGGTTGATCCACCAAAAGAAGAGGACAAAAAACCAGTAACACCGACAAAACCTGCACAAACAACCACTCAGAATACTTCTGGTGGATTACCTGGGTTCGATAGTGTGCCTGATGGAGGGGCAAACCAAGTAATCAATGGCACTGATATGTACGAAAATGGCAACAAAATTGGAAACATGAATTAACTAAATAGCAATGAAATCAGGCAAGCACTGCAGAAATGTAGTGCTTTTTTCATTGGAGAAAGGAGTGCAAATGATTAAGAAGAATAGAATCATTTTGGTGATTGTCATGCTTATAAGCCTACTGTTTCCAACGAATGTGTTCGCTGTTGGGGATGGCAATATCGATACAGGTGGTGGCGGAATGGGACAGGGAACCAGCACGAACGTGTGGTCATCTGGCAATGAGGGTGTGAGAGTGACTGTCGTTAGAAGCAGTGATCATGCTGTTGTCACAAACCCTGTAGATATAACCAATAGACCACCAAGTTCCTCTATCTATAATTTTGGAAAGGTAAGTAAAATTCAATATAACAACGGCAGGGCATTGTCACCTGTAAAGGGTGGATATGTTTGTATAAAACCAAGTCAATCAATACCCAAGATAATCAGCACGGATGGAACGAGTAATATTGCAGCCATCAAGAGTTATTTTACAGATGAACAAGTGATTCGTTCGATTGCTTCAATAACAGGTATGAATTTCGATACTTTGGTTAATGGCGACTATAAACTACTTCTTGAGCCGATGGCTTACTACAAGTTTGAAGGTGTGATGATCGCAACTACAGCCACAGAAGCAGCCATGTATGATGAGGCTGTTAATGGATTGCTCAGAAGGCGAATGGTCTCACTGACTCATAAAAACCTGCCATTGGCTATGTTCCTTGAGGTATCTGATTTAGGGTACCCGGCATGGAGTGGGAGCAGAACAACCGCAGCCTCAGACTCGGATATTAAGTCCTCACTGGGACTTGGTATCGTTCGATTCAAGGAACAACCTGAAGAAGTTGTGGTAAGCACATATGACTATGAATACAGAGTAGACACAGATGTCATTACCGCAGTTACTGTAAGCGGTGGGCAATCGGATCCGGATAATCCGACTCGAGTGAGTTTTACGATTGCAGGGACAAGCTATAATGTAGGAAATGTGTTTTATCCAAGAGGAGATTCTCAAATTGCATGGGTGAAATGGCACACGCCTACAACGGCAAAGACAATGGATATTCAAGTAAATGTAATGGGTCCGGGTAACACGTCCAAGTCAACGATCCACGTGAAAATCGTTGATTTGAATAAGAATCCACCACCAAATCCTGTTGCTGATGACAGAAACGATGGATTTGTCAGAACTTCTGTACCTACAAGAGCAGAGAAGGAAAGAGCCGATTGGAGTATCTGGCGACCGTGGTGGCAGGAATACTGGGTTGATGAAGGGCATTGGGAAAGAGATTCTTGGACAGACAGTGAGGGACACCATCATTCAAGCAGTTACTGGGTCTCAAACTGGGTTGATCGAGGTTGGTGGGAATTTGATCTGAATCAGTACCAAGCAACCTTGAACCCGAGCATGAGTATTGTGTGTGATAGCAATAACCCAACTGCGAGAGGACGGTCGATGAAGAGCGGTTATGGTATCAATGAATCCGTAACAGCATCCATCAGCACCAACCAGAGCTCAGCAGTCACCAATCCGCAAAATGCAGTTTCCTACTTCCCAGAATTTCAGTATAAGACCTATTGGCGACTTCTAGAGCGACTTCAAAGTGGTTCAACAGCCAAGTTTGCATTTCAAAAGAACTCTTACAGCACCTATAAGAGCCGAACACATTTCACACCAATATGGATGCCGGATGGATCTTATGAGGTGAATACTTGGGTCATTGATGCTTGGACACCGTCAGGAATGCTGTCTTCGAATTTGACGGATGCATTGACGATTGAGGGAAACCTTTGGAGCGACTGGCACATAGCACCGCTAAAACCTTAAAAACAAACGAAAGGTGGATCAACTTAATGAAAAAATATAGAAAAATTATGATGCTCATTTGCTTCGTAATGCTGTGTTCCTTGATGTTTACTGCAACAGCGTATGCATCGGGGAGCGGAGATGTTGCCGGAGCAATCCAGAGCACTTGGACAGATGCATCCAGCCAGATCAAGACCGTGGTGAATAAGGTTGTCTTCCCAGCAATCGACCTTATTCTCGCGGTTTTTTTCTTTGCCAAGTTGGGGATGGCCTACTTCGATTACCGAAAGCATGGCCAGTTTGAATGGGCAGCACCTGCGATACTGTTTGCATGTCTTGTGTTTACACTGACAGCGCCAACGTATATTTGGACTATATTGGGGATGTAGTAATAAATAGCAGGGTAACTAAACTTAAATGGTGAAGTTACCCTGCGTTTCTATTCGCTTGGTTGTATTTAGCTCGCTTTGTTATCCGTTGAGGCAAAATATGTTCCTGCTATCATAATAAGAAGTGCGATGATAAAGCTCATGCTTGGAAGCTCTCTGAAAATCACAAGGGATAGTGCAACACCGATAAAAGGTGCTACTGCATAATAGGCGCTTGTCTTTGTTGCGCCAAGCTCACGCTGGGCATGGATGTAAAAGAAAATACTCAAGCCGTATGCAACAAATCCAAGTACGAGGGCAGCGAGGATATACCAAAGATTGCTCGCTCTCTCCCCGAGTGTAAGTGCAATGGTGAGGGAGCCAAGGCCTGAGCAAACGCCCTTAATGACAACGATTTGCAGAGGGTTTTTGCTTGAAAGCATTAAAATGAATGGGACGGATATACCGCCCAGTATGGGAGTTTCTCAGGCAATCAATTTTCAGACTGAAGGTCAAAAGGCTGCTACTACGGGAGATTTTGTCCTAACAGCCAATAAAGTGAATCCCGTTGTCAGAACTCTAAAAGAGTATGGTATTGCTGTTACCGCCCTTCGCAGCCACATGCTTACTGAAACTCCACGATTGTTCTTCATGCATTTTTGGGCAGTTGATAATCCAGACAAATTAGCTTATGGTCTTAGGAAGGCTCTTGGGCTAACCAATACAATCATGTGAAAGTAATAGAATCCAATACTTACAGTACCTTGGCCGATGCTGCTGTATTCATCGTTATTCTCCGCAATTATCGATACCAATATAATTAAGAAATCCACCTTTTATCACAATGCTGAGAGGTGGATTTTTATATCACGTATTTCATATTCACAATATAACGATATACGCATAATGCTACCTCCTCATATATACGAGTATTGACAACAATGCGCAAACATCGTAAAATGTAACCATAGTTACATTAGAGGTGATTTTATTGCAATGGCTCATGTTTCAATATAGCGTCCCAAATAAACCTTCAAAATTAAGGGTTTATGTTTGGCGCAAGTTAAAAGCTCTTCGAGCGGAGCAACTTTTGGAGGGCTTGTACGCACTTCCGCTAACAGCCAAAACAACGGAACAACTGGAATGGCTGTGTGCAGAAGTTTTTGAAATGAGCGGGGAAGCTGTTTTATGGAAATCGGAATGTCTTTCCGCTCTCCAAGAGGAAAAGCTGATTTCCCGATTTGGGGAGGAAGCACACAAGGGCTATCGAAAGATACAGGAAATGCTTTCGCAAAAGCCGGAGGAAAACCAAAAGGCTTGGCTTGACAACATCATGCGGCTGTACGCCGATATTCGCTACCACGACTATTTCGACACCCAGCAGCATTACACCATCCATACGCAAATTGAAAAGCATTACAGGGAGGGCAAATAAATGAATTGGACTACTTGGGAAAACGTAGGCATTGATAGACAAGCCTGCGCGTGGTTTATAAAGAAATATGTTGATGGCGATGCCGTGTTTTGCTTTGTGCCTCGTGATCAATTACCGCAGGATCATGAATACTCCTTTGATACACCCACATCAAAGTGGACACATAAACGTGGACACAGCACATTCTATATGTTTGTAAAAGAGCATAAGCCAAAGGAAAAAATACTGGTAAAAATGGCTGAAATCATTGACGGTGCGGACACCGCCAACGATATTTTGCCGCCTCTCGAAGCATATGGGTTGGAAGCCATTTGTATTGGTATCAGGGCTGGCTGCGAAACTGACTTGGAAGCTATTGAAAAGAGTGGTGTCGTCTTTGATGGGCTTTATGAATACCTAAAAGGGAGATAGCGGTTTATGATTGTTTTGGAGCATGTCAGCAAGAAATACAAAGGTATAACCATTACTAAAGACAGCGGCATTGCCTTGTGGGTCAAAAACATTGCCAACTTGACAGGCAACAAAGCTACCGAGCTTATGGCTGTCAAGGATGTTTCCTTTAGTATTGATAAAGGAGAGATTTTCGGGATTTACGGCGCAAATGGTGCAGGGAAAACAACTCTCATTAAGCTATTATCGGGACTTCTTGGAGCCAGCAGCGGCACAGTTCAAATAGACGGACAAACCGATAACAAGCACATCAAGGATACAGTCAGCTACATAAGCACAAACGGCTGGATGGGGCTGGAATGGCAGCTCACAGCGCGTGAAAATCTCATTTTATACGGCAATCTGTTCGGCATTTCGGGCATGGTGCTGGAAAAGAAGTGTAATGAGGTTTTGGAGGCGGTCGGAATGACCGCGGCAAAAGATAAATTAGTCAGCCAGCTATCAGCGGGGATGCGGCAGAAAATCACCATCGCAAGGGGACTGATTTTAGACCGGCCTATCATTTTCTACGATGAGCCGTCTGTCAGCCTTGATGTGCAATCTTCAAGGAGTCTGCGGGAACTGATTAAGGCCGACGCTGTGCAAAACAATCGAACAGCGATTATCGCAAGCCACAACACCGAGGATTTGACGATCTGCGACAGACTCATGCTCCTGTCAAAAGGCGAGATCATAGCGATTGGAACGATAGACGAGCTGAAAAAGCCGCTTGCCGACATTCAAATCATAGAAGTAAAATGCCCTGCGATAAAGCGCGAGGTTGCATTTGAAGATATATGCGGAATAGACAGTGTTAGATGTGCCAGTGTCGATGGCAAGCGCGGTTACCAAAGTATTAAAATAAACGCGCGGAAAGGCGAGTTTTCTTTAAATGATCTTATCGACTTTCTCATTGAAAAAAACATTGCGGTACTCGACATCAAATCCAAAGAAATAACGCTACAAGAGATTTATGAGTATTATTTGGCATTGAAAGGTGGTGGCGTGCCGAGTGAAATTGTTTAAGGAATGGGACGCACTGAAGATGTTCAGCAAGCGTGAACTTATCATATGGCTGGCCTATAAAATGAATGCCATCATGTGGGTGCTTGACACGCTGTTTACGACCATCATTTTCTTTATGCTAAGCCTCGTTACCAGTGGCAGCGACATCAGCTTTTTCCCTTACGGCAGTAACTATGTTACTTTTGTCGTGCTTGGGCTATTCGTTCATTTTATCAGCTTTACCAATTTGGGAGATCCATTTCCCCGTGTTGCGCGGATTTATTGGGGCGGCACGATGGATTTATATATGCTCAGTCCACTCTCCTATTTCACGCCCATGTTGGGTATCATGTTTCGCGGTGTCATTGACGATTATCCGAGAAGCATCTTAGCGTTACTTTTCGGCTGGCTGTTTTTCGGCGCAGTTTTTACCTTTAACAGCCCACTCATTCTCTTGTTGATATTAATTTTTATTCTAATTTCAACATTTGGTATTGGCATGATAAGCGCAAGCTCCTTTTATCTGTTTAACTTTAAGCAAAACACCGAGCCTGTAAAATTCATCTTTCAGGATGTCATCATTGCGTTGACAGCAGGTTACTATTACCCGATTACCGTCTTGCCCTATCCGCTGCAAGTGCTGGGCAGCTTCATTCCGCATACATATGCGCTGGATGCACTCCGGCGGCTGATGATTCCCGGCGGTGAAACATTGACTCCTGTTTTGCCCTTGCAGCTTGCCCTACAAGGCATCAGCCCCATTGCGCTGGACATTATTGTGCTTATTATTATGTCAGTGGTGTTTTTGCCATTAGGCTGGTTCATGTATGTCAAGGGTATTGAAAAAGCAAGAAAGGACGGTACGCTAACAAGATGGCAGTAGATAATGTAATTGAGCTGCAAGGCATCATGAAAAGCTATAAGATCAAGAAAAGCAAAACGCCTTTCGTTGCCCTTGACGATGTCAGCCTGACCATCCGCAAGGGTGAGATATTCGGACTACTCGGAAGCAACGGTGCGGGGAAAACCACACTCATTAAGGTCATGGTGGGGCTTTTGGAGGCAGACGGCGGCACCGGCGAGGTGCTGGGCTTTGATATTTACAAGGAGCATAAGAAAATCCGCTCCAAGGTCAGTCTTGTTGCACCGACTGCCGATGTTGGAACGGATAACAATTTAACCGTCCGTCAAAACCTTGAATTTTGGGCGGTCGTGTATGACTTGGAAAAAGAACAAAGAAAAACGCGTATTGATGAAATGCTTGATTTTCTTGATCTTCGGCAATATGAAAATCACTGGCCGATGAGCATTTCGGCGGGCAACCGACAAAAGCTTGCCATTGCGCGATCGCTACTTGTAAAAAATCCCGTTATCTTCTTAGACGAGCCAACCGTAAAGCTTGACGCAAAAGGCGCGGAGGCTGTGCGGGAGCTTGTGGGAAAAATCAATCGGGAATTTGGTATTACTGTAATACTCACAACGCACTACATTTTTGAGGCGGAGGAGCTGTGTGAGCGCGTTGCCATAATGCACAAGGGAAAGATCATAAGCTGCGACACCGTAGCGAATTTACGCAGAAATCTTCAAAAATATGATGAACTTGTTATTACTTGCAAGATCATTTTCGATGAAGCACTGATAATAATTACGGCTTTGCCCTATGTCATCGCTTGCGAGTATCAAGGCGAAACACTTAAGATTCAGATGGACAATCTACACGAAAAACTGATTTATATTCTTAAAATATTGCGTGAGCATGGCACAGAAATTTTGGAGGTTGCGACAAACGAGCCGACCTTGGAGGATATTTTTGTTGATACAATAAGGGCGGGAGGTGACAAATAATGTTTCTGAAATCAGCGTTATCTTTTTCGAGGCTTGAATACCTCGCCATGCGGTTTTATCCGTCAAGTTTTATACTGACTATTGTGCAGAGCTTCGTTACAACGGGCATGTGGTTTTTCGTTTCCATATTCCTAAAAGACTATGCGGACAAATCGCTTGAAAGCTATGGCGGGGATTTTGTTTCCTACATGGTGATCGGCGTTGTGTTTTTTCAAAATGCCGCTACGATTATGACCTTGCCCTATCAGAGCATAAGCACTGCTTTTTGGGACAAACGGCTTGAAGTCTACAACTCGTCCTCCTATGGTATTTGGGCGTTTATATCTGGGCGATTTATTTGGACATTTTTATATCAGCTCATTATCCAAGTCGGAGTTTTGACTTTCGCCGTGTTGATTGTAGGCGTGAATATCAATGCAAACATCCCGGTGATCCCCTTAATTGCGTTTTACCTGTGCTTTGTATTTACATGCTTCGGCTTCGGGCTGATTGGCGCAAGTAACTTTTTCAATCTCGAAGTCAAGCAAGGTCGAGAGCCTTTTACATGGCTTGTGGATGTATTGGCGAGAATATTCTCAGGCATCTACTATCCCCTTGCAGTCCTGCCAATTGGTATACAATTTGTTTCACGCATCATTCCTCATACATACGCACTTGAGGGAATCCGGCTTGTCATGCTGAGTGGCTGTGGTTTTGAAAACAGTATTGTCAGAAGCAATCTACTTGTTATGTTGGGCTTTGCGGTATTTTCAATGCTGTTTGGCATCTTCGCACTGCAAAAGGCACTCGATAAGGCATACAAAGGCAACGGCGTGGGGATGGTGGTGTAACCGCTTTGCAGTTACATTCAGTACAAAATTAGAAAACAAAGGGGAGATTCTATTATGAGAGAAACTATCTATTTTCAGCGCAATGCGCCCGATCCAATATTGGGCGATGATTTTGTTCTTGACATCGTCCGTCAATACGTTCCCGAAGCAAAGACAGTAATGCATGTTGACGAATCGGGCGGCGAGGCGCGGACTTATGCGGTTGATGATAACATCATATTGAAAGTACAGCGTCCACAGCAGTTACGCTCAAGCACAAGTCTTGAAAAAGAGGTGTTTTTCCTTAGACAGCTCGAAAAGCAAACCGATGTAAATGTCCCCCGTGTGCTTGGGTATGGAAAAAAAGACGGAATCGAATACACTTGCATGACGCGTATGCCGGGGATTGCAGTTGAAGATGCGAAGCTGTCCAAAGAGGAAAAGAACGCTCTGCTATTTGAGCTGGGGAAAGAGCTGCGAAAAATACACAGCATAGACCAACAACTCTTTGCGGAAAGCGGTCTTTTCCCTTGTGATGACCCTTCGGATTTAACAGAAAGATTAAAACGAAGGTATCAATCTGCTTTGCAAAAAAAAGACGGCATTAGTCCGGAAAAGCTGAGTTTTGCATTGGACGCCGTGGAAGAAGAACTGCAAAACATACAGGATGCAGATGTGTTTGTGGCTCTGCATGTCAATCCTTATATTCCACACGTCTTTGTGGACGAAAACACGCTCAAATATTCCGGTATAATCGATTTTGGCGACGCCTATATCGGACACCCGATATTTGATATGTGGTATTGGAAAGTGGAGAGTAGAAAAATACTCTTGAGAGGATATACGGATGAAAAACCGATCAGTGAGGCATTTCAAAAAATATTTGATACAGTAAATGTCATTGCAAAAATGGTAGAGAGCTTGAGCTAAATGTTCATATAATTTTACATCGTGATCATATACGCATTATAGATATTTGACGAAATGACAGCATTCTTATAGCACTTCTCGTTATCCCAAGAGTAGGAGTCAGCCGTCCATTTGCCCATAGGAAAAAGCGTTTCTATTTGTAGGGACACTTTTATGTTACCATGCCAACAAGCTACAAACAACAAGCAAAGCAGATTACATCTGTGAAAATAACACTAAAATATCCAATCTTACGATCTCCCCTTATGCAAGGATATCCTGGACTATACTTGGGTTATAGAGTGAGCTTTCACCGATTTTGTTTAGTAAAAAATCTGAGCATAACCTTTGTGCATATAATAATTAACAGTTTGTTTATTGACCGATACCATTGCTTTTGGTATGATTTTAAGCATACTTATTTTGAAGGGAGATGGACATACAAATTATGGACGATGCTGACAGTAATAACGGAGATAAGCCTCCTTCATGTCATATATTAAGCCGAATAGGACATAGCCTATGCTTACGAGAGTAGCGCAGTAGGCTGTGTCTTTTTGTGTTTTAATTACAAAATGGTATTAATTTTGAGGAGGATTTTATTTTGGAAAGTTCTATTATATTTATGATTTTATTACAGGTGCTTTTGATTGCACTCAACGCAGTCTTTGCCTGTGGGGAAATTGCAGTTATTTCAATGAACGACAGCAGGCTTGCAAAGTTGGCTGCCGAAGGCGACAAACGAGCGGTGCGCCTTGCACGGCTCACCAGCCAGCCTGCACGATTTCTGGCAACCATACAGGTAGCAATTACCCTGTCCGGATTTTTGGGCAGTGCCTTTGCAGCGGAAAATTTTTCTGATGGCTTGGTCGCTTGGCTGATTGGTCTTGGAGTGACCGTGCCTGCTGCCACATTGGATGCCATTGCAGTAGTGGTCATCACCCTTGTGCTTTCTTACTTTACACTGATTTTCGGTGAGCTGGTGCCCAAGCGGGTTGCTATGCGCAAGGCAGAGGCACTGGCACTGGGTATGTCTGCACTCATCACCGGCATCGCTAAGCTGTTTGCACCCATCGTTTGGTTTTTGACGATTTCTACCAATGCAATTTTGCATCTGCTGGGTATTGACCCCAATGCCGATGATATGGAGGTCAGCGAGGAGGAAATCCGCATGATGGTGGATGTGGGCAGCGAAAAGGGCGCGATTGACCATGAGGAAAAGCAGTTTATCCAAAATGTCTTTGAGTTTGATGATTTGACTGCCGGAGACATTGCTACCCACCGAACAGAGATTTCCCTGTTGTGGCTGGAGGAAAGCATGGAAGATTGGAAAGCCACCATCCATAACAGCCGCCACACCCTGTACCCTGTTTGCGATGAATCTGCCGATAATATTATGGGTATTCTCAACGCAAAGGACTATTTTCGCTTGGAGGACAAAAGCCGAGAGGCTGTGATGCAGGCAGCGGTAAAGCCTGCCTACTTTGTACCCGAGAGTGTCAAGGCTGATGTGCTCTTTCGCAACATGAAGCATAGCCACAACACCTTGGCGGTGGTACTTGACGAATACGGTGGAATGGTTGGTATTATCACCCTTAATGACCTCGTTGAGCAGCTTGTGGGCGACTTGGGAGATGATGAACCCACCAAGAACGAAGTACCGCTGATTGAAACGGTTGACTCTAAGACATGGAAAATCCATGGTGACGCCCCGCTTGCGGAGGTTTCCAAAGCACTTGGCGTAGCACTTCCCTGTGAGGAATATGATACCTTTAATGGATTGATTTTCGGAGCTCTTGGCACAATTCCGCAGGACGGCTCCACCGCCGAGGTGGAGACGGAGGGACTGGTGATAAAGGTCACAGAAATCCGTGATCATCAGGTAGAAACGGCTTTGGTTTGCTTAGAAAATCCTGCGGCTGGCGAAACCGATGCGTGATGAATTTAAATGAATTTGCTTAATATATTTTTTAGGCACCGGACTTAAATAGCTGTAACAAAAACAGTATTTTCAATATGGAATAATTACCTTGCAGAAATGAGAAAAATATGGACTACGAAAAACGAAAACGATTTATAGTAAATCTGCTCTATGGCGGTCAGATTGCGTTACTTGTATATATTACCGTGAAATATGGATTTGGGCTGCTTGCGCCGTTTTTACTGGCATTTTTGTTTGCATATATTCTAAAAACGCCCGCAAGGTTTATATCCCAAAAAACCAAGCTGCCTTATAAGCCTGTGGTCTTGCTGCTGGTGCTTTTGTTTTACAGCATAATTGGACTACTGCTGGTGCTTTTGGGTATCAAGCTGGTTACCTCCACAATCGACATGGTATCGGTATTGCCTTCAGTTTACACAGCGGAAATTGAGCCGGCGCTTAGTGCCTTTTTTAATGGCATTGAACAAATCATCTTCAAGATGGACCCCGCACTTGTTGCGGCACTAAACGATATGTTTTCCCAGTTTGTTCAGTCTATTGGAGAGCTTGTGACAAACCTGTCTGTGCAATCTGTAAGTGCGTTATCCGGTTACGCTTCGTCTTTGCCGGGGATTTTCATCAAGCTTCTGCTTATGGTCATCTCCACGTTTTTCATTGCAGGCGATTACGATATGCTGGTGGGCTTTGCCTCTCGACAGCTATCCGATAAGGCCAGAGCGCTGCTACTGCAAGTAAAGAACTATGTGGTGGGCACGCTCTTTGTCTGCATCCGTTCCTATGCCTTGATTATGAGCATCACCTTTGTAGAGCTTGCCATCGGGCTGTCCATTATCGGTGTTCCCAATGCAATTTTAATTGCATTGGCTATCTCCATCTTTGACATTCTACCCGTGCTGGGTACCGGCGGTATTATGATTCCATGGACGGTAATTACTGCCATCCAAGGAAACTATCCGTTGGCAATCGGGCTGCTGGTGGTTTATTTAATTATTACAGTTATCCGCAACATACTGGAACCCAAAATCGTAGGCAGTCAAATTGGGCTACATCCAATTGTCACCTTGGCCAGTATGTTTGTGGGGGCGCAGCTTTTCGGTGTGTTCGGTCTGTTCGGTTTTCCGATATTGCTTTCTCTATTGCGGCATCTCAATGACACAGGAACAATTAAACTGTTCAAATAAGTGATATAAAAGCCAAAGGGCGTTGATTGTATTTTGCAATCAACGCCCTTTAACGTATAACAAGGTTTGCGCCAAGAAGTAAAAACAGTACACCGAACACTTTATAAAAATCAATACGAACCCCTTCAAAAAACAAATCAATCAAAAGACCGGTTATGATTTGTGCAGTAAGAATCAGTGTCAAGGCTTTTGAAACACCAAGCACAGGAATGGCTCGTGAGGATAGATAGATGATCATTGCCCCAAAGAAACCACCGATGAGCCAAACGGGACTAATTGAGAAAACCTGTATGTATCGTGAAGATGATCCACGCACCAAACTGATGATAAGCATAAAAACTGCTCCCGTTGCAAGGCTGTGAAGCGTGGCAATGCTGGGAGTGATTTGCTTACCAAGCTGGGAGTTGATGCTGGACTCAACCGCAGTAAAAACTCCTGCCAGTAACGCTAAAATAACTGCCATGCGCACACCCCCTCACCATATTGTATGGTGGAGGGAGTGTAATTAAGACCGACTGGAGGATTTTAAGATGAAAAACAGTATTAGGTCACCGCCTTTACGCAAGGATACTCTGGACTATTCTTGGAATGTAAAGGAGGCATGGGAATGAATTTTTTTGAACAGGAACTACGGAAGTTTTTCGAGAAGAACAACGGGTTTGAACATGTGAATTTCATTGGTAAAGCCTGTTATGGAACCTTGGGTGATAAAACAAGGATGAAGCTTGAATTTGTAACGATGGGAACGCATCTGAAATATGAAGGCATCAAAGCCACAGTGCTTGATAAAAGGGATGGCGTGATTGATTCGCTGGTTCTGAAATTCACGGATATCTGGGGCAAGAAGAAGCTGAGTAATCCAAACTTCAGAGAAGGAATGGAGCCTCATGTTTGGGTCTACAACGGAACTGCGGAATGGTATGCTTACGAACCAACGGCATCAGACTATAAGACGTTCTCCAATTCGGTAAAGGAGTATGCAGAGCTGTTTAAAGATCAAGCTCAAGAACTCGAAAGTGGTTTGACTATGAACCAACAGATGTAAGAACAGGCATGTCGTTTAATAGCGGCATGCCTTTACTCTTTTTGAAAGGAGGGATCCGTCATTGTTTATATGGGATTTTGTCATGGGAGATGTGATGGACCAGATCATCAACTGGTTTTATGGCCATCTGGTTGGTTTCCTTGCGGATTTCTTTGCCCAGATGGGCAACATGGGCGTAGAGCTGTTTGATATGACTTGGGTGCAGAGCATCGTTCTGTTCTTTTCGTATCTAGCTTGGGCTCTTTATGGAATAGGGCTTGTCGTATCGTGTTTTGAAACTGGTATTGAATATCAGTATGGAAGAGGAAGTGTGAAAGATGCAGCGCTCAATGCCATTAAGGGCTTTATGGCGGTCAGTTTGTTCACAACAGCACCCATCGAACTCTACAAGCTTTCAGTGAATCTACAATCGAGTTTGGCCAATGGCCTTACGGGACATGGAAGCGGAATTGGGGATCTTGCCAACAGTATCATTGGAGAACTCGGAAAGATAAATGATGTCTCGATGATTGGAAGTGCTGGGGTATTTGGTGGTCTTTCAACAATTACCAGCCCCATCATGGGACTCTTTATTGTGATTCTCATGGGATATGCGGTCATCAAGGTGTTCTTCGCAAACCTTAAGCGAGGAGGCATTCTACTTATACAGATTGCAGTCGGAAGCTTATATATGTTCTCAGTACCAAGGGGTTACATCGATGGCTTCATCCAATGGACGAAGCAAATCATCGGACTGTGTTTGACCACTTTCCTACAGGCGACCATCTTGACTGCTGGACTTATGGTCGTGAAAGATCACGCCTTGCTTGGCCTTGGGCTGATGCTTTCAGCAGGAGAAGTGCCAAGGATTGCAGGTGCATTTGGTCTGGACACTTCGACCAAAGCAAATGTAATGAGTGCGGTTTATACCGCTCAGGCAGCGGTGAACACGACAAGAACGATAGCACAGGCAATACCAAAATAGAGGAGAGGTGATAAGGATGTATATGTACCCTGACAATTTAAAAGCAAAAGCAACTTTATGGCTTTGGGAGCTTAGAGACATTGGAATCATTGGCGTTGGACTCCTGATTTCTGTCTTTGCCTTAGCGCAGCTGGGCATCATGATTCCAATCGTATTAACAGCAGCCTATGCCTTTTTATCCATTCGATTCGAAGACATCAGCATTCTGGATTTTATCCGTTATGCCGGTGCCTTTTTTATTTTCAAACAACAGTTATATGAATGGAGGTTCTAAATTTGAAAAATAATCGACAGAAAGAAAAACAGAAGCAGTCCACACGAGAACTCATCAGTATCGATGACCTCACGGACTACAGTATCAAAACGGCATACGGAGAGCTGGTCTATTTCATCATTCATCCCACCAATATCTCTGTGCTGTCAGAATCAACCGTCAGTGCAAGGATTTATGCCTTGATGACGGTGCTTAAAGGGATTGCTGAAATTGAAATGCTTTGCCTGAACTCGAAAGAGAATTTCGATGAAAACAAGCAGTATCTGAAAAGACGGATGGATGCGGAGCCGAACCCAGTTATTCGAAAACTGCTTCAAATGGACAGTACAAACCTTGATCGGATGCAGGTACAGATGGCTACTGCCCGTGAGTTTCTCATCATTATTCGACTGAACAAGGGTGAAGTAAAAGAGCAAAAGGACAAAGCATCCGATGTGTTTCCATACCTCTCAAGAATAGAAAAAAGCCTAAAGGATCAGGGCTTTACAGCAAGACGTGCAGACAATGCGGATATCAAGAGACTGCTGGGTGTCTATTACGAGCAGAATGTGACAACGGAGAAATTTGAGGACTTTGATGGTGAAAGGTGGGTGATTCTTGGTGAGTAAAAAAGGAATAGTGAATCTGATGGGGCAAGAGGATGTGAGAATCAAGGCATTTATCGATATGATTGTCCCATCAGTAATCAAATTCAACGTGGACCATTTCATCTGCGGAAACACTTTCAGATGTGTCTGGGCACTCCGTGAGTATCCAACAAACACCAATGAACAGGCGATTCTTAGACATTTGGGGGAGAAAGATGGAGTGACCCTTCGGATTTATACAAGACAGGTCACTGCTACTGAAGAAAAGAAAATCATTCATAATGCAGCCAATAAGAACCGCATGCATTCCACCAGTACCAATGACCTTCAGCAGACTGTCACTGCGGAAAGCAATCTGCAGGACGTGGTCACGTTGGTGTCGACCATGCACAGAAATAGGGAACCTTTGCTCCACTGCGCTGTGTTTATTGAACTGACTGCAAGTGACATGGACGGGCTGAAGCTCTTGCAGACCGATGTGCTTACTGAACTGGTTCGAAGCAAATTGAATGTGGATCGACTTATGCTCCGTCAGCAACAAGGCTTCATCAGCGTTGGGCCAGCTGGACGAAATGTGTTTGGAAGTCAGTTTGAACGGGTGCTCCCGGCATCTTCAGTAGCCAACCTGTACCCCTTCAACTATTCAGGCAAGACGGATACGAACGGATTCTATCTCGGCAGAGACAAATACGGATCCAATGTTATCGTGGACTTTGACAAGAGGGATGATGATAAAACCAATCCCTGTATCCTCATTCTGGGGAACTCTGGTCAGGGCAAGAGCTATCTGTTGAAACTGATTTTGTGCAACATTTTAGAATCCGGAAAGAATGTCATCTGTCTGGATCCGGAGCATGAGTATGTGGAACTGGCAGAGAACCTTGGCGGATGTTTTGTAGATTTGATGTCTGGAGAGTACATGATCAATCCCTTGGAGCCAAAGACATGGGATGAAGGTGGATCTCCCCAGGACAAAGATGCACCCATTGCATTCAGACAAGCAACAAAGCTCAGTCAGCATATTTCATTCCTGAAAGACTTTTTCAGATGCTACAAGGATTTTGAGGACAAGCACATCGATGTGATTGAAATCATGCTGGGCAAGCTTTACAGCCAGTTTAAGATTAGTGACAGCACAGACTTCGGAGCTCTTGAATCAAAGGATTATCCCATTTTGTCCGACCTCTATCAGCTGATTCAGGAAGAATACCAAAGCTATGACAAGTTCAAATTTCAACTGTTCACGGCAGAAATGCTACAGGAAATTCTCCTTGGCCTTCACTCCATGTGCCAAGGAGCTGAGAGCAAATTCTTTAACGGGCATACCAACATCACCTCAAATCGGTTTGTCGTGTTTGGCGTAAAAGGACTGTTGCAAGCCAGTAGGAATGTGAAGAATGCTCTGCTCTTTAACATCCTGTCCTATATGAGTGATAAGCTTTTGACAGAAGGGCATACGGCAGCCGGGATTGATGAACTCTATCTGTTCCTGACAAACCTCACCGCTATTGAATATATCCGTAACTTTATGAAGCGTGTGCGTAAGAAGGAATCGGCGGTCATACTCAGTTCCCAGAACCTTGAGGACTTCAACATCGAAGGCATCAAGGAACTGACGAAGCCCCTGTTCTCCATCCCAGCACATGCTTTTTTGTTCAATGCCGGGAACATCGATAAGCAGTTTTATATGGATACCTTGCAGCTGGAGGAATCGGAGTACAACCTGATCAAGTTCCCTCAGCGTGGTGTCTGCCTGTATAAGTGCGGAAATGAGCGGTATAACCTTGCCGTCCATGCTCCGGCGTACAAGGGAAAATTATTTGGAAAGGCAGGTGGACGATAATGAAGAACCAAATTGAGCTTTCAACACTCATCAAGAAAAAGGATGAAATCATCAACGATATGAAGGCATGCATCACCTATGTACCTGAGCAGGAAAATGACCTGCTTTGTTTGATGGAGAGGTACCTAAAAGCAGAAACGGAAGAACGACCAAAGCTCCTTGAACAGCTCAGAAAGTGCATGGATGGGGAAGTCTATGACAATCCCTTTGAGGCATACTACTGTTATTCGGTAGATGATATTGAACGATTCGATCAGATTATCAGCTGCTTTCTCAATCAAAGCAAGGGGATTTGCAATAAGCAACGGGAGCTTAAAACCGCAGTGCAGACACTTACCCAGCAGCTGAATCATCTGAATTCCAGTTGCCGAAATGAGCTGATTGATACCTACCGAAGAGAAAAGCTGATGAGCCTGCTTGAAGAAGCAGGTAAGCTCTTGAGATTTGAGGGAATCAAAGGAATCGTCAATGAGTACCGAACATGGTAAGGCGGTGGCACCATGGACTTAAAAGAGCAGAAATTCGGAATTGAAATCGAAATGACAGGAATCACACGACAAAGAGCTGCGGAGGTGTTAGCTGAATACCTGGGCAGCTTTTCTCAATATGAGGGTGGTGGCTATGGCACCTATTCGGTAGCGGATGATGAGAACCGCAAGTGGAAACTGGTCAGCGATGCCAGTATTCAGTGTCAGAAAAAAGTGGGTAGTCGTAAGCAGATTGCTGACCGAGATTACAGCGTTGAGCTGGTAAGTCCCATCTGCAGGTACGAGGATATTGAAAAAATCCAAGAGATGATAAGAGTGCTTAGGGAAGCTGGTGCCTTTAGTAACAAATCCTGCGGCATTCATATCCACATCAATGCAGCCCCCTTTGAAGCTAATCAGCTCAGAAATTTGGTGAACATTATTGCATCCAAAGAGGATATGGTTTACCGGGCTCTGCAGGTGGATTCCCAAAGAGAGCGGAGATATTGCCGAAAAATCGATGCTGAGTTTCTCGAAAACTTGAACCGCCAGAAACCAAAAACCAGAACACATCTACAGAACCTGTGGTACAAGGGGAATGACGGCAGCTATCAACATTACCATGACAGCCGATATCACTGCTTGAATCTGCATTCTGTTTTTCAGAAGGGAACGATAGAATTTAGGGCATTTAATGGATCACTCCATGCAGGGAAAATGAAAGCCTATGTTCAGTTTTGCATGGCCATCACAGCTCAAGCCTATAACCAACGCTCAGCAAGTCCCATAAAAACCGTGTCAGACAATGAGAAATATACGTTCCGTGTTTGGCTCCTTCGGCTTGGAATGATCGGAGATGAATTCAAAACGGCACGAAAGCACCTACTGGATCACCTCGAAGGCAATATCGCTTGGAAGTCGCCAGAACAGGCAATCGCACAGAAGGAACGGCTTCGAAAGAAACGAGAGGAGGAACAGGTCTATGCCTCTGAAACTGAAGTGAGCCAGACGGAAAATCAAAATACCGAAGCAAGACAAGTGGAGCAGGAGGAAGAAACCCCTGCTTTTTCTTTGTCTATGTAACTGAATGGAGGTCAAAATGCAGAAAGAAAAATACTATATCGCCTATGGCAGCAATTTAAATCTGCCCCAAATGAAGCAACGATGCCCTACAGCAAAGGTCGTTGGCACCGCCGAAATCGAAGACTATGAGCTCTTATTCAGAGGTTCAAAGACAGGCGCTTATGCAACCATTGAACCTTGCGAAGGAAGTCATGTCCCAGTCATGATCTGGTCGGTAAAGCCAAAAGATGAGATGGCACTGGATCGCTACGAAGGCTATCCAAGATTTTATGACAAGGAAGCGATGGACATTGAAGTGGATGGAAAAATCGTGTCAGCATTTGTTTATGTGATGACTGAAGGACTGCGGCTTGGAATTCCATCGGATTCATACATGAAAACCATCGAAGAAGGCTATGAAACCGCAGGCTTTGACATAGAGGTTCTTGAGACAGCAATCCTTCGAACGAAGGAAAAAATGGAGTCCGAGCAGCAGAATAACTTCGAACAGGAAACCATGTTTGGACTGGGATGGTGGTGATAACCGATGGCGAATCCTGCACTTATAGCCAAGGCAGTAGCCATGGCACTGAGCGATGAACGACTCCGGAGAGGTATAGGCTGGACAATTGTCGCCGTACTATCGCCGCTTATTGTCATCATCGCAATCCTGTGTGGCATGCTTTCAGGAGCAGCCAATCACAATAACTCGGCTCTAGACTTGTGCTTTCATGGAGGTACGATCCCTGACAGTTTGCCTGTGGAATATCGCAGCCACATTGTGAGTATGCGAGAGAGCTTTGAAACTCTGGAGACCATTATTCAAGCGATCAATAGCGAAACAGAAAGCGGACAAAGTCTGGACGCGGTTCAGGTGAAGTCCGTTTTCTATTCTCTGTATTTCGGCGCGGCTCAGCCTTCTGCCGCAGCCAGTGAGAAGTTTGCTGATTGCTTTGTGACCTATGAAGAACGCACCAAAACAGAGAAAAATGATGATGGAACAACAACGGAAAGCACCTACACAGTGGCTGTTCCCATTAAGGATTTGTCTACAATTTATCAGAACATCACTTCTGAAATGGGTAAAGCAGTGTCCTATGAGGACATGAGCAATGCAACAGAAATCTATTACCGCATTGCATATGGGCGGCCTGCTCCAACGGAAGATGACAGCGTGGATGGGTGGGAAGGCTGGGCTTATCAGCCCACTGCGGAAGAACTGGCGAATTTGTACCACAACCTTCCGACCGGGGAACTTGGCAGTGAGGTTGTAAAGATGGCTATGACCAGACTGGGCGATCCTTACTCACAAGAGAAAAGGGGGCAAGGAAGCTATGTAGATTGCAGCTACCTGACCATGTGGTGCTATAAACAGCTCAGTATCACCATCCCCGGAACTGCATCAGAGCAAGGACGATTTTGTGTAAATAATGGTCTGACCATTGCAAAAAAAGACTTGGTTCCCGGCGACTTAGTGTTCTGGAGCCACAAACCCAATGGTCGGTTTATGAACATCACCCATGTGGGTGTCTATGCCGGTGACGGCAAAGTGATAGATGCCTCTTTTTCAAAAGGAGTCGTGGTTTATCGAAACCTATTCGATTCCGACAAGCAGGTTCTGTACGGCAGACCCCATATTAAAAAATAGAAAGGATGAAGAACAATGTTAAAAACAAATGCTATTTTTCATAGGAAAGTGACGGAGTTGGAGACCCAACCCTGTGTTATTGAGGCCATTCAACTAATGAATCAGAAGGAATACGGAGAGTTTTCAAAGCGTCTGCTTTCAGACCAATCCTTTATTGCAGACAAAAAAGAGTTCATGTACACGGATTCATCAGGGCAAACCCATGGCCTGCTTGCCCTGAATGCGGAAAGTGGCGATGGCATTTTAATCGACAGTAGCGGCTATGACTACGCAAGATATGTCAGCTTTATGCCCAACATAAAAGCCTATATTGATCAGCAAATCTCACAAGTAGCAGATCAGATTTTTGAGGAAGCCGCAGAAAATACTTCAAATGGTAGTTGGATTGTGTATTTTGAAGAGATCGCCGAGGAGCATGGTCTTAATGTGACAGTCAACAACGGCATAGGTACGTTGATCTTAAATGAGCTTCAAAGCAGAGACGGAATGGCTGAAATCTCGCTGGAGGAGGATTGTCTAGATATGACTCTCTACCTCGACTACTGCAAGAATATCAATCCGTCAGAACTCGAACAGAACATGGGAATGTAGGGAGGTGACCGACCATGAAAGACGATAATAAGATTCGGGTACTCAAAATTGAACCGGGAAAAATGCCGTATGAAAAGGAAATGGTCAATGACCTCGAAGGAATCCAAGCGGAAGTTGGGGGGTTCTTTGAATGTGTTTATCTCGAGGATGGCTGCATCGCTGTGGTCAATGAGGAAGGAAAACTGAATGGCATGGAGCTGAATCGAAGGATTGGGAATGACATTATTGCCGGTCCTTTTTTCATTTGTGGCGATAGTGAGGATGGGGAGTTTGTCTCCTTAACCGATGTCGAGTGTGAAAAATACATGGGGGAATTCAAAGGGATTCCCGAGTTTTCAGGAGATGAACCGGAGGCTCAGCCGAGAATGACGTTCATCAGTTTCAAATATTAGGAGGGCGATTCTATGAGCATAACAACAGAAAAAGCAACGATTCAAGTTAGTTTTTCAAAGGAAAAACTGGATGCCTTGAAGTTTTATATGGACGAAAAGGATACCACTCTTGAAAAGGAACTTCAGTCACATGTCAGGGGTGTGTACGAAAAATATGTCCCTGCTGCCACACGAAGATACCTGGATCGCAACGACTCAGGAACTGAAATTCAGGCTGAAGTAACGCTCGAAGCAGTTCAACCTGAGCAAGAGATTGCTCCCCAACCAGCTCAATCTACTCGGGGGAGAAGACGTATCAACAGAGAACAAAACGAGGAAACAGGGGAACTGAATCAGGCTGAAATCACATCAGCATCAGAGGAGAATCAAGAGCAGGTGGAAGATGAAAACCAAGGGATGAGCATGTCTATGTAAGCGATTAACATCACAACTTTTGTGGTCATAAGCGCTGAAATTTCAAATGTGGAGGAAGATGAATATGAAAAAAGATACGATTGTCATCAGCTTGGAAGCTGAAAAACTGAGAGCCATCAAGAAGTATATGGATAAAAAAGAAGCGGATTTGCAGGCAGAAATGGCAGACCAGCTTCAGAAGCTTTATGAGAAATATGTGCCAGCCAATGTCAGAGAGTACATTGATGAGCGAGAGGATGAGGAAATCAAGCCAGAAAAGCCGAAAAAGCCGACAAAAGTGACCACTGACTCCCGAAGCCACAGCTCTGCACAAGACGGACAGGAGTAACTCGGCACCGTGAAGCGTTATTTGCCCCTGTGTGCGATTCTTTGGGTAGGAGTGGAGCAACGATACCCATTACAGTCTTTTGAGCAGAATTTGAGGCGTATTTGCGACAGTTGAAGTTGGGCGTGATTTCGGGATTTTGCACTGAAAGACGGTGAACTCGCCAATTGATTCTGGTGCAGGATAAAGAGAGGTGGTCGCAAAGCGCCACCTCTCGCCCACTTCGCCCGGCAGTGCCGAGCGTTCAGAGATTTCAGGTAGGTGGTCAGAATCGCTCAAATGGGACAAACAGGTGGTCGGATGGGGAAAGAATGCCCATATTGCAGGGCCTTTCAGGTGGTCAATAGGGTGGACATAGGTAAATAAAGGCGATTTGGAGGTGGTGTGATTGAGTCAATTGCAGAATAAAGCCAAGAGCAGAACGGCAGTGTGGCTTTATCCTGAGACAATGAAGCGCATGGATGAAATGCTGGAAAAAGATAACGTGAAAAATCGGAGTGAGTTTATCGAAAAGGCTTTGCAGTTCTATATGAGCTACCTTAACAGTGAAGGTTCAACGGAATACATGTCCAAGGTAATCGTCGCAGCAATGCAGGGGCTACTTAGAGAAACAGAAAGCAGGCACTCCGGGAATCTTTTTAGGTTATCTGTTGAGATGTCCATGATGATGAACATTCTTGCAGCAGGGCTTGAGATCAGTGATGAAGATTTAAGAAAACTCCGTGGCCGGTGTGTTAACGAAGTGAAAAAGACAAAGGGAAAAATCAGTATAGAGGAAGCGGTGAAGTTTCAGCAGGGAATTGAAGAATAATACATGAAGGGAAGGTGACCAATGCCAAGGATCGTTTTAAAATGCCCATATTTAAAAGGGGGCACAAAAAAGTCGGCTGCTCATCTTTCCAATCTTGTAACCTACATGGCGACTCGATGCGGTGTTGAAAAGTTACCAAAGGAAAGGAGCAGTCTTCCTTCAACATTGAAACAGGGGGATTTGATTCAGCAGATTATTAATGAATTCCCTGAAGCCAAGAAACTATTTGAGTATGAAGATTACATTGAAAGCAAGACAGTAGAAAACGCATCTGAGTTTATCACGATGGCTCTTGAGCAAAACATGGATATAATCGGTCAGCGAGAAAACTACGTGGATTATATCGCCAACCGTCCAAGGGTACAGCGAATGGGGACTCACGGTTTATTCACTGGTGGAGATGATGAAATTGCCCTTAGCAGAATTGCAGAAGAAGTGGGTAATCATCCGGGCAACATATGGATTCCTATTATTTCACTTAGAAGAGAAGATGCGATTCGAACTGGATTTGATAAAGTCGAAGCCTGGCATAATATGCTTTCCTATTTCACCCCGGAAATTGCGGAGGCGATGAAAATACCGATTCAGAATTTTAGATGGTATGCAGCATTTCATAATGAAAGCCATCATCCTCATGTCCATATGGTCTGTTACTCGACAGATCCCAATGAAGGATTTCTTACGAAAAAGGGCATTGAGCAAATGAAGTCTGGACTTGTAAAAAACATCTTCAAAGGTGAAGTGCAGGAGATATATGCTCAGCAGACAGAGAGACGGGATCAGCTAAAATGTGAGAGTAACGAAGCACTGCTTAAACTGATCGGTGAAATGAAAACAGGACATGCTCAGAATCCCAAAATCGAAGCGCTATTCTTGGAGCTATCAGAAAAGCTAAAGCATTCTAGCGGTAAGAAAGTCTACGGTTACTTGCAGCCAAGCTTAAAAACGCTTGTTGATGAATTGATTGACGAACTTTCAAAAGAAGACATTGTGGCTAAAGCATATGAGCTATGGTATGAGATGCGAGAAGAGGTATTCCATAGTTACATGGATGAGATCCCAAACCGGCTTCCGCTTTCAGCGCAGAAAGAATTCAAATCCATCAAGAACATGATCATTGCTGAGGCAGATCAGTTTTCGTTTGAGCCAATTGAGCTTGAGGAGATGACTGCAACTTATGAGTCATTCAATGATGAAGCCCCGGAACCTCTTTATTATGAAGTGGATGAAGAATTCCAAGGCATTGACTATGAGCAGGTTGAATCTGAACTCAGTGGTGTCCGTAATAATCAATCTCAAGACTTTTATGTAGACTGGACCGATGCGTACAAGGCGGCTCGGGAACTTTTAGTTGGAACAGAAGAAGTTGCACAGGATTTTGAGACAGCAAGAATTAAGCTAGAGGAAGAAGCGGAAACAGGGAATGTGCTTGCGATTTATTATTTAGGCAGAATCTATGCTTTGGGTCTTGGTGTGGAGAAGAATTCGGATACTGCAGATGAATACTATGTAAAAGCTTTTGCCGGATTTCAACAAGTAGAATCGAGAAAGGCATGGAAGTACACAGAGTATCGTATTGGCAAAATGCATGCAGCAGGACAGGGCACGGACCAAGACTATCTAAAAGCAGCAGAATGGTTTCAGTTATCAACAGAGAAAAAATACAAATATGCTCAGTACTCCCTTGGAGCACTGTATCATCGAGGACAAGGTGTCGAGCAAGATTTTGATAAAGCGTTTGAACTGTATCTAAAGTCAGCAAAACAAGGATTTCCATATGCGGATTTTGAAGTGGCCAAGATGTACCGGGATGGTATTGGAACAGACAAAGATGAATTAAAATCGAGGCAACATTTTCAACGAGCCTTTGAAGGGTTTGAACGCTTAGAGCAAACCAGCAAGGATGATAAAATCCAGTACCGGCTGGGGTGGATGCTTCAAAACAGTGTCGGAACAGGGCAGGATTTAACAAGGGCTAAAGATTACTATCAGAAATCAGCAAAGATGGGTAATGTCTACTCAAGCTTCGCACTAGCAAAGATGGTTCTTAAAGAAGAAACTCCTGACCCAGATGAATTGAAAAAGGCGATAGAGTTTCTGCAATCAGTGTCTGATAGTGTTGATATTTCATTGAAAGACATCAAGAACTCAGCCGCCTATTTAATGGGGAAGCTTTTTCTTGAAGATAAGGTTGTGGCTAAAAATATAGCCCATGCAATTCGTTACTTTGAGACATCGATTGAGTATGGCAACCAGTGGGCGAGTTATCAGCTTGGGAAACTGTATTTGCAAGAAAAGGAGATGCCCAAAAACATTGAAAAGGCGATTCAATATCTCACGAGCTCTGCGGAAGACGGAAATCCGTTCTCGCAGTACCTTTTAGGAAAAACCTATTTGCTCGGCAAAGATGTGCCAAAGGATAAAGAACAAGCAATCAAATGGCTTAACCTATCTGCAGAGCAGGGCAATGAATATGCAAAGTTCTTTCTTGATAACATCGATAAGTTCAGAGATCCTTCAGTGACATTTGTTATATCCCGTTTGCTGAAACATATGAGTAAGATATTCGAAGAAACTAGCATGCCTTACAGAAACTCAAATGGTATGAAAATTGACAGCAAGCTGCTCAGAAAGTTGAAGGAGAAGAAGGTGGCTCAAGGCCACAAAGGAAATGATACAGATCATGAAATGATGATATAGGAATGCGATTTAAATCAAGACGCAGATAAGTGTGCTTAGAAACCGAGAGGAGAGGTCAAATGAAGAAAAGCCATAAAACTAAGTCAAATCCTATCTATAGAAATAATGAAAAGCAAAATATCAATCCCTACATGAAACGCCGTCCGGTAAAAAGGACGGCGTTTCATCGTATAGGAAGTAGAAAACAGTAGGAGGAACATTATGGGGACATACATTCACTTTACCGATGAACAAAAGCAAAGAGCTAATAGCGTGGATCTTGCCATATTCCTAAAAATGCAAGGTGAAACACTATTGCCTTCCGGAAGAGAAAAGCGTCTTCAAAGCAATCACAGTATAACTGTGAGAGGGAATGAATGGTTCGACCACGCAACGAAGGAAGGTGGTCTTGCCATTGATTTCGTTCAAAACTATTATGGCAAATCATTTCCTGATGCAGTTACGATGCTTCTAAACGGTGAGCAAGGTGTACCATATGCCAAGGCAGAAGACCGGGACATATTCAGAAAGCCCTTTGCACTTCCACCGAGCAATAATGACATGCGAAGAGTATTCGCATATCTAATAAAGCATCGACTGATTGATCGTGAAGTGGTGAGCTTCTTCGCCAGAGAAAAGCTCATTTATGAAAGCAAGGAGCCTTCTGTGGATGGATCAAAGGAATATCATAATGCCATTTTTGTTGGCTACGATGAAAATGGAGTGCCACGCCATGCGCATAAAAGAGGTCTCTACACGGAAGGGAAAGGCTTTAAGGGGAACATTGATAATAGTAATCCGTGCTATAGCTTTCATTACATGGGGATTAGTGATCGATTGTATGTGTTTGAAGCGCCAATCGATCTGCTATCCTTTATCACAGTCCATAAGAATTCAGACTGGAAGAAGCATAGTTACCTTGCCCTTTGTGGGATATCCGAGCAATCTATTTTTAAATCCATTGAGAACAATGCGGAACTAGCCCATGTAGTTTTGTGTTTGGATCATGATTCAGCTGGCATTGAAGCCAGCGAGAAAATTGAAGATATGCTGGCAGAGAGAAATCTATACTGTAGTAGGTTAGTACCTTGCTTTAAAGACTGGAATGAAGATTTAAAGGCAGCGCATAACAGCACTGCTATTCCGGCTGAAGAACATCCTCAGCACCAATTCAAAAACGAGCTTTGCGAGGAAATCTTGCTAATCGTTAAAGATATGAATACCACACATATCGAGTATTCAGATGGGGAGCAGATACTGAAACAAGTTCGCAACCTAAATGAGCATCCGGCTGAAGCTATGAAGTTAGCAACAGCCGTTTTTTTATGTCTAGCTATGCGAGAACACGGACAAATGGGAAATCCAATTACGGCTGAAGAAATTATTCAAAGCATGAGTGAGCAATTCCGTGCATATCTAAATCGGAGCCGCTGGGATCCGAAACTCACAGAAGTATTTGAATTGTTTTCGAAAATTGAAAAGCCAGCAAGAATCATAGACGAAACAGAAAAGATGAACTGTGCTTATGGGTACTTTGGCGTAGCGTTAGAACTCTTAAAAGCCACAATTAAGTTAGAGCTCCATGAGCAAAAGCAGGTACAAGCAACTGTTCTAAAAATGGCATGATCGGATGAGGCATGGGAATTCCTGTGCCTCTTTGTACGGAAAGGAAGTGAAAAATGAGTTCACAAGTTTATATGTTAATCGCAGCTGCCGCCATTATGTTCTCCATTATCGGCGGACTGTCATTGCTTGCCCATTACTATACCTTGAACGGCATCAAATCGAAAACCGTAGGGGATGGACAGCATGGTGTCGCAAGATTTGCAACGAAGAAGGAAATAGAAAACACCTATCATCACATTCCTTTCAAGGTGAAGGAGTGGAGGCAAGGCATTAACCTGCCAGTTGATGAAAGAGGCAATCCGATACAAGGGCTTATTGTTGGGTGCAAAGGATCAAATAACATAGTGACAAGCATTGTGGATCCTGGAGATGTCCACTGTTTAATGATTGGTGCAGCAGGCGTTGGTAAGACGGCATATTTTCTATATCCGAATCTAGAATATGCCTGTGCCAGTGGAATGTCGTTTATCACAACTGACACCAAGGGCGATCTTGCCAGAAATTATGGGATGATTGCGAAAGAAAACTATGGTTACAACATCGCCGTCATTGATTTGCGTAACCCAACCAGAAGTGATGGGAATAACCTGCTCCACCTGGTCAACAAGTATATGGATTTGCATCGTGAGGATAACAGCAATTACTCAGCGAAAGCAAAGGCTGAAAAGTATGCGAAAATCATTTCTAAAACGATTATTTCAACCGATGGGAACAATGCAGCTATGGGGCAGAATGCATTCTTCTATGATGCGGCAGAGGGGCTCCTCACTTCGGTGATCCTCTTGATTGCCGAATTTCTCCCACCAACAATTGAGGACGGCAAAAAGGTCGACAAGCGGCACATCATTTCAGTCTTCAAAATGGTGCAAGACCTTATGGCACCGAGCAAGATCAAAGGGAAAAGTCAATTTCAACTTTTAATGGATAAGCTGCCACCAACCCATAAGGCAAAGTGGTTCGCTGGAGCAGCTCTTAATTCGGCTGAACAAGCTATGGCATCTGTGCTCTCAACGGTACTATCAAGGCTTAATGCATTTTTGGATTCTGAGATGGAACAGATTCTATGTTTTGATACGGCGATTGATGCGGAAACTTTCTGTAACGAGAAATCAGCAATCTTTCTTATTCTCCCGGAGGAAGATAACACAAAGTACTTTATGGTGTCGCTATTCTTACAACAGTTTTACCGAGAGATGCTTACTGTGGCAGATGAAAACGGTGGTAAGCTCCCAAATAGAGTGATGATATACGCAGATGAAATTGGGACCATCCCAAAGATTGAGTCTTTTGAGATGATGCTGTCTGCTGGTAGGTCGAGACGGATATCGGTGATCCCAATTATTCAGTCATTCGCTCAGCTCGATAGAAACTATGGAAAAGAAGGCAGTCAAATCATAACAGATAACTGTCAGCTTACCATCTTCGGTGGCTTTGCTCCCAACTCAGAAACTGCTCAGGTGCTCTCTAAGGCTCTTGGCAGCAGAACTGTTATGAGTGGCAGCATTAGTCGAGGTAAGAATGATCCGTCTCAAAGTTTGCAGATGATAGAAAGACCACTTCTCACAGCGGATGAACTAAAGGCATTACCCAAAGGAAACTTTGTTGTCATGAAAACCGGCGTGCATCCGATGAAAACAAAGCTGAAGCTCTTCTTGGACTGGGGGATTACCTTTGAAAAGATATATGAAACCGAGGAAAAGTCCCATCGTAAAGTGTACTACGCTGATAAAGAGGAGCTTGAAGAAAATATAGTGAGACATACTATGGCTCTTGATTTGGATGATGAAGCCGCTGATGACGAAACTACTGAAAACGGCAAGCGGGGTGGGACGCTCCATTCTCCTGCGATGGATTCAAGAGATGAATCAGTCGTGAAACGAAAAGCAATTATTAGAACATAGGAGGTGAAGCGGTTGAGTTTCTTTGGGAATCTATACCGAGAAGAAATACCCTCTAGAGCCAAAGCAGTATATATGTATTTGAAAGACAGAAGCAATGCAGAAGGCGAATGTTGGCCAGCCATAAAAACCATTGCTAGAGATACTTCAATGTCAGTCAGTACAGTAAAACGAGCTCTAAATGATTTGTTGAAGTGTGGATTGCTTCGTAAGGAATGCCGCTATAGGGAGAATGGCAGCAATTCTTCAAATCGATATTATGTTCGGTAAGTTGTTATGTAGAGTAAAGGGTTGAAGTCGCTGTAGCGAAGCGATTTTCAACCCTTATGACTACGCATAATAATTCTCGGTATAATTCATTTAGGGTGAATTCAAGCCCAAATAAATTATACGGAGGTCAGCTTATGGCACATAATCAAATGAAACTAAATGAACTGATTCATGCTGTATCTAGTGAATGTGAGTCGCTAAAGTATGAGAAGGAAACACTTGAGAATTTCAACGACACCTGGCAAGCATTTAAGAGTTACTCGGAAAACAAGCAAGAACTATTTTATAAAGAGCAAATAGCTGCACAATTTCTCAAAGAGCTCTTTGACTATCCAGAAAGAATTCCCAATAGTAGAATTGCTCGTGCGATGATACGGGCTCTGCGTGTTCTTGGTGATTATCATATTTTTGGAAGACTTCTTACCCATAACGGAAAGTTGCAGCCGTTCATGTCTGAAGATTTTCGACAAGCTATCTTGAGTTTCACGGATCATTGTAAAAAAAGGAATAATGCAGATCAAACCATCCAACGCCGAATACGAGTGATTCATAAATTCTTTGAACACCTTACTGGTTCTGGTGTCGATGCTTGTAATGATATTACTCCGCAGCATATCTCTTCTTTTGTAACAGGGCTTGCGGGGTACAGCAAAAAGACTTCTGATCAATATCTTGAAAGCTTAAGAGTATTCTTTAAATCGTTATATTTTAGTGGTCAAAGAAAAGATGATCTTTCAAAATCAGTTCCGACTCTTTACTATCCAAAACAAGATAGAATTCCCTCTGTTTGGAGTGCAAATGATATCGAACAGCTATTGTCGGTGATTGATAGGGGAAATCCAAAAGGCAAGAGAGATTATGCCTTGATATTTCTTGTAACACAGCTTGGATTAAGAACATCTGATGTTTTAAATCTGAAATTAGAAAATATAAACTGGTCTGAAAGTAGAATAGAATTTGTTCAACAAAAAACGGGTATTTCTGTCAACTTGCCCATTGTCGAAGATTTGGGAATGGCTATTATTGATTATTTGAAATACGGAAGACCTAAGTCAAACGAACCCTATCTTTTTCTCAAACATATTCAGCCCTTTGATCGAATGAAAAATGGTCACTATCTGATAACGCAGTATCTTGTAAAAGCAGGCATTCCATTAAAAACAGCTAAGCATCATGGGCTACATTCTTTAAGACACACCTTAGCAAGTAGATTGCTTGAACAAGATGTTCCATTGGAGATAATTTCAAGTATTCTTGGCCATACAACTGTTGAATCGACCAAGCCATACTTACACATTGACATAGAGAATTTGCGTAAGTGTGCACTGGTAAGTCGGGAGGTGGCTGAAAATGAATAAGCCCATTATAGTCAATTCATTTTCAGGTCCTCTTGCAGATACCATCGAGAAATTCATAGCCGAAAAACGGGGAATAGGATTGCAGTACAATGGTGTTTCAACTTACCTGCAAAACTTTGATAGATTTTCAATTGCATTTCGCTTGGACGATCAAGTCCTTACTAGAGAAGTCGTAGAAGCCTGGTTAAAGCAAAATCCCACTCAGAGCCAACAGACACTTAGGATGAAAGCAATTATAATTCGCCAACTGGGATTGTATATGAAGCGTATGGATATGAATGCCTATATTATTCCTGAAATACCAAAGCGAGATCATCTTTTTTCACCTTACATTTTTAGCGACAAAGAAATCGAAGGAATTCTAACTCAAGCTGACACCATTAAAACATTATCAAGAAAGACATCAAAGCATCTGGTTGTACCTGTATTTATAAGATTGCTATACTTCTGTGGTTTACGCTTTTCTGAGGCACAACAGCTTCTTGTTAAAAATGTTGATTTAGATAATGGTATTCTAAGCATTTACGGTTCGAAATTCGATAAAGATAGATTAGTACCAATGTCTCCTGAGATAACAAATATATGTCGCGCATATTCTGAAGTTGTACACGTTCATTCATCGGCTGATGCTATCTATCTACCAAACGTCCACAATGACGTTTATGAAAAACGATGTTTTTATAACGTATATAGGGATCTGTTGTGGATGGCTGGAATCTCACATGGTGGCAGAGGAAATGGACCAAGGCTGCATGACCTGCGGCACACATTTGCTGTTCATTGTTTAAGGAAGTGGGTTGAAGAAGATGCTGATATTACAGCATTGCTACCTTATCTCAGTAGCTACTTAGGGCACAAAGGTTTGCAAGAAACGGCTTACTATTTACGCCTTACTGCAGATATGTTCCCACAAGTGACAGATCTCCTTCTGCATGAGTTAGGGGATATCATACCTGAGATTGGTGGTGATATTTGATGAAACCAACAGATTTTTCAAAGCTCTTGACCGAGTATTTAACTTCATATTTACCAAGTCTTAAAAACGTCAGTAAGAATACAATATCATCCTACTGTGATACTTTCCGGCTACTTTTAAAGTATTGCAGAGATGTCCATAATCTTTCGATTGAGAAAATATCAATGAAAGACATCGATGCTGATTTAGTTTCCCAGTTCATGTTGTGGCTTGAGGAAGAAAGGCACTGCGGCATATCTACAAGAAATCAGAGATTGATGGCTATTCGGTCTTTTTTTCGTTATGTTCAAGGGGAGCAACCACAAAATTTATTGAACTGCCAAAAGGTTTTAAACATTCCACCCAAAAAGAAGAGCCTACCTGTTGTCACTTATCTCACAGTTGAAGAAATGAAGCTCCTGCTTGCACAACCAAATACATCAACGCCTGAAGGACGACGTGATCTAGCATTATTGTGCATTTTATATGACACTGGCGGTAGGGTTCAAGAAATAGCTGATTTAACAGTCCGTAATATCCGTTTAGAGAACCCTGCCAAAGTTCACCTGACTGGCAAAGGGAGAAAATCACGTGAAGTACCCCTCTTACCAAGGACAGTTCAACTATTGGAAAGATATATGATTGAGCATCGACTACTTGCTCCAGAAAAACAAGATCATCCCTTATTTTGCAATCGGCACAATTCCAAGCTAACACGTTCTGGGATTTCTTATATCTTAAATAAATACGCTGAACTTGCATCATCACAATCATTAACATTCCCTGAATCAATTAGTCCACATGTTCTGCGCCATACAAAAGCAATGCACCTACTCCAAGCTGGAGTAAACATCATTTATATTCGGGATATTCTTGGGCACGCTAGTGTTGATACAACACAAATTTACGCTAGCGCCAATACTCAAATGAAAAGAGCAGCTTTAGAAAAGCTTGGTGATTCTCCTGCACCTGAATTTCCATCTTGGGTTAAAAATACAGACTTGCTAACGTGGTTAAAAGATTTCGGCAAAGGGAAATAGCCGTTTATTATGCAGAGTCATAAGGGTTGAAAATCGCTTCGCTACAGCGACTTCGACCCTTTACTCTACATAACAACTTACCGAACATAATACCTGTTATGTTGAGCTCGACATAATCGATATTTTATAAAATAGCAGTATGCCGGTCGTGAAATAATTATAGTTTTCCACCAAGGGGGAACTATGCTTTTTTCGTGGACTGAGCTGGGGTTCATGATGGACTGACAAGAAGGACTCACTTTAAGAATTAATCTAACATCAGAGAAAGAACAATTATAAAGGCAGAGTACTAGAGGATTAATGGTGAAGTACAGCAAAGCAGCAAAGCACCGTTCAATAGGTTGTTTATTATTTGCGTATTTGTGATATTTTTTTTGAGATATTGAACGATTGTATTGAAAGACTATAACGTTATTGATATAATTGAGTTTGGTAGTATTTGTATGATCAAATGTAGCTATATGGCTTTCACAAAATTTGTTAGCTGTGAAGAGGTGTAAATATGGGCGTAAGCTATAAAAGACTTTGGAAATTGATAATTGATAAGGACATGACGAATGTAGAAGTAAGAAAAGCAGCGAAGATAAGTCCTGCTACATTTACAAAACTAAAAAAGAATGAAATCGTATCTCTCGATGTATTGCTCAAGATTTGTCAAATACTTGACTGTGATATCGGAGATATTGTTGAAGCAGTTAAAAGTGTAGATTAGTGTCCGTTTTATAGGACAAGCAATTTGATATATTTATAGTGGTATCATGCGGAGGGTGAACTATGGAGAAGTACAGTTCTGGTCTTGTGTCAGAATCCTTTTGGTTTATAGAGTTCAGGAAAATTATTAAACTCAAACACGAAGGAAAGACATGGGATGAAATCAAAGACTTATGTTTAACAGATAATCTGCTTGGTATTTCCAAAGAGTATCGAGCAAAACGGAATTATGGATATCTCAAAAACAGAATAGATGCGCTTGATACAGGTTTGATTCAAGTTTTCATTCACGCAGACTTGAACACGCAGAAGATCATCAATCTGATTGCCATTGCAAAAAAGAATAGACTGTTTTTTGAGTTCCTTTATGAGGTTTATCGCGAAAAAGTTCAGATGGGAGCACCTGAGCTTACGGAGAGTGATATTAATATCTTCTACAAAAACAAACAAGGTCAAGATGACGATGTCAGTACGTGGACGGATGTTACACTCCGAAGGCTAAGAAGCACATATATGAATTTCCTAACTGATGCTGGTCTTCTAACTGTTAGTGGCAAGGAGAAAAAAATAACACCTCCAATTCTGGATATAACGCTTGAAAATTACCTGAAAGATAACGGTGATAATCAAATGATTAAAGCCATTACGGGGGTGAGCTAATGATAGAACTGGAAAACAGATTGAATAAACTCGAGGAAAAGATTAAGCAGCCGAATTTCAGAAAAAACAAAGGATTAGGAAATGAAGTTGGTTATTATGTGTTCGATTATCCAGCGGAATATGAGCTGTTGGTACGGGAGAGGATCGAGTACCTTGCTTCAAAGTATGAAAATGACAATCATGATTTCCGGATTGTTGTCTTTGACTTATATGACATCATAATCGACAATCTGATACGAGAAGGCTTTTTAGACATATGTATGGACTTTGAGAAAGCAAAAGGTTTTTCTGAAATAACCAAGGCAGTTAATGAAATGCTGAGAATGGAAGAGGACAATCAGAGTAATGAAATATTAGCGCATATTAGGAACAATACACCGAGTAACTCCATTGTGTTCTTGAAAGGTGTTGGAAAGTGCTTCCCAATGCTACGATCACACAAAATTTTAAATAACTTGCATCAATTCATAGATGATGTGCCGGTTATTATGTTTTTCCCTGGAAAGTATGATGGGCAATCCTTAATGCTTTTCTCAGAAATCAAAGATGATAATTACTACAGAGCATTCAAGCTTGTAGATTAAGGGGTAGAAGACTATGTATGTAAAGAATATGTTTGCAAAAGCGATTGACAGAGATATCAAAGGTGTTATTAAAGTTGGACAAGGCGATGATGAAAACGTAAGGCAGGAGCTTGAAGAATATGTTGTTACCAGAGAACTACAGAAGCATTTTGCTGATTTTTTCTCGAGCTATAAGAAGGGGATAACAGGCAATACAGATAAGATGGGAGTATGGATTTCTGGCTTCTTCGGAAGCGGTAAATCTCACTTCTTAAAAATACTGTCTTACCTTTTGGAAAACAGAGTTGTCGATGGGAAGACTGCTCTCGATTATTTCATTGAAGATCGAAAAATTAAGGATGAAATGGTGCTTGCAGATATGAAATTAGCTGCAAATGTATCAAGCGATATCATCCTGTTTAATATAGACTCCAAAAGCGGCATGGCTGATGCGCAGAATAACAAAGAGGCGATTCTTTCCGTGTTCCTTAAAGTGTTTAATCAGCATCTAGGGTTCTATGGAGCAAACCCTTTTCTGGCAGATCTTGAAAGGCATCTGTCCGATGAAGGCAAATACGTGGAGTTCAAAAGTGTATTTGCTGAAATCAGAGGGAAGGAATGGGAAGCCTCAAGGCATCAGTTCAGATTCGTACAGGATCAGGTTTGCAAAACCTTAGTACATATTGGCTATATGAGCATGGAGGCTGCTAAAAATTGGTGTGAAAGCTCTACAGGAGCTTATAACATTGATGTAGCAACCTTTGCAAATATGGTGAAGCATTATATCGACAAGAAGGGTAACAACCATCATGTGGTTTTCCTTGTGGATGAAATCGGTCAGTATATCGGTGAAGACTCAAAGCTGATGTTAAATCTTCAAACAGTCACTGAGGATTTAGGTTCAGCATGTGGTGGTAAGGCTTGGGTAGTAGTAACGAGCCAGCAAGACATCGATAGTATCACAAAAACGAAAGGGAATGACTTTTCAAAGATTCAGGGCAGGTTTGACACAAGGCTATCTCTTTCTTCTGCAAACGTTGATGAAGTAATCCGAAAAAGAATTCTCGAGAAAACTGAGAGTGGAAGACAAACACTGGGCCTCCTCTATGATGAAAAAGATACGATAATCAAAAACCTGATTATATTTAATGACGGCATTGAAAAGAAGCTCTACTCCGATAGAGTTAATTTCTCTGCTGTTTACCCATTTGTTCCGTATCAGTTCAACCTTCTTGCCAGTGTGCTTACATCGATTAGAACACATGGTGCCAGCGGCAAACACTTAGCTGAGGGTGAACGTTCTATGCTGGCATTGTTCAAAGAATCTGCTGTGAGAATCATGGACAAGTCAGAAGGAACCATTGTGCCCTTCAATATGTTTTATGACGCTCTTGAGCAGTTCTTGGATCATAGTCACAAGGGTGTTATTATCCGTGCCTACGATAATGAGTATTTAAATCCTGATAAAGCAGAGGATTGCTTCGATGTAAATGTACTAAAGACTTTGTTTATGATTAAGTATGTCAAAGAAGTTGTTGCTAACCTTGAGAACATCACAAGTTTGATGGTCTCAAGTATTGATGAGGATAGAATTGCTCTGAAGAGCAAAGTTGAAGAGGCATTAAAGCGACTTGTAAGACAAACGTTGATTCAGAAAAATGGAGAAATCTATGTGTTCCTTACGGATGAGGAACAAGAAATCAACAGAGAAATTGAAAGTCAGAATGTAGAAATCTCAGAAGTTGTTGGTAAGGTATCAGAATTGATTTTTGATGGGCTTTATGACGAAAAGAAATACCGTTATCCAGCATTTAACGGGCGGTATACTTTTGGGTTCAATCAATTGGTTGATGATAGGCCATATAAGGCAAATCAAAACTTTGATATTTCCTTGAAAATACTGACTCCAAATTATGAGATGGGAACAGATGAAACGACTCTTCGACTGATGAGTGGACAAAGTAAAAGTGTTCTGGTAGTTCTCCCCGATGATAAAGCATTTATTGATGAGATTAGAAGTGCATTGAAAATTGAAAAATACTTAAGACTTAATACATCAAATACAGTATCAAAGTACGAGCAGATCAAGGAAGCGAAGAGAGTGGAGATGCGTGAGAGAAGTGGAAATGCACGAATCTTTCTTGAACAATCTCTTAGAAGTGCTGACATTTATACGAATGGAGATAAACTGACTATTGGTGCAAAGGATATTACTGCTCGCATCAATGAAGCTATGGGCAAGTTAGTCAACACGACATTCCATAAACTGTCATACATCGATGCGGCAATGGGTGAGGCTAACGTTCGAGCGGTTCTGAAAGGCACGAACAATAGCCAAATTTCACTTGAAGGCACAGTGCAAACTCCTAACCGGCTTGCACTCAATGATGTGCTTGATTTCATCAGTATGAATTCAATAAGACATGCAAAGACTTCAATGAAGGCTATTATGGAGCGTTTTACAAAACCACCGTACGGATTCATTGAAGACGATGTTCAATGGTTGGTAGCCAAGCTATTTAAAGATGGTGATGTTGCTTTCTTTGTGAATAATGATGTGGTTACTCTTATTACGAAAACTGAGGATGAAGTATACCGCTACCTAAGCCGTAAGGAGTATCTTGAAAAGCTGCTCACAGAAAAAAGAGAAAGAGCAAACGATAAGCAGAAAAAGGCCGTAAGAGATGTTATGAAGGAACTCTTCAATATCACGCCTTCAAGCGATGAAGATGATGCAATCCTGAAGAGCTTCCAGCAGTATGCTTCACACCTGAAGAATGATTTAGAAAAACTTGAAATCCACTATAAAAACGAACCAACCTATCCGGGTAAGAATGTCGTTAAAGAAGGAAAATCATTGCTTTTAAACTTACTGGACATCCAGTATTCATCAGAGTTCTTTAAAACAGTGGATGAAAAGCAGGATGTGCTCTTAGACTTTGCTGAAGACTATGAACCAATTAAAGGCTTCTTTAAAGGGGATCAAATTGATATTTGGAACCGAAGCCTTAAACTCATTAAGATTTACGATGATAGTAAAACTTTCATTGTTAATGCTGAGATCGAATCTGTCGTAGAAGAAGTTAAAAGCATCATGAAAAAATCTACTCCATTCGGTGAAATCAGAAAGATTCCCGAGCTGCTGGATCGCTATACGGATCTATATAGCAGTATGTTGACCGAGATGGAGAAGCCGATTTTTGCTTCCATAAAAGAAGCTCGCCAGAGAGTAATTGAGGATCTAGATTCAAAAGAATGCAAAGAATCCTTCTCAAAGAAGGTTGCTGAACGTTTTGATGAGCTATATAAAAAGGCTGAATCTTGCAATAACGTGGCAACGCTGCAGAATATTAAAGTCGAAGCTGATGCACTAAAAGTACGTCTGCTAAATGAGATAGGTGAAGAAGAAGCTCGACTTATAGCTGCGAGAAAACCGATAACTCTTGTGGTTCCTCCTACTGGTGGTGTAAGTGATCCGCCTGGAACATACGATTTACCTAAAGTTAAAAAACAAAAGACGGTGAGTATTAAAACAATCAATACCGAAGCAACATGGAGAATCGAGACTGAAGCAGATGTAGAGCGATATGTAGACGCACTCAAAGCCAAATTGAAGCAGCGGATCCAAGACGATATTATTCTCAATGTAGAATTTTAGGGGGAACTATGGATTGGAATAGTATTGTTTCTGATGTAGTTTCCGGTTCAATTCTATTAGCAGTTGGTGCTATTGGTGGTGGGGTAGTTGGGATTGCTAAAGGCAAAAAGAAATCTTCTTTAGCGATTGAAAGGAAAAACACCATTTATCAACCTTTACTGGATGAATTAGTGGTGTATTCGGACTTCGGATGGGATATTTTAACAGATATTAAAGTTCAACATTTGAAAGAGATTGTGAACAACCACTATAAATATGGAATTGATGATCAACTGTTTTCGAAGTGCTTAGAGCTAGCTAATTTTATTACAGAATATACTAGCATAAAGCCGATAAACATAGCTCATTCAATCATAGTTGATTTGTTTGAATTGGGCTTTGAAGAGATTTATGGCAGTGTAGTAGAAGGTGTGATTAATCACTGTGATCGGGATGGAAACGAGTGGGATGAAGAAGTTATGGTTGAACCGCTCTTGGTAATTGAGCAAGGTGATTTTTCAAAAAGTATTATAGAGCTCTTGTCAAACGAGGGGATGTATGGTGAAGAAATTTGTATGGATTATGAAAATGACGTTTGTTTACCAATATATTCACAGTTAAAAAATATATACGCTTCAGCATTGTACGTTCGTGTAAATGGTGAAAAATACAAATTACCCAACGCAATAATAAACTTGGATTTATCACCAGAAGAGTACATTGCGTTAAATTATGACTTTTTTCAAAAGTTCAATTCAGATCAACGAATAATGAACAAGTATAAATTAAGGGAAGAAATTGTCTATCAATGTCAATCAGTTATTCAGGAGTTGAAAGAAACTATTGAGAAAATCGTAAAAATATATGAAGTTGAGCAAATATAGGAGGTTCACCATGGACAAAACAGCAATAAAAAATTTCGCAGTATGGGCAAGACGAAAACTCATTAGCGAAATCACATATAAAGCCGGACTTATTGGTATTACTGAAAAGGGAATCTCGAAGCCCCTTTCCATGTCTACCGACAATATTCAGTTTTTTGATATCGGAACCGGAAAACCTACTGAGATTTCAGATCATGAAATCAAGCAGCGAGAAGCACTGATCAACCGAATCAAAGAAAAAGAAGGTACTTCGGATTACAAAACAGCTTTTCAATTTGTTATAGAAGAGGTTGCGTATACATGGTTTAACCGCTTGATTGCTATTCGGTTTATGGAAGTTAATGACTACTTACCATCCCGAATTAGAGTGCTTTCAAGCGAAACTTCTGGAAAATCCGAACCGGATATGGTGACAACACCATTTAATACAGATATGGATTTCTCGGCATATGAAAAAGACAGAATCATGCAGCTTAAGCATGAAAATGAGCTGGATGAGCTTTTCCGCATGCTCTTTATCAAACAATGTAATAAGTTGAACGAAGTATTGCCTGAGCTATTTGAGAAGACGGCGGATTATACGGAGTTGCTTCTGACAATTTCGTTCACCGATAGTGATGGTATGGTTAGTCATTTGGTAAATGATATCGCTGAGGAAGATTTTACAGAGGCAGTTGAAATTATAGGATGGATGTATCAGTACTATAATGAAGAGCGGAAGAATGAAGTCATAAATATATACAAAGGCACTATAAAGAAAGAGGATATTCCTGCAGCAACTCAGCTATTTACAACAGACTGGGTTGTTCGTTATATGGTTGATAATTCATTAGGACGCTATTGGATTGAAAGAAACCCGCAGAGCAAGCTTATAGAAAAGCTTGAGTATTTTGTAACCCCTAAAAATGGACAAATTCAGTTTGTGAACGAAAAGGTTGCTCCAGAAGAACTAACTTTTTTTGATCCCTGCATGGGCAGTGGACATATCCTTGTATATGCATTCGATGTTTTGATGGAAATATATAGAGAATGTGGATTTGTAGATAGAGATGCTGCACATGCAATCATAGAAAATAATATATTTGGGTTAGATATTGATAATCGCGCTTATCAGCTTGCTTATTTTGCTGTGATGATGAAGGCCAGAAGCTATGACAGAAGATTTCTAACAAGAGAAATAGAACCCAATGTACTGGCAATTAATGAGACTAATAATATATCGAGATTCAATTGTGATGGTATTACAAACAATGAGGAAGAAAATAAAATTGGAGAATATCTAATCAATGCATACAAACATGCAAAGGAACTTGGCAGCTTGATTTCTGTTGATAAGCATGATTACAAGTCATTCATTGAATATCTTGGCAACTGTAGCTTGTCAGGCCAGCTCACATTGGAAAGTGATCACTGGCTTAGAGTTGTCATGCCAGAGATGAAGCGGTTGGCAAAGCAAGCATCAATTATGTCAGAAAAGTATGCTGTTGTATGTACAAATCCGCCTTATATGAATAAATTAGAAGGGCAACTTAAAAAGTTTGTCGTAGATGAATACAAACCTTATAGTGGTGATTTATTCTCTGTGTTTATGTATAGAAATTTTGAATACTGCAGATCAAATGGGTACTCTGCTTTCATGACACCATTTGTGTGGATGTTTATCAAGACCTATGAGCAATTAAGAGAGTATATTATTAAACAAAAGTCAATAACAACTCTTGTTCAGATGGAATACTCTGCATTTGAGGAAGCCACCGTACCAATTTGTTCATTTGTTTTGAAAAATGGTAAAGAAAAGGAAAAAGGAGTTTATCTAAAATTATCTGAATTTAAAGGCGGAATGGAAATCCAAAAACAAAAGGTGTTATATGCCCTTGAAAATAATAATTGCGAATATCTATTTGAGGCAGATGAAAAGAGCTTCTTAACCATTCCGGGATCACCTATAGCTTATTGGGTAAGCAACAATATGCTGAATATATTCCAATTAGGAAAGAGTTTTGAAGGAATAACAAAGAAAGGTGTTCTGACAGGCGACGATAAGGTTTATGCTCGACTTTGGTTTGAGGTGAGTTTTGCGAAAATTGGATTTGGTTTAAAATCACATGAAGATATGTTGGTTAGTCGAAAAAAATGGTTTCCTGTCACTGCAGGAGGATTTAAACGAAAATGGTATGGCAACTTTGAAACCGTGATTAACCTTGAAAATGATGGACTTGATATAAGAACAAATGTAACAAATTATAGATTGCGAGAAAGCACCTATTACATGAAAGAAGCTATTACATGGACGGAAGTATCATCAGGTATGTTTAGCTGCAGGTATGTTCCAATAGGTATTTTATTTGGGAATGGTGGGCCAGTAAGCTTTTTTAATAATGGTGAAATAAAGTATCATCTTGGATTGCTAAATTCAAGCACAACGATGTCAATACTCTCCTATTTAGCACCAACAATAAACTATGGACCTGAACAAATTAATAAGATTCCTGTTATTAAGAAAAACGTGGAATTGGTAGAAAACATTGTAACAGAGAACGTTGAAATTTCAAAAAATGAATGGGATTCTTTCGAAACGTCTTGGGAGTTTAAAAAACATCCTCTTTTAGATGCCGATAAAATAGAATCAGCGATTCAGTATTGGCAAGACGAATGCAACATTAGATTTAATCAGTTAAAAGTCAATGAAGAAAAACTCAATGAAATATTCATTGATATTTATGGTTTAGAAAGGGAGCTAAGTTCAGTAGTAGAAGATAAAGATGTAACTGTTCGAAAAGCAGACATAAAAAGTGATATTAAAAGTTTTATTTCTTATGCAGTTGGCTGTATGTTAGGCAGATACTCTCTTAATTATGATGGAATAGCTTTTGCAGGAGGAGAATGGGACGATTCAAGGTACAACAAATTTAAACCAGACAAGGATAACTGTATTCCAATTACTGACGAAGAGTACTTTAGTGATGATATTGTTGGTCGCTTTGTTGAATTTATTAAGTGCGCATACGGGACCGATGTACTTGAAGACAACATTGATTTTATAGCAAATGCACTTGATAACAAAGGAAATACATCAAGGGAAATAATTCGCAACTATTTTTTAAAGGATTTTTATAAGGATCATATAAAAACCTATCAAAAACGTCCAATATACTGGCTTTATGACAGTGGGAAACAAGATGGATTCAAAGCCCTGGTCTATATGCATCGTTATACTGCTGATACAACCGGTATTGTCCGAGTTGATTATCTGCATAAGATGCAGAAAATCTACATGAGTGAAATTGATCGCATGAAAGAAATGGAAGAAAACAGCAATAATACTAGAGAGGTTGCTCAAGCTGAAAAGAGAAAAGAAAAACTTATCAAGCAGCTGAAAGAAACCAAAGAGTATGATGAGAAAATTGCTCACCTTGCGCTAAGTCGTATAGCAATTGACTTGGATGATGGTGTAAAAGTGAACTATGAGAAGGTTCAAACGGGGCAGGATGGCAAAAAACTAGATATTCTCGCAAAGATTTAAAAGGGGGGATATCATGATTTTTATTAGCCATGCTTGGCAGAACGGTAAACCGGATCCAAGAGTTTTGCAGTTTGTTGATTTCTTAAGAAAAAATGGTTATCAAGCAGAGTGTGATGTATTGTATCAACAACAAAAGACTGCTATTCATTTTACAGAAATGATGGCTGATGCACTCAGAAAAGCCGAGAAAACAATAATTGTGCTGTCCGAAAATTACAAAACAAGGGCTGACAATTATCAAGGTGGTGTAGGTACTGAATATAGATATATCATCGATGATTTTTCCAATAAAGAAAATAGATATATTTTAGTTTCTTTTGATGGGAGAAGTCAAAAGGTTGTACCTGATTTCCTAAGGGGAAGAGATATTGTGGATTTGTCTGAAGATAGTAAGAACGAATACAGAGAGTTGTTTTCCAAGCTAGCAGGTACTTTGAAATATGAGTTTTCTCCAGTGGCTGAATTCAGAACAACTCCCTTACCCCAGAAAATTGATGAATTTCAGGCGCCAGAGAAAGAGAATCTATCAGACCGATTGGGATTAGATTTTACTGAAAAACAGCCGTTGTCAGATTTAGAGAAGAAGAAATTCTTACGAGAGTCGTTTGTAAGTATTGTCAGTTTTCTGAAAAGAATATCAGATGAATTTTGTTCCAAGAACCAGCACTTCCAAATTGAGTATGAAGAAATTGACGCGGTGACAGTTGTTTTTGAGCTCTATAAAAATGCAAGAAAAGTTCATGCAGTTCAAATTTGGTTTGGAAATCTTATGGGTAGCCGAGAGAATAGTATCTTTGTGGGGAACAACATAGGTAGTAAAAATTCGTTCTCGCAAATGATTGGTTGTAAGGATAATGAAGGGAATCCTTTATTGGATGTTTCTTTCGCTATGTTTTGCGATAAAAACAATGGGACTGTAGAAGAAGTTGTAAAGCAAATATGGGAAGGCAACTTCAAACTTTATTTAAGATTGGAGTAATCTATGGCATATTTTGAAAGTGAAATATTACATGAACTAATAGTTGGTGAGAAGTACAGTCAGGCACAATTGATTATTTTTATTGTGGAAAATCCAAACGTCACAGTTATTTCGAAATCATGTAGTTGCTTTAATGAACACTCACAAGGTGTTCATAGGGTGTTGGAAATTATAGATGGATATGAGCATAAAGGGGATAGACAGAGGACTTACCACATTCCAAGTACAAAGACAAAAGTATATATTCTTGATTAATTAAAGTATCAGACAAAGGTAGGTGAAAAAATGGCAGAGCTTAACCTAAAACAAATTACAGATAAACTCAACGCAGAATTCGCGTCTGATGTACGAAAATTGATATTTTGGTACGATGCAGGCGCTGAGTTCAGCTCAGATATTGAATCCATAGAACTTGAAAATGCCAAGGTATTGAAGCTGGAGCGTGATAATCAGTTTTATATCAAGTATTTCTTGGAGCGTGAAGATACTACCACGAACTACTTGATTTATGCTCCATTTCCGAAGCCTGCCCTTAAGGAGAATCATCTTGCAGATACAATTCGGTATTCTAAAGAATTCTTTGCGGATCGAGCATCTTTATTAGCCGTTGATTTGGGGATTGATGAAAAATATAAACCGGTGTTGCAGCATTATATCAAGTTTTTTGGATCAAAAGAAAGGACTCAAAAATTCTATGAGCTTGAGATTGAGAACTTTAACAAGAGCATCATTGAAATAGCTCTAATGGGGGTTCTCTGTAAGACAAAGATTGTATCTTTCGAGGAAATTGTTCGTACAGTGATCACGGATGGTGATATTGAAGATAATAATTATCTCACAGAGTTTGAGAAATTTGATCTGCTTAAACCGTTTTGGAAGATGTGCGAGGAGACTTTTGGCTATACCGATGTCTCTCCAACACTCAACAAACTAGTTTACGCGCTTTTTGTAACCTATACTTCAAAGGTTATCCGAACAGAGCTTCCTCAGTCTTGGAAGAATTATTGCTCTTATAAGTCGGGTAACATTATTGCTTTTCTCGACAGTATGATGAATAGTTTGATCTTCAAGGAGAACTTTGATGTTTTATCAGACATGGTATATAGCACACTAAACGGTGATACCATATTTGATAAGCTGAATGTAAATGACTACTCAGATCTTGAGATCTTCAAGAAGACAGACATATTTATTCTTAAGTGGCTGATTGATCGACTTGAGGGTGAAGATACAGCAGCCAAATTGAATGGGCACTCAATACCGGAGTTGTGCAGAATGAGAAGAAAAATGCATTTTGGCCAGATGTATTTTTCGCATTACTACATTTTGGAGAATGCATATCATCTTATAATGGCAGCTCGATTCGAACCACAAAAATCATCACTCGATATTTGGAAGAGCTATGTTGCAAAGGATCATATAGTTGACCAGAAATACAGGTATTTCTATTACCATTACGATCAATTGGCTAATAATTCTCCTTATGAGAATTTGAGAGACTTAGTCGAGAATATTTATACCAACCGCTACCTGGATCCGCTGTCAGTTGCATGGAATAGGGCTTTTTCAGAGTGCAAAGGGGACACGGGATTAATAAAGCAACATGAGTTTTATAATAAATTTGTTCGACATGCAAAAGAGCGTGTCGTAGTTATAATTTCTGACGCACTCCGTTTTGAAGTGGGACAGACTTTGCTTAAGAGACTTATATCAGACGAGAAATGCAATGCATCTATGAATGTGATGCAGAGTGTGCTGCCCTCATATACAAGATTTGGGATGTCTGCACTTCTCCCTCACAAAGAGTTATCCATGAGTGAAGACTATAAAGTGCTCGTGGATGGTAAAGTTTGCGATGATTTGAAGACAAGAGAGCAGGTGCTCCAGGGCTTCATACCCAATAGTCGTACGGTGCAATTTGATGACATCAAAACAATGAAGATTGCTGATTTGAAGGAAATCTTCACTGGACAAGAGGTTGTCTATGTTTATCACAATCAAATTGATGCTAGAGGGGATAAGCTGAATACTGAGAATGAAGTATTTAGCGCTTGCGAAGAGGCAATCGAAGAGATTCACACAATGATCAAGAGATTGACCAGTGCAAACAACACACGCTTTATTATTACTGCTGACCATGGATTTCTCTATAAGCGAGATAAATTGGCTGAAAGCGACAAAATTGGCGGCTTTGATAAAAAAGATGCCTTTGTAGGTAGACGATATGTTGTAGCTCGTGAAGCTGTAACTGCAGAAGGTATTGGAACCGTAACATTGGGTGATATATTAGGCAATCATGATGAACGCATCATTTCTGTTCCTATCGGAAGTGATATCTTTAAAGTTGCTGGAGGGGGACAGAATTTCGTTCACGGCGGATCATCGCTTCAAGAAATACTGATTCCAGTCATTGATGTTAAGACTAACAAGGCTCACACAGAGACAAAAGCAGTAAGTATTGCTCTTGTTAGCCTAATTCATAAAATTACGAACTTAACAACCAATTTGGATTTTATTCAAACGGACGCTGTTACTGACGTGAATAAAGAAACAACATACAAGCTATTCTTTATCTCCGGCGATAATGAAAAAATATCCAATGACAATATTTATGTGGCTGATAAGAAGGACGAGGATGCAAGTAAGCGAGTTTTCCGATTGAAGTTCACATTTAAGAACAAGAAATATGACAAGACTAGAAAATACTATTTAGTAGCTTATGATGAAAAAAATGTTCTTGAAGTCTTAAGGCATGAAGTACAAATGGACTTGGCTTTTGCAGATGACTTTGGGTTCAATCTTTAAGGCAGGAGGATTATAGAGAAGTGGAAGAATTTAAATTCGAAGAAGTGGACAATCCAAATGCTGCCCTTAACAAAAAACTAAGACAGTTTTTTGATGGCAAGATTGTCCGAAAGGACTTAACAAAGTCCATAAAAGAAGGGGCAAATGTCCCTGTATATGTATTAGAGTTTTTACTCGGGCAGTATTGCAGCTCAGATGATCCAGAGATCATCGAAGAAGGGGTCAAGACGGTAAAGAGGATACTCTCTGAGAACTTTGTAAGGCCGGATGAGGCTCAGAAAGTATTGTCTATTCTGCGTGAACGGGGTAGCTATACAGTAATAGATCGAATTACTGCTAAGCTCAACATCAAAGAAGATCGATATGAGGCTGAGTTTTCAAATCTTGGAGTTCGAGAAATCCTTCTTGCTCCGAGCTATGTATCAGAATATGATCGACTCTTGTGCGGTGGAATCTGGTGTATCGTTCAGCTTGAATATGAGTATTTGGAAGAAGATAGACGAGCTAATCCTATCAGGGTTCGAAAACTGACACCTATCCAAATGCCGCACATCGAGCTTGATGAAATAAAGCAAGCAAGAAGGGAATTCACAAAAGAAGAGTGGCTGAATGTTCTTATTCGTTCAACAGGTATGGAATCGGATAAGTTCTCTACTCGTGAGAAGTGGTTGTTGCTTGCTCGTATGATTCCACTCGTGGAAAACAATTTCAATCTATGCGAATTGGGTCCTAGAAGCACCGGTAAGTCCCATATTTATAAAGAGATATCACCAAATAGTATTCTCGTATCGGGGGGGCAAACCACGGTCGCAAACCTGTTCTATAACATGTCCAATAAAACAGTAGGGCTTGTAGGTATGTGGGACTGCGTTGCATTTGATGAAGTTGCCGGAATCACATTTAAAGATAAAGACGGCGTACAGATCATGAAGGACTATATGGCATCTGGTTCTTTTGCACGAGGCAAAGAGGAAAAGGCTGCCAGTGCTTCAATGGTCTTTGTGGGTAATATAAATCAAAGTGTGGATGTATTACTTAAAACGTCTCACTTATTTGAGCCGTTTCCAGAAGTTATGGCATACGATACAGCATTTTTGGATCGTATGCATTGCTATGTGCCGGGATGGGAGATACCAAAGTATAGACCGGATTTTTTCACCAACGAGTATGCATTCATAACCGATTATTTATCAGAATTTATGAAGGAAATGCGAAAAGAACAGTATGGCGATGCCTGCGATAAATTCTATAAATTCGGCTCTAATTTAAATCAGCGTGATGTTATCGCTGTCAGAAAAATGATTTCTGGCTTTACCAAGCTCCTGTATCCAAATGGAGAATTCACTAAAGAGGATATGGCAGAAATAATTACTGTTTCGCTTGAACTTCGTCGCCGTGTCAAAGAGCAACTCAAGAAAATTGGCGGTATGGAATTCTATGATGTAAATTTCTCTTATGTTGATAATGAAACATTTGAAGAACACTACGTCCCGGTACCTGAACAAGGTGGAGGTAAGCTTATTCCAGAAGGAATGACTAACCCTGGCCATGTTTATACTGTATCAAGAGGTAAATCAGGCATGGTCGGTGTCTACCGCCTAGAGACACAAGTGTTGCCTGGAAATGGCAAGTTTGAACGTACAGGACTTGGATCAGATCGTGATGCCAAAGAAGCTACCAATACGGCATTCAACTACTTGAAAGCCAATGGCAGGCATATTAGCAATTCAGTCAGCACTACGACCAAGGACTATATGATTAATTATCAGGACTTAAATGGGATTGGTATAACAAAGACTTTAACACTCCCAACCTTGATAGCAATATGTTCGGCAGCTCTTCAAAAACCAACTCTTTCAAGTCTTGCCGTACTTGGAGAAATAAGTATCAGTGGCACTATTCAAAAGGTCGAAGAGCTTGCAAACACTTTGCAGGTATGCCTTGATAGTGGTGCTAAAAAGGTATTGATTCCAATCACTTCAGCTGTTGATATGGCAACTGTACCTCCAGAACTCATGGGAGCATTCAGTATTATATTCTACAATACGCCGCAGGAAGCGGTCTTTAAGGCTTTAGGAGTGGAGTAATAACCGGATAAATGTAACAGAATTTGATAATTCGTAGATAGGGAGTGAAAATATGGCCGCCATAGATTTGAAATTAGAAGCATGGAAAAATAAGCTACTTGATCTTGGAAAAAGAAACCGACTGATAAACTACAAAGAGACAAAAAGGTCTAGTTTGAAGATCATTAAACCTGACATTCTAAATCTATGGCAAGATTTTGTTGTGAATGAAAGAGCCATAGAATTCCCCTTTTTTGATGAAGAGTTGTCGGATTCAGATAATGAGCAATTAAGCTTGATAGAAGAAGACTTAATCGATTTACAAAGCTATATACAAACAAATCAGTCGATAAAAGAGCAACAAAGGACTTTAAGGTCACTAAGAGAAAAGGCAAAAACAGCTTCAGAAGAGCTTGGGGTTAATATTCTATATTTGTCTTTTGGTTTTTTGAAATGGACAGAATCAGGTAAATCAGAACAGCCAATGATGTCACCACTTGTTTTAGTACCGGCATCTTTGACAATAGAATCTATCAATGATCCGTATATTCTCAATATTCATGAAGACGAAATCGTTATTAATCCAACTTTGAAATACAAATTGGAAAATGACTTTGGGATTATTTTGCCTGAAATTGACGAAGACCAAGATTTGAAATCTTACTTTAGTCGAATAAGGGATCAGATTTCAAAAAACAAATGGGATCTAGTTGAGGATGCGAGTCTGAGCTTGTTGTCGTTTTTAAAAATTAACATGTACAGAGACATTGAAAAACACAAGGATAAGATAAAAACTCATACTGTCATTCGGACAATTTCAGGGGATGCAAGCGCATCTAATTATGATGTTGATAGTGTCAATAACTTTGATCATGACAAACAGACGAAACCAGTTGATGTTTTCCAAGTGGTTGATGCAGATTCAAGTCAACAAGACGCCATTGTGAGTGCGAAAAAAGGCGTTAGTTTTGTATTGCAAGGCCCTCCTGGAACGGGCAAAAGCCAGACTATAACCAATATCATTGCAGAAAGTATTGCAGATGGGAAAAAGGTTTTGTTTGTATCAGAAAAAATGGCAGCACTAGAGGTTGTACATAGAAGACTATCTTTGTCGGGATTAGAAGATTTTTGTCTAACCCTACACAGCCATAAAGCAAATAAGAAAGAAGTACTAGAACAACTACGTACAGTTCTTGATTTTACTCAGAATACAGTTAAGTTAAATGATGAAGCTTTTCAAAAACTTGATCTTTTACAGACAGATAAAGAGAAACTGAATGCCTATATTGAAGCAATTCACACAAAAGTGTTACCTCTAGAGAAAACAATCTATGAGGTCAACGGAATATTAGCAAACTTAAATCAATATGAGGATATAATCTTTAGTGTCCCTCAAGTCAATGAAACGACGTCACAAAAATACAATCGGTTTATTAACTTGCTTAATCAATTCGTTCATACCATGGGGAAAATGACTGATGATTATAAATCAAACCCTTGGAATAGTGCGAATGTTGCAATTGTAACTAATGAATTGAGACATGATATAAGCTCGAATTTGAAAAATCTAATTCCTAAGATTAGTAATGCACTAGATCTTTCCTTAAAAGTAGATAGTTCGTTGGGGCTTAAGGGTGTTAACTCATATACTACGTTACAGGGTATGTCTGAAATTTTGGAAGTCTCATCTCGTTCGCCGCAGGTACCTGTAAGTTGGATAATAGGTGATGATTTATCAGGACTATTTAAAGAAATTGATGAGTATTCGGCCATCAAAACAAAGTATATGGAATCAAAAGAATATTTGTTTTCAATCTACCGGACAATAGAAAAGATGAGCTCTGATATGATAAGTGCCGATGATAGAGAACTTTTGACTACGGTGCAGATTGATGATGCTATTGCAAAGTGGACTTCGATTATAGATAAAAATAACTCATTTGATACTTGGAATAAGACCGCGTGTTTTGATAAGGCAAAGAGTATTTTTGATGAGCTGAGTTGCAAACTGGGTGATTATCGTTCGTTAAAAGAAGACTTATTAAATACTTTTGAGAGTGAAGTTTTTAATATTGATTATCAGTCGATGTTACTTAGATTTAAAACTGAATATACGTCATTCTTTAAGTTTTTCAAAAAACAGTATAGAACAGACCGAAAAGAGATTTTAGGAAAATATAAAACTGTAGTAAAAAAGATTGATGATGGTACTGTTGTAGAGATCCTTACGCATTTGAAGCAATTGGATGAATTGTCTAAGTGGGTGACTGAAAAATCTCAAGAGTACAAAATGCAGTTTTTTGAAGCGTTCAATGGCGAAAATACTGATTTGAAAGTTATAGAATCATCATTGGAAATGTATTCAAATATTAAGCTGAGTCTTAATACATTGAATTCTCTAAAATCTATGACGAGCTCGATAGAAGAAAATGAATTCAAACTAAAGAACCATTATGAAGGCATGTATGCTGGCTTCAATACTGACTGGATTCAAGTAAGAAAATCACTAGAATGGGCGAGTGAATTCAGAAAAATTGTAGAACGGTATGATATTAATAAGGCGTTTTGTGAGAACGTTTGTAGTGATAATGCAAAGGTGACTCTCTGCTCCGAATATTTAGTAAAAGTAAACTCTTTGCTACAGCAAATTGACTTAGAATTTAAATGGTTTTTATCGCTATTTGATGAAAAAGATTCATTGTTAATGGCCAACTTTTGCATGCTCATTGAACGAATTAACAGATGTCAGAATGGCCTTGCAAGCCTTGAAGAATGGATTGATTTTAGAACCGCACAAGAGAATTGCATTAGTGAAGGTTTAGAAGATTATATATGCAAGATTAAGGACCAACAGATAGAAACTAGTAAAATCATACCGGTTTTTAGAAAGCGATTTTATCGTTTATGGCTTGATGCTATATTGCCCCAATATCCAGATGTAATGAACTTTAGAAGAAAGAATCAAGACCACTTAATTAGTGAATTTTCAGCTTTAGACAGAGAACAATTAGATATAGCCAAAGCAAGGATAAAGAAAAAACTTATTGAGAACCTGCCTTCTCTCTCTAGGTTTACAAATGGTGCAGATGAAATCAGCATATTAAAAAGAGAGCTGAGTAAACAGAGAAGAATTATGCCTATTAGAAAACTGTTTGCTCAGATCCCTAACTTATTATTAACTTTAAAACCATGTTTGATGATGTCACCATTGTCAGTGAGTATTTTTCTTGAGTCAGAGAGCTATGAATTTGATCTTGTAATATTTGATGAAGCATCACAAATTAATACTGAAAACGCTATAGGTGCAATCTCGAGAGCAAAGCAAGTTATTATTGCAGGTGATAGTAAACAGCTTCCACCTACGAATTTCTTCTCTGCATCTGTATCTGATGATGATTTTGATAATGATGAAGATGATGATTCAGAAGATGTGAATGCATATGAGTCAATTTTGGATGAAGCTAATTTGTTACCTGAAAGAACTCTATTATGGCATTACAGGAGTAGACATGAACATTTGATTGCGTTTTCAAATGCAAAAATTTACAAGAATAAGCTAGTTACTTTCCCTTCAAACTCAGAAAAAGTGAAAGATAACGGTGTTGAATATGTTTATGTCAAAGAAGGATTTTACGATAGAGGTGGGAAAAAGGGAAATATTATTGAAGCGCAAAGGATTGCAGAAATGGTATTTGATCATTTCAAGCGGTTCCCAAATCGCTCATTAGGTGTAATTGCATTTGGGGAAGTTCAGCAACAAGCCATTGATGCGTCAGTTCGCCACTTAAGAATGAATAATCAGTCTTATGAACACTTTTTTAAAGAAGATCTGGAAGAAGCGTTCTTTATTAAAAATCTAGAAAATGTTCAAGGGGATGAAAGAGATACAATTATCTTTAGTATTGGATATGCAAAACCACCTCAAGGTGGACAGATGCACATGAACTTTGGTCCGTTGAGCAAAACTGGTGGTGAAAGAAGGCTAAATGTTGCGATTACCAGAGCAAAGCATAATGTTAAACTGGTTGGTTCTATTATGCCAACAGATATCGACCTGAATAGAGTAACCTCAGATGGACCCAAATTACTTAGAAGTTATATTGATTTTGCTATAAATGGTCCATCTGTGTTCCTGGCTGAAGTTATAGATAATAATATCATTGAACATGATTCAGCTTTTGAAGAAGCAGTATACAATTATCTGGATAGAAAAGGATACAAAGTTGGATCTCAAATTGGATGTTCCGGATATAGAATTGATCTTGCAATTAAGCATCCAACACATAGTGGGAAATATGTTCTTGGTATTGAATGTGATGGTGCTGCCTATCACTCAGCAAGGACAGCCAGAGAAAGAGATCGACTGAGACAAACAGTGCTTGAAGACATGGGATGGAAAATATATAGAATATGGTCTACCGACTGGATCAAAGATCCGGTTACGGAAGGCCAAAAATTAGTAGATGCAGTTGAAAAGGCTCTGTTAGATTGTAGTAACGAAACAGACGATTCACTATTTGAACGAACTGAACAAATAGAAGAAAGCACAGAACAGACATACTTGACGATTGATATTAAAGATACAAGGGAAGAGGACGAAGATAATCCTTATCAATTTGAGATCAGAAATACAGCAAGCTTTGAACGACTCCCTAGAGATGCAAATGGTTACTTGGAACTTGCTGACTGCATCATGGAAGTCGTTAACGTAGAATTTCCTGTCCATTACGATTTGCTTTGTAAGCGAATAGCACCACTGTTTGGTTTTGAAAAAGTGACATCTACTGTAAGGAAAGAAGTGGATTATAAACTTCAACAACTAAAAAAACAGGTCGTTAAAAAGGGTGATTTCTTTGTGCCTAATAAGGATATTGCCATAAAGCCAATGCATAACAATACTAGACAAATCCAGCATATTTGCACAGAAGAACTTGCTGTTGCTATGCATCATGTAGCCAGAGTCTGCGTAGGAGCCACTGTTGATTCAGTTTGCTCAGAAACGGCAAGAGCTTATGGGTTTAAGAGAAAATCTGATAAAATCAACAGTTCAATGATGGAAGCATATGAACATCTTACATTAAGCGGAAAAGTCAAAGAGGTTGATGGAAAAGTTATCGTTCTCTAAGGCTTTATGCGCTATTAGTGATTTGAAATGAGGTGAACCATGTATATCATCAATAGAGATAACAAACAGTCTAAGAAGATAGAAGCCATTACATTCTCGTCGTTAGGATTAAAGGAAAGAGATGACTTGCAGGAATGGATTGTCAAAGAACCTACGATCTTGGGAGAAGAGCTTCTTATAATCCAAAAAGAATTCAGTGGCTTTTCGGATACCAATGAGAGGTTAGATCTGCTTGCCATTGATCGCAAAGGGAACCTTGTAATCATTGAAAATAAACTTGATGATTCAGGGAAAGATGTTACATGGCAGGCTATGAAATACGCTTCATACTGTTCGACTTTGGGCAAAGACGGTATTCGTAAGATTTATCAAGATTACCTGAATAAAACAGAACCTGGCATTATTGCAGAAGATAAAATATGCGATTTCCTAAACAAATCGGACTTTGATGAGGTGCAATTGAATCATGACCTCTCTCAGCGGATTATTCTGGTTGCCAGAGAGTTTCGTAAAGAGGTGACTTCAACCGTTCTGTGGGCGAGGAAGTTCAGGATACAGATTCAGTGCATCAAAGTGACTCCGTATTTGTTTGAGGGCCATTTGTTACTTGATACCGAGCAGATTATACCTGTAAAAGATGTGGCGGATATAACTATCTCTCTTGATGAGAAGGCACATGATGAAATAGCCACTGGAGCTGAGATTGCAGAAAGAGAGGTTATTAGAAATCGGTTTTGGAATGAACTGCTTCCTAAGATGAATGCGAAGTCACAGTTATTTAGTGGTATCAGTACTGATTCAACTCATTATGACCATTGGCTAACAGCAGGGGCCGGAATGAGTGGTTTAGGCTATAGTTTTGTTATCACAAAAAAATATGCAGCGGTTGAGCTGGGAATAAACAAACCCAACCAAGAAGAAAACAAGAAAATCTTCGATTTGTTAATTGAGGATAAAGAGAATATTGAGCAAATATTTGGAGCGCCTTTGTCATGGCAGAGGCTAGATGATAAAAAGATGTCCAGAATTACTTATATTTTGGATGGCGTAAATGTTTTCAATGAAGATGATTGGCCACAAATGCAGCAATTTTTAGTTGAAAACATGATCAAACTAAATGACGCTTTGAAGAAAAATATTAATAAGCTTAAGCAAAGCCTATGAACGGGAGGTAAGTGAAATGAACATAAAAGGGCAGATTGTAAAACATAAAGCATTTGGAACTGGAACTATTATTGAGAGTGATGACAACTTAGTCGTTGTATCATTTTCAGTGGGAGATAAGAGGTTCCAATTCCCTGAAGCCTTTGGTTCATTTCTGGTAGCTGACAATGAGAGCTTTGCTGCATATGTTGACGAAACAAAAAAGGGAAAAGAGCAAAAGGAAGCTGAAGAAAAAGCAATCAAATTAGAAGTGGCTGCTATCAAACAAGCTGCTATCGCCAAAGAACCACAAATTAAGCATAAGAAGATGGCGAGAGCCAATATTGCATTTAAGTGCAATTATTGTGATGGAGGAAGGTCGGACAAACAAGTTGGCTTTGAAGGGGTTTGTAGTGACTCCATTATAAATAACAATATTGCTATAGAACGCAGAACATGGTGTAACTCAGAAGACTGTGCATGTCTAGATTTTTATAACGGCAAGATTTCTCGTGAAGAACTGGATGCACATTGCGATGATGGCGGATTTGTCTGCTATGAAAGCCAGATGTTGAGAGATTGGAAGGCGCTTGCAGGCATCGTTCAAAATGGTGATCGAAAAGGTGAGCCGATGAAGCTACATCAGGTTCAAAATAACAGCTTGTGTGTTCTTACGACTCGTAATCCAGGCAGTTCAGAAAATGAAAGATATATATTTGCCGTTTTTCTGGTAGATGATACGTATGAAGGCGATAGTAGAGATGAGGGGTACGTTTCAACAACATCAAAATACAAACTGAAACTCTCGCCAACTGAAGCTCAAAAAATGCTTTTCTGGAACTATCACTGTAATAGCAATAATCCAGATATCCCTGCGTGGAACTCTGGACTCCATAGATATTTTCAAGATGATGTCGCTGCGCTAATTCTGCGTGATATATCAGAAATTAAAAAGGGATCTAAAGATCATAATCTGGCAGAAGAATTCTTCAACTATTTTTGTAGAATCAATGGAATTTCAGAACTTAATGAGTATAGTGGTGCTCTAAGAAGGTAATTGGGTTGGTAAAATCAATGGAGCTGTCCTTCTAGTTTAATCACTATCCGTTTTAATGGACACCTCTTGTGATAATATGTTATCATAGGAGGTGTAATTATTTGGAATTGATATTATGAGGTGAATGCTATGGCCAAGAGTTCAAATCAGAAATTGAAGCTGCTGTACTTGCTTAAAACACTGAATGAAAAGACAGACGAAGAAAATACCATGACGATTAATGATATGATCGCAGAGCTTGAGCGCTATGGAATAACCGCTGAGCGAAAATCTATTTATGATGATTTGGAAGCATTAAGACATTACGGATTGGATATTGCGACACGCAAGTCAAAGACCACTGACTATTTTGTTGCCAGCAGATTATTTGAGCTCCCAGAGCTCAAGCTATTAGTTGATGCTGTCCAATGTTCAAAGTTTGTTACACATAAAAAGAGCAACGAACTTATCAAGAAGATAGAGAGTCTAGCGAGCTATAGACAGGCTCAATCGTTGCAGAGACAGGTTTATGTCTCGAATAGGGTCAAGACCATCAATGAAAGTATTTACTACAATGTGGACAGGCTTCATGCAGCAATTGCAGGAAACAAAAAGGTGTCATTCAAATATTTTGACTACGATATTAAGAAAGAAAAAGCATTCAGAAAGAATGGTGATAAATACTCGGTGAGTCCGTATGGCTTGTCATGGGATGATGAGAATTATTATCTGATTACTTTTTCGACTAAATATAATGGATTTACACATTACCGGGTAGATCGAATGACAGATATCGATCTGATCGATGAGGAAAGAGATCCGCTGCCGGATAGGGAGCATTTCGATATTGCTGAGTATACAAAAAAGGTTTTTAACATGTTCGGTGGTGAGGAAGTTCTGGTACAGCTGCAATTTGATAATTCGCTTGTAAATGCAGTTGTTGACCGCTTTGGCAAAGACGTTGTGATTGGAAAAAAGGATGATAATAGCTTCTGTATCTGGATTAAGGTGGCCGTAAGCTCTACTTTCTTTGCTTGGATATCACAGTTTGGAAGTAAGGTGAAAATACTATCTCCGGAGCCGGTGATTGAGCAATATAAACTACATTTGAGTGGAATTCTTGATCAATACCGGCTAGAAATTTAGAAACGCTCGAGTATAAGTCATTGGAGGCAATGTTGATGATAAATATTCTAAAAAACTATAGTAAGAAAACAATAGATATATACGATCTAGCTTTCGAATATCGCAAGAAACCAGTATTGCAATGGTCTCGTGAAGAAATCAATGAGTATATTCAGCAGCTCCAAGATTTGGATGACCAAAGAATTATTCAAATAAAGAGAAGTGGCAAAGGTGAGGCAAATTTGGATTCTATCCAGAGAAAAATCACTATTAATAAATGGAATTTGGAAGGTCAATCTGAAGCCGTAGATCTTGATTTGTTTTGCCACGATTTAGGGATGGACGCTTCATACTATCTGAAGAATTTAGATCAGTATCATATTGATAGACCCCACATTGAGAGACTAACAGCCCTTCTACATAGAAATTCCGGAGAATTGACGCTCAATGAAATTTCATATGTGGTTTTCAAAGACGAAAAAGCATTATCACAGCCCGAAAAAGCTTCAGTGAATGGAAAACGTATCCTTAACAATCTGGGGCTAGAGATTAGCGACATTCCGTATGTGGATACAATATCGCCCTTCTATTATCCAACATCTTCCGATGGTGATACGGTTCTAGTTGTCGAGAATAAAGATACCTGCTTTTCACTACTAAGACTATTAGCTGGGAAAGAGTCCAACATCAAAGGTGTTCTCTTCGGAGAAGGAAGAGCAGTTATTAAGATCTTTAAGTTCTTGCATGTATATAGCCTCGGGAACAACGATTTGTTTTTATACTATGGAGATGTTGATCAAGAAGGTTTTGATATTGCAAGGTCTCTTATAGAAAAGTACCCGCAACATAACATCAAGCTCTCAAGGGCTTTATACCATAGCTTGCTTAGCTATGAAGGACGAGCGCTAATCAAAAAACGAACGATTGATAACTCAAAAGCTGAAGACATACTGACAAACCTATTTGACGAAGATAGAACCTCAATAATGTCAATATTGGAGTCTGAAGGATGTATTCCGCAGGAAGCATTAAACTATGATGATATGAAGGTGACAATGGATGAACTACAATATAGACTATTCTGATGCCAGTAACCGTCAGGAAATAATAGGGATATATTCGCTGTATTATTATATTGTGTCGGGAGCTTCCTATGCGTTTGATATTGGCAATTTAGTAATATCACTTCTCATTTACATGGTTGAAGAAGGGCGACTGAATGCATATGCGATGAAAGTTTATGAAATCAAAACTTTTATAAATGAGTACTTAAGTGGTATTGAGTATGTTGATGAATACAACTTGGATGAGATTGCCGAGAACCTAATTTCCAAGCTCCAAGGAGCTAAGCCGAATGGAGATCCAATTAAATTTGAATACTATGATCACGATATTCGCAGTGTAAAATCGGTCAAGGTTGCCTATGTGGATTACAGCCTCAAAGATGAAGGGTTCAAGATAACTGATAAAGGGTTGGAGTTTCTTATTTCATCAAAGGAGATTCCGCAGGAAGCTAAGCTGACCGTGGCGTTATACCTTTTCAAACTGCAATTGGAAAAGAAAAAGTATAAAGCAGCTCTAAATACCATTAAGAGCATTAATCTGGAAACATTGAGACAATTGGACATTAAGACGGAAATCTTGTCTATGAACAGATTTGGTCGTGAAGAAGCGAGTAGACTTTACAAAAAATATTGGGGCGATTTCTTTGATCTTCGCAGTGAAGAAACGAGTCATTATGAAGATGCCAAGGAGCGCCTGCAGCTTTACAAGGAGAGCGAATACCTAGAAAAGAATAACATTACACTCACACCCGAAGATATCGAGGTGTTAAGAGCTATTGAAATTGAACTCAGCAAGAGTTCGAACCTTCAAGCCCTGTATACAAATGAAATTTCAAAAATGCCAGTTGAAATGCTTGAAATTGATAAATCATCGATGATCAATATCTTTCTAAGCCTGTTCAATTTACAGGAGCACTTTGATGAATTGACAAAACTCGATACCCCTATCGATAAATTTATAAATTCTGTTCAGCCATTACTATTGCCGAAACGAAACAAGCGCTTTGGGGTTACGGTCGCTTTATCGGGGCAAAAGGTTACAAGGCAAATGGAGAACATAGTACCTGAAGAAATTAACGTAAAACCGCAAAAACATGAAGACTTTGAAAAAATCTATGATGGCCGAATGAAGAACAATTATTTTAAACTGTTCGAGATGTTGGTCGAATACCTGGTTAAGATAAATACTACGATAGAGGATATCTCAGATTTTATAAGCTATGTTGAGCAAGGAAAGGGAACAGCTGCAATAGGGTCAATTGACTTTTTAAGCTTTTTATTAAGCTTAAGTTATTTGCCGGATGCACAAAGAGAGAATGAATACGGCTCTGATAATGTGCAGGTGATACAACTGAATGAAAGAAACTTGATAATAGATAAACCTATTGAAGTGTTCCAAGTACAAGAACTATTAACATACTTCTGGTTTGAGAAAATGAAAATGGCTTATAATGCCGAGATCCATATTGCAACTGAACCGGATCAAAAGGTACAAATTAACGGTGAAGAAGATAGAACGATTGGGAATCTAAAAATATGCCTGATTGAGAAAGGAAGCTTGAAAAATGGCCAAGAATATTGATACCGTAGGGAATGCTCTTAAAGTACTGATTGAAAAAGGAAGTCTTTCAAGAGATGAATTTCCCATAATCCATGAAAGTATTATTAACGATGGAGATACTCTGAGTGACTTAGAAAATCTATGCCAAACAATGGGACTATTTTTAAATGAAAAAGCTGGAACATTCTACATCTCGCCGATACCTGGAGTAAAAACATTTGGCTATACAAATGAAGAGATGAGGAAAGAATTCGGATATTCCTTTAATAACGAAGATTTGTATACAGCTCTATTTATCATTGCAAATGTTATAACTGAGTTTTTCCCAGAAGCAAGCCCCTCAGCAATGAAGCCATTCATGAAAAGTAACGACCTGATGGATATTGTTGATAAAAAGGTAGAAATCCTGAGAGAACAAGTTAATCTCGATGAAATCTCATACGAGAAATCATACAATTTTGAAGTTGTCGTAAAGAAATGGTCTGATCTGCCCAGAGTAAGGCTTGATAAAGGCGAAGGGGATAGTAGGAAGGAATATGGGAAATCATCAAAAATCCAACTGCTTAATACAACGCTTCGCTTTATGGAAAATCAAGAACTGATTAAGATGGTCGACTTGAATGGAGACAAAGTAATTTACATTACAGACCGCTTCAAAGCTACAATTTTGAACGCTTACAATGCAGATGAAATTCAAGCTGAAATATACAATTACCTTGATAACCTGATTACTGAATAAATCGAAGATAATGCGTTTTTAGAGAAGGAAGGGAGAAATATGGCAAAATTAGAGGGTTTTAGGTTGGTAAATGTTCATGCTAATCATAACTCGATTGTGTATCCAAACGAGTATTTCTTTATTGATGGCAAAAATGCTCTGCTTGATATGAAAAATGGTGGAGGCAAAACTCTTGCAGCACAGATGCTGTTTCAAACTGTTTTGCCTAATTCATTTTTTTCTGATAAAAACCAAGTTCTTAATTTGTTTTCAGGGGTAACACTGGGATCAACAGTGCATTCGTTATCTCATTTTAGTATTGAAGGACACCAGTTCAACAATATCTATCTTGGGTTTGCTGCTATGGCTGAGCCAAGAAATAGTGATGAAGCCTCGGATGCAGTAGATAACTCCGACTTGGGACTCAAATATATGAATTACATCATTGCCGGCAATAATTTAGCGGCAGATTCGTTATCAATTGAAACATTGCCATTGTGCAAAGAGGACGGTGACAGGATAACACCTGCAAACTATAAAAGTATAAAGGACTTTTTGCAGGCAAAAATGAGAAGCGATAAGCACGGTCGCTATTTTGTCATACAAACATTTGAAAATGAGAAGAGTCGGTACTATCAGGAGTTAAAGAAATTTGGAATCAACTCAGAAGTATTTGAATTCTTGAGAGAAATCAACAAAGACGAAAACTACATTAAGCAGTTTTTTGAAGAAAAATGCAAGCGCCCCAAGGACCTGCTGATGAATTTTATTGTTCCAAATACAGAAAAAGCTCTTGATGCTAGAGCATTCGTAATGAATCTGGAAAAAGTGGATCGATCATCTCAACTCGCGGAATCGCTTTTTGAAAAATCACAAAGTCTGAATGAACTTAATAAATTTCAAGCTGATAAAGCAGAGTATGAACGGTTAAGAGGGGAAATTGCCGCCTTTATTGAATTTGTGAATGGGAGAGTAAATGCTCTTGAGGAGTATGATACTCATTTGAAAGAATACCCTAAGCAAGCTGCGGCATATGTATTTGCTCTCAGGCAAATGGAAGAGCGCTCGAGGGGATTGGAAGCTGAACATGTTGGACTTTATGTTCTGAAAAGTAATTTCGAGAAAGACATTGAAAATATTGAAATTCGTAAGCTTCAGATAGAACTTGAAAAACTAAACAAGACGCTTGCTAATAAAATAGAGATCGTGAATCAACAAAATACTGAAATAGAAAATATGCAGCAAGAAAAGACCAAACTTGAGACTATTAATTTGACTATTGATTACAAGCAACATGAGTCTGAAAAAAATGGGATCGACGAAAGATTGGAGAAATTAACGAGCGCACACTATGACGAGAAAAAGATCACAGCAGAGTATGCCAATACAATCTATATGATTGCAGAAAAAGAAATCGACAATTTGGAGATTCAGCTTGACTCGAATAAGACGCGACTGGCACAAGAAAATGAGAAATTAGATAACCTAAAGAAAACAGAAGGTGTGTTGGGAGAACGGTTAAATCAATGTTCGTCGAATATCGCAAATGCAAATGACCAGAAGTACAGCTTGGAACGCTCTTTATCAGATATCGACAAGGAACTTAGAGAATACCCTAATTACAGTAATTCGTTGTTGGATGAAGAAGAACTAAAATGCCTTGAAGCGCTTAAAATAAGTGTTGCTTCTGAATTGAAAGGCACATCTGAAGCAATCAATAAGAACAAAGAAGATCAAATAGAAGCCAAAGGTGATGTAACCAATACTGAGACAATCATCGGTGAACGAAAAAGTCAACTCTCAGAGAAAAATGAATGGGTGGAAGCATACAGAAACTCTCTCAAAGACATTAGGACGAAGACATCCGCTCAAGAGAGTGATATCGAAGAAATTTGTGGCCAGTTTAAAAAACAGGTTGAAAGCCATGCTTCAAGATCGATTGATATCAACAAATCTATAGAGCAGTTAAATGATGAAATTAAAATACTCGAAGACTATGGGTTCCTAAGAGCGAGATCAAAGTATGATGCTTTAAATGCCATTAAAGGCGACTGGAAATATGCGAAATTTGGATCTGATATTTTGAAAGAATTGGATGAAGAGAAATCCAGAAAAATACTTGATAGATTTCCGGGCTTTGCTGAGGTCTTGATAGTTGCAGATGATGACTATAAGCGTGTTTCAGAGGGTAAGAAAACCGTAAGTATAACGGTAGCTCAAGAAAACTTGGTGTTAATGCCTTGGTCCGCTATAAAGAAATTTGAGGAAGAATTTCAATTTAATTCACTGTTTCTGCTTACCCGTGATGGAGAGTATTATAGAAATCTTCTCAATCCAGAAGTGGCAATTGAATCGAGATGTAAAGAAATCAATAAATTATCAGAAAAGCAAACTGCTCTGACTTCAGAAAAGGAAATGATTGAAACACAGATTGCTTTGTTAAGCGCCCATATGTATAAGTATCCCTTACAAACAGTCGAAAAATATTTAGAATCTGTAAGTAAATTGGAAAAAGAAATTTCTGCATCGACGGCGACAAAGCTGCAGCAGGAGCAGTACATTCGAACATTAGAGCTTAAAGCAGAGGAACTAAAGGATAAGCTTCAGAAGCTTGAATACGAAAATACAGAGGTAAATGAAAAGCAGCAACTACTCATTTCCAAAATAAAATTAACTAACGAGATTAGTGAAATTGCTGCTCGAATTAAAGATATCATTGATGAGAAGTCAAGTTTAGAATATGAAATTGACAACAACAATGCTGATCTTAACCTTGCCCAAAAGGAAAAGGGTCATCTTGAAAAGACCATTGAAAGATTTAAAGAAAATATCCGCCTATATCGTGACTATGTAGAGGGATCGAAAGGTTATAAGGATGAAAGCTTTGGCATATTAGAGGAAGCGGATATAGCCAATCTCTACAGCAAGTTTTTAGCAGCAAAGTATGCTTTCGATGAAAAGGCACAGAATTATGAAGAGCTGGTTGGAAGGCAAGCCAAACTGAATAAATTGATGCAAGATATCCGAGAAGACCATAGGTTCGGGCAGATAGACTTTTCGGAAGTCTACGCACTTAATTATGTGCAAAAGGTTGCTCCAGAAGAGTTTAGGGTTATTGATCTGAAAATTGAAGACTTGAATAAAAAGAAATCCGGATTTGAAGAAGAAAGAAACAATGTCAAAGCTGAACTGATCGCCTGCAAAAGGGATTACGAAAAACTAGAAAATAAGATTACAGTGTACTTTGATAAATTCAAAGCTCTTGATGCGCAGCAATTATCTAGCTTGGAGAGAGAAAGTCATAAAGAGCTATTGAAGGTTAATGATCAAATTGAAACTATTAGAAAAACAATGAATGACATAACTGCGGAGCGTAATCTATATACGAATGAACTGGGTCAGTTCAAAGTTTTTTGTGACACAAATGCATTGAATTGGCAAACCGCTATAAAATCAGATTTCATGCTTTCTTATAGTGAAATGCAAAAAAGCTACGCAAAAGTGAAAGCAGAGTATGATAAGGCAATTAGTCGAATAAATGCAGAGATAAAAAAGCTAGACGCCATGCTCCATAAGCTTATTATCAACGAGCAGCTTAAGCTTAAGCTCAAAGAATACCTTACCAATAAGCGGACGTTTGAAGAAACAATATTGCTTGTAAAACTCCTTTTACAGACTTCTGATAGCATCAATACGACTATTCGAAATTTAGAAACATCGATTGAAAACATCGGACGTCTTGATGAAGAGATTGCTGAACAAGTATTTAGAATGCTTAAAACGATATTGGATGAGATTGCAAAAATTCCGGAGTATTCAAAGTTTAAGTACGGTGATTACACAAAAGAATCATTTAAAATCAACTTAAGTGATGAGAATAGCTGCAGGATTGAAAATGATATTGCTCTAAGCAGACTTAAGGCTTATGTCTATGAACTTGCATATTCAGTCCAAAATGATGGGATGACTAAGAAGGAAATCAAAAACCGGCTTAGCATTAACAATATTATTCAGTATGGAATCGATTTTGATAAGCTGAATATCCAGATACTAAAGATTGAGCAAGAAAAGCCCAAATACTATAGTTGGGGAAGGCTTTCAGCATCATCAGGTCAAAGCTATGTAACATATGTTATGTTTGCCATCACGATGGTCAAGTATTTTAATAATGTGACTGTGATAAATGACAAGATGAAAGCACCGATTTTTATGTTCTTGGATAATCCGTTCGCATCTGCATCCTCAATTGAGCTTTGGGAACCAGTAAGGCGATTCCTCGATAAAAGCAATGCTCAATTACTTTGTGTTGCGCATAACGTGCCAAGTTCAGCACAGATATTGTTTGATAAACACATGATCATTGAACAGACAAAGAATGCCAAAGGTCAGTTCATCAATACTATTCGGAATGAGAAAACGGAATCAAAGGAAATCATCCAAATGAGGCTGTTCGATCATTTAGAGATTGATTAGCAATAGCATATTGAAAATGCAAAGTTAAGTACACACGGTATTAAGTCATGCAAAATGAATTGCTCTCGTCTTTGAAGGAGGGATAGAAGTGTTTTCACCACTAACGCAAGAGAAAATCGGGTATTACGTATATTGCTTGAATTATCCTGATACAGGAGAGACCTTTTATATAGGAAAAGGCAAAGGAAATAGGGTATTTAGTCATGCCAACGGAAACTTGGAAAGTGATTCAAATATTGAGAAAATTGAAGTGATCAATAGTATAAAAAGTAGGGGTCAAAAGGTTGAACACTGGATTATCAGATATGGAATGAGTGAGAAAGAGGCTTTTGAAGTTGAAGCAGCTTTGATTGATTTTGTTGGACTTGATAATTTATCAAACTGCGTCAAAGGGCATTCCATTGAACGAGGTAAAATTTCTTGTGAGGAATTAGATATTCTTTTAGGAGCTAAAAAAATTGAGATCCAAGATAATGTTATGACAATAAAAATAAATGCCAAATATAGAAGCGACATGAATGAACAAGAAATCTATGAGGCAACGAATAAATGGTGGAAAGCAAATCAAGTAAATGCCGAAAAAGCAGATTATGTTCTTAGTATTCATAACGGGATTGTGAGAGGTGTTTTTAAACCTATAGCATGGTTTAAAGCAGAGGACTCCAACAGAATTGGATTCGAGGGAATACCAGCTTATGATTTAATCAAGGAAAGGTATCTGCATCGTTCAATTGAAGAATTTATCGTAAAAGGAAATGCAAATCCGATTCAATACTTCTTTGTGAATAATTTTAAAGAGAGCTACAATATGCAAGAATCTGACGACATAAACGATGACGAAGAAACAAGGATTGAAGAAAAAGCAATTTTGATAAAGATAAATGCAACTTACCGTGATGGGATGACCAAAAATGAAATCTACACTGCTACTAGAGGTAAATGGAAGCTGTCATTGATAAAAGCACAAAATGCAGAATATGTGTTTAGCATTGTAAATGGGACAATCATGGAGGTGTTTAAGCCTTTGAGCTGGAGCAAATGTACTGATTCAGAAAGAATATTCTTTGATGGAATATTAGCTCCAGAGGTTATAAGAGAAAAGTATCTCGATAAATCCGTTAAACATCTCTATTCAAGGGGAGAAGCAAATCCATGTAAGTATTTGAACTTATAAGGATGGAGATTATGTATTTGGAGGGGCATAACCATGAAAAATGAAGTTATTGATGGAATAATGGGCCTGTGCGTAGCAGATGCACTTGGAGTACCTGTTGAATTTAATAGCCGTGAAAAACTCAAGGCAAACTCAGTTACAGATATGAGGGCATACGGGACGCACAACCAACCGTCTGGAACATGGTCAGATGATACCAGCATGACTTTATGCCTTCTCGATAGCTTATGTTATGGTCTTGATTATCAGGATGTAATGGAGAAATTTAAATTCTGGCTCACCGAAGGGAAGTACACGCCTCATGGAAAAGTGTTTGATGTAGGAGTTGCCACAAGACAAGCAATTATGAGATATATCTCTGGAGTAGCGCCATTACAGTGCGGTGGTGAAGGTGAACGTGATAATGGCAATGGATCTCTTATGAGAATTCTACCGTTGCTGTTCTACATTCAATCATTGTATAGTACGGACTTTCAGGATGTGGATGAAGCATTTGATATGATCCATCAAGCTTCAGCGTTAACCCATGCTCATAAGCGAAGCCAAATGGCTTGTGGTATATATCTTTCAGTTGCCTCATTGCTTATCGGTAATATGGATCTAAGTATTGCAGTAGAGTTGGGGATTTACAAAGCTTTTGAGTACTACAAGGGAAAACCGGAGTACGAAACAGAAATTAGGCATTATCATCGGCTGTCTGAAAAGAACTTTAGAGAAATCAATGAGGCTGAAATAAGAAGCAGTGGCTATGTAGTGGATACTCTAGAAGCTGCAATCTGGTGCTTGATTAATACAAAAACATATAAAGATTGTGTTCTTAAGGCGGTCAATCTTGGAGATGATACGGATACGGTTGCAGCCGTTGCAGGAGGCTTGGCGGGACTATACTATGGAAGCGAGAATATTCCAATTGAATGGACCGCAAAAATCGTGCGTAAAGATTACATTGAAGAGCTTTCAGAACGGCTTCATCGCTCTCTGACAAAACGAAGCATTGATAAGCTGCTGGCATTCATCCCTTACTTTGAAAACGTAAATGAGAAAAATGCTTGTTCCTGGGGTGGTGGAGAAAAGCTTGGAGAGAATCACTTTTCCATGCCATATCCTATATATGAACAAACGTTGGAGGATTTTATCCAAGCAGTATATTCATCAAATCTAATTTGCTACAACTACCTTGAGGTCATTGAAAAGAATGGTCTACATGGTACGGAAGAAATGAATACAGCAATAGAAGGATCTGACCTTGAGTTGACTCTGGCGATTTTAACTGGATATATTCGGCAAGAACGATTTTGTGATGGACTGTGGGAATCAGCAGTTAAAGACAAAACATTTTTAGAGATTTTAAGAAGACTTGAACGGTTGATTTCTGCAGCATAAATGAATTGATTAGGGTGGTGTTGGACAGTGAGACTAAATATTGATGTTATTCAGCGAGAAATGGAAAATTTAAAGGAACTTCGAAATGTTAATCTTCTAGATGTTGTCGATCACCTTTCCGATGGGAGTTATAGATTAAAGGCAAACATCTTTCCGAGTTCAGGGGCAGTTTATGCCTTTTGGTGGACAGGCTCATCAGAAGACTTTTTAGCTGGGGACGTTAATCGAATAATGAGATTCAAAGGGCCAAACGGTAGAAATGTTGATGTAGAATTCTCTGATGACTGGATTAATCAAATTCATGTTGATGGCAAGATTCCCTTATACGTTGGTAAAACAGCGGACAGCTTACATAAAAGATTAAGCCTTCATTTGCAACTGAAAACCAAGAGAGGGTTGAGCCTGGGTGAAAAAGCTCTCAGCGAAGAAAGAAAAACAACAAGCAATCAGGTAAGGGATAGAATTGAGAGGATGTTCTTGAATGAGGCTGATATTAGAAAATTGATGCTACATAATATTGGGCTTTCATATGTGCTACTTGATGGGGATCTTGAATCTGCAAATAGGTTTTATCTAGAAGACAAAGCGATCGGCGAATTCTTGCCCCTTTTTAATATTGACATTGAAAGATAATAAATTGGTGTCTGGATTCAATTGAGCAAATTATAAATCATGCAAAATGAGAGATGCACTGTCCGTTTTATTGTACTTGCTGTTTGATACAATAAATATAAACGGAGGTGTATTTTTTATGGCGAAAATTACTACTTGTGAAGACACAAAGGAAATAGCATTAACAATCTACAATGGTGGATTTGGTGCTGTCAAAGAAAGAAGAACAGTTCATCTTGAAAATGGGGTTACAGAGCTGATTTATGCAGATGTTTCACAGAAGATTGAAACGGATTCACTGATTGTTGATGGTATAAATATTCTTGAATTCAACTACGATTTTGATCTAGTTGACCGAGACAAATTGCTAAGAAAGTATATTGATAAAGCGGTTTATTTAAAAGATCGTAAGACCGGAGATAAAAAGAACTGCCGGTTGTTGTCTATTGAGTGCGGCGGTAGATGTGTATTGGAAGATTCGGAGACGAAAGAAATCTATCTAGACACACAGGCGGAGCTTGTCCTTCCATCATTACCTTCCGGTCTCATTGTAAAACCTGCATTGGTATGGAAAACAGATGGAAAGGCAGCCGAGGATGTTCTGGTTTCGTATTTGAGTGGCGGTTTCACTTGGACTGCCAACTATGTAGTTGAACTAAAAGATGGAACCTTAAATCTTATTGGTTGGGCAGAAATCGAGAACAAATGCGGGATGTCATTTGAAAATGCAAAAGTAAAGCTTATTGCTGGTGAAGTCAATCGGATTAAGGATGAAGACGATGAGATTGATTCAAGATACTATGTCTGCGAATCTGCAGCTGCACCTCAAGCAGAAGAAAAGGCATTCTTCGACTATCATATGTATACGTTAAACCAGCGTACAACGCTCAAGGACAATCAATCGAAACAAATATGTATTTTGTCAGGAAACCAAATTCCGTATAAGCAGTACTATAAGCTCGATTTGCATGAAGAGAAGGCGGATGTAATTGTAGAGTTTATTAATCGCAAAGATGATGGACTTGGCATAGCGATGCCGAAGGGCAAAATAAAGCTGTATAAAGAAGACGAGGCTGATGGCTCACTTGAATTTATCGGTGAAGATCATATTGAGCATACAGCAAAAGATGAAACTCTCAAGTTATCTATTGGCAAGGCGTTTGATATTGCTTTTGAATACAGCGAGGTTGATCGAAAAAAAGCAGCAGGATTCGAACATTACACGTATGAGTGTATCATTCGAAATCACAAAAATACTGAGGCTGAAATCAGCTTTGAACCATACGTATGGGGCATTTGGGAAATGGTAAAGTCCTCTCATGAGTTTATAAAGAAAACTGCTACACAGTTGGAATATAGATTATCTGTGCCAGCTGACAGTGAGGTATTAGTACGGTTTGAGTACAAGATTGACAGACGTACTGAAGTAATTGTGAAAAAGTAGGGTGAAAATATGGACAATAATATTGCCGAAAGGTACGAGTCTTTAAAAAGCATGGTGGCCGAGAGAAAAAGTCAATTTGACAGGCTAATAAGCTTTATGGAAAACGAAACCACATGGCTTATAGCTCCAGCAAGTACGAAATATCATCTTTGTAAAGAAAGTGGATTGCTTGAGCATTGTGTCAATGTTGCGGAATCTATGCTGAAAATTCGAGAAGCACTGGATCCAGATATCAGTGAGGAAAGCTGCGTCATTGTCTCGTTGGTTCACGATTTAGGGAAAGTGGGGATGCCTGGGAACCCTCAATATCTTATAAATGAACCAACTGATAAACAACAGCAAAGTGGTTACAAGGCGGATCCACCATACCGATTCAATAAGAATCTAACGTATTTAAGCGTTCCAGTGAGAAGCCTATATCTTGCTTCAAAACATATAGATCTCACGGAAGAAGAAGTACAAGCCATTGTTTATCATGATGGTCAGTACGTTGATGATAACCGGTCGGTTGCAACACACGAAGAGCCTTTGACATTGCTGCTGCAATATGCGGATAGCTGGAGCGGGTTTGTTATTGAAAAATGAAACAAAAGCTAATAGAATACCGGAAAATTTGGAGGGGCAAATGAAGTTTTTTATTTCTCACAAACAAGAAGACGAAGAAATTGTCAAAAAGTTAGCACTGTATTTTAAATTACGAGAAGTGGATTTTTATCTGGATCTTCTGGATTCAAAATTAACTGAGGATGGTAAAGCACTAACGGATCATATCAAATCCAATCTGAACAATTGCACAGATATTATTGTTGTTATGTCTGAGAAGACTAGATTTTCTCAATGGGTTCCGTTTGAAGTAGGAATAGCCACTCAAATGGAACTACCAATTGCATCATTTCTAAAGTCTGAAGTTCAATTGCCGGGGTTCTTGAGTTATTGGCCAAGACTTAAAACACCTGGCGATATTGACAAATACCTTGATGCAAGAGAGCTTGTGGCCGAAAAAATGAAGATCTTATACGAAAATCGTCAATTTGCTTCACGCAAGAATACTGAAATTGAAATGTTCTACAAACAAGTCAAATCAAAGCTTTAATGCTTAAGGAGGTCACTGAGAATGTATAATCTATTTATTAGTCATTCATGGAACTATTCAGATGCATACGAAAAACTGATCCAACTACTGAATAATGCGGATCGATTTGAATATCGGAATTATTCAGTCCCGAAGAATGATCCAATTCATAATGCGCCTAACCAATACTTATTGAAAGAAGCTATAAAACGGCAAATGAATTCTGCAAACTGTGTCATAATTCTTGCGGGTGTTTACTCATCCTATAGTAAGTGGATAAATGTTGAAATTGATTTAGCGAAAAAAGGTTTTGGTACCCCCAAAAGGATTATTGCAATTGAACCTTGGGGAGCAGAAAAAACATCGGCAGTCGTTAAAGCTGCTGCTGATGAAATTGTTAAATGGAATACACAATCAATTGTCGACGCTATTAGAAGACAGAGCAAATAATATGGAGGTGATAGTATGAGGAAGGCACTTATTGTAGGTATCAATAATTATCCAAATAGTCCGCTATCAGGTTGCATAAATGACGCAAATGAGATTGCATCAATGCTTGAGAGAAACGAAGATGGAACAAAGAATTTTTTTGTAAAGAGAGCTATAGACGTCCAGAGTAAAGGGGACTTGAAGGGACTAATTCATGAATGCTTCTCAGGGAATGATGATATAGCATTGCTTTACTTTTCAGGTCATGGATATATCGATTCCATTGGCGGATATCTTGTGACACCGGATTTTGCTCCGAATGATTATGGGGTTTCAATGCATGAAATATTGACTATTGTTAATGACTCAAAGTGTAAAAATAAAATCGTTATATTAGATTGCTGCCATTCAGGATTTATGGGCGGCATAAACACATCTGGTCAGAATACAGCAACAATAGCTGAAGGTGTTACTATTCTAACTGCAAGTAGGTCGGATCAATATGCGATAGAAACCGATGGGCGAGGAGTATTTACATCATTATTGATTGAAGCAATTAATGGCGGGGCAGCTGACGTGACAGGTCATATTACTCCTAGTGGTATCTATGCCTATATTGATAAGTCTCTTGGCCCTTGGGAACAAAGGCCGGTATTTAAAACAAATGTCACTCGTTTTCTGCCAATTAGAACGGTAAAAGCACAAGTCAATATTGAGGTTTTAAAGAAACTAACTCAATACTTTATAGATTCGAGTGACGAAATGGGACTGAACCCATCTTTTGAACCTACAAATTCTGTTGATGTTGAACATAAGGTGATTGAGCCTTATGCAGATCTAAACAATGTAGCAATATTTTCTGATCTTCAAAAGTTGGAAGGGGTCGGACTTGTTGTTCCGTGTGGAGAAGAACACATGTATTACGCTGCAATGAATTCAAAAACCTGCAAATTAACATCTGCTGGGCGACATTATTGGAGGCTAGTCAAAGAAGAGATAATTTAAAACAACAAAAATTAGGACCTCCATTTGGAAGTCCTTTTATTTTAAGAAGTTGCATTTTGCATCAATTGTGTTATCGAACCGATATCCCCTTGTATTCATCGAGGATACCTTAAGAGCAATCAGATTTATGTCTGTACAAAGCTCTTTTGAAATCTGCTCGATGTCATAGCCGTCACGGGCTAAGTTTAAAATGATATCGTCAGGAAGGAGAATCTCCGAGGCAAAAAGGTTGGCCTCATATTCTGGGCGACTCTTCATGTCATAGAGGATGAACTCCTGCAGGCAAACCTTTCTGGCCAGATTCTGATGCAAAATATCATGGCCAAGCTCATGGGCACAAACAAGGGTTTTAGTGAATGGATCCAGATTTTCATTTATGACTGCAAACCGGTTTTTCTTAAGGTATTTGTACATACCCTTCAGGTTGCCAAGATCAGCGTAGAAGACTTCTACACCGATTGCTTGGCATAGTTGAAAAGGATCACGGGTATCAAATTTCTTGATTAGCTTATTGGCGACATTTTGAATATATTCTCTATTTGGCACGAAAAGTTCACCTCCCCCAGCATAATAAGTATAACAAACAGACTATCCCGAAAAACGGACAGTGACTATTTATTAGCCCCGCTGTTCTTTTTGTATTTTTTGGGAGTGTACTTTTTATTATTGTCTTTTGCTTTCCAATACATTTCGGTAATAGCTCTAAAAACCTTATCTTTATCTTCTTCATTCAGTTCGCCGCCGGCAAAAAGTCCGCCAACTTCTTCTATGAGTTTCTCGGCATCATTTTTACCACGTGAACCAAATTTCGATGCTGCTTCCAAAATAAATTGGTCTTCTTCTTTCATCAGCTCCTCAATGGTTGTGCCTAATGCGGCACAAAGCTTGTTTAGGATAGCCACATCCTTCGGATAGCGTTGATTGCTCTCATAATTCTGAATGGAGCGTAATGAAAGGCCTGTCCTGTTCGCCAATTCCTGCTGACTCATATCAGCCAAATTCCTGAGTTCTTTAATTCTATCACCAAATAACATGGCCTTAACTCCTTCCTTTTCTGCTGCTTTTTTATGCAGCCTGGTGCACTATATTCCGATTGACAAAAGAACATAAGTTCGGTTATAATTTGACTATGTTGCACGCAACATCGTGCGTAATGAATATACCACTAACCATTGATATTAGTCAACATGAAATATAAGGAAGGGTTGATGCCATGAGAAAAGAAAGCAAGGTTATGAAACAATGTTCGCTAATGTTCAAGGGATTGAATAATGAGAGGGAAGGTGTCCTTCATAGTTTGCTTAAAAATGGTTTTATGAGGTCCTTCATTTGGTTTATAGTGTCAATCCTTAAATCTGCCTCTTTTTTGGTTGTGGTTGTGTATGTGTAGAGGATATCAATAACCCCTTTTAGCAGGTCGGTATCTGAAATCTCATTAGTTTCTAAACCGAAATGACTTTCCTGTGATATGAGCTTCATATTGAAAAGGGTTTTATTATACACGTAGGGTTCGAAATACTCACTATAGTATGTGGTCAGATATCTAGTGAGTGCACTTAAGCTTCGAGCGGAATGTGTTAGTGCTGTTTTGCATGAAAGCGTTAGTTCTATTTTATTTACATCAATGTTATTAATACTAATTGTCTTTCCGTCTCTACTAAAAGCAAGACCATTATTGATAGCTGTTATAGCTTCATTTAACATGTTTTTTACTTTTTCATCTGTATAATCAATGTTTGAATTAGATTTTGAGGGCGATAAGTGAAAAAAATAAGTATACATTTTGCATTCTCCTTTTGTGTTTAACCAATTTTAATAATATTATAGCAGACATTCAAAAAAAAGTATAGTTGAAATTATTCAAAATGAATACCGAATATGTATTGACAAAAACATAGAGCTAGTATAAATTATTAAATATGGATAGAAAATATCAATCAATAAAATGATTGTATGTTTATTAAAGAACCAATTTCATTAGTAACTCAAAGGAGAAAAATAAATGAAAGAATATTTAGTTTCAATTAAAGTCAACAAATTCGGAGAAAAAGTAGTCAGGGAACAATCACCTGAACAACAAGAGATTAATGTTTATGCAGATTCTGACAACGTTTATGAAGCATTAAGTAAGGGACACAACGAACTGCTTAAGATACTTTTGGGTAATAAGTCAGAACAGTCTATTTCTTTTAAGTTGCCAATAAAACAAGAATTAAAGTTGAAATACCATGATATATCCCAAGACAAATTGGTTACAGATATTTGCATAGATAGGGAAAGGCTTTGGACTAAGCTAATTGGAATTTTCAGGGCAAACAATAGAAGCTGGGATATAGACGAAATTGAAGCTGCTATATTATCACTTCAAGAATACTTTTCATTGGATTATCCTAAAGAACAATTTTTATCAATTCAGCAGTATTGCCGAATCATTGATAACTTGCTAAGGATATCAATCAATTATAATTCTTTAATAAAAAATGGCAAGACAATTGATAACGGTGGTCTTTTATTTATAACTAAAAAAATAATGGAGATATTTCTGGCCTTAGGTATTTCAGAATGATCTATTTAATAGGAAGGGTTGATGCCATGAGAAAAGAAAGCAAGGTTATGAAACAATGTTCGCTAATGTTCAAGGGATTGAATATTGAGAGGGAGGGTGTCCTGCATAAAACGAAGCTACTCCTTAAGATATATAGGCCTGTCGTTTGGTCCGCATCCAGCCGAGCTCTTGAAGTCTGTGAAAGTGCTGAGATTTATTGCAGTAGAACAATGGAAGAGGCACTGGAATATTTGGCGAATTATGCACCAGAATTCGAGCAGGATCGCTTTTCTGAAAAAGTGAAATCTCTCTTTGAAACTCAATGGTTGATTGCTTTGATTGACAATGCGATGAACAAAATCTATGACTATCCGGACAATGGGAAGCTTTATCATGAGATTCTAAGCAAGCAATATCTGACGGTGTACAAGTACTCCGAATTTGAGATGCTAGAGCTTTTAAATCTCGAACGCAGTACATACTATGATAAAAAGAAAGAAGCGCTGGAGCTCTTTGCAATCTGCCTATGGGGTTATACCATTCCGTCAATGCGGGGGATTTTTGGTCCAATCAATGATGACCTTGAAATACCTAATTTTTTTCAAACTGGAAATACCCCGACTAATACCCGACTATAACCCGATATAAACCCGACGGAGTCCCTACTGCTTTCCGACAACTGACATGTTACACTGACTATGCTGGCGAATTATGGCATTTTTAAAACACAAATATAAAAGGCAAATCAGCCCCATGACCATTTTAGTTATGGGGTTTAATCATGTCTAAATTCGCTTAACCATGGCAGCCAAAGCCGAGTCTAACAGAAATGTTATTCTCGGCTTTTTTTCTGCCTATTTTTAGGAGGTCAGATGAAAACGTCAGTATGTTGTTTAATGCTCAGATGTCGTTCACCTCCGTTTCTGATGTTGCCAAAAGACACTTTAGAAATCAGAAAAGGAGAATTGAAAAATGGCATATGAAAGAAGAATACCAAATTATCGAAAGATGTACCCTGCTGCAAGTGAAGAGGTGATAGCGGTTTTAAGACAAAGTGAGAGAAGGCTTCAATATCTTGAATATGACCTTAAAGTAGAGCGATTTGTTTTGGATGAAACCAAGCAAGTCGCTTTTTTTATTCCAAGCAGAGAGGATTCGTTGGAACGGTTGATGGATGCAGATGCTCAGTTTGTTGATGAAGAGACAAATGTTGAAGAAATAGCGATCAAGGCTGTGATGATTGCAAAGCTTAAAGAGAGCCTGGGGTTACTCAGTGCTGATGAATTAGAAATGATTCATGCACTGTTCTACCAAGGTTTAACGGAACGAGAATTCGCTAAGAACGTTGGAATTCCTCAGAAAACCATAAACGACAGGAAAGCGAGAATACTCCGTAAGCTAAAAAAACTTTTAGAAAATCAAAAATAAATCCGCTCAACCCCCTCGCTCATCGTGGAAGTAAGTGAGGGGGTCTTTTCATCTTCTCGTTTGAACCTTGAAAAATGAATATCCGGTTTCATAAATACGTTAGCTGATGAGCCTGAAAAGGGTAAGCGACACGGGTAGATGCGCAATGACCACCTGTAAGGTCAGAACTGATCCATGCAAATGGATTTTTTCTCTTGGGAGATTTTCTGATTTTATAAATGCGGCCAACAATAAGGTGCGAGCGGGTCCATCTGATCCATAAGCAGAGTGTTGGAACTACGGTTCCAAACAGTTCGACTGTTTTGCCATAACCTCATCAGCCTATAATGATACTTCTGTCCAGCCATAGACATCGCAATGGGGACAGCCTGCGGAGATCCCGGAGGAGGTGAGAATCCTATGATGAGGTAAACTGACCTCAGTTTATGAAACCGCCCTTAAGTCTTGAAAAAGGCTATGCACTGGGGAAGTTGTGTCAAATACAGTGTGTGAATGAATAAAAACTGACTTAATGTCAGAAGCCATGGGGATTGCAAGAGTCTATAGACTTGCTTTCTTCTGGTGTTCGCGGATGCGGGTGTCAGGAGAAAGGCAATCCCTATTTTTGTGATATTAAGCAAAATGAAAGATTGGAGGCAAAAGATATGGATTTTGATTTAACTAAAATCGGGGAAGAAGAAGCGAAACTTCATGGAATGACCAGAGAGCAATCCAAGGGTGAAGTTCAATATAAAATGGCACTGAAGATGTTAGACATTCTGATGAGAAGGGGCATCGTGAGCGAGGAAGAGTACGAAAAAATCGATCATTTGAACCGCCAATCCTTCTCCCCACAGCTTGCTAAGGTATATGCGTAAAAACACTTGCTATGTTCCAGTCTTTGGAGTATTGTGTGTTGCTAAGAAGGGGCACATGCCCAGAAAGGAGGAAGACGCATATGGCAAAGAAAGTAACTAAAATAGAACCGGTGAGACAGAATGTCATACAAACTCTCAGACCGAAAAAACGGGTTTGCGCTTACTGCAGAGTTAGCACGGATTCCACCAAGCAGCACACCTCCTACGTAGCTCAAGTGGAATATTACGAAAGCTATATCGGAAAACGTGAGGATTGGGAATTTATCGGCATCTTTGCGGATGAAGCAAAAAGTGGAACAAAGGTTAAGAGCCGAGATGAATTTTTGCGAATGATGCATGAATGCGAAAATGGCAATATCGATGTCATCATCACGAAATCGGTCACTCGGTTTGCTAGAAATACAGTTGATAGCATAGAAGCCATCCGGAAACTGAAATCCCTTGGAGTGACAGTATACTTTGAAAAAGAGAACCTCAACACCCTGTCAGAGCAAAGCGAACAGATGCTGACGATTTTGAGCTCCTTGGCACAAGGGGAATCCGAAAGCATCTCGACCAACAACCGCTGGGGTATTCAAAAGAGATTTAGGGATGGCAGTTATAGGCTCAGCACAGTAGCCTATGGATATACGAAGGATGAAGATGGCGAACTGGTGATTAAAGAAGATGAGGCGGAAATAGTACGCCGAATTTACCTGGAGTATCTGGGTGGTAAAGGATCCTACGTCATCACAAGAGATTTAAATAAAGACCAAGTTCCAACCGTTAGAACGGCAGAAACTTGGAATGAAAGTACAGTGAAAGAGATTCTTCAAAATCCTATATATGAAGGTGATCTGATCTTACAGAAAACCTACACCACTGAGGTACTCCCGTTCACGAAGAAACGAAATCGTGGCGAGATGCCTCAGTTTTTTATTAAGGATAACCATGAACCGATTATCACCAGAGAACAAGGACAAATGGTTCGGGAGATTTATGAATATCGAAGGAAACAGATGGGGAATGACCGCAGTGAAAAATATCAAAACAGGTACGAGTTCAGCAGCATAATCATGTGCAGTGAATGCAATGGCTCATTTAAAAGGCAAAAGATCTACATTGGTAAGCCTTACGAGAAAATCCAATGGAGCTGTACAAACCACATTAAGAACAGTGCAATGTGCAAAATGAAGCCGGTTCGTGAGGGCATCATCAAAGATGCCTACCTGACAATGTGGAATAAACTTGTCAGCAATTATGTGTACATACTCATCCCGATGCTGGACTCACTTAAGAATCTTCGAATCAATAAGGAACAAGAAACTGAAATTGAAGAATTAAACCATAAGATCATGGAACTGACTGAGCAGAGCCATATCCTGAGCCGAGTAGCGCAAAAGGGATATGTGGACTCTGCTCTTTTTATACAGAAACAAAATGCTCTGAATGTTGAACTTGAAGAAACGAAGAGAAAAAGGAACAGCCTTCTGGATTCCAATGGGTTCGAAAAGGAGATTACTGGTACTCAAAGACTGCTTGAAATCATCCGGTATAACCCCGTGATTATGGAGGATTATGATGAAAGCCTCTTTAGCCATACAGTGGAGCAGGTGATTATCGGTCAAAAGAATACGATAACCTTCAAACTGATTAATGGACTGGAGTTGATAGAGAAGGCAGGAACAGGTGGTGAGCAGGAATGATGCAAAGACATATGCCCATGGGATACAAGATGGTGAATGGAGCAGTTGAAATACAAGAGGAACATGCGAAAACGGTAAAATCAATTTTTGCAGATTACATCGCTGGGAAATCTATGTTTGCCATCGCAAAAGACCTGACCGCAATAGGCGTACTTAATGCTAATAAGAAGCCGAATTGGAATCATGGTTCAGTGGGGAAGATCCTGCAGAACATCAGGTATCAAGGGGACGAATTATATCCAAGACTTATTGATGACGAGACCTTTAAAAAGGCACAGGAGCGAAGGGGAAGAGTAGAGAAGAAACTCAGTAGAACACAGCAAGTGCAAGCCATTCGAAATCAAACGGTTTTCAGCGGCATGATCCGATGCGGCGAATGTGGTGAAAACTACAAGAAGTACATCGAGCATGCTGGAAAGTCTTCTGAAAAGGTCAAATGGAAGTGCAAACACTATATCTACCAAAACCGGGTTTTGTGCAAAAACCATTTCTTCACTGATGAAGACTTGAAAGAGATTTTTATAGAAGCCACCAATCAACTATTAAGGCAAAGGTGGCTGATCGAAAAAATCAAACCGCAAGAACCGCCGAAGATGAGCTTGGATTTAAGAGAGACAGAAAACCGGATTAAGGAACTGGAGCTGGAAGGTGACTACTCGAATCCGATACTACCGGAACTGATACTCAGGCGAGCGCAGCTCTACTATGCAGGGGCCAAAGTATATGATCAACCAAGAAATGCTGAGAAGTTGAAAGAAGCTCTTGCGGAAAACACCACCTTGACGGAATTTGACGAGGAACTGTTCAAAACGATTATTAAGCAAATGACCATTTATAAAGAAACCAAGATAGCGGTTGAATTTATAGGTGGCATCACCATAGAAAGACCCATAGAAACCCAAAGAAAGGATGGTAACCATGGCAGTAGCAAAAAAGACGGTAGCAATCATACCGCCTCAAATGAAATATGATAGACATGTACGAGTAGAACAGAAAACGCTCAGGGTAGCCGCTTATTGCAGAGTCAGTACGCTTCTAGAACAGCAGGAAGGCAGCTACGAAGCGCAGGTCGATTATTATACAGAAAAAATCAATAGCAACCCAAACTGGAAGTGTGCTGGAATATTCGCCGATGATGGGAAAAGCGCCACACAGACAAAGAAACGTGACGATTTCAATGCCATGATTGATGCATGCATGGCTGGAAAAGTGGATCTGGTACTGACAAAATCGGTTAGCCGATTCGCTAGAAACACAGTTGATGCCCTGCAGTGCATTCGAAAGCTTAAAGAAAAGAATGTGCCGGTAATCTTCGAAAAAGAGGGCGTCAACACCATGGAAAGCGGTGGCGAACTCCTGATTACGATCCTAAGTAGTCAGGCTCAGGAGGAAAGCCGGAATATCAGCGAAAATACAAGGTGGGGCTTAACCAGAAGATTTGAAAACGGCATCATATCGGTAAACCATAAGAAGTTTCTCGGCTACACTAAAGATGACGATGGTAACCTCATCATCGTTCCGGATGAAGCAGTGATTGTTAAACGGATTTTCAGAGAGTATCTGGAGGGAAAAAGCATCATACAGATTGCCAAAGGACTACAAGATGACGGCATAAAGACCGTAACAGGGCTCGAAAACTGGCATCCTGGCACCATCGATAAGATGCTCTCAAACGAGAAGTTCTGCGGAGATGCCTGCATGCAGAAAACTTACACCATCGACTTCCTCACGAAAAAGAAGGTCAAGAACCAAGGGTATGCACCACAGTACTATATCGAAGACAACCATGAGGCGATTATCCCGAAAGAGCTGTTTCACCAAGTACAGGTTGAAAAAGCCAGAAGAGCAAGTCTCAACAAAGCTGCAGTAACAAGAAAGGCAAATAAGGCTAAGAAAGAAAAGAGCAAATATAGCTCAAAATATGTGCTGACGGAACTCCTGACTTGCGGAGAATGCGGTCACTCATACAGAAGACAGACATGGTCTAAATATGGTCAGAAATCAGCAGTATGGCGCTGTGAGGACAGACTTAAGCAAGGGACAAGCTCCAAATGTCATCACTCGCCAACCCTGAAAGAAGAACAACTGCACGATGCAATCATGAAGGCAATCAATAAAGTGGTCGAAAATAACGGCGATTTTATCGGAACCTTTAGAGAGAATGTGATTCGAGTCATCGGTAACTATAGCACCAAAGGGGTTACAACTGAATACGATGACCAGATCGATGCCCTGCAAAAACAGATGCTGACGCTCATCGAAGATAACGCACGACAAGGAGCTGTCAGCGAAGAGTTTGATGAAGCATACAGAAAGTTATCCGAGCAGATAAACGAGCTAAAACAGGCGAAAATACAGCTTGTAAGGGCACAGAAGCAAGCTGAGAACTATGCCGAAAGAGTTGATGAACTGGACAAGGCAATCAAGACCGTAAACCCAGAGGTAAGAGAGTTTGATCAAGAACTGGTGAAAAGATTAATCTACAGCATCAAGGTCAATAAGGGCATGAAAATTACCATACAGTTTCACTCAGGGATTGTTATGACTGAGAGTGTGGATTATTTCGAAGACTAATAAATAGGAATAACAGAAAAGGAACAATGGCCGTGGCTGAATAAGTAGCTGCGGTTTTCTGTTTGGACTTGCCGATTCAGTAAAGCTAAAGATCTGCCCAAACGACTTAAAGAATGGAGAAATGATAATGACGAAAGAAGAACTATATGAACTGATGGAAGACGGTAACCTTGGATATGCCTGTGTTTTCAAAAGAGAAAATCAAGGAACGCATACCGATTATATGTTCAAGATGACAGCAGAAAACATTGCCAATTTCATTGGAAAAAATGCTTATATAGCGGATAAGATCATCATGACAGATATGTGTGACAGATTGATTTGCGAATCAGTATTTGGTGGATTTCTAATGAATTGCCCGGATCAGGATTTGTGCCGAGAGATTATTCCACACCTTGCTCCAATACAGATGGGAGAAGCAGAACCTAAAGACATAGCGGTAGCAACCAGAGAAGAAATGGAAGAGCTCTGGGCTGCTGAGGAAGAGGCAGTGATGCAGGCAGAATTTAGGATGCTGTAGATTGGAATAGCGTATCCATTGAAAAATGTGATACGCTAACTTACATAGCTGTTGCAATAACTAGATTTCTGCAAGCAAATTACATTGCGAATGTATTTGCAATCTGGTATAATTTAGATTGTAAAAATATTAAGAATAACATTAAAGACGATCAAAATCAAGGTGTGTGCAAAATATAAAGCATTTCGTAATATTTGTCGATAATATAAGGAATAGAGCTGATGCCAATTGAAGCAAAGCTTAGGAAAGCACATAGGTGTGCTTTTCTTAATGATATGGGTATGTATACACTGATTAGTATGTTTTCCTCGAATTCAAATAAAAATCTCACTCTATATAGATAGAGTTGAAATAGATAGGGGTACCAACAAATGAAAAGGTTTTACTTTATTTTCTCACTATTAATCATTTTTATATCATTGGCTAGTGTATCTGCGTATGCTGATACTACTGATGCTTATAATCCGGATACTATATTTGAGAATAACAAATCTGTTATGCTTCTCATTGATTCGACAACTGGGGATATTATAGATGCAAACAGTGCAGCCGCTGACTTTTATGGATACACGAGAAAAGAACTTACTAAAATGAAAATCAGTGAAATTAATATACTATCTGATCAAGAAATAAAAGAAGAAATGAAAGCCGCTATCCTTGAAAAAAGAAATTACTTTGAGTTTAAACACCGTTTAAAGGATGGATCAATAAAAGATGTTGAGGTTTATTCTTCTCCGGCAAGCGACAAGACAGGTAATGCTGTTCTGTTTTCAATAGTCCATGATATTACGGCAAAAAAGCTAGCAGAAAGAGAAGCAATCAGAAATAAAATGATGGTGATTTATTTGTTTGGAGCTATTATCGTCACATTAATTATTGCTGTTTTCGTTATAAATCGAGTTAAAAAGAATGAAAGAACTAATAAAAATAAGTTCAAAACCCTTTTTGAAAACATGAACGAAGGATTCGCACTACACGAAATAGTGGTAAATCAAGATGGTCAACCAATTGACTATCGTTTTTTAGATGCTAATCATGCATTCGAAAAAATTACAGGCTTACAGATTGATAAAATCAAAGATAAGACTGTAAAAGAAGTGTTCCCTAATACAGAACAATACTGGATTGACACCTATGGTGATGTTGCAATCCACGGAAAAAACGTGAAATTCTCGAATTACTCTAGCGAATTGGACAAGCATTTTAATGTGAATGTGTACAGCCCACAGGCGAATTATTTCGTTACTGTTTTTACAGATGTAACGTTAGAGAAAAAAGCACAAGAACAGATTGAAAGTGAAAAGAGACTTCTTGAAACAATTTTAGAAGATACTCTTTCTGGTTATTGGGATTGGGATTTGAAGGCGAACACAGAATATTTGAGTCCATCATTTAAGACCATGTTTGGTTATTCAAATGATGAACTTGAGAATTCCCCAGAGGCTTGGCAAGCCATTATTTTTAGGGAGGATCTTCCAAGAGTTTTTGAACAATTTGAAAAACACGTTTCATCTAAGGGCGAAGTTCCGTTCTATAACGAAGTTAGATATCATCATAAAAATGGTTCTACAGTATGGGTTATATGTTCAGGTCGAGTTGTTGAATGGGATGGAGATAAACCTCTTAGGATGGTTGGTTGCCATATAAATATTTCGAAGATTAAAGAGCTGGAACATATCAATGAAGAAGAAAGAACCTTATTCAAAACAACACTTCATTCTATTGGCGATGGTGTAATTTCCACGGATATTAACGGAAACGTTGATATCATGAACAGTGTTGCAGAAAGTTTAACTGGCTGGACAATGGAAGAAGCAAAGGGTCATCCGTTTAAAAGTGTTTTTGTAATTATCAATGAATTTACTAGAACGAAATGTGATGATCCGGTAGAAAAGGTGTTTAAAACCGAGGAAATTATTGAACTTGAAAATCATACATTGCTTATCAAAAAGAATGCTGAAGAAGTGCCTATTGAGGATAGTGCAGCACCAATTAGAGATGAAAAAGGAAATATTACAGGTGTGGTTGTCGTATTTAGAGATTGTAGTGATAAGAGAGAAAAACAAGAGAAAATTCAATATTTGAGCTATCACGACCAACTTACAGGACTATACAATAGACATTTCTTCGAAGAAGAATTGTTGAGATTAGATGTCGAAAGAAACTTACCGTTTACAATTGCCATGCTAGACGTTAATGGACTTAAGCTTACCAATGATGCTTTTGGCCATGAAGCGGGCGATTTGCTTTTGAAGAATGTAGCAAAAGTTCTTAAAAATGAGTGTCGAACAGATGACATTATTTCAAGAATAGGTGGAGATGAATTTATCATATTACTCCCTAAGACAAGTCCTACAGAAGCGGAGCTGATTGTTAAAAGAATTTACAAAGCTATTGACGAACAAAAGGTAGACAATATTGTCATATCAGTTTCAATTGGTTGGGAGACAAAAGAATATATTAGCCAAGATATAAAGGAAGTGTTTGCCAAAGCTGAAGACTACATGTATCGCAAAAAGATTACCGAAAGCCAAAGCATGAGAAATCAAACAATAAAAGTGATTATGCAAACACTTCATGAAACCAATGCAAGAGAAAAAGTTCACTCAGAACGCGTTGGAAAATTATGTCGAAAAATTGGCGAGTCCATGAAATTAGATGATGAAGTGCTTAAAGAATTAGAACTAGCTGGATTAATGCATGATATCGGAAAAATTGCAATCAATAACGACATATTGAACAAGCCTGGTAAACTCACAGATGCTGAATTTACGGAGATTAAAAAGCATCCGGAGATCAGTTACCACATTTTAAAATCTGCGGATGTATATACCAGACTTGCAGAATATGTTTTATCCCATCATGAACGATGGGATGGGAAAGGATATCCAAGAGGTATCTCAGGAGAAGATATTCCACTGGTTGCGAGAATCATAACAGTAGCAGATGCTTATGAAGCTATGACGGCCACTAGGACATATAAAGAAGCTTTCTCTCATGAACAGGCTATCGAAGAATTGAAACGCTGTGCGGGCACTCAATTTGACCCAGATATCGTTCATGCTTGCGAAAAGTACTGTTGGATGATGAATGGTAACTTTACAACTGAATTAAAGGGGGATCATTAAAATGTTTCTATGGAAAAAGGAATTTGAGTTAGGCATAGGTTCAATCGATGACCAACACAAGATGTTGCTTGAAATTGGCAATCGCATCAACGAATTATTAATCAATCACGAAGAGGACGATGATAATTATGATGAAATCTTTACGGTGATTGAGGAACTAAAAGATTATACTATTTATCATTTTAATACCGAAGAAGAGCTTTTTATTAAGTATAAATACCCGGAATACGACGAGCACAAGAAGGAACATGATGATTTTATTGCGTACATTGAATCAGTAAATCTCGAGAATATTGATGACAATCAGAAAATGTTCTTGAAAGAACTGCTTGGAAAAATTGTTCAATGGGTATTCAAACATATCATTACAACGGATTTCATGTATAAAGACTATTTACTTAAACTTGGTATGAAATAAATAATTTGTTCTGTAAAGCAGAAAGAAAAGAGGTGCTGTTGTTGGATGGGGATATTGGTCATAACAAAAGGAACACTATAGGGTATTTCATAATATCTTTTGCATTGGTATTTGCTCTCTCGTTTTTGGTTTTATTTTTTCTTGAAAAAGAAGTACGAACAACTAAGATTGAGGCTGTGCAGAGTCAAGAACAAAGGGTGGTTAAACTAGAAAGCGACTTCATGGGGCGTGAATTTAGCATGGTATTATCAGACCTACATTACCTCCATCATGCATTTGAAAATGAATTATTAGATACGAACAGCTATGTAAATGTAGCTGCTAACTGGGCTGAGTTTTCTACTCAAAGGCGTATATATGATCAGATCAGATATATAGATGCTAATGGAGATGAAAAAATCCGTATTAACATTAGTGAAAAAGGCGGGTACATTGTACCTGCAAAAGATTTACAAAATAAAAAAGATCGCTACTATTTTACTGAAACAGTAAAACTCAATGAGGAGAGTGTCTATGTATCTCCTCTCGATTTAAATATTGAGCAAGGTAAAATAGAGATTCCTTATAAGCCAATGATCCGTCTTTCCACTCCAGTTTATGATGAGAAAGGCAAACTACAAGGTATCATTGTGTTGAATTATCTCGCTGATTATATGTTGTCAGGATTTAGAGATTTGGCGAATAATAGTCAAGGCGAAATCATTCTACTGAATGCAAATGGGTACAGTTTATCGTCATCAAATCCTGAGAATGATTGGAACTTTATGTTTGATGAGAAAAAAGAAAAAACTTTTGAACATGATTTTCCAAATGAGTGGAAGTCTCTTATTGAAAACAAGTCTCAATTTACTACTGAAAAAGGACTGATAACAGTAACACCGGTTGTTTTAAGTCATAAATTCAATGCGGACAAAATGAACATCCACGATCAACAGATTATTCTTGGGGATGGAAGTTGGTATATTGTTTCATTAATCGAAAGAACTCAGAAAAACGGAGAGCTTTTTAATGACAATGTATGGGCAATGGGCTTAGATGTTTTCGTAAAGAATATTTATTATTTTATTTTGATAGGCATCATTTCAGGCATAGTTGGGTTCTTAGTCTATGTTAATAGAAAGACGTATTCGAGAATTAAATATTATTCCGAGTTTGACCCGCTTACAAAGACCTTTAATAGACGTGCAGGTATTGCTAAGCTGAATGAGTTATTTCCATCTGATGATAGACGTCAATTTTTAGGTAGTTTATGTTTTATCGATATTAATGGCCTAAAGGAAGTTAACGATACACTCGGACATAAATTGGGAGATGAACTCATAATAACGGTAGCTGATATTATAAAAAGAACAATCCGCGAACAAGACTTTTTAGTGCGATTAGGCGGAGATGAGTTTTTAATTGTATTTAATGGTATTGGAATCGATATGGCTGAAAAAATATGGGAGAGAATTGTTCAAGAGTATAATCAAATTAATAATAATGAAGACAGAGCTTACTTAATCAGTGTAAGCCATGGAGTCGTTGATTTTGACAATAAACAGAAAACTCATGTTGATGATTTGATTAGTGCTGCTGATGAAAAGATGTATCATGAGAAGCAAATCATCAAAGCTAATTTGAGCGTGATTAAGGAACATAAAAAAATTTGATAATTCCGTTACAAGGGCTTTGGCGTACGCTGAGGCTCTTTGGTTTTGTTACAACTTTGATTGATTTCTAAAATAGATTTGATTTTGTATAATAAGAAAGTAAAAATTAAATCTATAAAGGAGAGAATGAAAGTGCAGCAAAAGGACATTACAATAATCCCGCCCGATCCCAAGTATGACTCACATATTAGGATTGAACACAAAACTCTAAATGTAGCAGCATACTGCAGGGTCAGTACAAGATTTGAGCAGCAGGAAAATAGCTATGATGCTCAAATAGCTTATTACACAAGAAAAATCGGAATGAACAAAAGTTGGAACTGTGCCGGTATCTATGCTGATGAAGGTAAGGCAGCCACTGGTACGAAATTCCGTGATAGCTTCAATGATATGATTGAGGACTGTTATGCTGGCAAGATTGATCTGATTCTAACAAAATCAATAAGTCGGTTTGCTAGGAATACGGTAGACTGCTTAAGGATTATCCGCGAGTTAAAAGAAAGGCAAATCCGAATTCTATTTGAAAAAGAGAACATCGATACAATGGACAATACCGGTGAGTTACTAATCACCATCTTGAGTAGCCAAGCACAAGAGGAAAGCCGTAACTTGAGCGAAAACACAAGGTGGGGAATTATCCGGAAATTTGAACAAGGTATTGTTCAGGTGAATCACAAGAAGTTTATGGGATACACAAAAAATGAAGATGAGAAGCTAATCATTATTCCAGAAGAAGCTGCAGTTGTTAAAAGAATATTTGATCTTTATCTGCAAGGACTTGGGACTTATAAAATTGCGAGAGTACTTGAAAGTGAAGGAATAAGAACAACGACAGGAAAAGAAAAATGGCATCACGAGACGATTTATAAAATGCTTCAATGTGAAAAATACATGGGAGATGCAATTCTGCAAAAAACCTATACGATTGACTTTTTAACAAAGAAGAAAGTCATGAATAATGGTTATGTAAAGAAGTACTACGTTAGAAATAGCCATGAGGCAATTATCACAAAAGAACAGTTCTATCTTGTTCAAGAGGAAATGAAACGGAGAAGCTGTGCTAGTGAAAGAAGCACTAGAAAACGATACAGTTCAGCTTATCCGCTAAGTGGACTTATTATCTGTGGCAAATGTAGCGGCACTTATAATAGAGTGTCATGGCAGAATAAAAGTGGCAAATCCTTTGTCTGGCGATGTCGAGAGCGATTGAAAGCTGGGACTGTGCAATGTAAACAGTCAGCAACTATAAGAGAATCAGAAATGATGAAATTATTGAGTAAGTTATTCAATACGATTATAAAAACGGATCCTGCTGACTCGACAGTGTATTTGATCAAAACAAAAGCGGTTCTAATAGTAAACCTTGGAGACAAAGGAGAGTTCAATGATGACGATTTAACAAAGCAATTACTGAACAAGGTAATTGAACGGATTGTGGTCAAGGATGAAAAAACTGTAATAGTACACTTCAAAACCGGATTAATAATGGAAAAGACTTTATCATGACAATTGAATAATTGTTCAGAATAAAGCTCTCAAACCACAACAAGTTTGAAAGTTTTATTGCGCACAATTTTTACTGACTGGTAAAGTTGTAGCAGCACTACAAGTGCCGAACAGAAATGGCGTCCCCTTTGATTTTAAAAGAGCGGAAGTTAGGACTCGAAAAACGGATTATTGTGATCTGATTTTGAGAAAAATACCCCTCCGCCAAGGAACCAATGGGTCTTTACGACATCATTTTTGTCTACTCAAGGCACGTTGAGTGCGTGATTCTGATGCAACGTTGTGGTTTGAAAAGCAAAAAGTAAGGATTGACCACAATATATAGTGGTTTGAAGGCGAAAAAAGAGCAAAAATCGGGGCAAAAAATGCACGTTTTTTATCCCCTTTTTCAGCGAAAAATACTGATGCAAAACGATATTTTTGAGATATGCCCCTTAAACTGATGTTAAAATCATTCTTGAGATATAGAAGATTTTCATAAAAAAATATAATAATAAAACGGATAGAGCCGGAGAATTGAAGTGCATTTTAGCACTCAGATTCTCCGGCTTTTTTTGTGTCCAGAAAGGAGAGCCATGCTAATACGATATAAGAAAAATAAGAGAACGGCTTGCTATGATTCGGATAGCCTTGTTTCTAGCAGCAAGTCGAAAAATGATCCGCATCCTCTTGGACCATTCCCAAGCTGCGGTGACTGCCCCTATCCCTCCCATGGATTTATCTGCTATAGCGCAGAGGAAAATTGCCTAAGAACCGATATGCAAAAAATATATCAAAGGAGGACGAACAAGCATGAGTGACATGAATGAACACCATCAGAAGTATGTAAACGAACACAGTTCAGCATTTCAAAATTCCAAATTTTATATCGAAGATGATGCTGCGAAAGAGGTGTACTACAACCCCGACTCCAATGCAGGCGGTCAACTTGTAACCAATCGTTATTCTTGCTGTTACTACTGAAAAATATGAGGATTATGACGGTGAAAGGTGGGTAATTATGGGGGAGAGTATGTAATCTTAAATAATGGTACAAAGTGTGGTAAAAAAGTCTTCAGAACATATTGACATTTATCGATTTGAAGAATATGATATAATCATATCGAATAAAATAGATATGAGGTGATACAGTGTCAATAATTGAATACGAAAAAAATGCAAAGGTCTTTAAAGCATTTTGTGATGAAAACCGTCTTATGATTTTGGAACTTTTACAGACAGGTGAGAAATGTGCCTGTAAGCTGTTGGAAGATTTGAATATCGGTCAATCTACCTTGTCCCATCACATGAAGATATTGTGTGATTCCGGGGTTGTGAATGCCAGAAAAGAAGGTAAATGGACACATTATTCCATCAGCGAGGAAGGCAGTGCCTATGCAAAAGAGCTGCTTGATAAAATCACTAAACTATATAGTACTGTGCAGGAATGTTCCTGTAGATAGAGCCATTGAAAGGATGGCTTTATCATAACAGTATATATTGACAAAATTAGATTTAATAAGAAAGGAAGATTATAATGCAGATTTTACAAGATATAGGACTGTTTATTCAAAATCAGGTTCTGGCCATGAAATGGCTCAATACACTGATTGGTAATATGCTTTCTTCATTGGGGTTTGATATTTCAAGCAGGCTTTGGGGAAGTGTGCAGTTCTTTCTCTATGATGTTATTAAAATAACGATATTGTTATGTACATTAATTTTTATGATTTCTTATATCCAGAGCTATTTTCCGCCAGAACGCAGTAAGAAAATCATGGGCAGATTTCATGGAATACATGCCAATATCATGGCGGCTCTGCTTGGAACAGTAACACCATTTTGCTCTTGTTCCTCGATTCCACTATTTATTGGTTTTACCAGTGCCGGACTGCCTCTTGGAGTAACATTTTCCTTTTTGATTTCTTCTCCTATGGTAGATCTTGGTTCTCTAGTCCTTCTTATGAGTATCTTCGGAGTAAAGGTTGCCGTTGTTTATGTAATCGTTGGTTTGATTGTTGCAGTAATTGGAGGTACTATCATTGAGAAGATGCATATGGAACAGCATGTTGAGGAGTTTATTCGAACTGCTTCCACAGTAGATATTGATTCACCTACGTTAACGAAAAAAGAACGGGTCATATACGCAAAAGATCAGGTGGTATCAACATTTAAAAAGGTATTTCCATATATACTGATAGGAGTTGGTATTGGAGCAATCATCCATAACTGGATACCGGAAAGCTGGATTGAAACAGTACTTGGAAGTCACAATCCATTTGGGGTAATACTTGCTACGCTGATTGGAGTTCCAATGTATGCTGATATTTTTGGTACCATTCCGGTTGCCGAGGCTTTACTTTATAAAGGTGCTCAGCTTGGAACAGTACTATCCTTCATGATGGCAGTTACAACTCTCAGTCTTCCTTCCATGATCATGCTTCGCAAGGCTGTTAAACCGAAATTGTTAGGGCTGTTTATTGCTATTTGTACCATCGGTATTATAATTGTAGGTTACTTGTTTAATTTCTTTCAATACTTATTTGTTTAAATGAGGAGGTATATCTAATGGCAAAAACATGGTATCCAGTTATTGATTATATTGTATGCAGCGAGTGCGGAGCTTGTATCAAAAAGTGTACGCATGATGTATATAATACTGAGAAAGCCCCATCTCCTATTGTAATTAATACAAAAAACTGTATCGATCATTGTCATGGATGTGGTAATCTGTGTCCGGTTGGAGCAATCACCTATGTGGGTGAAGATACAGGATGGATTCCTCCAAATGGTGGTTTGTCATTAAGCGAAGACAGTTGTGAATGTAAAGAGCAGGTTGAAAATATGGTGCAGGTTGAGTATCTTTATCTGGATCTTGAAACTTGTGAGTGCTGTGTTGGTACGGATGTTATTTTGGATGAAGTAATGGCAGTTCTTACACCAGCTATTGAAATGGCTGGATATAAAGTGAAATACAATAAAATTAAAATGGAAACAGAGGAGCTTGCTAAACAGTATCGGTTTGTATCATCACCAACCATCCGCGTGAATGGTCAGGATATATGCTTTTCTGTGGCTGAAAATAGCTGTGGATGTTGCAGTGAAATAAGCGGAACTGCTGTTGATTGCCGTGTTTTTGAATATAATGGTGAGGTTTATGAAATTCCGCCGAAAGAGATGATAGCAGAAGCAGTCTTAAAAAACGCATTTATTACGTTTGATAAATATAGTTCCAATTCACAGGAATATGAGATACCTGAAAACTTAAAAATATTCTTTAAAGGTAAGAAGAGTAAAGAATGTTCCTGTAAAGGAAGCTGCTGTTAATGAGGAACTATTAAAAATTAAATGAATTATTAGGAGGAATTTGTAATGGCATTATTTGGTATTGGAAAGAAAAAAGAGGAAGTAAAGACGGGCTGTGATTGTGGAGGAACATGTGAACCAAAGACTCCTGTGGCAGAAGAAACAGGATGTTGTTGTGGTGGTAACTGTGATTCGGAAATACTTGTGTCAGCTGAAACAGAGAAGAATGAAGTAACTGAGGTAAAGGTGCTTGGTTCTGGATGCGCAAAGTGCAATCAGTTAGAGGCAGCTACAAAAGAGGCATTAGAGACGCTTGGAATGGATACAAAGATTGATCATGTAACAGACTTTGCACAGATTGCAGCTTATGGAGTCATGTCAACACCGGCTCTGGTCATAGATGGTAAAGTGGTTTCCTTTGGTAAGGTTTTAAAGACAGAAGAGGTCATTAAAATATTAGAAAAAGTAAGAGGATAAGTTGATAAGCTTTTATGGTGCGTCGCAGTCCAAATTATTAGCGAAGGAGAGTATGACTTATGTTACCAAAAGTAGCCTTTATCTGTGTTCACAATTCCTGCAGAAGTCAAATTGCAGAAGCTCTCGGAAAGCATTTGGCTTCGGATGTATTTGAATGTTATTCTGCAGGGACAGAAACAAAACCACAGATTAATCATAATGCTGTACGCCTGATGAAAGACTTATACGGAATTGATATGGAGAAAACACAAAATCCAAGCTTCTCGAAGAAATTCCGACGGTTGATATTGTAGTGACCATGGGATGCAATGTGCAGTGTCCGTTCTTGCCTTGTAAACACCGGGAGGATTGGGGATTGGAAGATCCAAGTGGCAAGAGTGATGAAGAATTCATTAAGGTCATTCAAGCCATTGAAGAAAAAATAATGAAGCTAAAAAATGAAATCAATCAATATTGATTTATGCTAATATGAATAAGAAAATAAAAAGACAACCTTTGATTTTATGGAGGTTGTTTTTTTGTTGGAAAGAAAGGTTAACTGAATGAAAAATACAAAATGTATGATTGAATCAAGCGATAGTGTTAAAACCTTTGTCGATATGATTGCGCCATCCATAATAAAGTTTAACGTGGATCACTTTATCTGCGGAAATACATTCCGGTGTGTGTGGGCACTCCGGGAATATCCAACGAGTACAAGCGAACAGGCAATCCTTCGCCATTTGGGAGAAAAGGATGGTGTTACCTTGCGTATTTACACAAGGCAGGTTACAGTAACGGAGGAAAAGAAGATCATCCATAATGCTGCCAATAAGAACCGGATGAACACGACAAATACCAATGACTTGCAGCAAACAGTTACGGCGAAAAGTAATCTGCAGGACGTGGTAACACTGGTATCTGCCATGCACCGCAACCGGGAGCCGCTTCTTCACTGTGCGGTATATATTGAGCTTACCGCAAATGATTATGATGGGTTAAAGCTATTACAGACGGATGTGCTGACCGAACTTGTTCGGAGCAAATTGAATGTAGACCGCCTGATGCTCCGTCAACAGCAGGGTTTTTTGTGTGTTGGTCCGACCGGTAGAAATGTGTTTGAAAGCCAGTTCGAAAGAGTTCTTCCGGCATCCTCCGTTGCTAATCTGTATCCCTGGAATGATCCCAAAAGAAACAAAAAAAGCATACCTGCAGACATAACTGTCCGTCAGTACGCTCTTACAATTTAGTTCGCTCTCTACCTGCTCTGATGGTTCATGTTTTTGTTCGCAATACTCCCATGAGCAGTGTAGACTTTTTTTAAACAGTTTGCCAATTAAAGCAGCGTATACAAAGCTGTCTGCTTCATCACGCTCGACCGCTACTTAATAGCGGTCGCCTGAAGTTCAAGGCATATCGAGCACGCATAGAAAACCCTCCAAACTGGTGAGCTTGAAGGGTTACGATATTGCTTATTCAGGCATGAAAATAGACCCGCCAAACTCACGTTTTTTTGTTGGGCGGGTGCCGCCTTTCTTTTTTATTATGAAAAAAACCTGCCGCAAAAAGGGCAGGTTTTGTACGCAATCCTTAACGGCAGCCAGGCTATCATAATGCATTCACATCTTAGACCCTTGGCTTTACGTCCTTGTCTTTCGGCAAGTTTGCCCTTAAAATTACACTGTTTAATTTTTATGCTATTTCATTGTGTGTTAACAATATCTGTAACGCTCATTTTATTAAGTGTTTTTACTGGACGTATGACGGACAAAACCGTTGATAATATAGTAATGCCGATTATAATTGCAAGCATCCCAAATGGTACTTGCCAATTAAGCCCCCATTTTGACGTTATCATCATTTGAAATATCAGCCTGTGAATAGGCAGACTTATAATAAGTCCGGCCAGACAACCGCATATCGCATAGGTTGCCGCTTCAACAATCACCATATGATGGAGTTGCTTTCCCGTCATTCCGATTGCTTTCATTACACCATATCTGTTTTTCCTGTTAGAAACACTGTTGTTCATGCTGTTAATTATATTGAATACAGTGATAGACGCGATTATTACAAGAAAGCCATAAATAAACAATGCAAAGGAGTAGTATGCTGCTTTGGCTCCTGAATTGGCCTCTCGTCGGTCTGAAAAAATCTGTTCCGATGAAGTAAGCCTGCGTAGTTGTGTGACTGTATCCTCGCTTGCGTTCCTTGCAAGCTGCATATCTATTACCGAATATCCCTGTTCTCCAGTTAAACCTTGAAATGTCTGCTCGGAACAAATAACGGTCTGTATATTTGCTTCACTGACAAATGAACTGTTTGAAAGTACCCCGGCAACATAAACTGTATTTTTGCCATGTGCCGTTTTTATTGTAAAAGTGTCACCAACTTGCAAGTTAGAGTTATCCGAATGAACGACTAAAACAGTATTGTTTTTATTTATCACGGTATTAATGTTGCCGGAAACCAATTCCTGTTTTGCCCACTTAAACTGATTTTCATCATAAGAAATTAAGTTGATTTTAGCGTCACCATGGGCGCTTGTTATAGATAAATTACCTTCAAACATCCGTCCAAAGGTGCGTTTTACACCACTTATATTTTGCGCTTTCTTCAAGACCTCTTTAACCAGTGAATTAGAATTGGCACTGCTTACAATCGAAATATCAGGCGTATATGGTTTTAACGCTCGTATCCCTTGCCCCATAAAATCAACCATGACACTAAAAGAAAGAAAGAGTATTATGCTGATGGCAAATGACCCTGTCATTAATAAAATATTCTTTTTATCAGAGAGCGCATGGGAAATTCCAAGTGATGTTTCCGGCTTAATTAGTTTTATATTCAATGCCGATTTCGCTGTAAACATAGTGCTTTTCTCCGCATTGCCGGATACGGCGCACTGCGGGGATACCTTTGCCGCTTTGTTGGCAGGAGAAAGCGCAGCCAACGTTACAGTTAAAAATCCAACCAATGTTCCACTTACAAGACTGATCAGGCTTAGGTCAAATATTGGCATATTGCTGAAATATGTTGAATTGACGTATCTTAAAAACGCCGAGGAAGCCATCGTTATGACCATCCCCACAATAAGGCCGATCGGTATTCCAAACAGGCAAAGCCGAATACTTTCAAGCAATACATATTTTTTGACCTGTGAAGTCGATGCTCCAAGGCAGCGCATTAGCCCGAAAAATTGAACCCGCTCCCGTACAGACATGTTAATGCTGCTTGCAATCATCAATGTTCCGGCCGCAAGTACAAGTATAAACAAGATAACCGCGGTGATATAGATACTTACCATATAACTATCTCGGCTTTGTCCAGTCAATCCGAGAAGCGCCGGATTTTCTGAAACCTGTTTGTCTGACAAATTGAAATTCTCTTTTATGGTATCAATAGCATTTCTCATATCAGCGCCGCTCTTAAACTGAACATAGTAAGTGTATCCGCTTGTGCCGTTGCTTATTTCCCGTATGCCGCCATAGGACAAAAACAGGCCATGCGTATCATCCTTTTTCTGTGACAGGGTATTGCTGTAAGTTCCGGTAATAACAAAGTCATGTGTGCTGCCATCCGATAACAATACTTCTACGGTGTCATTTAATGAAATGCCACGCTCATTTACCAATTGTTCATCCAACAAGGCTTCCTTTGCCGACTGAGGGAAACGACCGCTATTAACGGTAAGCCCCATATTGCCGGATATTGCTTCATCGCCGCCCATTATAGCAATAGCTTCTTTTCCAAGCGTTCCTTCCTGTGTGGTTGAAAGCCAACCGGCGACCTCTGTTTCAGGGCGATTTTGAATGAGCGATGCGGTTTCAGCATCTATATTTTTGAAAGCAACATGCCAATAACCATTTGCCTTAATTTGACCAATAGTTTGAGCCTGTATCATTGCTTCGGCCAAGCCGAAAATAGCTGTAACAAGGCAAACAGCTATTGCAATACAGATGATTGTTATTCGCGTCTTTTTCTTGTGGATTTTCCCATATTCCTTAATTAAACCAAGATAACTATTCATTCGGCGTATCCCCCTAAGTCTGTGAGTACACCGTCCGATACTTGTAACACGCGGTCGGCCGTGGAAGCAAGACTTCGGTTATGCGTAATCATAATAATGGTCTGCTGATAGCGTTTGGAGGCTGTTTTCAGAAGCGAAATTACCTCGCTGCTGTTTTGACTGTCCAGATTTCCAGTCGGTTCGTCCGCAAGAATCAGCATGGGGCGTGCAATCAGAGCACGGCCTATCGCTACGCGCTGCTGCTGTCCGCCGGATAACTGGCGTGGCAGGTGATTGCGCCTGTCCTTTAAGGACAGCACCGTAAGGAGTTCTTCTACATATGCCTGATCCGGTTTCTTATAATCGAGTAAAACAGGGAAGGTAATGTTCTGCTCGACATTGAGTTCCGGTATCAGATTGAACGCCTGAAAAACGAAGCCTATGTTCCTGCGTCGGAAAATGGTGAGCTTTTCATCATTTATGTTGAATATATCGTTACCGTCAATCAGCACCTTGCCGGATGTAGGCGTATCAAGCGCCCCGATCATATTAAGCAGTGTGCTTTTTCCGGAACCGGATTCCCCGACAACTGCAATAAATTCTCCTTTTGGAACCGAAAAGCTCACGTTTTTTAATGCATTGACTGCAGTTTCACCTTTTCCATAGGTCTTGCAAACGTCAGTTACGTCTAATAAATTCATATCATTTCACTCCTTTCAGAATTCTGCTTGACAGCCTTCCGATGTATTAGGTAAACAATCAGTTCATATGCACACGAAAGCAGTAAAAGCGAGCGAAAAATGTGTGAAAGCGTCAGCACACCCCCAAAGCCAAATGTAAAGATGTTGGCAACAATTCCGCCTATCATGATGAAAACGGCAAGAATAATCAGAAACGGCTTTGTTCTTGTGTCCGCGCACAGAGCAATCACAAAGTAAACGATGCTTTCAATCATCATCAGTACACCGAGAAAAACTGGCAGTAAACTAACAAGGTAACGAAAATAAGCGATTGAAAGGATGCCGAATATAATCAGCAGACAGGAAAAAATAAGGCTCCCATAGTTAATTGCTTTTGGAGCCGCTTTTTTACGGAGAAAATAATCCGCAATACTAAAAGCTCCACTGAGAATCGCATACCCAGCAATTACATAGACCATGCCACTAAGCAAAAATTCCGGGAAGAAAAATGTCACAATTCCCATTACACAGAGAATAGCCGCACGAAATATTGAGTATCTCGTAAATTTCTCAAATAATGAATTCAAAATAAACCCCACCTTTCTATAAAGGTAGGTTAACATCCGTTCCTTACTCTCATATGAATTCTGGCTTACATTTTAGTAAGGTTCAGAAAATTTATAACGAATACGCTTCCTCCACCTAAAACGCTATCCACCGTGATGTTTCCGTCGTGAGCTTCCACGATGGCTTTTGCAAGCGGCAACCCAAGGCCGATGCCTTGCGTATCTTTTGAAAATCGGCTGCGGTAGAACCGCTTGAAAATATGATGGATATCTTCCGGGTGAATGCCGCTCCCATTGTCTCTAACGATGATCTGTGTGACTGCGGGAAGCTTTTTCCATTCAATAGCAATTCGACCGCCTGTGTCCGTATGGTCAAGGGCATTTTTCACAATATTGCTGATGGCTTCTGTTATCCAATTCCTGTCACAAAAAAGTTCAATATTATCAGGCCCCGACAAGAGGATCGTTTTCTGCTCTCCCTTGGCGCGAAATTCAAAATGCTGATAGATGTCATTAAACATATCCGATATGTTTTCAGGTGATTTCTCCAGGATAATAGACCCGGCATCTATTTTAGTAATTTTCAGGAGATTTTGAACGAGCATTTCTATCCTGCCGATTTCCTTTTCCGACTTAACCGCGAATTCCCGCATGGAGTCCACATCTCCGGTTTCGTCCTGTAAAAGCCCGTTGTAAATAGTAAGGGCGGCAAGAGGCGTCTTTAGCTGATGAGAGATATCAGAGATCGTGCCTTTCAAAAACTCTTTAACTTTTTGTTCTTTTGCAGCATGAGCATCGAGTGCCGTAGCCAATGTGTTTACCGCATGAAACAGCTTATACAGGCTGCCCTCCTGATCACAGCCAATGCGTGCATCCGTTTCTCCCGAAAGATATAAATTGATTTGTGTTATGGCATCTTCTATAACCCGATGCTGCTTCCGAAAATATAAAAAGCAAACGCCTAATACACATACGGTAATGAGAAGTGAGAGCACGAAAACCGCAAGATTCAGTACTCCCCAAAACAGCCATATGATAAATTGGGACATGACAATAAAACTACCCAATATGCAGGACATTAGTATAAAAAAATTTCGAATATCTTTATTGGTAAAAATGTTCATTGCGCTACCTCAACTTATAACATTCCACTTGTAGCCCATACCTCTGACGGTCAACAGCATTTGTGGCTCACCGGGGTTCTGCTCGATTTTAATTCGCAGCCTACGGATATACACTGCCAGCGTATTATCATCGACATAGCTCTCATCCCCATCCCATAGCTTTTCCAGAATTTTTTCTTTGGAAAGTATGATATTAGGGTTTTGCATAAGCAGACAAAGCAATCGGTATTCCGCTGTTGTCAAGTCCAGAAGCTGTCCGCCCTTATAGGCTTGTCCCTGTAATAATAAAACTTTTATTCCGTTGGATATGATTTCTGTATCATGCTCTCCAAAATTCTTAGCCCGCCGGAGCAAAGCGTTAATTCTTGATAGGAGCACACCTAACTTAAAGGGCTTGGTGATATAGTCGTCTCCACCAATATCAAGTCCCGTAACAATATTTAGTTCTTCATCTGATGCGGTTAAAAAGATAATAGGAACCTTGGAAACCTGTCGTACTTTCTGGCACACCTCGAAGCCAGAGCCGTCCGGCAAGGACACATCCAGTATCAATAAATCGTATTTACTGTCTGTCCAAATAGTATTGGCTTCTCTTACAGTTCGGGCAATATCTAATTCAAAACCCTGCCTTTTTAGTAAACAGGAAAGTCCATCAATCAGGCTTAAATCATCTTCAAGAAGTAATATCCTATTCATTGGTTTTCTCCTTTCTCCGTCCATCAACGGGTTTGGTGGCATCTTTCGGAATCATCCATACCTGCTAAACCGAACAGCACCTTTGACTCTATTTTCTTCGCAGAGCTTCTGAACCCAGCGCTCTGTGATGTCCCATTTTTCAGCTGCTTCTCGTACGGTCATATATTCCATGTCATCATATCCTTTCAAGGCATATGTATACAGTGTATTCGTTTAACCGAATTAAATCAAGAGAATAAATCTTAACTTTATGAGTCGTGCAGCTCCTTGACTTTTTCCTTATAAGAAGTGAGGGGCATTTTTTATGTCTTCTCTTTCTCGTTCGAAAGGAGTGTGTTCGTGAACATGAAACGAGGAAACTTTTTTGTCGTACAAAATCAGATTTTTGATTTCAAATTATCTCCGATTGCTTTTTATGTGTACTGCTATCTCTGCAAATGCAGAAACAAAAAGAGCGGATGTTACCCAAGCAAGCAGACCATCGCATCAGCCTGCGGGATTGCAGTCAGTTCTGTCAGCAAAGCAATCAAACAGCTTTCTAAGACTTATTATTGTTACAAAAAACTTCAGAGGCGGAAAGCAAATCAATAATTCCTATGAGATTACCGGTTTATCTGCCTGCCAGTCGGATGCCCCCATAGGTCATGGTGGTCTATGCCCCGTCTTGCAAACGGATAGGAGTAAACAAGAAGAATAATAACTTCCCAATAACAACAATCTTTATCAACAGAGAAAGAGATTATATAGGGCTATACCTGAAAAAACAGCAGGGTTGAATATTGTGCAGGTTAAAAGAGTTATGCTGCTTCGGCAGCATAACTCCCGAAAATGCCCACCGGCAAAGCCGTTGGGGGATTCGAAAGTGACATAACTTTTTGTCCGGTACCGCAAATTGTTATGTCAAATATTTAAGGAATGGCGTAATTATGGGATTTATCCCCTCAATTTCTGCTTCAAAGGCAGGAAAATGCAATTTTTTCTTTCTCTGTGGATGATAACAACCAAATAACAGAAAGGATGGACGACCTATGAAAAACACAAGAATTATGAACTGGATTTGCAATTTCTTTTCCCAAATGAGAGCCGCACTGGCTGACCAGTTAGGCGAGATTGACACCAGTGTGTATGAACAGGCAGTGAAAAACGCTGTGGGCTGTTCTTCTAGTCAAGCTTCCAAAACCATGAAAATCGGCAGGACGAATTACACTGTGAATCTGCATTTTCTCCCTGACGGTAGGAGCATAGAGGACTGTGTGGAGAGCCTCATAGTCTCCAAAGCACAGACTTAGGCAACGTAAATTTAGTGGTTTCCGGTATAGCTTTGGCAGGCGTGTTAGGGTATCCTTGTGTTGCAAAACGCAAACCCTGACACGCTGTTTCATTTGGAAAAGGAGGATTTGAAGTAGATGAAACAGCAAAATTTACAGGTAGGAGCCTACACAAGGCTCAGCCGTGATGATGATAATATCGGAGAAAGCGGCAGCATCGTCATGCAAAAGGAGATCATTCGACAGTACTGTGAGAGAAACGGAATGGCGGTAAAAACCTACTACCAAGACGATGGCTTCACAGGTACCAACTACAACCGCCCCGATTTTCAGCGGATGACTGAAGGCATTGAAAGCGGAGAAATAAACTGTGTAATTACCAAAGACCTCTCCCGTTTGGGCAGGGATTACATCATGACTGGCTACTACACCGAGATTTATTTTCCCGAACACAGCGTCCGCTACATAGCCATCGGCGATAATTATGACACACAGGATAAGAACAACAGCAACAACGACTTTGCTCCGTTCAAATTTATCGTGAACGATCTCTATGCAAAGGACATCAGCAAAAAGATCAGAGCTTCTAAAAACGCAAAGTTTTTGAATGGAGAGCAACTGGTTTCCCATCCGCCCTATGGCTATAAAAAAGATCCGAATCTGAAAAATCACTATATCATAGATGAGGAAACCGCACCGGTGGTACGGAAAATCTTTGAGATGTACGCAAACGGCGTGGGGCGCAACACCATTGTCAAATACCTACGTGACAACAAAATTTTAATGCCAGCGGCTGTGCTCCATGTGAGGGGCATCCGGTATTCGAAGCAGATGGAGATATGCTTTCATGGTGGCGAAATCGCAGAAGATGTACCGGAAGATTATCGGGAACACATTCAAGTTATGCGTGATAGTTTTGCTGTGATTGACGGGATCGTAAATGAACTCAATGCAAAGATGGAGAATGGAGATAGCCTTGATCCAATTCAGATTAAGGTAGTTTTTTATTCTCTGTTTTTCGGCGCCGACCAGTCGTCTGCGGTAGACTGCAGAAAATTTGCAGATTGTTTTGTGACTTATGAAGAACATACACGGATAGTGACCATGGAGGATGGGAAGACCAAGGAGGAAACATATACGGTTCCAGTTCCTATAAAAGATTTATCTGTAGTCTATCAGAATATTAATACTGCAATGGGAAAAGCAGTGACCTATGAGAATATGGCAAATGCGACAGAAATTTATTACCGTATTGCATACGGAACGGCAGCTCCTTTGGAAGATGACAGTACAACAGGATGGGAGGGCTGGAAATATCAGCTGTCAGAGGAAGAACTAGAGAATCTATATCATGATCTGCAGGCAGGAGAAAATGGAAGTGAGATTGTAAAACTTGCTATGTCAAGGCTGGGGGATCCTTACTCACAGGAGAAAAGAGGGCAAGGAAGTTATACGGACTGCAGCTATCTGACGATGTGGTGCTACAAGCAGTTTGGAATTTCATTCCCTGGAACGGCTGCTGAACAGGGACGGTAATGCTTTAATAACGGCTTGACTATTGCAAAAGAAGATTTACTGCCTGGTGATTTGGTGTTCTGGAGTCATAAGCCAAATGGACGATTCATGAATATAACCCATGTCGGTATCTATGCCGGAGATGGCAAAGTAATTGATGCATCCTACTCCAAAGGAGTCGTTGTATATCGTGATTTATTTGATTCTGACAAGCAGGTTCTGTATGGCAGACCGCTTGTTAAAGAATAGAAAGTGAGGACAAGTGTGCTGTCAAATGAAATTCAGTTAGGAGGAAACCTTAATGGAAAATGAAAATATGATCCGGGTACTAAAAATAGAACCCGGGAAAATGCCGTATGTGAAGGAAATCCAGAATGACCTTGAAGGGATTCAGGCAGAAGTAGAAGGGCTATTCGAATGTGTTTATCTTGAGAATAACTGCATTGCAGTAGTCAATGAAGAAGGAAAAATCAACGGAATGGAACTGAACCGCAGGATTGGTAATGATATTATTGCTGGTCCTTTTTTTATTTGCGGTGACAGTGAAGATGGTGAATTCGTATCACTTACGGATAAACAGGCTGGGATGTTTACAAAAGATTTTAATGAAATACCGGTGTTTACTGGAAAAGAGCCTGAGGCTCAGCCACGAATGTCATTCATCGGTTTTAAATTATAGGAAGAGAAAAGGAGAAGAGAAAACATGAATTTTATAGAATATGCAGAGTCAGTCAGAGAAAACATTTTGGATTATCTACCCCAGGAATATCAGGATACAGAGGTTCATATCAACAAGGTAAATAAGAATAATGGGTTGGAACTTACCGCAATATCGCTGAGAGGTAAAGAGAATATTTCACCTAATATCTATCTGGAACCATTCTTCCAAAAGTATCAGGATGGCATGACATTAGAAGAAAGCTTAAAAAGTATCAGCGGTGTTTATCAAAGAGAAATGAATCGGATTCCGGTATTTCCTATCGAAGGCTTCACTTATGACAATATCAAGGACAAACTCTATGTAACCTTGGTAAATGCTGAGAAGAATGAAAAAATGCTTGAGGATTTGCCCCATAAAAACTATGAAGACTTGGCGTCGGTCTATCGAATTCAGGTAATGGTATCTCCGGATAATCGTGGCAGCATTGCAATCCATAACAGTCATCTAAAAATGTTTGGCGTGGATATTGATACACTGCATGAGCAGGCTATGACGAATATGAAGCAGATGCTGCCATATTTTTTTGAGAGCTTGAATGAAATTCTTGCAGAAATGATGGGTGGATTACCGGAAGAATTTATGGTGCTGGGAGCGGAGATAAGTCCGATGTGGGTTCTTTCTAATTCAGAAAAAATGCAGGGCGCATCTTACATGCTGGATGATACTGTGCTGCAAGATATTTCGGACAGAATCGGCGGTAACCTGATTATTCTCCCCTCATCCGTCCATGAATGTATCATTCTGAGAGAAGATGAAAACATGAATAAAAGCGGTACTGCAGGTGAGCTTTCCAAAAGATAAACTGGAGGCTCTAAAATTTTATATGGATGAAAAAGGTACCACGGTGGAGAAGGAATTGCAGGGGCATAGTTGTTAATGGATAAACTTCCGTCCACTCATAAAGCTAAGTGGTTTGCAGGAGCTGCTCTCAATTCTTCTGAACAGGCAATGGCATCCGTACTTTCGACTGTTTTATCAAGACTGAATACATTTTTAGATTCAGAAATGGAACAAATTCTCTGTTTTGAAACAGCTATTGATGCAGAAACATTTTGTAAGGAAAAGTCAGCAATCTTTCTCAGCCTTCCAGAGGAAGATAATACAAAATATTTAATGGTGTCACTATTTTTACAGCAATTCTATCGTGAAATGCTTACAATAGCAGATGAAAATGGTGGGAAGCTGCCGAACCGGGTGATGATTTATGCAGATGAGATTGGAACCATTCCCAAAATTGAATCCTTTGAAATGATGTTGTCTGCAGGCAGGTCACGAAGAATTTCAGTGATACCAATTATTCAGTCCTTTGCACAGCTCGATAAGAACTTTATGCAGTCGGTGATGTAATCGAAGTTTATCATGCATTAACCCATACGATGACAAAATTATCATTAGCCGGTCCCGCATTAAAGCAAGCAAGATCCGTTGCGGATCATATCAATCATAAGAGTACATTGAACAAAGGGTATATTGGATCTTCTGCAATTAAAGTATTTGAATATAATGGTGCGTCTATCGGATTAAATGAATCTTTGATTAAAGCTCTTAATATAAAAATAAATTATGATATTGTACGCATAATTCTATCTGATAAAGTAGGAATCATGCCGGATGCGGCAACGATGCATTTTAAACTTCTGTTTGAAGTACCGACAGGAAGAATTTTTAGGCGCTCAGGCAATTGGCAGGGGTGATGTTACAAAACGCATTGATATTGTTGCTACTGCCATTAAGTTCGGCGGAACAGTAGAAGATTTAAAAGACTTGGAATTAAGCTATGCACCTCCGTTTACAACTGCAAAGGATATTGTAAATTACGCAGGATATGTAGGATCTAACCTTTTAAATGGTGACTTTAAACAGGTGAATGTTGATAGGGTCAGAGAGCTTGTTGAAAATAATAATATCATCATCGATGTAAGAGAAATGTATGAATTCAAGCGCGGACACATTAAACAAATCAGATGATAAATTCCGGTTTTATCACTTTAATATTAATCTTGAGGATGGACCATGCTTATTTAAAAGAATTACTGCATGCGGAGCAGGGTATGAGTACCTTGCAGTATCTCCGGAAGGGAAATTATATCCATGCCATCAATTTGTCGGACAAGATGAATTTATAGTTGGTGATATATATTCAGGCATTTCAAATAATCGGTTATGTAAGGAATTGAAAGAAAATACTGTTTTTGAAAAAGAGAAGTGCAGGGAATGCTGGGCAAAACTATTTTGCTCAGGTGGTTGTCATGCTAATGCATTTTTTACGAACGGCAATATAAAGGAACCAAATGAAACTAGCTGTATACTACAGAAGAAAAGAATAGAATGTGCAATTATGAAAAAGCATGGCAATTACAGCAACCGGCCAAAGGATAGAAAACACGTTTTACGAACCTTCTATTGTCATGATTAAATTGATGAAAGAGAGATAAATATGTATGGATGATGACATAAAAGATAGTTTAATGGTTTATATAGAGGAAGGAGTGGATAGAAGTATTGAAACAAAATTTGTTGTGAGATATTCAGAAACTGATCTGATGAAAATTGTTCATCATTAATTATGCTGTATGGTTTGAAGCCGGTAGAACTGATTTCTTTGCTAAAATTAGATTATCCATTGGACAAATAGAAGAAAGCGATGTATTACTGCCATTATATGAAATGAACTGCAGGTTTAAAAGCCCTGCACGATATGAGGATGAGATAATTGTAAAAACAAAGTTAGATTCCATTGCAAAAGTTCGTGTCATTTTTTCTTACCAGGTAATAAATGCCTCTAATCAAAAAATATTAGCAACTGGAAAAACGATGCATGCATGGACTAATAAACATCTAAAACCAATTAATGCAGAAGCTTAAATTCCAGATGTATTCTCTTTTGAGGCAATATTGTATAGAAAATAGTAGTGAATATGATTAAGATGCCAGAAGATACGAAAGAAATAACAATATCAGAAATGATAGCAGGCGAAACAGCAATAGACCTTGTTTCAACACCAATACATAGTATAAAAATTAGAGAAAGCAATTTCTATTTATGAATAACATACTTTTAATATACGGAGGAAAATGGAATGGAAAAAAGATTATTTACATCAGAGTCGGTTACAGAGGGACATCCAGATAAATTATGTGATCAGGTATCTGATGCAATATTAGATGCGCTATTGGAGCAAGACCCCATGAGCAGAGTCGCCTGTGAAACTTGTACGAATACAGGTTTTGTATTAGTCATGGGGGAAATTACAACAGATGCAAAAATTAATGTAGAACATATTGTTCGTAAGACCGTTTTAGATATTGGATATGATAAAGAGGGTTATGGATTTGATGGTAACACATGTGAAGTTGTTGTTAAACTAGATAAACAATCAGAAGATATTGCTATGGGAGTTAATAAAGCACTTGAAGCAAAAGAGAATAGTATGTCAGATGAAGAAATCGAAACAAGTGGTGCAGGTGATCAGGGAATGATGTTTGGGTATGCAACGAATGAAACAGCAGAGTATCTCCCGTATCCAATAGCACTTGCACATAAATTATGCGGGCAGCTTACGAAAGTTCGTAAGGATGGAATTTTAACATATTTAAGACCAGATGGGAAATCACAGGTAACAGTAGAGTATGATGAAAAAGGAAAACCAATTCACATAAGTGCGGTTGTTCATTCTGCTCAACATGATCCGAACATTGCACAGACTAAAATACATGAAGATATTAAAAGGTTCGTACTTGACCCTATTATTCCAAGAGAATTAATTGATGAGAAGACAAAATACTTTATAAATCCCACTGGGAGATTTGTTGTTGGTGGTCCATGTGGAGATCGTGGTCTTACAGGTAGAAAAATTATTGTGGATACTTATGGAGGTTATGCTCGTCATGGCGGTGGTGCTTTTTCAGGAAAAGATTGTACCAAGGTAGATAGATCGGCAGCATATGCAGCGCGCTATGTGGCGAAGAATATAGTAGCATCAGGACTTGCAGACAAGTGTGAGATACAACTTTCTTATGCAATCGGTGTGGCGCATCCAACTTCTATTATGGTAGATACATTTGGAACAGGAAAAGTTTCAGATGAAAAATTAATAGAAATTATCAGAAATAATTTTGACCTGAGACCTGCTGGTATTATAAAAATGTTAGATTTAAGAAGACCAATATACAAACAGACAGCTGTGTATGGGCATTTTGGAAGAAATGATCTAAATTTGCCATGGGAAAAATTGGACAAGGAAGAGCTGTTTAATAAGTATTTGGTTAATCTTTAATAAAATAAGCTACTGAAAGAAATATCAATTTATTATAATTGTCATTTGACAAAAACCAATAGTAATAGTAATATAATAATTAGCATATGCCCATAATAATAGTTGTGAAAGTGAGGTAGCAAAATGAAAATTGCAATATCAGCAACAGGTCAGCATAAAGAAAGCCTTTTGGATAGAAGGTTCGGAAGGTGTGACTATTTTCAAATTTTTAACACAGAGACTGGGGACTATAAGGTTATCAATAACAATGGAGTATCTTCAGGGGGAGGAGCAGGGATTGCAGCTGCAAGTCAGGTGATAGAAGAAAATGTGTCGGTAATTATAACAGGGAATTTAGGCCCGAATGCATTTGAGCTTATAGAAAAAGCAGAAATAAAAGCATACAGCTGTGAAGCACTTCCAATATATAGAGTGGTTGAGATGTTTCAAAAGAACCAGTTGTTCGAGATCAGTACGGCAGGAAATGCGCATCACGGTATGAAATAGCTTTTATAAGGAGAACGACATGAATATAGCAATACTTAGTGGAAAAGGAGGAACCGGAAAGACAACGGTATCTACTAATCTTGCAGTGACATTGGGCGTAAGTTATGTTGATTGTGATGTAGAAGAGCCAAATGGATTTATTTTTCTGAATCCTTCCATCCAAAAGGGAGAAGATGTTTTTGCCGGCTATCCTGTCATAGAGAAGGAAACATGTGTATTGTGCGGAGCTTGTGCAAAAGCATGTCAGTTTAATGCGCTGGCGAAGGCAGGGAATGAGATTGTTGTCTTTGAGAAATTATGTCATGACTGTGGTACATGCAGGCTGGTCTGCAAAACAGGTGCACTTTTCTATGCCAAACGTTCTATTGGAAAGTTGGAAAGCGGGAGCGCCAAGGACATCAACTGTTTAAGAGGAATTTTAAATGTTGGTGAGCCAATGGCAGTGCCCGTGATTCGTAAACTTCTTGTCAATTTACCAGAAGAAGATCATTTGATTGATTGCCCGCCGGGTACTTCCTGTAATGTAGTCAACGCCCTGAAATATGCAGATGAAGCAATTCTGGTTACAGAACCATCTGAATTTGGATTACATGATCTTAATATGGCTGTTGAACTTGTAAAGCTTTATCATATACCATATGGAATCATAATTAATAAAGATGATGGAACAGAAAATATGATTAAGAGTTATTGCAGGAAAAACAATATTACTTTATTTGGAACTATCCCTTATAGCATGGAAGCTGCAGCATTATATTCAAAAGGAATTATGTTGTGTGAAGATGAAGCTCATAAAAAAATATTTTACCAGATAGCAGAAAAGATAAAGGAGGCATTCTCATGGTGATATCTGTATTAAGCGGAAAAGGCGGCACCGGAAAAACGACTGTAGTTGCAGCTTTATCTGAGATTGCCAAAAAAGTAATCAAAGTTGACTGTGATGTAGATGCACCTAATTTATATCTGTTTTATAAAGGAACGGATATTGAAAAGAAAAACTTTTACGGCGGGAAAAAAGCCAGGATAAATAGAAGTCTTTGTATCAATTGTGAAATCTGCGAAGAGGTTTGTAAGTTCGGTGCAATTAAAAATTGTACGATCGATTTATTCAGCTGTGAAGGATGCGGAGCTTGCAAAGTCGTGTGCCCGCAAAATGCGATTTCTCTAGTGGAAGAAAAGACAGCAGATGTATTCTTAACAAAAACTGAGAAAGGAATTATTTCTCGAGCGATGATGGGAGTCGGAAGTGATGGCTCTGGTAAACTGGTAACGTATCTTAGAAAAAATGTAAAGCGTTTTGAAGATGGCAAGAACATCACGATTATTGATGGCTCTCCAGGGATCGGATGCTCCGTAATTGCTTCTATTACCGAAACAGATGTTGCATTAATCGTAACAGAGCCGACGAAATCAGGACTGGATGATTTGAAAAGAATTTTAGAACTTTCTGAACGCTTTGAAACGCGGGTTATGATCTGCATCAATAAGTATGATATCAATTCTGATATGACAGCTCAGATTGAGGCTTTTGCAGAGGATAAGAAGCTTTTTGTTGCAGGAAAAATACCATTTGATAAAAAGGTTATGGAATCTGTTAATACCTTAAAGCCGATTACTGAATTTGAAGATAGCTCTGCCAGAAAAGCAATTGAGGAAATGTGGCTTCGAATGAATAGTTATATGGTAATAACAAAAATGCAAAACAATACAAATCATAATTGGAGGAATGTAATGATGAGAGTAGCAGTAGCAAGTGATGGAAGTATGGTTAGTGGACATTTTGGACATTGTGAAGGATTTACTTTATATGACGTTGATAATGTTGAAGTGGTGAACAAGTCTTTTGTTGCAAACCCGGGACATAAACCGGGATATCTTCCGGTCTTTTTAAAAGAGCAGAAGGCGAATGTCATAATAGCCGGAGGTATGGGTGAAGCTGCTCAGCAATTATTTATAGAAAACGGAATTGAAGTTGTTGTCGGAGCACAAGGGATAGCAGATGATATTGTAAAACAATTTATCGGCGGAGTGTTAAAATCTACAGGCAGTGTATGTACAGAACATTCACACGAAGGCCATTGTAACGATTAAGAAAGGTGATCTGCTTGAGCGAAAATCTATTATGGTATCAAGAAATCTTATCTAATCATGGAATTAAGAACACCAAGCAGAAAGAATTAATATTAATTGAGTTGATGAATTCTTCGTGCCATTTAACTGCAGAAGAAATATACCAGCATTTGAAAGAAGAAAAAATTGGGTTGGCGACAGTATACAGAAGTCTCAAGATATTTGTGAAATTAGGAATAGTAAAAGTAATACCGATAGGTGGTATAAATTATTATGAACTAAAAATATTTAGCAGAAAACCTTTGCATATTCATTTTAAATGTTCCAACTGTAATGCTATGGTTGACATTGATGACGTCGACATTAACTTAGACTATATTAAATTAAATCAAAGGGTGGAGCAGAAGAAAGGACTTGAAGTAAAGGATGCAAATATAACGTTATTAGGACTCTGTAAAAAATGCAAAGAAGAACTAGCTTCCAATGCCAATTAAAGCGAGAAGATCTGAAGGTTTTCCTAAGGACGCATATTTTGTGCCCTTAGGAAAATCAAATAATACATATCTACGTCACTATAAAAAGGATAAAAGATAATGTCAAATTTATAGTTTATTAAAAGTTGGTTGCAGTAAAATGAATAATGATTGTAGAAAATGATTATAAAACTTTCTTAGAAAGGGAAATTGAGGGATCATATAGTATGCATCCTACTTTATCTAGCAATTATGACTTAAAGATTTTTTGCAGATTGGTAAAATAGAGCAAAAAAATCGAATACTAAAAAGAAATGGTGATTTAATGTATCAGAGGTATATTGAAGAATGGATTCCAAAGGAGAATACTTATTTTTTGGAATTTAATATAAAAGAGAAATGCGATATGGTAATTTGAACAGTAAAAGACTAAGTTCTATATAAAAGAATTTGGTCTTTTTTTAAGTGAATATAATAGAGTACCACTTAATATATTGACATATGCTCATAATGAGATTAGAATAATAATGCAAATGAATTGCAATAAGACAATTCATAACAAGTGAAACAGTCAGCTGATTCATTATGTATGCTATAAAAATATTGTAAGAAGAGGGGGTGCTATGAAGAGTTATAAAAAGAAACGTATTATACTTTTTATTATTGGAATAACATATGCGGCATTTTTGACTGCTTGTACTCAAACAGAAACAGAAGGTGAAAAGGGGGATAAATTAATTGTAGCAGTTAGTATAGTACCTGAAAAAACATTCGTGGAAGCAGTATGTGGAGAGCTGGTTGAAGTAGTTACTCTGATACCACCCGGCAGCAGTCCGGAAAATTACGAGCCAACACCAATGGAAATGGAGAAATTCAATAAGGCTTCCGTTTATTTTTCAATAGGAGTACCAACAGAAGAGGCGAATATATTACCTAATGTCGGTGATGTAAAAGTAATCTCATTAGAGAATAAAGTTGTAGATATCTATGAAGATAGGACTTTTGAATCAGGAGAAAGAGATCCACACTGTTTTAGGATTGACTCCGATAACGAGTGGAAAAATACAAATTTATGGGAAGAAACTTAATAAAAACAGATCTTCCGTAGGTTATGTACCCCAATTTGCAACAATGGACAGACGGTTTCCGATATCTGCACTTGAAGTTGTGTTAACGGGAAGGATTAAGCCTGGGGTGTCTCCATTTATGAAATATTCAAATGCGGATAAAGAGATATCGTACGAACAGTTAAAACGTGTTGGGATTGTAAGATTAGCAAACAGGCAGATTTCAGCATTATCAGGAGGTGAATTTCAAAGACTCCTAATTGCAAGAGCACTTACTATTAATCCTGAAATTTTGCTTTTAGATGAACCAACTGCAAGTGTTGATGCAAGCTCAAGAGATCAAATTTATGATTTGCTTGAAGCTTTAAACAAAAAAATGACAATTGTGCTTGTTACTCATGATCTTTTAGCCATTTCATCAAAAGTTCGAAGGTTAGCCTGCTTAAATGGAAGCTTGGTTTATCATGGAGAGCCGGAATTAAATGAACATATTGTAAATGAATTATATGGATGTCCGGTTGACTTAATTGCTCATGGAGTACCACATAGAGTGTTAAAAGAACATGAGGAGGGGATAACAAATTGATTCGTGCATTATTTGAATATCAGTTTTTACAAAATGCTTTATTGGCGGGAATTCGTGCAATTCGCAGACGGATAAAAACAAACAATATAAAGGCTGTTTGAAATAATTAGTAAAAACCGCTGTGGCTGAATAATCACAATTGGATCAATAAGGAGGAATAGGTCATTGAGCAATATCACAAATTATGAAGAAAAATTTATCGAGAACTGATTGAGAAGGACAAAAAGTCGGAAAGCAATTTTGGATATATTGACAAAAAGCAGTCAGCCAATATCGGCAGAACAAAATATAAATTATTAAAAGAAGAAAATATTGCTATAGATATATCAACTGTATATCGTACGTTGGAGGCTATGGAAAATATTGAATTAGTGAAAAAAATCAATATTATGGATGATGACAGAATGTTATTTGAATACAATAATATGAATCATAGTCATTATTTGGTATGTGTTGGATGCAAAAAAATAATAACGATTCAAAGCTGTCCTTTAGGATTTTATGAAGAAGAGCTGGAAAGCTAAACAAATTTCTCGATTTTAGGACACAAGCTATATCTGTATGGATATTGTAGTGAATGTCAAAATAACCATATGGATAACAAATAAGCAGTCAAATACTATAGAACAACTTTCCATTATTTTATAAATATAAAAATATTTAAATTTAGATAACAATGGATATTGACATATGCCCATAACTATATTATTATAGTTATGGGCATATGCTATTATCTGATAACTTATAAAAGCTTTTTACAATAGAAAGGGGTTGATTCTTTGGCAGCGAAAGTAAACGTAGACAGGTGCATAGGTTGTAGGCAGTGTGAAGAGATCTGTCCTGTTGGGGCAATTAGTATGGCAAATGAAAAGGCGGTGATTAATGACGACTGTATTGAATGCGGGGCTTGTATATCAACCTGTCCGTAAGATGCGATTTCTCTATCGTAAGCAGTTACTAATTAACACTAAACAACAAACATTCTGTTTAGATTGATTTCTCACTGGAGGTGATGGACATACCAAGGAGAGATGGAACAGGCCCAAATGGTATGGGACCAATGACTGGCAGAGGCGCTGGATTTTGCTTTGAAAGAAGTACGAATAATTTTATGCGCATAATAAGCTTGATACTTGGAGTATTAGGAATAATCCTGTATGTAATGAAAAATGATGCTTTGAATAAAAAGGAGGTGTAAAAATATGCCAAGAAGAGATGGAACAGGACCTATGGGAATGGGACCGATGACTGGAAGAGGCGCTGGACTATGCTATAATAATGCATATGGAATGCGCTTTCAAAACAGAGCAGTTGGTGGCTATGGATGCCAAAGAGGCTACCGTCGGCAATTTAACGAAACAGGAATACCCGGATATTTAAGAAACAATTTTTCTGTGAATATTCCCGAAATGGATGAAAAGACTTATCTTACTAATCAAGAGATTGTGCTTAATAATCAATTAAAGCTAGTGAAAGAACGATTAGCTGATATGGATGATTCAAAAGAATAGTTAGTGACTTTAGGGAGGCCGGCAATATAGCCGGCTTCCCTTAAAATACGAGATAAAGTGATAAATCAATTAAATATTCACTTCACGTTAAATTTTCATGAATTCAAAGGATGGATTATATGGCATATAGAAATATTAGAAATAATAAGGAAAATAATACTATATTGCGAAAGCAAGCAAAAAAAGTTGAAAATATAGACAATAAAGTGCTAACATTATTAGAAGATATGGCAGATACGATGTATCAGGAAGAGGGAGTAGGCTTGGCAGCTCCACAAGTTGGAGTGTTAAAGAGATTAGTAGTAATCGATATTGGTGCGGGGCTGATTAAACTTATTAATCCTGAGATTATGGAGCAATCGGGACAACAGCAGGGGATGGAAGGGTGCTTAAGTGTGCCCGGTATATCAGGAGAAGTGGTTCGGCCTCAAAAAGTACGTATTAAAGCTCAGAATGAGACAGGAGCATATTTTGAGTTAGAAGGTACTGATTTATTGGCACGGGCAATTTGCCATGAGATTGATCATCTGAATGGAGTTTTATTTATTGATAAAATAGTACCAGATTCAAATGTTGATAATCAGAATGAACGGAGTCGGAGGATACAATGAAATTATTTCTAGATTGTGTGCCCTGTATGCTGAGACAAGCACTAGAGGCATCCAGAATAGTAACTGATGATATAGAAATCCAGGAAAAAGTAGTAGAAGAAACTATTAGATTACTCCTGAATTACAAATCATATCGGAACTCACCTGATTTGGCACGGGGTATTCATCAGATTATTAAGACCCAGACGGGAAATATGGATCCATATTCAAAAATTAAGGAGAATGATTTAGAAGCTGCAATAAGTATTTATCCATATTTAAAAGAGTTTTTAAATTGTAAGGATGATAAAATATATTGGGCATTAAAGATTGCAGCAACGGGAAATAATATTGATGCGGCTGTATACAAAGATATCAATCTAACAAAATGCATTGAGACAGAACTAGATAAAAATTTTTCCATTTGTGATATCGAAATATTTAAAAGCAAGCTGAAGGAAGCATCCAATATACTAATTGTTGGTGATAACAATGGTGAGACGGTATTTGATAAAATGTTAATTGAATCATTGTCTGGAGTTACTGTTACCTATGCTGTGAGAAGTGAACCAATTATCAATGACGTAACAGAAAAGGATGCAATTGCTTCTGGGCTAAGCGAAGTTGCAAGAATTGTTTCAACTGGTTGTAATGCACCAGGTCTCATATTAGAGGATTGTGGCGATGAATTCATTGACATTTTTAATAAATCGGATATTATAATAAGTAAGGGACAGGGAAATTATGAAGCACTTTCGGATGAAAACAATAATGTTTTTTTCTTATTAAAGGCAAAGTGCCCAATGATCTCCCGTAAACTGAATGCAAACTTAAATGAATACATATTCAAATACAATGGCATAAAATAATTCTTATATAAAGGAGTCAAAAATGGCAAGACCTACAAAATGGAGAAAAATTGAACATATACCGGCAATCCCATATTTTGTACCATCAGAAACGGATGTAGAAGAGTTGCCGGAAAATATCTTAAAGCTTGAGGAACTAGAAGCAATTAGATTAAAGGATTTGGAAGGGTTGGAACAGGGAGAATGCGCAGAGCGCATGGAAGTATCAAGGCCGACCTTTCAGCGTATACTTTTATCTGCTAGAGAGAAAGTTGCAGATAGCTTGATCAATGGAAAAATGATTCGCATTGAAGGAGGTAATTTTACACGGAATATATGCCCAATCAGATGTCTGGATTGCGGAAAAGAGTGGAAGGAAAGCTTCGAAAACTTAGATGCTATCAAAAAGGGGCAGTATGCTTGCCCGGACTGTGGATCGGTTAAGATAATATGTGAAGACAATTGTAAAGGTAAGTTTTGTCATAAGAATTGCTGGCGGCATGGTAGAATGGATTTTTAAACACAAAATTGTTATTATATATGGAATGGTTAAAAAGTGCTATAGGCTGTTTCCTTAAATGGAAAGCGGTCATATAGCATTTTTTAATTTCTGGAAAAGAACCGGTTTATCGTTTCTTCTAGTATACAATAATTATCCAATATAATATTGACATATGCCCAAAATTGCATTAAAATATTTTAATGAGCATAAGACCAAAATAAAGAATCTGATTGAGTAAATTTGGATATGGATATTGATTAAATTATCGATAGGATGGGCGTTATGAACTGGGATATGTATACAGATAAAGTGATAGAACATTTTATGAGTCCAAGAAATGTTGGAAGTATGGTAGAACCGGATGGTGAAGGCCATTTTGGTGAACCTGAATGTGGAGACTCATTGACTATTTATATAAAAGTAAAGGACAATATCATTGCCGAAATCAGCTTTTTAGTTTTTGGCTGCGTAGCAGCGGTAGCATCGAGCAGTATAACAACGGAACTTGCGAAGGGAAAGACCTTAGAAGAGGCTTTTAAGATTACGGATAATGATATATCAAATGCATTAGATGGGCTTCCAGAAAGTAAGATGCATTGTTCTGTGCTTGGAGCAAGTGCACTAAAGAATGCAATTATGAATTATTATGAAAGAAATAATGATTAAGGAGGAAACAGCTTGCAATCAGAACATTGAATAGTCCCTCGAAGGGGACAAATGGGAAAGTATAGTAAAAGAGACTGTAATAAACTAGCAGACATGAATGTAAAACTTGAAGAAGGAAAAATAGTAAATGCTTCTATTTTAACTGATTGTCCAGTAAATATTGAGTGTACAGTTGTAGATTCGATTATGACGGGGTCACATGAAATGTTTATTGGAAAAGTAGAATACGTTCATGCAAATGAAAATCTGGTTAATGAAGAAGGAAATATTGATTTTTCTCAAATCAACTTGATTTAGGAAACACAATTTTACGTAATGTGTAAAATTTGTTAGTAAATAAATATTAAGGATAGGAGTTATCGCAATGGAAGAAAAGGCAAAAGGATGTTCAGACAGTGGATGTACAAAGGAAACATGTGAGGGATGTGAACACAGCAAACAAAGCTTATATGAAGAATTAAATATGTATAGCTCTGTGAAAAATGTGATTGGTGTTGTGAGTGGCAAAGGAGGAGTTGGTAAATCTTTCGTTACTTCAATGTTGGCGGTATTATTAAGTAGAAAGGGATATAACATTGGAATCTTGGATGCTGATATTACAGGTCCTTCCATACCTAAAATGTTTGGAATTACAAAAAAAGCAAAGGGAAATGAACTTGGAATTATTCCAGAACATACCCATAATAATATTCAGGTTATGTCGGTTAATTTACTTCTTGAGCAGGAAGATGATCCGGTAATTTGGAGGGGACCAATACTTGCTAATACAGTAAAGCAATTTTGGACAGAGGTATACTGGGGAGAGTTGGATTATTTATTAATCGATATGCCACCGGGAACAGGAGACGTTCCGTTAACCGTATTCCAATCGATTCCATTAGATGGTATAGTGATTGTTACTTCACCGCAGGATTTGGTTTCCATGATTGTTAAGAAGGCATATAATATGGCAAAAATGATGAATATTTCTGTTTTAGGTTTAGTTGAAAATATGAGCTATGTCAAATGTCCTGATTGCGGAAAAGAAATAAATCTCTTTGGTAAAAGTAAATCAGAAGAGATATCGAAGGAAATTGGAGTAGATATCTTAGGAAGAATACCAATTGATCCGGTGATTGCACAATTAGTTGATAAGGGTGAATTTGAGAGATTTGATTGTGATTGTTTGGCAGATGCTGCTAAACAGATAGAAAACATTTTTGCTAAGGAGATATCTTAAAAATAGCAATACTATTAGATAATATATGCTAATAATTTTGAGTGTATTTCATTAGAGAATATTCAATATTGAACAAAGATTGGAAGTGATGCTATGTATTGTGCTTCATTTACGGAGACAGTAATTGACCATTTCAATTCACCTCGTAATTGCGGTAGTATGGAAAATGCAGACGGCATTGGAAGCTATGGAGATGCTGACTGCGGAGATCATTTGAAAATATATATAAAAGTAAGGAATGAAGTGATCGAAGATATTAGTTTTTTGGTCGTTGGTTGTGTCGCTGCAGTGGCATCCAGCAGTATGACAACGGAACTTGCGAAAGGTAAAACGATTGAAGAGGCTTTAAAAATAACAGATGAAGATATCGCGGCAGCATTAGGAGGACTACCTGAAAATAAAATGCATTGTTCGGTATTGGGTGCAAAAGCATTGCGAAATGCGATTAAAGACTATCAGTACCAAGTTGTAATCAGAGAAAAGTTTATGAAATAGATTTATTCATAAATGATTTGTATCATGAAAGCTCAATTTATAATTAAGCAATGGAAAGGTGGATAAGAATGAAAAATGTTGATGTTTTAGTAATTGGCGGCAGTGCTGCAGGGTTGGTAGCTGCGATGACTGCAAAATTAAATAACCCTGATAAAGAGGTTATGTTAATTCGTAAAGAAGAAAAAGTTATGATCCCGTGTGGCATTCCTTATATTTTCGGAACATTAGGCAATTCTGACGGTAATATTCTACCGGATGGCGGACTTATTCAGCTAGGTGTCGAAATTAGAATTGATACTGTAATTGATATAGAAAAAGAAAAAAGGATATGCAGAACAGAAAGTGGTACGGATATTAATTTTGATAAATTGGTTCTGGCAACCGGATCTCTTCCTGTTAAGCCAGGCTGGTTAAAAGGCAGTGAATTAAGTAACGTGTTTACGGTTCCGAAAAGCAAAGTATATCTGGATCATCTGATGGAATGTTTAAAGAATTTCAAAAATATAGTTGTTGTAGGAGCTGGTTTTATTGGTGTTGAAATATCGGATGAAATCAATAAAGCAGGAAAGAACGTAACCTTAGTAGAAATACTGCCACATATATTGGGACTTGCCTTTGATGAAGGAGTTGCGGTGGATGCTGAGGAACAATTAAAATCAAGGGGCGTAAATGTAATCACGGGAATAGGTGTTGAACAAATAATTGGAACTGATAAAGTAGAGAAAATCAAGCTTGCGAACGGTGAGCTAATAGAGGCAGATGCGGTGATTTTATCTATGGGATACCGTCCAAATGCAGAATTGGCACAAAATATGGGCCTGCAGCTTAACGAAAAGGGTTTTATTAAAGTAGATCAATACATGAGAACAACAGAAAAAGATATATTTGCAGTAGGGGATTGTGCGGAAAAAAGAGATTTTGCAACAGGTAAAATATCTGGTATTATGCTTGCATCAACAGCATGTGCGGAAGCAAGAGTGGCTGGATTAAACCTTTATAGTCTGTCGACTTATCAGTCATTTGGTGGAACGATCGGAATTTATTCAACGAATATTGGTGCTTCTTCTTACGGAGTTGCGGGATTAACTGAGCAGGCTGCGTTAAATGAAGGATTTAGTATTGTTACAGGAGAATTCACCGGAATTGACCGCCATCCGGGTAAATTAGACAACGCGCATAAGCAAAAGGTAAAATTAATCGTATCAAAAGATAGTAAGAAAATTCTTGGTGGTGAGATAATCGGTGGAACCAGTGCGGGAGAACTAACAAATGTAATAGGCTTCATCATTCAGGGCGGCTTTACATTAACTGATTTGCTGGTGGCACAGATAGGAACGCAACCTATGCTGACAGCATCTCCTGCCGCATATCCGCTTATCAAGGCCGCTGAGGCAGTACTTATGAAATTGAAGAAATAATATCGATACCCCTGGCGATGTCAGGGGTATCATAACATTATAAGTTGGAAAAACTGCATTTTATATTAAAAATAATAGTAGGAGAAGGAAGTATGAAAATTCAACTAAAAGATGGTGCGGTAAGAAATTATGAGAAACCTATTACTGTAATTAAAATTACTAAAGAATTAAGCGAAGGATTAGCGCGGGTAGCATGTGCCGGTGAGGTTAATGGTAATTTGGTAGATTTAAGATATGAAATTAATGAAGACAGTAGCCTTTCTATACTAACATTTGAAGATGAAAAGGGAAAATCATCGTTCCGGCATACAACTTCACACATTTTGGCTCAAGCAATAAAAAGGCTGTATCCGGGTGCAAAGCTAGCGATAGGACCGGCGATAGAAGACGGATTTTACTACGATTTTGATTTTGAAAAAGCAATTAGCAATGATGACTTATCTGCTATTGAGAACGAAATGAAGAAAATCGTGAAAGAAAATTTTGAGATTAAAAGATTTACGTTAAATAGAGATGAAGCGATCGCCTTTATGAAGAAAAGAGGAGAAGATTATAAAGTCCAGTTGATTAATGATTTACCGAAAGATGAGGAAATCAGCTTTTACGAACAGGGAGACTTTGTTGATTTGTGTGCAGGGCCTCATTTGTTAAGTACTAAATATGTTAAGGCTTTCAAACTGACGTCAGTTGCAGGTGCCTATTGGCGCGGTAATGAAAAAAATAAAATGCTGACTAGAATTTATGGTACATCATTTCCAAAGAGCTCAGAATTAGAAGAATATTTAACAAGAATGGAAGAAGCAAAAAAACGTGATCATAGAAAATTGGGTAAAGAGCTGGGGTTATTTACTTTGATGGATGAAGGACCGGGATTTCCGTTTTTTCTTCCAAAAGGAATGATACTGAAAAACCTTCTAATAGATTACTGGAGAAAAATACATGAGCGTGAAAGATATGTAGAAATTTCAACTCCTATGATGCTAAGCAGAAAACTGTGGGAAACCTCAGGGCATTGGGATCATTATAAAGATAATATGTATACCACAAAAATTGATGAGGAAGATTTTGCTATAAAGCCAATGAATTGCCCCGGAGGATTGTTGGTTTATAAATCGGTTCCCCATTCTTATAGAGAATTACCAATCAGAATGGGAGAATTGGGATTAGTTCACAGACATGAAAAATCAGGAGCATTACATGGACTTATGAGAGTGCGTTGTTTTACTCAGGATGACGCTCATATCTATATGACACAGGAACAGATAACAGACGAGATCAAAGGAGTTGTTCGTCTCATTGATGAAGTCTATAGTAAATTCGGTTTTAAATATCATGTCGAATTGTCTACAAAACCTGAAAACAGTATTGGCAGTGAAGCGGATTGGGAGATTGCGACATGTGGATTAAGAAAAGCACTCGATGAACTTCAGATGAATTATGTAGTAAATGAAGGCGATGGAGCATTCTATGGACCGAAGATTGATTTCCATCTTGAAGATTCAATAGGAAGAACCTGGCAGTGCGGAACAATACAATTGGATTTCCAATTGCCACAACGATTTGAAGCTGAATATATAGGTGCTGATGGCGAAAAGCATAGGCCAATTATGATACACAGAGTAGTATTCGGCTCTATTGAAAGATTTATCGGAATATTAATTGAACATTTTGCCGGAAAGTTCCCGGTATGGCTGGCACCGGTACAGATTAAAATCCTGCCTATTTCAGAAAAATTCAGTACCTATTCGAAAGAAGTATTGATGAAATTAAAGAAAGCCGATATCCGTTGTGAAATGGATGAACGTGATGAGAAGATAGGATACAAGATTCGGGAAGCACAGCTTGAAAAGGTTCCGTATATGCTTATACTTGGTGAAAAGGAAGCAGAAACAGGGATGCTTTCAGTAAGAAGCAGAGAGCAAGGTGATATTGGAATTATGAGTATAGAAAAGATTATTGATCTTATAAAAAGCGATAGATAAACCTATTGATTTTTATTAGTTTTGAAGAGTGAAAATGATTTATCATTTCACTATATAAGGTCTAATAGTTTTCTTTTCTAACTTCGAAGTAACTCTGGGAGTATTTACATACCGGACATACTTCGGGAGCTTTTTTACCCATTACCAGATGTCCGCAGACGCGACATTCCCACATGGTATCTTCCCCTTTTTCGAAGACCTGCTGCATTTCTACATTTTTAAGAAGGGCGCGGTATCTTTCTTCATGAGCCTTCTCAATAGCGGCAACTCTGCGGAAGCGCTCTGCAAGTTCAGGGAAACCTTCTGCCTCAGCATCTTTTGCAAAACGGTCGTACATATCGGTCCACTCATAGTTTTCACCTTCAGCCGCATGTAAAAGATTATCAGAAGTAGAACCTAGATTTCCAAGTTCTTCATACCATAGTTTTGCGTGTTCCTGTTCGTTACGGGCCGTTTTTAGGAAGAGTTCAGAAATCTGGTCATACCCTTCTCTGGAGGCAATGTTTGCAAAATAGGTGTATTTATTTCTGGCCTGACTTTCGCCTGCGAAAGCATCCATCAAATTCTTTTCTGTCTGTGTACCAGAATATTTGTTTTTAGATGTTTTTGTTTCTTCAATTTTTTCAAATGCAGTAGCTGGTTGTTTACACAAAGGACATTTGAAATCCGCCGGTAACGGTCCTTCATGAATATAACCACATACACTACAACGATATCGTTCCATTTTTTCTTCCTCCTTTTTACGTGCGAAAGCAGATACTGAATTTTGATCTAAAAGATGTATTAATGTTTTTACTGTTTCAAACGGGAAATCATCCTGTTGCTCTTTTTCAAGGAATGAAGATAGAAGCTCCTTAACATTATTGCTTTGTGGAAGCATATATCCGGATTCACGCAATAGATCTTCAGCCATGAGCCTGTTGGATTTAGAAATTGCGGTAGCAAACTGCTGCATAATTGGATTATCAGTTGTATCTGCTATTGCTTCAGCAATCCGTTCCTGTTTGATTTTACTATCAGACAGAGAACGTAGCGCGTTTATTACCGCATTTGATTTGCCCTGCTGCGGTGGGAATTCATCAGGAATAAGAGAAATAGCATGGGAAGGGCAGGCATCTACACAAGCCCGGCATCCACTGATACATTTGATTGCATCTATCTGACCGGTTTCTGTATCAGTTGCGCCAGATGGACATACATAGAGACAAAGACAATCTTTTGTACATAATCTGATATTTCGAACTGCATGCATTTATGCCACCCCCTTTGGTATTTGTGTAATCTTTAGACTTGGTACTTTGCATACAGGGCAGATAGCTGGTACATCATCGCCTATGTAGACAAAACCACAGATTTCACATACATAAATATTATTATCTCAAATTAAGAAAGCAATGTTTTTACTTGTAACAATAAAGACAGTTTTTATCTCCAAAAATTGTCCTCAATATCCTGTTTAGAAGAAAATAACCATACTTCTTGAATTAGACCGTTTTCTATTCTAAATAAGTCAATGCCGTTCATATCTAACCTATCCCCATTGCTATGTTCAGCAACAAAATTAACATTTGCAGCAACAAAGCAACCATTGCTTGAAACCCAGTTAGTTAAAACCTTGAATGTTCCGTTGCTTTTTTCAGCAAATTTTCCGAGATGTTCTCCTAAGGCTTTTTTTCCTAAGGCTACGCCAGAAAGAGGATTACTACCTGGCTGATGCCATTTTATATCATCAGTCATTGTTTCAAACACCCCTGCAAAATCTCCTTTGATTAGTGCGTCATTGTAAGCGTTAAATACACTCATTGCGTCTTTGTTCATAACGAAACTCCTTTAAATTTATTTGGACGTATATTTTATTGCCCTATACACATTTTATGATTTAGGGATTGATTTTACAAGTACGAACATTTATGATACGTAGTATCTAAAGTTATACGATTAAGGATTTTATAGGAGAAATTATATGGAAAGTATTTATGGTAAGTGTCCATTTGCAACAACACAAAAAGTTCTACAGGGAAAATGGGCGATTGTTGTTTTGTATCAACTCAGCACTGGAACGAAAAGGTTTAATGAATTAGAAAAACTTATTCCAGAAGTTACCCGCGCGGTTTTAACAAGACAACTGCGTCAATTAGAAGAAGATAAACTTATTGAGAGAAAAGTTTATGCCGAAGTCCCCCCTCGCGTCGAATATCGTTTAAGCCCATTAGGTAATAAATTTAAACGGGTTTTGGATGAAATAGAAGTATTTGGTTTAGATTATATTAACGAGTTAAAGATAGGAAAATAGGAACGAGCGCCCTATTTTGTTTCTTAAATATGCTTTATTACAGAATTTGGAGGGCTATAAAGTTGAATAAAATAACAAAAAAGAATGTCATTCGTAAATGGTAAATAATTCGTCTGCTTTCGGGTTCCTCGCAAAATTATTGTGTAAAGTTGAAAAAGTTTCTAACAAACTTTTCACACAGAACTCAAGGAGAAACTCCACATGGACACAAGACTTGCAACCAACCAGATCCGACTCTGTGAGTGGAGCAGGATCATTAAAGACCGTTGTCAAAGCGGTCTAAAAGTCGAGGCTGACCATCGGTTATCTTCAATGGCCACGCAGTAGGCAGGAAGCACAATCAATTACCGAGCAGCAATTCCGATGGCTGATGGAGGGGCTTTCCAGGTAAAACCGGAACTCTATTAACTCCGAATTACATAAGTATCCTGACAGTTTAAACCTTTATCCTAAAGCTTAAAAACACCAGAAATACGATGAATTTCATAGCTTTTCATGGTATAATCATCCTATGGAAAAGACTACTATTACTAAGGTTGAACTGAATAATCCCGGCTGGATAATCCGTAATTACCAATACTATCTTGGTCCGGTACGGAACATGATGAAGGCAGAGATTATGAAAAGCCATCATATACACTGTGACGAGACCCATTTGTAATGCCGGAAAAAAGCAAGCAGTTCACGTGGGTCTACCATTCACCAGGCAGTTCGGAAAAAACACCGGTCTTCCTTTACGTGTATCCAGGAATTTGTGTAGAATGTTTCGGAAATAGGAGAATGGTTAGATATTTATATAAAGAATAAGCAGAACGAAAACCTACATCAATCTTAAATTATGGGAGTAAGAGTATGGAAGAGCATCTGGATATCAGAATCCAACTGGCATTGCAGAATGGAAAAATCAAATGGAGAAATCCTTACCAGGAGAATTACGGAGCAGTCTCCCTTCCATTGAGGAGATTGAGAGAGAGTTGGAAAGGAAGTGATTGCGATGCTTCGTATTGCTATTTGTGATGACCAGCCAAATGAGCTTGCCATCTTAAACGACTATATAGCAGAATACCTTGATAACCATACTTTGGAGGCGGAGGTCAAAAAATTTTCCCATCCTGATACCTTTTTAACCACCATTGAGTCCCAGAGCTTTCATCTTTACATACTGGATATTGTTATGCCTATGGTCAGCGGTATCGAGCTCGGCAAAGAAATTCGCCGTCTCGACCGTGAAGCGCAAATTATTTATGCCACGACCGAACCGCAGTTTGCTTTGCAGGCATACGCTGCAAGCCCCATAAATTATCTTGTGAAGCCAATTAACAAGGCACAGCTATTTGATACCTTGACGCTTGCCATCTCCAAGGCAGACCTTGCTGAGGAACAGACCTTTGCGGTTAAAACTGCGGATAGCCTGCGGGTAATAAAACTGTCAGAAATCGTCTGCTGTGAGTATAGTAATCACTCTGTCCTATTTTGTCTGTCAAAAGGAGAGGAGGTGCAAAGCCGAACGATTCGAGAGAATTTTACGGTATACACCTCACTTATTTTGAGGGACAGGCATTTTTTGCAATGTCATACTTCCTTTGTGGTCAACCTGCGGCGGGTGGAGCGCTTTGCCAAGGATAGTTTTACATTATGCGGCGGCAAGATGATTCCCATTGCCATTAAGCAATATGCGACTGTACGGGATACTTATATGGACTACCTAATGGCAAGGGGGCGCAGCAATGACTGAAATTTTTCCAGACCTGTTACGAGCAATCATTTCTACTACCGCCAATGTTTTGCTGATGACATCCCTTTTGCAGCCGAAGTATTCTAAAAAAGCCACGCTGCTGACCATGCTCGGTGTTCTTGCGGCTGATTTAGGTACCGCTATTTACTGTTATGTCAGCGGAAACCTGACTCTGCTTTCAAAACTTGATATTATCCTGTTTGCGGTGCTTTGCTTTGCCGTGCGTCCAATGTTCAAGGACAACTTTATGCAGTGGCTGTTTTCGTATATTACCGTTCAAAATATAAGCGATACCGTAATTATTTTAAGCTTCCTTGGTTCAAGGCATTTACCTTATCCTCCCTATGCAAATTCATTGCTGCGCATACTTCTGTTTGGTGCTTTTCTGCTGGTTTTATGGCGTTATGTACGTCCGCTGTATCGGCAGGCGGTAGAGCATTGGACGGCGTATTTCGCTGTGGCATTGGGACTTTACATTACCTTCAACTACTATGTGCTAACTGCGGATGATGTTGTTGTGATGCTGACCGAACAGGCGGTGCCGCTAATTCTGGTGATTTTTATTGGACTCGCCTCCTACGGTTCCATTTTGCTTTCTCTGAAAAACCTTCAGAGGGAGTTTCGGGTGAAGGAAGAAAACCAGAAAATGCAGGCGGAGCAGGAATATCTGAAATTAGCCGCAGGAAACATGTCTCAGCGCCTTGCACTGATGGAGGAGGCATCAGCTCAGAACAACAGGGCGTCTCATGATCGCCGCCATTTCAACAATGTGCTTATAGAGCTTTTGGAGCAGAGAAAAACGGATGAAGCTGTTGCCTTGCTTCAAAATCAAAATCAAGTATCACACCAAATCGGCGAGGTCTACTGTGAAAATCCCGCAGTCAATGCCGCAGTCTGCCATTATGCCGCTTTTGCAAAGCAATTGGGTATTCTTACAGAAATTGAACTGGACATTCCAAGGGATCTAATCGTGGATTCCTTAGAGATTACGATGGTGGTTTCAAACTTAATGGAAAACGCAATTCAAGCCTGTGGTGCGTTGCCGAAAAGTTCCCCTCCCTATCTGCGATTCACATGCCGAAATGTGGGACGGTTGTTGCTGGAAATGGAGAATCCTTGCACTGAGGGAGCCCTTCTTGACCATAACGGCTACCCTGTTGCTTGTGAGGATGGTCACGGCATCGGCAGCAAGAGCGTTCTTGCCTTTGCCAAGAAATATGATGGCGAGTTGATGTATCGAATCGAAAACGGTGTTTTCCGAGTACGGCTTCTGGTATAAAGATAGATAGAATTCGGTTTGTCAAGAGAAACTTGTAGCAAACTTTCTTTTTTAAGTGTAAAAATGAGCCTTTTAAGTGTAAAGGCTCATTTTTTTGTTTTTTGCGTTATTCTTTTGTCGTAACATTCCAATCCGTCAAAAAACAATCACTTCTATCGCAGATTGAGCATAAGCGGACCTGCGGCGGTGGCTGCCGGGCAGATGCGATTGCATCCAATCCCGGCAATGACGCCATATACAAGCGTGGACTGATGATGTGCAGCATTTATAAGAGGGGATTTATGGAACATGTCAAAGAAATATGTGGAAACAAACGTTCCGTTCTATGAGGCTGGAATAGAAAAAACGCACATACAAAACATTCTATTAGGTGGTAAAACCATAGATATCCATTTGTCAAGAAAATAATTTCTTAGAGAAGTTTTTTCTGAGTGTAAAAATGGGTCTTTTAAGTGTAAAGGCTCATTTTTTCTGCTTTTCGGAGTATTCTCACAATGGAAATTTGAAAAAAGCATCAAATTATAGGAGGAAACGAATATGAAAGCAAAAATTCTCACGTTGCTGCTTGCGTCCAGCATGATCATTTCTTTGGCTCTGCTCACAAGCGGCTGCGCGCAAAAAAGCAGTGGGTCTGCCTTGTGGGAGGCTGGGGGCACCAGAAACAAGATTGTCGTCATAAGCGATATTCACATCGGAGTAGACGACAAATATGCTGAAAATGTTGCGAACCGACCCATATTGATTGATTTCTTAAAGCGGCTGCAAGAAACAAAAGATGTGAGGGAACTGGTAATTGACGGCGATTTTCTGGACGAATGGTTTCTGCCGGTGGATTACCCCAGTTACACCGATGTACAAAAGTTTTATAGGGATGTTATCGCCAACAATCAGAGTGTCTTTGATGAACTGAACAAGGTGGCTGAGAGCGGAATCAGGCTGGTCTACATACCCGGCAACCACGACATGACACAGGAGAACGAGGTGCTGCAAAAGGCCGTACCCCAAATTGTACAGATTCGGGATGCCAAAGGGTTGGGAACCTATTACACAGGTGACCGCAACGAAATTGCAATTGAGCATGGCCACCGTTACGATGTATTCTCTGCACCGGATACCGTAACCAATGCAGAACTGGTGGGCAATCAAGATACCATGCTGCCGGCCGGTTATTTTTACGCACGGTATGCTGCTACATGGGTATTGGAGGGACGTCCCAAGGTAGAAAAGAATTTGCCTGTGGTAACAACGGTTCCCGACAAATCCGATGCTGACCAGTACGGTGCTTATCTTTATTATTCACTCCTTAAGAGTATTTCTACAAGAATGACCCCCAACGAAGGTCTTGAGGAAAAAATATTTGATATGCACATGGATGGCTTTGATGATTCCTATACCTATCTCGACTTTTATCCTGCACAGCAGGCGGACGGAACCATTTCCGCACCGGTGCTGTTTCAGAATATTCAGCGTACATGGGCGGAGCGCCAGAAAATCAATCAGGTCAAGAATCCCAACAGCTTTGTTGAGGCGGTTGCCGGAACTGTGGACTGGGAGTACTATTTCAGACAGGCAAAGGCGCAGTATCTGGAAAATCCGGACGAAAATGTGGACGTGGTTGTGTTCGGTCATACACATGTACCTTCATATCTTGCCATGGATAACGGAAAATACTACATCAATGACGGAACCTGGATTGACCATAACACTGACTATCCGGAGGCTACTCGTACCTTTGCCGTTATTACAACCGGAGAGAAAACCACCCCTGCACTGTATATGTACCATGAGGACGGCTCTGCAACCGATATTTCAGCGAATGTCAGCAAAGCAAAATAGGAACCGTCTGCTGCGGAAAGCTCTTCTGCCAATGCGTCCTTTGATGTCAAAGCGCTTGATAATTATGGCGATGACAACACACAGACACGCTATGTGGAGGTAAGCGGTTTAACCGATACTGCTGTGCAGAAAAAAATAAATCAGACATTAAAAGAGTTTTGCCTTGCACCAACCGCTTCTGTCGAAAAAGATACTACTTACGATATTATGCCTGTCATTGAAGTGGTGGACGGCGATTTACTGAGTCTTCGAACCTGCGACACGGCGTATACGGCGGCGAAATGCGCAAATTATGTCGTTGCTTTTGGGAGAACCAGGTTTTAAGTGTAGAACAGAAAAAATCAGAAAAACACCTTGACGGGAAATGTGTTTTCGCTTATTATAAAGGAAATATAGTATTTTTAAACTAGGAAAGGTAATAACAAATATGAACTCGATACTTAAATGGGTAAAATTGGAATCTATTATGATCGCAATATTTCAAGTTAAGGCTAGAAGTGCGTCCAAATTTAATAGATTCAAAGTTAACCATATAAGGTTTTTGGAGTATTCAGATTAATATCATTTGTTATTACAGTGATAGTTATAATTTGCAGCCCAAAGCTTATTGGCTTTGGGCTTATTTGCGTTCATTTTAAAGTAAAGGGTAAAGTCAGAGTTTAATTATAAGAAAGGTCAGGTAGAGTCATGATAGATTTAAGCATTAATAATTTAACGAAATTTTATGGAGCGAACAAGATATTTGAAAAGATATGCTTTGAGGTGAAAACTGGGGAGAGGATTGGGTTAATTGGTAAAAATGGGTGTGGGAAGACTACAATTATGAAGATTATTATGGGCAGGTTTAAGGAAAGTAACTTAAACTTACAAGGGAGGCTTGAGGATACCGGGCAAGTGCAGGTTGGAGAAGCTTTGTATGGGGAGGAGGTTTTAGAAGTTTATCAGGCAGGAGATGTTAATCTTCGTAAAGGGATTAAGATCGGGTATTTAAATCAGATACCTGTTTATAGTGAGGATACCAAAGCGATTGATGTAATCCGCATGGCTTTTCAAAAAGTCTTTGATTTGAAGAGATGGTTATCAGAGCTTGAAGGGGTGCTTCAGACTTCTTCGGGTGAGGAGCTTGAAAAAGCACTGTTAAGTTACGGACGGCTCACGGAGGAGTATGAGATAGCCGGAGGTTATGAGCTGGAAACGAAGATTAACAAGATTACAGAGGGACTTAAAATTAATGATATTTTAAAGCAACTGCCCTTTCATAGTTTAAGCGGCGGAGAAAAAACCAGAGTGATTTTGGCGAAGATACTTCTTGAAGAACCAGATATTCTGCTACTTGACGAACCTACCAACCATCTGGACTTAGAAACCACAGAATGGCTGGAGGGCTTTTTAAAGGTTTATAAAGGTTCTGTTCTGATTATATCCCATGACAGATATTTTCTGGATCATGTTGCTACGAAAATCGTGGAGTTAGAGTTTAGCCACGCTAATATTTATCTGGGGAATTATAGTTATTATGTACTGGAAAAAGAGAGACGGTTCTTAATTGACTACAGGAATTATATCAACCAGCAGAAAAAGATCGAACAGATGGAAAAACAGATTGAGCGCTACCGTATCTGGGGAAATATGAGAGATAGTGAAACAATGTTTAAACGGGCAAAGGAATTGGAAAAACGTCTGGAAAAGATTGAAGTATTGGATAAACCGGTCCTTGAAGGCAGAAAGGTGCGCCTTAATCAGGATAGCGCAAACCGTTCCGGAAAAATGGTATTAGAAACCGAACACTTGAGTAAAAGTTTTGGTGATACGGTATTACTAAAAGATATTGATATGAAAGTTTATTATCAGGATAGTGCCTGCATAATCGGGAAAAACGGCTGCGGCAAATCTACCCTGCTTAAGCTGATATTAGGAGAATTAAAACCAGATTACGGTACGGTAAAAATTGGTGCTCAGGTTAAAATCGGTTATCTGCCCCAACAGGTTGTTTTTGAAGATGAAGACCAGACCATACTTGAGTACTTTTCAGGTATTCACAATATTACTTATGAAGCTGCCAGAAACCAGTTAGCCAGAGTATTATTCTTTAAAGACGATGTCCATAAGAAATTAAGATTCTTATCCGGTGGGGAGAAGAGCCGGTTAAGGTTATGTTCTTTAACCTTTGAAAAAGTGAATTTTATGATTCTGGATGAGCCTACCAATCACTTGGATATTGATTCCAGGGAAGTGCTGGAGGAAACTTTAACCGCATTTGAAGGAACCCTGTAATTTGTATCCCATGACCGGTATTTTATAAATAAAGTTGCAGGCAAAATCATGTCATTTGAAAATAACCGTCTTATTACTTATCCGGGAGATTATACGTATTATCAGGAAGAATTGCAAAAGGCGGGAAAATTAGATGACAAGTCAAACGAAAAGGCTAGGGGTCTAAGTAACCTGTTAAAGGTTTATGAAGATGATAAGCGTTATAAGAAGGAACAGCCCCAAAAGCCATATGAAAAGAAGCCTTCCATTGGGGGAGAAGTAAATCAATACAGCAGAACAGATAACAAATCCAGGAAGTTGAATACGCAAAAGTCAGATATTCTTGAGAATGAGATTGAAGCCATAGAAGCTGCATTAAAAGCTCTGGAACAAGAGATAAATAATAATAATTTCAATTTCGCATATTTACAGGAACTATTCTTAAAAAAAGAAACTATGGAAAAAGAACTGGATTTCGCTTATGATAAATGGGAGAACTGTCAATAATACAAAAAAAATATCACCTAATTCTCGGTGAAGGAAATATTAATTTACTTGAAAAGCCTAATATTGCCATGTTGCTTATTTAGATTATCGGAAACATGGTCAATTTGAGTGGGCAGCACCGGCAATCCTTTTTGCATGTTTGGTGTTCACCTTAACTGCACCGTTTTATCTTTGGACTATACTCGGTTTATAACGAACAAAAGGCCGATACACAAATCGAAGTGTAGCGGCTCCTTTACAGGTTAATTTTTGAGGAATTGTTCAATCAGTTCTTGTAGTTCATTGAAAAACCGTGACAGATGAAACCCATCGCAAACAGCATGATGCACTTGCACAGCAAGTGGTAAAAAGTATCGCCCATTTACAACCTTAAACTTACCCATTGTGATAATTGGTAATAAATAGTCATACCCTTTTTGTAGATTGAGGTTAAAACCATCGAAGCTCGACCATGGAATCATAGATACTGGAAAGGTGTTTTCCGGGGCATGAGGCTTGGCTATCATACGATCAATAGAGCCATATTCCTGAATATCCTTTTTGTAATCTGCACAAAACTTTTCATAGTCAGGACTATATGTTGTCCATAGGTTAGAGAAGGTTTCGCTTTCTTTGTGAAAGACCGTATAACAAGGAGAAAGATAATCGTATACGCCTACATCTCCGCTATTGTCCAATGCTGTACGAAATTCCTCATGACGATTGACGACACTTGTAATAAGATAAAGCATGGTTGGATATAGACTCAAATTTTTCTTCCGTAAAATAGTTATATCAAGCTGCAACGTCATGCTGTAGGTACAAGGTAGATTGGAAAAGTAATGGTTAAAATATTCCTCACGCTTCCATGTGGAGCGGTCAATTTTTTGAAACATTGTAGATTTCCTTTCAAGTTATTTTCGTTATTTTATTATACCATACAAAAGTACACAGATCTACGTTGCAAAAGCAAACGAGTCATTACCATTAAATTTAAAATTCATGAATTATTCATTGACATAAAATTTTTATTCAGTTACGCTTATTACAAGAGATGACGTCAACTCTCAATATTATGAATGGAGAGTATAAAAATGTATCATGGAAGATTTACCGGAACACACTACGAAGTTGGTTATAAATGGGGTGGATTAATCCTTAAAAATGGCAATAAACTTGATTGTTGCCCTACCTTTAAGCTAACAGAGGATAAATATGAGTTTGCAAAAGAATGCCTTACAGAATATCAAAAATATTTTCCTGAGATATTAGAAGAGATACATGGCATTGCTGATGGAAACAACGTGTCAGTCGAAACTCTACACGCACTGCTTTTTTCAATGTACTGCTTTGAATTTGATAACAAATGTACTTGCTTTGCTTTCAGCACAAATAATGAAATTGTATTTGCAAGAAATAGCGACTTTTTGGTGAGTCTTGAAAAGCTCTATATGAATTGCCTTTATAATCTCAAAGGAAGCTATTCATTCAATGGAAATACAACTGCTTTTGTACAGATGGAAGATGGTGTTAATCATCATGGCTTAGCAGTTGGGCTTACGTTTGTTTATCCTAAACTGCGGAAGCCGGGATTTAACGCCGGTATGCTGACACGATATCTTTTGGAAAAATGTAAAACTACTGCTGAAGCAATTGAAGAACTTCATAAGCTTCCTATTGCATCAGCACAGACACTAACTATCGCAGATAAACGTGGAGAGATTGTTGTTGTGGAATGTAATCCAAAAAATATTGATGTCATTCGTCCCCATAATGGAGAACAATTTGTTGCAACAGCCAATAATTTTAATTCTGAAAAAATGCAACTTTACAAAAATCCAGACATTGATGACTGGCGTTCAAACCAACGTTATCTAACAGCCCGCACCGCACTTCAACAGCATAAAGATTGTTATAATGTATCTTTTGCTAAAGATATTTTGGCTGGGAAACACGGATTTATGTGTCAGTATAATCGTAAACAAGGTGCAGATACCGTTTGGTCTGTTGTCTATGATCTAAAACGAAATCAAATATGGCGTGTCGAAGGAAATCCTTCAAGAAAAAAATTCAAAGTAGATTCTCGTTTAAAACTTGATTAAATATCAGTTAAAAATATAGCACTGAGTAGTTATTGAAATCGGTTCAGTGCTATATCACTATAAAACCAATATAATCCAGTGTATTCTTGCATAAGAAATGTAAAATGCTTCCTTGTAATTAAGTAAATGGTAAAGAACCAGTCCAGGTCAATAAGTTCGCCGCCCGATTAGGGCGGCGGTATATCTACTGTGTTTTTAGTTTTCTACAACGATTTGGCAAGTCTTCTGACCATGGCATTCGTAATCTTCCGGAACAGTATTTCTTGGACAATGCATTAACTGCTCAATCAGATGTAGTCTAATGGAGCAAATAGTAAGTAAAGACAATCTTCATACCGCATATTTGCAAGTCGTAAGAAACAAAGGAGCAGAGGGAGTGGATGGAATGGAATACACAGAACTAGTAACTAATAATATGGTAACGATAAATGTTATAAAATTACAATGGAAGTGACATGTGATGATATTCGAAAAAATCAAACAAGAAATTATGGATGACCCAATGAACGAATCCTATACCAAAATGGGTATTCCACCATTATTTAAAGTTTCTGTAGATGCTCGCATTGCCATAGTTGGGCAAGCACCGGGACGTAAAGCAGAAGCAACACAATTGTTTTGGAATGATTTAAGTGGTGACCGATTAAGAGAGTGGCTGGGAGTATCTCGTGAGATATTTTATCAAACGAATCGAATCGCCCATTTGCCTATGGATTTCTATTATCCAGGAAAAGCGAAAAGCGGTGATGCCCCACCTAGAAAAGGCTTTGCTGAAAAATGGCATCCACGTTTACTGGATGAGATGCCAAATATTGAAATCATAATTCTAATCGGCAGCTATGCACAGAAATACTATTTAAATAAAAAACGTCAGAAAAGTTTAACTGAAACAGTGAGAAATTTCCAAAAATACTTACCGGAATATTTTCCGTTGGTTCATCCTTCTCCTTTAAATCTTGGATGGTTGAGTCGAAATCCATGGTTTGAAAATGATGTTTTACCTGTTCTAAAAGAAATTGTCCATAAGAACTTATGAAGATCGTTACTTGATTGGCAGGATCATATGCTTCTGCATTTAAGATCCAAGAAATTCCCATGATGCTAATAAAAGATAGCTGGTAGGAATATACCCTCTCTGCTTATATTATATCATTATTTGTAGATCATTTATAGTCTATTTTTTTAATAATTTCTATATTACAATCTTAAATGGAAATCTAAAAATAGAAGAGGTGGATAAGTATGGATAACAAAGTTGATGTTTTGGATAAAGGACCTTTCTTTCATGGTACGAAAGCGGAATTAAAAATTGGAGATTTATTAAAACCACAGCACTTATCAAATTACCAAAATAAAAAGTCTAATTATATATATTTTACTGCAACATTAGATGCTGCTAAATGGGGTGCAGAATTGGCAAAATCTAAATTAAAAGAAAGAATTTATTTGGTAGAGCCATTAGGTGATTTTGAAAATGATCCAAACTTAACTGACAAAAGATTTCCAGGGAATCCTACACGTTCTTATAGGTCTAAGTTTCCTTTGAAAATAATAGCTGAATTAGGTTCATGGGAAAGACATTCAGATGAAGAAATATATCATATGCTTGCATCCTTAAGAACGTTACAGGAACAAGGGAAAGCTGTAATATATGATTGATCCTAAACAAGGCAATGTGAATCATGATATTACCCCATAACTATTTCTTTGACTTGTTCTTTCGGCATTATTCCAAGCCTGATTGTATATGCCCCAAAGCTAAGCTTTACGAACACTTTTTTGAAACAATAGTGGTCTTTAGAGAAAAACAATTCCAATTGGATCAATCAAAATAGAGATATTATCACATAGTATTTTAAAGAAAATTTGGCAAATGGGAAAAATATTACCTGTAAAAGCCAGAATGAAAGGGATAAAAATGGACGGAACCGTTAGGAAAGATATTAAGATTGGTGACCGGGTTATGGTGATACAAAAACAGGATCAAAGAACAGGGAAATTAACGGAAGGTGTCGTGCAAAGAATATTAACCAATGCTCCCAATCATCCAAGAGGTATTAAAGTGATGTTAGAAGGGGGAACCGTAGGGAGAGTACAGAGAGGAATGGATCATAAATAAATTAGAAAGCCATGCTCTTTTACCATGTTTTTACATGTTGATGCTTAACATTATGATATAGTTGGATTATAAAAGCTGGAAGGAGGATTCAATAATAAAGTTAAACAAAAAGAGAAGAACTGCGGAATAAAATTAAGATGAAAGATAATGGAGCTGGAAAAATGAGCAAAGGAAAAGCAAAGCATTTGGTAGTGATCTCCTATGATGCATTTTCTGAAGATAACTGGGAAAAGGCAAGTCGGCTTCCCAACCTTTCCCGATTAATAAAAAGCGGAGCGTTCAGCACAAAATTAAAAAGCGTCTATCCGACTCTTACCTATGTAGTGCATACCACTATGGTGACCGGCGTTTATCCGGATAAGCATGGAATCTATCATAATACCCCTCTCCAGCCTTTCATTGATGAAGAAGAGCAGGCGTGGTTCTGGTTTAAAAAGGATATCAAGGTACCTGCTGTGTACGATGCTTTGAGAAAACATAAAATGAAATCAGCCGGAATCCTATGGCCTGTTACCGGATATGCCTCCATTCGCTATAATCTGCCTGAGATAAAGACAATCGGACGTGAAAATCAATCTCTTAAGATCTTAAAAAATGGGAGTCCATTTTTTTGCATAGCGCTTGAGAAAAAATATGGAAAATTAAGAAAAGGGATAGAGCAGCCTTATCTGGATGATTTTACAGCCATGTGCGGAAAAGACACCATACGAAGCAAAAAACCGGAATTTCTCATGATGCATTTCATTGAACTGGACGATGCGAAGCATCATTATGGGACAGACAGTCCGGAGATTGATAAGGTTCTGAACCGCGTGGATGAAAGAATCGGTAAGGTGATAGAGGCAGTTCGGGAGGCAGGCATTTTTGAGGAAACGGTTTTTCTGGTGTTGGGTGACCATGGGCAGAAAAATGTAAGATACAAGGTAAAGCTGAATCAATTATTAAAAAAAGAAGGCCTTATTTATGAAGAAAAGGGAAAAATGCTTTGGAGAGCCTATATACAGTCCACAGGAGGGTCTGCCTATTTGCACTTAAAGGAAAATGACGAGGAAGCAAAGCAGCGTGTACTTCAGATTCTTTTAAAAGCGGCGGAAGAGAAAAGCTTAGGCATTGAGAGGATCTATACCGGAGAAGAACTGGAACATTTTCATGCGTTCCCGGTATCTGGATATATGCTGGAAGCAAAAACTGGTTATTGTTTTGATGACAGCCTTACCGGGCCCCTTGTAACTGACTTGGAGAAAGAGAATAGAAAGTATGCAACGCATGGGTATTCACCGGAGAAACCTGAGTATCAATGCTGCTTTGTAGTATCAGGAAATTGTATTAAGAAAGAATACCAGTTGGGAGAAATCCAGATGGTAGATATAGCCCCTACGATTGCAGAGATCCTCGGCGTTGAGTTCGGTCCTTGTGACGGCAGAGTATTGGATGAGATATTTAGAATGAATACCAAAGTTTCAATACAAAAAAAGGCAGAAACTGATATGAGATAAATACTCCTTGCAATTTGTAGGATTGTATCGAAATAATGCACATTAAATATAATCCGCCTCCGGGGGTGGGGAATCCAGAGGTTATGGTAACATTCAGAGGAAGGTAAAATGAATAATAAAGAGAGCTATATAATTAGAAATGAACAGACAAAGGATCTGTGGAAAGTGGAGGATTTAACTAGAAAGGCCTTTTGGAATTTGAATGTTCCGGGCTGTAGTGAACATTATATGGTGCACGTTATGAGAAATCATCCGGATTTCATACCTGAACTGGACTTTGTTCTTGAAAAAGACAATCGCATTATCGGAAATATCATGTATACCAAGGCAAAACTCGTAGATGAGGAAAAACGTGAAAAGCAGATATTGACCTTCGGCCCCCTGAGTGTTCATCCAGATTTTCAAAGAAAAGGATATGGAAAAGCCCTGCTTGAATATTCATTTGATAAGGCAAAAGAGATGTCGTATGACGTCATTGTAATTTTTGGTAATCCTGAAAATTATGTTTCCCGTGGGTTTAAAAGCTGTAAAAAATTTAATATTTGCACCGATCAGGACTTCTACCCAGCAGCCATGCTGGTAAAAGAGTTAACAGAGGGGTGCCTGGATCAAAGAAAATGGCGCTATATCGAAAGCGAAGCCTATCAGATCGATGAAACGGCATTAGAGCAGTTTGATTTGAATTTTGAAAAGAAGGAAAAGAAATGCCAACCAAGCCAGGAGGAGTTTTATATTCTCAGCCATTCAAAGATTATTTAAGCCATTTTAGTGTGAGTGAAACAAAAACCGTTGCATCATTGCAGAAGTCATTAAATAGGATGATAACCCATTGGAGCAATAAGGGAATAAAAGCAGAAGCCTTTTCCGTGCATTTTTGGTATTAAGATGTTTGAAATATTGTAGAAAAGAAATTAGTTATTTTATGGGTAATTAGGGTATATTAAATTTTAAATTTAATATAAAGGAGGATTTATCTATGAACAAGTTTATTTTCAATGATTATTTTCATGTGCCTCAGGGTAAAATTGCCAAGCGGATGATTTTCAAAAGCGATAATGTAATCGCCTTTGTTCTAAACATTGCAAAAGGGGAAATACTTCCGGGACACACACATCTAGAATCAACCCTTTTGCTGCAGGTCATGGAAGGGAAAGCCAAGGTTGTCACCGATGGCAATGAAACTCCATTGCAGGTGGGCGAGTTAATGCAGGTTGATGGACAGGAAAGCTTACAGGTTGTAAACACCGGTGAAGATATCCTGCGCCTTTATGTCACAATTTCACCAATGGGTACAGAGGCCTTTGCAACGGATGCAAATGTTTAATGACTGATCTTTCTCTCTGCCATGTGAAAAACATGCCATTACAGCGAGGGATAGGCTTAAGTGATACAACATGATTAAGGGGTATCAATAGAAAAATACTAAAGTAAAATAACGGGGGTTTATGATATGGCAAACGTAAAGGCAAATGGCATACAAATTGAATATGAAATTTTTGGAAAGAAGACAAATCCTGCAATAGTGCTTATAGCAGGAAATGGTGCGCAGCTTAATTTTTGGGAACCGGAATTTTGTGAAATGCTTGCAAAAAATAATTTACAAGTGATACGTTTTGATAACCGCGATGCCGGATTATCTACAAAATTCGATGGGGCGGGTATTCCTGATATGAAAAGAATATACCAGGCAGCACAAGAGGGAAAACCAATTAAGACAGCATATACATTGGAGGATATGGCTGATGATGTGGCTGGTTTGCTGGATGCGTTGGAAATAAAGAAGGCTCACATCTGCGGTGCTTCTATGGGAGGCACGATTGCTCAGGTTTTTGCCTATAGGCATCCTTTCCGTATATGTAGTTTGATTTCTATTATGTCATCTACAGGTAATCCGAATAATCCGCAAATTTCACCGGAAACATTGGCCATTGTTACAGCAACACCTCCATCTGGAAGGGAGGCGTATATTGATTATACTTTACGTATGTGGAAAAATATTTGGAGTAAGGGATTTCCTTTTGAAGAAGAACGTGCAAGACGGTATTGTGAAGAAAGCTATGACCGTTCTTATGATCCGCAAGGAGCTGTACGCCAAAATGCAGCTTTGGTTGCTAATGGGGATAGGAGACAACAACTTTCGTTATTAACAATTCCAACACTGGTGATTCATGGTACCGCAGATACCTTGTTTCCAGTTGAAGCAGGAAAAGATACAGCACGCACAATCCCTAATGCTAAATTACTTTTGATCGAAGGAATGGGACATGATATGCCTAAGGGAACATGGGAATCCATAGTCGAAGCCATTGTTAGCCAGGTGAACGACACGTCACACTACATGGGGAATGATGCAGCCCAATATAGCCAATAAGGCGGAAAAACAAGATCACATGTCTAGATTTGAAGGGAGGGTATCCATGAATACTGATTTTGTGAACTTAACAGCAGATAACCTTGCCAATGAGCATTTATGCTGCATTATCCGCAGTAAAAAACCCCATCAAGGTATTGATGCAAAGCGAAAATGGCTTTCAGACCGGCTCAATGAAGGCCATGTCTTTAGAAAGTTAAACGAAAGAGCTACGGTTTTTATTGAATATGCTCCTCTTGAAACAGCCTGGGTTCCCATAACAGGTGACAACTATTATTATCTGTATTGCTTGTGGGTCTCTGGCAGTCATAAAGGAAAAGGGTATGGGAAATCTCTGATGGAGTACTGTTTGGCTGATGCCAAAGAAAAGGGGAAATCCGGCATTTGTATGCTCGGAGCAAAAAAACAAAAATCTTGGCTTTCTGATCAATCATTTGCGAAAAAGTTCGGATTTAAAGTTGTTGATACTACCCATAATGGATATGAATTACTTGCACTTTCATTTGACGGAACAAAGCCAAAGTTCGCACAAACTGTTAAAAAACAAGAAATTGAAAGCAAAGAACTAACAATTTATTATGATATGCAATGCCCCTATATTTTTCAAAACATTGAGATGATAAAACAGTATTGTGAAACAAATGACGTTCCGGTCTCTTTCATTCAGGTGGATACGCTGCAAAAAGCAAAGGAATTGCCTTGCGTTTTCAACAACTGGGGTGTGTTTTATAACGGAAATTTTGAGACGGTGAATTTGATAGATGCTGCCTGCTTAAAGAGAATACTCAAAAAATGAAAATATAAGAGGATCAAGCAGAAAGAAAGCGGAGAAAAATTTTATGACAAATGAACGCATTTACAAGATGGCGTTTTCCAGCGTGTATCAGCTTCTTGTTCTAAAGGCAGAGCGCAAAGGACGCTCAAAATCAGAAGTTGATGCTGTAATTCGTTGGCTGACGGGATATGACGATGACGGCTTGCAAACGCAGATTGTGAAAAATGTCGATTACGAAACCTTCTTTGGTGAAGCTCCTCAGATAAACTCCAACGCCTCCAAAATTTCAGGCGTGATTTGCGGGCACCGTGTCGAGGAAATCAAGGACCCGCTCATGCAGAAAATCAGATGGCTTGACAAACTGGTAGATGAATTGGCAAAAGGTAAATCAATGGAAAAGATTTTAAGAAGCTGAAGGTACTTTGATTCTGCAATAATATATAATATGGCTTAAAATTTCAGATGTATTTTTATAAAAATACTTCCAGAGGATCCGTATTTTGACAGTAACAGTACTCTATGATGAATGATTAAATTTTAAAGGTATGATAAGGAGAGTTGTTGGAATGACACTGTTTACTGAGGAAGTCCTTGTAATAATAAAAGGAATTCCATATGGGCGAGTTATGAGCTATGGACAGGTTGCAAGACTTGCAGGAAATACAAGAGGTGCGAGGCAGGTCGTCAGGATACTTCATTCTATGTCTGAGAAGTACAAGCTCCCATGGCACCGGATCATTAATTCCAAAGGCAAAATATCAATCACGGATAAAAGATATGCAGCGATTCAAAGAGAACTTCTTATATCGGAAGGAGTCGAAGTATTTGAGGACGGATCTGTCAATATTTCAACATATGGAATGTGAGATCAATGCTGCCGTAGCCTTGGCGGCATAATATTAATTGTAACGGGCGCGTTCCTTTGCAGGTTTTAGATTTATTTGCAATAATCATACCAGGCAAACCGATTCACAGACCGGATATCACCGGAGAGCAGGAATAACTATGAAAATTATTGATGGACATGCCCATGCATGCGGTATGTTTTTGCATACAAATGAAGTCCTTAGTTATATGAAAGAAAATCATATTTATAAAATAATACTTACAGCTGGCGAACCTAATAGCAAAAAGATATATAAGCTGCCGTATTTAGCAAAGGTATTTCATGACTCGAAGCTAATTTATATTACTAACATATTGACAGCTATACTTATTAGATTCAGCAAATTGAATAAGCATATTGATCAAGGAAATGAAAAGGTTGCATTGATGGCACAAAATTTTCCGGATTATATTATGAATACGTATTGGATAAATCCACTAGAAGCGGATTGCATACAAAAAATTGAATCCTTTCGAAAAAAGTATTCATTTTGCATGATAAAAATGCATCAATGCTGGACAAAGTTTGACATGAAGGATGAAAGAATTATTAAAGTGATTGAATGGGCAGAACTTCATCGGAAACCAATATTTATTCACTTAAAATCGAAAATCCAAGTAAAGAAGTTTATATCACTCACAAAGAAATATCCGAGCGTCAAATTTATACTTGCTCATTTAATCGGAGTGGAAGAGTTTGACAGAACAGTTGGGGAAAATGTATATTTTGATATTTCATGTCCATCGCTTCATTCGGTGAAGATGTTAAAAAGGGCATGGGATAACTTCGGTGCTGAAAGAATATTACTTGGAAGTGATGCACCTTATGGAACCCATAATATAAACTTAGCAATAAGTCAAATGCGAGAAATCGGAATGAACGATGAAGAAATTGAACTTGTATGCAGTAAGAATATCCAGAAATTGCTGGGTATCAACTAATCGATAAATTCTCAGCAAACCAGCCGCCCATGTCATATGATAGGAATCAGAAAAGAGATAAGGACAAAATAGGTAAGCAAAATGGTGGTTGGTTTATCATAAACCCGTATTTTGACGTGAGAGGCTGACTTTCACGTCTTTTTTATAGAAAAATACGTGAGGTTGCCCACATGAAACAGATTCCGGTGAAAATTTTTATAAAAAAGATGATATTTATACGTGAACTTTTCTTGGTTTCCTCTATATTATATAGTAAAAGCTATATAGCTAAAACGAATAGGGAGTAATTATTATATGGAATTATATGTATTTGCAGCTAATTTCCCGGAATTATATGCAATGTTAAATGAAACTGTGAATTGTACTATTGTGGCGAACCATATGACCGGAGAAGAGTCCCTTAGGGATTGGGACAATATGATTGATCATTTCATTGAAAATTTCGAGAACGGGGATAATTATGAACAGGAAATAAGAGCGATTTCATCTCAGCAGGTGCCTTTTGGTGGTTTCGGGGGTAGGGATGGAAGACGCAGGGACAGAGATCGGGATCGGGGCAGAGATCGCCGCAGAGATTGGGACAGAGATCGCCGCCGCCCCTTTTTTACTTTTAATTTAAGAGATATTATCAGACTTTTGTTTTTAAGACAACTGTTTGACCGGGACCGTTTTTAAAATTTGAAGAGATATCATAAAGATAAAAAGCTTCAGCCGATTCATTAAAATGATTTTTTTGCACATTAATATTTGTATCATGGGGACGAGATAACGTAAATTGGTTAATCAGGGCTTTTGCCAAGTGTATAGCTTTCAAAGGAAAGTATATATGATTAGGCAAAAGTCCTTTTTTAATAATTTTAAAAATATATTGACATTTATCTATGTGTTGGCATATAATAACATATAGATAATTATCTATGTGAGGTGAAAATAATGGATAAATATAATGAGCATGTTGGATTATTCAAGGCTTTATCTGATGTAAACAGAATCATGATCGTAGATATGCTTTCCTGTGGTGAGCTATGTGCCTGTAAGATACTGGAGAAATTTAACATTACGCAGCCGACTCTGTCTCATCATATGAAAATACTTTGTGACTGTGGTTTGACAAATGCACGGAAAGAGGGGAAATGGATGTACTATTCCCTGAATGATCATGTAGTACAGGATTTTAAAAAATTCCTGTGTTCCATAACATCCAGTAAAGAAGATTGTATCTGTAAAGGAGGGAATTGCTGCTGTGGAAAAGAATAAGGAGCAGGGAATTGGTTTTTTTGAAAGATATCTTAGTTTATGGGTAATTCTCTGCATGGTGACGGGAGTTTTAACCGGAAAGTTTCTTCCTGGAATTCCGGCATTTTTGGGTAAATTTGAATATGCGCAGGTATCTGCTCCTATTGCTGTACTCATATGGCTGATGATTTATCCGATGATGATGAAGGTAAATTTTTCCAGTATTAAAAATGTGGGGAAGAACCCCAAAGGATTATTTGTTACATGGGTAACAAACTGGTTGATTAAGCCCTTTACCATGTTTGGAATTGCAGGTTTCTTTTTTTTCGTGGTATTTAGAGGGTTTATTTCTCCAGAACTGGCAAAGGATTATCTGGCAGGGGCAGTTTTGCTTGGAGCAGCACCATGTACGGCAATGGTATTTGTATGGAGTCATTTAACAAAAGGTGATCCAGCATATACAGTCGTTCAGGTGGCAACCAATGACTTGATTATTCTGGTTGCATTTACTCCGATTGTAGCATTTTTGCTGGGGGTTGGAGGTGTTTCCATACCCTGGAATACGTTGCTGCTTTCCGTAGTACTGTTTGTTGTGATACCGCTTATCGGAGGTATCCTGACAAGAACATTTGTGGTGAAGAATAAAGGGGAAAAATATTTCATCTCAAAGTTTATTCCCAAATTCAACAATGTAACGATTATGGGCTTATTACTGACTCTTATTATAATTTTTTCATTTCAGGGAAATGTTATTTTAAAAAATCCATTGCATATTGTTTTGATAGCAGTACCGCTTATTATTCAAACATTTTTCATTTTCTTTATTGCTTATATCACCTGTAAGGCTTTAAAGCTGCCATATCAAATTGCAGCTCCCGCCGGAATGATCGGGGCCTCGAACTTTTTTGAGCTTTCTGTAGCGGTTGCAATTTCACTTTTTGGGGCAACCTCTCCGGTGGCATTGGCTACCATTGTTGGCGTACTGGTGGAGGTTCCGGTTATGCTGATGTTAGTTAAAATAGCAAATGGTACGAAAGGCTGGTTTGAAAAGTGATCCTTGAACTTAAACAATGGAAAAAAATGATTGGAAAGAAGTAAGCAGCGGTTTCCGTATGATGGTTACCGTATAAAATTAAGCATTTAAAAATGATTTAGGAGGAGAGAATCTATTATGAAAACAATGTCTATTTATGAACCAGCTCTTTGCTGCGAAACTGGTGTATGCGGTGTTAGCGTCGATCCGGAGTTACTCAGAATTTCAACAGTTGTTAACAGCTTAAAAAAACAAGATGTAAAAATTCAAAGATATAATCTGAATAGCAATCCCCAGGCATTTATTGATTGTGCAGAGATAAATCAGTTGATTATGAAAGAGGGAGTGGACGCTTTGCCTGCAACGGTGGTGGATGGAAAGATTGTTAAAACCAAGGCGTATCCAACCAATGGGGAAATTATGGAGATGCTGGGAATACCAGAAGGGTATTTAGGGGAAGAACCTCAAAATGAAGGTGGATGCTGTTGCAAGGGAGGTTGCTGTTAGTGCAGTTATTTGATTTAAATAAGGTCCAATTAACAAAATACCTCTTTTTTACAGGCAAAGGCGGTGTTGGGAAAACATCAACAGCCTGTGCGTCTGCAGTAACCCTTGCAGATCTTGGTAAAAAGGTGTTGCTCGTTAGTACAGATCCGGCTTCCAATTTACAGGATGTGTTCCGTATGGAACTGACTGGTAAAGGAACGCCGATTCGGGATGTCCCCGGACTTATGGTAGCGAATCTCGATCCTCTGAAAGCTGCGGCAGATTATCGTGAGAGCGTGATGGCACCATACCGGGGGAAATTGCCGGAATCCGTTTTAAAAAATATGGAAGAGCAGCTTTCCGGCTCCTGTACGGTTGAAATAGCAGCATTTAATGAATTTTCGAATTTTATAACGGATGAAAAGGCTAAGGAAGAGTATGACCATATTATATTTGATACGGCACCCACCGGTCATACTCTCCGCATGCTGCAACTACCTTCTGCATGGAGCAATTTTATCAGTGAAAGTACCCATGGTGCTTCCTGTCTTGGTCAGCTTTCCGGGTTGGAGAGCAGAAAAGAAATATATAAAAAGGCAGTCAGCACCCTGGCAAGCGGTGATATGACAACCTTGCTTCTGGTTTCAAGGCCGGAAACTGCACCGTTAAAAGAAGCTGTGCGTGCTGCGAAAGAACTTTCTGATATTGGTGTCAGTAATCAGATAATGATTGTAAATGGTGTATTAAATTCCTATGATGATCCGATATCTGAGAGCCTGTATCAAAAGCAGCAAAAGGCATTGGTACAAATGCCGGAGGAACTGAAAAGGCTGAAGCAATATTATGTGCCGCTCCGCGCATATAATATTACCGGTTTGGAGAATGTACGGAATTTATTGGTGAAAGATAATTTCAATTTAGTTCATGCGGAATTAAAAGCGCAAGATATACCAACTCTGAATCATGTGGTAGATGATTTATATGAAAGTGGTAAGAAGGTTATTTTTACTATGGGTAAAGGCGGAGTAGGCAAAACTACGATTGCTGCCGCGATTGCAATGGGATTGTCAGCGAAAGGGGTAAACGTACACTTGACAACCACGGATCCGGCAGCTCACCTGAAGTTTGTTATGGAAGATCCTAGCGGAATCACAATGAGCCATATTAATGAGAAGGAAGAACTGCTCCGATATCAGCAGGAGGTCCTTGCAAAGGCAAGAGAAACCTTGTCAGAGGATGATGTTGCTTATGTAGAAGAAGATTTACGATCCCCTTGTACTCAGGAGATTGCAGTTTTCCGTGCCTTTGCCGAGATTGTTGAAAATGCAGAAGATCAGGTTGTGGTAATAGATACGGCACCCACCGGGCATACACTATTACTGTTGGACTCTACCCAAAGCTACCATAAGGAAGTAAAACGTACCCAGGGAGATATCCCGGAATCTGTAAAAAAGCTACTACCAAGACTTCGTAACGCAGAGGAAACAGAAGTAATTATTGTGACACTGGCAGAAACTACTCCTGTGTTTGAGGCAATGAGATTAGAGGAGGACTTGGAACGGGCTGAAATAACTGTTAAATGGTGGGTAATTAATTCTTCCCTTTATGCCACAGAAACCACGAACCGGCTGTTAAAGGCAAAAGCAAGCCATGAAATCCAATGGATCAATAAGGTAGATGATATTTCCAAGGGGAATTTTGCGGTCATTCAGTGGAGTGCGGACGAAATTAAAGGAGAAAAATTACTTAGTATTTAAAGGAAGGACCTGAGAGTATGGTAAAGATTGCATTTATCTGCGTTCATAATTCCTGCCGCAGCCAGATGGCCGAAGCTCTGTGCAGGCACTTAGCAGGAGATGTGTTTGAATGTTATTCTGCCGGAACAGAAACCAGGCCGCAGATGAACCAGGACGCAGTAAGACTGATAAAACAAATTTATAATATTGATATGGAAAAGACACAATATTCAAAGCTGTTGTCGGATCTGCCACCGGTGGACATAGTTGTCACAATGGGGTGTCATGTGGCCTGTCCCCATCTGCCGTGTAAGCATCGGGAGGACTGGGGACTGGAAGATCCAACCGGAAAAGACGATGAGGTTTTTAGAAACACAATCTGTATGATCCAGGAGAAGATTTTTGATTTAAGAAGCAGATTAAGCGATATCAGAACTCTGTAAGAAGTGGCCGCTAACAAAGATAGAAATAGTTAGCGGCCATTGCCCGTTCTTAGATACGTTCCAGTTAAAAAATCTCTATTATTCCTTTTGCTTAAGTACTTGTGTAAACTGGAAAAACAGATTAGAATGAATCTATCTGAACCGTTATTATCTTAACTGCTGGACTATTGATATAAAAATTTGGTCTTAGCCATAGTAATTAGAATTCATGGAACAAATGTAATTGGGATAAGAGGTGGAACAAATGCTTTGGATGACGATCGTTTTGATTGCACTGGCAATCATTGGAATGTATTTGGCATTGCCAGGAGGCAGACTTTGGAAGCAATATCTGACAGACGTGAAAAGATCTTTGGCCGAAACAAATAGACAAGGAAGCACACAGGATATATTTACAGAAGAGCATGTTGCAAAACTGCCTGCACTGCTCCGTCAGCACATCACCAATGGTGGTTATATGGGAAAGCCTTTCATGAATAATATGCTCATATATTTTCACAATACTAAGTTTCGTATGTCAGCAGGAAAACGGCCAATTAAAATTAAATTCATGCAGGTTAACTTTGCAGACAGACCGGACCGGCATGCTTTCCTGACCGGACGAATTGGTGGTATTCCAGTGCAGGCCAAAGACAGTGTGTTGGACGGATTCGGATCTTTGACAGGTATGCTTGCCAAGCAATTCCAGCTTTTCCGGTCTACAGGTGCAGAAATGGACCAGGGCCAGCTGATAACGGCGCTGGCAGACGCAGTGTATATGCCATCTTTGTTTTTACAGGAATATGTGTCATGGACAGCCATAGACAGCTACACCGTTGAAGGGGAGATTTCATGGAAGGGCGTTAATGCGAAAGGAAGATTTACGTTTGACAATAAGGGCAACATCACACGATTTGATACCAATGACCGGTATATGGACGATAACGGGAAAGGCAGCTCTCTGGTACCGTGGTATGTAACTTATTCTGATTACAAAGAACAGAATGGTTTCTTTCAGCCGGGTAGGGTTCGTGTAACCTGGAAGCTTCCGGATGGTGATGACACCTATTTTATGAGTGACCACATTGAGGTACATTACTCAATACAGGAAGTAGAATAATACCTTTTTTGCAGGCATGAAGAGGAGAAAAAACAAATGGTGATTTATGTGGATGCAGACGCCTGCCCGGTAGTTCGTATTGTGGAAAGGGTAGCTGAAGAATATAAGATAAAAGTATGTCTTTTATGTGATACCAATCATGTGCTGCAGTCTGATTACAGCGATATAAAGATTATCGGCGCAGGGGCTGATGCAGTTGATTTTGCATTGGTAAACCTGTGCAGTCCGGGTGATATTGTGGTAACACAGGATTATGGTGTGGCAGCGATGGCACTGGGGAAAGATGCATATGCGATTCATCAGTCCGGAAGATGGTATACCAATGATAACATAAATCAGCTGCTTATGGAACGACACCTGGCAAAAGCCGCCAGAAGGGCAAAATCAAAAGATCATTTATATCGGCCAAGAAAAAGAACCCAGGAAGACGACCAGCATTTTGAAGAATCGTTCCGTAAATTAATTACCTTTGCCGGAGAAATGTAATTAGCAATATTCCCGAAATATTTTATCTGTCCATAGGAACCGGATATCATAAAGCATTTGTCCACAGGATACTTCGTTAAGCTGAAATGATGAAACTTGGATATCATTCTGGAGCCGCATCAGCGCAAGCATCTGTCGTTGCTTTTGATTTTTGCGACTCTGTGCACAAGTGCCCATGGTATTATTTCAATGAGGATGGTTTACTAGCCAGAAGCACGGTGGTTGACGGATATGAGATAGCCGGAAACGGTGTAAGAAAGACAATGTAAGGTCAATGAAACGCAGTAAGCCCGTAGGTTTTCCATGAAGCCTGCGGGCTTTTATCGATGCAGATACCGGCTGTTATTCCAAGCTTTTCTTCAGTTCATGATACCGGTCTATGAGAAAAGAAAGCCGAAGCAGGAAACGTGTGTTAATGTCTGAAAGGTCAACACGGCTTATTTCTGTGATACGGTTTAACCGGTAAACTAGAGAATTTCGGTGGATATAGAGACTTTCTGAGGTTAATTTTATGTTACAACCTTTTTCTAGGAAGACACATAAGGTCTTATATAGCTGCGAATTATTTTCGTGGTCATACTGATTGAGTACTGCCAGAGCCGGATGGCAGAACCGCCTTATTTTATCAGGATTCTTTACTTCCGAAAGCAAATCAAAGATCTGATAATTTTGATAGAGGAATACAAGTTCTTTAGGGTTTCGTTTATGACCCAGCTCCAAAGCGGCATGAGCTTGTTCATAGTGGCTTACAAAATTTTCAATGCTGGAAAATGAATGACTGATTCCGATTCGTAAGTGTTCCTTTTGGGAAAAGTATTTCAGTTGTTCCAGTAATTCAATCTCTATATCCCTATCTTCTTTCAAGGGAATAACAGCAACAATACCGTTTTTATGATAAGTGACATGGGTGCCCGGAATCTGTATTTTCAATTTCTTGCATATCATATTTTTTAAGTACGGCTGACCGGGATATCTTGCAGGACGAATGAATAAAACCAGCATTTTTGCAGGAAACTGAAGTTCTGCCAATCTTGGCATAAGATCCTTGGAAGGCGCTCCAATCAGCATATCATATAATAATTTATGATAAAGGCTGTTTTTTTCAAACAGGTCCCATGTATAGTAGGAAATGGTGTAGCTGATCACATGGCTTGTTGTGCTTAGCATTTCAAAATGGGAAGGAAGAACATTGTTCTCTCCTTCAATCAACAATAAAAAACCGATTTGGGTCTGATTGTGAAAAACCTTACAGCTTAACTTCCGGTAAGGGGATTTGTTGCAGGTGACTTCTATGGCGGCTGTAGTCTGGGAAGCGTTGCGAATGGATTTTAATTTTTTTACTTCACTGATAAATTCATAGCAGCAGTATCCCTGCTTTGTATTCTCAATCCAAAGAGGATCAAGGACAGGAACAGAGGAAGACGCAGCAATGATTTTAAAGTTCATATCACAGAACAGCAAAGAATTTCCAAGCCTTACAGAGGCAGCATCTATCACGGCCTCAATGCTATGGGTTTTATCTGCGAGAGCAGTAAGTTCCTCGAAGATTCCTTTGCGAGTCGCTTCAATCAAAGCTTTTGCATCGTTGAATATGGGAAATAAAGAGTCCTCTGTTACCAAAGCAATATTCCCCCCAGTGGAAAGGGGCGGCGCTGCAGGATCCGTGCGTGCAACGATGCATTGGGATGGAACGGAACCTGCATGTTTTAATTGTTTATCATAACCAAAGTAAAGCGTACTCCTGTTCGCAGGTTCATGCCTGCTGTCAATCAAAGCAACATCCTGTATTTCAGTATCTTCTCCTTGTGACAGGAGTTCAATGGAATATTCATCAGAGATTTTTTCTATCAGCTTTGCAAATGTCATAGCCTCCCCCAATCCAGAAATAATATGTTTAAAATATAATTTCACTATAGTGCATCGTAAACAAATTGTCAAATTTCTATCATTTATCATACACGTTGTTAAATTTCTGATTTTAACGTATTCTTATGGCATTATGAAGGCGAACGCCAGATGCAGGTGATTTTTTATAGGAGTATAACAGGAGGGGAACATGTATAACAAATTATTTGAAGCTGGAAATATTGGAAAGGTTAGGATCAAGAATCGCTTGGTCATGTCACCAATGGGGTGCGGACTTGCAAACCTTGATGGAACTCCGTCGGAAGATATGATTGCTTTTTATGAAGCAAGAGCAGTTGGCGGTGCAGGAATCATCATACCAGAGATTACACGTATCAATGATAAGCATGGAGCAGGACTTATGAGACAGCTGTCCGTCACAAAAGACAGGCATATCGGACCACTGGCTGAGCTTGCCAAAGCCGTACATAAGCATGGCAGCAAGATATTGATACAGCTGCATCATCCGGGACGTGAAACGGTTTCTGCACTGATTGGGGGACAGCCGGTAGTTGCGCCATCCCCTGTTCCTTGTAAATTAGTGAAACAGGAAACACGTGCCCTTACCATAGAAGAAATCAAACAATTGATTTTGCAGTTTATAGAAGGCGCAGTCCGAGTCCAAAAAGCAGGTTGCGACGGCGTGGAATTACATGCAGCCCATGGATATCTGCTGCATCAGTTTCTGTCTCCTTATACCAATAAAAGAGAAGACGAATACGGCGGGAGTTTCGAAAACCGCCTGAGAATGATCATTGAAATCATCCATGGAATACGGAGGGAATGTGGACCGGATTTCCCAATAGGTGTACGATTAAGTGTAGAAGAATTCCTGGATAAGACAGGTGTGACAGAAGAGTATATTCATGTTCAGGATGGTGTAAAAATAGCCATGGCTTTGGAACAGGCTGGGATTGATTTTATTGATATCAGTTGTGGATTATATGAAACAGGCATGACCTGCATAGAACCAATTTCTTTTCCTCAGGGTTGGAGACATGACATGCTTTTGGCAGTAAAAAATCAAGTAAAAATACCTGTGATCGGTGTATCCGTATTTCGAGAGCCTGCAGTGGCGGAAAAATTCCTGGAAGAAGGGGTAGTAGATTTTATTTCCATGGGACGTTCCTGGAATGCCGATGAAGAGTGGGGGAAAAAAGTACTGGAAGGAAGAGAAGATGAGCTGCGTAAATGCATCTCCTGTCTGCGCTGCTTTGAAAGCCTGAATGAATATAACGCTGCCGGTTTACCTCCGGAATGCGCACTAAACCCCAGATATGCAAGAGAACGGAAATATGGGAATCTTGTTCACGATATCCAAGGACATACTGCCGTTGTAGTGGGCGGCGGACCGGCTGGAATGTGCGCAGCACAAACCCTTGCCCTTCGCGGAGTAAAAGTAACCTTGCTTGACCGTCAAAGTGAACTTGGAGGAACTGTTAATCTTGCCAGGAAACCGCCGTTAAAGGAACGTATGCAGTGGATCGCTGATTACTATGACGGTGAATTCAAGCGGCTTGGAGTAGAAGTAAGGTTAAATACGGAAGCAACCGCTGATAGGATTATGGAATATAAACCAGATGCAGTCATTCTTGCGACAGGCTCTGCGTCCATTATTCCCGGAAAAATCCCCGGAATAAAGGGCAACAACGTATTTACGGTGGAATCGGTGCTGTCCGGTAAATCAGCAATGAAAGGGAAAAAAGTAGCGGTGATCGGTGCTGGGCTTACAGGACTTGAGACGGCGGAATATCTATGTGAAGAGGGAAATCAGGTTACCATTATTGATATGCTTGATAAACCTGCCCCCAATGCAAACCATACCAATGTAGCGGATGTCTGTGGTCGCCTGGCTAAATCAGGTGCGGATTATCTGCTGGGACATTCCTTAAAAGAGATCAAAGCTGATGGCATAGTACTGGAACGGTTGGATGATCATACAGAAGTAAAGGTATCTGCAGATGCGGTCGTACTTTCTCTAGGATTCAGACCGGATCAATCTTTGGTTTCTGAATTGGAAGCAAAGGGGGCAGAGGTGAGGGTGGTAGGAAGTGCCTTAAAAGATGGTGCGATCGCACCTGCAGTACGTACGGGCTATGAAGCAGGTAGTCAGTTATTTACGGAAAAACAAAAAGTTCCAAGCTTTTGTGTTTCCAAAGATGAAATACAAAACTTCGGAAAGATATCTCTCATGGATAATCAGGAGGGACTCTACATAAGTTATCTTACTGACCCGGAAGCAATCGTACGGTTACTGCCTCCTCCATTGAAACCATTTTCTATGCCTGTAGTCACCTTATCCATCTGTCATGTTAATAACCCGACATTTGCAGATGACTACTATGAAGCAATTTTGGGGGTCTATGCCACCTACGGTAAGTCACTTGGCTTATATACCATGGGTCTGGTACTTGGCGGACCCGGTGCTGAGATGGCAGTACAATGCGGCCGTGATAACGGAAGCATTCCAAAGAAACTGGGAGGAGAATTTGTCATCCGAAGAAATGGCGATACGGTAACAGCAGGAGTAACGAGAAGAGGAACACAGCTTGTGGATGCAACTGTGAAATTAGGCGAATATAACAATCCTATGATGGCTGCTCTCTATCAATACCCTGCAGCAGGTAAGCAGACATTTGGAGGCGGGTTCTATTTCCATTTTGACCGGATACCCGATGAAAACGGAGTATCTCATTTTCAAAGCGGAGCATTGCTTATGAATCAATGCGAATATAATTATCAATCATGGGAGCCGGGGATTGCAACCCTCCAATTAAAATCAAGTATGGATGACCCATGGGCAGAGCTTCCGGTCAACACCATAATAGGCGGTGCTTATTCAAAGAACAGCTTATTGGTACATAAACTGAATTTAGTAGAAAAATTAGAAGCCAATGATATCATTCCATTTTTGTTAACCGGTCGCTATGACCGTACGGCATTTATGGAAACAGGCCGTATTTAACCTTATCAAGGAAGCAGCGAAGCGGGTTGCGGATATCCGCTTTGACTTCATAATAAATAGAAAGGATATTAATAAATGGAAAATCTTTTTGACTTAACCGGAAAAGTAGCAGTAGTCACAGGAGCAAGTTCAGGGCTTGGTGCAGATGCGGCACTTGCTTATGCAAAAGCCGGGGCAGATGTTGCATTGCTGGCAAGACGTATAGATAAGCTGAATGGGGTAAAAGCAGAAATTGAGAAAACAGGCAGTAAGGTAATTGCAGTTGGCTGTGATGTCACAAATGAGGAAAGTGTAAAAGCAGCGGTACAAACCGTGCTTGATACCTTCGGACACATAGATATTTTGTTAAACAATGCAGGAGTTGCTGTTCATGGCGGAGTAGACAGTATGTCAGTGGAGGATTGGGATAAATCCTTTGATACAAATGTGAAAGGAATCTTTTTAGCAAGCAAATATGTACTTCCGCAAATGAAGGAAAGAGGCTATGGTAAAATTATTAATATTGCATCCGTAAATGCTGTAGTTGCAGATAAATTTGATGTATTTATCAGACATTCCTATAATTCCTCCAAAGCTGCAGTGGTTGGCTTGACAAGAGGTATGGCAGCTTCCTATGCAAAATATGGTATCACAGTGAATGCCATTGGGCCTGCTCTTTTTGAAAGTGAAATGACGAGTGAAACCTTATTTAAGTCAGAAAAATTTCTGACCCAGTATAACACATTGAACCCGGCAGGACGCCCTGGAAGAAGAGGGGAATTAAATGGTACGGTTCTCTATCTTTCCAGCGATAGTTCCAGTTATGTTCAAGGCCAGTTCATCATCGTAGATGGCGGCGGAGCTCTTGTATAGAATTGCTCCAACTGAAAAAACACGTTCGATTTTGAGATACAGTACAAAATCGAACGTGTTTTATAGAGCTTTATATTAACTGATATTCTTTAAGCAGTTTTTCTATATCTGTACCAGCAATCTTCTTGAGAGTCTCTTTCAGTACGGCTTTTGCATTGGGATCAAGTTCTAGATCTGTGATTCTTTTGCCATCGCTTAATTTTGAAGTGGCATTTAGCAGATCACGAACATCATATGTGCTGCCCCAGACTTCGGGTACCCCCCGGTCAATATCCAAAAGCGTATAAACACTTTCCATAGCGGTTCGGACGGAATATTCAATGGTAAAAATCGTATCCCGTTTTGTCTCTGCAAATTGACCGAGAAAAGCAAAGTTTACGCTGCCTGCCGGAATAACATCAGGGCGGTCACCTGCTTCGCGGGGCATAAAGAATGCTGTAATATAAGGCATCATACAGGGTACCGTGTTAGCGCTGCGCTCTGCCATATCCTCAATTTCATTTACCGGAACCCCGATGTGATACAACCACTCCATACAGATTTCCTTGCCCGTGCATTCACGCATGGGCTTTTTGACAAAATTGCCGGGCTTGTCAGTAAATAAACCGTAAATCCAGCCAACTAACTGATCTTTCGGCTGATTGCGGAAATGAGGCTGACGGTTAAAAGTCCAGCTAAGCAGCCAGTTAGAATCCTTAACGGTTACGATGCCGCCGGTAACCACCTTGCCGCTAAAGGGATCCCGTTTGCATATTTTCTGGATGTAAGGAGGAATACGGTTGTCAAGGGTCGTCACGGTTGCAGACATCCAGTTACTTTGCTCTGCATCATAGCAGAACTTATCCGGGTGTCCAAAGGACGGGTCCTGAGCCGCGATTTTGCGCCACATATCCCAGCCGCCGCCTGGTTTGATTTCATAGCTGAAAGATGCAGGAGCGTTTTGGCTGCCGATCGAGGAGTTTTCCACGCAGCCGCCGTTGGTGATAAATACCAGATCGTTTGCAGTCAGATCAATGTGCTCTTTCGTATTATTACGGATAACTTCAATGCAAGTTGCCACTTTTTTATCATTTTGGGTATCAAATATGATATTTTCCACCTTGGTCCCGTAATGGAACTGTACATCATGGGTTTCTAAATACTTGACTAAGGGCAGAATCATGGATTCATACTGATTGAGCTTAGTGAACCGGACGGCTGTAAAATCAGGCATACCGCCAATATGGTGAATAAATCGTTTGATATACAGTTTCATTTCCAGTGCACTATGCCAATTTTCAAAAGCAAACATGGTACGCCAGTACAGCCAGAAATTTGAATTCAAAACCTCATTGCTGAATACTTCAGAAATACGCCGGTTATACAGAGCCTCATCCGGTGTGAAGAATAGTCTCATAATCTCCTGCATGCCTTTGTCTGACAAAGCAAACTTGCCGTCCGTGCGGGCATCTTCGCCGCGATTTACGGTTGCACGCATGTGGGAACTGTTCGGGTCATGCTTATTGAGCCAATAGAACTCATCAAGCACACTGGCACCTTCCGTTTCCAGCGACGGAATGGAATGAAATAAGTCCCATAAGCACTCATAGCGGTTATCTACCTCGCGTCCGCCGCGGATCACATATCCCACATCTTCATATTTGTATCCATCGCAGGCACCGCCTGCCAGTGAATCTTTCTCTAAAATATGGATTCGTTTGCCTTCCATCTGTCCGTCACGAACAAGAAAAGCTGCGGCAGCCAGTGAGGCAAGACCTGAACCAATGAGATAGGCTGATTTCCCGTCAACATCTTTTGGCTTTTCCGGCCGAGCCAGTGATTCATAATTTCCTTTAGAATAATACATAGTAATTACCTCCATGATTATTTGATTGTCTTGACACTCACCAGTATATTATTTATTGAGATTATTACAATCATCAATATAACTGTTTTGTTAAGAATCACATCATGACGGCAATATTGTAAAGTTTTTAATCATTTTGTGTGATTTGATTAGACCGGTTAACATGATACCTGTTTAAGGCCCTTGATACATCTCCATAAATCAAAGCGCTGACCTGATCAATTATTAATTGAGGGTCCTCCCGCATGTCCTTTTTGATCCAATCCAGAAGTAAGCCAACAAAGGCAAAATTGTAAAAGTTGGCAATAAATTTTTTATCTGCTTCCGCAACGGACATGCCCGCTGCTTTTTCCTCTACAACTCCCATTAACAAGTCAAATGTGATTGCATAAAAATAGTCTTCGATTTTTTCTCTGCTGATGGAATGATAAACATTTGAAATAAATGGTTTATTCTTAAGAACCATTTGAAATGTTTGCAAAAAACCTTGCTGCCAGGTCTCATAAGTTTTTTTACCGTTAATTGCTCTTGCCGTTTCTTCCTTGCAAATCCATTCAATTAAATCATAAATATCTTTGAAATGATAATAAAAGGTCATTCGATTGATTCCGCAATCATTTGCAATGTCTGATATGGTGATTTTGTTCAGCGGTTTTTGTAACAAAAGATGTTTAAGCGAGGTTTCCAGAGCCCGCTTTGTTATCTGCGACATTCAAAAGGCCTCCTTGACATGATATGGCTTTCTTAAGATTGGTATTGGCGAAGAAAATATATTAGGTTCAGTCCTGCTGTATTCTGAAGCTTAATTATATCATATATTCCATGAATGCGGAAGTTATGCTTTTCACCGGCCAGTGCTATTTTTAACATCATTCTACGGACGGTTTCAAGGATATGGTTTGAAATAACACTTGATTCGCATATTAACCATGTGGTAAATTATGTATAAGGAGGTTATGACAATGAAAATTTCAACAAGAGGCCGTTATGCGATTCGGCTTATGATAGATCTGGCGGAACATAATAATGGAGAATATATTACTTTGATGGACATCGCGAAACGGCAGGAAATATCAGAAAAGTATCTGGAAGCCATAGTCTCGATATTGAGCAAAAACAATCTGCTTGTTTCATTAAGAGGAAAGGGCGGCGGCTATAAACTGGCAAAGGACCCGGAAAGCTATACCATTGGCAGCATATTGAGGCTTACGGAAGGATCCCTTGCTCCTGTAGCCTGTCTGGACGGAGAAAACAACAACTGTTCAAGATCCCCTGAATGCCAGACCATTGACTTATGGGAGGGCTTAAATAAACTGATTAATGAATATTTGGACGGGGTAACCATTGCTGATCTGATGAAAAAGAGTGATTATAAGGACAACTATATCATATAAATGATTCTTCAAGTTTCTGCGTTTGGGAAGCCTGACCGAAACGGGCAGTAGGTTTCGGTAATGGCTTCCCCCATTTCCATTAAGATTTTATAGCCCAGCGTAATTTAGCACATCGGGCACGGCTATTGGAGCTGCATTCAGCTGCTGAAGGCCGTATCGCTTCAGGCGTTATTTCCTTATAGACCCCTTCCCGATAGAAGCGCTGAAAGGATTTTTTAACGAGACGATCCTCCCCGGAATGAAACGTAAGGATAGCAACACGCCCGCCTTCCGCCAGGGCAGCAGGAAGTTTTTCTAAGAATTCGTACAGCACTTCGAATTCGTTATTGACATCGATTCGCAGTGCCTGAAAGCTTCTTTGGCAGGATTTTTTAATTTCATTGTTTCTTTCTTTTTCTGGAATGAATTTCAGCGCATCTTGAATAATTTGTTGGAGCTGGCTTGTTGTTGTAATGTCTGTTCCTTTTTTTATAGCGGTTACAATGGCACCAGCGATTTCAGCGGCATGAGGCTCGTCTGCGTTTTCTAATAACATCCCATGTAACTCCTCTTGTGAAATCGTTTTCAGGCGATCCGCTGCAGAGATGCCTTTCGAAGGATTTAGCCTTAAGTCCAATGGTCCCTCTGTCTTAAAAGAAAATCCTCTTTCAGGATTGTCTATTTGCATGGAAGAGACTCCCAAATCAGCCAAAATAAAATTCAATGGTCCTGATTCGGAAGTAATCTGATCGATATTGGAAAAGTTTGTTTGCCTGATTGTTAAAATTTCTGAGCCATAACCTAAGTGTTCCAAACGCTCCCTTGTTCGGGGCAATTCTATAGAATCCACATCAGTGGCATACAAATGTCCCTTAGAATTTAAGCATTTAAGCATCTCTAACGTATGTCCGCCATAGCCTAAGGTTGCATCTAATCCAGTTTGTCCAGGTGTGATTTGTAAGAAATCTAATATTTCCTTCACGCATATGGAACGATGCATACCAGCAGGCGTGTTGCCTTTTTGAATTATCTTTGCCACAGCATCAGCATATAACTCCGGCTGAAGTTCCTTGTATTTATCTTTAAAAGCTTTTGGGTGAGTACCTTGATATCTGGGACGGCGCTGGTGCTTTTGCTCTTGATTATCCATTTTTGCTTCCACCTTTTTATCTATCTATTTTTAATCTATGAATCAAAGCGTCAGCGATTCTGACGCTTTGAATATACCTACAGATTACATGATATCAAATGCATGTCATAATAGCAAATGCATAATAGAAGAATCTGTAAGATAAATCAAGGCCGGAGTGCGTGGCGGATCTTTTTTGTTATGACACTGTTTTTATATTAAAAGAGAGGTTTGGATAGGGATATGAAAAGTTTTCGTAATTATATCATCAGTGAGGATATTGGAAAGGCACTTAAAGGTCTGGGGTATGATATACCTACGGAAGTTCAGGCCAGAGTCATTCCAGCCGCTTTAGAAAAAAATGATCTTATGGTCAAAGCACAGACCGGAAGCGGCAAAACAGCTGCATACGCAATACCAATATGCGAATTAATTGAATGGCTTGAAAATAAACCGCAAGCGCTCATTCTTACTCCGACAAGGGAACTCGCTGTTCAGGTGAAAGAAGATTTTACCAATATAGGCAGATTTAAACGGCTAAAAGCAGCGGCGATCTATGGAAGGCACTCATTTTCTATGGAGAAAGCAGAGTTGAAGCAGAAAACACATGTAGTTGTTGGTACTCCGGGGCGTGTTATGGATCATATAAAGAAAGGTACCTTACCCTTAACTAAGATCAACTATTTGGTAATTGATGAAGCGGACCGGATGCTGGATATGGGATTTATAAAACAGGTGGAGGCAATTATGAAAGAGCTGCCTATGGAACGGATGACAATGTTGTTTTCTGCTACCATGCCCCAGGAAGTAAAAAATATGTCATTGGATTATATGAGAGATCCTATAAATATCGATGTCAGCGAGGCCAATATTACAACCTCTGACATTGATCATTTTCTTTATTATGTCAAGGAAGAAGACAAATTTGAATTGCTTAATGATGTTATGATTGTAGAAAAACCGGACAGCTGTATGATCTTTTGCAGTACAAAGGACCGGGTGGATATAGTATGTGAACGTCTGAAGAATTTCGGCTATCCTTGTAATAAAATGCATGGCGGCATGGAACAGGCTGACCGCTTATCATCAATCAAGGGATTTAAAAGAGGAGAGTACCGCTATTTAATAGCCACAGATTTAGCTGCAAGAGGGATCGACATTGAAACTATTTCAATGGTTATTAACTATGACATTCCCTTGGATAAGGAAAACTATGTTCATCGTCCAGGAAGGACAGGGCGTGCAGGTCAAAAAGGGAAGGCCGTTTCCTTTTTGGATCCTGCACAAACCAGATATTTGCATGACATCCAGGAGTTGATCGGGTTTAGCATTCAGGAATTACCGAAACCCGCCAAGGAGGAGGTTTCCGTTCAAAAGCCTTCCTTTGATGAAAAAATGAATGCGGTCCCTCCGATTAAAAAAAGGAAAAGTGATCAGTTAAACAAAGAGATTATGAAATTACGTTTCAATGGCGGAAAGAAAAAGAAGCTCAGAGCGGCCAATTTTGTTGGAGTCATTTCCAATCTGGAAGGTGTCAAGGCAGAGGACATCGGAATAATAACCATACAAGATACCCTGACCTATATTGAAATACTTAACGGGAAAGGTCCATTGGTTCTGGAAGCCATGAAAAATACAATGATTTGCGGGAAGCGATTGAAGGTTACGGAAGCATTGGATAAAATGGAACAGATGAAATGAAGTGACACATTGATCACCAATGTTGAATAACTTCCGAAAGTTATTATAAAATTCCGACTGAATGCATAAAAAACTGCACAGAACCTTTTTCATTCGAATAAACTGAATTGAGAATAAAAATGCGTTGCTATTCAAGCAGTATGCAGGAGTTTATATGGACAATATCAGTTATAGTGATGAAGCAATGGCAAGTGCAGGAATACCTTTTGATGATATAAACTGGTATAATATTGAAGGCCAGCCTTTTGGTCTTGCCTCCAGATTTAATGTGATTGTATTTAACGATGCCAATAACATTATCGATGTTGAAGGGCCTGTTGCGATAGGGGGAAGTTTTTACAGCCCAAGAGGCCTGAGTGTTGGATTTGCCAGAGACAGCGGTTACAGAGAAGCCAATTATTCCCCGGATTTAGTACGCTTTTTAGTTGGCGGTAATGTATCAATGAACGGCCCTTTGGTTGTTATCGGTCATGTGGTGGTCGGCGGTGGATTCCGGGCAGCCAAGGGAAGCACCTATTTAATCGGAAAAGATGGTACATCCAATGGGATTCAGGAACTAAAGTTTTTGTACCAGGCCAGCGGAGGCAGCCAATATTGGACCCCATCGGATCAAGGGAATCATTATGTGGTTTCCAGTTATGATGTGCCAAGATATATACCTGCAAGCAGGATTGGTGCAAACTTACCAGGATTTTTTAATGATGCCAGGGAAAGCATCGGATACTACAAAAACTGTATCGAAGATTTAGCTCCTAATGGAAGAGTCGTGGATAATAATTACGAATGGATTTTAATGGGCAATGATCCGGTACAGAATGTATTTCTTATTGATGTAAGGCCAAATGGTTTAATCAACAAAGGAATACGTGCAGAAGTTCCGCAAGGAAGTACGGTTATTGTAAGGTTGAGAACGGGAGCAAATGCCCATTTGCAATATGGTGTTTATGGGGAAAGAAGCAAAGCCAATGAAACCTTGTATGTGTTTGAGGATGCGACGAATATTTATATGGAAAAATCCTCTGATATCTGGGGCAGCATACTGGCACCCCAGGCGATGTTCCATGCACATTCTACAGGCGGCCATGTAAGCGGTAATGCGGCCTTAGGAGCTTTTGCCGTAAATGCTAACAGCGGTTTTGAATTTCATTATTTTCCTTTTGTGGGAGGTGTGATATGTCAAGCCCTAGCACCGGTTCCGGAAGTACCTCAGATATTACCGGGAAGGGAGGAGCAGCCTGTTTTGGTATGCCCGGAATGTCCAGTCCCCGCCCCCTGTCCTCCGGCGGAACCCTGCCCAGCCCCCACGCCCTGTCCGCCCCCGGAGCCCTGCCCGAAGTGCCCGGTTCCCGCGCCCTGCCCGGAGTGCCCGGCCCCCGCGCCCTGTCCTCCGGCAAAGCCCTGCCCGGAGTGCCCGGCCCCCGCGCCCTGTCCTCCGGCAAAGCCCTGCCCGGAGTGCCCGGCCCCCACACCCTGTCCTCCGGCAAAGCCCTGCCCGGAGTGCCCGGCCCCCACACCCTGTCCTCCGGCAAAGCCCTGCCCGGAGTGTCCTGCCCCCACGCCCTGTCCGCCTCCGAAGCTTTGCCCGACGTGCCCGCCTCCTATTCCCTGTCCGCCGCCGGTCCCATGCCCAAAACCAGAGCCATGCCCGGAATGTCCGAAGCCAGAGCCATGCCCAGCCTGCCCGGAATGCCCAGCCTGCCCGGAACAGAAAAAGGAATATATTTTCATTCCTATGCCATTTCCTGCAGAGTGCCCGGAACCGGAACCATGCCCTGTATGTGAGGAATGCCTGATCAAACCCTGTATTATCATGGGATGTATCTGGGGCTGCCACTGCTGTAATTTCCATGAATGGACTGTAAAATTATACAAAAGATGCAACGACATGGATGTTTTTCTGTGCTGTGTGCAGATTAGCGGTTGCGGGTGCTTTGAATTTGCGGTTCCTTATGAAGGCTGCTATGTCTTAAAAGTAAGAATCTCTGAAAAGTGCTGCGATACGTTCCGGTGCAAACCGGTTATTACTTTAAATAATATTGGTGTAGCTAGTTTTATGATCGAATGATATTATATTAATTTGCAGGGGATTGAATTTTATCAGGGCTGCTGTTGGCGGGTATATCTTAAAGGCAGCAGCTCTTTTTTCTCAGTAACAAATTTTGGTGAACTCGTTGCCAGATTAATTATTCTATAGTATGATAAAAGCATTATATTAAAAGGAAACCAGCTATGAATACATTTTATAGGAACCGCTTAAGACGTAGAAGCAGAACCGTAATAGATTTGGCATAGGCTAATCTTTTGCGGTTCTTTTTAATTCTTTCCGTGAAATATAAGAAGATAGGAGGTTTCTAAGTGAAAGAAAAAATCTGTAAATGCATTGCAATGAGCCTTTTAAAACTTTACACAGATGAAAGCTGGCGGGACCAGGATGGGGTTTAAGGAGAAGCAGATGGATAATAATTCAAAGAAAGAACTAGAGGCTGCATCACAGCTGATTTCTTCTACTATTGTTAAGTGCGAAAAAATGCAATTTAAATTTGCAGAGGGTACTTCACAGCATTCGCTCTTAAAGAATAGAATCAAGGCTTTGTATATTTCAAAGGCTTTCATAGAAAATAATAGTAAAATTGGCTTGTTTACGGAATCTGATTTAGAGAAAGCACTGCCGCCTGTGCTTTCCATCATTCATAAAACCGGAAAGGCTCAAAACAAGTATGACAAAGAATCAGTTCAATACAGACGATTAGCGCCTATTATAAGAGCAATGGAATTATCCAAAGAATTGATAGAGAATGAAATCAGGAACAGAAAACAGTAATTCAACTTCAACTTTTTATTGACTTTTTCCCCAATTAATTGTACAATGATTAAAATTTTAAATTGAGGTGAAAAGATGATTAATTTTTCTTGCTAATTTTTCAAGTACATTTTATGCAATAATAATCAGATTCGTTCTGTTTATTTTGTTGTACTTATGCAAGAAGATGATTCTTTTTTCTCTAATTATATACACATGTGTTATGTTATTATATTCACTTAACCAGGTATATCTATGAGCTGTGAGAATAATTGATTCTTGCAGCTTTTATTTTTTTATTATTGGAATAAGGAGGAAAATTTATATGATGGACAAAGACATGGTTATAACACATGATACGATCCATATAGAGTCGGAGGCTGCCGGCGACGCTTATATGGAGTAATAACAAGGTCGCCGATTGTTCCGACTTTGTTATTTATGCCATTAAATTCAAAGGAGGACAAAAATATGTCTTTAATAAATGTAACAAACCTGACCTTTTCTTATGAAGGCAGTTATGATAATATTTTTGAAAATGTAAGCTTTCAAATTGATACCGATTGGAAGTTGGGTTTTACAGGAAGAAACGGAAGAGGAAAGACCACCTTTTTAAATCTTTTACTTGGGAAATACGAGTATTCCGGAAACATTACAGCGGATGTGGTTTTTGAATATTTTCCTTATGAGGTGAAGGAACAAAGCAATTTCACTATTGATGTTATAAGAGAGATTAGTCCGGACTCATTGGATTGGGAGATAGGAAAAGAGCTATCGCTGTTAGATATGGACTGCGATGCTCTATATAGAGAGTTTTTTACGCTATCGAAAGGGGAACAGACCAAAGCACTGTTGGCTGCTATGTTTTTAAAGGAAAACTCCTTTTTGCTGATCGATGAGCCTACCAATCATTTGGATGGGGAAGCCAGGAAGAAGCTAAGTAATTACCTGAAAAAGAAGAAAGGATTCATTTTGATTTCCCATGACAGGTCTTTTTTGGATCATAGCGTTGACCATATTTTATCTATTAATAAAATGAATATTGAAATACAAAAGGGAAATTTTTCATCATGGTGGAACAACAAAGAATTACAGGATAATTTTGAGCTGGCAGAAAATGAAAAACTGAAGAAGGACATTCGCAGACTTTCAAGCGCTGCAAAACGTACGACAACCTGGTCAGACAGCGTTGAAAGCAGCAAGTATGGAACAACTAATTCCGGGAGCAAATTAGATAGAGGATATGTCGGACATAAAGCAGCAAAAATGATGAAGCGCGCTAAGAATATAGAAGCCAGACAACAAACCATGATAGAGGAGAAATCAAGGCTTCTAAAAAACATTGAATCCAATGAAAGCTTAAAAATATCACCGCCTGTCTTCCATGAAAAAAAGCTGGCAGAGCTTTCCGGTGTTGCCATTAAATATGATGACAGAGTTGTCTGTGAAGGAGTAAGTTTTACGATAGAACAAGGTGAAAAAATTGCTGTTCTAGGAAAGAACGGCAGCGGAAAGTCAAGCATACTGAAATTAATTTGTGGAGACAACATTCCCCATAGTGGAATTGTGAGGAAGAATAATAACCTGATCATTTCCTATGTTTCACAGGATACCTCTGATTTATGTGGCAATTTATCGGAATATGCAGATAAGCAGTGTATTGACGAGAGTTTATTGAAAGCGATGCTTAGAAAACTTGATTTTCCAAGAGAACAGTTTGAAAAGAATATGGAGGATTTTAGCGGAGGACAGAAGAAAAAGGTATTGCTTGCTAAAAGCTTGTGTGAACCGGCACATTTGTATATTTGGGATGAACCATTGAACTATATTGATGTCATTTCCCGTATGCAGATTGAGAAATTATTAATTGAGCATGAACTTACAATTTTGTTTGTTGAGCATGATAAAGTATTTTGTGAAAATGTAGCTACAAAAACGATTCAATTATAATGGAAAAGGCAATCAAAATGTTTAAGGAGATTTGGTTCTGACATAAAAGTACAAAAGCGACGTTAAATATCTGCAGATATAGGGAGGAACAGTTCGTCAAAGCTTTTATCACGTTTACAAAGGAAATGAAAATTTAAAGAGGCTGACTTGTAGATAAAGCAGAAAGGAGTAATTTATGTTATATGATAGATTAAAATCTAGAAGAAGCATCAGAAAGTTTCAAAATAAGGAAGTCGAAAAAGAGAAAATGGACGTAATTCTGAAAAGTGCCCTGCTATCCCCGTCATCACGGTCCATAAGGCCCTGGCAGTTTATTGCCGTCACCGATACGGAACTGATCCGGCAGCTCTCCTTGTGCAAGGATCATGGTTCACAGTTTTTAGCAGGTGCTCCTTTCGCAATAATAGTAATAGCGGATCAAGAATCAAGTGATGTTTGGATCGAGGATGCTTCCATAGCAGCAGCGATCATTCAATTGACGGCCCAGGATTTGGATCTGGGGTCTTGCTGGATTCAGATAAGAGAAAGATTCCATTCAAAGCAAGTAACAGCGGAAGAATATATCAGAGAAGTGTTGGGGATACCTGAGCAATATAGTGTGGAATGCATGATTGCCGTAGGCTATCCTGGGGAGGAAAAAAAGCCCTATGAAGAGGACTTGCTGCCATATCAAAAGCTCCATTTCAACAAATTTCAGGTTTAATAGTTAAAAATAAAAAAGAGAAGGAAAATACTAAAATTGAGGGCGTGAGAGTAAAAACTCTTACGTCCCTTTTGTATGGAGATCAAATAAACAGGTGAAAGGATCATATGCATTGAATCCAGACATCATTTCTAAAAAAATATGATTGAAATATACCCTTTCATTTATAATATTAAAAATTAATATTTTTAATATTATAATTAATATTATTAATTTCTATATTGACATTTTTAATTTCAGGTTGTATATTATAATCAAATAACACAACAGGATGGTGAAAACGATGAAATACAAAGCTCCGGGCAAATGCCCCGTATGCGGTGAAAAGCTCTCCATAACCAGGTTAGGATGTCCCAAGTGTTCTACAGTCATTGAAGGAGATTTCCAGCCTTGTGAATTCTGCCGCCTTCCGGAAGAGGATCTTGAGTTTGTCAAGGTATTCATTAGAAGCCGCGGGAATATTAAGGATGTTGAGAAAGAGCTTGGCATCTCATACCCCACGGTACGCGGTAAACTGGATTCGGTCATAAAAGGCCTTGGATATGAAATATCATCAAAAGAAGTGACTAAGGAAAATGATGATAAAACAGCCGCCAGGAATGAAATTCTTGACCAATTATCTAAGGGTGAAATCTCCCCGAAAGAAGCAACGGAACGAATTAAAAGTCTATAATGAATAGGAGGGTCAGTCCATGAGTGAACAACAAAAAATACTGGAAATGATAGAAAAGGGGCAGATTACCGCTGCCGAAGGCATGGAGCTTTTGGAAGCTCTTAATGGATCTAAGGAAGCAGAAACAATACAGATGGTGGAAACCGTAACAGCAGCAAGACGAAACTATAAGTTTCTGAAGGTAAAGGTTACGTCCGATGACCATTCCGTTAATGTTAACGTCAATATTCCGTTACGTTTACTGACCACCATCAGTGAAATCGCTGATAAGATGACTTCCATGGTACCTGCAGATGCCAGAAGGGAGATGGAAGCAAAGGGGATTGATATATCCAGCATCGATTTTGCAAAAATCATCGAGGAGATTATAAATGGCACCCTGGATGATCCCAATATCGTAGATGTGGAGGCCTGGGATGAAGGCCATAAGGCAATGGTAAAGGTGAGAGTATATGTCGATTAAGGGCTGCCGTTTCTTGTGGATCAAGCTTGGAATTGAGAACCGAAGGTTCCTGGGTATTCCATTTCCAATTCCCTTGTTTGTCTTTCAGGAATTATTGGACTGTTTTCAGGAGATACTGACTGCCGCATGTTTTTTTGTACCGCAGGTGCCTGATCCCGGTTCATCCTCCCGAATTACCATTCATTCGGTGAAAGCACTGGTTATTCTGACCAAGAAACTGCTGGACTCTTTCGCCGGGGATGAACCTTATCAGCTTGTGGATGTCACAACTGACAAAGTCAAGGTATCAGTTATAATCAGGTAAAGCATGTCAATTGGAGGTAATCATGACGAAATTGTTCATAAAATATATATCTATCATTTTAACCATATACCTGCTGTCATTTGTATCACACACAATTTATATTGGCAGTACCCAGGCACTTCTTATTATGGGATTGGTGCTGTTAGCAGTAAACTTTCTATTAAAGCCTATTCTTCTGTTGATTACTTTGCCGGCCAGTCTGCTGACTTTTGGATTATTCAGTTTTATTGTGAATGCCTGGACGATTATGATCGCCGATTATTTTGTAACAGATTTCAGCATGGGCGGTTTTATCAATTCTCTCCTTGCCGCGTTTATCATCGTAATCATCCATCATATGCTAAAGGATATGAATAAAGGATCAATTTAGGTGCCGCAAAGCTAAAATGCACTTGTCAATATTATAAATTCTGAAAATTGGAGGAAGAGGGTAGTCCGGTTATATTTTAGGGGTACCCTCTTTTTTACTGTAAAAAACATAAAGTTGTGATATTTATACAAAATAATTCTGATAATTGTTATATAATTAACATTGAATAATAAAAAGAAAATCAATATAATAACAGAGTATCCATTGTTCTTTGAAAAAATCATATCTATATCGCTGTTTAAAACGTAGCTGGGAACACGCGGCATACTGCTGGTATCATATATACCGATGAGAGTATGGGGTGTTTCGTGGCCACCCGAACCGCCGGCAGTACACCAGTCATATAGTCTATGAAACAAAGCTTGTTATGTATTTATTACTAGGAGGTAATGATGAAAGGAACCCTGCTTGTAAAGAATGTAAAACATCTTGTGACATGTGACGCTGATGACAGACTGCTGGAGAGAGTGAATGTGCTGATAAAAAACGGAGTAATAGCCGAAGTCGGCAGCAATGAACAAACAGCTGATGATGTGATTGACGCATCTGATATGGTGATGTATCCGGGACTTATTAATACTCACCATCATTTATATCAAACCTTCAGCCGCAATTTGCCGCAGGTTCAGAAGATGGAATTATTCCCATGGTTAAAAACTTTATATGAAATCTGGAAACACGTAGATGAGAACGTGGTTTATTACAGTTCCCTTACCGGGCTTGGAGAACTGTTAAAAACAGGGTGTACCACCTGTTTAGACCATCATTACGTGTTCCCAAGGCATGCCGGAACAGGGCTTCTGGATGCCCAGTTTTCTGCAGCGGAGGCCCTTGGCATCCGTTTTCACGCCACAAGAGGAAGCATGGATTTAAGTGTGAAGGACGGAGGCCTGCCGCCGGATTCCGTTGTCCAGACGGTGGATGAGATCTTAAAGGATTCGGAAGCTGCTGTGAAGAAATATCACGATAGCAGCCCCTATTCCATGCGCCAGGTGGCATTGGCTCCCTGTTCTCCATTCAGTGTAACCGGGGAACTTTTGAAGGAAACAGCGAAGCTGGCCAGAACGCTGGGGGTAAGGCTTCACACTCATTTGGCGGAGACAAAGGATGAGGAGCAGTTTACCCTTTCTCACTTCGGCATGCGGCCTTTGGCCTATATGGAAAGTCTGGATTGGATCGGTCCCGATGTGTGGTATGCCCACGGGATTCATTTTAACGAGGATGAACGGAGGCTGCTGGCCAGGACTCAGACGGGTGTGGCTCATTGTCCCATTTCCAATATGAAGCTGTCTTCAGGCATTGCTTCTATACCGGAAATGCTTCATTTGTCTGTTCCTGTAGGTTTGGCTGTGGATGGGTCCGCCAGCAACGACGGTTCCAATCTTCTGGAAGAAATGAGAGTGGGATACCTGCTTCACAGGCTGAATGACAGCCGGAAAGCACCTACCGGATATGACATGCTGAAAATCGCAACAAAGGGCAGTGCAAGGGTGCTGGGCCGGAAGGATTTAGGAGAAATTTCTGCAGGCATGGCGGCGGATTTTTTCCTGGTCAATTTAAACCGTATTGATATGATAGGCGCTCAGTTTGACCCAAGGTCGGTTTTGTGTACGGTGGGACTGAAGGGAAGCGTGGACTATACGGTTGTAAACGGAGAGATTGTTGTAAAAGAAGGCCGACTGGTACGAATGGACGAAGAGAATCTGGTTCGTAAGGCCAATAAGGCTGTAACTGCTTATATAAATAACTGAAACATTTCCTGCATCACGGAACAGAGTGGCGGGAGATTCTGCCCCTCTGTCGGACCGGGAAGATAGAGAGGTAAAAGAATGGATCATTTAAAAAAGAATAAAAAATATGTGGAAGTTACAAGTTTAAATGGGATGCCCCGATTTTTAGAAGCATTGCCTCTGGCAATCCAGCATGTGGTGGCAATGATTGTAGGGTGTGTTACACCTGCAATTATCCTGGCCGGTGTGGCCGGTGTGGATTCTTCGGAACAAATTATCCTGATTCAGTCCGCACTTTTAATTTCAGGTATTGCTACTCTGCTGCAGCTTTTTCCCTTGGGGCGATACTGCGGGTCAGGTCTGCCTGTTATCATGGGAGCCAGTTTTGCCTATATTCCTCTGCTGATTTCCCTGGGAAGCCGGTTTGACTTAGCAACGGTTTTCGGAGCACAGCTGGTAGGCGGAGTTGGAGCCGTTGTGGTAGGCCTATTCTATAAGAAGCTGACAAAATTATTTCCTCCTCTTGTGACAGGGACCGTGGTATTTACAATTGGACTATCCCTTTATCCCACAGCAGTTACCTACATGGCCGGGGGAGCAGGTGCGGAGGATTATGGAAGCCCCAGGAATTGGCTTGTGGCCATGCTTACACTGGTGATCGTGTTATTCTTTCACTATTTTACCAGTGGAATCTGTAAAATGGCCTCCATTCTGATGGGAATGATCTTTGGATACATAATTGCTCTGGCAATGGGAATGGTCTCCTTTCGGAATGTACAAAGCGCCAGCTGGTTCCAGGTTGCAGCGCCTATGTATTTCGGGATGAAGTTTGAAGTGACCTCAATCATCTCTATGCTGGTAATGTATGTAGTCAGTTCCGTGGAAGCCATCGGTGACTTTACCTCTACCGCAGGGGGCGGCTTAGACAGGGAGGCTACAGACAAAGAAATGTGCGGAGGGATCATCGGCAATGGTGTGGCCAGTATCATAGGCGCTTTTTTGGGAGGCCTCCCTACTGCAACGTTCAGCCAGAATGTGGGAATTGTGATTATGACTAAGGTGGTGAACCGGTGTGTGTTAGGGATCGCTGCGGTTATTATACTGGCAGCCGGCTTTATTCCTAAATTTGCCTCCCTGTTAACGACCATTCCTTCCTGCGTTTTAGGGGGAGCCACTGTTTCTGTGTTTGCCATGATTACTATGACAGGAATCAAGCTGATCACCAGGGAGGAACTGACGGCCAGGAATACTTCTGTGGTTGGCTTGTCCGTAGCTCTCGGAATCGGGGTCATCCAGGCCGGAGGATGTCTGGGGTTATTTCCTGATTGGGCGAAAACAGTATTTGGCGAATCGGCGGTAGTCATTGCATCTATCAGTGCCATCCTTTTGAATCAGATATTGCCTGTGGAGAGAGCAGAGTCAATACAGGAGACTGCCGAACAGGATACCTGTGGATAAGTAGTGATCAATCATTAGGTACAATCAATCGGTGATATCAGAAAGCTCCCGTCTTCCAAAAGGAATAACGGGAGCTTTTTGAAAAGCCGATAAGAAGGCTAAATCCATGGAGCAGATGTTTATAGGGATTCCGGGTTGACAGTCAGTTTATGGATTATCTGCTGATGCTGCGGATATCGTTCCATCAGCTCATGTCTTTTAAATAATTCAAAGTCTCTGAATTCGAATCCCGGAGATACCATGCAGCCAACAAGAGCATACCCTTTATGATTCATAGCGGAACCAAATATATAATTCTTTTGCACCAATACCTGAGGCTTTTCCCCCTTTTCAACAGTAAGTCCAAGCTGTTCCGTAGTAAACTCTCCTTCTGGACTGATCATATAAATAGTCAGGGGAGAACCGGAATGATAGTACCACATTTCATCCGATTTTAGTCTGTGAAAATGAGATACTTCTCCGTCCCTGAGTAAAAAATAGATACTTGTCCAAAGCATCCGCGAACCTTCAAAGTCTACTTTTAAATCTTTTGATGTTATAGTATCTTCCGACGCATAAATTTCCTTATAAAATCCACCTTCCGGATGGGGGGTCATGTTCAAACTTTTAACAAAATAATCTGCTGTATACATATTCATACTCCTTTCGGTTTTACCATATTATATCGCAATATTTTCATATGTACATTTATTTTTTATAAGTTTCATATAGAAATAAAACATTTCTACCATATGCAAGTTTATTAGGAAATTTTCCTGTTAAGATATCAATCTCAATCACAGCAGTGCTTTTGATCATGTTGTCAGGAAGCTGATTCCCTGCAAATTGAGGCGTGTACTTTTCCACCAGCTTATTCAGTACCTCACGTTTATAATCCAGATCCTTAAGAAGTGAAGCATTTCCTGTAATCACAACACTATTATACTCTGCCTTCGTGTTGCAGGCATGATCAATACTGTCAGTCAAAAGACCAAACAATTCATCAACCTCAAAGCATACTTTGGTATCTCGATTTAGAACTGTGATGCCAATATTTCATCGTAAGGAACTCCTTCCATGGGCAGTTACTAATGATGCCTATGTCATAGAAGATGATTATGACAGTGAGCTAAGATATGATGTCAATCCAGTACCGTCCCTCCATTCCCTGGACACGGGTGACCGCACCATCTATATCGGAACCTTTTCAAAGTCCCTGTCCCCTTCCATGCGGGTAAATTACATGGTGCTGCCTGTACGGCTTCTTACCAGGTATCATAGCCGGTTCCGATCTTACAATACGCCTGTATCATGGTTGACCCAACGGATTCTGGCTGAATATATGAGGGATGGAAACTATGAACGTCATGTACGTAAAATATGTCTTACCTATAAAAGACGGCATGATGTACTGGTACGGGAAGCCGCGAAGGTATTTGGCAGCAAAGTAATCTTGCATGGTCGTGGTGCAGGGATGCATTTTATTTTGGAATTTCCAGGTGGTGAAGATCAAAAGTGGTTACTGGGAGAACAACAGATACGAAAAGGCCTTGCATTGCTAAAATCCGCATGGTTCCGTGCATAAACGATAGGAACTCTTGACTTTGCGGTTTAAAGAATCTGATTTTTCGAGAGGGATTGATCTGATTTATCAAGTCTGATATGATATGAATATAAAAGGAGCCGGAACAGGTCCGAACGCTTAGGAGGCTTTTATGGATAATAAGGAAAAAATAAAAAAATAAACCTATCCTGATTTAAAAATGACCATTACCCGGCAATATTGTGACGGCAATTATGTAATTTCCGAGTTCCTTATGGAAGGTACCCATAAGGGGGAATGGCTGGGGATGAAGCCTACCGGTAAAAAGATATGTATCACCGGGGTGGACATTGATAAAGTCGTTCATGGAAAAATTGTTGAACACGGTGGAGCAGCCAATACGTTCGATGCTTTATTTGAAGCCGGAATCATCTGCCCGGCTCCTGAAAAGCGGGCAGGCAAAGAAAGATAATATGCTGTCCAAGCTTTTCTAAGGAGATGAACTGCCTGGTTTACTTGTATAAATTAAATAAACCGGAATATAATGTAGTAAAAAAAATTCCTGGTGAAGTTAATGTTTCAAGCTAAATATAGCAGAGGAATTCTCTCTTGTAATCAAATCGATCCCTTATCGGAACGATATTTAAATCCAGAGGATATATACATCATCGAAGGCTATCGTATTGAAGCATTTATAAAAAATATAGATTCCCCAATTGGAATGGTATTTAATGAGGATGGAGATATTTTAATTGCAGATTCCGGATTGGCAACTGGAAATGCCAAAGTGCTGCAAATGGTCAATGGACAATTTGAGACAATTGCAGAAGGTTTTGTTGTCCCCATATCTGGTATTAATTATTTAAACGGTGTTTTATATGTGTCACATAGAGGGTATGTAAGTAAAATTTACAAGGATGGTACAAGGCAGAATATCATTATGGGGTTACCCAGCAACGGTGATCATTATAATAGCCCGGTTACTTTTTCCCCTGATAATAAATTATATTTCGGTCAAGGAACTGTTACCAACAGCGGGGTCGTCGGGAACGATAACAAGTGGGTGACAGTTTCTCCTTTGCTCTGTGATTATACCGGCGATTATGTCATGCTTTATGGACAAAATTTCCCATCCCCCAATATTTTGACAGAGGGATTGCCCAATGACACTGCATATACCGGTGCTTTTTCTCCTTATGGAATACCAAATATCGAATATGAAATCAGAAAGAAATACATTAAAGCATCAGGAAGCATTCTAAGAGCAAATCTTGATGGTTCAAATCTGGAACAAGTTGCCTGGGGATTCCGCAATCCGGCGTTCTTAAAATTTGATATAAACGGCCAGCTGTTTGCAGTAAACAATGGATATAATCCAATTGGGAGCAGACCCATTGACAATGCTACGGATGATTTTTATTATATTTCCCCTGGTTTGTGGTACGGATGGCCGGATTATTCCGGAGGGGAGGCAGTAAACTCACCACGGTTCGCACCAAGAGGAGGGGTCCAGCCTTCCCTATTGTTTAAAAACCAGCCCAATATTCCTCCAAGACCTTATGTTACGTTTCCGCCTAATACCTCCATAAGAGGGTTCGAGTTTAATTATAATGCGGATTTTGGACCTTATGGGGATGTTTACGTGGCTGAATATGGGAGTACCATTCATACTCATATCGGTGATTCGGTATCCTATGCCAGTGCAGGACATAGGGTATCAAGAATTGATATGAGATCCAGAACAATCAGTACGTTTGCAATTAATAATACCGGCTTCCCGGCATCCTTATCAAATGGGGGAGGGTTTGAAAGACCAAACCAACTTATTTTTGGACCGGACGGAGCAATGTATATTGTGGATACCGGATTTAATATCCCAGGAAATTCAGAAGCCTTTATACCGAATACAGGAGTAATATGGAGAGTATTCAGAATGAATTCTTAAGAAGTGATGGATTCAAGAATATCCTCAAGGGAATGATATGATATCCCCTGATTAATATGGACAATGAAGCCCGGGATCAACGATATCCAGATCTCCGGGTTTGTTATATGGGTCTGGAATTTTCTAAAAACAAGCCTGCATGATCAGAAAATCTCCCTTGATTTTTTTCGGATTTTTCTTCTATTTTCATTTCCACTATGAATAGGTCCATATTTTCTATCTAAACCACTTTGAATCTGCTTTCCTTCTGTCAGATAATGGCAGCTCTCTGATATAAATTTTTCAAGAAACGCTCCATGGAGCTTCTTATGGGCATTTGCATTGACTTTCAATCAATCTTGTTATTGACATATGCCAATAATAAGTATACAATTCTTACATAGATGGCATATGCCATTTATATAATTGATCTGGAAAGGCGGTAGAAGGAATGCCAAGGCCTCACAAATGCAGACGGGTATGTGGTATGCCCCGGAGTCAAATCTTCGGTCCTCTGGATGCTCAGGAATCCGGTGCTCAAGTAATCAATATGACCATCGACGAATTCGAGGCCATAAGACTGATTGATCTTGAAGGGCTGAAACAGGATGAATGCGCAGAGAGAATGGAAATAGCCAGGACAACAGCTCAGGCAATCTATAATAGTGCCCGTACCAAGCTGGCGGAATGCCTTGTAGCGGGAAAGGAACTGCACATTGCCGGGGGGAATTATATTGTTTGCAACGACCGGCCGGGACATTGCGGATGCAGGCATTGTCATCGGGATCAAGTTCAATGATCATAAAAAAATAGGAGGGTCATAATCATGATTATTGCAGTACCTTATGAAAACAAACAGGTGTATCAGCATTTCGGGAAAACGGAGACGTTCAAGATTTATGAAGCGAGTGATGGGAGAATTGCAGCGGAAGAAATCCTTTCAACAAACGGTCATGGGCATGGGGAACTGGTTGGTATTCTCAAAGAACGGAGAGTCTCTGTGGTGATCTGCGGTGGGATTGGAACCGGTGCACAGAATTCGCTGACCCAAAACGGCATTCAATTTTTCGGAGGGGTAATTGGCGAAGCAGACAAGGCTGTGGAGGATTATCTCCTGAATCAGCTGAAATACGACTCCAATGTTAAATGTGACCATCATCATGAGGAAGGGCATCATGAAAAGGGCCATGCCCATAGCTGCACCAGCCACTGAAAGCATGTCAGACAGGAATTTACCATGGGCTGAGTTTATGTTTCTCCACTCAGCCCCATAAGAGCCCAGGATATCAGCCGTTCCACAAAAGAAGAATCCACCTTTTCTCCGGTTATTAATAACCGATAGAATGGTGGGGCAAAAATCAGATCAATGCTAAGGAATTTCGTCTTTTATCAAACGGCGGCTTTTTTCGGTTATAAAATGTTTGATTCCCGCGCTTTTTGCACAGCGCTGATTTTATTGTTGACATTAAGCTTTGAGTAAATACTTGCCAGATGCTTTTTAATGCAGGAAACCGAAAGAAACAACTCTTCCGCAATCTCCCGCTGGGTCAGTCCCTGTGCAAGCAGGGTCAGTACCTGAGTTTCCCGTCCGGTTAATGGAATATCCGGCATATGATCTGCTGCGGGCGCAACCTTTTGCCTTCCATAGAGGGACAAGACCTGCTCTGCATAGGAGAGTTGTTCCTTTCGGTTGATTTCCGTATGAATCTTCTCCGCCAGCTTCAGGAACCGTTCCTCCTTGATGGGCTTCATCACATAATCCAAAGCGTTCAACTCAAATGCCTGTACGGCGTATTGGTTCCAGCTTGTGATAAAGGCAATCATAACTTCCGGTTGGATTTCAAGCAGCTTTTCCGCAAAGGCCAGACCGTCCAACTCTGGCATTTCGATATCGATAAAAGCTACCTGTGGAGCCAGGGTAGCAGCTTCCTCCAACGCCTGAAGCGGGTTCATATACTTTCCTGATACCTGCATGAAGCCGGTTTTCTCCACCAGTTCACAGACTTCCTCAAGGTTGTACCATTCATCATCCAGTATAATTGTCTTAATCATTGTGTACCCGCCCTTTCCAATACAGCAGTTTCCGGAACATAGAACACAACCTGTGTTCCTACTCCCGGCTCGCTGGTAATCGTAAGTCCCTGCCCATAATGTTTCATCAGCCGCCTGTGGATATTGGACAGGCCAATGCTGTGGATATTTTCTGTATCTAGGAGCAGCCTGCTAAGAATTTCATGACTCATGCCGGCCCCGTCGTCTCTGACTTCAAACCGGAATCTGTTTTCTTCCACGCAGATGGTAAGCCAGACATTGCCCTCGCCGGCTTTTTTGAGGATTCCATGCCGGAGAGCATTTTCCACCAACGGCTGGAGCACCAGCCTTGGAATGGAAATGGATGGAATATCGTCATACTCCAGATGAAAATTCAGCCGCTCCCGGAATCTTGCTTTTTCGATGGAAACATAGGTACGAACGCATTCCAGCTCCTTTTCCAGCAAAACCATGGGGGAGTTACTGTCGAAATAGTAGCAGTTGGCAAGATGCTCCCCCAGCTCGGCAATCAGCGCCTTTGCCTCCTGAGGACTTCTTGTGACCATGGAACCGATGACGCTGAGGGTATTGTTCAAAAAATGAGGTTTGATCTGTGCCTGCAAAAAAGAAAGCTCGCAGGTTTCCGCCTGATCAATGGCCGTGGAAGCGATGCTTTCCAAGTTCTTTTGCTTCTCTACAAACAGGGTTATATCCATAATGGTAAGAACCTTTCCTATTTCAAGCTCATCATCGGTCATGACCTTTGTAATCTCTGCTTGGTAGTGTCTTTCCGTTCCTTCCTCCGTCAGGCTGTAGGTAAATACCGGATTCTCCCCGTATACGCCTTTCAGCTCCGCATGGTTCTCCGTAAACGAGCGGAGGGTATATTGGTGAAGCCGTCCTTTTAGGTCGGGGTATAGTTCCGTGAAAGAATCATTGGCGTCAATGATTTGATCCTCCAAATCAACAATGATAACGCCTTCCTTTGATTGACGAAATACAATCGACGTTGCAATGGGAATGGCATTAAAGATACGGAACTTGAATATCCCAAGCATGTATAAGATGCCAGAGAGAATCGAAACCACAGGAAAATAGTCAATACCGAGATAATTCGTATTGCTGGCAATTAAATATACCGTAATCCAAGGAATGAAAGAAGCCACCATCATGATGAGATAACCGTACCGGTGAAGCCGAGGAGAGCGCATCAGACCCCAGATATAAAAGATCATGGAGATGATCCCGATCAGTGTCCCGGATGCTACCATCAGCATGTATAACGGTTCTTTTGCTGAGAGGATGACCTCAAAATGTCCGTTGTTTACAAAGCTGTAAGAGGATATGTACTGGTGGTGAAGATGGTTGGTAAAGAAAATAAGATAAAACAAGGCTGGGTGAAGCAGTCCTATGTATTTTGCCTTCCTGACAATCCATTTCGGCGCCTCGGAATATTCAAGGCTCAGCATCATCCAGAAATAATGCTGCAGGGGGGTGGAAAAATGTTGGATATAGAACCAGATCAATGCCGCAGACAGCGTCAACGCATTGATTTCCGCCGTATAGGCAATATTACTGACAGCGGTTGACACAAGCAGCAGGATAAAGTAGCCGGCGCCCGGCATACTGTGCCGCTTGCTGGCGTATTTGATCAGCAGGAACGCACAGACAACTGAGGAGGAAAGCAATAGGGTAAATATCAATTTGACGATGTCCATTCAAGTTCACTCCTTCATTCCAAGATAAATTACAACAAGATATGCAATGCTTTCATACTATCGGCATTAAATATCATTTCTTCGGACGTACTCTATTGTCAGCAGGCTTTTCGGCGTCCGTGGAACTGAGCCAAAGGTTTCCCTATCTCAGCGATCCGGTGATGCGTCCCTGTCCGCTTTAAATGGTTAGGTACTTCATACGCCCGCTTCCAGATATTTTTTTAACCAGTATACAATATTTTTTTAGATATTTCAATTTCTAGATATGTCTCAGCCTGCTGAACTATGAAATGCCGCTTAATATCGTTAACCGTAGGGCTGGAGTCTGCGAAAAACATCAGCAATACCATTGTACTTAAGGACATACCTTTCCGACGCAGCGAAAAAGATCATTATCGCATATCCGGTATATGACATTACAGTAGGTTATGGTACCGGTAAAACGGTGTCCAGTTTCGGCGGCCGAATTGCTGAAATTTTCATTAAAAGCACAGGAAGTAAACATTAAAACCGAAAATAAGTAGCCGTTTGGTCAATACCCTTTTATCAAAAATTCCCTTATGATTACATTGAGGGAATTTTTGATTTTGATAATAGGGAATTGCTTTGCCAATTCACTTATTGGAAAGGAGTAAGGTAACCATATGAATCATCACAAATTGTCCCGACGGCTTTTGGCAATGGCGCTGTCCTTAATCATGGTGCTGGGAATGATGCCTGTTTCGGCGGCGGCAGAAAACCTGAATGCTGGAATAAGCGGTGAGATTGTATCATTTCAACCGCTGTCCGAAGTGACGGCAGCACAGAGGGTGGCCCTTGGTACACCGCTTGGAAATTTGAATTTGCCTGAAAGCCTGACGGCTACGGTACGCCTTGCGGTGTACACAGACGAGCGGGTACAGGATTCCGGTAATGCGCTACAGCAGGAATCGGCACAAAATACGGAAAGCGTACAGGAGGATCTGGTGGCTACCGGAGAAACCGTAGCTCAACCGGCTGACGAGGGCATACAGCAGGAGCAGATTCCCAAAGAGGAGGTGTCCCCAGAAGATAAGGCAACCCCCTCTGTAGCGGACCAGGAAACTACTGATCCGGTACAGGAAGAAACGACTGACGAGGGCATGCAGAAGAAGCAGGCTCCCAAAGGGGAGGTATCCACAGAAGATGAAGAAGCTCCCGTAGGCGGTCAGGAAGCCGTAGATCCATTACAGGAAGAATCCGATACCGGGTATACGGAAACAACCGCTTCGGTGCCGGTAAAATGGACCGCAACGCCGGACTATGATGGCAACACGGCAGGGATATATGTCTTTACCGCTGAAACAGAGGGCTTTACCCTCAGTGCCGAAACGCCCGCCATCACTGTAACGGTGCAGGGGGAGGCAGTTAAGGGGACAATCACCGCCTTTGACGAGCTGACAGAGGATATCCGCTGGCAGAACACCCATGAGCCGGTCTTTCCTGAGATGCTCACCGGCACAGTAGAGGGGCAAATTGCTCAAATTCCGGTGACTTGGGAAGCAGATCACAATTATGACTCCGATTCCCCGGCAAACGGACTATACGTGTTCGCTGCAAAACCGGGCGAAGGTTATGCCATCGCTGAAGATACGGAAGCTCCCCGCATCACCGTATACATCCCTGCTGTTAAGCGGATGATACTGCGTATGGGAGGAGGGGGCACCTCAGCAAGTCCGCTGGAAATTACCACGGCGGCACAGCTTTTGGAAATTGCCGTCCTGGTCAACGCCGGCAGGCTGGAAACTTTTTTGTTCAATGACAGCAGCGCTACAGTATCCCTAAAACTTATGAATGACATTGACCTTTCCGCCTACGGCAAAGACTGGAATGGCGGCAAGGGCTGGAAGCCCATCGGGACTGAAACCAACTCCTTCAAGGGAATCTTTGACGGAAACGATAATAAGATTACTGGGCTTTTTATCAACCGCACGGAGAATATTACCGGCCTGTTCGGCCGCTTGGCGGGCGGTACAGTGGAAAACCTTAAACTAGTGGAGGTAAGCATTTCCGGCGCTGCTCAGGTAGGAGGTATAGCAGGCTATATTGAATGCAGTCAGGATGGCCTTGTTGGCGGCAGAGTGACAAACTGTGATGTTTCCGGATCAATCAGTGGTACAGGTGGTGTCGGCGGAGTGGCGGGCTATGTTATTGGGGGCATAACGGACCTTGTTGACAGCCGCGTGATAAACAGCAGTGTTTCCGGTTCGGTCAGCGGCAGCAACGTGGTTGGCGGAGTGGCAGGTTCTGTTGGCGGCAACGTGACAAACTGCTATGTTACCGGTTTGGTCAGCGGTGCAGGCGTGGTTGGTGGCGTGGCGGGTATTGTACACGGCGGAGTGGCAAACTGCTATGCCGCCAGTGCCGTCACCGGCAAAGGTGATCAGGTCGGCGGAGTGGCGGGCAAGGTTAACAGTGGCAGCGTGACAAATTGCTATGCCACAGGTACCGTTACCTGCAAAGGCACAGGAAACAATGTCGGCGGAGTGGCGGGCTATGTTGCAACCGACGGCGTTGTAACAAACTGCTACACCATAAGCACGATTAATGCCACCGGCCTCTATATTGGCGGCGTGGCAGGCTTTGCTTACGGTAATGTGACAAACTGTGCCGGGCTGAACCCCAGCGTCAGCGGTACAGGCACAGTCGGGCGCGTGGCGGGAGCCTTCGCCAACGGTACACTCTCCGGTAATGCGGCATTTTCCGGCATGGCGGTCAAGGTAAATAATATAGACCAACCTATTAGTGGTGGTACGTCAAATAACATAAACGGTGCGGATATAAGCAGCGCAGATATAACAACAGGGAGCTACTGGGCAACATCGATTAACTGGAATAATCCCACCGTCTGGACGGTGGAAATCGGCAAGATGCCTATCCTTGCAGCTATCCCGGCGGACGTGCAGGACGCTGCCATACCGCCGCACCTTGTGCTGGGCGGAAGCAGCTCTTACTTCCTCGGTGAAGGCACAAGTACTGCCCCCTATCAGATCAGCACCGCAGAGCAGCTTGCAAAGCTGGCGGAGCTGGTGAATGCGGGCGATACAAGTTACAATAACAAACACTACAAGCTCACCGCCGATCTTGACCTTTCCGCTTACGGCGAAGACTGGAACAGCGGCAAGGGCTGGATGCCGATCGGAAGCACCAGCACCTTCCCTTTCAAGGGAGCCTTTGACGGCGGCAGCAAAAAAATCACCGGGCTTTTTATCAACCGCACGGAGGAGCTTACCGGCCTGTTTGGCTTTGTGACCGGTACGGTGGAAAATCTTAAGCTTATGGAGGTAAGCATCACTGGCGGTGATTTTGTCGGCAGCGTGGCGGGCTATGTTTACGGCGCCAACAGCGACGTGGCAAACTGCAGTGTTTCCGGCTCGATCAGCGGTGCAGGCGGTGTCGGCGGGGTGGTAGGCTATACTTATTACGGCATTGTGATAAACTGCAATGCTTATGGTTTGGTTAGCGGGGCAAAAAGTGTTGGCGGTGTGGCGGGTTCTGTCTTCGGCACCGACAGCGGTGTGGTAAACTGCTATGCAACCAGCACTGTTACTGGCAAAGGTGATAGTGCCGGCGGAGTGGCAGGCAGGGTTAACAGCGGCATTGTGACAAACAGCTATGCCACAGGTACCGTCACCGGCACAGGCAGCCATATCGGCGGCGTGGCGGGCTATGTTGCACTCAATGGCGACGTGATAAACTGCTATGCCACAGGTGCAGTTATCAGCAATGGTGCAGGCAGCAATTTCGGCGGAGTGGCAGGTATTACTTACGGCAATGTAACAAACTGCGCCGCGCTGAACCCCAGTGTCACTGGCAGCAGCGAGGTCGGGCGCGTGGCGGGAGCCATCGCCGGCGGCGGCACACTTACCGGCAATGCGGCTTTTTCCGGCATGACAGACTTGGGCACAGGAAAATTCGGAAGCATAGTAAATAGTCCGGCCGATAAAAACGGCGTGGATATTAGCACTGCCGAAATTAAAGCGGACGGTACCATCTACGGTCGCTTCGCAACTGCCGGCGGCTGGACGACGGAAAACGGCAAGCTGCCCATCCTTATAAATGCGGGTGGCACGCAGGACGCTGCCCTGCCGCCGCACCTTGCGGGCGGCAGCAGCAACCACTTTCTCGGCGAAGGCACAAGCGGTGCCCCCTACCAAATCGGCACCGCAGATCAGCTTGCAAAGCTGGCGGAGCTGGTGAATGATTCGGCAACCAATGCGACCTATGGCGGCAAGGACATATATTACAAGCTCATCGCCGATCTTGACCTTTCCGCTTATGGCAAAGACTGGAACAGCGGCAAGGGCTGGGTTCCGATCGGAAGCACCGGCTCAACCCCCTTCAAGGGAATCTTTGACGGCGGTAACAAAAAAATCACAGGGCTTTCTATCATCAACCGTACGGAGCAGTTCTCCGGCCTGTTCGGCTATATGAGCGGCGGTACGATTCAGAATCTTGGAATTGAGGAGGCAAGCATTTCCGGCAGCGGTAGTGTCGGCGGTGTGGCAGGTTATGTTAATGGTGGAAGCAGCATAACATACTGTTATGTTATCGGTTCAGTCACCGGCCATGGAACCGGTGTGGGCGGTATTGTAGGCAGTGTGGACGGCTTCGTCGATGAAGAGAATAAAGTAGCAAACTGTTATGCTACCGCCTCCGTTACCGGCAGCAACAATATTGGAGGCATTGCAGGCAGTGTTTTAAGAGGCTGGCTGACAGACTGCTATTCCACCGGATCCGTCATTGGGAAAGGCAACAGTGTTGGTGGCGTGGCGGGCTGTGTTTTGGGCGGCGTGACAACAAATTGCTACGCCACGGGCGTGGTCGGCGGTACAAGCGATATCGGCGGTGTGGCGGGTGCTGTAAGCAATAACAGTATCGTGCGAAACTGCGCCGCGCTGAACCCAAGCGTCAGCGGCAGCAGTAATGTCGGGCGCGTGGCAGGTTTTGTCGGTACCGGCGTCACACTCTCCGGCAGTGTGGCGTTTTCCGGTATGACGGGCGCTGGCAATCCTGACGGCACGAATGTAAGCAGCAGGCAGATGAACACCGCCAGCTTCTGGGCAACCGCGGGTAATTGGGATACCTCCGGCTGGGATACTTCGGTCTGGACAATCCAAGACGGCAAGCTGCCTGTCCTTCAAAATGTGGGCGGCACGCAGTCCGGTGAAAGCGGCCTGTACCTGATCCTGCGTGATATTGCGGGAGCTGCGGTAACGCTCAATGAAGATACCTACACCTACACCGGCGCCTCCATTACCCCGTCCTTAACCGTCACCTTTGACGGCCAAACGCTTGAGAAGGATGTAGACTATCAGGTTTCCGTAGCAGGCGGAAGCGCCAGCAATGGAATCAATGTCGGAACTGTTACGATGAACTTAACCGGCACCGGAAACTTTACCGGGACAAAAACCGGCATAACCTTCAACATAGAAAAAGCCAGCCAGTCCGCGCCAGCCGCACCAACGCTAAGCAGCAAAAATGCAATCGAAGTTATGCTGAACGCTATCAGCGGTGCGGAGTACAGAAAAGGGACAGACGGCGCATGGCAGGATTCATTTGCGTTTACCGCCCTTGCCCCAAACACAGCATACAGCTTCTACGCCCGCCTGAAAGGCGATACCAACCACGAACCATCGCCGGCAAGCGAGGCACTTTTGGTGACTACCGATAAGCCGATGCTGATAGGTGGGGTAACCATTAATGGCACAGCAGAATACGGAAATACCCTGATAGCGAACGTCTTGGGGCTCTCTGCCTCATCTGGATACGCTGGATACGATCTGGGTACACTTCGCTACCAGTGGAATCGTAACGGTGTTCCCATCAGCGTTACGCCAACCAATAACTATATTCTGATGCAGGAGGATCTTGGCGCACGAATTACAGTCACCGTGACTGCGGAAAATTGCTCAGGCAGTGTGACCTCCGCTCCAACCGCTGCGGTAGAGAAAGCAGACGGTCCGGAAGCACCGACTGGCGTAACCGGCTCCTACACCGGCGACGGCTCGGCATTTACCTATACGATATCTTCTATCCCCGGTGCGGAATATAGAATGGACAGCGGCGCATGGCAGAACAGCAACGTATTTGCGGGTATTGCACCGGCAAGCACCCCCACCTTTTACACCCGCATCAAAGAAACAGCAACGCATAAGGCGGGTGCAGCGGGCAATACAGGCGCAGTCACCTTTGAAAAGCTGAATGACCGTGCAGCTCCCGCACTGAACTACACCGTAAGCGAAAGCGACTTTCCTAAAACCATCACCATCACGGCGGTTCCGGGTACGGAATATAAGTTTGGCAGCGCAAGCTGGGGCAGCATACGGACCTATACCTCAAACAGTGCGGAAAATGTAACACTGTATATCCGGTGGAAAGCAACAGCAACCCACATTGCCTCCCCGGAAGCCAGTGTAATCGTCGATACGGCAAACCAGAATCAGAGCGCACCGCCGGCATTCACGTTGACCTATGCGAGCGTGTACGATACGAGCTATACCGTGACAATTCCCGCAACAGCGGGCGCGGAGTACAGTTTTGACGGCACAAACTGGAGCGTTACAAACACCAGAACCGGCTGCCAGCCCGGCGATACCATCACCGGCTACAAGCGCATGGCTGCAAAGCCGGGCTATAATGCCAGCTCTGGCACAAGCAGCAGCTTGACCCTGTCGCTGTTTCAGGTGAAAACGCCCACGGCTTTGCCAAACGGCGGAACCTTTACCGGAAGCCAGAGCGTAACACTTTCCTGCACCACGGCAGGCGCGGACATTTACTACACCACCGATGGCAGCCTGCCAACAGCGGGCAGCACGCTTTACATTGGTGCATTCACGCTAAATGCCACCGCAACGGTCAAAGCGATAGGGGTAAAACCGGGAATGACTGACAGCAGAGTACTGTCCGTTACATTTACCAAGGAAACAGACAGAGGTGGAAATTATGGCGGAGGTGGAGGATCGACCTCCGGCACCACCACCACGCCCGAAATGAAGACCGATCAGCCGGTAACGGCGGATGCTTCTGTTACGGCGGAAGCAGGTACGAACGGCGCTGCAAATGCAACTATCCCGAATCAGACCATTACCGACTCCATTGCCAAGGCGCAGGCCGACGCAAAATCTCAGGGCAAAGCTGCAAATAATATTTGTATTTCAGTCACATTGGATAATCCGGCAAACACGAGATCCATCGGTATTGTGCTGACCCAGCCTGTGCTGAAGCAGTTCACCGATGCCAAGGTACAGCAGTTTGAGGTAAACGGTCAGCTTCTGACTCTGAATCTGAATCAGACGGCTTTGCAGGAAATCCAGAATCAGAGTACCGGCGATGTGACCATTACGGTGAAGCCGGTAAGCTTCTCCGGCGTTCGTAGAGCCTACAGCATTACCATAAGCACTGTAAGGGACGGTAAAACCGTGAACCTCACCTCGTTGGGAAATGGAAGTGTAACGCTATCCATCCCCTATACGCCGGGAAATAACGAAGCAGCAGGCTGCCTGTATGCGGTCTATGTGGACGGTAACGGTAAGGTGAACCGCATCCCCGGCTCAGCCTACGATGCCAATAGCCAAAGGATCATCTTCACAACCAATCACTTCTCAGTGTACGGGGTGGGCTATACGGCTCCAAGCGCCAAGTTTACGGATACCGACGCCCATTGGGGCAAGGAATCCATTGATTATGTGGTAGGACGTGGACTGCTTTCGGGAACCTCTGAAACGGCCTTTGCGCCCGACAACGCCATGACAAGGGGAATGCTGGTAACGGCTCTCGGCAGACTGTCAGGAGTAGATACGAAAGTGTATAACACAAGCAGCTTTCCCGATGTGGAGGCTGACAGTGCATATCATCCATACATTGAGTGGGCGTATCAAAATGGTATCATTCAGGGCGTCGGTAACCAGCAGTTCGCACCTGACCGTGATATCACCCGTGAGGAAATTGCGGTGATTTTCGCAAATTACGCCAATGCCACCGGCTATATCCTGCCTGTGACCCGTAAGGCTGTCACCTTTGCAGACGCTGTAAACATCGGCAGCAGCTACAGCGGCGCGGTGAGGTCCATGCAGCAGGCGGGCATCATGATGGGTGAGCAGAACAACAAGTTTAACCCCAAGGCAAATGCCACCCGCGCAGAGGTTTCCTCCATGCTGTACCGTTACATCAAACTGACCATCACCCCTGCCACCGCCCAGGGCTGGGCGCTGGATGACGATGGTCAATATCTGTGCTATAAGGACGGCAAAGCTCTTACCGGAACGCAGACTATCGACGGTGTGAAATATTACTTCAACAACGATGGTACACTGAAAACCGGTTGGGTAAAGGACGGCGATAACTGGCGATTCTATTCAGGCAAGACAATGTTAGTAGGCTTTTGGGATCTCGGTTCAAACGGTAACAATAAAACCTATTACTTTACCAAGTGCGGTGTAATGGTATCCGGTAAGTGGCTTGAGATTGACGGCAAGTGGTATTACTTTTATGCCGATGGCTCCCTTGCAAGAAGCATCATTGTGGACGGCTACGAGGTAGATGAAAACGGCGTAAGAAAAACAAGGTAGTTACTACAAAATAAATACAGCCAAGGGCATACCCGCTATGTTGTGTGAGCCAATGAGTTAAAAAAAATCACCTTTCCGATTATAATAGAGGCAACCAAGCCGCTATTAGAGAAAGGAAAGGTGATTTTAATTGCGAAGAAAGCCAACGAATTGGCGCATACGAAATGGATGTGCCAAAAATCTTATCGTCTTCACACCTAAGTGATGATAAGTAATTTATATTTTATGAGATATCATGAAGCAACTATGCAATTATATTGAGGCTCAAATCTTAAAAGGGCATATCATGCCAGATCACGTCATATGCCGGTATGTATCCCGAATAAAATTAGCATATCTAGTTTTATGGCTACTTGAAAGGGCAATCTGTCCTAATGATGTTTGATCGCCATGGGAAATCATTCTTAAAATTTTAATGAGCTCCGCCGTTCTTGTATTCATGATACTGTTTTGTATAATAGGCAATCTTATGAGATACTTTATCCAGATGTCTGTTCATTTCCTGAATCTGAGTTTCCACATTTTTCTTATGTTCGATCAATATCTCGCAGCGTTGTTTCAGAGTTTCTTTGCCTTCTGCACTTAAATCCACAAATTCTTTGATTTGTTTCAATGACATGCCTGTGTTCTTAAGGCAGCAAATCAATCCCAGCCATTCTAAATCATCTTCCGTATAACTGCGGATGCCGCTTTTGCTTCTGTTAATATTGGACAAAAGTCCCTCTTTTTCATAAAAACGCAGTACATGTGCGCTAAGATTTGTTCGTTCCGATACCTGCTTGATTGTGTAGCCCATTAGGACATTCTCCCTCTTAAAATTGGAATTGTTTGTTACATTTAAAAATCCTATGATTTTTGAAAATACATATTGACTTAGAGTTAAGGTTAAGGTTTATGATACCAATATACATTCAAAATAACAGTTTGTCAAACTGTGATTGGAGGAGCATAGTGAAAACATTAACAGATTGTTATGAACTTTCTGCCGATCCTGATACGATTACAAGGTAAACAAAAAAACAAACGAAATAACAAATCGGAACACAAACCAAAAGAAAGGATGAAAATAAATGCTTAATTTTGACTTTTACTCACCGGCACGGATCCTATTTGGAAAAGGCATGGAAAAGCAGATCGGTGCCCTGTTAAAACCTCATGCCACCAAGATTCTGCTGCATTACGGCGGAGGCAGCATGAAAAAGAGCGGACTGTATGACACCGTGATTCAATCACTAATGGAAAGCGGGCTCTCTTTCGTAGAGCTTGGCGGCGTTGTGCCCAATCCCCGCCTTTCACTGGTACAAGAGGGGATTGCCCTGTGCAAAAAAGAAAAGGTGGATCTGATCCTGGCAGTTGGAGGCGGAAGCGCCATAGATTCTGCCAAGGCCATAGCAATGGGAGTATATTATGATGGTGATGTCTGGGAGATTTATGAACAGGGCATAGAAATCCAAAAGGCACTGCCGGTAGCTACGATTCTTACCATTCCTGCCGCTGGCAGCGAAGCAAGCGGCGATACTGTGATCACCAATGAAGAAAAACAACTGAAATACGGTTATGGCAGCCCTCATCTGCGTCCTTTGCTCAGTATCTTGAATCCGGAATTATTTGTTACCCTGCCTAAAAATCAGATCGCCAACGGTGTGGCAGACATGATGAGTCATGTTTTTGAACGTTATTTTACCAACACAACGCATACTGATCTGACAGATGGTTTATGTGAAACAGTGCTGAAGACCATCATTAAGAATGCTCCGCTTGTCCTTGAAGATCCCTATAACTATCATGCCTGGTGCGAGGTAGGGTTTGGCGGTACCGTTGCCCATAACGGCTTAGTGGGCATGGGCCGTGAACAGGACTGGGCCTGTCATGGTATGGAGCATGAACTCAGCGCCATTTATGACGTGGCACATGGAGCGGGTCTGGCGGTATTGACTCCTGCCTGGATGCAGTATGTTTATAAGGATAATATTAACATGTTCGTACAGTTTGCGGTTAATATCATGGGTGTGGAAGGCAGCTTCCGGGATCCGGACTCAATCATTCAGGAAGCTATCTTCCGGCTGCGTGAATTTTTCCATAAAATGGGTCTTCCCGCTACCCTTGGAGAACTGGGCATTGATGCCAGTCACCTTGAATTAATGGCGAAAAAGGCGACAGGTGCCGCATTTGGAAATGAGGCTCCTATTGGCGGACTGAAAAAGCTTTACTGGCAGGATGTTCTTGAAATTTATAAACTGGCACAATAGAACATTGCAAGGCACTTTCAATGACCTGTATGATATACAGGTTCAGACGGTTAGGAGGTTTTATGTCATGAGAACAGTAAGGTTAGGGGAAATGCAGGTACCAACGATTGCGGTTGGGTGTATGCGCATCAACAAACTGGATAAGTCAGAAGCGGAACGTTTTTTACAGGAATCACTGGATCTTGGTGCCAATTTTTTTGATCATGCAGACATATATGGCGGCGGAGAATGTGAGAAGCTATTTGCAGATGCAATTCATATGAATGCAGCCGTGCGTGAAAAGATCGTTCTGCAATCCAAATGCGGAATCCGCCCTGGTATTGCTTTTGACTTTTCCAAAGAGCATATATTAAAGGCAGTGGATGGCAGCCTGAAAAGGCTGAAGACCGATTATCTCGATGTATTATTGCTGCATCGTCCGGATGCGCTGATGGAGCCGGAAGAGGTTGCCGAAGCGTTTGATATTTTACAGAATACAGGTAAGGTTCGCAATTTTGGGGTTTCCAATCAAAATCCCATGCAGATACAATTATTGAAAAAGTTTGTAAAACAGCCGATCGTTGCGAACCAGCTGCAGTTAAGCATTACAAATGCCAACATGATTTCCCAGGGGATCCATGTCAATATGCTGGATGAACAGGCAGTGAACCGGGATGGCAGCGTATTGGATTTCTGCCGCATCAATGATATTACTGTTCAGCCCTGGTCTCCATTCCAATACGGGTTTTTTGAGGGGGTATTCCTGGACAATGAAAAGTTTCCGCAACTCAACGAAAAGATTGATGAAATTTCTGAAAAGTATGAGACCAGCAGTACGGCCATTGCCATGGCCTGGCTGCTGCGCCATCCAGCCCATATGCAGCCGGTGACCGGGACGATGAATGCAGAGCGTCTGCAGGAGTGCGTCAGGGCCGCCGATATTATGCTCACCCGTGAGGAATGGTACCAGATCTACTTAAGTGCCGGGAACATTTTACCCTAAGGGAATGGCTGGCCTGTTTGATATGATGTGAAATTATAAAAGGACTAAATCGGAAAACCACCAAACACAGTGTGGTTCCAACGATTCAGTCCTTTTATTTATGCCGGAAGGAAATGAACTGTTGAGGGTATAATGAACATGAACTAATTAATTTTTACATTTAAAAAAAATTTCATGAAACGGTTGACATTAACGCAGCGTAATAGTTTATAGTGGTTTTTGCAAGGAGGTGAAATAATGGAATACACCATTAACAAGCTGGCAAAATTGGCTGGGATCAGTACGAGAACATTGAGGTACTATGATGAGCTGGGATTGCTTTCTCCCGCCCGTGTCAGCTCCAATGGATACCGGATCTACGGACAAAAAGAGATCGATCGGCTGCAGCAAATCCTTTTTTACCGTGAACTGGGAGTATCCCTGGAAGAGATCCGAAATATTCTTGCTTCCAAGGATTTTGACGGACTTACGGCGTTAGAGAGCCATTTGTCAGCCCTGCTTGCCAGGCGAGAGCAGTTGGATTTGCTGGTCGCCAATGTCAGAAAGACCATAAAGACCATGAAAGGAGAAATTAAAATGAGTGACCAGGAGAAGTTTGAAGGCTTCCTTCAAAAGCTGGTGGACGACAACGAACAGCAGTATGGGGAAGAAATCAGGGAAAAATATGGGGAAGAAAGCGTCAGCCGCTCCAATGCCAAGGTTTTGAACATGAGCAAGGAACAATATATGGAACTGGAGAAACTGACGGCAGATTTAAACGAGACATTAAAGGCGGCTTATGAGCAAGGCGATCCGGCAGGTGAATTGGCCAGGAGGGCCTGTGAGCTTCATAAAAGATGGCTGTGCTTTTATTGGTCCGATTACAGCAAAGAAGCTCATAGAGGTATAACGCAGATGTATGTGGAGGATCCCCGGTTTCGTGCGTATTACGATAAAATCGCACCTGGCTGTGCAGTATTTCTGCGGGACGCAGTAGCCATATTCTGTAAGTGATATGCTATAAGGCCACAGAAAGGAAGTAAGCAATTAACGGTAACCTTATTCATATCGTAGAGATACAATTCTGGGAAATTGACAATCTTATATTCTTTATGTTAAAATGACTTCATCCTGTTAAATAAAGGAGGACATTCTATCTATGTATTCTGTTCGTTTAAGATAAGCCGGCAATAAAAAAGCAGTTATAGGATCCGCTAAGTGGGCTTTTTTGTTGTGCTTTTTTTACGAATTAAGACATAGATATGGGGGAAGTGTAGCCTTTTGGGGTTATGTGTTTTTCCAATGTCTTTTTAACGTTAAGGTGCAGACGAAAGTTCGCTACGCGAATTTTTGCCTGCATTTTTTATTATGGGCTTTAGCCTGTTGAACATGGGTGAGTTTCTCTTTAAGAGAAATGAATCCATGTGAAATAATAAACCACCCGCTATGCGGGTGCGAGTCAGTAAGTTATACAAAAAATCACCTTTCCGATTATAATAGAGGTGTCCAAGCCACTATTAGAGAAAGGAAAGGTGATTTCAATGGCGAAGAAAGCCAATGAACTGGCACACACGAAATGGATGTGCAAATATCATATCGTCTTCACACCTAAGTATAGACGAAAAGTAATTTATAATACAAGGAAGATTTGAGAGAAGTCTTGAAGCAACTATGTAATTATAAGGGGGTCCAAATCTTAGAAGGCCATATTATGCCGGATCATGTACATATGCTGGTAAGTATTCCGCCTAAAATTAGCATATCCAGTTTTATGGGTTATCTAAAAGGCAAATCCGCCCTTATGATGTTTGATCGCCACGCAAACCTAAAGTATAAATTCGGAAACCGACATTTTTGGTCGGAAGGATACTATGTAAGCACAGTAGGACTAAATGAGGACACCATCCGAAAATATATACAGGAGCAGGAAAAAGCGGATATTATGCAAGATAAACTAAGTGTAAAAGAATACGAGGACCCTTTTAAGGGTTAGTCGGTATTACAAAGGCCCCTTCAGGGGCGGCGACGAGTCAAAAGCATAGTGGCTTGAACGAAGTGAAAGCCAGCGCCTTGAGACGCTGGCCTAGTATCAAAGGGTTATACCCTTTTCACAAGCCACCCGTTTTACGGGTGGTCTTGACTGCCGTAAATCAGAAAGAAAATAACAATAAAAAGTGCAAGGAGAAAAAATATGAATAACAAAACTTCAAAATGGAAACAGTCTTTTTTTATGATCTGGACAGGACAGGCGATTTCACTGATTACCAGTGCCATCCTGCAAATGGCCATTATTTTTTATCTTACTGAAAAAACAGGGTCAGCGATGGTGCTGTCAGTTGCTTCATTCATTGGGTTTCTGCCATATGCAGTCTTTGGGCCTGTGATTGGTGTGTTAGTTGACCGCTACGATAGAAAAAAGATAATGATTGTTGCTGATTTAATGATTGCTGCAGCCGGTGGGGGGCTGGCTATTATTGCCTTGTATATGGATCTGCCGGTTTGGATGGTGATGGCAGTACTGTTTATCCGGAGCATTGGAACCGCCTTTCATTCTCCGGCTCTCAGTGCGGTCACGCCATTGCTGGTACCGGAGGAGGAGTTGACCAAATGCGCTGGTTACAGCCAGTCCCTGCAATCCGTAAGCTATATTCTCAGTCCGGCAGCAGCTGCGTTTTTATATTCTGTCTGGGAACTGAATTTGATCATAGCCATTGACGTGGCAGGTGCAGTTATTGCATGTATTACCGTTGGACTGGTGCAGATTCCAAAGCTCAATGCCGTTGACAAGAATTTAAATCAAAATTTTATGAAAGAAATGAGAGAAGGATTTGATGCTTTGAAAGAAAACAGAGGTATCTTTGCATTGCTGCTTATAGGCACACTGTATATGTTTGTTTACATGCCTATCAATGCATTATATCCTTTGATCAGTATGGAATATTTTTCAGGAACACCGGTACATGTCTCCATTACGGAAATAGCCTATGCCTCCGGTATGCTGGCTGGTGGTTTGCTGTTAGGTTTATTTGGTAACTTAAAGAAGAGAGTTTTATTTATCACTGCATCTGTATTTATGATGGGAGCCAGTCTGACCGTATCGGGATTGCTTCCTCCGGATGGATTTGTTCTATTTGTGATATGCTGCGCGGTTATGGGACTTTCCGTACCGTTTTACAGCGGTGTTCAGACTGCCCTTTTTCAAGAAAAGATCCAACCGGAATATTTAGGGCGTGTGTTTTCACTGACAGGCAGTATCATGTCTCTTGCCATGCCCATTGGTTTGATCCTTTCCGGATTTTTTGCAGACAGAATAGGCGTTAACCATTGGTTCTTGCTATCAGGAATTATGATCATGGGTATTGCTGGTATCTGCCCTATGGTGAATGATATCAGAAAGTTGGATGAGTTCTAGTATCCTTTGATTTTTTTATCAGACAGGATTGACACATATATCTTTATGATATATTATTGTGATATATAAAGTGTGGAGAAGGAGGAAGGATGAAAGAAAATACTGGAAAATCAAAATATGTCATACTTGGAATGCTTGCCCGAATGCCCCAGACCGGTTATACCATAAAAAAATGGATAGAGAACGAATACAGCCATTTCTGGCAGGAGAGTTTTGGTCAGATATATCCGACCCTCAGGAAATTGGTGGCTGAGGGTCTTGCCGTCCCGTCTAATCAAGCACCGCTTGAAAACGGCCGGGGACAGATCCAGTACAGCATCACCGATGCAGGCAGAAGAGAGCTTTCCAATTGGCTGCGGGAAGCACCTGAAGTAGAGAAGATCAGGTATGAGATATTACTGAAGATCTCTTTTGGTGAGAACACAGAACCCCAGGTGCTCCTTGGGCATCTGGAGGATTTTATCAAAAGGAATGAAACGCTGGTTCAGGAGATGAACCGCTATATTGAGCTTTCCGGGCAGCTGAAAGAGAAGGAGATCGACTGCTCCTTCAGTCAGCTTACCGCCCTATGCGGCGTTTATATCTATTCTGCAATGAGGGATTGGGCTGTTGAAGCAAAAAGGATAATTGCTGAAAAAGGGGATGACCAGTCATGAAACAAAGCGGCCCGATGGAGCGATATTTGACATGAAACTATTGGCTGTATGGATGAGATAAGGAAGATTAGGGTGTATTGGAAGTCTGTTATTTCATCAATACCACAAATACAATAAGCCTATAACTGAATTATAGGACCATAAGCTTATTATTTAAGGAGAATCGTTATGAGCACTCTGGTTGTATATTTTTCATACGACGGCAACACAAAATTTATTGCAGAAACGGTTGCAGAAACCATAAGCGCCAATATTATGGAATTGAAAATAAACAAAAAGTATCCGGCGGAAGGATTCCAAAAGTATTTTTGGGGAGGAAAGAGCGTCATTTTCGGTGAAAAGCCGAAGCTGATAAATGAACCCGTTGATTTGAACCAATATGATACTATTATCATAGGTACGCCTGTCTGGGCAGGATCATTTACACCGCCTGTAAAAAGTTTTATCAGCCAATTTAAAATCCGGGGCAAGCGGATTGCGTTGTTTGCCAGCCATGGAGGAGGCGGAGCCAAAAAGTGTTTTGCAAAATTGAAAAAAGAGCTTTCCGGGAATGAATTCATTGGCGAGATTGATTTTGTTGAACCTAAAAAAAATGCGGAGGAAAATTCTTCCAAAGCTGTCAGCTGGGCAAAGAGCCTGACTGACTCATAAACGGTATGTCATAATTCTAAATCAGGTAGATTGGAGATATAAAAATGGGCTGCTGGAAAAGCTAAGAATAAAAGGAAGATCTGTCATGGTGATTTAAACAGCATTACAAAGCAGACTGGTATCTGTCTTTCTGCATGGTTAGCTGCCTTGAATTTACTCATAGATTCAAGGCTCTTTCATGCAGGATCGATTAGAAAGAATCTGCAGATCTGCGGATCAGTTCATGGCGATCAATAATCAGGTACCCATAATCCTTTTTGTCCAGAATCCCGTCCATACAAAGCTGGTTCAGAAGGCGGAACATATGCCTGTAGCTCATACCGATGGAAGAGGACACATCTGCCAGCACTTCATTAAATACTTGATTATTTGAAGACTCTAAAATGTAGGAGCATAAGCGTTCCTCTCCGGTACACAAGGCAGTAGATACATAATCTTTTGAACTGCGTATTAATTTGACGGAAAGTTCACTTCCAAGCCGGTTTAAAAAGGTAAGATTGTTTTTTAAATCTGCGGCATAATTTTTATAGGGAAGTGCGATGCATTCAAAGTCAGTCACTGCGATGACGCTGCTGGATGCATGACTGGCATTGGTCATCAATTCAATATCACCGATAAGGCCATGGGATATGTAATAGCATAATACCAGATCTTTTCCATTTTTTGCGATGGCACAGACTTTGGCTTTTCCCTTAACCACAATGAAAAGGTACAAAATTGGCATTCCCTCATGTAAAATCGTTTCACCGGCTTTATATTTCAGACATAGTCCGGTATCAAGGATCATATGGTTTATGCCATACTGTTCTAATTTTTTAAAATGTTCTTTTTTAAAATGACTGCTATGCATATAGTTCCTCCCCCTTCATTATACCGCTTATATCCCATAACCAGTATGACATATGTCCTATAGTAATGTCAATTTGTAAGGTACAATGGTTTTACGGGGGTGATTCTATGTATCAAATACTGTCTTTATTAACGGGAATCGTCATTGCAGTTATGGTTGCGATCAACGGAAGGCTTACACTTCAATATGGAACGTTTTATGCTGCAGCCATCATTCATATCGTAGGAACTGCATTTGCATTCTTCCTTTGCAGGCTGAGAAAGAAAAGGCTTCCCATTAAGAATCCGCTTCCTGTCTGGCTGTATCTGGGGGGAGTGATTGGTGTTTTAACAACCGTATTCAATAACTTTGCATATGGGAAAATCAGCTTGACAAGTATCATTGCCTTAGGCCTGTTTGGCCAGACAGCAGCTTCCTTATTCATTGACAGTTATGGACTCCTTGGTATGAAAAGGCACTCTTTCAGAAAGTCTTCACTGGTGGGGCTTGCCTTTTCTGTGGCGGGTATGCTTATAATGCTGGATGATTCGGCGGGGATAACACTTTATGCCGTACTGTTTTCATTTTTCGCAGGTATTACAATCGTCCTTTCACGTACGGTAAATGCGAAACTGTCTCAGCATATTGGTGAACTGCAGAGTTCATTAATAAATCATGTGGCAGGACTTCCGATAACAATAGCAGCCGCAGTTATTTTTGAGAAAAGTAATATCTTTTATAACCTCCATACGCCTTCTCCAGGGTGGATATATTTAGGCGGGGTACTGGGTGTCACTGCCGTATGCTTGTGCAATATAACGGTTCCCAGAATAGCAGCTTTTCAGTTAACGCTGTTAACTTTTGTCGGCCAGGTGTCTATGGGAATTGTGCTGGATATATTCTTAAAGAGGGAATATGCAATGACAATGTTTATTGGCGGCGGTCTGGTTGCTGCCGGAATCGCTTTCCATATCATATATGAGCAGGTTCAGCGTGATTCAGAAAGGAAGAATAAGAAATACTGGGAAAGAATCAACAGCCTGAAAAAGGAACATCAGAATCATCTCATAGAGCTTGCAGATGGGCCGGTGGCTTCTCCAGTAAACCTTGTTTTTGAAACACGTCCTGAAAATAGCGTATGCTGCCCTTACTGCTGGACAGTACAATCTTCTGACCGGAACTTTTGCAGGGGATATAAGTGCAATGTAAAATTTATATTCCGGGATGATCCGGGAAGAATCAACAGCAGGTCCTCTGATCACACAATTTAACCTGCTTTTACATAAGATAATTAGAATATAAAATTAAAAGCAGGATGATAGAAAATGTCCTTTCCATCAGAACCTCCGGTATTGAATCCTCCGGAACATATAGCCGGCCTTTCCTTAGCCCCCATATCAAACCAAATTGATCTGGAATTTGAATGTCTCATAGGATACATGAAAGAAAAAAATGTTTACGAAATTACGGAGGCTGTAAAACAAAACTTAAGACATTTTAAAGCAACTGACAGCCGGCTGTATGATAGCTCCATGAATTTCATAAATCAGCATAAGCTTTGGGGGACTTATCACCCGGAAAAGGGTGATTTCCAGCTTGCAGATAACCGGGCGCATGCCCTTGCTGAGCATTGGGAAGATTTTCAATGGCTTTATAAAATTCTTAAAGATTACCGGTCAAAAAAAATTCTTGTTAATATTCTTTGTTACTGGCTTTTGTCGGACCCCAAACGAATCGAAAGGATCCATGAAAAAACCTTTGAACAATATTTTGACCTTGATATCGTAACCTGCAGTAAAAATGAAGTATTTGTGGACATAGGGGCATATATTGGAGATACCATTGTCAATTATTCAAGTATTTTTGGAAACAAATGTTATAAAAGGATGTATTGCTATGAAATAGTACCAGTAAATATAACATATATAGAAAAGAATGTGGAGCTTTTTAAACTGGATCATGTAATCATCAGAAAAAAGGGAGCAAGCAATAGAAACGGTACGATGTATCTTTCGTCCAATGTTTTATCCTCTGTAAGCCAGCTTGCCGGTCATGGATCCATTGCTGTACCTATAACAAAAATAGACGATGATATAGAAGAGGATGTAACCTTTATAAAAATGGACATAGAAGGCGGAGAAGAGGAGGCTCTTTTAGGCTGCCTGGAAAAAATAAAGAAATGTCATCCAAAGTTTGCGCTAAGCATCTATCATAACCACAAAGACATTTGGAAACTGCCCCGCATTATTTATGAAGCTGATCCCTCCTATAATTTTTATATACGCTATTATGGATCCACAATTTTCCCTACTGAATACGTTTTGTACGCTGTTTAGGAGTATGTTTTAGGCAGATCAAAAACAGCTTTTTATGCGTAGGGCGGAGGCAGGCCGCATAGCCGTGGCAGTCAGACAGTGATTTAGGAAGTCTGAGCTACTAACAAGCAATGCGCTGGTTTTGCGCATTGCTTATGTAGCATGGAACTGGCGATTATATGTGTAATTATGGACAGGAAACTTCAGCCTGCAAACGGCCGCAGCTTTTACTTCCGATAAAACGTATCCTCCAGCGGAAGCTTGGTGCGGAACACCCCATCCTTTTGAAAATAGGCATTCTGAATGGCCGGGGCGAATGTGATTGCAGTGATTTCTCCCGCGCCCTTGGCCCCAAAGGCAATCTCTGAGGTGTTTTTTTCAACAATCTTGCATGTGATTTCCGGTACATCCGTGGCGCGTAAAAGCCCCAGCGTCCCGTACTTGGCTTGGGGAACCCCATCCTTCAGCGGGAAATCCTCTGTCAGTGCAAAGCCCATGCTGGTGACTGATCCGCCTTCAAACTGCCCCTCCAGGGATGTGGAATTGATGGCCTTGCCCACATCCACCGCCTGACAAGTAGACACCGCCTTTCCGTCCTTGCCGATTACGACAACCTGCGTGGCAAACCCGTAGGCAACGTGGCTGACGGGATTGGGCTTTGGCGAACCAATGGGGTCAGAATCAAAATGGAACTCTCCCTGAAACAACTGGCCATCCAGTTCTTTCAGGGATTTTTCCTTTAATGCTGCGTACAATTTTTCAGCTGCACGCCTTGTGGCTTCCCCGGTGAATACAGTCTGACGGGAGGCCGTTGTGGTTCCTGCGTCCGGAGTGTATTTTGTGTCCGGGTGTTGGATGACAACCTGATTTAAAGTGAGATTTGCCGTGTCGCATACGATCTGCACTAAAATCGTTTGTAAGCCTTGTCCGATTGCAGCTGCGGATGAACGGATATGCACAATCTCATCTTTTACATAAAGGTGACATTGCCCCTGATCAAAATTTCCGACGCCCGCCCCTGCGTTTTTCATAGCTGATGCTATGCCCACATAATAGCCGTCCTTTTTGCTGTATTTATGGTAGTATTCCTTGCAGGCCTCCAGGGTTTCCAGGTACGCTGTGCCCGCGTCCGCAATCTGGCCGTTGGGCAGTGACTGCCCCGGACGAATTGCATTTTTATATCGGATTTCCCATGGTGAAATTCCCGCCATGTACGCCAGTTCGTTGATTGCGCATTCCGTAGCAAATGCGGACTGGGTCACGCCGAAGCCACGGAATGCGCCCCCCGGCGGGTTGTTGGTGATGACTGCATCACCTTCTATGTCGACTGTCTGGTAGTTGTACGGTCCGGCCGCATGGGTACAGGCGCGTTGCAGCACTGGTCCCGCAAGGGAGGCATAGGCTCCCGAATCCGATAAGATGCGCGCCTGCATTCCCAGCAGATACCCTTCCTTATCGCAGGCCACCTTCACATGCATCCTCATAGAGTGGCGCTTGGGATGGATATTCATGCTTTCCTTGCGGGATAGCAGCACCTTGACCGGCCTCCGTAGCAGCCAGGTGATCAGTGCAGCGTGATGCTGCACGCTCATGTCCTCCTTGCCGCCGAATCCTCCACCGACATAGGCCGATAGAATCCGAACCTTGGAAGAATCCTGCTCAACGCCTAGCATGCGGCAAATCTCCCGTAATTCGTCATAGACGCTCTGTCCGCTGGTGATTACTTTTATAGCATCTTCTCCATCAGGGATTCCAATGGCACACTCTGGTTCCAGGAAGGCGTGCTCTGTAGGCGGAGTATAGTAATCATGCTCGGAGATATAGGCGGCTTTGGTGAATACCGCTTCAATGTCTCCGCCCCGTTTTACCTCTTCGTGCTGGAAGATGTTGTTTTTGGGAATAAAAAGCTGACCTCTCTTGACAATACCTTGGGCGTGGATTTGCGGTGCGCTGTCCTTTTGCGCTTCATAAACATCGGTGACCGGCGGCAGAATCTCATACTCGACCTCCACAGCCTTGCAGGCCTCTTCCAGCTGGCATTTCTGCTCTGTGACCACCAGTGCGACCGCATCGCCTATGTATCGGGTTTCCTCACCGACTGCGATCATCACAGGCCAGTCCCACACCAGATGTCCGATATACCGCTCTCCGGGGATATCCTCGGCGGTGTAAACCGCCAGAACGCCCTTCATTGCCATTGCTTTTTCCTTATTTATGGACAGCACTTTGCAACGGGGGGAAGGCGGACGGACTGCCTTGCCGTATGCCATGCCCTCAACCACAATATCATCTACGTATTTTCCGGTACCCAATGCTTTTTCGATTCCGTCCACACGCGCCAGCCTTTGGCCAACACGCTCGTCACCACTGTGTACCGGAACAGGTTTGTTTTCCCGGAACAGTTTCGCTGCAAGCAGGATTGCGTAAATTATTTTCACATATCCGGTACAGCGGCAAATGTTTCCCTTTATGGCTAGTGCCGCCTGCTGGCGGGTGGGGTTCTTGTTTTCATCCAGCAGTACCTTAGCTGCCATCATCATTCCGGGGCTGCAAAAACCGCACTGCACCGCGCCGGATTTTGAAAACGCGTAGCCGTATACCTCTTTTTCCCGCTCACTTAAGCCCTCAGCAGTAATGATTTTTTTACCGGTCATCTTGGAAAGCTTCATTACACATGCACGGATGGCCTTTCCGTCCGCAATTACGGTACAGGCTCCGCACGCTCCCTGGTCGCAGCCATTTTTGACAGCCGTAAGCCCCAGTTTCTCTCTCAGGAAAGTCATGACTGACATGTCCTGCTCTGATATGTAGTTTTTTCCATTGACATTTACTTCAAACATTATAATACTCCTTTTGTAGTTATATATAAAATATATATTTATTATATATATTTCAAGGTAAAAGAAAGCTGAACGATAAAGTTCAGTTTTCAGGTGGTATTAGGTCGGACAGTCTGGTTTTCTTCAAATAAGTGATCATAGCTTTTTCCGCTTCCTCAAGGGAATTGATCGTTTTTTCCACGATACCTTCAAAAATGTCGTAATCCAGATGAAATCCACGATGTATTTTAAACATTGGGTTTCCTCGTTCCATAGCGTCAAAGACATCGAACAGGGTAATATCTGTTAAAGGCTTCGCAAGCATATTGCCGCCTTTCATTCCCTCCCGCACATCAATGATCCCAGCCGATTTCAGCTTGCCCATGATCTTCACGACAGTGGGAGCCGGAATATTCAACTGTTCAGAAATCACCCGGTTGGACAGGTAATTATAAAGTTCGGCCCTGATTTTATAATGTATATAAATCAAAATAGAGATAGCCTGATAGGTTGCACTGGAATAAGCCATGTCATCCTCCATAAAAAATATATATCTATTATATATATTTAATAATTGTTTTGTCAAGTAACATTAAATGACTATGCCGCATATCCATCAAGACGACAGTACCAGAGCACCATGTACCCCACCCTGTATGAAAACTGAAATCGGAAAGATATTTTTAAGGAATCACAATGCCTTAGGTAAATGATCATCATTTATATATACCATCATTTATGCTGCTCATTGCCGGCCGATTAATGTCTTTTTCCCATGAATGACTATTTTTCTTATCGAACGCTTAGACTGGTACTATAATGCTCCTATAATAAGGAGTAGGCAAGGAGGAAAATATGAAGAAAGAATTACCTTATTTTACAATTGAAAATTCATTTGGCGGAAATCAAAGCTGGTTCCGGAACCCCATGATGCATCTGGGAGGATGCGGAGCTGCTGCGGCATGTGACGCTTGTATTCATATGGCACTTTATGACAATAAAAACCACCTGTATCCCTATGATATTCAAAGGCTTGGCAAGGAAGACTATATCAGGTTTTCTGAGAAAATGAAGCCATATCTCAGGCCTCGCTTTCAGGGAATTAATACGCTGGATGTCTTTATAGATGGGTTTTACAAATATCTGAAAGATGTGGGGGAACAGGATATACGGCTGACCGGCTGTCCGGGAGAGGTTCCTGTAATGGAAGCAGCAAAGAAATTAATAAGCCAAGTTGATAATGGAATCCCAATCCCTTTTTTGCTGCTGCAGCATAAAAATGTTAATTTCAAAGATCTTGTCTGGCATTGGTTCATGTTCATAGGATATGAAGAATTGGAAAATGAGATTTATGTGAAGATTGCAACCTATGGAGAATTTCACTGGCTGTCTTTTCATAAGCTGTGGGAGACTGGCTTTAAGCGCAAAGGCGGAATGGTTTTGATTCAATAAAAAAGCCAGGGAAATGCTTTCCATAACGTTTTGTACTTAAAACCATGCAGGGGTTTCGGAAAATAGAAAAGAGTATGGGTATGTGGAACGTAATGTTGTAAATTTAGAAACTGAAAATAAGAATAAGATGCTGATGTGCTCTGCGGTCTTTCTATAATTTCTTTTCAAATGTTGAAGATCAGGATTACGTCAATTATTCGTTAATGAGTAAATTGCAGAATTACCCACCGTGCAAGTGGAAAAAGATAAAACCGTTGCTCAGTGGGTAGTTCCTTATGTCTGAATATTATTCCAACCAATGAAAAGACAGCCTGATAAAAAGATTTGTTTATATGGACGATTAAGCCATGGACGGTTGACGTTTACTTGCTTCCTTAAGCACCCCTTTTTGTGTTATCATGATATTACTGAAAATGATTGTGAAAATGATCCGCCAACTGATTGGCAGCTGCCATACCCGTATATAATGAACCCTGCATCCAGGCGTGTTTTGTGGAAACGTGTTCCCCGGCAAAGTAGATCCGCTGGTTAAATTCCGGTTTCAGCATCTCATAGGCAAATAAATTTTTCTGTCCTGGAAGTGTCAGGGCAAAAGCGCCCCGACTGTTGGGCTGGTTATCCCAGACCACTGTTTTATGGTCTTTTACAATCGTATCTAAGGAGCCTCTTGGCAATCCGTGAACCTCTTCCACATTTTCCTTTATGAGTCCGTACCGGAGTGATGCTTCCATGTTTCCCACTCTCGTTGCATTTAAATGATAATTATACGAGGCCACCAGTACCCCAGGATCATCCGGTGAGCAGGAGGAAGCATCCGGGCAAAGTAAATGGTCTCCGGGATAAAAGATGGATTGAATGGGAAGATCCGTTGGTGAAAATCCACCCGCCATCCGGCCGTAATCGGTGTTCTGTTCCCAAAAACGTTCCCTGCACATGAAAAACGTTTTTTGGGAATTCACATAGTTTAATTCTAAAATTGCCTGCATTTTCATATTGCTGAAATACGGTTTGATTTCAACTTCCCTCAGCGTGGAATATGGTATAGCGCAAACGACATAATCAAAAACCTGGGCAGTTCTCTTATAATTTCTTACATTGTCATAAGTCAGAATTATTTGGCTGCCATTTTGAGGCTGATAGATCCCAGTGACTGTCTGACCAGGATGATAGGTAACTGTGCCTAGGTGAGACCCCGGAATATTTTGATACTGGGGCGGGATTTCGGTGAGAAAAGATTGGATAAAGGCGTATGGCAGATTTACGATTCCGTTTTCAATGGTATAGGTATTTCGGTAGTCGAGCGTATATTCCTCTTGAGTGGTCTCATCATAGCTGATTTGCAGAAGGGCACCGGTACCTGGATCAACTCCTGAGATTAAGTTGATCGCCCCCTGGCTTAATCCCAGATTTTCCAGGGTCTGCCGGACGGAATAGCTTGCGAGAGTCAGATATTCCGGTGAATATTCCGGTAATATCTGTATCAGCTCTGACCGGATATGGGGCGGAAGCTGTTTCATCAGATACAAAAAGGCATAATCATTAAGTTCTGCCCATGGGGTGTTTTTTTCCTGAGGAGTCAGATCGTATAAAGGATAAAGGATTTGCTCAATAGAGTCCGTTGTTCTCAGACGGGTATTATGTACATAAATAAAATTATTGCGTTTCCTTACGGACAAAGGGCGGGTATTCAGACCGAACAAATTGATATAGTGCCAGGTGGTTTCATGTGTCACAGGAATTCTATGAGCACCGAATTCACTGTAGTATCTGCCTTCCGGATCAAAATAATAGGTATAGACTCTGCCGCCGATTCTGTTGTCATTGGCTTCCAGGATCGTAATGTCGGCTCCCAGCTTACGAAGCTCGAATGCAGCGGATAAACCTGCCAGCCCTCCTCCGATGACGCCGATTTTTACTCCTTTCAGTTCTCCCGGCGATGCGTAATTGGTGATATCAGGTGGAGGGCTTAGTAAATTGACAATATATTCGTAATCTTCCGGGCGGCCTTCCGTTTCCAATGAATTCCTGATCATTTCGCGCCGTTGTTCATCCGTGGGATTGGTTACCTGATTTAATGGGACAACCATTCATTATACCTCCCAATTTTAATACAGTAGTAATATATTGAAAGCCTTCGCCGAATATAACAAATAAGGGATGTATGCGTTATTCCGCTTTGCCAAAGAATGATGGCTGTGGAATCAGGGGAAAGGACTCAGCTTTCTACAAATCCATGCAATACAGGGAAAGACGGCGGAAGATAAGTATGATATAATATCAGCAAATAATAACCGGGAGGGTCTGTTAAATGAAAACCATAGGATTGCTTGGAGGAATGAGCTGGGAAAGTACGGTCACTTATTATAAAATTGTCAATGAAACAGTTAAAAAACAGTTGGGCGGACTGCATTCGGCTAAGGTTCTCTTATACAGCGTGGACTTTTCTGAAATAGAAAAATGTCAGGCAGAGGGGGACTGGGAGAAAAGCGCCGTTATTTTATCAACGGCGGCGAAAAATCTTGAAAAGGCAGGAGCAGACTTTATTGTGATCTGCACAAATACCATGCATAAGGTGGCGTCCCGGATTCAAGAGAATATCAGCATACCGATTATCCACATCGCTGAGGCGACGGCTGACGAATTAAAGCGTCATAATATTACAAAGGTTGCATTGCTGGGAACGAAGTACACCATGACTCAGGATTTTTATAAGGAAAAGCTGATAAATGCGGGAATTACGGTTCTCATTCCGGATGAGCAGGAAATCGAGACGATTAACGACGTTATTTATCATGAATTATGTTTGGGAATTATTTCAGAGGTGTCTAAGGAAACGTATCTGTCCATTGTCCGTGGCCTTGCAGAGAGGGGAGCTCAGGGAGTGATTCTGGGCTGTACAGAGATCGGTCTGCTGATTCAGCAAAAGGATGTGGATTTGCCTGTTTTTGATACGGCGCAGATCCATGGGGAAAAGGCCGCAAGGCTTTCATTGGAAGGATAAACACAATCATGACAAAGCTTGCAGCGATATTCCTTTGCGTTTGTAACGAAAACAGTGAGGATTTCTTATGTAAAATCACATAATTATGGAGGATAAAAAGTGGAAATACATATGGTTTATGAAGCTCCGTCAGCCCAGGATTATTTAAGCCTACGGTTACGTTCGGGTATGGGGAATAAAGATTTAAACAGAAGCAGGACCGCCTTAAAAAACTCTCTGTTTACTGTATGCCTGTATGAGAAAGAAACACTGATCGGATTCGGCAGGGTAGTGGGGGATGGAGGCATTACTTATATTGTAAGTGATATTATGGTAGATAAGGAGCATCATCGGAAAGGTTATGGGGAGAAAATCATGAAGGCCATTGACGGTTATTTCGATGAGAATGCCCATGAAGACAGCTATATATGCCTCATTGCAAACCGGCCGGCCGACCTTCTGTACCATAAGCACCAATTTGATTATTTACCGGAAAACAAATGCGGAATGATGCGAAGGCAATGCAAAGAAAGGATACTGCCATGATTTTATCGGATAAAACAATTATCAGAATGTTAGAAGAAAAGACACTATTGATAGAACCTGTTGAGAAAGCTCAAATACAGCCTGCTAGTGTAGATATTCGTCTTGGAAATACTTTTAGTGTTGTTGAAGACTCGCCGAGCGGGATCATTACAATGCAAAATGCAATCAGATATAAAACCATCCAGGCGGAGAAATACCTTCTTCTTCCGGGACAGTTTGTCCTTGCTACCACTCAGGAATATTTCGTGATGCCGGATAACCTTACGGCATTTGTTGAGGGCAGAAGTTCCTTAGGAAGGATGGGCTTATTTATTCAAAATGCCGGATGGGTTGATCCCGGGTTTGAAGGAGAAATCACTCTTGAGCTGTTTAATGCCAATCGCTGTGCAATCGAATTGCAATCCGGCCGAAGAGTGGGACAGCTTGTTTTTGCGCAGCTGGATGAGAAGGCTCTTAATCCTTATAAAGGAAAATACCAGGGCCAAACGGGTGCTACAGGTTCCAGGGTGTTTATGGACAAAGAAACAAGGTGATACCGTCGATTCTTTAAGGTGGTGATTGATAAGGCGGGGATATGGCAAATGACTTGATTGGTGGTTCCGGGACGTGAGAAGAAAAGATAAGGAAGTAACCGATAACCAGAAAAATATAAAGCTTCTTTCCGGCCGAAAAAGCAGTTCCGGTAAGTCTATTGGTGTAAGCTTTTTTTCATGGTATATTTATTAAAAGACAGCAGAAAATAACAGTTATTAATCACAATCACAAGAAGATTATAACAGGAGGCTTTGCCATGGTAGGACACTACTTGATGTTTAACAGAAACTGTGAAGAGGCTGTTAAAACATATGAAAAGGCATTTAACGGGAAGATCGCTGAGATGAAGAAATATAAGGACATGCCGCCCAATCCCGCATTTCCTATTGCCGAAGAAGATAAAAATCTGGTTTTGCATGCCTGCCTGCAGATCGACGGTATGGAAATTATGTGTGCCGACAGTTCTGACAAAAGTACCAGGGGCAATAACATGTATGTTTCCATAACAACAAAGGATGCCGGACTGGTGGAAAAGGCATGGGGGATATTAAAGCAGGATGGGGAAATCTATGCAGAGCTTGGCCCGACATTTTTTGCGGTTTTGCATGGATCTTTGCAGGATAAATATGGCATCAACTGGATGTTTACGGCATTGAAATAGATTCTTTTATGCTTTTACCGGTTCTTAAGTCAGGGAGCCGGTAAGGCTGTCAAAGCATTTGCTTCAAGTTCAGACAATGAATTGGATTCGTCCTCACAAGGGACGATTTTTATTTAAGGGGATATAAACTGGCCGTATTACAGCCTGTTATCAAGCGTTTATTGCCGCAATGCGAAAGGAGGACTGGAAATGATAAAGCTGGACAGAGAATTTTATAACAGGGATTCCATACTGGTAGCCAGGGAGATCTTAGGAAAGGTGCTTGTCCATCAACAGGAAGAACGGAGAATTTCGGCCAGGATTGTGGAGGCTGAGGCTTATATGGGGCTTGAGGATAAAGCCGCCCATTCTTACGGAGGAAAGAGAACACCAAGAGTGGAAGTGATGTACGGAGATCCTGGCTTTGCCTATATATTCCCCATTTACGGGATGCATTACTGCTTTAACATAGTTACTAGGGAAAGGAGCGTCCCCCAGGCGGTTTTAATCAGGGCCGTGGAACCATTGGAAGGGATCCAATGGATGGCACAAAACAGATATGGCAGGCCTTATGAGGAACTGACAAAAAGTCAGAAAAAGGGCTTTGCAAACGGACCGGGAAAGCTGTGCAGGGCATTAGCCCTGGACAGAAGCTTTAACGGCAAAGACCTGTGCGGTGATCAGCTATTTCTTGAGGAGGGCAACTGGGATGATTTTCATATCATAGCCGCGAAACGTGTGGGAATTGATTATGCGGAGGAAGCCAGGGATTATCTTTGGCGGTTTTATATAGAAGGGAGTCTATAGACGTTTTTAGGAATGACTATTGTTATTATAAAGAAATTGTTGTAATATTTATATAACATGAATCTCATGGTTTTGGGAACGATCCCCGGCGGACGGGTTCCCAGGGGGAAGGAGGCCATATTTTGGAAAAGGAACAATTTTCGACCCGGCGTCCTGGAATTATCGGAGAAGAAAAATTCAGGCAGTATTCGGTGCTGATTCCCCTGATCTGTATTTCAGGAGCCACTTATTTGCTGTTTGAAAAAAGATCCAATCAACTGAAGCGTCAGCCTGGAGAAGTTTGTTTTCCCGGAGGAAAGCTTGAACCAGGAGAATCCCTGGAGGAATGTGCGGTGCGTGAAACCGTGGAGGAGCTGAATGTGTTGCCGCAGCAGATTGAGATCATGGGGCCGGGAGATATTTACTTGTCGCCGTTTAACCTGATGATTCATCCGTTTATCGGTGTTATTAAGGATTATCAGGATACGTTCAGCAGGGATGAGGTGGAGGAAATCATAAAGGTGCCTTTGGATTTCCTTCGCAGCCAGGAGCCGGAGCGGTTTGTAAGCAAGCTGGTTTCAGAGCCTCCGGAAGATTTTCCGTATGAATGGATTCCGGGAGGGACAAAATACCCTTGGGCAAAAGGAAGCTATGACGTCTTGTTCTACAGGTATGAAGACTGGATCATATGGGGTATGACTGCACAGATTTTAAAATCTGCGGTGAATCTGATGGAGGAATATCATATCAGGTAATACGAAGAAGCTTAAATGACTTTTTAAATGATTGTTAAGAGAGGTGATTCCTATGAAAAAAGAAATTTATCTGGCAGGCGGATGCTTTTGGGGAACGGAAAAGTACCTGGAAAATATTCCAGGTGTTCTGTTTACAGAGGTGGGATACGCCAATGGAAGTACGGAAAATCCAACCTATCAGGAAGTGTGCAGCCATGATACGGGGCACGCGGAAACCGTAAAGGTAGAATATGACGACAGCGTCATAGGGCTTCCCCATATTCTGATGCTTTATTATGATGTGATCAATCCTGTAAGCGTGAACCGTCAGGGAGGTGATGTTGGCTCCCAGTACCGCACAGGAATCTATTTTACCGATGACGGGGATGAAGCGGTGATCCGGGATTCCCTGAACCAGCTTCAGAAAAAATATAAAGAAAAAATTGCCATAGAAGCAGAGCCTCTATCCTGCTTTTACAGGGCCGAAGAATACCACCAGAAATATCTGGACAAAAACCCGGGGGGATACTGTCATATTGGTTCTGATAAATTTGAAAAAGCAAAGAAGGCTGAAGATAAAAGCAGGAAATTCGGAAAAAAGACAAGGGATGAATTGAAGAACAGCCTGACGGACCTTCAATTTGAAGTGACACAGAACAGCGCTACAGAGCCTCCCTTTCAAAATGAGTATTTTGATACATTTGAAGAAGGAATCTATGTGGATATTACAACAGGGGAACCGCTCTTTCTGTCAACCGATAAATTCGAGTCAGGCTGCGGCTGGCCCAGCTTTTCCAAACCCATTGATCTGGAGTCGGTTAAGAATTACGAGGACCGGAGCTTTGGAAGGATCCGTACAGAAGTAAGAAGCAGGCTGGGAGATGCCCATCTGGGCCATGTATTTGAGGATGGTCCCATAGACCGGGGAGGACTGCGTTATTGCATCAACAGCGCTTCTTTAAGGTTCATTCCCAGGAAAGAGATGGAGAAGGAAGGGTATGGAGATTACCTGAAACTGTTTTGATGACAAGATCTATTCGTAAAGCGGAAGAAGAGGGAATGATGATTGATGAAATCCTGCAGTATAACAAGAAGTTTGTTGAGAACGAAGGATATGTAAGATATATTACCAATAAATATCCGAATAAAAAGATTGCCATCGTGTCCTGCATGGACACAAGACTGACGGAATTATTGCCATCTGCTCTGGGCCTTAAGAACGGCGATGCAAAAATTATCAAAAATGCAGGGGGAGTGATATCCCATCCCTTTGGAAGTGCAATGAGAAGCCTTCTGATAGGAATTTATGAACTGGATGTCAAGGAGATCCTTGTCATCGGCCATACCGATTGCGGGGCCAGACATACTGACAGCAAGAAAATCATTGAAAAAATGAAGCAGCGGGGCATCCCCCAGAAGAACATTGATATGGTAAAATACTATGGAATAGATTTTGATTCCTGGCTGGGAGGGTTTAAGGATCTGGACTTGTCCATAAAAAAATCCGTTGAGCTGATACGCAGCCATCCATTTGTCCCGGAGGAGATCATGGTATACGGACTGGTAATAGATTCAGTTACGGGCGAATTAAGAAAGGTCGTATAACAGGAGGAGTCTTATGCTTATTGATGTAGCTGTATCCATTACTTTGGCGCTTGTTTTTTATACCGTGGGAGTTTGGAGTGAACGGTTTCAGGGGCAGCTTAAAACGTGGCATCTGCTGATTTTTTGGTTAGGGCTGATCTTTGATACCATTGGAACCGCAATTATGGGCCGGTTTTCTGCATATGGTTTCCGCATGAATATTCATGGGTTAACGGGCTTGCTTGCCATCCTGCTCATGGTATTTCACGCTGTGTGGGCCACCATTGTGGTAGCAAGGGATGACAAAAACGCCAGGGCTGATTTTCACAAATTCAGCATCATCGTATGGCTGATCTGGCTGATCCCATATTTGTCCGGCGCAATATTGGGGATGACAAGGTAACTAAGGAGGAAGGAAAGGCTGACTCCCTAGAAAATGAATCACAGAACTGTACTGGAGAGGAGATAAGTATGAAGCTAGGCATCGTTGGATCTGGAATGATCGTGCAGGAGTTTCTGCCCATGGTTCATCATTTAGAGCAAGTAGAGGTAACTGCTATTTGCTGTACAAAAAGAAGTGAAGCTGCCGGTAAGGAGCTTGCAAATAAATACAGCATTAAGTATATCTTTACAGAATATCAGGAATTTTTAAACTGCGGTGTGGATACGGTATATGTGGCCCTGCCAAACCATCTGCATTTTCAGTTCGGGAAAGAGGCCTTGGAGGCCGGAAAGCATGTGATCGTTGAAAAGCCCTTTACAACAACCTATAAAGAGTCCCTGGAATTAAGCAGGCTGGCCAGGGAAAGAAAGCTGTTTTTGCTTGAAGCAGTTACTACCCTTTATCTGCCCAATTACAGAAAAATCAAGGAATTGCTGCCCGCCATTGGAAACATAAAAATTGTACAATGCAACTTTTCCCAGTATTCCAGAAGATATGACAGCTTCAAAGAGGGCCGCATTTTACCTGCATTTGATCCTCAATGTTCCGGCGGAGCACTCATGGATATTAATATCTACAACATTCATTATGTGGCAGGGTTATTCGGCAGGCCCTTAAAGGTGGAATATTTTCCCAATGTGGAGAGAGGCATTGACACTTCCGGCATATTAGTGCTGGATTACGGCACCTTTAAATGTACCTGTGTAGGTGCGAAGGACTGCAAAGCTCCCATTGCAAACAATATCCAGGGAGATAAGGGGGTCATCCATCAGGAATCGCCTGCCAGTATCTGCGACAGCTTTGAAATCATAATGAATAATAATACAAAAACCTATGTAAATGAAAATAAAGGAGATCACCGCATGCTGGATGAATTTCTGGCATTTCAGGATATGATCTGCGGCAATGATCTGGAAGCCTGCTATCGGTATCTGGATCATACCTTGCTGGTGAGTGAGATCCAGACAATTGCAAGGCGTAAGGGAGGAATTGTATTTCCGGCGGACAAGGAAGCCTGAAGAAGGGCTGGCATGGAGAAGGTTAATTTTTAATTGAAAATTGAAAAAGTAAATTCCACTACCATTTACCCAGGTAGAGTTTACCTCTGCACAGTTTATATTTACTCTTTCATACATACATGGTATCTTTATAACTCCTTCTGACAGCAGTAGAAGGAGATTTTATGAGTAAATATATTCCTGGTAACCAGAAGCATCTCACTCTGAAGGATCGTGTTTTTATTGAAAACTCTTTAAATCAAAATCATACTTTTAAAGATATTGCAAAATACCTGTGCAAAGATCCAACCACCATCTCTAAGGAAGTGAAGGCCAGGCGTTCCTCTGACTGGTATCATAAAGGCACCTTTTACAATACCAAGAACTTCTGCATTTACAGGTTTAGCTGTCGAAAAGTAAATGTCTGCAAAAAGATTCTTGTCTGCGGGATCAAATGTGCTTCCTGTCCGACCTGTAATCAAACCTGCCGGGATTTTGTGAAGGAACGCTGCTCCCGACTGGATAAAGCTCCCTACGTTTGCAATGGCTGCGACAAAAAGATCTCTCACTGCACCATTGCTCACAAATACACATACAATGCACGGTTTGCTGACCGCAAATATCATGAGTTACTCACCAATTCCAGAAACGGTATCTGCATGACAAAGCACGAACTGCATCAAAAAGATATGATTGTTACTCCTCTAATTGAGCAGGGGCAGTCTCCCTATCAGATCTCCATAAATCATCCGGAACTGGATATGTCTGTCCGCACAATCTATACCTACATTGACAAGGGTCTGTTTTCCGCCAGAAATGTAGATTTAAAGCGTAAACCTAAGTTCAAACCGCGAAAATGCCACAAGACACAGATTACGGATCGCTCTGTTTTTGTCAACAGAACCTATCTTGATTTTCAGTCTTTGGATCTTGAATACTTTGCAGAAATGGACACGGTTCATTCTTCCCGTGAATCTAAAAAGACTCTGCTGACGTTCTACTTTACAAAGGAAAAACTTTTTCTTGCATTCCTGATGAACCGATGTACCAAAGGCGCCGTACGACTTGTATTTGATCAGCTTGAGAAACGACTGGGAACCTATGAATTCGTTTCCTTATTCCAATACGTATTAACTGACCGTGGCTCCGAATTTGGCGATCCTATAGGCCTGGAGACTGGGATCAATGAAATTCAGCGCTGTAATCTTTACTACTGTGATCCAATGCGTAGCGGTCAGAAGGGGGGCGTTGAAAATGTTCATACCATGCTTCGCATGGTGCTTCCAAAAGGAACCAGCTTTGAATTTCTAACTCAATGGGACGTGAATCTGATTGTTAATCATATCAATTCCACACCACGGGAGAGTCTGGGTGGTGAAACGCCATATAATCTGGCTCTAGAATCATTTGGCGAAGACACCTTAAAAGGACTTCAGCTTAGGCGCATTGTCCCTGACGAGGTCAATCTGACACCTAAGCTGATTCGCTACAACCGTTAACTAACTTACTTAAATCTGCTGTCGGACTGGAAGTTAACTTTTCACATTTTTTGAATGTGGCCGGTGGAATTTAGTCTCGCACACGAAACTCCAGTGGCCTGTTTTCTCTGCCCTAAAACATGATTTTTGGTAAGAAGTTAGCTTAATTATATCAGAAATCTTAGAACAGTGCGCAAAAACCTCTACCATTTATGACAACTTTTAAAGGGCGGTGGAATTTAGTCCTGCACTGGAATTTACTTTTTCAAGTCAGCGTTAATTTTTAATAATTGACATTTTCTCGTTCCTGTGGTATCATTGCGGAAATAGTGAAAAGGCAATGAAGAGAAATAGTACATATACAATGAATTTCAGAGAGAAGATGGTTGGTGCGAATCTTTATTTTAGTATATCGAAGCAGTCTCGGAGCTTTGGACCGAATAACGGTCTCCGTTCTGATTTCAGGGAGATGGTTTAGTAGGCTTCAACGTATTCCCACGTTACAGGGACACGATATGCTGGTATCGTAGAGAGTGCAGAGATTTCTCTGAATTTAGGTGGTAACACGGATTGTATATTCGCCCTAAACGTTTCGACGTTTAGGGCGTTTTTTTATTACCTTCCTCTATTAAATTACTAAGAAAAAGGAGAATACTGATGAGGAAATTTGAAAAATCCAGCAAGCTGGATCATGTGTGCTATGACATCAGAGGTCCGGTCATGGATGAAGCAAACCGGATGATTGACCAGGGAATTGATATATTAAAACTAAATATCGGGAATCCTGCTCCCTTTGGTTTCCGTGCACCGGAAGAGCTGCTGAAGAGGATGAAGGATCACCTGTCCCATACGGAAGGCTACTCCGATTCCAAAGGGCTGCTTTCTGCCAGAAGGGCAATCGTAGGATCCTGTAAGAAAAAAGGGATTGATCGGGTTACGGTGGATGATGTATACACGGGTAATGGTGTAAGCGAGCTGATCACCTTATCCATGCAGGGCCTGTTAAACTGTGGAGATGAGATTCTGGTTCCCGCTCCGGACTATCCTTTATGGACTGCTTCGGTGACACTTTCCGGGGGGACCGCTGTTCATTACCTGTGCGATGAAGGCGCAGAATGGTACCCGGATATAGAAGATATAAAAAGTAAAATTACCAGCAGGACAAAAGGGATCGTCATTATTAACCCCAACAACCCTACCGGCGCCTTGTACCCAAGGGAACTTCTGGAGGAAATCGTTGGAATCTGCCGGAAGCATGGGATGATCATCTTTGCTGATGAAATTTATGACAGGCTTGTTTTTGACGGTCTGGAGCATGTATCCATCGCCTCCCTGGCTCCCGATCTTTTGACCATTACATTCAACGGTCTCTCCAAATCCCATTTGATCGCAGGATACCGCTGCGGCTGGATGATTCTTTGCGGAGATAAATCCTTTGCAAAGGGCTATGTGGAAGGGTTGAACCTGTTATCCTCCATGAGGCTCTGCTCCAATGTTCCGGCCCAGTCCGTGATAAAAGCTGCTCTGGAAATGGAAGAGGAAACGAAAAAACTTCTGGTTCCCGGCGGGAGGATTTACGAACAGAGAGAATACACCAATGAGGCTCTGAATGCCATTCCGGGGATCTCTGTGGTAAAACCTAAAGCTGCCTTTTACATGTTCCCTAAAATTGATTCCGGCAAATTTCACATTATTGACGATGAAAAATTTGTCCTGGATTTTTTAAAGGATAAAAAGATCCTGCTGACTCACGGAGGCGGGTTCCATTGGGAAAAGCCAGATCATTTCCGGGTGGTTTATCTGCCGGAGCTAAACCAGCTAAAGTCTGCATGCAATAAGCTGGCGGATTTTATGTCTTACTACATACAAACCTGATTGTTCAAGGCGTCATAGACCCTAGATAGCTATAAGAGCATTGGGCCGTTCTGTTTTACCGGTGCCAATGCTCTTTTAGCGTTAATTCTCATTTGTCAGCTTTAGATAATTGTTCAGTTCCCGGTTCCAGCTCTCAAAGCCAGCATCCTTCCGGTGGTCGATGAAGTCTGTGTGTTTCCGTAGATAGTTTCCGATGTAGGCGGATACCTTTACAGCCCCAAAGTAGTTTAAGTGATCACCGTCATCCCTGGAATCCTTTGTCCAGTCAATACCCAGAGCATCAATATCCAGATTTAAGTCAAGGTAAGTCAGTTGGTTGTCATTGGCAAAAGCCGCAGCTGCATTGTGCTTGGAATAGGACCAGCATTTTGGCGAGGGAGCGCTGTACAGGATCAGCTGAATGCCCTTTTCCCTGCACAGGGCGGTGATTTTATTTAAGTATAATAGGGGCTGCTCATCAATCACATAAACATCGTCTGTTTCCGTAACATAAGGTCCGCTTTTGTATGGGGTTACGATTGCGCTGTACTGATATCCCTTGTAAATGGTAGCCGGTTCCTGCTTTGCCTTTTGTCCCAGGCTTTTCAGCATATAAAAGTGGAAATATTTCCAGCTGTTATGGTATTTATAAATGGGAAATATTTTTTTCACTGTATCGTCAATGGCGGTTTCAAGGGCGTTGATGTATTTGAAATCCCGGTAAAATGCATTGGTTTCCAGAAAAACTACCTTCGGAGACTGGTTTTTCAAGAGACGCTCCAGCAGATAATAAGTGTCCTGAAGCTGCTGGCTGGGTACGCCGCAGTTATATCCTGTATAACCATAAGAGTTCCAGATTTCCATGGGGGAAATGCTGGCGCTGCATTCGCTGTCGCCGATGGATACATAGTCAATGGTATCTTTTGGTTCCTTCAGGATCCCATTAGCCTTTTTATACAAGCTGTCCTCCATATTGTTATAGGGAAGAAGCAGGTAGGAAGCAACATACAATAAAATGAAAAGCCCGGTCAAAAATATAATTGATTTTATTCTGTTTCTGGTTTGCATCCGATCACTCCTTAAAATCCGGCATAAATCAGCTTAGCCGGTAAATACCCGTCGCCGTAAGCTCCGAGAAGAATGACAACCAGGATGGCGGCGTAAAGAAAGCTCCAGCGGGCCAGTATATTCCAGCCGGATATTCTGTCCCGGATAGAGATTCCGTTCTCATGAATGGTATCTACCGTGTAAACCGCGATAAAACCAAGGAACAGGGCAACAAAATCCGCCAGGGACAACCCCAGCTTAAGGAGAGAACCGTCTGTAACCGATGACAAGCGGAATCCGGTGAAAACGGACAGGAACATATTTATGCCGGTGGTCAGGTCCTTTGCCCTGAAAAACAATTCTCCCGTGAATACAATCAAAAGCAGTTTTCCGGTCTGGACTCCCCGGTATAAGGGATTGGACCGGGGAATCCTCAGACGATCCGTGACCCTCTGGACCGCAGGCTCTAATAAATTTCCTGTCATAATGAGGACAAAGTAATACATACCAAAGAAAATGTAGTTCCATCCGGTTCCGTGCCATAGTCCGTTTAGCATCCAGACACCAAACAAGGGGAGGAAGGAAGCAAGGTTCTGCCCCAGATGTTTTCCAAATCTGGCCCGGGAATGCCTTCCCAGCTTTTTGACGAATCTGGTTAAGGATAAGGGGTAAAAGATATAGTCCTTTAACCAGCCGCCAAGGGTTATATGCCACCGTCTCCAGAATTCCGATGCAGTTTTAGAGAAAAATGGCTGCCGGAAGTTTTCCGGAATGACAGCCCCAAACATTTCTCCGGTACCAATGGTCATATCAATGCAGCCGGAAAAATCAGCATATAGCTGAAAGGTGTATAAAACAGCTCCGGCAATGACGATGATGCCTCCGTAATGATTGGGGGTGTCAAACACTGTTTCTACAAGAATGTTGAGGCGGTCCGCAATCACAAGCTTTTTAAACAACCCCCATAGGATTCTTTGTAAGCCCCGGGTAACCTTCCCATATTCCAGAGGATTGCCCTGGTATAAGACTTCTGCAGTCTGAGAGTAACGGCAGATCGGGCCTTCCAGAAGAGCCGGAAAAAAGGAGAGGTACAAAGCAAGCCTTCCTAAGTTGTCATCTGCCGGTATTTTCTCATAATAAACGTCAGTCAGGTATGAGATTGCCTGGAGGGTGTAGAAGGAGATTCCAATGGGCAGGGCAAAATTTATGGAAGGCAAAAGCCGTGGAAAGGACAGAGCCTTTAACACTATGTTTAAATTCTCCTGAAAAAAGCCGGAATATTTTAAAATCAATAGAATAGCAAGCTGCAATCCGATCCCAAGCCATAAGATTTGCCGGCGTTTGCTTTCATAAGCAGCCTTTTGTGCCTTTTTATCCTCAACTGCATGGTCTGCTGACAAATAGTCTCTTTTACAGGAAGCAAGCCATAGGCCCATATGATGAATGGAAAGAGTGGAAAAAAGCAAGTACACCAGCAGCCTTCCGCTAAAAGAGAGAAAGAACACATAGCTTGCACCTAGCAGGACTCTATAACGGCGGCACTGGGGCGTAAGCTGATAGGTCAGCATTACAGCCGGTAAAAAGATAAAAAGGTACAGTATTGAGTTGTAAGCCATGGCCTATTCCTCTTTTAACCGGCTGATCATGCTCCATATTGCTTTGGCGGAATTAAAATTGGCGGGTACCATGTCTATGGGTGTGATCTCAATGTCAAAAGCATCCTCTAATTCCGGAATGAGGGAGAGAATGGAAAATGAGTCCAAAAGTCCGCCGTCAATGAGCCCTGTCTCAGTTTCATAGTCAATTCCCGGGTTGATTTCATTTAAGATTTTCATTAATTGTTCCATGGTTTTCGTCTCCTTTATGAATAAAAGTAATTAAATGCATCCGTATGAATACAAGGTCTTGCAATACGGAAGTGTTCTTTGGCAGAATAGAGCAGTACCTGGGGCAGCTCTCTGCTTAAAAATAATGCCATGCCCTCTGTCACCGAATAGGCACCGGCCATTTGGAAAATAATCGGATCCCCCGGCTGCAGGTCCTGAAAAGGGTATTGCTTTACCAGCACATCACTGGCAGTACAAAGAGAACCGCAGACCGTCCATTTTTTTTCCTCTCCCTTCCGTTCATGAAAAGGTAGAATGGGCGGCTTTTTCATGGCAAGCACTTGTCCGTAATAAGTCAGCTGGTGGATGCCTCCGTCAACGATACAGTAAGGCTCTCCCTTGTTTGTTTTCAGGTCCGCCACCCTGGTCACATAGGAACCGCAGGAGGCGGTTATGTATCTCCCCATTTCCAGTGTGATCCTGCCCTCAAAGGAACGGTGTTTCAGAAGAACGGCAAGACCATTTAACATCTCTTCCTCTTCCTTCTTTTCCTCTTCAAAATAGCAGATGGGAAGACCGGGACCATACTCCAGCCTTTTGACCCGAAAGCCGTATTCTGAATTTAATTCCTGGCAAAACTGTTCCAGCATGTTCAGCTCGCTTTCCAGCTTCTTTAAAGATCTTTTTTGGGTGCCGGAAAAGTATTGGATCCCTTCGATTGTGATAAATTCATGGGCACCCATGGCAATGATCTGTCTAATCAGGCTTTCATCCATGCCGAACTGATTTCCGCTGGTCAGGCGGAGGAGTACACGGACGGGTAATTGAAGACGTTTCGAACAGGAGGCAAGGGTCTGCCAGTGGGAGAGAGACTCTGCGGTATAAATGATCTTATTTCCATACTGCTTTAAGGCATATTCCACGTCCTCAGGCTTCTTATACACGCCGGACATGACGACTTTCTCCATGTGGATACCGGCTCTTTCACAGATGGATAATTCCCCTGGGGAACAGACTTCAAAGGATTCCACCAGTCCCTCTATATCTCTGATGACAAATGGATTGGCCTTCATGGCATAGCATAATTCTACATCCGATCCAAGAACATCCCGGATTTTTCTGATCTGAAGGGCAAGGACATCCGTATCAAAAATGTAGAAGGGAGTTTGGTATTGATGTATGGCATAGTCAAATTTTGATTCGTTCATGGCTGCTTTCCTTTCCCCATTTCCAATAATTTTTTTCGGTCCATTTTTCCGTTTGGAGTGACCGGCAATTCCGGCAGAGGGCAGAACCCAGAGGGAATCATATAAACCGGCAGGGATTCCCTCATTCGGATTGAAATCTCCCTTTCATTCATATTACCCACATAAAAAGCCGTAATCTTGTTTTTTTCATCATCAAAGACGCAGCATGCCCGCTCAATGAGGGGATAGCTGTTTAAGACGGCTTCGATCTCCTCCAGCTCGATGCGGTGCCCCATGTGCTTGATCTGGAAATCCTTTCGTCCGGCAAAGCATAGCCCTGCCTTCTCTTGGTAGAATGCCAGATCACCGGTGCGGTAAATGGTTTCTAAGTAGCGGGTGTTAAGCGGATTCTGTACAAACACCCGTTTTGTCTGCTCCGGATTATTATAATATCCCAGGGCCAGAGCGGTTCCGGATACGCAAATCTCCCCAATCCGGCCATTTTCCGTGACCAGCCTGTCATCCTGATCCAGAAGGAAGACCTTTTCATTGGGAAATGCTCTTCCAATGGGCAGAGTTTCATGGGCTTCAAATTTTCGGTCCACAGGGTAGTAGGTGCAGTTGCAGGTGATCTCCGTAGGTCCGTATAGGTTCACATACCTTGCACCGGGAAGATATTTCTGCCAGACTGCTAAATGTTTTACCGGCATAGCCTCTCCGCTGAACAGGACCTTATTGATTCTGGAAGGAACTTTATAGGTGAAACCCTTAAGCTGGGCGATAAGGCACAGGGCGGAGACCGCCCAGATTAAGGTAGTTACCTTGTGTTCCCAAAGGTAATCCAGAAGTTCTGTGGGAATGGAAAACAATTTCTTTGGGATCATGACCATGGTCGCCCCGGTTTTAAGGGTGGAATAAATATCCTTAACAGAAACATCAAAGTCAAAGGGAGCCTGGTTCCCGATAATATCTTCTGACGTTATGCCAAACATGGAAGGAAAATATTCCATAAAATCAATGACGGACCGGTGGCTGACCAGCACGCCCTTTGGAATTCCTGTTGAACCGGAAGTAAAGTTACAGTACAAAGGATCAATGTCCTGGGACCGGTCACGGATGAGCGATAAGTCCTCTTCCTTTATCTCCCCATGGATCATTTCATGGTAATCCAGGAGATTTCCGGTAAATCCCATATCTTCCGCCAGGGCTTTCGGTTCCCCCATGGTGATGAGGGTGCCTGCTTTAAGGACCTCCATGATCTGCCTTATGCGGGGGACCGGCTGCCCCGGGCTGATGAAAACATAGAAGCATCCGGCGTATACGATTCCCAGGAAGGCTGTCAAAGCCTCCACGCTTTTATCCATAAAAACAACAACAGGATTACCCGGTGATTCAAAACCGGAAAGAAAGCTGCCTATCCGTTTGGCATTCAATAACAGTTCTTTATAAGAGCAGCCGGTAACCTGATCCTGCGCGGCAATTTTATCCGGAAATATCCTTGCGGAGTGTTCCAGATACTCCAGTACGTTTCTCATAGATTGTTACTCCTCTCTGACGGATTCCAAAGGAAATGTTACCCGGACCGTGAAATCAGTTCCGTTTTTTTCTATCTCAAAGGTTCCGTTCATTTGTTCTGCTATTTTCTGGCAGGTTTTCAGTCCGATATTGGTGCTTTCCAAAAACGTGCTGTCCCTGCGGATTTCATTGGTGACAGTGATAATCAGGTCATTGCCAGCGATATGGCTGTTGACAATGACCGGCCCATCAACTCCTGCATATTTTCTAACATTGGAAAACAGGTTATCAAACAACCGCCTCAGATACTGGATATCAGCAGTTATGCTGCAGGATTGCTCCACAAATTCTGTTTTCACATTAAAACCCAGATTGCCAAGGTCAAACACGTATTCCATAAAAAGCTGCTGGAGCAGGATCTTTGCATCAAAAGTATCCATCTGCATCAGGATCCGTTCCTTTCCGAATACAAGAAAGTACTGGAAGAGCCGGTCCGAAAGGTCTTTTAGCTGAATGGATTTTTCTTTGCAGCTTTTTATGTATTTATCAAACTGTTCTTCCGAATGATAGCTTTTTGAATCCAATATCTCCAGATAGCCGATGAGGGAAGTAAGGGGGGTCCGGATGTCGTGGGATATGGATGTGATCAGCTCACTGTTTGCCTCCCAGGCCTCCTTCTCACTCTGATATCTTGTAATTAAGGAATTTCTCATGTTATCTGCATTTTTTGCCAGCAAAGAGATTTCATCATTGCCTTTGTAAAAGATGGGCTGCTCTAAATCCCCTTTTTCAATCAGGGAAACCTCCCTTGACAACAGCATGATCCGTGCAATGATCCGGTGGTTATAAAAAATCAGGATTACAAACAGAAACAGGAAAAACACACCCCACGAAGCATAAGTTACCAGGTTATACCACTTTATTTCCGATGAATCAATAATAGAAACGGAATAGGTTCCGTCGCTGAAGGCAATATCCCTAATGGTGGCCGTATCATAGGAGGCATAGGCATCATTCCAGTAGCCGGATTCATAAATGATTTCATTGCCGTTAAAAATGGTTACATAAACGTATTTATGATTCTTCACCCACTTGGAAATCGACCTTACGTTTTTTACGGATACCTGGTATTTATTGATGTAATTTTCAAAAGAGTTCTGATAATTGGTCAGCCTCTTCCATGCAGCCTCTTCATTCATATGGTTCCTGGATATTAAATAATCCCCAAAGGCCTGTGCGGCAAAATACATTCCAAAACTGACCACCGCCCCAAAGATTAATACAAATATCTGCTTATACCTTAAAGATGAAATCCATTTATGCTTCATCGATTTGATAGCCCTTTCCCCAAACGGTTCGTATAATGGCAGGATTATTAAAATCCAGTTCCAGTTTTTTCCGGAGCTTTAATATGTGTACCATGACCGTATTGGTGGAAGAAGGGAGGAACCTATCGTTCCAAACGCCTTCATAGATCGCCTGTGCATCCTTTGCTTTGCCTCTGTTTCTGACCAGATACATCAAAACCTGGAACTCTGTATCCGTAAGCTCAATTTTTTGATTTTCCCGGTAAACAAAACGGTACGTGGTATCAATCAGAATATCCTGGATGCGGATTTCTGAAAGATTAAAAACAGGTTCAGTTTTCCCTTTATAGACTACGTATCTTCTTAAAAGAGAGCGGACCTTCATAAGAAGCTCTGCCTGGGAAAAAGGTTTTACAAGGTAATCATCGCCGCCGTTTTCATAGGCCGCCGTTTTATCGCTTTCTTTTGATTTTGCCGTTAAAAACAATACAGGAGCGGAAGTTATCTTCCGGATCTGGGTACAGGCATCGATTCCCGATAAGCCGGGCATCATGATGTCTAATATAATAAGGTCAATATCAGGATTTTCTGAGACAGCGGCCACCGCATCGTTTCCGTTAACCGCTTCCCATACGGAATAGCCTTTGTTCTCCAGCTGAATGCGGAGAACTTCCCGGATGTCTGCATCGTCATCTACTACCAGTATCTGCTGTGCTGTACTCATGGGCCGGCAACCTCCTTTTCTGCTTTTATAAGGGTAAAATCAGAGAATCCTTCCATTCTTGTTAAGATTCCACTGTAATGCAGGGATATGTTCTTGATACTTTTGTATAGAAATATGGAAAATTATATCATTTATAAATTAAATAACAATGAAATTTAAGGGAATTAAGAATTATTAAGAAATGATATGGAAAGAAAAAAGGCCGGTTAAGAAGGTCCGGCCTTAGTAATTTTTTTAGTGGTATAAGCCATGCCCATATAGGCATCGCCGGAACGCAGCTCATCCAGCATTTGATCCATACGCTTTCGCCGGGTTTCCGGGCGCTTAGCCCTGGTGATCCATCCGAGATAATCATTTCTCTGATACGGCGGCCGGGCGTCGTAGGCCTTAGTCAACCCCTCTTTCTGAAGCTCTGCCATCACATCGTCAGGCATGGGGCACCGGGGCCGTAATTGTTTTTCCATTGTTTTTCCCGTTTTTTTTTCTTCCAATAGTGCCTCCTGTTCAGCCACCCGGAAACGGACCATTTTGCCTATAAGCTCAAGAGGCAGAGGCTTGTCATAGGGAAACCGGACGGTGCCTTTTGAACAGCGGTATTCCTTTAAATCTTCTTGAAAGGCATCAATAGCGGTGGGGGCCGGGTGAAATCCGATGTGCTTTTTCTCTGCGGAAAAATGTACCAGATTGCCGTGATGAACGAATGTAGCCATTCCCCAACTGATCTTTTCCCCTGCTTCCGGTGCCGCCTTTTTTATGGTCTGGTACAGCTTTTCCAGGAGGGGCTGTATTTCCGGGTTTTGTCCAGTGATGTACTCATCAATGGTGGTTGGGAGTTTCTGTTCCATATAGTACCTCCTTTTTATCATTTCGTTATATACTATTTTACCACAAAAAACATGATATAAAATAGAAATAAATTTAGGGAAATATCATAGGATATGGAGAGAAACAAATCAGGAGAAGAGAAATGGGTTATTACGATTACGAAATGTGACCTTTTCCCATATATTGATTTTGACGAGAACTTTTTTATGAAGGGAGTCCGGGCTTTGAATCAAACAGCCCCGGTGTTGAATCCGGTAAGACGGAAGAAGGCGATAAAAAGGTAGTGGAATGGAAGATGGAAAAAACAAGATCATGACAGAACAAATAAGGGTATATGGAATTGTGCAGGGGGTTGGATTCCGTCCCCTTGTTTATCGTACCGCAAAAGAGTACGGGATAAAAGGGCTGGTGCGCAACGTAGGCGGTTATGTGGAGATCGTGGCCCAGTCTGAAAGCGATTTGATCGGCCGGTTCCTGGCTGACCTTAAGGATAACAAAAAGGGCGGCCATGAAATCATGAAGATGGAAGCAGAAGAAATCCCTTTTATGGATCTTGAGGATTTTGCCATCTTGAAGAGTGAATCCATGGGCGAAATATCGGTGATTCCTCCGGATCTTCCGGTATGCCCGGAATGCTTAAGAGAGCTATCCGAAGAGTCGGACAGAAGATATGGGAATCCATTTATCAGCTGTGTCTCCTGCGGACCCAGATATACCATAATGGAGGAACTGCCCTATGACAGAAAACGGACAACCATGGAGGATTTTCCCTTATGCAGCGAATGTCAGAAGGAATACACATGGGCTGCAGGCAGGCGTTTTCATGCCCAGACCGTTTCCTGCAATGACTGCGGCCCTTACCTGATCTATCACCATAAGGGAAATGGTCCTATGGAGCGAAAGGAAAAGGAGGCCTTTGAAAAGGCTTTGACCGTGCTGTCAAAGGGAGGGATCGTTGCAGTGAAAGGAATTGGAGGCTTTCATCTGGTCTGCTCCCCTTTCCGGGAGGATACGGTAAAACGTCTTCGCAAATTAAAGGGGAGAGAGGAAAAGCCTTTTGCAGTTATGTTTCCCGGAATCCAGGAAATAAGCAGGTGCTGCCTGGTCTCTGCGGAAGAAAAAGCGCTGCTGGAATCAAAAGCAAGGCCCATCGTACTGCTTTCCATAAAACAAGATACCATGGCACCCTCTGTTTCCAATGAAAGCATTTATTGCGGGGCTTTCCTTCCTTATACTCCACTCCAGCATATGCTGACAAAAAGGCTGGGCCCCCTGATCATGACAAGCGCCAATATTGCCGGGCAGCCCATTATTCGGGAGGACGAATCCATGCTGGCTCTCTCGTCGCCCTATCTGGATGGTGTATTATATAACCAAAGAAGGATCGTACGTTCAGTGGATGATTCCGTTGCAAGGATCATAGAAGGCATGCCCCAGCTCATCCGAAGAAGCAGAGGCTATGTTCCTTATCCAGTTTTTTTATCTAGGGGAGAGGGAAGCAGGGAAGAGGGGGAAGGCGGGACAAAGACCGGGATCTTTGCGGCAGGAGGGGATCTAAAAGCGGCATTCTGCCTCTGCCAGAAGGGGAATGCAGTGGTATCCCAGCATTTCGGGGACCTGGAGGAAGAGGCAGTTAGAAAGGAATTTCAAAGATCCTATGAAGATCTGACAAGACTTCTTCGAATTACCCCGGGTCTGGCGGTCTGTGACCTCCATCCCAATTACCATTCAGCACGTTTTGCAGAAGCTCTTGGTCTGCCCGTCCTTAAGGTGCAGCACCATCATGCCCATGTCGCTTCCGTCATGGCCGAGCATGATTTAAAGGGGCCTGTGATCGGAGTTGCCTTTGACGGAACTGGCTGCGGGACGGACAGGAGCATATGGGGCGGAGAGTTTCTTGTCTGTGAAGGGATTGATTTCATAAGGGCGGGTCATGTAAGCATGTTTCCCATTCTGGGAGGAGATAGCTCCATGAGAGATGCCAGGAAAACAGCTTCCTGCTGTCTGCTTCACGCAGGGCTTACCGCTTATATTGAGGATGAAAGGCTGGAGGTGATAAAAGCCGCCCTGGAGCATAATATCAATAGGGTATTGACTTCCAGCGTAGGGCGTCTGTTTGATGGGGCAGCGTCTGTCTTAAATATCGGGCATGAGAACCGATATGAGGGAGAATGTGCCGTATTGCTGGAAAGGGAGGCAGTGCTGGGGGAAAGAAACCGGGTAAAGCCGGTCAGTCTTTCGTTTGGAATAAAGGAGCAGGACGATGTCCTTACATTAGATCCCCGGCCGGTTTTCGAGACTCTTTGCACCATGAGAAACAGAGCAGAGACAGGCGCCCTGGCCCTTGGCTTTCATCTTGCCCTGGCACAGGCAGTGGCCTCTGTCTGCAAAAGGCTGGGGAGCCGATATTTAAGCAACACCGTAGCGTTAAGCGGAGGTGTTTTTCAAAATGCCCTGCTGACCAGGCATACCATCGGACTATTAAAGAAAAATGGGTTTTTTGTCTATTTGAATTCGGCGGTTCCTCCTAACGACGGAGGATTGAGCCTGGGTCAGGCTTATCTGGGAAATGAATATTTAAAATCCGGGATTAGGGATTTGGAAAGGACAGGATGCCATGTGTGTTGCAGTTCCGGGAAAAGTGATTCAAATAAAGGGGGATTACGCAAAGATTAACATTATGGATAATATTACCGAGGCCAACATAAGACTGGTGGATACGAAAGTGGGTGATTATGTCCTCATACATGCCGGCTGCGTTATTGAAGTTTTAATGGAGGATACGGCCAAAGAAATCCTTACCATATTTTCCCAGTTTCAGGAGGAGGGATAAAAATATGATCGACCAGGTGATCCATGAACTGAAAAATTATGGCGGCAGGCCGGTAAAAATTATGGAGGTATGCGGGACCCATACGGCCAGCATTTTTAAGAACGGCATCCGGACCATAATCTCACCCAGGATCCAGCTGATTTCTGGGCCGGGCTGTCCGGTCTGCGTCACCTCTTCCGCCTACATAGATGAACTGACGGAATACTCCTTAAAGGAAAATCATTGCGTGCTTACCTTCGGGGATATGATGAAGGTCAGGGGAAGCAGGATGAGCCTGACAGAGGCCAAGGCAGCCGGAGGGAGGGTGAAAATTCTCTATTCTCCCCTTACTGCCATTGGGGAAGCAGAGGAAAACAGGAGGATCCAGTATGTTTTTGCAGCAGTGGGATTTGAAACCACTGCTCCTGTTTATGCTCTGCTTCTAGAGGAAATCCTGCAGAGAAAGATCGAAAACCTGAAGCTTATGACCTCCATAAAAACCATTGTACCGGCCCTTTCCTTTCTCTGTGAAAAGGAAAAAGCCATCGACGGATTTTTAAGCCCAGGACATGTGAGTGTGATTACAGGCTGCGGAGCTTACAGGAAACTGGCCTTTCAATATCAAAAGCCATTTGTAATCGCTGGATTTGAAGGAGAGCACATCCTTGCAGCCGTATATGAGATCCTGCTCCAGACCAGAAAGCAGTGCTTTGAGGTGAAAAACCTTTATGCCAGTGCCGTGACAGAGGAAGGGAACCAGAAGGCGGCTGCACTCATTAACCGATATTTTGAAGCTGGGGATGGCTTATGGAGAGGAATCGGGGTTATAGAAAAGTCAGCCTTAAGGCTTAGAAAAGAATATAGGATCTACGATGCAGGACGTAAGAAAGAAGAGAGGGAAGAGCATATGCCGGTTGGCTGTAAGTGTTCGGATGTAATTCTTGGCCGGATAAATCCGCCGGACTGTCCCCTGTTTAAAACTGCCTGCACCCCACTACATGCCATAGGTCCCTGTATGGTATCCCAGGAAGGGGCCTGCGGCATCTGGTACCAGAATTTCTGAGCCAAAAGGAGTAAAAGAAAGAGAATGGAAGGAGAGCGGAAGCCATGAAAATCGACATGTCCTACGGCAGCGGGGGAAAGCAGACCGGTAATCTCATCACGGAAGTATTTTTAAAGCATTTTAATAATAAAACTCTGAATAAACTGGAAGATTCCGCTGTTTTGAACATCAAAGGGAAGATTGCTTATACAACGGATTCCTTTGTGGTCACTCCCTTATTTTTTAAAGGGGGAGATATTGGTAAGCTTGCCGTATGCGGAACTGTGAATGATCTTTCCATGATGGGGGCTGTTCCAAGATATCTGACAGCAGGCTTCATTATAGAAGAGGGGGCGGAGCTTGAGATCATTGAGAAAATTGCCTCTTCCATGGCCCTGGCAGCCAGAGAAGCCGGAGTAAGGATCGTAGCCGGTGATACGAAGGTGGTGGAAGGAAGCGGCGGAATCTATATCAATACGTCGGGAATAGGGGAGATCCGGAAAGAAGGTATCAGTATTTCAAAGTGCAGGCCCAAAGACGCAGTTATTCTTTCCGGCAATTTAGGAGAACACCATGCAGCCATTCTTTCGCACCGGATGGGGATTGAAAATCAGATTGCAAGTGATTGCGGACCTCTTACTTCCATCGTAAAAAATCTTCTTGATGAAAACATCAGGATCCATTGTATGAGGGATGTTACAAGGGGCGGCCTTGCCACGGTTCTTCATGAGGCAGCGGATCAATCCTCCTGCAGAGTGGAGATATGGGAGGAAGCCCTGCCAATCAGCACCCAGGTGAAAGGTTTTTGTGATATCCTTGGTCTGGATCCCCTTTACATGGCAAATGAAGGGAAAATGATAGCCGTTGTACCGGAAAATCAGGCCCAAAAGGCTTTGCAGGCAATCAGGAAAAGCAAGTATGGGAAAAACGCCAGAATCATCGGGACTGTTCTGGAAGGGAGGGGTGTGACAATGAAAACCCGGCTGCTGGGTAACCGGACCATTGATTTGCTATACGGTGAGGGGCTGCCGAGGATCTGCTAGGAAAAGACGGGTTTTGTATGTGAAAATAACCAAAATACCTATTGAAATGTGACATTTGCCGTAATAAGTCATATATTTATTATAGTGAAGCAGGAAAGGAAATTCTTATATGGCTATTAAAATATTTATTGATCAAGGTCATAATCCCAGCGGATTCTTTAACAGCGGGGCAACGGCAAATGGGTTAAATGAATCGGAGATCAATTATCAGGTGGGGATTTATCTTCAAAATCTGTTAAACAGTGATCCAAGGTTTGATGCACGGGTATCCAGGCCTGAACCTACTACCGTACTAGGCACCAATAATACCACAAGCCTGGCTCAGAGAGTTGCCTTGGCCAATGGATGGCCGGCCGACTATTTTATCAGCATTCATTGCAATCTGAATCCAAACCCTGCAATCCATGGTACGGAGGTATATATTTACCAATTTTATACCCAGGCACAGTGGCTGGCAGAGCAGATCATGGAAGGCATAAACCAGGTGGCAGGAACGGCGAATAACGGGATCAGGGAAAACCCTTCCCTGTATGTATTAAGAAATGCCAATATGCCGGCCAACCTTGTGGAATTGGCGTACTTAAGCAATATTATGGATGCTGAAAAGCTGCGTGATGACCAGTATGGATTTGCATATGGCATTTTTTTAGGTATTATGAGATATTTTGGTTTTGCATGACAATCATAAAACAGCATCGGAAGATATGCTCCCTTTGTGGTAAATAGTAAAAGGAATAAAACTATTTGCTGCAAGGAGGGCATTTTTTTATATGATAAATGGTAAATAAGGAGAAATTAACTGACCATAGATCAAGTTATACAACCTTATGTCATATTTTTCCAATTCATCAACTGATATTCTTATTCTTGTCGAATAATTTTTTCAGGAGGAGGAATTTATGAAACAATTTGGTCTGTTTCAACGTGGTGTGGCCGCTTTTTTAGCTGTGCCTATGGCTTTGTCGGGGGTACCATTTCCGGCAGCCGCGCAAACGGTGCCTGTATCGGAATCCAGTTTTATAGGGGAAATTGCACTGGACCCGCAGGTACATTACCAGACATTAGAGGGTTGGGGGACCTCTCTTTGCTGGTGGGGAAATATCATTGGTTCTGCCGGAGACCGGGATACTAACGGAAATGGCAGGCCCGACCGTGAGGAGATCGCGGAGCTTGTGTTTTCCCCGGAATATTTAAACCTGAACATTGTCCGGTATAACGTGGGCGGGGGTGATAAGCCGGATACGACCATTAAACGGGTGGAAGGGCTTGTGCCAGGCTGGAGCAAGGACATGTTCGGCACGGTTGATGGCAAGGGTATGTTTAAGGAAGAGGAATTTTACGGCAAGGAATCAGGACAAATGAATGATGCCGGACAGATCTGGATGCTGGAGCAGGCCAATCATTGGCGGGCATCGGAAGGTGACATCATAAATAAAGTATTTTCCAATTCCCCGCCCTACTACATGACCAAATCAGGCAGCTCCACAGGTGGTTACGAGTGGGAGAAAGAGAATTTAAGAGATGACTGCTACGACGATTTTGCAACGTATCTGGCGCGGGCAGTGAAATGGCTGGATCAAGACTTAAAAAGCAAGTACAACACAGGCGTGGATTTTGTGGAACCCTTAAATGAGCCGGATACGAATTACTGGATCAACGGCAGTACCAAGCAGGAAGGCTGTATTTTCCGACCGGGCTCCCATCAGATCAAGGCGTACCAGGAGATGAAAAAGGCGTTGGACCAGGAACAATTAAAAAATGTCAAACTGACCGGTACGGATGAGACTGCCCTATGGAACGCCATTAATTCCTTTAAAAAACTGGATGCACAAACCAGAAAGGATATGGCGGTCATAAGTGCTCATACCTATAGCGGCAGTGACCGTGAGCGGGAACAGATAAGAAAGCTGGCTGCATCCTACGACAAAGGGCTTTGGATGTCCGAAGTCACAAAGGGCGGGGGCACCCACGGCAGGGGTTCCCACGATTCTATGTGGGCGGTCAACGCAAAGGACCAGAGTGAGGGAATCATGGCCGATATCAAGAAGATGCAGGCATCCGCCTGGATTATGTGGCTGGCTGCTGACAGTGAATATGAGTGTATCCAGACCAACAGCAGCTGGGGCCCGATTCATTATGTATTTGAAGACCATGGGCCGGTAAAAGGATATCATACCAATTTATTTGACAGCAATGGAAATGTGAAGACAGATGTCCTGGAAGCAGGATATTTTGCCGTGACAAAACAGTTTTACACCATGATGCAGTACAGCAAATTCTTAAAGTCCGGATATACCATGGTGGAAATAGGGGATGGCAATATGTGTGCGGCCATTTCACCGGATAAGCAGGTCCTGGTCATTGTTGCACAGAATTTTACATCAGGCACAAGGAACACCAGTGTGGATCTAACTATGCTTCCCAATGGATCCGATGTGAAGCTTTACCGAACCAGCGACTCTGAAAACTGCCGGCTGGTACAGGAGGGGACGCTGGAGAGAAGGGTTCTCCCCGTTTCATTACCTGGGAATTCCGTGTCCACCTATGTGATCACGGCTAAGGATGGCAGGGCGCTCCTGGACAGCAATGGTTATAAGAAAATCGTGGAATGCGATATCCAGTCCACCGATGATACGGCTTTATCAGGCGCCTCGGATCTTAACAAATTTACATATTCCGGTGATTGGAAGGATGGCTGGAACATCCAGGAAAAATACACAACCACAAAAGGTTCCTCTGCCAGCTTTCGCTTTGCTGGAACACAGGCGGCAATCTATGGAAAGAAGTCTCCTGAGGGCGCAAATCTTACGGTTACCGTTGATGGAGGAGATCCCATTAGTATCAGCACCAATTCCCCATCAGAAGTGAGGGGAAGCCTGCTCTATAGAACGCCTGCCATGAGCGAAGGGGATCACACGGTCACCATAACCATGGAAGACATCCAGACGGCAAAAGCACCGGAAGCTGTACTGGAATATGCGGAAATCATTAACGGGGAATTGGCCGGGAAGGCTCCGCGGATTACGAATATTGCAGCCCACAATGGAAAATTAATTGTGGAATATGAAGGTGTGGAGGGGGTTTCGGATTATACCGTGGAATGGGGCACTTCTCCGGAGAATATGACGGTGAGTAAATCAGCACAAAACGGGACCGCAGTTCTTGGGGGCCTGATAAACGGTATGGATTACCTGGTCCGTGTGAGAGGAAATGACGGATCTGTTTCCCCAACGGAAAGCGGTCGTCCGACTGCGGGGGAGGATGGTCTGTGTTATTTTGTAAATGCCGGTACGGGACAGCCTCGTGTACTTAAGGCTGGCCAGTCTTTTGGCCTTGATAACGGCATTCTGGACCAGGCCTACGGCCCGGACCTAGTAACCGGCAAGACCTGGGGATATACGGATAACAAGGCATATGGCCATACCGGTGAGGATAGGTCCGAGTGGGACAGCTTACGGTATGACGGAAGAGATGAGGCGGAGAAAGGCTTGGAATACCGGTTCCAGTTAGATGAGGGAGCCTATACCGTTGAAGTAGGGATGGATGATCCGTGGAATAACAGCAAACGCAGTCAGGATATTATGATTCAGGGAGAGAAGATGGATACACTTGTACCATATGACCAGACCGTGAAAATATATCATGCTGCGGTTGGGGAAGATGGGCTTCTCACCATAAAAGCAGTGCGTTCCAAAGGCAATATTGATCCTCAGTGCGATCCTCTTATGAACTGGATCAAGATCAAAAAAATAGCAAGTGATGAACTGGTTGACATCGAAAAGTTTCAGGAATATGTCACAGTCAGGGGAGTGGTCCCCGAACTGCCGCGCAGGGTGAGAGGAACCACGCCGGAAGGAGATACTGTGGAGAGAGAGGTGGAATGGAAGGTATCCGCTGCAGCTTTTGATGTCAAAGAGTATACTTGTGTGACCATAAAGGGCAACGTGGAAGGATATGCCCTGGGAGTCAGTGCAGAGGTGCTGGTGGTTCCTCAGAATTTACAGTATTTTATTGACTGTAACAATCAGGAATCCGATACCTTCAAAAAACTGAAGAATCATCTCGGCCTTTACAACGATTCTGCGGATCAAAAATACTTGGACGGAGGCTGGGGGTATGCAGAAGTTTACGGATCTCATTCCTCTGAAACAAGGGATAAGTACGAGAATGGCTGGTATGCCTATAAGAATCAGGACATAGTTTATAAAATGCCTCTGGAGACAGGAAGCTATACGGTGGACTTCGGTTTCCAGGAATGGTGGGGACAGAGCCGTCCCATGAAAATCAGCGCCTCTTTCATTACGGCAGATGGAAACACAGATACCAGGGAACTGGGAGCCGTAACTGTGACAGGCGGGAATCCGGAGGCAGTGGTTTCTGCATCATTGGATGTTCCTGAGAAGACTGAGGTGGTTTTCAGGGTTTCGAAAAACGGCGGTGCGGATCCGGTGCTAAGCTACTTTGATGTCCATCAGAAGATAGACCATTCACTGCTGATATCCGCCCTTGGCCAGGCCCGGACCTTAAACCGGACAGGATGTGATGCCTCTTTGCTGGAAGCACTTGATGCTGCTGTTATGGCAGGCTATGGTCAGCTGACCGCCCCGATGTCTACAAAGGCCGGTTCTGACCGCTCTGCAAAGGCGGTTATTGATGCTTTGAATGCCTTAGCAAAAGGGAAAGAATTTACGGAAGAAGAGCTGGCTGCAAATGATTATATCCTCTATCTGGTCAACTGCGGGACCCCTGATCCGTCGGTTGTGCCCACAGGGTATAAGCTGGGACTCATGCAGTCCGTTGTGGATCAAAGGTATGGGAAGGATCCGTTGAAAAATAATTTATGGGGATATGCGGAAGCTGATGCATACAGCGCAGTGGACAGAAACGGCTCCGATGCAGCCGACATCAGCGGTACTTGCGTAAGTATGAGCCCTGATGTGGTATTTGACAGGGAAAAAAGCGGGCTGAAATACAGTTTTGCCCTTCCGGCCGGAGATTACCAGGTAACTGCGGGCTTTATGAACCCATGGAGTGCCCGGGATGTTGATGTGAAGCTGGAGGGAAGAACAGCAGGGGCATCGGTCAATTTGCAGAAGGAGACCTTGATTGAAAAACAATATGCGGCGGAAGTAACGGATGGGGAACTGAATGTAATGGTACACAGCCCCAAACGAACCAACCAGTATGGAGATCCAATCTTAAGTTACCTTATTGTTAAGGCTGTGCCGGAATATACCATGGATATGCTTCGGAATACACTTACGAAGATGGAGAAAACAGTGGATCAGGCAGAAGAAGGCAGAAACTGGACGGAAAAGAGTCTTGCCGCTTTCCGGATGGTAAGAGAGAATGCGAAAAATCTCATAGAGAAAAGCACAGAGGACAGGGAAGAGATCCGGAACATGTATTTTACATTGTATGAAGCGTTTGCCGGACTGGTCAGCCGCAAAGAATACGATTCCATCACAGGAGTGGAGGGGGCGCCCTATTACGATACCAACGGAGTACAGATTCAGGCACACGGCGGACAGATTCAGCAGCTTACGGTAGATGGAGAGACAAAATATTACTGGATCGGCGAAGATAAGACATATGATTACCGTCCGGTAGGGGGCATCCACCTTTATACCTCGGAAGATCTTTATAACTGGAAGGATGAGGGCGTGGTGCTGAGGACGATGGAACACATGGATGAGTTTGAAACAGACCCGTATTTTAAGGAAGTGTATAGGGACTACAGCCAGGAAAAGAAGCAGGAAGTATTCATTGACCTGGATAAGAATAACTGTGTGATTGAGCGTCCGAAAATGATTTATAACGAGAAGACGGATAAATACGTCATATGGTTCCATGCGGATGGCAGGACCCCTTGGAGTGATGCGGATTATGGTAAGGCTAAAGCAGGTGTAGCCATCGCTGACAGGCCCGGGGGACCATATAAGCTGTTAGGCTCCTATGACTTAAACTACGTAAGCAGCGACGACCAGGGATTTGACGGGAATCATTTAGGCTCCGTGCGTGACATGAACCTGTTTGTGGATGACGATGAAGATAAGACGGCATATGTGATCTATTCCTCCCAGGGTAATAAGACAACGTTTATTTCCAGGCTGAACGAGGATTATACCGGTCTGGTGGTTCCCAAAGACGATGGGGTGCAGGGAGTGCATTTTACCACCAACTTCAAAGGTTGGTCCAGAGAAGCCCCGGCCATGTTTAAATACAACAGGAAATACTATATGATTAACTCCGGCTGCACCGGCTGGTCGCCCAATGAGGCAAAGTATGCGGTGGCTGATCATCCGCTGGGACCGTGGAAAGACATGGGAGATCCCTGTGAAGGAGCCAATTCCAATAAGACCTTTTACACCCAGAGTACCTGTGTATTTCCTGTGGATGCAGAGGCTGGAAAGTATATTTACATGGGTGACCGGTGGAATGCCGATGATTTAAGCGAATCCCGCTACGTATGGCTGCCTGTGGAATTCATGGAGGGAGGCCGCCTGGTATTACGGCCTTACAGCAACTGGACACTTGATGAACTGGACAATAAGGGACTTGTCTGTATCACTTCGGAGATTCCGGAGCAGTTCGCTTCACTGGCAGAACTGGAAGAGGCTTTGCCTGGTACCGTTGATGCAAAAACCGGTAACGAAACATGGAGCGATGCGCCTGTCAAATGGGATGACATTGATGAAACCCGTCCGTTTGTTGGAGAATATACGGTATACGGAACACTTAAAGAACAGGGAAGAAGGATAAGTCATACGGCAACAATCCTTAACCGGAATACCAGATGGTTCTTTGACTGCGGCGCGGAAACTTCGGAATATTTTGATTTAATGATGGAACAAGCCCCTGGGCTGCGGAACATGGAACCGGATCAGGCGTATACGGAAGAAAACCATGCCGGATATATGGGGACCGAGGGCACTGCGTTTGGACGATATTCCGGCCATGATTTATATGGAAACGGCTGGTGGGCGGAAAAAAACCAACCCATTGAATATGCATTTGACTTAGCACCGGGAGAGTATACCGTTTATACCGGATATCAGGAATGGTGGAATACGAAACGGGGGATCAGGCTTTCTGCAGGAAAGAAAAATGAGACAGGAATGGAAGATAAACTGGCTTCCAAAGATTTTATCCTGGAACAGTACGATAAGAACCTGGTACAGGAACTGAAATTCACCGTACCTGGAGGGAATGATACAAGTCATGTGGTTGTCCGTGTGGAGAAAACAGGATCAGCCGACCCGGTATTAAGCTTCATCAGTCTGGTGCCGGAGAAGGATGCCGAGACATATTATACAATTTCCGGTATTATAACTGAGAAAGAAAACGGTGTGGCAGATTTGGAGGTCAATCTCTATAACGGCGGAGACATAACCATTGCAAGTCCTTCTGAGGCTGCAAAAACCGGAGAAGACGGGTCCTATGCATTTAAAAATTTAAAGGATGGAACCTACAGCATTGAGGTACCAGAACAGGGAGGATATAAACAGGCAGTAAAAGTTATCGAAGTAAACGGAAAAAATATAACTGACGCTGATCTGGAATTAACCAGAAAGGAAGAACCGGAGAAGGCGGAAGAAATCAGAATCAAGACCCTTCCTTTACGGAGAAATTATCTGATGGGAGAGCTGCTGGACCCTGAGGGGCTTCAAGTGGTTTTGTACCGTGAAGGAGAGGAAGAACGTGTTCTGGAGAAAGAAGAATATACCTTAAGTGAGTTGGATTCTTCTGCTTCCGGTAAAAAGAAAATAACGGTTACCTATGTGGAAGGGGAAGGCAGCCAACAGAAGACATTAAAGGCATTTTTTGAAGTCATCGTTTATAAATCCGGCTTAGTTCCGGAAATCAAAGTCGTAAAGAAACCGGATAAGCTGTTTTATTTTTCTGGAGAGGATCTGGATTTGTCTGGTATTAAAGTACGCGGACGAAACCTTTTGGAAGCAGGTGTAACCATACTGGAGCCAGGAGATTATGAGGTGGAATTTGACTTCTCGGAGCCGGGTATTTCAGCAGTCACTGTTACCTATCCCCTAGAAAAGGACGGAGAACCGGCCGCAGTTTTAAAAGATTCTTTCCAGGTTACGGTATTTGAGAAGGAAGAAGCGGAATCCTATGTGGATCAGATTCAGATTGTTCAAACGCCTTACCGGATGATCTACCGGCCGGGGGATGATTTTGAAACGGAAGGTATGATTGTGGAGAAAACCGTTAAAATGGTGGCCTCCTCCAGCAATGCTACTTATAAAGAAACGGTGCCTCTGGAAAATGTGGAAGTGGAACCGGAAGATTTTTCAAAGACCGGTAAAAAAAGGGTCCGCATCTTTTATTACGGTGACGGAGAAAATGGAGAGGAAAAGGAATTCTCAGATACGCTGGACGTGGTTGTCACCAGAAATGATAGGGCAGTCACAGAGGGGAATTTAGAGGCACTGATGAGACGGCTCAAGGATAGGCTCCTCTATGGAGATTACTTAACAGAGACTGAAAAAAAATCGGCCTTTACCGAAGCCTTGGATGGCGCAGCAGAAACAATGGAAAGCGTGGAAGAGAGGGAAAAATTAGGTAATAAGACGTTAAAACTGCTGAAGGATCTGGAAGAAAAGCTGCTGAAACAATTTGATCACATTGCAACCTCCCTGCAGGCGGATGGCTTCTTTAAAAATGTCCGTGCCGACGGTCTGGGTTTCAATGCCGACCTGGAATTGGAAGAAGCCCAGCTGATACGGCTGCGGATCCGCAGGACAGAGGAAGAAGTGCCTGATGAAATTGTGAAACAGGCAAAGAACTATGTGGCAATGGACATTGTTCTTTCTGGTAAAGAGGGTGAAATGCAGCCCAGGCTTCCCATCAGAATCACTATGGATATCCCGGAAGGCCTTGGAAAAGAGAAACTGGTTCTTTACCATTGCCATGGGGGAGAAATCCATGTGATCCGTCCGGAGGTAAGCGGAAACCAAATGAGCTTTGACGTTTGGGAGCTTTCCATGTTCGTGGCGGTGAACGCAAAGGATGAAGGGAATCCCCCAGTACCTGGGAAAGACGGCAGTGAGAATAGAGACGCAGGCAAGGGCCCGGGCTTCACTGTCCCCGGAGAATGGAAGAAGAATGATACCGGCTGGTGGTATGAGAAAAAGTCCGGTGGATATATCCGCGGGGCGTGGGCTAGAATTAACGGACTGTGGTATTGTTTCGATGACCGGGGAACTATGAGGACCGGCTGGATCCTTGATAAGGGAATCTGGTATTATTTAAACGAAGACGGAAGCATGGCTGCGGGGAAATGGGTTCTCTGTAAGGATAAGTGGTATTACCTGACGTGGAATGGTGCCATGGCTGTGAATGCGCTGACTCCCGATGGATATGCGGTCGGAAGTGACGGTGCATGGGAGGTGCCTGGTGTGATACAAACGGTGAAGTAAGAGAAGCCGGAGGCTGGCGGAAAGAAATGATACCGCCGGCCTCCTGGTTTTATTTCGGATGAGCCAGAACAAACTCCCTTTTTAACATTAGCAGCTTTTTTATCTGCTTTAAGATATAAAACAGGATGGCTCTGGCTTCAAATTCTTCCCGGTGAGAGGGAAGCTCATGGCTTTTTAAATCCTGAAACAAAAGATCTAAATCCTCTAAAAGTCCTTCGGCCGTGTTATCTCTGTGGTACCCCTGTTGAATTCCTTCCAGAAGCATCGCCACCTGCATTGCCTGCCTGGGCAGACAGGTAATGCTTTTGATGTTTTCGTAAATTTCCTGAAGCACCATGCTTTGCTGCTGGCGCATCTGGATATAATCCAATTCATAGGAATCCTTTTTCCAAAGAGCGTTGTTGTAATTATTAAGGGCACATATTCTTGCCAGATCCAGACGTTCCTTAAGCTGGTTCAGACAATCCGGACCATATCCGCTTTTATCCTCCTCCAAGAGCCAGTGAGACATCCGGCTTAAGATCCCCTTTATCTGGGAATCCACGTCATCTGCCAGCTTCTTAAATGCCTTTTCCCTTCTTCGAAGGTGCATATTGACCAGGACTCCTACGGTAGTGCCTGTCAGAAATAAAGCGATTTCGTTTCCAATAAGAGAAGCAGACATGGACTGCTCCGTCAGAAAATGGGTGATCAATACGGAATCCATGGCTATGGCTTCTCCCCAGTCTGCGTAAAGGCAGAGCAGGGCAAATGACAGAAGGTATCCTGCAAATGCAAGGAGAGTAAACCCTAAAAGGCGGAAGGAGGCTGCGGCCAGTATTAAGGCGCAAAGAAAAGCAAGCGTCCGGTTTCTGGCACTTTTTACGGTTTCCCTTTTGGTGTTCTGGATGCTGAGCACTGTAATGATACCGGCCGTAGCGGAATATTTTAATCCAAGCTCTGCGGCAATGGTAATTGCCAGAACTGCTGCAGCAGCAATTTTTATACTTTTAATCACTTTATCTTTATCTATCGCTTTCACCCCCTGAATATTACAGTTTGTGATAACAGTATATCATATTTTTAAAAACATCCTATGAGAAAGATTGCTATTTCCTTCACCAGTGAGTATAATTTTTTTATTGTAGTTTTATAAAAAGCGAATTCCTTAAGGAGGGACAGTGTGGATAACAACGATATTTTAATACGATTGCGGTATGCTATGGATATGAGGGATTCTGATATGATTGAAATATTCAGGCTGGGGGGGATCACGGTTACAAAAGACGGGATCCGCAGGCTTTTGTCAAAGCCCCAGACCAGTTTAAACGTTTCCGGAGAACAAAAGGTCTTAGAAAATAAAAACAGGGACCTATGTGATGACGTTATGCTGGAGTCCTTTTTAAACGGCTACATTATTTTTAAGAGAGGAAAACAGGAACCAAAGCCGGGAGAGCCGGAAAAACCTATGTTCATGATGAAGGATCACAGATCAGTGAACAATGTCCTGCTTAAAAAGGTTAAAATCGCCCTGTCCCTCACCGGAGAGGACATGCTAGATATTTTTAAATCCGTCGGAATCAATCTGTCCAACGGAGAATTAAGTGCAGTTTTGCGGCGAGAAGGGCAGCGCAACTATAAAGAGTGTCAGGACCGGTATGCCAGAAATTTCTTAAAAGGCCTTGCAATTAAGTACCGGTCGGACCAATGATAAAAAGCCAATATTTTTTAAGAACTATCCTGGATTGCTGTCTGAAGATGGGGAGAGGGGTATTGCTTATTATTTTTTTTGTGCTATAATGGAATCAGACGTTTAATCCAGGCGATGCAGGGATTTTGGCGTTTCATGTAAAACCATATAAGTGACCAGTAAAGAACCGTCTTTATAAGAAGGGCTTTTAGTATTGTGCCGGTGGCATGGATATGAAAAGCCCTTCTTTTTTTTGAAAGGAGAATAAAAATGCATTTGGAAGGAATGGAAGTCAGCCATATGAAGTTCGGTGAGGGCAGAGTCATGGAGCTGCAGGAAAAGTACATTACCATACTGTTCCCTCAGGGAGAAAAAAAGTTTTTATATCCTAATTCCTTTAAAAAATTCCTGACCCTCAAGGACAAGAACGTGCAGACACAAATGGATAATATGCTGAAAACAATCATGCAGGAGGAAGAAATCAAACGGGCGGAGGAGATCAGTGAGCAGGAACGAATGGAGGAAATCCAAAACATGAAGATCCGCCCTGATTCCCAGGCGGCTTTTGGATTTGTGGAAAATGACAGGGAACAGGTTTTTTCCTCCTGGGCAGTCTATGCTGGTTCCTATCAGAGCGGCGGTTCCAAAGGAAAGCCCAAGATACCTGTCAGGCTTAAACTGAACTCAGCCTGTCTTCTTACGGAATGCCCGAAAGGGGTGGCAGAGAAGAGGCGGCGCATCATAGGAGCCTTTATGCTCCAGGACAATTTTGAAAGCTCGGCCTGCAGGGATGGCATGATCCAAAGCCATGAAAAATACAGGATCCGTCTGGAAGATAAAGAAACTCTGTTCTATTGGGATTATTTCTCTGACGGAATGGAGATTTCAAAATGGGGAAACGTAGAACTGAAATATTTCTCCAATTTAATCATGGAAAAGATCCTGCATGATATGCAGCAGGCCATCCTTGATGAGGAGCGCCGGAAAGAGGCAGAGGAATTTTACCAGTATTTCTGTCTTATCAACAGGCTGAAGCCTGTATCCAGTAGTGAGATGTCACAATTAAAGGAGTGATGCGTATGGAATGTGTGAGGATGAAGAGCAATGAGAATATAGAGAAACGGAGGCTGCATAGGTTTTGATATGCGGCTCGTTGTGTTAGGCTCATAAGGAAACCGCCTCCGTTTTTTTAGAAAACGGAGGTGATTTTTCATGCATAAGAGAAAGCTGAATACGGCATTCATTTGTCAGAACTGTAAAAGAGAGGTGCTTCCCATCCCAAACGGCAGCTACAGAAACCACTGCCCCTTTTGCCTGTTTTCCCTTCACGTGGATGGGGAAATCCCTGGAGACAGAAAAAATACCTGCAGGGGGCTTATGGAGCCAAAAGGGATTCGGTACCATACGAAAAAGGGATTTCAGCTCATCCACCGGTGTACTAAGTGCGGGGCATACAGACACAATGTTATCTGTGAAGGAAATTGCCAGCCAGACAATCGGAATTTGATTCAGGAACTCATGTATCTGATTACATAAACGGGAGAGGTGATTGATTCATCGTATGTTATCACAGGTTAACACAGCCTCTATTGCATTCCGGCTTTTTTTATCCATTATACTATGCGGGGCCATAGGAATGGAACGAGGGCTGAGGAACCGTCCGGCAGGCTTTATGACCTATCTCCTGGTGGGGTGCGGCTCAGCTCTGATTATGATTACCAATCAGTATATTGCAACAATTTATACCAATGTGGATCCTACACGTATGGCATCCCAGGTGGTAAGCGGAATCGGTTTTTTAGGAGCCGGAACCATTATCACCACCGCTAAAAATGAAATCAGGGGTCTGACCACAGCTGCCGGCCTCTGGGCCGCGGCGGCGGTGGGACTGGCCGTTGGAATCGGTTTTTACAGCGGCGCCGTCTTAGGAAGTGTTTTTATTATTTTTTCCCTGATGTATTTAAAGAAAATTGATCTTTACATAAAGACCCATGCGAAAACCATGGAGTTATATCTGGAATATAATGAAGAGTTTTCCATGCAGCATCTGTCCCTGTACGCAGATCAATCCTGTTATGAGGTTTTCGGCTTAGAGTTTGGTAAGCTGAAGACCATAAACGGGGAATTCGGTACCCTTACCTTTGAAGTCAATTTCCGCCATAAGGTAAACCACATAAAGATCATCGAAGAGATCAGGCAGCTGCCCGGCATTCTTTATGTAAGAGAAGTGGCATAAAGCAGCAGGGGCCGGGAATCGGCGTGATACAATCTATTGCAAAATGGAAGAAATCTGGTATACTGGTTCTCATAGGAAAAGTATGAAAGTTATGGGATACTTTTTGTTACAGAGAGGAAGAACAACCGTGATAGGAACCATTGTAAATACAGCAGCCATTCTGACCGGCAGTATAATAGGAACTTATGTAAAAAAAGGAATTGAAGATAAGTATCAGGACGCATTATATAACGCCATGGGACTTTCCGCCTGCGGCCTGGGCATCCATGCAGTGGTGCAGAATATGCCCAAAAGCAGCTTTCCCGTATTATTTATAATCAGTCTTGCAGCAGGAAGCCTTGCAGGCGCCAGGCTGAATCTGGTGGATAAATTTGACCGGATGGTGTCCCGGTTTTCAAAAGGAGATTTGAGCCAGGGACTTTCAACGGCCATTCTGTTATTCTGCATTGGTACACTTTCCATACTGGGCCCTATGGAAAGCGCTCTTTCCGGGAACAATACCTATCTGTTTACCAATGCGACCCTGGACTTTGTTACATCCATGGTTCTGGCCTCCACCTATGGGATCGGGATCGCCTTATCTGCAGTGGTATTATTTTTTTGGCAGGGCAGCATCTATTTTTTTTCCGGCATCCTTTCCTCTTTTTTGACTCCCCAGCTATTAACCGAGATTTCACTTGTGGGCGGTTTTCTGATCTTTAGCTCCGGCCTTTCCATATTAAAAATAAAAGACTGTAAGGCTCTGAACATGCTGCCGTCTTTATTCGTGCCTGTAATATGGTTTTTAATAAAGTCCTTTTTCTGATGAAATGCCATTGACAGGAAGAAAAGGATCCCGTCGTTTGGTCTGCCACGAGAAAATCTTGACAAGCCGGCGAAAGAAGTGTATCTTATCCGTAATGCGGCAAATCTGACGAAAGTGTCTTGCGGGCACACCTTTAGGCCCTGAAAAGATGGGGAATAGAGTGGAAGGGAGAAAAAGATGGAAAAAAGAATTTCAGGAAAAACAGGTTTGTTAGGTCTTATCGGTTCGCCGGTGGGACATTCCGGCTCGCCTGCCATGTATAATTACTGTTTTGAGAAGCTGGGCCTTGATTACGCATATCTTGCATTTGACATTCAGGTGGAAGAAGTCCCAAAGGCAATGGAAGCGATAAGAACATTTCACATGAGGGGCTGTAACGTGACGATGCCATGTAAAAACGAAGCTGTGAAATACATGGATGAGCTGTCTCCGGCCGCCCGCATCATTGGTGCGGTCAATACCATTGTAAACGAGGATGGGAAGCTGGTCGGGCATATTACAGATGGCCATGGCTTTGTCGATAACCTCCGGGATCACGGAGTGGAAATAGCTGGTAAGAAAATCATTGTCTGCGGCGGAGGCGGAGCTGCAGCCGCCATACAGGTGCAGTGTGCACTGGAGGGAGCCAGAGAAATTTCTATTTTCAACAGAAAGGATGGTTTTTTCGAGAGGACGCTTCAAACTGCAGAAAGGATCAGACAAGAAAAGCCGGATTGCATTGTAAATGTGTATGACATCGGGGATATGGAAACCATGAGAGCAGAGATGGGGTCCAGTGATATTTTAGCCAATGCAACCATTTTGGGTATGAAGCCTATGGACAATGAAAGCGTCATAAAGGATGTTACCATGTTCCGCCCGGGTCTGGTGGTGGTTGATGCGGTTTACAATCCAAAAGAAACAAAGATGTTGAAAGAGGCAAAAGCAGCCGGCTGCACATGCATTAACGGCCAGGGCATGCTTGTATGGCAGGGAGCTGAAGCCTTTAAGCTTTATACCGGGCTGGAAATGCCTGTGGAGGAAGTGAAGAAACTGTTTTTCCGTGAATGATTTTTGTGTTTTGATTCACGTGTTCTTTTAGAACCGTGGAGGAATAAGAATTTTACTGAGAAAGTGATGACCTCATGAAAGAGACGGCTGTTACAACAGATAGACTGTATATGATCCCCCAAAGCCTGGAAGAGCTTGCCTTACGGCTTGAAAAAGAGATGGACGGGGATATGAAAAAGGCATACGGAGACATGATAGAAACCATGAAGCGGCTTCCAGGGCAGGAAGAATGGGGATCGGAATGGAAAATCAGTCTGGCATCCGGATTGACCATAGGCGGGATCGGCTTTAAAGGTGCACCTGATGGGGAAGGAACCGTAGAAATCGGATATGGGATCGATGCGGCTTACCAGGGAAACGGCTACGCTACGGAAGCTGTAAATGGCATGGTGAAATGGGCATTCGCACAAGAAAATGTCCGGTGTGTCACCGCACAAACAGAGCAGGACAATAATCGATCAAAAAAGGTTCTGAGGAACAATGGGTTTGTCCGTGACGGAAATGGAGAGGAAGGACCCCTTTATAAGATCCATTTATGAAATGTACATAGCTGTAGAATTTCCGGATTTGAAAAGGATAGTTGCCAGGGATACGGACCTATCAGCACATCTTGGCTATTCATGAGCAGAAATAACTCCGGGTTTCGTCCGTTTTATCATTTGGCGGCAAAGCGGGCGATGAAAGAAAAAATGCAAGACAACAAAGACTGGTAACAAACCGACTTTTAAGAAGGGCTTTTATTATTGTGCCAATGGCATGGATATGAAAGCGCTTCTTTTTTATCCTGCAAGTGCATGGAGGAAAGAACCCAAGAGCTGCCGGCTCTAAAAAAAGAAAGATGATAAATTTGTAAAAATCGTATCATTCTGTAATAAAAGAATTGGGTAAAAATGAAGATATTGCCAAAAACCTTAAGATGCTTTATTTTTACGTGAGTCCAGAAATGTTATACTTTTTATATATAGAAACGTCCTTGTTCTGCTGCTTTTTTGGGGAAAACGGCTATTTTTGAAAGGAGCGGATTAAGGCGTAATAAAAAGTAAGGGGGATCTTTTCTTATGCGAAAAGGCAGCAGGCTTTTCAAAAGAAAAGCGGCTGGCATGATGGCAGCAGTGATGATGATCGGAATCTTGCCTGTTCCTATAACCGGATTTGCTGATGTCCTGGAAATGCCGCCAGACAGTTATGAAAACATGGAAGAAAACACAAATGAAAACACAAATGAAAACTTGGCGACAAGATCCAATGCCAGCTATGCTACTGCATCCATAGCACAAAAAGAACAGGTACCGCAGGAAGAGGGGACTGTGTATTACGTGGATGCGAAAAACGGCAATGACAGCGGAGACGGAAAGACAGCAGAAACTGCATGGAAGACCTTTGACAGGGTCAATTCCAAAACTTTTCTGCCTGGGGACAAGATATTGCTGAAAGGGGACAGTATCTGGAATCAGTCACTTCGTCCAAAGGGAAGCGGCCGGGAGGGCTCCCCCATCACCATTGACAGGTATGGAGAAGGCAGCCGTCCATTGATAAACGGCAATGGGACATCAGGTCCTTCCATTACTGGCGCAGTAACCATCTACAACGAAGAACATTGGGAAATATACAATCTGGAAGTGACCAATCTGGAAAACACAGATAAGATGGGAGAAGCCATGGACAGCGGTACCAGCGAACGGGCCGGAATCCTGATCTATTCCTCCAACCAGAAAAAGATATACAAGCATATTGTCGTAAAAAACTGCTATGTGCATGACGTTAACTCCAGCTTTAAAGGCGGGAAAACCTCCGGCGGCATCATCGTTATGGGGCATTACCTGGACAAAGACGGAAACCGTGTCACCGTTGATGACAGCGGAAATTTAACAGCCAAGGCCATGGGGCGTGCAGCTTTTGAAGATGTGCTTATTGAAGGAAATTACGTAAAAAACGTGGCGATTGAAGGGATCAGGAATAAATGCAATACGGATATTTCCGGTTCCGGATGGGGGAAGAATGAATTTCTTAAAAACTACTCCAACGTAACCATCCGTAATAATTATCTGGAAAATGTTGTAGGCGACGGAATCGTTTTGACGGAAACAAAAGGCGGGCTGATCGAAGGAAATATGGTAAACTCTTCCTGCGGCTTTGACCGGGGTTCCGTAAACTATGCCCAGTGCTGGACCATGTTTGCCGATAATGTTACCGTACAGTACAATGAGGTTTACGGCAACCGGTACGGATACGATGACGGCGAGGCTTTTGACTCCGATATGATGAATGTGGACAATATTTTCCAATACAATTTAAGCCATGACTGCGGCGGCGGAGCCATGCTTTTCATGGCCAGCCAGAAAAATACCATATTCCGCTATAATCTTAGCATCAACGACGGTACAGGTACCTACCCGGGGGAAAGCAGGATGCAGCAGCAGACCTTCCATTACGACAATACGGCTTCTGCCGGTCCCAGTGTGGGAAAAATTTATAACAATACCATTGTTCTTTTTGGAGAAGATAAAAAGACCTCTCTTTTCGGCGGGAAAAGCAAGAGAACCTGTTATGTGGATTTTAAAAATAACATCGTTCTTGCCAAGGACGGAGCGGTCGTTGATTTTGCAGTTTTGGATCAGGGTTCTTCCATTCATGGTGACAGTATCATAGAAAACAACTGTTTCTATCCGGATACCATTGCAAACACCCGTGCAGGCTCTGTTTTAAATAAGGAGAGCCTTCAGGCCAAAGGCAATATATTTAAGGATCCCATGCTCATGGACCATAAGGCCGGAAAGGATTATTCCCGTTATCAGTATCCAATGGATGAGCAGGAAGACCTTGTGGATTCTGATTTTACCAAAGACAGGATCCAAAAGCTGGCAGAGCCATATCAACTGACAGAAACGTCCCCCTGTATCCGGGCAGGACAAAGGATTGAAGGCATGCCTACCGAGGATATTATGGGCAATACCATTGCAGGGCGTGTGGACATAGGAGCGTTGGAATATTCCAGTGAAGATGAGCTGGCAGAGGAAGTAGAAGAAGTCCGCATCGTCACCACTCCGGGGGTAGTGCCGAAACTGCCGGTAACTTTAAACATTGTTCTGGCGGGGGAATCCTATCGTTATCCGGTTGTGTGGGAGGCACTGACAAGGGAGGATTGCATGGAGACGGGTGTGTTGGAACTGGAGGGAGTTCTTCCGGGATTATCCAACCAGGTGGTGGCCACTATAATCATAGCGGATGCTCCGGAACACTTTGAACCGGTTGAGGTTTCCACCTTTGCGGGAATTTACCCCTCACTCCCTGAAACGGTTACCGCGGAGTTTACCGGAGGACTAACTCTGGATCTGGGGGTGACATGGAATCCACTCCCTCTGGAACAGTATTCCCATGAAGGAGAGATTGCGGTGGAAGGGACCGTATCCGGCTTAAAAACCAGATGTATAGCTAAGGTGACGATCCTCGGTGAGCTGGGAGACGGAACAAGTGTAAAGGAGACAATATCATCAAAGGATGCCTATACTCAGCAATCGGACGGAAACAAGGCCTATGGAAGCTCTGATCCCGGTGTCATTAAGATCAAAACTGCAAATAATTCTCCTTCCTACACAAGAAGAGGTCTGATCAGCTTTGATTTAAGGGAAGACGAGCAAATGCTTAAGACCGCCTCCAGAGTCACTATTAAGCTGCAGATGACAAGACCGGTTTCAGAGTCGGATTATAAAAATATTAACAACCATTTCTATCTCAAGGTTTATGAGGTAGATGACAACTGGGAGGAAAGCACGGTGACATGGAATTCCTCTCCCAATCGTTCCAACGGCAGCTTGGTGATCAATGATAAAAAAATCGTTTATGCCAATATCCGTGATCTCAATAACAATATCGTGGAGCTTGACGTGACGGATTGTGTGAAAAACGCCTATGGAAAAAAAGGACAGACAAAATTCTCATTCCTTATGACAACAGATTATTTCGGAGAATATGCAAACGGTGATAACGGCGGCATTGATTTTGCTTCCAAAGAGGCCGCGGGAAAAATGGCTCCCACCATGGTACTGAGCAATGTTTACGAAACCCAGACAGAAGCTGTTTCCGTATCAACACCGGCCGGAAAGATGCCGGTTCTGCCGGAAACTGTTTCAGTTACTTATTCCAACGGGGACCAGAAGAACGTAACCGTGGAATGGAACAACACGGATCCTGCAGCCTGCAAGAGCGAGGGAAGCTTTGTGGTGTATGGAAAGGCAGATGGAGTGAAGCTTCCCATCAGGTGTACCGTTTATGTTATGGAAGCAATACATAAAGTCGTTTCGGTAAGAGATATCCCTGCAATCATCCAACTGGTAGGCACTCCATGGGAGGAACTGGGCCTGCCGGGGTCGGCAGCAGTTTTGCTGGATAATGGAAAGGAAGCAAAAGTTCCCATTGAATATTGGTTTCCGGATAATGCCTATGACCCGGAAAAAGTATTTTCCTACACGTGTATCGGATATCTGGATCTCAACGGCCACGAAACCATTGAAAATCCGGACCAGAAGTTTGCTGCGGTGACCGTAAATGTGATCCAGCCGGAAGACAAGAATGCCCTTCTGGTTCTCTATACGGAAGCAGCAGACTTAGTCAGCCAGGGGGGATTGGACCGGCTGACCGGCGGGGCAAGGAACCGCTTCCTGAAGGCCTTTCATCAGGCGGTTTCCGTACTGATCAATACAAAGGCAACAGAAACTGAGGTGCATAAGGCTTATTCCAATTTGATGGAAGCTATCTGGAATCTGGATTCAGAAGAAAATCTCATGCCGGAACTATCCGCACTCCGGGATTTGGTGCTGATAGGGGAATCAAAGAACAAGAAGGATTATACGAAAGAGTCCTATGAGGTGTTACAGGATGCCCTCTCAGAAGCCAGATCTGTGTTAAAGGATAAAACTCTGACAAAGGGTGATCAGAACCGGGTGGACCAGGCCTATGACGATTTGAAGGAGGCCATTGACGGACTGGAATTCAGCGGAAATTCAGGATCGGAAACCAGGATCGTCACAGGAATTAAAATCACTTCGCTGCCGGAAAAAACAGAATACCTCACAGGAGAACGAATCAGCCATTCCGGTCTGATGGTAGCCGCCGTATACAGTGACGGCTCGACAAAAATCATTAGCGGTTATGAAATATCAGATGCAAGCACTACTGTACCGGGGGTAAAGGATGTAGTCATCACTTACCGCACAGCGGTCAATCAAGCGGTCAAGGTGTTTACAGATGCGTTTCAGATAAGAGTTGTGAAGGAAGGTTCCCAAGAAAGCAGCTCCGGCAGTTTCAGGCAAGGTACGTCTTCCCAAAAGGCAGGTTCTGATGTGAGGGGACAATGGCAGCAGACCGGAGGAACCTCATGGAGATTCTTAAAGGCAGACAAAACCTACGCAGCCAATGAATGGGCGAAAATCAACGGGAAATGGTACCGGTTCAATAGCGTCGGTATGATGGAGACCGGGTGGACCGTGGACCAGGGAATATGGTACCGGCTCAGTCCCCAAGGCGCCATGGAAACAGGCTGGGTAAAGGAAGAATCAGACGGCTATTGGTATTACCTTGATGAATCAGGCGCCATGAGGACCGGCTGGATCTTAATTCATGGAATCTGGTATTACTTTAACCCTGTTGCTCAGGGAGAAACCGGCTGGCAGAAAACAGAAGACGGCAAATGGGGGTTCCAGACAGGGGAAAGCGGAAGCAGACCAATGGGAGCCCTATGTACCAATACCACAACGGCGGATGGGTATCAGGTAGATGAAAACGGAGCCTGGGTCCGGTGATCAATTTATCCTGAAAGAGGGATATCCCTCTTTCAGGGACCATTTGGGGGAGCGGTCTTATGAAGGTAAAAAGGAAAAGATTTTGCTGTGCAGTGCTGGCTTATCTTATGCTGACGGGGAATCTCATGGGAAATATAGCTTATGGGGCTCTTTTGCCGGGAGGCTCTGCAGGAGAGAGGGATCAAATGAATCTGGAAACAATTTTAAATGACGGGCTGGTCATGCATTCTTCCTTTGATGAAAGCAGTATCTCCGGGAACAAGGTAAAAGACCAGACCGGACGGGGTAATAATGGGACAATTTACGGCCAGCCGGACTTTGTAAAGGGGATCCTGGGCAACGGGGTTTCCATGGATAACGGAAGCAGGGCAGGGCAGGCCAATACAAAAGCCGACCAGTATATCAGCTATGGCCAGACCACTGACTTAACATTTGGAACGGGGGATTTTTCCCTGTCCTTTTGGATGAAGACAGAAAATCACGGACAGAACAACGGAACGATTCTTTCCAATAAAAACTATTTAAGCGGCAGCAATACAGGATGGGCCTTTGGAAATTTTAATAATGCCAGCAATGTGGATTTAAGAATGAATTTTTCCGGAACAGGAAACAGCCGGGTGGAATTAAAGGGAATTCCTGCCAATGATGATAAGTGGCATCATGTGACTGGAAGCTTTGACCGGGAGGGGGATATGACGGTTTATTTAGACGGGGAAAAATATTTGTCTACTTCCATGACGGGACACAAAGGAAAATCCGTTGATACGGGATTGGACTTTATTTTGGGCGGTGACGGCAGAGGGTGTTATGGCATGAGCGGCTGTATCATTGATGAGCTGCGGGTGTATAACAAGGCGGTGGATGCCTCTGCGGTAAAAATCATTTATGAAGCGGAAGGGGTCATGGCAGCCGTGGAACAGATGGAAACCCGGCTGGCTTCCATAAGGCCTGGTTCCCAGTATCCCATGGACCAGATCCAAGCGATGGAAGAGGACATCCAGCATGTAAAGAATGGGCTGGAGTCTATGACTGCCTCCGCTGCCATGGAAGCCGTCAGCCGACTGAAAGAAAGGTTCCATCAATTTCTGGAAGGCCGTGAGCCGATTGGCAGCTTCCAGGTGGTATCCGATGTTCACATTAAGTCCGGCAACGTATCCGATGCCAATGGGGCAAATTTCATCGCAGGATTAAAGGACATGAAAGCCATTGACCCGGATTCCCTGGGGCTGCTGAATTTAGGTGATTTTACACAGAGCAGTACGGAGGCACAGTATCATGGGCTCTATACCATTATGGACCAGTATTCTCCGGTCACTGACGATAAGGTTATTATAACCTTGGGAAACCATGATGTCAGGGGATATCATTCCGCTGACTGGAACAAGGATGAAAGTGTGATCAGTGCTTACTGGCCGGCTGCCAAAGCCCTTTATCTTAAAAATAACAAAAGATACATGCCTGGCAACGGCCAAAGCCTTTATTTTGATAAATGGCTGGGCGGGTATCATTTTATTGTGATCAATACGGAAAACGGCTTAAAAGATGCCATGTATCTTTCCCCGGAACAATTAAACTGGCTGGACAAAACTCTGGCTGAAAATGCCAGTCCGGATAAACCGATTTTTGTCATGGGACACAATGCCCTTAAGGATACCCATTGGAGAAGCAATATTCTTCTGGATTTCGGGAATCAGGATGCCAAAGTAAAAGAGATATTTGCAAAGTATCCTCAGGTGATTTATATGTCCGGCCACATTCACAACGGATTTGGGGTGGCGGAAGCCATTGACAGGGAATACGGCATCATGATTGATGTCCCTTCCTATAATGAATCGGAAAACGGAAGAAAGGAAGCTGGTATCGGATATCATGTAAAGATTTACGAAGACAGTGTGATATTTAAGGCAAGAAACTTTAAAACCTCTGTCTGGCTTCCGGAGTATGATATTACGGTGGCACTACCCGGCCTTCCTGCTGTATATAAACAGGCGAAGTGCTTAAATCCCGGCGATTATGAGACCGTACCCTATGGAAAAGTACGGGACCTTATGGAAGAAGGGAGGGGGATTTTTAAGAAGGTTTACGATCAGAGTAAGCTGACCTATGAAAACGTTGGCCCTCCTGAGGTCCGCCTGTTTCCCGGTGAGGTGAGAGACCGGGTCAATGAGCTAGCAGCAGGACTTTCTGCTGCTATGGAAGGGCTGACACCGGTAGATTCTCAGTTTCAGGAATTACGGAATAAATGGCTTTACACACTTTTGGGCGGAGAATTGGATACCGGCAATGAGGCGGTCCGCACCTATCTTAAGGGAGTGGATGAGAAAGCCGAAGGATACTGGAACACCATGAACAAGGGAAACGATGATTCCAGAATTAATCTCTGGGATGATCTTGATATGAGCTTCATCAAAGGAACCGGCGCAGAGGCCAAGGTCCATTCCGGCAATGTGGCCCAGACCTTTTACCGGTTAAAGGATATCGCCATTGCATGGGCAACCAAAGGCTGCCGGCTGTATCAAAAGGAAGAAGTGAAACATGAGCTGATCCTGGCTCTGGACTTTATGAATGAACATCACTATAGCAGCAGCAATGAAAAAACACCGGTGTTTGGAAACTGGTGGCACTGGGAAATCGGAGGCCCCATAGCATTTCTGGATACGGCTCTGATTCTTTATAAAGACCTGACTCCTGGTCAGTTGAGCCGCTATGCAGCAGCAGTCAACCGGTTTACTGCCGTATGCGACCGTCCCTCCGGTTATCCCGGCTCTCCGGCCATGACAGGGGCAAACTTAATTGACAAAGGCATGGTAGTGGTTCAAACCGGCCTGTTGACGGATAACAGGGAGAAACTGGATCATGTGAAAAAGGCGTACAAAACTGTATTTAAATATGTGACCGGGGGAGACGGATTCTATGAGGACGGGTCCTTTATCCAGCATCAGGCTCTGGCTTATATGGGCGGATACGGTTCTCAGTTGTATGAAAAGCTGAGCATTCTGTTCTCTGTATTTTCCGGTACGGATTTTGAACTGACCTACGAGGATCATGCAGAACAGCTGATCTATGATATGATATTTGAAGGAATCGAACCATTTATCTATCATGGCCTGTGTATGGATCTGGTATCCGGCAGAGACATTACAAGAAAAACCTCAAATGACAAGACAAGAGGTGCGGGAATCATGGATTCTATGATGCTGATGGGTGACGCTATGCCGGCAGAGCAGCAGAGCCGCTTTAACCGTATGATGAAATACTTCATCGGTCTGGATGAGGATTTTTACTATAGCCGCAGCACCCATATTGCTTCCCTAATGAAGGCAAATGAGATCATGAATGATGCATCCATTGAACCAAGAAGCGAGTATGTGCTTCACAAGCTGTTTGCTGGAATGGATAAGCTGGTACATATTATGCCGGAATATGGATTCGCCCTATCCATGCATTCCAGCCGTACCTACGGACATGAATGGATTAACGATGAAGGGAAGCGCACCTGGAATATTTCCGATGGAATGACCTACTTATACAACAGTGACAGGGACCAGTACGGGGAAGGTTACTGGGCCACTGTAGATCCTAAGCGTCTGGCCGGGATTACCACAGAATATGTTACTCGCCCCAACGGTGCCGGCGACCGAACAAAGAATAGTTACAGCTGGGTGGGCGGTTCCAGCGTGGGTAATTACGGCAGTGCAGGAATGCATTATAAGACCTTGGGCAGCAGCGGCAGCACCAGATCAGGCACTGATGCAAAAAAGTCCTGGTTCATGTTTGATGATGAGATCGCAGCAGTTGGAAGCGGGATCACTTCATCCACCGGCAATTATGTGGAGACCATTATTGACAACCGAAAACTTCAAAAGGATGGAAGCAATCAGGTTCTGATCGATGGAGTACCAATGGACATCAGGAACGATGGCGGGGAAGGGCCGTTAAAAGGTACGAAAATAACTGGAACTTCCTGGATCCACCTGGAAGGAAATACCGAAGGCTCTGACATAGGCTATTATTTTCCGGGAAAAGCAGATGTTATGGCATTAAAAGAAAAGAGGACCGGTAATTGGAATGCTCAGGGAACCACGGAAGGGGAGGAAACGAACCAGTTTGCCACCTTCTGGCTGGAGCACGGGAAAAAGCCTGTAAATGGATCTTATTCCTATGTGATTCTTCCGGGAAGGACTGCAGAGGAAACGGCCCGTTACGGTCAGTCACCTGATATTGAAATATTAGAGTGCAGCGAAGATGCCCATGCAGTAAGGGAAACGAACCTGGGAATAACCGCAGTAAACTTCTGGAATAACAAAACAGTAACCGCAGCAGGCATCACATCAGATAAAGCGGCATCAGTGACTGTGCAGATCAACGGAGATGAGGCAACCATAGGGGTGTCAGACCCGACCCAGGAGAACAATGGAACCATTGAGTTATCTCTTCCATACATAGGGGGTGACGTGAAGGAATCCGACCTTGGTGTGGAGGTGCTTCAGAAAGTCCCCTTCATGAAACTGGCTGTGAAAACTGCAGGGCTGGCAGGCAGGACCAGAAATATTACCATAAAGGTGCTGGAGCCTGAAACATGTGAAATCATGGGACTTTCCGGAGAATTCAGCCGGATCAAGGCAGAACCTGGAACAAAGTTTGTAAATCTGCAGCTTCCCGAAACCGTGGAGGTCTACGATAATGCAGGAGGCATCCACAGGCTGGAGATTGTATGGGAGAGAGGGGATTATCAGAAAGACGTCATAGGGACTTATGAATTGGCCGGACATCTGGTATTGCCTCAGGGACTGTATAATACGGCAGGTTTTACCGCATCAATTCAGGTGCAGGTGGGGGAAGAAATAACCCTGGTCATGGATGATGTTTATGTACAGGGCGGCACCGATGGGGATAAGAATTTCAGCGGTTCAGCCAGCCTGATTGTAAAAAATGATGCAGGAGCCCAGAATTACACCAGAAAATCCCTTATGAAATTCAGTCTGGACCAAATGAAGGAAATCCCTCAGGCAGTTTATCTTACCTTTGAGCTTACGGACACGCCAAGTACGGATTTTGCCATTGCGGATATTTATCAGGTGGAAAATGACTGGAAAGGAACGGCTGTGACTTTTAACAGCTTCCCACCCCGTACAGCTGCAAACCCGGTAGCCTCCTTTACAAAGGCCATGGCAGGAGAGAGCCTGATACAGAAGCTGGATGTGACGGATGCAGTCTGCAGAGCATTAACGGGCGGAGATGCGGAAATCTCTTTTGAGATCAGCATCCCAACGGCGGCCAAAAACAATTATGCAGGAATTCATTCATCCAGAACTGTTAAAGAGGGGGCCCAAAAGCCGTCGCTTAAGTGGGAACCCGATTATGTACCGGAAAGGATAATAAAAAAGAATTTAAACTACATAATTGATCTGGCTTCCAATATCAAACCGGAGGACTATACCAATGTAGATGAAATAAGCCTGGCACAGATGATTGACGAAGGAAAACAGATTCTCCTGGATCCGGATGCAGAAATGGAAGAAATTCATGAAATGGAGAGACGTCTGACCCGGGAAATGGTAAAATATAGAAGAAGATTCTAAGCATCAGGAGGAGAATATGAAACAGAAAGCCCACAGATGGAAGAGGATAATGGGAGCGGTATCAGCCGTGGTTTTGCTTATGGCCGGAATCTGGTGGTTAAAACGGCCATCCTATGAAGTGATGAAAATTGAAAACAGCATCATAACCCAGGACCATCTGGCGCTTTATGAAACTGACTGCCGGGCCCAGATAGCATCTGATTTTTACAGCAAATATAAGCTGGACCCAAATGAAGACGGATTCTGGGAGACATCGGTCCATGGCGAGTCCCCAAAGGAAGCATTAAGACAGATGGCCATGGACCGTCTTCTCCGGGATACGGTAGAACGGGTGAAGGCTTCCCAATATGGAATTCCTGCGGATATCACTCTAAAAGATATCAAACGGTCCCTGGAGAAAGAGAATAAAAAGCGGCAGTCTTCTGAACGCATATCTTACGGTCCCGGCCAGTATGGTCTGATGGAATATGTCTCCAGAACCCAGATGGAAATCAGGGACGAGCTGAAGAGAACACTTATGGAGGAGAAGCTGGAACCTTCCCAGGATCAGCTTAAGGAGTTATATGCCGGTGCAGACCCGTCCCTGTTTGATAAAGGCTGCAGGGCCAGAATCGGAATTTATATGTTTTACGGCATGAAAGCCGGGGAGTATCCGGAAGAGCTGAAAAAGGTCTGGTGCTATGTGGAGAAGGGATTGGCCCAAGGAATGGCGCCGGCTGATCTCATTCATGGCATCAATGAATGGTCTGAGGCGAAGATCGAATACGAGGAAGCAGTCTATGATATGTCTGATTTGCCCAGAGACAATCAGGAAATAACTTGGCTGGTGGAACAGACCCGGTTCTTGGAGCCGGGGCAGAACAGCGGCGTATTGGACTACGGTCCTTCCCAGGGAATCCTCCTGGTTCTGGATAAGCATGACTACGGAAAGGCAGGATATGAAGAGTCGGTGCCCCTTTTAAAGAATATGTGGCTGGAAAAAGCCTATGAGGAATACATCAAACAGTGTTTGGAAGAGTACGGTTACCATGTAAAATGATGAATATGAAAGGTAAGGGGGTTAAAAAATGCTGATTCCAGCGGCATCAGGCCGGGATTAACGAGGGGAATGGTTAGGATATACGCATTTTCTAATAGCAATGGTTTGTTTATTACCATGGGAGAAAAGAAACCGGAATACCAGAAGAGACAATATTTACGCCCTGAAATCCTTGGGAAACGCTGAGTGGAACAAGGCAGGGCTATGTATGCAGGGAATCTAAAGCTTCCATTGAAATATCAAACATAGGCAAAAGGAGAATGACTAATGTATCGCATCATGATCGTAGATGACGAGCCGCTGATTTTGGCAGGGGTCACTTCCCTTCTTAACTGGGAAGAGCATCAATGTAATATAGTGAGAAAAGCCTCCAACGGCAAGCAGGCACTTGGATTAATGGAAACTCTTCAGCCGGATATCGTAATATCCGATATTAAAATGCCTGTTATGGATGGAATCAGTTTTATGAAGGCGTCTATAGAAAATGGATATACGGCATCCTTTATTCTTCTGACAAACCTGGAAGAAATTTCTCTGATTAAAGAAGCGCTGCGTCTGGGAGCGGTTGATTATCTTGTGAAGCTGGAGCTTGATGAAAAAGCACTGATCGCAGCCCTGGAAAGAGCCAAAGACAGATGCAATTTAACCCACCGAAGGATACCGGCCATGGAAGACGGGGAGGGAACCACGGACCAGCGCATACACAATTATTTCAGGCATATATTGATTAGCGACAGGGATACTCAGCCGGATGAAGAGCTGGCGGCGGTGATCAGAGAGCATTATCCGGTCCTGCTTTTGATGCTGATTCATTTTAATTATGAATTTGAGGGAGCTGCCGAGAAATTTACCAGGGCCGATCAGAAAAGAACCATGAAATTCGCGGAAAATATCATTCATGAAATGGCAAAGGGTTTCTTTGACAGAAGCTGTCTTCTTAAGAAGGAGCAAAACAGTTTTATTCTTGTACTTTCGCTGGAGGGGCTGGCTGACTATCAACAACAGGCTGAGACAATGAGCGTCAAGCTGCGCCAGGCAATGAAGTTTTATTTCCAGGGACCTGTGTCCATTGCTGTCAGCCGGCCGGTGGGGGAAGCAGATGAGATCCAGGACCTTCTTTATCAGGCAATGAGTGCGATGAATGATACATATTGTGACGATTCCGGCCAGATTATTTTTTATTCGGAAAACTGCAGAGAAAGCTTCCGTCACAGCAGAAGCTTTAATATTAATTTTTTAAAGAAGGAACTAAAGGGTATCATCCGCCGTAATGACCATGACAGCTTTTCCCATATAATGAACCAGATCATTGAACTGTTCGTTCAATGCAGGCCTTCCCGTGCCCAGGCCGTAAATGCATGCAGCAATCTTTACTACTTTATAACTTTTTTGCTGGAAGAAAGAAAAGAGGAGAACTTCCCCTATATTTTGGATGTGGCAGGGCAATTAAACCGGCTGTCTGACTTAAACGCTGTGATTGCCTGGCTGGAGAGATTTCGTGATCAGGTGGCAGAAGCACTGGTGATCTGTAAGGAAAGCAGGCAGGATAAATATATGGAACTGATTCTGGATTACATCCGTGAGCATTACCGGGAAAAAATAACCTTAAACCAGATGTCTTCCATGCTGAATATCAGCCAGGGGTATTTAAGCAGCACGTTTAAAAAAAATACGGGGAAGAACTTTACGGATTATGTCACAGAGGTTAAAATTGAAAAGGCAAAGGAACTGATTGAAACGTATCAGTATATGATGTATGAAGTTTCAGATATGCTTGGTTTTGATACACAGTACTATTTCAGTGCTGTATTTAAAAAAATTACGGGGTATACTCCAAAGGAATATGAGAATCTAACAATAAAAAAGAGCTGTTCCTGATGGAATTGTGCCTTCCTACGATAGCAGATAAGTATTTAGTGAAAAAGAAAGAGAAAGGCTATGCGCCTGCCGGCGAAAGCCTTTCTCTTATTGCCGCCCTAGACGGCAATAGAAATAACAGCATCTGAATTCCAACCATATCAAAGCTTGATGATTGCAGAACCGGCCATTTTTATCTTAGTTAAGAGAAGAGATAGACGGCATTGAACCGGTCTTTTCTGTAAGGGTCATAAAAACCATCGCTGATATCCCAGCCATGAAATTCTTCTCGGGAAAACAACAGGTGTTCTTCCCGGTGGGAACGCATGGGGATTTCTCCGATCAGCACCCCTTTTTTTGCTACCCGCAGCAGCTCTTTCGTTGCTTTCTCTGCATACTCCTTATTATCAAAATACAGATAAACGCCATAGCAGATTACCTTGTCAAAGGATTTGTCCTTAAAGGGCAGGTCTGCAGCTTCGCCGGTCAGTACCGAATGGCCAAGAAGCTGGATATGCTTTTGAACCAGGGTGGGGGAATAGTCAATGCCGACATAATCACAATCCAGATATTGGGCAAGGGCACCTGCACCGCAGCCCACTTCAAGAACTTTGTCATTCTTATGTAGATCCAGCCGTCCGGTTATCTGGCGGGCCACCTCTTCCATATCCACTTTGGTGGCCTCATAGCCATCGTATGCCAGCAGGTCCGTAACGGAGCTGTCTGCACGGCCTTTCCGGGTCCAGATCTGTTTCCAGGTTTCCTTTGATGCTTCCTGTGTATTCATTTTTGTTACCTCCTTATATTAGCGTAAGATATGCTTCAATGCATCTGCCAGACGTTCGTTGTCTTCTTCTGTTCTGACTGCAATGCGGATAAACTCCCTGCCTTCCATTCCCGGCTTATGGGACAGATCTTTTACCAGAATGTTGTAGCGGTTTAACAGCAGCTCCGCAATCTGGGTAGCGGAACAGCCATCGGTGATTTCACACATGATAAAGTTGGCCTGTGAAGGATAAAGCTTTAACTGCCTGATGGATTGGAGAGAACGGAATAATTTTTCTCGGGTGCTTTTAAAATGCTCCAGGGCCTCCTGGTAATCCCGTCGGTACTTTTCAAAGATCTGGAGAAAGTACTCTGCCAGAGAGTTGATGTTCCATATGGGCAGCTCTTTCCGTACCCGGCGAATAACTTCCGGGTCGCTGCAGGCGAGAAGTCCCAGCCTAAGCCCGGGAACCCCGTAGGACTTTGAAATGCTTTTTATTAAAACCAGGTTCCTATACTCATCCAGAATTTCCTGACTCATAAGAGACGGCGATTCCTCAGCGAAGGAGAAGTCAATAAAGGATTCATCAAGGATCAAGGTAATGTTCCTTTCCTTGCAGTATTGGGCAAGAGAAAGAACATCCTTCTTTGGAATATAGTTTCCTGTTGGGTTATCCGGGTTCACTAGAACCAGAGCCTCCAGCTCCTTATCCTTGTAAAAGTCCATAATATCCTGGGCAGTATATGTATAATCCGGAGTTGTGACGGAAAAATAAACAGCATGTTGGGAACAGCTCCCATATTCTTCAAAGGAAGGCTTAAGAACACCCACGGCATTATTAAAGCTGCGGATCAATGGCTTAATTAATTCCGCTGCCCCGTTTCCTGTGAGGATCTGGTTTTTCTCCAGTCCCAGAGATTTAGCCGCCAGCAGGTTATTCACGTCTAGGCCGGAGGGATAGCTGGTGGTAAGGGCTTCAAAGCTGGCTTTGATTTCTCCCATGAAACGGCTGTTTGGAAAATAGGGATTGACAAGATAACAGAAATCCAAAAGGCCGGGATACCGCCAGTAACCGCCAAAACGTTTGGATAACCGGGACAGTCTGCTTTGGGAATCGGTGAAAATAGATTCCGCAATATCCAGATCCTGCTCATCGTCGATTTCATACCAGAAGCCGTTTTCCAGCCTGGTAGCCTTTAAATCATGGTCATCCAAAAGTGAAATCACCTTTAATACCTGCTCATAATATTCATTGTTTCCCAACGCCTTGCTATAGGCTTCCAGGAACGGAACATAGTGGGTCGAAGAAAAACTGCGGCTGAATTTGTAGATGTTGACCGTCTTGTAGTAAGAATGAATATCTTCAAAACGAAAATCCTTCCGCGTAAGAAATTTCATAATATTATCCTGTTTATCCAGCAGGACCACTGTCCCGTCCATCCAGCTTTCAAAAGGAGCCACAAGAGCCAGATTGGGATAAGGGTCGCTGATGATCTGGGTCAGCACCTCCTGTTCAAAAATTAGGTCTGATTCCAGCAATATGGTATCATCCATGAGAAGCTGGTCCTTTGCAAGAAAAAGGGAGTAAATATTATTTGTTGTTTTGTACACCGGATTGTCAATGTACGTGACCGGAGTGGAGAGAGGAAGAGAAGAGACAAAAGATTGCAGTTCTTCTCCCTTGTGGCCGGTGACGATAATGATTCGGTTCAAGTGGCAATGGTCCAGCTGCTTCAGCATGCGTTGGATCATAGGGATGCCATTTACGGAAATCATGCATTTCGGCTGATTCTCTGTTAACTTTTTTAAACGCCGTCCCATACCGGCGGCTAAGATAATTGCCTGCATAGCACACTCCTTTGTTCAAAAATAGAATAATTTGTAAATTTATGAACATAATAACAGGTTACTAATGATCTGTCAATAGATGAACTGTAAATATGATATAATAATATTATTCTAAAAGCACATACTATCCATGGACCAAACAGAACGTGACGGATAGAAACCAGGGAAGAAAATTTTTGAAAGGAGACAGTGCAGATGAAAGGAATGTGTGAGTGTGCCGACGTATTTGTTAAGAAGTGCAGTTTAAAGGATTTCGCATTATTTAAAATATGCCTGTGTGCGGTAGGGATCATGATTGGATTGATGATTCCGGAGAAAAAGAAAAAATGGCCTCTTATGGCTGCAGGAGTTGTTTTCGTATTCAGCTATATCCTGATCATGGGAAAATTTATAAAGATATGCATGGAACAGCGGTAAGGCCGCTGAAAGGATTTGAACCAGAGAAGGCTCTAATCCATGGCATAACTGGTTATATCAGCATTTTGGTGAGGCAAATTGCTGATATAGCCTTTTTTTATTGACAGAAAGGCATTTATCTGCATGTAGGAAACCGCAATAACTGGTTTCTGAAAAAAGCATATTCCGGTTTTTATAAAATAAAAGAAAAAATACAAAATTGTTGTAATAACAACAGACATGTTTCCCAGGTAATGGTATCCTCTATAAAGAAAGCAAGAGCACTTAAAAGAGCAGTGCTGTGCATAAAAACATACAATAGGAGGTTATGGATTATGAGCATGTTTTGCTATCAGTGTCAGGAGACAGCTAAAAACACAGGCTGTACCATCAAAGGTGTCTGCGGTAAAAATGAGGAGGTTGCTAAGCTTCAGGACCTGCTCATATATGCGGTAAAAGGCATTTCTGAAATTGTTGTAAAGACAAAAACCGATGCAGCAGAGATCAATGCAATCAATCATGAGGTGCTGACAAGCCTTTTTATTACAATCACAAATGCTAACTTTGATGCAGATGCAATTGAAAAGCAGATCGTAAAGGTTCTTGGATTAAGAGACCAGCTTGCAAAGGATACAGCCTACAACGGTAACCGGGATGCTGCAGTATTTACTGTGGATTCCAGAGAATCCATGCTTTCCAAGGCGTCCCAGGTTGGGGTTCTTGCTACGGAAAATGAAGATATCCGTTCTTTAAGAGAACTGATCATTTATGGAATCAAGGGTATGGCTGCTTATGCAGAGCATGCATACAACATCGGAAAAGAGGAGATATCCATTTATTCCATGATGTACGAGGGGCTTGCAGCAACTCTTGACGACAGCCTTACTGCCGATGATCTGGTTGCTTTGACATTAAAGACCGGTGAATATGGCGTAAAGGCCATGGCTCTTCTTGATGAGGCCAATACATCCCGTTATGGAAATCCGGAAATCACTTCCGTTAATATCGGCGTCAGAAAGAATCCGGCCATTCTTATTTCCGGCCATGATCTGACGGATATGGAACAGCTGTTAGAGCAGACAAAAGGTACAGGAGTGGATGTTTATACTCATGGAGAAATGCTTCCTGCCCACTATTATCCGGCATTTAAGAAATATGATAACTTTGTAGGAAACTACGGAAACTCCTGGTGGATGCAGGTGGGTGAGTTTGAGTCCTTCCACGGCCCCATTCTGTTCACCACAAACTGCATCGTACCTCCAAAAACTCCTGAGGTTGCAGAGAGAATTTTTACAACAGGTGCGGCAGGCTTCCCAGGATGTCCTCATATTCCGGCAGATGAAAACGGAAAGAAGGATTTTTCTGCCATCATTGAAATGGCAAAGAAGCTTCCATCTCCTGATGAGATTGAAACAGGCAGCATTGTAGGTGGTTTTGCTCATAATCAGGTACTGGCACTTGCTGATAAAGTGGTTGATGCCGTAAAATCGGGAGCCATTAAAAAATTCTTTGTCATGGCAGGCTGTGACGGAAGAATGAAGTCCAGAGATTACTATACAGAATTTGCAAAGCAGCTTCCAAAGGATACCATTATTCTTACGGCAGGCTGCGCAAAATACAGATATAACAAGCTGGAGCTGGGGGACATCGGCGGAATACCAAGAGTCCTGGATGCGGGACAGTGTAATGACTCCTATTCCCTGGCAGTAATCGCACTGAAATTAAAGGAAGTATTTGGTCTTGATGATGTGAATAAGCTTCCTATTGCATATAACATTGCATGGTATGAGCAGAAGGCAGTGATCGTGCTTCTTGCGCTCCTTTCCTTAGGAGTAAAGAACATCCATTTAGGGCCTACACTGCCTGGATTTTTATCTCCCAACGTTGCCAAGGTCCTTGTTGATACCTTTGGAATTGCAGGAATCGGCACGGTAGAAGACGACATTGAATTATTTATGAATGCATAAGCACCAGATACCGGTGTACAGTAAAGTCCGTGCAAAGCGCAGCAGCAGCTGTGCCTTGCACGGACTTTCTTTGCATGACGAAACCTCTGTTTTCAGGTTTTTTGTGAACGCCGGTTTCGATTAAAAAAATTGGTAAATGTTGTAATTACAACAGACAAGAAACCATAAATATGATATTCTGAAAAAAATAAAACATGTCTTTTCAAATGGATAATTTGTAAAGAAATTACCAACAATAGAGATATCTTTGGGAAAGGAGTTGTTGAAATGAAAGCAACAGTAGATAGAGATGGCTGCATCGAATGCGGCTTATGTGCATCAATTTGTCCGGAGGTATTCCGAATGGGGGATGACGGACCTGCAGAAGCATATGTTGATGAAGTTCCCGAGTCTGCCGAGCAGACTGCGGTGGAAGCGCAGGAGGGCTGTCCTGTTTCGGTAATAACAGTAGAATAGTCAAAAAAGGCGCCTCCTTCTGTGGATATCATCCGATGATCCAAAGAGGGGGGTGTTTTTATACAAAAGGCTTTTCGTCTGGCGAGGAGGAATTCTATGAGTGAATATATTAATAATCGTGAAATGAGACAAAATGCAATTAAGGAAATCATTAAAAAGCTTCATGAAGGAAAATCGGTGGAAGAAGTAAAAAAATTGTTTGAAGATGCTTTTCACGGTGTATCTGCTTCTGAAATTTCTGCGGCTGAGACTGCCCTGATCTCAGAAGGACTGCCGGTGGAGGAAGTCCAAAAGCTTTGTGATGTTCACGCAGCAGTTTTTAAAGGTTCCATTGAGGAAATCCACCAACCGTCTGATCCCACCTTAATTCCCGGACATCCCTTAAACATTCTGGTAAGAGAGAATGAGAAAATTGCTCAAATCATTGAGAATGAGATCCGTCCGTATCTGTCTCTGAAAAACAGGAAGGACAGAGGGATACTTTCAAGGCTTAATGAAGGTGTGAGCCGGTTAAAGGACCTATCGGTTCATTACGGAAAAAAAGAAAATCTGCTGTTTCCATATATGGAAAAGTATGGAATCACTGCTCCTCCTAAAGTCATGTGGGGAGTGGATGATGAGATCAGAAATCAGGTGAAGGAAACCGTGGAAATGCTTCATAAGGAACAGGAGCTTACTGAGGATCTCATTCAGAAAATTGAAAATTTGATGGAAAAGATCGGGGAAATGATATTTAAAGAGGAAAATATCATGGTTCCCATGCTCTTAGAGCAGCTTACCCAGGAAGAGTGGAAAACCATTGCAGATGAGAGCAAGGAAATCGGCTTTATGATCGATTCTGTACCCCAGTGGAATCCTGCAGCAATGGACAAGGGAAAGGAGAGCGGGAAGAATGAAAAAAAGTCAGAGGAGCCAGGCCTTATTAAGCTGCCTTCCGGAGAATTTCAGGTTGAAGAGCTGACAGCTATGTTAAATACACTCCCCTTTGATATTACCTTTGTTAATAAGGACGACGTGGTAAGGTATTTTTCCGAAGGAAAAGAGCGGGCGTTCCCTAGAACAAAAGCAATCATCGGCAGAAATGTTTCCAACTGCCATCCGCCGGCAAGCGTCCACATCGTGGAACAGATTGTTGAAGATTTTAAAACCGGAAGAAAAGACCAGGAAGATTTCTGGATTCAGTTGGCAGGAAAATATATATTGATCCGTTATTATGCAGTGAGGAGTCAGAAAGGGGAATATCTCGGCGTTTTGGAGGTGACCCAGGATATAAAACCAATACAGGAGATTACCGGAGAAAAGAGACTGATGTCTGAATAAAGCACAGCAGAAACAGGCTGTCCGGCCAGGGGATTTTATGACCTGGCCGTTTTTTTAATTCATTCCAGACTGGCTTGGGAATATTCTATAATCTACATAAGTTTTTACTGGATAATGGAAATGGAGCAAAATAAAATGTTTCGTTTGTATATTAAATTGGTTAAAAAGACGCAGTATATTTGGTACTGCGTTTACAATTATATATATATTTCGACAATATACATTATACAACAGATAAATATTATTTGTCAAATATCATGTAAACGAATAATTGAAGCATAAAAATACGGTTATGTATGAATTATCATACTAGATTGCGGTCCATTTTCTGTAAAACGATCTATCAGCCGTCAATACCATCGTCATGGAAAGGGCCAGGCAAATCTCCTTTTTGTTTTGTCAGAATAAAAAATTCACTTTATAAAAGCTTCTTTCTGATAAAAATTTAATTTCTGTACGGGGATTATCAAGCAACATATTGCAGAAACAGAAATTAAAGCCGTCCAATCTCCCGTCATTGAATATAAAAACCCCATATCTATCTGCAAGTTTTTCTTTTTGACGCAGTACCAAATATACTGCGAATATTTAAGCCTCCATGGTACATACAGCATATACCATGCACTTTTTTATTTCAGGATCCATACATTATCCTAAATGAGTTAAAAGTATTACCGGGGAGGTTATGTTGTACGGTATTTTTGTGAAAAAAAAGACATATAGTTTCTTTTTTACAGGCTAGGTTTTAGGCTTGTGTTAAACAGGTGTTTTATATGCAATAAGGATAGTGCCGCACTCCGGGATGGGGGCAGTTTGTCCAAATTTAATCATACAAAAGAGAACTGGGAGGAAGTAAAATGAAAAGCTTTAAAGATTTTAGTATTTCACGGAAACTGCTGTCGGGTTTTTTAGGCCTGACCCTAATTATGCTTTTGGTGGGAGGTGCAGGAATCGCCGGACTGGCCAGGATCAGTCAAATGGATACTTACTTATATAAGGAGCAGACAGCCCCCATGAAGGAGCTGATAAAGGCAGTTGGAAGCCTGTATCAGTTTCGGGTGGATTCCAGGGCCATGGTAATTTATGCTGGTAATACCCAGGAGCTTGATCAGCTGAAGCAAAGCTTTGATCTTGAATCAGAGAATTTTCTCACCAGCACAGCGGCCTACCGCGAGACCATAACCAATCCTGATTCCCTTGATCTTCTGGATGAAACGGTATCCTTGTTTAATAATTCATTTCAGCCGGCAGTGGAGAGGTGTCTGGAGGTGGCAAAGGCAGGTGACAGTGCTGCCGCATGGGATGCGCTTTTCCAGGAAACAAATAATATTCAGAAGATGTTTGATAATTTCAACCTGCTTGTAGACAATCGGATGGCGGAAGCCGGAGACACAAATGAATTCAATAATGCGACTGCATTCTGGCTTACTGTTGTACTGGTTCTTTTTATTGTGTTTGGAGCCGGAGTGGCTGTATTATTAGGAACAAAGATCTCAAAGATGATCAGTCAGCCGATCGGGCAGGTGGTGGACGCTGCCAACCGGATCGCCCTGGGCCATGTGGATGTGGATCTTGGTAATATAGATTCGAAAGATGAAACCGGTCAGCTTGCCGGTGCCTTTACTAAAATGATTGAAAGCATTGGGAAACAGGTAGCTGCCGCAGACCGGATCAGCAACGGTGACTTTACTAGGGAAGTGCCTCTTCGTTCTGATCAGGATATCCTTGGGCTTGCGCTGCAGAAAATCAGAAAGGATTTAAACAAGACGCTCTTATTAATAAGCTCTGCATCCGAACAGGTCAATGCGGGAGCGGAGCAGGTTTCTTCTGCGGCTCAGGCTCTGGCCTCAGGAACGGCCGAGCAGGCTGCTACCATTGAGGAACTGAATGCATCCGTCAGCAGTGTGGCAGGGCAGACGGAACAAAATGCAAAGAATGTCCAAAGAGCTGCAGTGTATGTTGGTCAGGCTGGAGAGGGAGTAAATGAAAGCAACCGTTACATGCAGAAGCTGAATCATGCCATGAAGGAAATCGGAGAGTCTTCTGACAAGATATCAAGCATTACTAAAGCGATTGAAGACATTGCTTTCCAGACAAACATTCTTGCCCTCAATGCGGCTGTTGAATCTGCCCGTGCAGGGGAAGCAGGCAAAGGATTTGCCGTAGTGGCGGATGAAGTCAGGAGCCTGGCTGGCAAATCAGCGGAGGCGGCCAAGCAGACAGCCGATTTAATCAGCCATTCCGTAACAAGTGTTGCAGAGGGCGAACGGCTGGCGGATGAGACTACAAAGCTTCTTCTGGGTGTTGCGGAAAAGGCGGTGCTTGTGGAGCAGGCCATCAGAGAGATCGAGGAGGCTTCTTACAATCAGGTACAGGTGATAGAGCAGATCAACCAGGGGTTGTCCCAGGTGTCCTCGGTTGTCCAGAATAACGCAGCTACCGCAGAAGAAAGCTCATCTTCCAGCGAAGAGCTGGCGGCCCAGGCCCAGATGCTGCAGCAGGAAGTGGGAAGATTCCGGTTATTAGAATAAGAGTTCCATTTGGGTTAAAGAAAAGATAAGAAAAAGAATTGCTTTACAGCCTGCCTCTATATTATGTATAATGGAAAAAATACTGGTACGACAGGATAAGGTTGAAAGAACAACATATTCAACCTTGAATCCGTGAATGAGCCGGATAGGAAGGCATACCCGCTTGATTTATCAGGAGATAAAATATGGAGAGGCAATATGAGAACGCTGAATGAAATAAAAAGTGATTTGGATTACTGTGACGAATTCATGGATATTTTTAAGAAGATTTATAAGGATAGCGAATGCCCGCAGTGCAAAAGGTTGTTTGATCATAACATTGCCCTGATTGGATTTATGGGAACAGGAAAGAGTACTGTATCCAGATATTTAAAGGATATGCTGTCCATGAATGAAGCGGATGTGGATGCCATGATCGTGGAAGAACAGAAAATGCCTATTAAGGATATTTTTGCCCAATATGGAGAAGAGTATTTCCGAAACTGTGAAAGCAGTGTGATACTCAGCCTGCAAAGCCGCCGTCATACCATTATTTCCTGCGGCGGCGGCGCAGTGATTCGTGAGGATAATGTAAAAAATCTGAAAAAGAGCAGTCGTATTGTGCTGCTGACTGCCAGCCCTGAGATCATATTGGAACGGGTAAAGGATGACGGGGGGCGTCCCATCTTAAATGGGAACATGAATGTAGAATATATAAAAGAGCTAATGGCAAAACGCAAGGATTTTTATGAAAAGGCTGCAGATATCATCATAGATACAGATCATAAAAATGTCCGGCAGATTTGTGAAGAGCTTATCATTTCCCTGGCAAAATTTGAATAACAGTTTTCTTGACATGGATTCAATACGTGCTATAATACTTGCAAGAACAATGCCTGAGAATAAAACGGCTTTGAAGTTTGAGAACCAATGATAGAAGGCATACCGGCTCCATGGAGCCGGTATATACTTACAGAAAGGCAGGATAACCAATGCTTTGGAAGGACAAGTATGAGCTGGGAGTTCCCCTGATTGATGCACAGCATATGGAACTGTTTCAGCGGGTAGAGGTTTTTTTGAAAGTGTTACGCTCTTCCGCTACCTGGGATGAGAAAGTACAAAAGGTGAACGAAACCCTGGAATTTATGAATGCGTATGTGGTGGAACATTTCCGTGACGAGGAAGCTTACCAGGAGAAAATCGGTTATCCGGGCAGAGAAGAACATAAGAAAATTCATACGGATATGGTGAATTATGTTCTTGCAGTCACAGAAGAATATGAGCGCAGCGGATATGACGAGCAGTTGATGCAGAAGTTTGGGGGCAAGCTTATGGCCTGGCTCATCAACCATGTGGCGTCAGAAGACCAGCGTATTGCATCCTATGCGATTTCAAAGGGGGTGGCCGGGAATGACTGACTTTTACGGACCCTTTTTAGAAGCCACCAGGAATGTATTTCAGCTGATGCTGGAGCTTCATGATGTTACAGACCATCCTGCAGATTCCTTTGCATGTGAGGCGGAATTGGATGTTTCCATCGGCTTTATCGGTGATCTTGAGGGGGAAGTGATATACCGGCTTCCTCATGAGACATCTCTTGGTATCGTAAATATTATGAGCGGCATGGAATTTGATTCTGTGGATGATTTTGTTACTTCCGCCGTATCTGAAATTGCCAACATTATCAGCGGAAATGTTCTTACCATGCTTGCCGGTGAGGATCTGAACTGTGATATTCTTCCTCCGGTCCTTCGAAATCCTGATGAAAACGGAGAATATGAATTCCATACGGCCTGCTGTGTAACGACTTCTATCGGAGATTTGTGCCTTGATATAAGACTTAACCAGGCAGAGTAATTTGCATACATAAAGAACACGTGTATATCATTTGAAAAAACGATATACACGTGTTTTTTCATATCCCCCTGTGATTTTTCCTTCCGTCTCATCCCCTGGTAATGGAACAGGAGGATTTTTTGTGGATTTTATGTGAAAAAAATTCATCTACACAACTTCTACAAATTACCCTGCTATTCTAGGGTTCAGAAATAGAAAAGGAGGACAGACGATGGGATCTGCTATAAGAACCAAAAAGATACGAATCGGCGGGATGACCTGTATAAGCTGTCAAAATAAAATCGAAAAAAAACTGCGTAATACGGCTGGAATTGAAAAAGCGGAGGTGAGCTACAGCACCGGAATTGCCGTCATAACCTTTGATACGGATATTATTTCGTATAAAAGCATTGTTGGGATCATTGAAAATCTGGATTATAAAGTATTAACAGATCATGAGCAAAAGGGGCCGGATAACAGAAAAACCATAGGAATCCTGGTCATTATTGTTTCCCTTTACCTGCTGATCCAGCAGTTTGGACTTTTAAACCTGCTTGTTCCCAGCCAGCTGGCGGATGAAAAAATGGGCTATGGAATGCTGTTTGTTATCGGTCTGGTTACGTCCGTTCACTGCGTAGCTATGTGCGGGGGCATAAATCTGTCCCAGTGCATTCCGCGAAGCGGGGAAGCAGTTTCACAAAAGGGCCGTTTTTCTGCCCTCCGCCCGACCTTTTTATACAACCTGGGACGGGTGGTCTCTTATACTGCGGTAGGTTTCCTGGTTGGAGCGTTGGGTTCGGTAGTCACGTTCTCCAATACCCTTCAGGGGGTTTTAAAGCTGGTTGCCGGAGTGTTCATGATCGTTATGGGTATAAACATGCTGGGAATATTCCCTTGGCTTCGCAGACTGAATCCAAGGATGCCCAGAATGTTTGCAAGAAAAATTGACAAGGAAAAATCAAAAAACAGCAGCCCTCTGATAGTAGGCCTGTTAAACGGTCTCATGCCCTGCGGCCCCTTACAGGCTATGCAGATCTATGCATTATCTACGGGTAATCCGTTTTCCGGCGCTTTGTCCATGTTTTTATTCAGCCTGGGTACCGTACCTCTTATGTTCGGGCTTGGCGCTCTTTCCTCGGTCCTTGGGAAAAAGTTTACAGGCAAGGTGATGACTGTGGGAGCAGTGCTGGTGGCAGTGCTGGGGCTGTCCATGTTTTCCCAGGGGCTGAACCTGTCAGGTTTTCAGGCTACGGACCTGTTCTCAAAGGGCGGAGACAGTGCCTATGCTGCCGGAGAGCAGGAGAAAAAGGCTGATATAAAAATTGAAGACGGGGTGCAGATCATAAACAGCACTCTTTCCCCCGGAAGATACCCGAACATTAATGTCCAGAAAGGAATTCCGGTAAAATGGATCATTGATGCGCCCAAGGGCAGCATCAATGGCTGCAACAACCGAATGATTATCCGGGATCTGGGCATAGAATATTCCTTTAAAACAGGGGAAAACATCATTGAATTTACTCCTGAAAAAACAGGGAAGATTTCTTACAGCTGTTGGATGGGGATGATCCGTGGAGCCATATACGTGTCAGAAGAAGGAGAAACTAAGGCAGGAACAGGCTCAGACGGAGAGGGCGTATTAAAAGAATATGCGCCGGAGGAACCGATAGCCGCCGGTTATACAATTCCAACAGATGAGATCCCAGTGGCGGAAGACGCTGTGGATGAGTATGGAAACAGCATACAGAGGATCACTATGGAGCTTACGGATGACGGCTTTAAGCCGGCGGCGGCAGTGGTGAAATCAGGAGTCGATGTAGAATGGAATATCATTGACAACACATCGGATTCCACTTATGGGAGTGAGATCCTTGTTCCGGATTTTGCAACCCAGCTTCCTCTTGAAAAGGGAGAAAACAAGCTGTACTTTACACCGGCGGGAAGCTTCGACTTTTCTACCGGGGATCACGCCTTTTATGGATATATCAAGGTTGTTGATGAGTTAAATAACGTAGATATGGAAGAAATTAAGAAAGAAATAAGCAGTTTTAAGACCCTTATCTGGCCTGATGATACTTTCCAGGGAGCAGGAGGTTCCTGCTGCGGATAAAAAGGGATTTTACCTGTATCAGCGAAGAAAGGAGAACGGATTCATGAGTTTATTATTGAGCCACTGGCATTGTATCTTTCCGGTTTTTGGAATCATCATAGCAATGTTCTTTATGAGAGACAGACAAAAAAAAGATTAAATCGTTTATGTTCAGGAGGAATATTTATATGTTACAGAAATTTCAGAATGGAAATAATAAAAAAGATACAAGAAAGTGCAGGCGGCTTTCCATGGGACTGGCCCTGCTGATCTTAACCGCTGCAGCCCTGACGGCCTGTTCCCCAAAGGAGAAAGCAGAGATAACCGAACCGGTTCAGGCAGCGGCAGAAAACAGTCAAATGGCAGGAAATGGGGGAGCCCTTGTGATTCCTGTAAAAGATATCTCAAGTACGGCCAAATTTTATCCCGTTGAAGTAGACGGCACTCAGATGGAGGTGATTGCGGTCAAGGCCCCTGATGGCACCATCCGGACAGCTTTTAACACCTGCCAGGTATGTTATGACTCAGGAAGAGGATACTATAAGCAGGAAGGAGATGCTCTCGTATGCCAGAATTGCGGGAACCGTTTTCCTATGGACCGGGTGGAAGTGGAGGCAGGTGGCTGCAACCCCTGGCCTGTTTTTGACAAGAATAAGACCGTGACAGACGAATCCATCACGATCTCTGAAGATTTCCTCAAGGAATGCTGACTTGAAAAAGTAAATTCCAGTGCAGGACTAAATTCCACCGCCCTTTAAAAGTTGTCATAAATGGTAGAGGTTTTTGCGCACTGTTCTAAGATTTCTGATATAATTAAGCTAACTTCTTACCAAAAATCATGTTTTAGGGCAGAGAAAACAGGCCACTGGAGTTTCGTGTGCGAGACTAAATTCCACCGGCCACATTCAAAAAATGTGAAAAGTTAACTTCCAGTCCGACAGCAGATTTAAGTAAGTTAGTTAACGGTTGTAGCGAATCAGCTTAGGTGTCAGATTGACCTCGTCAGGGACAATGCGCCTAAGCTGAAGTCCTTTTAAGGTGTCTTCGCCAAATGATTCTAGAGCCAGATTATATGGCGTTTCACCACCCAGACTCTCCCGTGGTGTGGAATTGATATGATTAACAATCAGATTCACGTCCCATTGAGTTAGAAATTCAAAGCTGGTTCCTTTTGGAAGCACCATGCGAAGCATGGTATGAACATTTTCAACGCCCCCCTTCTGACCGCTACGCATTGGATCACAGTAGTAAAGATTACAGCGCTGAATTTCATTGATCCCAGTCTCCAGGCCTATAGGATCGCCAAATTCGGAGCCACGGTCAGTTAATACGTATTGGAATAAGGAAACGAATTCATAGGTTCCCAGTCGTTTCTCAAGCTGATCAAATACAAGTCGTACGGCGCCTTTGGTACATCGGTTCATCAGGAATGCAAGAAAAAGTTTTTCCTTTGTAAAGTAGAACGTCAGCAGAGTCTTTTTAGATTCACGGGAAGAATGAACCGTGTCCATTTCTGCAAAGTATTCAAGATCCAAAGACTGAAAATCAAGATAGGTTCTGTTGACAAAAACAGAGCGATCCGTAATCTGTGTCTTGTGGCATTTTCGCGGTTTGAACTTAGGTTTACGCTTTAAATCTACATTTCTGGCGGAAAACAGACCCTTGTCAATGTAGGTATAGATTGTGCGGACAGACATATCCAGTTCCGGATGATTTATGGAGATCTGATAGGGAGACTGCCCCTGCTCAATTAGAGGAGTAACAATCATATCTTTTTGATGCAGTTCGTGCTTTGTCATGCAGATACCGTTTCTGGAATTGGTGAGTAACTCATGATATTTGCGGTCAGCAAACCGTGCATTGTATGTGTATTTGTGAGCAATGGTGCAGTGAGAGATCTTTTTGTCGCAGCCATTGCAAACGTAGGGAGCTTTATCCAGTCGGGAGCAGCGTTCCTTCACAAAATCCCGGCAGGTTTGATTACAGGTCGGACAGGAAGCACATTTGATCCCGCAGACAAGAATCTTTTTGCAGACATTTACTTTTCGACAGCTAAACCTGTAAATGCAGAAGTTCTTGGTATTGTAAAAGGTGCCTTTATGATACCAGTCAGAGGAACGCCTGGCCTTCACTTCCTTAGAGATGGTGGTTGGATCTTTGCACAGGTATTTTGCAATATCTTTAAAAGTATGATTTTGATTTAAAGAGTTTTCAATAAAAACACGATCCTTCAGAGTGAGATGCTTCTGGTTACCAGGAATATATTTACTCATAAAATCTCCTTCTACTGCTGTCAGAAGGAGTTATAAAGATACCATGTATGTATGAAAGAGTAAATATAAACTGTGCAGAGGTAAACTCTACCTGGGTAAATGGTAGTGGAATTTACTTTTTCAATTTTCATTCCTCAAGGAATCCAAGGAGATATTTGCTAACTGGAAGACTTCTTATTAAAATTTGAAGTGGGAAATTTCATGGAGCAGCTTACTGTAATGCCATTTTGGTGTAAGTAATCTGCTCCCCAGTTATACATGGCTTCCAGAATAGGCCGGATGCTGTTTCCCAGATCAGACAGGGTATATTCTACCTTTGGAGGCACTACCGGATACACGGTACGGATGATCAGATGATCTTCCTCCAGCTCACGAAGCTGCTGGGTGAGCATTTTAGGGGTAGCCTGGGGGATAAGCTTCCGAAGCTCTCCAAACCGAAGGGTATTGCTGATTAAGTGCCATAAGATGAGAGCCTTATACTTTCCTCCGATCATATCCAATGTGGCATCTACCGGGCAATGATAATTTGTACAATCGCGGTTCATAGACAAGTTCCTCCTTTAGTATCATTTTGGGTACTATATCACTAAAAAGTGCATACTTGCAAAATTCGCAATTACTGTCATAATAATAACATGAGTACTCGAAAAATACAAGATAACAGAATCGCATATTTTTGGAGGCCATGGAAAAATCAGGATAGCAGGAATCATTGCCGGCACCGGAGGGGACGCCTTAAGGTGAGGCAGCAAAAAATAGTGAGGTGAATCAGAATGGAAAGTCAAATTTTAAATATCAGAGGCATGACCTGTGCTGCCTGTGCACAGCGAATAGAGAAAACCGTACGAAAGCTTTCCGGCATCAGCCAGGCTTCCGTAAATCTGGCTAGTGAAAAGCTGTTTGTGGAGTATGACAGCAGTACTCTTGAGCTTTCCGCCATTAAGGCAGCAGTAGCAAAGATCGGGTACGAGGTGGTGGAGAAATCTGAAAATGCCAATGTAACCATACCCATCGGCGGAATGACCTGTGCAGCCTGTGCCAAGCGTGTAGAAAAAGCTGTGGGAAAGCTGGATGGTGTCATAAATACATCGGTAAATTTTGCAACAGAAAAAGCGACGGTTGCCTATGATCCTCAGAAGATCCGGATGTCAGCCATACGGGCAGCCATTGAAAAGGCAGGTTATAAAGCCCTGGAAGTGAATAAGGCGGATGCTGCTGATGAAGACCGGGCCCGCAAGCAGCGGGAGATCAAGACTCTTTGGACGAAATTCATCGTATCTGCTGTGTTCTCGGTGCCGCTTCTCTACATTGCCATGGCGCCCATGATCAAATTTATCAATCTGCCCTTCCCGGCAGGGATCGCCCCAATGGAGTACCCCCTGATTTATGCTCTGGTGGAACTTCTGCTGGTGGCTCCGGTCATAGGTGTCGGCTATAAATTCTATACCATTGGTTTTAAAGCTCTGCTTCAGAGAAGCCCTAACATGGATTCCCTGATTGCTATAGGAACCACTGCTGCTGTATTTTACAGCATTTACAACATGTTCCAGATAGCAGACGGACATTTTATGGCAGTGGATGCCCTGTACTTTGAAACGGCGGGTGTCATCATAACCCTGATTCTGCTGGGAAAATCCCTGGAGGCTGTTTCAAAGGGCAGAACCAGTGAGGCCATTAAAAAGCTCATGGGTCTTGCGCCCAAGACTGCAATGATTGTGGAAGACGGCGTGGAAAAGGAAATTCCTATTGACGAGGTAGAAATCGGTGATATGATTTTAGTAAAGCCTGGTGAAAAGATTCCTGTAGACGGAACCGTGTTAGGCGGCCACACTGCCATTGATGAATCCATGCTCACCGGTGAAAGCATGCCGGTGGATAAAAAAGAAGGGGATCAGGTTTATGCTGCATCTCTGAATACAACGGGGACCATCCGGTTCAGAGCGGAGAAGATCGGCAGCGATACTGCCCTGGCTCAGATCATCAAGCTGGTGGAGGATGCCCAGGGATCAAAGGCTCCGATTGCACAGATGGCTGATATTGTTTCCGGCTATTTCGTTCCGGTAGTTTGTGTGATAGCACTACTTTCCGGTATTGCCTGGTATATCGGAACTGCCGGGGATTTAAAGTTTGCTCTTACTATATTTATCTCTGTTCTGGTTATCGCCTGCCCTTGTGCCCTGGGTCTGGCCACACCCACTGCCATTATGGTGGGAACAGGAAAAGGTGCGGAAAACGGAATCCTGATCAAGGGAGGAGAAGCTCTTGAGACAGCTCATAAGATCAATACCATCGTATTTGATAAAACTGGTACGATTACCGAAGGGAAACCAACGGTGACCGATGTTCTGACCACAGAGGGACTTTCCAAAGAACTGCTGCTGCAGCTTACGGCTTCTGCGGAAAAAGGTTCTGAGCACCCGCTGGGCCAGGCCATTGTCCACGGTGCGGAAGATGCCGGACTAACCTTACTTGCAGCAGAGCATTTTGAGTCTCTTACCGGACGGGGGATCGAAGCGAAGATCAACGGGGAAGATATCCTTGCCGGAAACAGGAAGCTGATGGCGGAACGGGACATTTCCTTGACTGGAATGGAAGAAGCATCGGACCATCTGGCCGGAGAAGGAAAAACTCCCATGTATGTTGCTATTAACGGCAATCTTGCCGGCATTGTAGCCGTTGCAGACGTCGTGAAGGAGTCCAGCCGGGCTGCCATTGAGCAGCTTCACAAAATGGGCATTGAAGTTGCCATGATCACCGGTGACAACAAAAGGACCGCAGAAGCCATTGCAAAGCAGGTGGGAATTGACCGGGTGCTGTCCGAGGTTCTTCCTCAGGATAAATCCGATGAAGTGAGAAAGCTTCAGGCAGAAGGCCGCAAGGTGGCCATGGTTGGTGACGGGATCAACGACGCTCCTGCTTTGGCCCAGGCAGATATTGGAATTGCAATCGGTTCCGGTACGGACGTGGCCATGGAATCCGCTGATATCGTTCTCATGCGTTCTGATTTAATGGATGTGCCTACGGCAATTCATTTAAGCAAACAGACCATCCGAAATATCAAACAAAACCTATTCTGGGCATTTGGTTATAATGTGATCGGAATCCCCATTGCTGCAGGGCTTTTGCATCTGCTCTTTAACGGGCCCCTTCTTAACCCCATTTTTGCTGCGGCAGCCATGAGCTTAAGCTCTGTTTCCGTACTGACCAATGCATTGCGGCTGAAAAGATTTAAGCCAACCACAGGAACGAGGTGAACCGGATATGAATAGAAATGGAAAAATAATAGCGGCAGCTTTCATCGCCTTTGCCTTGGTGGCGGTAATCGTGGCTGCAGTTGTAAATAGAGCCGGAGGAAATCTGGATGTAGTAGGAACAGAATCTGTTTCATCGTTTGAAGCAGTTTTAAATGCGGTGCCGGATAGTGTGAAAGCCGATGAAAGCAATGGAGGCTGGTCATTAACAGCGCCTGATGGCAGCGTACGCTTCATCTGGAGTGAGGACTACAGCAAAAGTGCCCTTCATGATGTAATGCTTGAGCTTGATGCGGCGGCCTTTGTCAATGCAGGACTTGATGCTGATAAGCTGCCGGAAAATTATGCAGCCTATGATGGAATGCTGATGGTAGGAACGAAGCTGGGGACTGATGAGCCTGTTTACGAGGGAGGTTCAGCTCCTCTTCCGGCTTTTGAGCAGATCGTAAAGAATCACCGCAGCTTTATCAACTATCATATGGATCTTGACCACTATGGAGTAAAGCTGGGAGACGGCAATATGTTTGAGTGGGCAAAAAATATGGAAACAAACACGGTGAAAGATATAAACCAGGATAAGGACATGGTTTTTGTATTAAATCCCGAACCTCTTATTGCAGCCGGTGTTGATCCCGAAAAAGTAGAAGGCTGGGTATATGCACCGGTATCTGTAATGGAAGGCTCAAAGACGTTGGAGGTCTATAAGTTCTTAAAACCTTTTAATTTAAAATAAAAAATCATAACGGAGGTAACTCAAATGTCAAAAACAGTAATAAAGGTAGATGGAATGGCTTGTGAACACTGCGTTAAGGCAATTACAAATGCGGTAGGAGCTTTATCCGGTGTTTCCGGGGTATCCGTGGATCTTTCAGGTAAAACAGTAACGGTGGATCATGATCCGGATCAGGCATCCGTAGAAGCCATTCAATCTGAGATTGAAGATCAGGGCTATGATGTCATGGAATAACAGTTAGGAAGGACGGGGACCGCACAGTGGGCGGTTCCCTCCTTTCATGTTTTGTTTTATTTTTCATGAGCACAATGGAGCGAAGATGAGCTTGCTCATCGCATAACGGGGAATGCCGGTCATGAACCTCAGGTTCATGGTATAACAATAGAGGTGTTAGGATGGGAAAGAACTGCAAAAATGTGCTGGTTGTTGACGATGAACCCAAAATACTGGAGGTGGTCTGCCTGCTTTTGGAAAGCAAGGGATTTCGTACATTTCCGGCGGAAAACGGCCAGAGAGCTCTGGAGATATTTGAATCTGAAAATATCTCACTGATAATTCTGGATCTTATGATGCCGGACATATCCGGAGAAGAGGTGTGCAGGGCCATCCGAAAAAAATCCAGGGTTCCCATCATCATGCTCACCGCCAAGGTAGATGAATCCGATGTGGTGGAGGGGCTTGGTCTTGGAGCCGATGATTATGTGGTAAAGCCCTTTGGCTTAAAAGAGCTGTATGCCAGGATAGAGGCCGTTCTCCGCCGGACAGAAAGTGATCTGGTGCCGCTTGTTAAAAGGAATTCCTGGAGAAACGGGGATCTGGTGACCGATTTTGAAAAAAATGAAGTGCGAAAAAAGGGGGTCAGCTTAACCCTTACCCCAAGCGAATTAAAAATACTGTCCGTGCTTATCAAATATCCAGGGAAGGTTTTTACCAGAGAGGAGCTGATCGAGGCGGCTTTGGACAAGGGCTTTGCCGGATATGACAGAGCCATCGACAGCCACATTAAGAATATCAGGAAAAAGGTAGAGGATGATCCTAAAAACCCGGTGTATGTGCGGACGATTCCGGGTCTGGGATATAAATTCGGAGGGGATGGGGAGTGAAGAGCTTAAGAAAACAGTTATCCCTTTCTATTTTGCTGACGCTTCTGATTACCATCGGACTCATTGGTCTTTTATCCAACTGGATCATGAACCGGGAATTTGAAAAATATATCACCCAGCTGGGGCAGGAGCGAAGAGAAAATATCGTCGGCGATTTAAGCAGGCAATACGATGGGTTCAAACGGAGCTGGAAACTGGATTATGTTCATGCCATCGGCATGAATGCTCTGTATGACGGATATATCGTAAAGCTGTACGATGCAGGCGGAAACATGGTATGGGATGCAGAAAACCATGACATGAGTCTTTGCGGGCAGATCATGAATGAAATCTCGGAACGAATGGAAGAGAGAGGTACAGAGGGCGGTTTTGTAGATCACACCTATGAGATCCGCCAAAATGGGAAAAGAGTCGGTGCTGTTTCTATTAAATATTATGGCCCGTTTTTTATGAACGAGGCTGATTTTAATTTCATCAATGTTATGAATACAGTCCTGCTGGTCATTGGTATCCTGTCCAGCGCCTGTTCGGTGGTAGTAGGATGTCTTCTTGCCCGGAGAATCTCCCGTCCCGTTACAAAAACCGCTTATATTGCCAAACAGATTTCAAAGGGAAATTACAACATCCGGTTTGAGCCTGGAACAAAAATACGGGAGCTGGATGATCTTGCGGACGCCATCAACCATCTATCCCATGCTCTCGGAAACCAGGAAAAGCTGCGCAAGCAGATGACCGCGGATGTTGCCCACGAGCTGCGGACCCCTTTGACTGCACTGGGTTCCCATTTGGAGGCCATGATAGAGGGTTTGTGGGATCCCACGCCCAAACGGCTGAAAAGCTGTCATGAGGAAGTAAAGCGCCTTGGAACTCTGGTGGAGGATCTGGGGCAGTTGGCGAAAATCGAGGACGAAAACCTGGTTTTAAATAAAACCAGGACTGATTTGCTGGAAATTGTACGTACGGTTTCAGATACGATGAAGGGGGAGATCAGCAAAAAAAACTTAACTATTTCCATAGGAGGCAGTCCCGTCTTTGCCCAGGCGGATAAAAACAGATTCAGTCAGGTTATTGCCAATCTTCTTTCCAATGCCGTCAAATACACGCCTGAGGGCGGAGTCATCGGGATTGTGGTATCTGAAACGGACCGGTTGGGGATCGTGAAGATTATGGATTCCGGTATCGGTATTTCTGAAAAAGAATTGCCTTTCATCTTTGAACGGTTTTACAGGACCGACAAATCCAGGAACCGAAAATCCGGAGGAGCCGGCATTGGCCTTGCCATTGTTAAATCCATTGTTGAAGCTCATGGGGGAACTGTAACGGCAGAAAGTGTGGAGGAACAGGGAAGCAGCTTTACGGTAAGTATTCCCAAGGAAGGCTGAGGGGGCAGTGAGCGCTCTGGAATAATGTCTTCCAGATGATTTAAAATCTCAAAAGCAATTACCACTGCAGGACTGACCGGGGGTAAAATAGTCAAGACCACCCGTAAAACGGGTGGCTTGTGAAAAGGGTATAACCCTTTGATACTAGGCCAGCGTCTCAAGGCGCTGGCTTTCACTTCGTTCAAGCCACTATGCTTTTGACTCGTCGCCGCCCCTGAAGGGGCCTTTGTAATACCGACTAACCCTTAAAAGGGTCCTCGTATTCTTTTACACTTAGTTTATCTTGCATAATATCCGCTTTTTCCTGCTACTGTATATATTTTCGGATGGTGTCCTCATTTAGTCCTACTGTGCTTACATAGTATCCTTCCGACCAAAAATGTCGGTTTCCGAATTTATACTTTAGGTTTGCGTGGCGATCAAACATCATAAGGGCGGATTTGCCTTTCTGATAACCCATAAAACTGGATATGCTAATTTTAGGTGGAATACTTACCAGCATATGTACATGATCCGGCATAATATGGCCTTCTAAGATTTGGACCCCCCTTATAATTACATAGTTGCTTCAAGACTTCTCTCAAATCTTCCTTGTATTGATTATAAATTACTTTTCGTCTATACTTAGGTGTGAAGACGATATGATATTTGCACATCCATTTCGTGTGTGCCAGTTCATTGGCTTTCTTCGCCATTGAAATCACCTTTCCTTTCTCTAATAGTGGCTTGGACACCTCTATTATAATCGGAAAGGTGATTTTTTGTATAACTTACTGACTCGCACCCGCATAGCGGGTGGTTTATTATTTCACATGGATTCATTTCTCTTAAAGAGAAACTCACCCATGTTCAACAGGCTAAAGCCCATAAAACAAATGTCCAGCAGGCTGACGGAGGCCTGCTGGCAGCATTAAGTAATACTTATAATGTCTGAATATGGAAAGCATTTGCTTGAGGGGGAATTTCACCGGTTTCAATAAGGGAATGCGTTACGTTTACTAGTAAACCGGGCCGCAGCGAACGAAATGGAACAGGGTTGCCATTTTTATCACTGATCGTGGTTATTGTATGATTGATCATAAATTTTATTTGATTACCGGTATTATCAGGATCACCCGTATAAAGCAGAAAATTATCAATATCAACTACTGCAATTTGATCTGTTGTAAAGTACAGCAGTGGCTGTTCGTTTGTTTTTACAACAATTAAAAATGCGTTAGCCTGTGTTGGAGTGCGCCATTCCATAACTTGTGAAATTAAGGCATCAATGAACATGCCCTCTTGAATGTCACATAAGCACATCCGTTGGCCCGATGAATTCAGAATGTCCGTATCAAAGCCTACATAGAGTCTTAAAGATTCGGTTACCGTTTCATCTGTATCAGGCCTGGCGTAGATAATGCTTAGAAATCCGGTAGTTCTGCTGCGGATTACAACTTCGGTAACCATCGCATTATGAACCTGCAATATTCGTCCCAATTGTGTGATTGTACCTAAATCACTTATGAGCATTCATGGCCTCTTAAGGATATATAATCGTTATAATATATGCAGAATTTAACATAATGTCATGATCGGGCTCAGGTTTTTACATATCTTCATAAAAAGACCGCCAGATGTTTCGAATAATCATAGGACGGCCCCAATACGATGATAGAGATAATAGTTGATACAGCCGGGCAAGGATAAACACAACTGGAACGGAACAGGAGGTATTATCGATTGAGAAAAGCCATATATATTTGTATTGGAACCGCTGCTATGGTTCTGGGGACCATTGGTACAGTTCTGCCGGGTCTGCCCACCACTCCATTTTTGCTGCTGGCTTTGCTGTGCTTTACCAAAGGTTCTGAGAAACTTAATTGCTGGTTCAGAGGCACACGCCTGTATGATCGATATGTAAAGCATTATGAGTATGACCGGTCACTTACAAGAAAGCAGAAATTTACCATTCAGGCGGCCGCAGGGCTAATGATGGTAATCTCCTTTGCATTGACTGTAAATCCGGTCCTTCGAATGCTTCTTATAGGCGCTTTCCTTTTGCATAATTATGTATTTATATTTGTCATAAAAACACGGCAGGCGGACAGGTCGGAAACTATGACAAAGGAATTAAAGGGGGACGAATATGAATTATGAAGGAATTATCATAGGTATGGGAACGTTTCTCATCATTGGATTACTGCATCCGGTTGTTATTAAATCGGAATATTATTTCAGCAGCAGGATCTGGCCGTTTTTTCTGGTGGGGGGGTTCGTGTGCATCGGCTTATCCCTTGCTTCTGGCGGAAGAATTTCATCGGCGCTATTGGCAGTCTTAGGCTTCTCCCTTTTATGGAGCATTAAGGAACTGGAAGAACAGAAGAAGCGGGTGGAGAAGGGGTGGTTTCCTGAGAATCCCAAGAAAAAAGGAAAGTGACATGCAAAAAAACGATCCTTTCAGGATCGCTTTTTGAGGTGATGAAATCCGTTGTTGATGCACGTGATGAAGAAGAAGAATCCCGCTGCCGGGATTCTTTTTCCGTTCTGGGGATTAAGTGCAGGTAAACATATCGATACGGTTTAATGAAATTCCGGCATATGACCAGCCAAACCTTCGATCCCATCGAAACCCTGCCACGGTATTCGCCCAGATCTGGACGGGGAAAAACCAAAACTCCTGTCCGTTGCTTAACCAGACATAAGTAAATCGGCCAAGACAATTTCTAATGGATCCAGGACTGACCATTTTGGTTCCGGCGCGCATTTGTGCAGGCTTCTGGGGCGCTTTTGATGGCGGAGGTCCCATAGGCATCGGACCACCTGGGGACGTATTATTAGGTGGGAATGGGGGCATAGTTTTACTTCCTTTCCGGTTGATGATACTTATATTATATGAGTCATAAGGAAAGTAGTTGCCATGAATCGTGGGGAAATATTACTTTGCGATTCCCCCGTGGAAATAACACTCGTAAACCCGTAAATCTTTATAATATATTTCTTCATATCCCTGATACCATGGAATGTCCCCGCACAACTTGCAGCAATAAACGTAATCGTGTTCCTGATAAAAGGCAGGACCCCGGAAGGGGGTACAACAGTAAGGTAAAATACCTGGGTATGGATTCTATATATTCAAAGGGAAATGCAAACTGAGGATGCACCCGAAAACAGTGCAAAAGATGAAGGGTAAAATCAGAATGCTAACAGAAAGAAACAACGGTATGAGTAATACAGTAAGAGAAGGAAAGTATCAGCATTATGTGAGAGGTTGGGTAAACTACTTCAAATAAGCATTAAGGTGAAAGAAGTCCCCTCACATTAATGCTTATTTTTATAATAGATAACGAAAGCGAAAGACGGTTAAAAATCGTTCGTATTCTGAACTACATGAATTTTTTAAAAGGATTATAATAAAAAGTGTAAAACGTTTTGCGATTATTGTTTAAGAGAGGAATACAGAAAAAACATGAGTATCAAAGGAAATTTTTTATGGGGCTCGGCAACCGCTGCTTATCAGTGTGAAGGAGGTTGGGACGAAGATGGGAAAGGCTTAAATGAATGGGATGTCTTTAATCATGAAAGTTCCCTGAATATAAACAATGAAGATGGTGACGTTGCCAGTGATTTTTACCATAGGTATAAAGAAGATATAGACCTGATGGCAGAAGGAAACCAAAATACTTATAGATTTTCAATCTCATGGGCCAGAATCATTCCGCGGGGAGTTGGCGAGGTCAATCCGAAAGGAATTGAATATTATAACAATGTGATAAACTATTGTCTGGAAAAGGGAATTACTCCGAATGTGACATTATTTCATTACGACCTCCCCAATGAGATGGCTAAAATCGGCGGATGGGAGAATCGGAATGTTGTAGATGCTTTTAATCAATATGCAAAAGTATGTTTTGAAAACTTTGGAGACCGGGTTAAGATTTGGTCTACGATCAATGAACCAAGATATTATGCGTATTGCAGTTATGTTGTAGGAAATTATCCGCCAAACTATAAGGCTGATTTTGGCCGCTTTTGGAACGTTCTTTATAATCTGATGCTGGGTAGCGCGAAAGCCGTTGAAAGCTATAAAGAGTTAGGGTTGAAAGGAATCATTGGGGTTGTTCATGACAATGGTAATGTTGAATTAGACCCTGACACGAAAGAAAAAGAATTAGTTAAATTAAGAGCTGATATTTTTTACAACCGTATGGTTTTAGATACCGCCGTATTTGGTAAAATGCCGGCGGAACTGAACAAGGTGTTAAAGGATAATAATGTTGATGCCTCATTTATTTATGAAGAAGATATTCCTTATTTTGAAAAAGGCAAGATCGATTATATTGGTCTGAATCTTTATAATCGTCAGTATGTAACCGATTATTCTGAGGGTGAAACCGAAATATTCCACAATAATAAGGGAAAAGGATCAAAATCTAAAGAAGGAATTCGTATAAAGGATCTGTTTGAGACATCATTTGACCCTGATGTAAGACGTAATCTTTGGGGAAGAGAGGTCTATCCAAAATGTATGTACAATGCCTTAAAGGAAATTAATGCAAAATATGGAGATATTTTGGTTTATGTCACGGAAAACGGATGTGGTCAATATGAAACTCCCGATGAAAATGGCTATGTAAAAGATACGGAAAGAATAGAAATATGCAGTGAATTTATCGACTACATGTTACAGGCAAGAGAAGAAGGAGTCAATGTGCAAGGGTATTATATGTGGTCTTCCATGGATCTCTATAGTTGGATTAATGGCTATGAAAAGCGGTATGGCATTGTCAGAGTTGATTTTAAAAACAACAATAGACGAATTCCCAAGGAAAGCTACTACTGGTATAAAGCGCTTATCGCAGCCAAAAGGGGCATCTGAAAAGGGCAGAAAATCCTATGGTATCCACCTGAAGTTTTCGCCACCGGTTTCAAAGTACTTTTATAAAAAGATTATTGAAGTGTACAAATAAATGAAGGAACGATTTGGCTGCTAACATAATAAATTTTGATATAGCTATATAATGGTAAATTCCAATGAAGAATAATATGGGTGGAGGAAAAATAAAATGAAATATGTTGAGATGTCAAAGCAAGTATTAGAGCATGTTGGTGGTATTGAAAACTTAAATCATGTTGAACACTGCGCAACCAGGCTTCGTTTACACTACAACAGCAAGAAACTTGTAAATGAAGAAGCGTTAAAAGGAATAGAAAATGTCCTGGGTATTGTCAGCAAAGCCGGACAGGTCCAGATTATCATTGGGCCTAATGTGAATGAAGCATATAACGATTTCTTAGATACGTCAGGATGGAAAGAAGGCGCAACCAGCGAAACAGCTGCCCCGGAAGAACCAGAAGAAAAGAAGGCGATGTACTATGTTAATAAATTTGGTAACTTCATGGCCGCAGTCTTTATGCCGATTGTTCCAGCACTGATCACAGGCGGAATGATTCTGGCATTTAAAAACTTACTGGTTAACTACTTTGGTGTTGCCATGAATTCTGGTACTGCGGTTATTTTATCTTCCATTTTCAGTGCTGCATTTACCTTTTTGCCGGTTTACATTGGATTTACAATGGCGAAGCGTTTAAAAATGGAACCAATCATGGGCGCTTTTTTAGGCGGACTGCTGGTTAGTTCCAATATCAGTGGTGCAGCAGGATTAAGCTTCCTGGGAATTGGAATTCCGGTGGTAGAATATACAGGCAGTGTATTGCCAATTATGCTTGGTATTGGCTTTATGTATTTTGTGGACAAGTTATTCCAGAAATATATTCCTGAAACAGTGAGATATTTTTTGAAACCATTATGTACAATGATCGTTGTTGTCCCTGTTACTTTAATTGTTTTAGGGCCGATAGGAACCGTTTTAAGTACTTATGTAGGTGTTGGAATTACAAACTTAATGAATGCAATTGGCGGAATAGCCATGCCGGTTTTTGCGGTGGTTTACCCTTACATGGTCATGCTGGGATTAGACAAAGCCATTATGCCAATTGGATTTAACAGTGTTGCGACAATTGGATATGATCCGGCGATTATGGTTATGGGATTTATCTCGAACCTGTGTATAGGCGGAAGTGCATTGGCAGTAGCTACAACCATTCGAAACGATAAAAGCAAAAAAGGTATGATTGCATCCTTTGGTATTACTGCCCTTTGCGGAGTTACGGAACCGGCATTTTATGGGTCGTTAATTATGAGGCCAAGAGTTTTGATTGGTACTGCAATAGGAGCGGCAAGCGCTGGTTTGGTTGCTGGTATTTTTGGATTAAAGAGCTATGTTATGGGAGGTTGCCCAGGATTATTAACAGCTTTGTTCTTTGTCGATAAAAATGGCGGTATGGGAAACTTCTTTTTGGCCGCAATCGTATCAGTTGTGGCAGTTGCGGTATCTTTTGTATCATGTAAGATTATACTTTCAAAAACAGAGTAAATAAATTTTTAAATAAAGGTGGCTTAATCTATTATGTAAGAATATTATAAAAATTACTCCTGTGAATAATATTCATAGGGGTGATTTTTTATAGTCAGAGGTACATTAACCGTATTCAGGAGGAAGAATTTAATGAAAGTATTGATAGCCCAATTTGTTATTGAATCCAATGCAAACATTCCGTATAAAAGTAAATTAGAAAATTTTAATCTTTTATTTGGAGAAGATTGCATTCGGGAAATGAATTGTGAAAATGTATTTGGGAGAGAAGGTATCGAAATCATACCTTCCATTTATGCCAATGCGGCAGCAGGTGGTGTATTAGAGAAAGAAGCATTTGATTTCATTGAAAAAAGAATTCTGGAGGATGTTAAAAAGCACATTCATGAAATTGATGGAATCTATCTTCACCTGCATGGCGCGAGTGAAGTGGAAGATTTAGAGGGCGGATCAGGTGATCACCATATAGTGAAGGAAATTCGCAAATTAGTCGGGCCTTATTTTCCGGTTGCAGTGGTTTGTGATCCACATGGCAACTTATCGAAGGAATATGTAGAAAGCACAACCCTGATCCGCAGTTACCGGAATTCACCCCATACAGATATAAAGGAAACGATTTCGTTTATTTGTGAAAAGATGGCAGCACTGTTGAAGATGCGTCAAAATATTACGCCGGTATACCGTAAATTACCGATGATTTTGGGCGGGGAACAAAGTGTTTCTGCGGATGAACCAGTTAAATCCATCAATCAATACTTAGAAGAATTAGAAGAAGATAAAAGAATTTTAAGCTGTTCCTGGCATGTAGGCTATATTCGCCATGATTGTGATGTTGCAGGATGCGGTATTGTTGTTATCCCAGCAACAGAAACCGACCAGGAATATGCAAATAAAATTGCAGATAAATTAGCCAAGTATGTATGGGATAAACGGCATGAATTCCATTATACCGGACTGACTGCACCGCCGGAAGAAGCAATGAAAATGGCATTGGAATTTAAAGGTAAGCCTGTATTCATCACTGATTCCGGGGATAATGTAACCTCTGGAGCCGTGGGATGCAATACATTTCTATTGCGCCAGGTACTGGAACTTGACAATACCTGCAACAAGAAATTTTTATTTGCTGGCATAAATGATGCAGATGCATTAACAAAACTGGCCGGTTTGCAAGAAGTGGAAGAGACATCAATTTCTTTAGGAATGAATTTGGATGAGTTATCCGCTAAAGTAGATTTAGATGTTACAGTCAAAGCAAAAGGATATTTGGCAGGCTACTCTTATGTAGGTGAAGGGAATTTTGGCGATTGTATTGCCATTGGTGTCAAGGATAAACCAATTGATATCATTGTTTCAGGAAATAATCATCCTTTTGTGGAAATACACCAGTTTCATACTGCTGGTGTAAACTATGAAGACTATGATATCATTATAGTTAAACAGGGATATATTTTCCCGGAATTAAAAGAAGAAGGCAAATTAACTGTTATGTCATTAACCCAGGGGGCAACGCTGCAGGATACTTCAAAGCTGCCATTCAAACGCATTATGCGCCCAATGTTTCCGATTGATGATATTTAAAGAAGGAGAATATAAAATGATACAGCTAAAAGAAATAAAAGCACCGGAATTAGAACAGAATCTTGTACCAGTTGCATTAAGTGATGAAACAATGGAAGAAAGAAAAGAAAAATTGTTGGCAAAGATGAAAGAGAAAGGTTATGATACAATTGTTATCTATGCCGATTTGGAACATGGAAGTAATTTTGAATACATATGCGGTTTCCTTCCTCGTTTTGAAGAGGCTTTATTAGTGCTTCATTCTTGTGGTAAGGCCTATATGGTATTAGGAAATGAGAATTTGAATAAAGCAGCAAAATCAAGAATTGAAGTAACGGCTGTGCACATGCCGTATTTTTCCCTTCCCAACCAGCCAATGGATACAGAGAAAAGCGTCGCTGAGATTTTAGGGCAGTGCGGATTGGAAAAAGCAAAAAATATTGGTTTTGTTGGTTGGAAGAATTTTACCGGCAAATTCGAGGATAATACTGCATTATATGATATTCCTTACTTTATCGTACAAGCAATCATGAGCATCTGCAAGGAAGCCGGATTTTCTAATGCTGCGGGCTTATTCATTGGAGATGGAGGGTTACGAACCACAAATAATGCCAATGAATTTGCGCATTATGAATTTGGGGCTGCACTTGCAGGGAATTGTATATTGGAAGTCATGGAAGAGTTTGATGAGGGGAAAACAGAAATGCAGCTTGCAGAGAAATTAGCAGCATTTGGACAGCCTCATAATGTGGTAACAATCATGGCGGCAGGGGAGCGTTTTGTAAAAGCCAATATATACCCAACCAATAAAGTAATTAAAAAAGGAGACCGCATATCAATCACTACGGGATTCAAGGGGGGATTACAAAGCCGCGGCGGATATGCGGTATTCAGCGAAGAAGAATTGCCGGAAAGTGAAAAAGACTACTTGAAGATGGTAGCAATTCCCTACTACACTGCGGTCAAAACTTGGTTAGAAACGATTTATATTGGTATGGACGGAAACGAATTATATGATAAAATAGAGGAAGTGCTGCCAAAAGCCCAGTATGGATGGTCATTAAACCCTGGTCACCTGTGTGCCGATGAAGAATGGCTTGCTTCTCCAGTGTACCCTGGTTCTGAGGAACTAATAAAGAGCGGAATGCTGTTCCAGATTGATATTATTCCATCTGTTCCCGGATATGGCGGAATCAGCTGTGAGAGCGGAGTGATGCTGGCTGACAAGGCATTACGGGAAGCAATAAAAAAACAATATCCGGAAATGTGGAACCGTATCCAGAAACGCAGGGCTTATATCAGGGAAGAATTGGCAATCAATCTTTCAGAAGAAGTTATTCCAACAAGTAATGCGACTGCATACTGCCGCCCATTCTTACTCAATAAGAAAGCAGCATTTACTGGTTCCAAATGAGGATTCTGATCGTTGTTTAAATATCGATCCTAAACACTTTTATCTGCATACCCGTCCGGTTATAAATAGCTTATAATAGAAGAGTACTCATGCATTAATAAGCTCAATGGAGGAATGTAAGGTGGAAATCAACAACTTAGGTCTCTTAAACTCTTTATCTTTAATAGTAAACGCAGGAAAATCAGATAATATAGAATATGTGTTAGCACAGTATATTTTAAAAAATCTATATAGAATTTCCAGTATCAGTATCTCAGAAATCACAGAGGAATGCTTTACATCGATATCAGCTATCAGAAGATTCTGCGAACAACTGGGATACGATAATTTCAGCAAATTAAAAAGTTCAGTGACTAAATTAGTATTTCCTAGCAATTTAAGATATAGAGATATTGAAGAATATTCCAATTATCAAAGCCATATAAAAAGTCTTATTAATGACATGATTATAGATATCGATGAGCATTTTAATTTTGAAAAGATAAGTTTTTTGTGTCAGCTGCTTCATAGAGATGTTAATATCGTGTTCTTATGTGCAAACAATACCAGCGGAACGATCGCAAAGTTCCAGCAGGAATTAATGTTTGCATCTAAGGTTACTCATGTTATTTCAAATTCATTTACTAAGAACAATGTTTTAAAATCTTACAATGCTGAGGATATCATAATTACTGTATCAGCATCCGGAAAATTTGCAGAGCTGTCACTGGAATTTGTTAAAAGTTTAAAAGGCCATAAATTTTTGATAACGGGAAACAGGGATCAAAGTTTAAAAAGTGCTTATGAAGATGTATTATATATAAGTAAGAACAGTATCTCAAATGATTACCTTAGTATTTACGGGAAATATGGCATTACCTATATACTTGATTTATTATCCATGCAATTAGATGATTAAAAATTTAGCTTCCGTATAACTGATATCTGAGCAAATTCAATTATGCGGAAGCTGCTGATAATTTTGTAGTTTAAAAACATTGACCTATGAATCATCACACGGCGTCAGCGCAAGCGGCGTCTTTTTTTGGTCCGCCTGCCATATCCCCTTCCATTCAAAAAAAGTGAAGCAAATTGGATTTGAGGTGGGCTTCATTGGAATGCTATACTTATCACATAAAGGAGGAAACCATGGAAAACCGACTTTTAGAAATATTCCGCCTTGTCTGTCAGAGCAACCGTGAGTTTACCGTGCGGGAGCTGGCACAGCAGTTTTCTGTAAGCAGCAGAACGGTTTACAGTGATATAAAAAAATTAAATGAATTACTGGAGGCTTCCGGATACCCTGAAATCAATGCAGATAAGGGGAAGATGTTTTATACGGAACCGCTGATGATTGAGTTTGAGAGCCTGATCCACTCTACCCCGGCCTTTGTTCTGTCGAATTTAAGATTCCGGCGTCTGCGGATTACCACGTCCATTCTGTTATCCGGCGACCAGTTTACCGTGGATGACCTGTTGAAGGAACTTGATATATCAAGAAATACCCTCATCGGTGATTTAAAGGAAGTAAGGGAAATGCTCAGCTTTCATTCCATCGCGGTAGAGGCCACACCCTTTAAAGGGTACCGGATCTCCGGAAAAGAACAAAACATCAGGAATCTTCTGATTCTTTCCATCAGTGAAGATCCGCTGTTTTTTGAGGACAGGGCAGGAAAAGAAGATATGCAGATCCTTTCTTCCTGTGAGGCCTTTCTGGACGATGTGGCAAGAAGGCTTAATGTAGAACTGAGCGATGTATCATTTAACCGTATGCTGATCGCCTTTTATGTCACTTATACAAGGATCTCCATCGGAAAAGCGTTCACCGGGGGACCAAAGGATGTTTTAACGAGAGAAGAAAAGGCTTTTGTGGAACGGCATGAGGAAATTGAAGCGATATTCGGCAGGGAAGTATCGATTGATGACTGCTTTTATCTGGCCAATAAGCTGGCAGAAGCATCTGTGGTCAAATCCGAGGAGCTGTTATCTGAAAAATGGCTGCCCTTTAATCTGGTAACAAACCAGTTTATCGATGCAGTGGCACAGGAATACTCTTTTGAAGCTTTTCGAACCGATTCCAAGCTTTATGAGGGACTGCTCAACCATCTGCGCCCTGCCTATAAGCGGGCTTTGGCTGGGGAATGGGCAGAAAATCCATTATTGAGCTATGTCCTGGAAAATTTCTGCCAGCTGAACAAAGCGGTGGAAAAAAGTGTAAAGGTACTTGAAGAAGAGCTTAAAGTGCATTTTAATGAACACGAGATATCATATTTCACATTGTTTTTTGCTTCCGTAATAGAAAGAAATGAAAAACAGATCCGCAGGACGCCCAATGTCATCATTGTCTGCAACGCAGGAATCAGCACTTCTGAGATACTAAAAAGCAGGCTGCAGGCCATCTTCCATGTGAATATATTAGGGACATTCAGTGTGAGAAATGCGGCATTGTGGCTGAAGGAGCATACTCCGGACCTGATTATATCCACGGTACCTTTTAAGTGGAAGGACACAAAGGTGCTGAAAGTAAGCCCTTATTTATCGGATTATGACATAAAGGAAATACAGAGCCAATTATCATTTTTAACGGCCAGGATCCATATGGCCGAGGTAATGAACATTATTGGCAAATATGTGGAAATCGAGGATCATAAGCTGGCGCCTTTAAAAAATGAATTAAGTATCTATTTGGGAATTACAGAAAATTCAGAACCAAAGAAAGGAATTTATCAACCGATGTTAAAAGAAATTTTGACCACAGATTTAATAAAAGCAAAATTTGAGGCAGCCAATCGGGATGAAGCCGTAAAAGAAAGCGGCAGGCTCCTTGTGGATAAAGGGCTGGCAGATGAGTCTTACATCCAGGCAATGCTGAAAAATGTTGAGGTGAACGGAACCTATATTGTCATCTCACCGGGTATTGCCATGCCGCACGCAAGACCTGAGGAAGGTGCGCTGGATATCGGCCTTAGTATTGTAACGTTAAAAGAACCCGTTGTATTCGGACATCCGAAAAACGACCCGGTTAAAATCGTGGTGGGCCTTTGTGCCATCGACCACCAATCCCATTTAAAAGCGCTTACCGAGCTTGCGGACATTTTAATGGACGAAAAAAAGGTAAATGAAATAACCAATGCAAATTCCGCTGAGGAAATATTACAGATCATAAAGGAGGATTCACAATGTTAAAAATTGTTACAGTATGTGGTGCAGGAGTGGGAAGCTCCATGATGCTCCGATTGTTTACCCAACAGATTCTTGATGCAGAAAAGATTGAAGCATCTGTAGATGCTTCGGATATCGGTTCCGTCAGCCCGGATTCCTATGATATTTTAATTACAACTTCAGATTTTGCCGATGTTTTAAGAGATTCAAAAGCGCACATTATCCGGATCGACAACATGATGGATAAGCAGTATTTAAAAGAACAGCTTCTTGAAGCAATAAACAAGAGATAACCGGAGGCTGATGGCGGCCTTGGAAGGGAGAGAAAAATGGGAGTAGTAATGTATTTGATTAATAATGTTTTCAGCCAGGCTGTATTCATTATTGGAATTGTTGTAATTGCAGGTATGATTGCCCAGAAAAAAACCTGGGATCAGATCCTTCCCAGCGTGATTAAGACGATGATCGGCTTTACCATGATCAACGTAGGAGGGCAGACCCTCGGTATGTCTCTGCTGCCTTTGCAGGGAATGATTTCAAAGATATTCAATATGCCGGCTGTGTCAGTGGATATTGGTGCGGCTCAAACCGAAAGCCTTACCGGGATCGGTACAGAAATGGCATTGATCTTTGCACTGGGCTTTCTGGTGAACCTTTTGCTGGCAAGATTTACACGCTTTAAATATGTGCATTTGTCAGCCCATGTATCCTTCTTTTATGCCGGATTGATTGCGGCGCTGTTAAAATTCGGAACCAATCTGGCTTTTGTACCGCTTGTAATAACAGGTTCCATATTGTTAGGCCTGTATATGACCTTTTCCTGTGCCTATGTGGCGGTATTTATGAAGGAAGTGAAGGGAGGAGAGGGCTTTACCCTTGCCCATTCCAGCTCCATCGGAATTCTGATTTCTTCTCTGCTTGCCAAAACCTTCGGGAACAAGGAACATGACCTTGAAAACTTAAATGTTCCAAAGAAGCTTAATTTCTTACGGGAGATGACCATTTCCTTAACCATTGTAATGACGGTTCTCTTTCTGATCATAAGCCTGATTTCCGGCCCGGCCTGGATGCGTGAAAACATTACCGGTGGACAGGATATTGTTGTGTTCAGCTTTTTACGGGGCCTGTCCTTTGGAATGTGGATCACAGTTATTATAACAGGTGTAAGGATGATGCTTTCCGAAATCATTTCCGCATTCCACGGCTTTGCCAATAAGATTATCCCTAATTCCGTACCAGGACTTGATATCCCTCTGCTTTTCCCGAATTATCCTAATTCCGTGATATTGGGCTTCCTGAGCAGCTTAATTGCCGGTTTGATCGGTATGATGATCCTTGGCTTTATTAACTATCCGGTTGTGGTATTCCCGGCTTTGATCCCCACCTTTTTCACCGGTGCTGTAACAGCCATTTTCGGAAATGCCCATGGCGGACGCAGAGGTGCGATCATAGGCTCCTTTGTAAATGGTTTGATCCTTATTTTTGGACAGGCTCTGCTTCTGCCCATGATTGGAACTTATGCGCCGATTATGCGTATTTTAAGCGAGACAGATTATTCCTTCTACGGTCCGATCTTAGGCTGGGTGCTTAAGCTGTTTGGAGGCATCTAATGAAAAATTTAGTGTTTTACCTTACTTTGCATTATCCGGACAGGGAAACTTTTTTTAAGATTTTAGAATTATTGGATCATAAAAAGGCAGGTTTTGTTGAAATCGGAATACCGGTTGACAATCCTTTTGTAGACGGAGCAGTGATACAGCAGACTCATAAAGAAGCGTTGGAGCAAAAGATAAGCTACGTCGATGTAATACACACCCTGGAAGAAATCCGCAGGCGTTTCACGTTTAAAGTTGTGTTAATGACTTATAAGGAAGGCGTAGAATACTTTCATCTTTCTGACGTACCGAAAGACCTATATGACGGTTTTCTATGTGTGGATGGAGAATTTCCGACCGGATCCTTCCCGAACCAGATCACTGTACTGGGCCGGTCCCTTAGTGATGAGAGCATAGCAAAGGCTCTTGCGCATAATGACCTGTTTGCCTATATCGTTTCCGGGGAAGGGAAAACCGGATCGTTTGATAAGCTTCCTACGGAATACGCTGAAGTAGTAAAAAAAGTAAAATCTGTTTCAAAGACACCGGCCTATGTAGGCTTTGGTATAAAATCCGCCGAGGACGTGAAGGAAGTCATGAAAAATGGCGCCGATGGAGCCATCATAGGGACGGAGTTCATAAAGCGTTACCAGCTTGGAGGTATGGATGCTTTGAATGCTTATATGGAAGAGTTGAAGTTAGCCGATGCATAGGCTGGTCTTCCAATCTGCTTAACATGACAAGGGGAGTGTTAGGTTAAGCAGAGGGCAGGCAATAGTTTAGTATCCAGATTAATACTGCCAGCATGATAATGTTATACAAAAAGATAGAGGTTATAAAATAGCCCTGTCATAAAGCTATGTACGAAAAATAAGTCTTGATTGGCCTGAAAAGTCATTTTCAAGACTTATTTTTTATGTTATGAAAGGTATTTTATTGTAAAAACCCCTATTACAGATAGGAATATAATATTTAATTAGAAAAAGTAAAAAAATAGTTGACAATAAGTGAATGATCATTTATTATAAAAACATAGAGGTGATGGCATGAGAAAAAAAGACGACGAAAAAGTGAGAAGCATCAAAGAAGCAGTCATCAAGCTGATCCTGCAGGAGGGCTTTCACGGCACATCTGTCTCTAAAATCGCTAAGATGGCAGGGGTTTCGCCGGCTACGGTTTACATCTACTTTGAGAACAAGGAAGATATGCTGCATGATATTTACCAGGAATACTCGGAAGAAATCTATGATTATCTATTAGACAGTATAAAACGGGATATGGAAGGTCGGCAGCAGATCGAGGTGCTCATCCGAAGCTACTATAACTATATTTTAGAGAACAAAGAAATTTTCAGCTTTGTGGAGCAGTTTTCTAATTGCCCCTCATTAGCCAACAACTGTTCCGGGAAAAAAGGCATCTGCAATATTTACAGCCTGATGTCGGAGATGAAGAAGAAGAACCTTATAAAGAATTACAAAGAAGATAACCTGCTGGCCATTATATTTCAGCCGGTCAAGGCGATTGCAGTTGATAGCCGCAAAAACGAAACACAGAAAGAGGATCTGCTGCAGGAGATGATTCAAATAATACAGAATGCAATACTGCGATAGGTTTTATTAGCGGGATTATTTTGTAAAATCATTCTACAAAATATCTCGCAAAAAAATATACTAAATTAAATGAACATTCACTTAATGACTACGCACAGAAAGGATAAAACTATGATAAATAATTATAATGATCATATAGGAATCGTTTTCCCAATATCCAATAAAGTTTTATTGCCGGATGTCGTAACCACGGTTCGTATGGAAGCTCTTGGCGAAGCACAGATGATGCATCTGGAAAACCATGAGGCGGTAAAGATCGCTTTGCCCCAGAAACAAAATTTTGGTAAGAACCCTAGGACGGAAGAGGATTATTACCGGACAGGCGTGATTTTTGAGGTCACTGGAATGGATCAGACGGAAAAGGGGATCTTGCTTTCCGTTAAGCTGAAGGACCGGGTTGATGTGAAAGGGCTGCAGATAGAAAACGGCACCCTATATGCCCAATTTGAAATCCGTCCCGATCATGAGGATCTAGATGAAAAGAGCAGGGAAGAAATGCTGGGCTATATCAAAAACGTTACCAATGAGATAAGCTCCAGATTTTCAGGTGGAGAACAGTATCAAAGGGTGGTTAATGAGTTTAAGGATTTAAATTCCATTATCGTGTATCTGTCCCAATTTCTTCAGATACCAAATGAGGAAAGATATGAACTGCTGGATATGCGGTCCTTAAAAGAAAGAAGCCTCCGTTTTCTGGATTATTTGCTCAAGCAAAAGGAAATGATTGAATTGCAGATGCAGATTTCCGAGAAATTCTCCGAGAAAGCCAACCGGTATTATAGGGAATCCGTACTGAGAGAACAGTTAAAGGCCATTCAGGAGGAGCTGAATGAAGGGAAAGAAGATCAAGGGAAAAAGGAGACGGATTATTTAAGCAGGATCGAAGAAGCAGGAATGCCGCCTGAAATAAAAGAAGCTGCTCTTGAAGAACTGAAAAAGCTGGAGGATCAGGGACCTAATAAACTGGATTATAACGTAATACGCAATTATCTGGATCTTCTGGTTCAGCTTCCATGGAAGAAAGAGGAGGCAAAGGACATTGATCTTGACGAGGCAAGACGGATCCTGGACGAACAGCATTACGGCCTGAAAAAAGTCAAGGAAAGGATTATCCAGCACCTGGCAGTTATGCAGCTGAACAAGGAGAAAAAGGGTTCGATCCTGCTCCTGGTAGGACCTCCGGGAACCGGTAAGACAAGCCTTGGAAAAAGCATTGCAGAAGCACTTGGAAGAACATATATCCGCATAAGCCTGGGAGGGATCCGTGATGAATCAGAGATCAGAGGACATCGGAGAACCTATGTGGGAGCGATGCCCGGAAGGATCATACAAAGCATCCGGAAGGCCGGAAAGACCAATCCTGTCATGGTTTTGGATGAAGTGGACAAGATTATGTCCGGCGGCTTCAGCGGTGACCCTGCCAGTGCGCTTTTGGAGGTTCTTGATCCGGAACAGAATAACAGCTTTACGGATCATTATATGGATCTTCCTTATGATCTGTCTGATGTATTCTTTGTTGCAACAGCGAATTCCATGGAAAGCATTCCCGGCCCGCTGCTGGACCGTATGGAGGTCATTCAGATATCCAGCTATACCATGGATGAAAAGTTTCATATTGGAAAGGATCATCTGATCCCGGAGGTCTTAAAAGAGCATGGGTTAACCACGGATCAGCTTGTGATGGAAGATGAGGTACTTAAACGGCTCATCAGTGACTATACACTGGAAGCCGGGGTGCGGGGGATGAAAAAGCAGCTGTCAAGCCTGGCCAGGATCACAACGGAAAAAATCGTATCGAAAAAAGTAGAGCTGCCCTTTAAAATCAAGGCAGAGGATCTGGAGGAATACCTGGGCAGGCAGGTTTCCCGCCATGACAAGGCTCAGCCGGATAATCCTCCGGGAGTTGTCACAGGACTTGCATGGACTCCGGTTGGAGGTGAGATACTATTCATCGAAGCGACGGATATGCCGGGAAGCGGGGCGGTCACATTGACAGGAAAGCTGGGAGAAGTGATGAAGGAATCCGCTAAAATTTCGTTAAGCCTGTTAAAATCCAGACTGCCTTTCAATGCCTTTAACTTTAAGGAAAGGGATCTTCATATCCATGTTCCGTCAGGAGCGGTTCCAAAGGATGGTCCATCAGCCGGTATTGCATTATTTTCCGCCCTGGCATCACTGGTCACAGGCAATAAGGTGGATTCCAGACTTGCAATGACCGGAGAAATTACCCTGCGCGGAGCCGTGCTTCCCATTGGAGGTTTGAAAGAAAAGCTCCTTGGCGCCCAGAGGGCTGGTATAACCAGGGTTTTGATACCAAAAGACAATACAGGTGATTTAAAGGATGTGCCGGAAGAGGTAAAAAACCAGCTTACCATCATACCAGTAGAAACCGTAGAGGATGTACTGAAAGAATCTTTGGGGATTTTCCTTCCCAGAATCGAACATGTATTTCTCCAAAAGGGAGGGAACGGTTTATTTTCCGAAGGAATGATTGCACCACACAAAAATATAGAAAGAAAAGAGGTAATTTAATGATGACATCAGTAACAAAGGATACTTTAATCGGTGAGGTCTTACAGGCAGACCAAACCACAGCTCCCTTCTTTTTTGAAATGGGAATGCACTGCCTGGGCTGCCCGGCCTCTGCCGGAGAAAGCCTGGAAGAGGCCTGTATGGTTCACGGCGTTCCGGTACAGGAGCTGATTGATAAGTTAAATGCCCATATGTCTAGGTAATGGCTATATAAATTCAAAAAAGGAAGGCATCTTCAGCGCCTTCCTTTTTTACGTCAGCAGCTGTTTTTTATTCGGTGCCTCTTCCAAGAAGCGCTTCCGCCATGGCTCCATAACCGTAAATTGATGAAACGTATTTTAACCCGTCAATAATTTTCCCTTTGGAAACCCCATGTTCTTGATCGTTCCGTTCTCAATGAGGCACAGGAAAAATGTAAAATACATATTTGGCAGTGAAAGCCGCCCCTGGAAAAAGTGAATCCGGTAAGGGTAAAACAGTTTCCCGGCCATTGATGCAAAAAGCAAAATATGGTAAGCTGTTTTTTAAACGGATGAGTGAAGTTATGGATTTCGTAGGATACTATAAAAGACTGGGAGGCCGCAGATGATAGAAACGGAATTGGCAAAAAAATTCATTGAACAGGTCACACAATATACGGAATACAATATTAACATTATGAATGAGCAGGGCGTCATCATTGCCAGCAGGGACCCAAAACGAATAGGGTCATTTCATGAGGTCGCCTTCTATATTGTGAGCGGTAACGAGGATATTGTGGTAACCTCCAACGAAGAGGATTATCCCGGTGTAAAGCCCGGGATTAACATGGTCATTAACATTGACGGCAGGCGGGAAGGTGTGGTAGGGATAACCGGTGATCCTGGAGAAATAAAGCCCGTGGCCCTCATCACTAAAATGGCCATTAAAGCCATGCTGAAGTATGAAAAGCAGCAGGAAGAGCTGAGGCGGAGGAGGAACCGGAAGGAGCATTTTACCAACCTTCTGATCCACGTGGAATATCCGGACCCAGGAGAGCTTCGAAGTGTTGCAAAGAAGCTTAATTATTCTGAAAATATCATTCGGATCCCCATCCTGTGTAAGCTGGAGGACGTAAGGCCGGAACCCTTACTGGATATGATCAAAAACAGCCCAAGACATGGGTCCGAGGATATCAGCATTATCCTGGACAGCAGCCATATCCTTATATTTAAAACCATGCCCCAGCAGGCGCGAAAGGTATTTGCAGATTACAAATATATCATTGCGGAATATTTAAGCACTGCTTTAAAATGGCTTCGGGAGCAGGAGAAGAGATGTATATTTTACATCGGTTCCTTTCAGGTAAATTTTACCCAGTACTACAATGCCTACCGCCACTGCAAGTGGCTGGAGGAAAATGTGAATACCGAATCCGCCGCTTTTTTTTACGATCATACAGGAAATTATGTCCGTTCCATTGTGCCGGTGAATGAGCTGCAATGGATGTTTAATGTTTATGAAAAGGAGCTGGGCGAAGATTTTAAAACGTCCTTTATGGAAATTGTGGGAGTTCTCATTAAGACTAATTATAATCTGGTGACTGCATCAAAAGAGCTTTTTGTCCACAAAAACACCCTTTTATACCGCTATAATAAGGTAAAGGATATTTTTAATATCAATCCCTTAGAATCTTCGGCAGACCGTTTTTTTCTGGAAGCCTTTTATACTTTTTTAAGAAAAGAACATTAGTTTTGTATTAACAGTACAAAAATCAATGGTTATATTGATACTCATAGCTGTAGAAGTCTGGGATCAATGATGATATGATACCCATGAAACAGCAGAAACTGTTGCAAATGTTAAAAAGGGGGTCATTTTATGACAGGTTTACCACTGATTTTAGTTTTTGTACTGGCAATTATCCTGATGATCATTGCAATCTCCAGATTTAAGATTCATCCGTTTGTTGCCATCATGAGTATTTCCCTGCTTTTAGGGCTTATAGCAGGAATACCTCTGGTTGATAAGACATTAGAGGACGGAACCAAGGTCAGCGGCCTTGCAAGCGTAATCGGGGCCGGTTTTTCCGGTACCTTCTCCAGCATCGGTATCGTTATCATCCTTGGAGCATTGATCGGCACCATATTGGAGAAAACAGGCGCAGCCCTTAAGCTGGCTGACATGGTGATCCGGCTTGTAGGAAAAAACAACCCGGTTCTGGCCATGGAGATGATGGGCTGGGTGGTATCCATTCCCGTATTCTGTGATTCCGGTTTCGTTATTTTAAATCCCATCCGGAAAGCTCTGGTAAACAGAACGGCATCATCATCCGTAGCCATGACGGTTGGTCTTTCTTCCGGCCTTTATATTTCCCACGTTTTTATTCCGCCTACGCCAGGTCCTATTGCTGCGGCTTCTACCCTTGGCATCGGGGAAAACTTACTTCTTGTAATGGGAATGGGAGTGCTGTGCTCCATCTTCCCTCTCATCGCCGGATTCTTCTATGCTAAATACATTGGAGGTAAAGTGCGGTCTGACGATGAAGCGGATATGGGTGAGATTGCAAAAACCTATGAGGAACTGGTTGCCGAGTACGGCAGATTACCAGGCGGCTTCAATGCCCTGGCACCAATCATGGTTCCCATCCTTCTTATGGCGCTTTCATCTGTTGTGGCCATGGCCGGAATGGGCGGTTTTGGAGTTGATGTCATTAAATTTTTAGGAACTCCCATCATAGCTCTGGCAGTAGGTACCCTGTGCGGTATCCTGCAGTTAAAAGGAGCCGGTAAGATGGATCAATTTTATGAGATCACCAATGATACGCTAAAGACCGTGGGACCGATCCTGTTTGTGACGGCTGCCGGCGGCGTGCTGGGCAAGGTGATTTCATCCACCGATATGGTGAATTATATTAAGGATCACGCTTCCGTACTAAGCACCATGGGTATATTCTTCCCATTCCTTTTGGCAGCGATTTTAAAAAGCGCACAGGGTTCCTCTACCGTAGCCCTTACAACCACCGCAGGCATAGTGGCTCCGCTGCTTCCCATGCTGGGACTGGATAGCCCGGTCAGGGTGACCCTTGCCTGTATGGCAATCGGCGCGGGAGCAATGACCGTTTCCCATGCAAACGATTCTTATTTCTGGGTGGTAACCAACTTTGGAGCCATGACTCCGGAAAAAGGGTATAAGACCCAGACAATGGCAACTCTTATTCTGGGGCTCGCAGGTATCCTGGAGATATTTATTCTGACGCTGATCCTTCGTTGATGGAAGAAGTAAAAAATCGTATTCACTGGTAAAAGGAGGACTTTGTATATGAAATTACTGTTTGCATCCGACTCGTTTAAGGGGACTCTCTCCAGTGAACAGACCATAGAACTGCTTAAAAAGGCCGCTGGGGAAGTCTTTGACCAATGGGAATACACGGGAATCCCTGTGGCCGATGGGGGGGAAGGAACCACAGATGCGGTAATCGCAGCCATTCAGGGAGAGAAAATCCCGGTTACTGTCTGCGGTCCGCTTATGGATCCGGTAAACGCTTATTATGGAAAGCTGGATGAGAAACGGGCAGTTCTTGAGATGGCGGCGGCCTCCGGCCTTCCTTTAATTCCCCCACATTTCAGGGATCCAAGGAACACGACAACCTATGGAACCGGGGAGTTGATTAAGGATGCCCTGGACCGGGGATTTACCGAAATTTCCATTGCAATCGGCGGATCCGCCACCAATGACGGCGGAATGGGCTGTATGAGGGCGTTAGGGATAAAATTTCTGGATTCAGCGGGAAGAGAGCTGGAAGGAACGGGAAAGGATTTAGAGCAGGTTGCCCATATCGATATTACCGGCCTGCATCCCCGGATCGGCCAGGTGAAGCTGACCGCCATGTGTGATGTGAATAACCCCTTATGCGGAAAAGACGGAGCTACTTATACCTTTGGAGCGCAGAAGGGTGGTTCGTCCCTTGTACTTAAGGAACTGGAGAGAGGAATGGAAAACTACCGGAAGGTGATCCTGCGGGAATTCGGGATCGATCCCAATGAAATACCTGGTTCAGGGGCAGCAGGAGGCCTTGGGGCTGCCCTTCTGGTGTTTCTGCATGCGGAGTTAAAATCGGGAATCGAAACGGTACTGGACCTGATTGATTTTGACTCCTGCTTAGAAGATGTGTCCTTGGTGGTGACAGGAGAGGGACGGACGGATTGGCAGTCCTGCTTTGGTAAGGTAATCCAGGGCATTGGAATGAGGTGCAAAAGAAAGGGCATTCCGGTGGTAGCTCTGGTTGGAGCTATGGGGGAAGGGGCGGATAAGATTTTTGACTATGGAATCTGCTCCATGATGACAACGGTCAACGGAGTCATGGAACTGGATAAAGCGCTGGAAAATGCGGAAGAACTCTATTACGGCGGAGCCCTTCGGATGTTCCGTTTCATTAAAACAGGTATGATTCTACAGGAAAAGGCTGCGGGCATTTAAAACCCGCAGCCTTTTGACAGACCTTTTATTAAGAAATTTACTCTCTGAATTATTAATATTTGTTATGTTCTTCTTCCTCAACAGGAGCCTCATACGTAGACTGTGAATGGCTGTTCATGGAAGGCCCCTGATTCATGAGCTGGAATCTCTCTACCAGGGATTTTAAATGGAACGCCTGAGCTGACAGCTCTTCAGATGTGGCTGCGCTTTCTTCCGATGTAGCGGAGGTGGTTTGTACAACCGCGGATATCTGGTCAATGCCGGTCGTGATCTGGGTCAGGGAATCAGACTGAGAGGCAGAGGCTTCCGCAATTTCCGCCACTCTGACGGCTGAAATATTGGATTTTTCAACCACCTGCCGCAGGGCTTCTGCTGTTTCTCCTGCGATTTTTGTTCCTTTTCCAATAGCTGTAATGGCATTTTCAATTAGAGCGGTGGTATTTTGGGCCGCTTCCGCTGACTTGCCGGCTAAATTGCGCACTTCGTCGGCGACCACTGCAAACCCCTTTCCGGCGGAACCGGCTCTTGCAGCTTCTACCGCCGCATTCAGTGCCAGAATGTTGGTCTGGAATGCAATGTCATCGATGGTTTTGATGATCTTGCTTATTTCACTGGAGGTATTTGCAATCTCATTCATTGCCTTGATCATATCTTTCATCTTCTGATCCCCTGTGAGCATGCCTTCGCACGCTTCCATGGATAAGGCATTGGCTTCCAGGGCATTGGCTGCATTTTCCTTTACCCGCTTTGATATTTCTGTAATGGCCGAGGACAGTTCTTCAATGGAAGATGCCTGTTCCGTGGCTCCCTGGCTCAGGGACTGGGAAGCGTCGGATACCTGGGATGCACCCGTGGAAACCTGTCCGGAAGCCTGTTCGATCTCTAAAAGCGTATCGCTTAAGGTAAGGCGGATATTTCGCATGGCATCTAAGATAAACCGGTAAGCACCGGTGTACTTTTCCTCGTTATTGGTAGTTACCTTAAAGTTGCCTTTGCTCATTTCTCCCAGAACATGACTGATGTCCTGTATGATAAAATCCAGATTTTCTGCCATTTCCACAAAGGTTTTTGACAGAATGCCGATTTCATCGCCGGACTTGATTTCCATCCGGATATCTAAGTCGCCTGATGAGATGCTGGCGGCGGCGGCAACCACGCCTTCCATGGGACGGAGGGTCTTTTTTAAGAAGATCATGATCACTACATTAATAAAGACCAAAGCAAGGGCTGCAAGAAGGATCATTAATGCGACGATCCCCGTCACATCCTTGGTAAGATCTTTCTTATCCAAACAGCTGGAAGCCCACCACGTTTGTGAACCGCAGGTAATGGGATAATAATGTCTGGATTCCATGGTTCCGTCGGATCTTTTGGTATCAATATGGAATTCAGTCTTTGCCTGCTGTAAGGCTGTAATTTTTCCATACTCCGAGGCAGGGATTATCTCTTCTAAGTTTTTTCCGATGTTGTCGGCGGACCGGCTGTCAAAAGCGATCATGTTCCCTTCGGTAAAGATATCAACATACATGGTAGGATATTTGGAATCCGAAGTTTTTATCTTGGAAAAGTTTGATACATTAATATCTGCCAGAATGACTCCGATCACCTCGTCTCCCTTCATAATGGGGAAGGCAATGGTACTCATCATAATGCCGTTGTAAGTATAAGGATTGGTTATGTAGGAAGCTTTTGTTTCCTTGGCTACCCGGTAATAATCCTGGGAGGAATACTGGCTGTATGCGCCAAGGGACTGTGCAGTTTTGTTTTTGGCACCCTCCTTGTCCACATAAAGGGAATAATCTTTAACCGCAGGATCAAATTTGTCAGGTTCAAAAAATGCGCCGATCCCGCAGATGTCTGCATTATTGCCCACAGTGGACCATGCGGAATTTAAGATATAGTTTTCAATTGCATAATTAACTTCTTTTAACTGCATATTGTATATCTTACTATGCCGTTCTGTGCCTTTCCAATCCCCGGCCGCCTGACTGTCATTGTATACACGGTTTAAGTAATCCTGCAGATTTTTGGCAGTACCGGAAGCGTCATTGATCACGGCCTGGACCATAAGGCCGTTCTGGGCGGAAATTCCGGTAAATTCCCCGTTAATTGCTTTTGAAACTGCTTTGCTTGCCTGTATAGCAGAGATTGTTATCAACAATGTCAGGCTTGCCACCAGGATAATTCCTGTAGTGATGGAAGTTTTAGCAGCTAGTCTCAGATTTTTAAACGTTAGCTTTTTCATGTTCTTCATAATGTATTATACTCCCTTGATTATGTGATCGATAAAAGATATGCCCCCGGTGCAGAATATGGATAATTTTACCAGATCGGATGTAAAAAAATAAACTGCATGCCATGCAGTAAGTTTTTAGGCTGGTATATAAAATGAACCTCCTTTCTTTTTCAGACTGGTTTGTGTTCTTCTGCCCCCTGTATAACGTTTATATATTCGGCACAAAACGACAAAAAAATAATAGCAAAGTCTTATTATTTTAAAAGTATGGATGTTCTTGTGAATCACTGGCGGCAAGAAGAGCCGCCAGTGAAACGGCCGGCACCAGCCCTTCCGGGCTTTCCGGCACATGGGAATGCCTTTTTTCTAAACGACATATAAAACAGTCATTTCTTTCAGCTTTGCTTCAATTTCCTGTCTTAAAAACAGTTCTCCGTCTTTTCTTATGTCCTCCCGATAACAGTATTTCCCCCTTCCCCGTCCGGTCATCAGCTCTTTTTCATAGAGGCGGTCCGCCTGGGGGAATGCCTCTGTATTGATGGCATTTTGGACGTAGCTGTAAGTCATAAAGATGATTTCAATGGGAGCCTGCTTTTTTACTTTTTGAGTGAGCTGGTCTGAAAGGGTGGTGATCAGCTCAGAGTACAGATTTTTCCAGTCTTCCGTGATGATGATGGGGGCGATCAAAAGTCCTACCCGGTATCCGGCATCACACATGCTGTTTAAAGCGGAAATTCTGGCATTTAAGCCGGATGTTCCTGGTTCAAAACGGGTGATTATGGACTGGGGGTTGACGCTCATCCGGATTATGACCCGGCCGCCGTGACTGATGCCAAGGAGAGGCTCCACTTGATTGAATTTGGTAGGAAAAGTGAGATACCCATAGTTGCTTCGGCTGAAATTCTCAATGGTCCATGCCAGGTTTCCGGTTATGGTGTTTTCAAGGACAAGATCACTGTTGCTTCCTATCTCATAGGTATAATCCTTTTCCATGCGGGCTCCGTGATCTATGATTTTTTTCAGCATCTGCTCCCGGTTTACAAACAGACGCAAATAGGCGCACTTGTTATAATTGCACACCAGATAACAGTAATGGCACATGGCGGTACAGCCTGATGAGGTATAAGGAACAAGAAAATCCGATACCTTGTGATTGGGTACAAAGTTGTGGGTTTTACGGATTCCTATAATAAGATGACGTTTCAATGCGGAAAATTCTTTGTTGGGACGGGTGCGAAGTTCGTCTATTTTGTTGTGACTTGCAATGGGAATCCATGGTAGATTGCTGTATTTTTCTCTTAAATAGCGGCCCAGCTCATAATCCAGGGATTCCGGCTCGTAATAAATTTCATCTGGAAACATGTGATACCTCCTATGAAGAGTAGTATATGTGAAAAATAAGGAGGTAAACAAAATTTTAAAATTTTGTTGTAATTACAACGGACAGAATCCAAGGTGCATTGTATGATAGCTTCAGAAAGAAAATCCAAGGAGGAGATAAAGAATGGTTCGTAGAATAATTCAGATAGATAGAGAAAAATGCAACGGATGTGGTCTTTGTGCAGCAGCATGTCACGAGGGAGCCATCGGAATGGTCAATGGAAAAGCCGAACTTCTCAGAGATGACTACTGTGATGGATTAGGGGACTGCCTTCCCACTTGCCCCACGGGAGCCATTGCTTTTGTGGAGCGGGAGGCAGCCGCTTATGATGAAGAGGCGGTGGCGCTGAATAGGAAAAAGACCGGTGCAAAGGGGCACGCAGCCTTTGGCGGCTGTCCTGGAAGCCGGGCTTCGGTGATAGAACCAGCAGCTGATAGGGAGGAAAGGACTGAGGCCCCAGTTCAGTCCCAGCTAAGACAGTGGCCGGTACAGATCAAGCTGGTTCCTGTGAAAGCACCGTACTTTGATCAGGCCGATTTATTAATTGCAGCGGATTGCAGCGCTTACGCTTACGGAGATTTCCATCAGAAGTTCCTGAAGGGAAAGATCGTTCTTGTGGGTTGTCCCAAGCTTGATCAGGTAGATTACAGCGAAAAGCTGACGGAGATCATAAGGAACAACAGGATTCAAAGCATTACCCTTGTCCGCATGGAGGTGCCCTGCTGCGGCGGTTTGGAGCATGCAGCATTAAAAGCCCTGAAAGAAAGCGGAAAAGAAATTCCATGTGAGGTTATTACCATCTCCGTAGATGGGAATATTCTGTAATACCAACAGCGGAATCCGGCATGATCTATGCCGGATTCCGCTGTTGAACGCATACGTGAGCATATGCAGGGGACGGACGTACTTCGCAGCAAATCACGGCATCTTATCATGGAAAATACGTTCGAAAAAGCATAAAATGCTTCTGTCAGGTCATCCTTCCTGAAAATCTTCCTTTAACGTAAAACGGTTTTTTTTATAGACCAGCACTCCTTCATCCTGTAATTTACTCATCTCATTGGACAGGGCACTGCGGTCAATAGACAGGTAATCCGCCAGCTGCTGCCTGTTAAAGGGAATATCAAAGGTTGAGGAATTGCTTTTTAAGGATTCCGCGGAAAGATAGGAGAGGAGCTTTTCCCGAATGGTCTTTTTGGACATGTGCTGCATTTTTTTGGTGAGAGTCAGGTTCCTTCTGGCAACGGCGGATAGGAAATTCTGTATCAGCCGCGTGTGAAAGGTACAGGCGGACGTGCACACGTTCAGTATCTTGTTAAAGTCCAGAAACAGCACATCACATTCAGAGTCGGAGATGACGCTCATTTCAATGGGAATGGAGGGGATGCAGGCATAGGTTTCCGCAAATATGGTGCCGGGAAGGACTTCGGAAATAATGGTCCTTTTGCCCCAGAAATCCTCCTGGATGATGAGAGCAGTCCCGGAAAGCATCATTCCAACGGAATGTATATAATCTCCGTTTCTTATTATGAATTCTTCTTTTTTATAATGCTTCAGCCGAGCCGATAAGCATTTTAACATGGCGCTTATTTCCTCCGGGCTGACTCCGTAAAACAGGTAGGATTTTTTTAATACGGACAGATATTCCTCCATTAGCTGCCTCCTTAAAATATTTTTATTTTGTTGTAATAACAACAGAAATGATGCGATTATTATATTATAATCTGCTTATAAAAGCAAGAAAAAACAAAGAGGCAGGGCCAAAAAACTTATGGGGATAAAAGAAGAGCGGTTTCAGACGGTAAGTGGCGGCCGATTCATCAGGAGAAAGGAAAACAGCATATAGAAAGGTTGGATAAAGATATGGATGGTAAAATGTTTTGTTTTCAGTGCGAGCAGACGGCAGGCTGCAGCGGCTGCACGGGCAGTGCAGGAGTATGTGGAAAGTCGGCAAACACTGCAAATTTACAGGATGAACTGACCGGTGCCCTGATTGGCCTGGCAAAAGCCTGTGGCAATAATCCCCGTTTGGAAACCACAACAAGGCTTCTGGTGGAAGGATTATTCACCACCATTACAAATGTAAATTTCAATGATGAAGTTTTAATAAAGATGATCGCAAGGGTGCAGGAAGAAAAAAACAGTATCGTTCCGGATTGCAGGAAATGTACCTCTGTGTGCGGGAATACTTCCGATTATGATATGAAGAACTTATGGGATGCAGAAGAGGATATCCGTTCCTTAAAGTCCCTGATTTTATTTGGACTGCGGGGGGTTGCGGCTTATGCTTATCATGCCATGGTTCTTGGATATGAAGACGAGGCTGTCAATGATTTCTTCTATAAGGCCCTGTCCATCATCAGTTATGATATGTCCATGGAGCAGCTGCTTCCGGTAGTCCTTGAAGTGGGAGAGATCAATTTAAAATGCATGGAACTTCTGGATAAGGCAAATACTACTGCCTTTGGAACGCCAAAGCCCACCAGAGTGCCACTTACCATTGAAAAAGGCCCATTTATCGTCGTCACCGGACATGATTTATATGATTTAAAGCAGCTTCTTGAGCAGACAAAGGATAAAGGGATCAATCTCTATACGCACGGAGAGATGCTTCCGGCCCACGGCTATCCGGAATTAAAGAAGTATCGTCATTTGAAGGGGAATTTTGGAACTGCATGGCAGAATCAGCAAAAAGAATTCGATGATCTTCCGGCCCCCATCCTTTTTACGACAAATTGTCTGATGCCGGTAAAGAAAAGCTATGCAGACCGTGTATTTACCACGGAAGTGGTATCCTATCCGGAAATGGTCCACATTGGAGAGGACAAAGACTTTACTCCTGTCATTGAAAAGTCCCTGGAACTTGGCGGGTACGGGGAAGACCACGAAATGACGGGAATCAACGGCGGCAAGGAAGTCATGACCGGATTTTCCCATGGGACCGTGCTGGGAGTTGCGGATCAGGTCATTGACGCAGTGAAGCAGGGAGCCATCAGCCATTTCTTCCTGGTGGGAGGCTGTGACGGTGCTAAGACAGGAAGAAATTATTATACCGATTTTGTAAAGCAGACTCCAAAGGATTCCATGATCCTCACCCTTGCCTGCGGAAAGTACCGTTTCAATGACCTGGACCTTGGAACCATCGGCGGGCTTCCAAGAATCATGGATATGGGCCAGTGCAATGATGCGTTCAGTGCCATTAAAGTGGCGGTGGCTTTGGCAGAAGCTTTTGACTGCAGTGTCAACGAACTCCCCTTGTCCATGGTACTGTCCTGGTATGAGCAGAAGGCCGTTTGTATTCTTCTTACCTTGCTGCATCTTGGAATCAAAAACATTACCCTGGGACCATCCTTACCGGCATTTTTATCACCAAATGTAGTAACGTTCCTTGTTGAAAACTACGGAATATCACCGATTACCACACCGGAAGAGGATTTAAAGAAAATTCTTGGATAATATAAATCATGAATCATAAAACAGGAGGAAAATTATATGATAACGAAAGAAATGTATATTGGAGAAATTTTAAGAAGCAAACCAGAAGCAGCGGAGGTTTTAATGGGCTGCGGCATGCACTGTCTGGGCTGTCCTTCATCCCAGATGGAATCCCTGGAGGATGCATGTATGGTTCACGGGCTTGATGCAGATGCCGTACTGGATAAGCTGAATCAATAAAGAAGGAAAGAGGTACAGGATGAGCGCTTTTTTAGGACCAATCCACACATGGTTATACAATAAAATAAAATTCCAGGATGCAATGGCGGATGAAATCCTTCATCTGGCAGAGGAAAAGGAATATGCAGGAGAACTTAGAAACAGGACCGATACCAGGTATGGAGTGCTTGAAAAGGGAAATCTGGAGGATTTGATTGATACGGGCAATATTCATGGCTGGCTGCAGGAAAAGGTGAGCCTGGTGGAAAACCGGCTGGCTTATGTGGTCACTGAGATTTTAGAACCGGATCAGGGAAGGCTGTCTGAAGTGATTTCCGTTGTACGGGAATTCGGAAAGAGGAATTCTCCGGATAAAGATGTGACGGTTCGGAAAGCCTATGAGTATCTGGAAAGTACTTTGTTAAACGGCATGCCCTGTGACCGGGTGAATGAACAGATCCAGGAAACAGAAGACAGACTGGTATGGAAACAGACACAGGATATCCATGGCGCTTATTGGGCGATGATCCATGGAAATGGGGAACATTATTACACCTTAAGGGAATCTCTGATGGAAGGAATGTTTGAAGGGACCGGAATAGAATTTCATCAGATCGAGGATCAGGTATATGAATTAAGGAGACGCCTATGTACGGAATAGACATTTTAATGAAGGAGCATGAAAACATTCTGGCTTTTACCGGGTTTTTAAGAAGCATTAGCTCCGGCATTCTGGAAGGCAAGCCGGTGGATGCGCCCCTCCTGCGGGAATGCCTTGACTTTGCAAGAAATTACGCAGACAAGCATCATCATGGAAAGGAAGAAAAGATATTGTTCCGGATCATGATGGAAAATATGGGGCCGGTTGCCGAAAAGCTGATTCGAAACGGTATGCTTGTAGAACATGACCTGGGAAGACTTTATCTTTCCGAACTGGAAAAGGCCATAGATGAGTATGAGAGACATCCTGGTACAGAACCGAAGTTGGATATTATTTCCAATGCGGTGGGCTATGGCGCATTATTAAAACGCCATATTGATAAAGAGGATGAGGCTGCTTATGCGTTTGCGGCCCGTGCACTTTCAGAGGATAAGTTACAGGCAGTGGATGAGGAAACAGATTCCTTTGAAAGGCAGGCAAAGGATCAGGGCGTTCAGGACAAGTATGAATCCTGGATCCGGGAAAAGATAAGGTAACAGTGACAGGGCGGCCTGAAGGGGAAACAGGCCGTCCTGCCTGCTGCAGGGAGATACATAAGAAAGGGGGGCACAGAAGCTTTTCCGGGGAGACGGAAAGGAACATAAGAAGCATTGAGATCAGAATGGAAAAGGAAGAATACGGCTTGTACCGGCTGGTAAAATATAGAAGAAAAGCCTCTGCCAAGGGGCTTTTCTTCATGATAATGCAAAAAATTAATTGCCCAAATAAACATTTCGAAGTATAATAATTTGAAGTGCATTTTTTATTCCTAGTAATTAGATAGAAAAATACAGAAAGAGGTAGAATCATTTGTTGAACCAGTTTTCAAGAACCCAGCTTTTATTGGGTGAAGATGCCATGAAAAAATTATCGGAAGCAAAGGTTGCTGTTTTTGGTATCGGCGGTGTGGGCGGATATGTGGCAGAGGCCTTGGTAAGAAGCGGAATCGGTTCCTTTGTGCTTGTGGATGATGATAAGGTCTGCCTTACCAATATAAACAGACAGATCATAGCCACCCGGAAAACGGTAGGCAAATATAAAGTGGATGTTATGAAGGACAGGATTTTGGAGATCAATCCCGACGCACAGGTGGAAACCCATCAGTGTTTCTATTTGCCGGAGAATGCGGATGATTTTGATTTTAAGGAGTATGATTATGTAGTGGATGCGGTGGATACCGTAACCGCAAAGCTGGAGCTGATCATGCGCGCAAAAGAAGCTGGCGTACCGGTCATCAGCTGCATGGGCGCAGGCAATAAGCTGGATCCTACGAAATTTTTAGTGGCTGACATTTATAAGACCACCATGTGTCCCCTTGCAAAGGTCATGCGGAGAGAGTTAAAGAAAAGGGGCGTAAAAAAGCTTAAGGTAGTCTACTCCACGGAAAAGCCTACAAGACCCTTGGAAGACATGTCCATCAGCTGCAGGACAAACTGTATCTGCCCGCCCGGAGCCAAGCATAAGTGTACGGAACGAAGAGATATTCCGGGAAGCGTTGCTTTTGTGCCCTCTGTAGCAGGGCTTATTATAGCCGGAGAAGTGATCAAGGACCTGGCGCGGAAGGAATAGACGGAAATGAATGGAGTAAGAGGTGACCATATGTTTGATGGCAGCATGTCCCGGGAACAGGATCTGTCATTGGATCAAATGAAGCAAATGAGCCCGGAGGAATACGTGCTTGTAGACGTGAGGGATCAGACGTCATACAACCATGGTTTTATACCGGGAGCCATAAATATTGAAAAAGAAGCATTATTAAACGGAGACCGCCCTCTTCCCAGGGATAAGAAGATCATCCTGTACTGCTTAAAGGGGATTATCAGTGAAGATGCGGCAAGGGATTTAACGGAAAAAGGCTATGAAGCATATAATCTCCGGGGCGGCTATGGGGAATGGCTGCTTCGTACCATGGAAAGAGAGGATAAATCAGACGACCGGCTGGAAAATATAGAAAAGAGCATCCGGAAGAAATTCCATAAGGAGCTGTTCAGCAGATTTGCCAAGGCCATTAATGAATATGAGCTGGTAAAGGAAAACGACAGGATCGCTGTCTGCATTTCCGGAGGCAAGGATTCCATGCTCATGGCAAAGCTTTTTCAGGAGCTGAGAAGACACAATAAATTTCCCTTTGAACTGGTTTTTCTTGTCATGGATCCGGGATACAACGAAACCAACCGGCAGGTGATTGAATCCAATGCCAGGCTTTTAAATATTCCGATCACCGTATTTGAAACCCAGATCTTTGACGCAGTGTATGACGTAGAAAAGTCCCCGTGTTATTTGTGTGCCAGGATGAGGAGGGGGTATTTGTACAATAAGGCAAGGGAGCTTGGCTGTAATAAGATTGCCCTGGGACATCATTACGATGATGTGATCGAAACCATATTAATGGGAATGATGTACGGTGCACAGATACAGACCATGATGCCGAAGCTGCACAGCACAAATTTTGAAGGCATGGAACTTATCCGCCCCATGTATCTCATTCGGGAAGATGACATCAAAGACTGGAGGGATTACAATGGCCTGCACTTCATCCAGTGTGCATGTCGGTTTACGGATACCTGCACTACCTGCAGGACGGATGGCAGCACAGGGTCAAAGAGGGTGGAAATTAAGAACCTGATCAGGCAGCTAAAGGAGACCAATCCATACATTGAAAGCAATATTTTTAAGAGCGTGGAAAATGTGAACCTGAATACCATAATCGCCTATAAGGAAAATGGGACAACACACCACTTCCTTGACGGTTACGATCTGGTGGGAAGGGCTGAACCCGCTGATGAATGATTATCTGGCGGGATAACGATTGCCGATCTGTTTTACAAAAGCGGATATACGACGATTACATCATATAAAGAGTGAATTGATAAAGCTGAACGTTTGAAAGGGCAACGGATATCCTCCGCCGCCCTTTCTTTTACATCCAAAACATTCCCAGTTATTTCCACTGGAAAAATGGAAGCAATCGTGCTATCATATATTTGTAACACAAATGTAATACAAATGTAACAATTTCAAAGGAGGCAAATGAATTGAGAAAACTAACGGCACTTGGAATGATTACACTTACTTTAACGAGTATGATACCATTGACAGCCAATGCGGCGGTGACCAGACCTTACAGTCAGTGCAACACCGGAAGAAGCATTGTGACAGTGAGCAGGAACTGTAATTTAGATGATTTAAAGGCTAAATTAAAACAGTACGGGGTCGACCAAAACAGTGTGGACTGGTCTAAGCTGATCAATGGCAGCAATAATGGCAAAAACTGCAATAGAAATACCGGCAATACCGGAAATACCGGAAATACCGGCAATACAGGAAATACCGGAAATACGGGCAATACCGGTAATACTGGAAATACCGGAAATACGGGCAATACCGGTAATACTGGAAATACCGGCAATACTGGAAATACCGGTAACACAGGAAATACCGGTAATACAGGAAATACCGGCAACGACGGGAGTACGACCAATAAGACTTATACCCAGCAGGTTGTAGATCTTGTAAATGCAGAGAGAGCAAAGGAAGGACTTGCTCCGCTTACCATTGATCCTGCTGTAGAGAAGGCTGCTACCGTAAGAGCCAATGAGATCCAGTCAAAGTTTGATCATGTCCGCCCCAATGGCAGCTCATTTTCTTCCGCTTTAAAAGAGCAGAATGTAAGTTACCGGGGTGCTGGAGAGAACATCGCATGGGGACAGAAAACACCTCAGGATGTGGTGACTGCCTGGATGAACAGTGCGGGCCACCGTGCAAATATCATGAATAAAAGCTATACACATATTGGAGTAGGCAATACTCAAAATAGTAGCGGAACCCAGTACTGGGTGCAGTTATTTACATACTAATTAACGAATGAAATGATCCAGATTCTGTTGTAAAACATTACAGCGGATCTGGATCATTTTTTATGCAATTAAATTCAGGTTGAACTTTATAAAAGAAATAGTTATACTTAGTTCATGCGGGGCCAGCCTGTGTTAAAAGGAATGAGCCATGCAGGAAAGGGTACGTTTAACCAAAGCGATCAGGAAGATGAGATTACGAAGACCACGAAAATGCATGTCGATTCAAAATGTGACAATAGTCACCTTTATCTGTCTGTTCCTTTTATCCCTGGTGGGCATAGAAAAACTAGTGTTAAACAACTTGCAATCTTCCATAACCAGAGAAACCGCCGGAATATCTGAAAAGATGAACCAGGACTTAATGGAAAATGTGAATTCATTTTTCCGGGTTCCGGTTACAGCAAATGAAATAGGAAAAAAACTGATTGAAAATGAAGCCATTGATTTTCTGAATGAAAAGAGCCGAAACTCCTTTTTTCTTGGTATCTTAAAAACTTACGAGACAGAGATTTACAGCTTTGCTTATGCTTCCGTTGATGGAGCATATTATGGGGCCCTGAGAAATAAACGGGGGGATTTTGAACTCATAAAGAACAATGCTGAGACAGGAGGAGAATGCTGGCGTTACTCTGTTCATGAGGATCTCACAGCAGGAGCCATTACAGGGAATTCAGGCACCTTTGATCCCCGGCAGCAGGTATGGTACCAGGAGGCGGAAAAGGAAGGAGCCCCTGTCTTTTCGCCTGTATACAAAGATTTCATCGCAGATGACCTGGCAGTATCTGTTTCGTCTCCTGTGTATGACAGGGAAGGCAGGCTGAATGGCGTATTAAGTGCTCATATGCTCCTCTCTGAAATCAGTGGCTATCTGAAAACCCAGGCGGCAGGTTCCAAGGGTTATGTGGCAGTCATAGAGGAAGGTACCCGGTATTTAATTGCAAATTCTATGGGAGAAGATAATTCTGTCATGACTGCCTATGGAACATTGAAAAGGAATACCATGGAAAGCCTTTCTTTATCTATCATAAAAACCAGCTATGAGAAATATTTAAAAGCCCATGAGACAGAATTTTCATGGAACTTGGGAGAGGATACCTGGTATGCAGACATACAGGAATACCGGAAGGCAGGACTTAACTGGGTCATCATTTCCGTGATCCCGGAAAGCTTTTTGGCTGCAGAGCTGAACCGGAATATAGAAATTACGGTTCAGCTGACTTTCTTTGCCGCCATTTTTTCCATAGGGATCTTTTCCCTGATCATCCGAAGGCTTTATAAGCCCATTAATGGCCTGCTGACCGTTGCAGAGGGGATTTCCGCAGGCAATCTGGAGCAGCGGGTGGAGATCGTAAGAAATGACGAAATCGGAAGGATATCCAACGTATTTAACCGTCTGGCGGATAATCTGCTTGACATGGTCAAGCATCTGGAATGCATTGTGGAAATGCGGACCCAGGAGCTTAATAAGGCAAATGAAATATTAAAAGAGAACCAGTCTCAGCTTCATCTGATCCTGGATACTGCGGCAGAAGCCATATTTGGTACAGACTTAAACGGAAAGTGCACGTTTTGCAACAAAAGCTGCCTTCACCTTCTGGGATATTCAAAGCCGGAGGAGCTTTTAGGAATTGATATGTTGGCAGCCCTGGGAGGCAATGAGAATGAAGAACTGGCAGATTTTGACGGAAAGCGGTTTCTTGCCGATTATCCCTGTCCGGGAAAGGAGGAAGAGGAAAGGACCAGAGTACTGAAACGGGCTGACGGTACTTCCTTTGAGGCGGAGTACCGGTCCCTGCCTCAGTTAAAGGATGGGAAGCATGTTGGATATGTCATAACCTTTGCCGATATTACCGAGCGGAAGAAAGGGGAGGAAAGGATCCGTTTTTTAAGCTACCATGATCCTCTTACCGGTTTGGTTAACCGAAGGTGTTTTGAACAGGAGATGAAACAGGCGGATACCCTGCAAAATCATCCGGTTTCCCTGATTTTTCTTGATCTAAACGGATTAAAGCTTATCAATGACACCTTTGGTCATTCGGCAGGGGATGAATTCATTGTCAAAGCCGCCCAGGTTTTAAAAAAGAACTGCCGGGAGGGGGATGTTGCCGCCCGGATCGGGGGGGACGAATTTACGGTTTTACTGCCACGTACTTCCAGGGATGAAGCAGAGGTCATTGCTGAACGGATAAGAAACCAGGTTGCAGAAGAAAAGGTAAACATGGTATCTTGCAGTGTTGCAGTTGGAACTGCCACTAAGGAAAAGCATTGGCAGAGAATCGAACGGATACTGGAACTGGCAGAAAATGAGATGTATAAGGAAAAGAGCACCTCTTCCATAAACTTTGGGATCCATGCGATTAACGGCATCATCACCTCGCTTCATATGAAAAGCCCGTGGGAGAAAAAGCATTCAGAGGAGGTCAGCAAGCTGTGTGAAAAAATCGGTATTGCTATGGAGCTTCCTGAAACAGAAATTAAAAAGCTGCGGGATGGGGCATACCTCCACGATATTGGTAAGATCACCTTAAGCGAGTCCATCCTTGAGAAAACTCCGGAAAAACTGTCTGAGGTGGAACATGAGATGATAAGGCAGCATCCGGCGATCGGATACCGCATCCTTAATCTGTCCCAGGAGACCCTGGACCTTGCCAACGGAGTGTACAGCCATCACGAATGCTGGGATGGTTCCGGCTATCCCAAGGGCTTAAAAGGAGAGGAGATACCCCTGATTTCACGGATTCTGTCTGTTGCGGAGGCCTATGAACGGATTGTAAACCGGGAAAAGGACCGGAAAAAGGGAAAGGAAAGGGCGCTTCAATCCATCTTAATGAAATCCGGAAAAAAATATGATCCTGCAATCGCCCAGTTATTTGTCCGAATCATGAAGGAGGATAAGCAGTGCTGATGTTTCGGTCATATTCTGACAGGGCTACCTCTACCATAGCCGTGGTTATTTTTTCTGCATTTCTTGGCATATCCGCATTGGGGATACAAAAGAAAAAGCGGAGGAATGGGTTTGGCACAAGTATTGAGACTAATCTGAATCAGGTTAGTCTTTTCTTGTTATGATTTTGTGATAAACGGTATAGTATCATAAGGATTCAGGCAATTACCAGCAGAATCCTTCTAAGAGAAGGTTAAGATAAAAAAAGGTTGACAAAATGACAAGACAATAGTATATTAAACATATAGGTTTAGTGTGATTAAGGAGTGATGAGAAATGAAAACGAGCTGCAAGTGTAACATGGATCATACGATGAAATGTTGTTGCTGTAGATGCTTCCTGAGAAGAGATACAGTTTATTTGCGTGCGCGTCTTGGTATCTGATTTCCAATTTTTTATCTTGTAATACAGAGAAAATAAATGGAAGGAAGCAGGTATATGCGTATACCTGCTTCCTTTTGCATTTATTAATAAAAAGGGAGGAATACAATGACAGATCATATAAGAAAAAAGGAGGGAAAAAGAAAAAATCATGGATTTTGAATTTATACGTGCCTATACGCCGCTGTATATTGAAGCGGCAGGTATGACACTCCGAATCTCTTTTCTGGGAATCCTGCTTTCATCAGCCATTGGCCTTTTGTGCAGCCTGGTCAGGATTATTAAGATACCGGTGTTAAAGAGTATTGTGAATGGCTATATTGAAGTATCCAGAAATACGCCGCTTTTGATCCAGCTGTTCTTTTTATACTTCGGACTTCCTAAAATCGGTGTTGTATTAAGCTCTGAAAGCTGTGCAGTGACAGGGCTGGCATTTTTAGGAGGAAGCTACATGGCGGAAGCATTCCGCACGGGAATGGAACAGGTACCGGTCATCCAGTCAGAATCGGGTCTCAGCCTGGGACTTACCAAGGGGCAGGTATTCCGTCATATCATCCTTCCACAGGCGGTTACTACCTCAGTCCCTGTATTTTGCGCCAACATCATATTTCTTATAAAAGAAACATCGGTGTTCAGTGCGGTGGCGCTGGCTGATTTAATGTTTGTGGCAAAGGATCTGATTGGAATCTATTATAAAACAGATGAGGCTCTCTTAATGCTGGTGGCAGCATACTTAATCATTTTGCTGCCAATATCCTTGCTCTGTTCCTGGATAGAAAGGAGGGTCCGTTATGCAGAATTTGGGAATTAGGATACTGTTTGAGGGAAATAATTTTTTCCGGCTGTTTGGCGGACTCTGGGTGTCTCTCCGGATCGCGGTCATGTCTATGGTTTTATCCGTGGGACTTGGAATCCTACTTGGTATGCTCATGACCAGCAAAAAAATGCCGGTTAAGTTTTTTACAAGGATTTATCTGGAGACAGTCCGGATCATGCCTCAGCTGGTTCTTTTGTTTCTCGTTTATTTTGGAGCTGCAAAGCATTTGAACGTGAATTTCTCCGGGCAAATGGCTGCGGTCATTGTATTTACCTTTTGGGGGACGGCGGAAATGGGCGATCTGGTACGAAGTGCTCTGGAATCCATACCGGTCCATCAGTATCAAAGCGGATTTGGCCTGGGGATGACAGTGCTTCAGGTATACCGGTATATTGTGATCCCCCAGACCATAAGAAGGCTGCTTCCGTCGGTCATGAACCTTTTAACGAGAATGATCAAAACCACGTCTCTGGTGGTGCTGATCGGCGTGATCGAGGTCGTCAAGGTAGGAAAGCAGGTCATTGACGCATCCAGGTACACAGTTCCTGATGCGGCCCTCTGGGTATACGGGGTGATCTTCCTTCTGTACTTTGCCATCTGTTACCCGTTTTCCAGGGCCGCTGCCCTGTTAGATAAAAAATTAAAGGATTGATAAAAAATGAATCAGGAAAAGATTTTAAAAACAGAAAATCTTAGGAAGTCCTATGAAAGTGGGCAGCCGGTTTTAAAGGATATTTCCTTTACCTTGGAAAGAGGAGAGGTCGTAGTGGTGGTAGGGCCTTCCGGCTGCGGAAAAAGTACCTTCTTACGATGTCTCAACATGCTGGAGCCCATCGATTCCGGCACCATTCAGTTTAAGGACCGGTTGGTTGACAGAAGCAAACGGGATGTTTATGAAATAAGACAGAAAATCGGCATGGTATTTCAAAGCTATGATCTGTTCCCTCACAAGACCATTCTGGGGAATATTCTTCTGGCTCCTTTAAAGGTACAGAAGAGGGATAAGAGAGAAGTGACAGAGGAAGCGCAGCAGCTTCTGTCCAGGGTAGGGCTACTGGAGAAAAGGGATTCCTTTCCCAGGCAGCTGTCCGGAGGGCAGAAGCAAAGAGTGGCCATTGTAAGGGCACTTATTATGCATCCGGAAATTCTGCTCTTAGATGAGATCACGGCAGCCCTGGATCCGGAGATGGTACGGGAGGTTTTACAAGTGGTGCTGGAGCTGGCAAAGGACGGTATGACAATGGTCATCGTCACACATGAAATGGAATTTGCCAAAGCAGTGGCTGACCGCATCCTGTTTATGGATCAGGGAGTGATCGTGGAAGAAAGCCGTCCGGAAGAGTTTTTTACCTCTCCCCGTACGGACCGGGCAAAGCAGTTTTTAAATACGTTTCATTATGAAGCGTTATAAAATAAAAAAAATGGAGGATTCAATAATGAAGAAGAAAATACTGGGCGTATTATTAGGCGTAACCCTGGCAGCAGGGCTTTTGGCAGGCTGCAGCCAGGCAAAGGATAATCCCGGAACCACAGGCGGGGCTTCTGCAAAGGCAAGAACCTTGTCTGAGATCAAGGAAGATGGGACCATCAAAATCGGCGTGTTCAGCGATAAGAATCCATTTGGATATGTGGATTCCAACGGAAAAATCCAGGGCTATGATGTGTATTTTGCAAAACGCCTGGCAAAGGACTTACTGGGAAGTGAGGATAAAGCTGAATTCGTATACGTGGAGGCGGCCAGCCGGGTGGAATATTTAAAATCCGCCAAGGTGGATGTGATCCTTGCTAATTTCACCGTGACAGATGAGAGAAAGGAACAGGTGGATTTTGCACTTCCTTATATGAAGGTGGCTCTTGGCGTGGTTTCTCCTGATGCTGCTTTGATTTCCGATGTGACTCAGTTAAAGGATAAGACCCTGATTGTGGTAAAGGGAACCACTGCTGAGACCTATTTTTCCGAAAATCATCAAGAAGTAAAGCTATTAAAGTTTGATGAGTATCAGGAAGCTTACGATGCTCTTCTGGACGGAAGAGGGGATGCCTTCTCCACCGATAATACAGAAGTACTTGCATGGGCTCTCCAAAACAAGGGATTTACGGTAGGAATCGAATCCATCGGGAACTTAGATACCATTGCTCCGGCGGTTCAGAAAGGAAACAAGGAGCTTTTGGACTGGATCAACAGCGAGATCGAAACTCTTGGCAAGGAACAATTTTTCCATAAGGATTTTGAGGAAACCTTAAAGCCTGTGTATGGAGATGAAATTGACCCGGAAAATCTGGTGGTGGAAGGCGGCCAGGTTTAGGAAACAGAATTTGAGAAAAAATATCAACAGTCGTTTTTAAGGGCTTAATGAGAAATATAACCGGCAGGGCGTATTGACGTCCTGCCTTTTTCATTCCATAATAGGATTGTTATATAACAGTGTTATAAAAGGAGAAAAAATGAGCACTCAGGTAAATGAAACGCGTCTGGCCATTTTAGAGGCGGGCAGGAAGGAGTTTATGGAATATGGATATGAAGGGGCTTCCCTAAGAAGGATTGCCAGGGAGGCTTCTGTGACAACAGGGGCCATTTACGGGTATTTTCCCAGCAAAGAAGCGTTGTTTGATGCCCTGACAGGAGATGCGGCCGATGGACTTTTGGAAAGGTACCGACAGGTTCATGAAGAATTTGCATGCCTTCCTCCCATTGAGCAGGCCGCAGCCCTGGAAACGATTACCGATGATACGATTCCGTGGATGATTCATTACATTTATGACCGGTTTGACCTATTTAAGCTGTTATTTTGCAAGGGTATTTCGGGAAGCTGTGACAGCTATTTCGCACAGCTGGCTCAGATTGAAGAGAAGTCAAGCTGGGATTTTATCGAAGCCATGAGGGAACTGGGGCATGAGGTTATGGATATAGACAGCACCCTGGTCCACATTTTGTCCCGTTCCTTTTTTCAGCAGATTTTAGAGTTTGTGGCTCATGATGTCTCAAGGGAAAAAGCTCTTTCTTATTCTCTTGTGCTTGGGAGGTTCCAGCATGCCGGCTGGAAGAAGATCATGGGGCTTTAAATCTGTTACTCATAGTTGATTCCTAAATATGGTTATTTCATTGAAATCCAGCGGATATCTCTGACTCTTGGTTAGTCAAAACTAACTAAGCTGTTATTGAATTTACAAAGAAAGGTGGTTCGTTATGAATCAAAAAAAATCTTCGGCAGCTAAGCCCAAAACCGGTATGGCCAGGTTGATGGAGCTTGCGGCTACCAAAAAACCTTTGATGGTTTCTTCCATAATCTTATCGGGGCTGGCCTCTGTTGCCTCGTTTATCCCGTATATTGCCATATACTTTGTGGTGAAGGAAGTCATGGGTGTGTTTCCTGAATTTGAGAATTTAAAACTGCAAAGGACCATTGGATATGGCTGGCTGGCTTTTGGGGGGATTATGCTCAATGTATTGCTGTATTTTGCGGCTTTGGTATGCTCTCATCTGGCTGCGTTTGGCACGCTGTATGAACTGAAGATAAACTTTGCTTCTCATCTTGCAGGGCTGCCTCTGGGGTTTCATATGCTGGTGGGAAGCGGTAAGCTGAGAAAGATTATGGATGAGAATATTGAGAAGATCGAAGGCTTCATCGCCCATCAGCTGCCGGATCTAGTGGCCTCCTTTGTAGCTCCGGTGGTCATGCTGGTCATTCTTCTTGCAGTGGATTGGCGCTTTGGGCTTGCTGCTGCAGCCGGAATTGTCATCGCCCTTGGGATCCAGATAAAAGCCTATGGCAATGACGGGGCGAAAGCTATGATGGAAAAGTACCAGAGCGCCCTGGAGGATATGAACAATGCTTCCGTGGAATACGTCCGTGGAATCACCGTTGTTAAGGCTTTTAAGCAAACCGTCTATTCCTTCCGCCGGATGCACAGTGCCATTAAAGAATACACCCGGATGGTCATTCCTTATACGTTAAGCTGGGAAAACTATATGTCATTGTTTCACACGGTCATTAATAACATTTACCTGTTCCTGATTCCCGTGGGAATCCTGATCGGGATAAATACATCAGATTATTCCGGCTATGCTGCCACGTTCATCTTTTATCTTATTTTTGTTCCCTCTATTGCTTCCGTTTTGATGAAGATCATGTATGTTTCCACCGGAGGCATGCAGATCTTGGGAGGAGTGGAGCGCATGGATGAGATTCTGCAGGCTCCGCAGCTTTCTCTGCCTCAAAATCCTAAGGAAATTTCCAGCCATGAGATCGTTTTTGAAAATGTGGCCTTTTCCTACTTTGGCCAGGACGCTCAGGCACTTTCTCATATCTCCTTCCGGGCGGAGGAAAACCAGATTACTGCCATCGTTGGCCCTTCAGGAGGTGGAAAGAGTACAATAGCCCATCTCATCCCCCGGTTTTTTGATGTGACAGAGGGAAGGATCCGGATCGGAGGCGTTGATGTGCGTCAAATGAGAAGCGAATACCTGATGGAAAAGGTCAGCTTTGTATTCCAGGATGTGTTCCTTTTTAAGCAAAGCATTATGGACAATATCCGTCTTGGAAACCAGAGTGCCACTGACGAGCAGGTGATCGCAGCCGCCAAGGCAGCCCAGTGCCATGAGTTTATTGAAAAACTTCCGGAAAAATACCATACGGTCATTGGCACAAAAGGCGTTCATCTCTCAGGAGGAGAACAGCAGCGCATTGCAATCGCCAGAGCCATTGTAAAAGATTCACCCATTGTGCTTTTGGATGAAGCGACCGCATTTTCAGACCCTGAGAACGAGCATTTGATCCAGCAGGCATTTCAAAGGCTGATGCATGGGAAAACCGTGATTATGATTGCCCACCGTTTATCAACCATCCGCAGCGCAGGCAAGATCGTCGTGGTTGACAAGGGCCGGATAATAGAACAGGGCCGCCATGAGGAATTACTGGCAAAGCAAGGGAAATACTTTGATATGTGGAATGTGTATACCAAAGCGATTGACTGGAAGATGGACAGAAAGGGGATGAAAGAACATGCGTAGATGGAAGGAAGTATTGATGCTTACCGACAAAGGTTATTCAGACTTAAAAAAGGCAGTGGCAGCCTGTACCATCACCAATCTGGCACTTATGCTGCCTTTTATGGTGACCATCCAGGTGTTTGCCCAGCTTCTTATGCCGCTGATGGCACAGGAGATATCCTGGGGCAGGATGTGGTTTTTGTTCGGCTGCGGTGTTGCTGCGGCAGTGCTGGTATTCTTAGCCAGCAAAAATGATTATAAAAAAACATATGTCACTTCTTATCTGGAAGCGGAGAATTCAAGGATCCGTGTTGCCGAACGGATCAGGAGACTGCCCATGAGCTTTTTTAATTCAAAGGATCTTTCTGAGCTGACCACTAATATTATGGCAGACTGTTCCACAACGGAACATGTTTTAAGCCACATCATCCCTCAGCTGGGCGCCAATGCCATCTCCATAACCATTATCTGCATTATGATGGCTAATTTTGACTGGAGAATGGCTCTCTCCATTTTCATCACTGTGCCTGCAGCGCTGCTCGTTATCCTAGGAAGTAAAAAGATCCAGGCCCATTTAAGCGAAAAGCAGGTGGAGGCAAAGCTGAAAGCGTCTGATCAGGTACAGGAGTACCTGGAAGGGATCAAGGTCATTAAGGCCTGCGGGCTTTATGGTTCCAAGTTTTCGGCTCTGGATAATGCCCTTCGACAGATGAAGAAAATGGCGATTCAAATGGAATTTGGTACCGGCATTTTTGTTACAGGAGCCCAGATGATCTTACAGGCGGGAGTTGGGCTTACTGTTTTCACAGGAACTTATCTGCTGACAGGAGGCAGTATACAACTGATCCCCATGCTGATGTTTTTTGTCATTGTTGTCAGAATATACGGTCCGGTTCTTGTGGAATTCACCCTTTTGCCGGAACTGTTTTACCACAGGGTGGCCACGAGGCGGATGCGGACCCTTATGACCGTACCGGTTATGGAAGGAGAATCAGCGGACTCTCTGACACACTGGAATATTGATTTTGAAAATGTTTCTTTCGGTTATCATATGGAAAGCCCAGGGGAGGATATGGTTATCAAAAACCTTACGGTATCCATTCCTTCCGATTCCATCACAGCGCTGGTAGGGCCTTCGGGCTGCGGGAAAAGCACCATCTCAAAACTCATTGCCCGGTTTTGGGATGTGAACCAGGGCTGTGTGAAAATTGGAGGAATTGATGTTAAAACCCTTGATCCGGAGTACCTGATGAGCTATATGTCCTTTGTGTTTCAGGATGTGGTGCTGTTTAACGATACGGTCTACAATAATATCCGCATCGGAAACATGGAAGCTACGGAGAAAGAAGTTCTGGAAGCGGCAAAGGCTGCCTGCTGTGATGGGTTTATAAGCTCCATGCCCCATGGGTATCAGACAATGCTTGGGGAAAATGGAAGCACCCTTTCCGGAGGGGAACGGCAGCGCATCTCCATTGCCCGGGCGCTTTTAAAAAATGCACCGATTGTGCTGTTGGACGAAGCCACCGCCTCCCTTGACCCTGAAAACGAAGCCCTTATTCAACAGGCAATTTCCAGGCTGATCCAGGGAAAAACCGTAATTGTCATCGCTCACCGCTTAAGAACTGTATCAAGTGCAGATAAAATCATTGTGCTCAATGAAGGCAGGATAGTTGAAGAGGGCAAACATGAAGAACTGATGAATAACAAGGGTCTTTATGAACGTCTATACCGGATCCAGCAGGAAAGCATGGGCTGGAGCGTATAAGAGTAATGAATCAGGCCGCCATTTGGGCGGCCTGATTGTTTTAGAACAAGATGAATTCCTGTCCGCCTTTTCCCATAGCCCGATCCGGCGGTATCCGGTATTTTTGTTGGACGATATGCACATGTATGCAGGTGAAAAAAATGAAAAATAGTGCAGAAGTTCAGGATGACAAAAGAAATGTAAGAATATTAAATGGAAAAATGCACATAGAAAACTTATAATAAGACCATCGGAATCAAAACATTTCCAAAGATTCGTGAACAATAATAATTTTATAAAGGAGAGGTTGTATATGAAAAAAAGATTATTAACAGCTTCACTGGCAGCACTGGCAGCATTAAGCCTATCCGCATGCAGCGGCGGCACAAAGCAGGCGGAAACCACGGCAGCTCCCCAGCCTTCTGCGGAGACAACGGCGGCTTCTGCAGAAACTAAGGCAGAGGAGTCCAAGTCCGGAGGGGAGGCAGCAGCAAAGGCTCCGGAGGATTACAAAGGAACCGTTGTTGTATATTCTCCCCACGATGCGGACCCGCTTAATGCTGGTGTGAACTTATTCATGGAGAAATATCCCAATGTAAAGGTGGAGGTGGTAGCTGCCGGGACAGGTGAACTGTGCAACCGTATTGCAGCCGAATCCGCAAACCCCATTGCTGACGTGTTATGGGGCGGCGGTGCTGATTCCCTGGCAGCATTTAAGGATTACTTTGCACCCTATGTATGCGCCAACGATGAGTTCATCGGTGATGCCTATAAGGATGCCGATGACATGTGGATCGGTGAAAGCCCGCTGCCCATGGTCATTTTTTACAATAAGGATTTGATCCAGAAGGAAGGCCTGGCCATTCCTGAGACCTGGGAGGATTTAACAAAGCCTGAATGGAAAGGCAAGATCGCATACTGCCTGCCCTCCAAGTCCGGCTCCGCGTACACGCAGCTGTGCACGATGATTCTGGGCCATGGCGGCAAAGAGGCCGGCTGGGATTTCATTAAGAAATTATATGACAATCTGGATGGGAAGATCGTGGATTCTTCCGGTAAGTGCCACAAGATGGTTGCAGACGGTGAGTTCTACGTAGGCCTGACTCTGGAGAAATCTGCAGTCCAGTACAAGGATGATCCATCGGTTGGATTCGTATATCCCAAAGACGGGACCAGCGCAGTGCCGGATGGGGTAGCTTTAGTAAAGGGCGCTCCCAACGAGGAAAATGCAAAGCTGTTTATTGATTTCGTCACATCTAAGGAATGCCAGACCGAGCAGAGTAAGAACTGGGGACGCCGTCCGGTAAGAAGCGACATGGAAGTAGGCGAGGGAATGGCGAAGCTGCAGGATATCGTGCTGGTGGATTATGACTTTGACTGGGCGGCAAATGAAAAAGAAGCCATTATTGAAAAGTTCAATGATATTATGGTCAATTAATCAAGGATAGGAATACATTTTGACAAAAAAAGACTGTCCCGGCCCTTCGGGGACAGGACGGTCTTTTGCTGTAAGAGACAGGAAGAGAGCCAAAGGGTTAAGGAGGAGCGAAACGTATGAGCCATGCAGTAATTATTCAACAGGCCGTGAAAAAGTACGGTGATTTTACAGCGCTAAATGGGGTGGATCTGGAGATGAAGCCGGGAGAATTTTTCACATTGCTTGGCCCATCCGGATGTGGTAAGACGACTCTGCTGCGTATGATCGCAGGCTTCAATTCGGTGGATGGCGGGGAGATCTGCTTTGATGACAAGGTAATCAATAACATGGAGGCCCACAAGAGGGATATCGGCATGGTATTCCAGAATTACGCCATCTTTCCCCATCTGACCGTGGCAGAGAATGTAGCCTACGGACTGAAAGCTAAAAAATATCCCAAGGACCAGATCGGCCGTAAGGTGGAGGAGGCTCTGGACCTGGTGCAGATCAAAAACCTAAAGGACAGAAAGCCCAATGAGCTGTCCGGCGGCCAGCAGCAGCGGGTGGCTCTGGCAAGGGCTTTTGTCATTGAGCCGGGCGTACTTCTCATGGATGAGCCCTTATCCAACCTGGATGCAAAGCTGAGAGTGCAGATGAGAACGGTGATCAAGAAGCTGCAAAGGCGTCTTGGGATCACCACCATTTACGTTACCCATGATCAGGAGGAGGCTCTGGCCATATCCGACCGGATCGCAGTTATGAAAGAAGGCAATATCATGCAGGTGGGATCACCGGAAGAGATTTATAAGAAACCGGGAAACACCTTTGTAGCCGGTTTCATCGGGGTATCAAACTTCATTGATTGCGAAGTGGATGGAAGCAACCCTGACAAAGCCGTTTTAAACATCAAAGAGGAATGCAGTTTATCCTGCAGGCTGAAATCCGCCTATAAAGGGAAAGGGATCATTTCCGCAAGGCCGGAACAGCTGTTTTTTGATGATAAGGAAGGACTGCCGGGCCGGATCGTCATTTCCACGTTCCTGGGTGATTTTATTGAGTATGAGATTCAGTTAAACAACGGTCAGACCATACAATTAAACGAATATACAAAGGATGCCGGCAACTTACGGCCGGACGGTCAGGAGGTTCGGGTGAACTTTGATATCCGTGCGGTGGGGGTATACGATGCCCAGACCCAGGAGGTGATATCATGGTAAAGAAAGGAAGGAAGCTGGACTTCTGGTTCTGGGTAAAAGTGGTGGTAGTTGGTTTTATGCTGCTGTTTTTGATTTATCCATTCTGCACCCTGATCACCCGAAGTTTTTTTTCCGGCAAGGTGGAAGGCTTCACTCTTGAGAACTACATCCGGTTCTTTACAAAGAAGTATTATTATTCCTCTCTTGGGCGAAGCCTGTTCGTCTCCATTGTCACCACGGCTACGACACTGGCCGTAGGGGTGCCCATGGCCTATCTCATGTCCAGATACAACGTTTTTGGAAAGCGTTTTATTCACATATTTATCATAATGAGCCTTATGAGTCCGCCCTTTATCGGCGCTTACAGCTGGATCATGCTGTTCGGGCGTGCAGGCTTTGTGACACGGTTTTTTGAAGGAATCGGAATCCATCTTCCCGGCATTTATGGAAAGCTGGGCATTATTCTTGTTTTCACGTTTAAACTGTTTCCTTATGTGTACTTATATACGTCAGGAGCAATGGGCAGCATTGACTCAAGCCTTGAGGAAGCAGCAGAGAATCTGGGAAGCAACAAGCTGCGCAGGCTTATGACCATTACCATACCGGTCATTCTGCCTTCCATTGCTGCCGGAGCCATTATGGTATTCATGACCAGCCTTGCGGACTTTGGTACTCCCATGCTTATCGGTGAAGGCTACATGGTTCTTCCTGTGCTGGTATACAACGAATATATGAGCGAGATCGGCGGAAATGCTCATTTAGCCAGTGCCTTATCCGTGATTGTGGTGCTCTGTTCCACTACGGTGCTTTTGCTTCAAAAATATTTTGTAACCAGAAAAAATTATGTCATGACAGCCATGAGACCGCCGAAGGAAGAACAGCTTCACGGTTTAAAACGGTTTCTGGTAACATTGCCCGTTATGCTGGTAACCTTTATCGGCATTCTTCCCCAGATCGTAGTGGTGGTCAGCAGCTTTGTAAAAAACGATTTTACAGGCTTTAAGAAGGGCTTCAGCATAGAAAGCTATGTGACGATTTTTAACAGGCTTTGGACCAATATCCGGAATACGTTTTTGTTTTCTGCATCAGCCATTGTGTTTATAATCGTGCTGGGCATGCTGATATCCTACATCGTGGTGCGGCAGAAAGGAATTGCAGGACAGCTGATGGATCTACTTATTATGTTTCCCTTTGTTATTCCGGGCGCCGTACTGGGCATCAGCCTGATCGTGGCATTTAATAAGCGGCCATTGATCCTTACAGGAACGGCTGTTATTATGATTATAGCATTTGTAGTAAGGAAGCTGCCCTATACGGTGCGGTCGGGAAGCGCATTTCTGCAGCAGATGGATCCCAGCGTGGAGGAGGCCTCCATCAGCCTGGGCGTGTCCCCTATGAAAACCTTTGCCAAGGTTACTGCAAGGCTCATGGCCCCTGGCATCCTGTCAGGAGCAATATTAAGCTGGATCACCTGCATCAATGAGCTGTCCTCCAGTGTTATGCTTTACGGCGGCAAAACAAGTACCATATCCGTGGCCATCTATACGGAGGTTGTCCGAAACAGCTATGGTACTGCAGCGGCACTGGCCTCTATACTGACCGTCAGTACGGTTATATCCCTTCTTATTTTCTTAAAAGTAAGCAAGGGGAGAGTTTCAGTTGTATAACAATCCGCCCAAAGTTTTCTTTCGAAGGCTTTGGGTATTTTAAAAAGGAGGAATACAAAGGATGGTAACATTTGGCACCGGAGGCTGGAGAGCCATTATCGGAGAAGAATTTACAAAAGAAAACATTCAGAAGCTGGCCCTTGCCGTCAGCCTTAAAATGAAAGCGGAAAAAAAAGAAAAAGAAGGGATTGTCATAGGATATGACAGACGCTTCCTGTCAAAAGAGGCGGTCATATGGGCCTGTGAGATATTTGGAAATCAGGGTATCAGGGTATTTTTCATAAACCGCAGTTCCCCCACTCCCCTTATTATGTTTTATGTGATGAAACACCGGCTAAGCTACGGTATGATGGTAACGGCCAGTCATAATCCAGCCATTTATAATGGGATCAAGGTGTTTACTTATGGAGGACGTGATGCAGATGAGAGTCAGACCGGGAATATTGAAGAATATCTGATGGAAGCAGAGAACATATACCAGCCAAATCAAGAGGAATCCGGAAAGATGCCGCCAACCTCTTATCTGGAACTGGTAAAAAAGGGCATAGTGGAAGAAATCAATCCATTAAACGAATATCTGGATAATATTATTTCCGTCATTGACATGGATGCCATACGCTCCCGGGATTTCCGGGTTGCCATTGACCCTATGTACGGAGTGAGCCTGACAGCCTTAAGCACCATTCTTTCCGTTGCCAGATGTACCATTGAAACCATTAACGACCGGCATGACACCCTGTTCGGAGGAAAAATGCCTGCACCTACAGAGCAGACCTTGCGGAGTTTACAGAATTATGTGCTGGACCGATACTGTGATATTGGGATCGCCACGGATGGAGATGCGGACAGGCTGGGTGTCATAGACGATCAGGGCCGCTATCTTCATGCCAATAATATTTTGGTAATGCTGTATTATTATCTTTTAAAATACAAAGGCTGGCGGGGACCGGCGGTTCGCAGCCTTTCCACCACCCATGTCCTGGACCGTGTGGCAGAAAGCTTCGGGCAGAAATGTTATGAGGTACCCGTGGGGTTTAAGTTTGTATCCGCAAAGATGCAGGAGACAGATGCCATCATTGGAGGGGAGTCTTCGGGAGGCCTTACGGTCAAGGGACATATTCATGGTAAGGATGGAATCTATGCTGCCTCTCTTCTCATCGAAATGATGGCCGTATCCGGGAAAAAGCTGTCTGAGATTGCTGCAGACATCCGCCGGGAGTACGGGGCAATCCATATGACGGAGCGGGATTACCGTTTTACAACCGGGGAAAAGGAGAGAATCAACCGGATTCTTATGCTTGACCGGGAGCTTCCCCAGCTTCCTTTTGAGATTAAAAAGATTTCTTATGAAGATGGCTGTAAGGTTTACTTTAAAAACGGCGGCTGGGTGATTGCAAGATTCTCCGGCACAGAGCCTCTGCTGCGGATTTTTTGCGAGATGGAGGCAGAGGCGGATTCTGTAAGCGTGTGCAGTTTGTTTGAGGAGTATTTGGGTTTACAGGAGGGATAGGAAAATAAAAAGGCTGCTGCAAAAAGTCATTACTTTTTGCAGCAGCCCGTCTGTTCTTTCTTTATAATGCGTCGAAGCAGATATAGGTGCGGTCATCAAAGCTGTCATTTCCTTTAACCAGCCCTTTAGTGCCTTTATTTTCCCGAAAGCAAAGGGGATCTTTTTCTATGAGATCCCTGAGAGCAGCCTCGCTTTCCGCCAGAGTCTCCTTAAGGACAGGATAGCCGTCACTTGCCAGAACTAACCGGGAACGAGGGGGGACAGGATAGATGATGACATGCTCCGGCTGAATGGGAAAACCGTTTAGTACATCATATCCATAGACAGATTCCTCATTGGCGAAAAGAAGCTGGCGGCGCAGGAGGGGAAGGATGTATTCCCTTCCGGTATCATGACCGGAAAGAGATGCTTCCGACCTGCCTAAAAGCAGCTCCGTCTGAATATAAAGGCTTCTGACCTCTGAAAGCAGGCTGTCCAAGGCTTTGCCGTGGTGGTAATGGCGTCCGTTAATGAGACACTGACAATCACCAAAGGCCCATACCTCCCTGTGGTGGAGACTGTACAGGATGATCACGGCCTGCAGGCGTTCTTCCGGCTTTTCCATCAGGATGGAACGGCGTGCACCGCAGGCCCGGGCCAGAGCTTCGTTTAAATAATCCATGGCACCGGCCCCGTCTATAGCAGGGGGCAAGGTGCTTAAGGCTTTCAGGAGTACCTCTTTTGCATAGCGGCCGCTGGTCATGCTTTCACCGCCGGGCGCAGGGGATTCTGGCCAGGGAAGGACCCCTTTGCTTGTTACGCCGTCGATTACGGCGATAAAGTTCTCGTTTACAAACAATCCATCCTCGCATAGGCAGCTTCCGGCTTGTTTTGGGATTATGGATTGTTCTATAATATGTACTGCCATGGCAGGCACCTCCAGTTGTCTATTAGGTAAAGTTTACCATAAAGGAAGCCTTTTGCCCATGGAAAAATGAGATTATTATTGGTATAATGGATAAAAGGAAGCCATATAGAGGGCAGGAGAGGAGGCGGCTATGAAACATTCTGAAGGGATCAAGGGAAAATCTCCCGTGTTCTGGGGGCTGTCCCTTATTTGCTGCGTTCTGCTGACTTCCTGCCAGCCAAAAGCAGGGAAACAGCCGATGCTTTCCCAGGCGGATCTGGTGATTTACACAGTCCAGGAGAAAGAAATCTGTGAACCTGTGGTCAAGGAGTTTGAGGAGCGTACAGGCTTGAACGTAAAAGTGGAAACCGGGTCTGTGGAGGATCTTTTAAGAACCTTGGAGGACAGCACCGGTCCATACGGTGATGCAGGAGTGACCTGGGATGTGATATTTGGGGTGGGAATTGAGACGCTGGAAGAGAAAAAGGAATACTGGCAGGCTTACGAAAGCTCTGAAATCCCATCCATAGCCGGGGCGTTCCGGTCCGGAGATCATAAATGGACCGGCTTTTCCGCCTGCCCCCTGGTCATCATGTATAACACCAATGTGGTGACATACCGGGAGGTGCCTGCAGGCTGGACCAGCCTGTTGGAGCCAAGATGGAAAGGCCGGGTAGCTTTTATGGATCCCGGCCGGTCAGATATCTATTCCTCGGCTCTGGCTACGGCCGTTTATACCTACCAGGGAGAAGGAGACTATATGGAACAGCTGGCAGAAAACCTGGAATACGGGTATTTGTCCAGTTTATCGGAGGTGAATTCCGGCATTATGGATGGTAAGTATTCCCTGGGGGTTACCATAGAGGGGGCGGCCCAGGCTCTGCGGTCCGGAGGAGCAGATGTGGATTACATTTACCCGAAAGAGGGGACCACGGTACTGCCGGATGGAACGGCTATCGTAAACGGCTGTAACCACCCGGAGACGGCCAGGCGTTTTTTGGATTTCACGGTCAGCAAGGATGCCCAGATGATCCTTGTTTCTGATTTAAACCGGCGCTCCGTGCGGCTGGATGTACCTCCTTTTCCCGGACTTTCTCCTGTCAGCAGGCTCCAGATTATTGATATGGATGGAAAGGAGCTGTCTCGGAAAAAGGAGGAAATTCTGAAACAATGGAATGAGGCCCTGTCTCTTTACAAAAGGAGGTCCGGAGGATGAATTGGTACCGAAGGTTCTCTTTTAAAACACGGGTGTTTTTCGGCTGTCTGCTGGTAGCACTGGTGCCCCTCACCTTTTCAAGTGTGGTAGTGACCAGGCTTTTTACCGCATCCATTAACCGGCAGATGGCTGTGGAGGGAAACCGGCGGCTGGAGGAGGTTAGCACAAAGCTGACCCAGTTATTTGAAAACTGTGAGAAAGCCTGTGAGGCGTTTACACAAGACGGTACAGCAGCCAGGGTTATGATCGACAACGATGCCATTGAAATGCAGAAGGATTTGTACCTATCCTTATATCAGGCGGTTCAGGAAATATACAGCAGTGCCCAGTTCAGCATATATGATTCCGGCGGCAAGCTTCGTTTTACAACGGATACTGGTTTCAAAAACAGTGCGCTCCCCGTCCATTGGGGGCTGTTAAGGAAAGCCCAGGGTGCGAGAGAAATTACCTATTACAGGACCGATCCTTATCTTCCGGGAACAGATAAAAATGTTCTGATGCAGGGAGCCTATTCCCTGGAAAATTCCCATGGAGCCAGGACCGGGTACGTAGTTCTGGATTTTTCCCGGGAAAATTTCGACAATCTGTTCAATGGATTTTATTCCTCCGGGGATACGTTCCTGCTGCTGGATTCCCACCAGAGACCCATTTACTGCTCAAGGCCGGAGTATGGGGAAGAGGAGATCAACGACATCATCCTTCACGGAGTGTCGGGACAGGAAGGAGAAAAGGGGAGGGGAGTATCTGCCAGATATTTATGGACCAGGGAACCTTCCCATGGAATCTATATTATCTTAAGGCGTTCCGCACCAATCAGTGCCGGAGCTATCCGAACCATGGGCACAGTAAGCATTCTTTTATCGGTACTGGGGCTGATCCTCTGTATGATAATTTCCGGTGCTCTCTCCAGAGGCATTGCCCAGCCTGTGAGCCAGTTGGATAAGGCCATGACAAAGGTAAAAAAGGGGGATTTATCCATCCGTATTCATACAAACAGGCAGGATGAGCTGGGGCGGCTGACGGAAAGCTTTAACCAGATGACAGGCGATCTGCAGAAATACTTGGAAGACACCGTCCAGAAGCAGAAGGATTTAAACAAGACCACCATCAAGCTGTATCAGACCCAGTTAAATCCGCATTTTCTCTATAATACTCTGGATACCATTAAATGGAATGCCAGGATCAATCAAATCCCGGAAATCGCCATATTGGCGGAGAATCTGGCGGTGATCCTGAGAAGAAGCATATCCAGCCGGCCCTTCATTACCTTAAGAGAGGAGCTGGAAACCATTGAAAGCTACATACAGATCCAAAAAATCCGTTTTACGGGACGTTTTCTCTATGAAACAGAGATACCGGACCAGCTGGAGGAATGTATGGTCCCCAGAATGCTGTTACAGCCATTGGTCGAGAATGCCATCATCCATGGATTGGATGGGTGCGAGAATGGGTACATCTGCATTTTTGCAGACCAGAAGGATGGGGTGCTAAGCATTTCCATTACAGATGATGGGTGCGGCATGGACCAGGAAATGGCAGACTGGATCAATAGTGACAATCCTTTCAAAAGAGATGGACACCTGGGTCTTTACAATGTGATCCGTATACTGAAAATATATTACGGGCAGGAATACGGGATCAGAGCGGAGGTAACCAAGGAGGGAACTACCATTGCTTTAAGGCTGCCTGTCCAGAGGGAGGTTTCGGATGTATAAAGTCATTGTAGTGGAAGATGAGACCATGGTTCGCAGGGGAATCATTTTGACCATTAACTGGGCAGTCTTGGACTGTGTCATAGCGGGGGAGGCCGCCAACGGGGAAGAGGGGGTCTGTCTGGCAAAGCGGCTCTCCCCGGACATTATCGTGACAGATGTGAAGATGCCCCGCATGGATGGAGTAGAGATGATTACCAGGTTACGGGAAGAAGGCTGCAAAGCCAGGTTCATTATTTTGACCGCTTATGGGGATTTTAAGTACGCCCAAAGCGCCTTGCGCCTGGGGGTCAGTGATTACCTTTTAAAGCCCTTAAAGGATGGAGATTTAGAGCAGGCCATTCTGCATATCAGAAGCCAAATGGAACAGGGCACGGAAAAGGCTGCAGAAGAGACGGCTGCCCCGGTGCTCCGTTTCCATGCAGTTAAAAAATCCAAAAACAAATATGTGGATGAAGCTACCAGGTTTATAAGGAAGCATTATCAGGAGGATATTACCATCAGTACGGTGGCGGAATATCTGGAAATCAGCGAAGGCTATCTGAGCCGGGTGCTGAAAAAGGAAACGGATTATACCTTTACCAGTTACCTCACTTTTTACCGGATGCAGGTAGCCATGTCCCTGCTAAAGGACTGCCGGGTCAAGGTGTATGAGGTGGCGGACCAGGTGGGGTATTCGGACACAGCCTATTTCAGTGTGCAGTTTAAAAAGCTTTTAGGAGTTTCGCCCTCAGAATACCAGGAAAGATGCGGCAGGTGATATGGCATTGGGATCTATTGTAAATTATAGAATTTTATGGTATACTGAGAATATAATTCAATAAGGATTCTAAAGACGAAGGAGGTTATTGCTATGAAGTTTTTAAAGTGTAACCGTTGTGGTAATATTGTGGCGGTTGTAGAGGAAAAAGGTGGTACGATTACATGTTGCGGAGAAAATATGCATGAGTTGGTAGCCAATACAACAGATGCTGCAACAGAGAAACACGTTCCTGTTATTGAGATTGACGGACCGCATGTGAAGGTCACTGTTGGATCCGTTGAGCATCCAATGCTTCCAGAACATTTCATTGGCTGGATTGCATTAGAGACCAAGCAGGGCAATCAGAGAAAGGTATTGAGCCCGGGAGAGAAGCCGGTCGCTGAATTCATGCTTTGCGATGGAGATGAAGTAATTGCAGCATACGAATACTGTAATCTTCATGGATTATGGAAAGCAGATAAATAAGAAAAGTGAAAAAGCTCACAGGCTTGGGTCTGTGAGCTTTTTACTATTGAAAAGAGAGGAGAAACAATGAGCCTGCTTTAGCAATACCAATTCTTGACTTCTGTCCTGATTTGCTCTAGTATTATTTTGCAGCTTTACTTTAGAATAGGAGAAGACCGTAGAATGAATAAGAAAGAAGCCAACGAAATAAAGAAACTTTTTACTCCGGCCAACTGTGCCATCAGCCGGATCTGCGGCTGCTATGTGGACGCGGAAAAGAACAAACGGACGGAGCTGAAGGAGGCATTTCTATCCCTCCCCGAGGAAGAAGCGTTTAAGTATTTCAACATTTTCAGAAGTGCTCTGTCAGGAACCATCGGCAAGAATATGGTAAATATGGAATTTCCCTTACATACAGAGGCCGAGGGAGGAACCCAGAATTTCCTTTTAAAGCTTCGGGACAGCCAGTTAAAGGATGACGCACTGATAGAGGAATTCTACGACAAGGTCATTGCCAGCTATGATTACGGAGAGAATTTTTATATCATCCTCATCCATTGTGCCTACGATATTCCCGCAAGATCATCCGATGGACTGGAAATGTATGATGCCTCAGATTTTGTCTATGAATTCATCCAGTGTACCATTTGTCCGGTAAAGCTGTCGAAAGCAGGCCTTTGCTACAATACCGAGGCAAACGCAATCCAAAACCGCAGCAGGGACTGGATTGTAGAGGCTCCTGAAACCGGCTTCTTATTTCCGTCCTTTACAGACAGGAATACAGATATACACAGTCTCTTATACTATGCCAAAAACCCGGAGCAGATGCCGGAGCGCCTGATTGACGAACTGCTTGGCTGTGTGATACCTATGTCCGCCAAGAGCCAGAAAGAGACCTTCCAGGCGATTGTGGAAGAAACTCTGGGAGATAACTGCGATTTTGAGACGGTTAAAAGCCTTCACGAGAGCTTAAATGAGATTCTGGAGGAAACAAAGGATGAACCGGCCCCCTTTACCCTGGATAAGTATCAGATGAAACGGCTTTTAGAGAATAATGGAGCCAGCCAGGAAAAGCTGGAAGAGTTTGAACAGCGTTATGGGGAGAGTGAAGAACCGTCGGTGCCTCCCTTCCTGGCCTCCAATGTGGTCAATACCAAAAGCTTTGAGATCAAAACTGCGGATGTGAGCATCAAGGTGGCGCCTGATAAGACCCATCTGGTGGAAAACCGGATGATCGACGGCCGTCCATGTATCGTGATCGGCATCAGCGAGCATGTGGAAATCAACGGGATCACCGTAAGACCCATTGGAGCGGAGAGGACAGCGGAGCCGAAGATCGGAACAGTTCCCTGACAAAAGAAAAATTGCCCAGTGGACCAGCAGGATGGAATAACAGTACCGGATTAAAAAAACCAAGAAAAGCCCTGGTTTTGGAAGCCGGTGTTTTGCAGTGCGGAGCAGAAGAAAAGCAGACCCGGCCATAAGGGTCATGGAAGGAGGCAAACAAACCAAACCCTTTGCACCTTCCATGGAAAATGACGTGGCCAATCACGGGAGCCTATGGTATACTGAAGAAAATACCCTGTGGCTTTACACCCAGTAAAAGAGGGGCTCTGCCTAAAGAATGCGGGCAGGAAAAAGGAATTGCACAGAGAGGAAATAACAGTGGCAGATCGGACATTTGGATGGGTACAGGAGGCCTATACCCTGGAAAACTTAAAAAAAGTGGTTTCCGCGTTTGTACCGGATTCAGCGATTAACAGGAGCCTGCGTATGGATAAGATCCCCAGGCTTATTTCGGAAAAAGACGGGAGAGATGAGTTTATACAGGAATTAAGCGGGAATGAAATTTCCATCCCTTATCCCCATTTAAAGGGAAAGGGGACACCTGTGGGGTATACAAGGAGCAATGCCCCCTGTTCCGGGATCATTCAGGCAGTTCTGCCCGGGCAAAGGAAAGAATACCAAAGCGACTGGCCCGCTGATTCCTTTTTAAGATGGGCAGTCAGCATTGGTTTTCTTGATTACAGCCGGAAGGAGGATGTCTGCTCTCTGTCCGCTCTGGGCCGGCTGTATGCGGTTGCGCCTGCGGGCAGCGAAGAGGAGGCTTTCGCATTAAAAAATGCATTTTTATCTTACCCGCCCGTATGCAGGGTTCTGTCCCTGCTGGGAGAAGAAGGACATCTGACAAAGTTTGAGATCGGGGCAAGGCTTGGTTTTATCGGAGAGGCCGGATTTACTTCCATTCCCCAGTACATGATCCTTCAGGGTCTGACGGAAGCGGAGGCAAGAGAAGAGAAGACAAAGCTTCTTCAGGATACGGAAGGTACCAGTGATAAATATGTCAGGACTATCTGCAGCTGGCTTTTACAGATGGGCTGGGTCATTAAGGTGTCGAAAGAGGTGACTGCTTCCATAGGAGGCAGGGCCTATACAGGAACCATTCCCCAGTCATACCAGCTGACCTTAAAGGGAAGAACCATATTAAAGCATGTTACCGGTGTTTCCAAATTTCCCAGAATCCCCAAGCGGGTGTTGTGGGATATGCTGGCGACCAAGGTAGCTGACCGGGACTATTTACGCAGCAGGAGGACTCATATTATTAAATACCTGGAAGGGGCCTACCGTTCCCCCTTGCAGATAAAGGCGTATTTAAAGACGGCTGGCATGGAAGAGGAGGAAGAGACCATTCTTGATGACATCCGAAGCTTTGAAAATATCGGGCTGCATGTGAAGAAGACAGGAGGTTCCTATCGGATCATGGATGAAATAATCGGCCTTGAACTGCCTTATGAAGACCAGGAACCGGCACCGGTGAAATCAGAGGTGTCCCTATGCAAGGATATTTTAAGATCCCATTTAACTCATGTGGATCATAAATATCTGATCCTTTTGGATCTGGGATTTGACGGCACTTCAGACAGGGATTATGAGATCCAGACGGCCCAGCTTTTGACGGCCGAGCTGGATTTTAAGGGAGCCAGGCTTGGGGACACGAGGAAACCGGATGTGTGCGTGTATTACGGGGAAGACGGGCTGATCCTAGATAATAAGGCTTACGGAAAGGGATATTCCCTACCCATTAAGCAGGCTGACGAGATGTACCGCTACATAGAGGAGAACAAGGAGAGAAACGAGAGGCTTAATCCAAACAAATGGTGGGAGATCTTTGATAAAGACGTGGTACGGTATCATTTTGCTTTTGTTTCAGGGACCTTTACCGGGGGATTTAAGGAGAGGCTTGATAACATCCGGATGCGTTCGGGAATCTGCGGGGCTGCTGTCAATTCCATGAATCTTCTTTTGATGGCGGAAGAACTCAAATCCGGAAGACTGGGCTATAAAGAATGTTTTGCACTTTTTGACTGCAATGATGAGATTGCGTTTCAATGTTCTTAGGTACACGGAGGTTGATAATATGGTGTTGGGAGAATACCTTCCTTTCTGGAATAAGCTGACGGAAAGACAAAGAATGCTCTTAAAAGAAAATGCCAGGGAAGTCAGGTTTGAAAAGGGTATGCTGGTCCATGGCGGGGCAGATGGCTGCAGCGGACTGTTGCTGGTATCCGCAGGGCAGCTTAGGGTTTTCATGATATCCGATGAGGGGAGGGAACTGACCCTTTACCGCTTGCTGGAAAGGGATATTTGCCTTTTTTCCGGTCCCTGCATGGTTAAAAATATCCAGTTTGATGTGACGGTGGAAGCGGAGCAGGAATCTGTGGTAACCGTGGTACCGCCGGAGGTTTACAAAAGGCTGATGGAGCAGTCGGCAGTAGTCTCCAATTTTACCAATGAGCTGATGGCTTCCCGTTTTTCCGATGTCATGTGGCTGATGGATCAGGTCTTAAATAAGAAAATGGATGGCCGCCTGGCCGCCTTTCTTTTGGAAGAGGAAAGGCTTACCGGTTCCAGGGAGCTTTCCATCACCCATGAGCAGATCGCCCATCACCTGGGAACGGCAAGAGAAGTGGTGACCCGGCTTTTACGGCTGTTTCAGACGGAACATCTGGTAAGGATCACCAGGGGCAGCGTGGAGCTGCTTGATGAAAAGGGCCTGGAACTGCTGGCTGAGGACAGTCTGAGATAGGAATTTTTGTATTATTTGAAGAACATGGGAAATTCCCTTGCATTCTTTTCCTATCACAGTTATATTATAAAAAGTTTATAAAAAATTTATAATATACAGAGGAACAGAAAAGATGAAGGATATGATCCCCCAGTTTTTTTTATCAATGAAGCATTACACAAGGGAGCAATTTATTAAGGATGTCGTTTCAGGAATCATCGTAGCGATCATTGCACTGCCCCTATCCATCGCTCTTGCCCTTGCTTCCGGCGTAACGCCGGAGCAGGGACTTTATACAGCCATTGTTGCGGGCTTTGTGATCTCCTTTTTAGGGGGCAGCAAGGTGCAGATTGCAGGACCTACGGCAGCATTTGCCTCGATTGTAGCTGGAATCGTCTTAAAAAACGGGCTTGACGGTCTGGCTGCTGCAACCATTATGGCCGGGATCTTCCTGGTTATCATGGGTATTTTTCGCCTGGGAAGCCTGATCCGTTTCATTCCCTATACCATTACCACCGGTTTTACCACCGGGATCGCAGTGACTATTTTTATCGGCCAGATAAAGGATTTTCTTGGACTTTCCTTTGAAAAAGCACCAATAGAGACGATGGAAAAGCTGGAGCAGGTGATCCTCTGTATGGGGACCTTTAATCCCATGGCATTGGCAGTGGGAATGATTGCCCTTATTGTACTTATCATCTGGCCAAAGTATTTTAAGTGGGTGCCCCCGTCCCTGATCGCCGTTATTCTAACTGCGGCTTTGGTAAAGATCTTTCATCTACCCGTCCACACCATTGGAGATCTGTATGTCATTTCCCCCAGCCTTCCTGCTTTTCACATACCCAGTCTGTCTTTTGCCATGATGCAGAAGGTTCTGCCGGATGCAGTGACCATCGCTCTTCTGGCTGCCATTGAATCCCTGCTGTCCTGTGTGGTGGCTGACGGTATGGTGGGAAGCAGGCACAATTCCAACATGGAACTGATCGCTCAGGGTGTGGGAAATACATGTTCTGCCTTGTTTGGAGGAATTCCGGCCACAGGCGCCATTGCCCGGACTGCCGCCAACGTCAAAAACGGAGGAAGGACTCCAGTGGCGGGAATGGTTCATGCCGTTCTTCTTGTGCTGATCCTCGTATTCCTGATGCCCTATGCCGCCCTTATCCCCATGCCGGCCATTGCGGCAATCCTGTTTATGGTTGCTTATCATATGAGCGAGTGGCGGGAATTTGTTTCCATTGTAAAGACCTCCCCGAAAAGTGACTGGTTGGTGCTTTTGGTTACCTTTGTTCTTACCGTGGTATTTGACCTTGTTATGGCCATTTGCGTTGGTCTGGTATTTGCTTCCCTGCTGTTTATGAAGCGAATGGCAGATGTGGCCGAGGTAAACGGCTGGAAGTACCTGGAAGATGGAGAAGAGGTCTGTGACGGAGATTCCGTTGACTTAAAGCCTGTACCAAGGCATGTGGCTGTGTTTGAGATCAATGGCCCCATGTTCTTTGGAGCCGCCGATAAAATATCCAAGGTGATTTTGGAGGAAGGGAAGCGGGTGCTGATCCTTCGGATGCGGAGTGTTCCGGCTATGGATGCCACAGCCTTAAAAAGCTTAAGAAAGCTTTACCATAATTTAAGCAGAAAAAATGTCATACTGGTATTGTCCCATGTAAATGAACAGCCGATGTCAGTAATGGAAAAGGCGGGATTTTTAGATGACGTTGGAAGAGAGAATATTGCGGGGTGCATTGATGAGGCTTTGATCCGAGCGTCTGCTTTATAAGGATGTCTGCAGGCAAAAATGCAAGCAGGACGGGAAACGGGCCTTATCCAAAATGAGTCTTGAAACGGTTTAAAACCATTTCAAGACTCATTTTTATATCGTAAACGATTTTACCTTATCACACAGATATTGCATTATTACTGTGCATCACCTTCTGCTTTTTCTGCCGGGTAGAGAAGCGGCCGGCTACTCAGCCACCAACTGATCCAGGGATTTGAACTGATATCCCATTTCCTCCCATTTGGTCATCAATTCATCAAGGATCTGGGCATTGGTGCTGGAAGTGCTGTGCAGGAGTATAACGGCCCCTGGATGGATCCTGCCAAGAAGCTTTTTAAAGGCTTCTTCCTTTGTCGGCTGCTTATCCTGATACCAGTCAACGTAGGCCAGGCTCCAGAAAAAGGTTTTGTATCCCATATCCTTAGCTAGCTGTAAGTTGGACTCGCTGTATTTCCCCTGAGGAGGACGGTAGTATTTTTTCATGGGCTGTCCCGTGGTTTTTTCGAAAAGATTTTCCAGATCCTTAAGTTCTTTTTCAAAAGCCTCCTTTGAAGAAATCTTGGACATGTCCGGATGATGATAGGTGTGGTTGCCTACGGTATGGCCTTCCTCCACCATTCGCTTCACCAGCTCCGGAGATGTTTCTATGTAATTTCCTACCACAAAAAAGGTAGCGGGAGCATTGTGTTTCTTTAATGCATCCAGTATGGCTGCTGTATTTCCGTTTTCGTATCCGGCGTCAAAGGTCAGATAAAGGATTTTATCCGGAGTTTTTTTTGCATAATAAGCATCAAACTTTTTTAAATAGTCCATGGTGGCATTGGCTACCGGCGGCTGCCCTTCCTGCTGAAAGCTTAAACCCCAGTTTCCATCCGCTGCTGTTTCCACCGCTTTGTGATGCTCCACCAGCATGGCTCCAAGATGTCCGGCCAGAAAGGCACAGAGAAAAAGCAGGAATACCATGACTGCCTTTTTTCCTGTTTCGGAAGATACCGAAAACTTTCTGATTTTTTCTGCAATTTTTATTTTTTGCAAAAATTTCATATATAAAACTCCGTACTAATACATTTGTTTCAATATATGAAGGAGATCTCTGTCCATATTCAAAAAGGTTCTCAAAGCATTGTTGTCATCCGTTTTATGCTTCTTTTATGGTGGTACCAGCCTTTCCTTCCAGACTGGCCTTCGCTTGATTAAGAGAGGTGATAATCGCCTTCCGGTTTCTGCCATGGCGGATAAAATCCAGGGATGCTTCGATCTTGGGAAGCATGGAACCGGTTTCAAACTGTCCCTCCCGAATGCCGGATTCCGCCTCGTTAAGATCCATCTGGACGATGGGGCGCTCATCAGGTGTTCCGAAATTTAAAGTTACATTATCGACGTTTGTCAGGATCATAAGCACATCTGCATCGATTTCCTTTGCCAGAAGGCCGGCGGCCCGATCCTTTTCAATGACAGCGCTGGCGCCCTTTAACCGGTATCCCTGTTCCATCACCGGTATGCCGCCTCCGCCGCAGGCGATGACGATCTGGTCAGCATCCAGTACCGCTTTGATAATTTCGATTTCAACAATGGACACAGGTTTCGGAGATGCTACCACTCTGCGGAAGCCCAGGCCGGGCACCTCTTCTACAAAATTTCCTTTCTCTTCCTCCTCTTTTGCTTCCACCGCCGTCATATATCGTCCGATGGGCTTCATGGGAGTATAGAATGCTTCGTCATAAGGATTTACCATCATCTGAGTCAAAATCGTGGCTGCCGATTTATAAATGCCCCGCTTTACCAGCTCTGCCCTGATACCGTTTTGCAGGTCATAGCCAATGTAACCCTGGCTCATAGCCGAACATACGGACATGGGCGCAGAAGTATAACCGTCATGGAGCTTACCGAATTCATTCATAGCTGTGTGGATCATGCCCACCTGAGGTGCATTGCTGTGGGTGACGGCCACCTGCCAGCCGGCTTCAATAAAATCTGCGATGACCTTGGCTGTTTCGGCAACCGCTTTTTTCTGTTCCGGAAGATTTGTTCCCAAAGCATGGTGTCCCAAAGCCAGGACAATACGTTTTTTTGCCATATCATTTACCTCTCATTTCCGTATAGTTTGATCAGAAAGTATTAAAGATATTATATGGTCAGATAATAAAAAAATCAATAGATTTCATGGGAGGGCGGTCTGGATACCCAGGCTGGAGCAATATTTAGAAAGAATTAAAGAAATTATGGTAGATATCCTGGAATCAAATGGTATAATGTTTAGGAAGATACAGAAAATGAAAGGACAACCTGTTTATGATAGTAATCATCCTGCATCTGATTCTTCCCATGTTTTTTTATACCGCAGTGACCACCGCCCTGCTGTTGTATTTTAACTTAGGCGCTCTGGAAGCCACCGCCTTATCTGCGCTTCTGGTATCACCTGTGCTTTATTTTTTTTATGATACCGGACGGAAACGCCGTGGAAAGGTCCCGCTGCCAGGATCTTCTCTTTACGGCTGCCTGGCTGAACTGATCATATTCGGAGCTGCCTTGTGCGTGCTTGGAAATTATATGGTGGATGCGTTTGGCTTGTCGGAGATGTCCGTGTCCTATAAGGAGGCAGAAAGCTATCTTTATATGGCTGCCTTTCCCGTCCAGATTCTGGCCTCCGGTTTTTTGATCCCATTGGCTGAGGAGATTATTTTCCGGGGACTGGGTTATGCATCTCTTCGGGAAAAGCTCCCGTTTTGGCTGTCAGCGGTGCTGTCAGCGGCGCTGTTTGGTCTTTATCATGGAAATCTTCCTCAGGGAGTTTACGCTTTTCTCATTGGCTTGGCCGTTGCCTGGCTGTATGAGGTTTTTAGGACCCTGCTGGCTCCTTACTTATTTCACGTATCAGCTAATTTACTTTCGCTTTCCGTGATGAATACACAGCGCTTAAATTCCTTATTCCATACGGAAGGCCGGCTGGTTATGGCAGCCGCATCTGCGGTGGTGTCTGTTATTTGTGCGATCCGGATTTATCGGAAAAACAATTTAAAGGAGGATATTGTGTGAAACTTTTATCTGTGGCAATTCCATGCTATAATTCTGAGGCCTATATGAGGCACTGCATTGAATCTCTGCTGCCGGGTGGTGAGGAGGTGGAGATCCTCATTGTGGATGATGGATCAACCAAGGACCGTACAGCGGAAATTGCGGATGAATACGAAAGAAATTATCCGGAGATCTGCCGGGCTATCCATCAGGTGAACGGCGGCCATGGAGAGGCAGTCAATGCCGGATTAAGAAATGCTACCGGTATATATTTTAAAGTGGTAGACAGCGATGACTGGGTGGATGAGTCTGCATATATGGAAATACTGAATACCCTGCGCCGCTTTGTTTATGGGGAAAAGACCCTGGACATGCTGGTGAGCAATTTTGTTTATGAAAAACAGGGGGCAAATCGGAAAAAAGTCATGAATTACCGGACCGCCCTTCCGGAGAACGAGCTGTTTAGCTGGAAGGATGTTAAGGTGTTCCTCCTGGGACATTATATTCTCATGCATTCCGTGATTTACCGGACAGAGCTTTTAAGGCAGTGCGGTCTGGAGCTTCCCAAGCATACTTTTTATGTGGACAATATCTTTGTGTATCAGCCGCTGCCTCATGTGAAAACCATTTATTATTTAGATGTAAACTTTTACCGGTACTTTATCGGAAGAGAGGACCAGTCTGTGAATGAATCGGTTATGATCGGCCGCATTGACCAGCAGATCAAGGTGACAAAGCTGATGCTTGGCTATTACGATGTGACAAAGATCAAGCAGCGGAAGCTGCGCTATTATATGGTGCGGTACTTAGAGATCATGATGACCATTTCTTCCATCTTAGCCATCAAGTCGGATAGTGATGAAAATATGGAGAAGAAAAAGGAACTTTGGCAGCATCTACGCAAGCAGAATCTACCGCTGTACTTAAGACTCCGCTGGGGCTTTATGGGGCAGGGGGTCAATTTACCGGGAAAGGGCGGAAAGAAATTTCCGATTGCCATTTACAAAATGACACAGAAATTTTTCGGTTTTAACTAAAGGAAACCAGACTGTTGAAAACAAAAAATATCCCCTGGGCCTTTGATCGGTGCCAGGGGACTTTCTATGCAATGTTTGACTAGCTGATGGCTTTTTGGGAAACCTTTTCCCTGCTTGGTACATAAGAATCAGAGTATACAAAGTGATACATGACGTAAGCCATAACCAATGAGCCAAGACCGTCAAAGGCAGAATGCTGTTTTAAGAAAACAGTGGCAAGGCAGATGGAGATCATTAACAGCAAGGAGCCGGTTTTAAGAAGCTGGTATTTTTTTAAGCGTTTACTGTTGAGGACTGCAATATGCACACAAATGGAGTTATAAACATGGATGCTTGGGAATACATTGGTACAAGTATCCGTGGAATAAAGGACCGCCACTATGGCCGAGCAGAGATTTTTGCCGGGATCGATCATCGGACGGAAATCCGTCCCGTTTGGAAATACGGTACAGACCACCAGACTGATGGTCATTCCTGTAAACAACATGGTGCAAAGTCTGTAATAGTCTTTTACATTGGTAAAGAAAAAGTATAAAACAGCGGCGGCGATATAGGCAAACCATAAAAGATATGGAATAATGAAATATTCATTAAAAGGTATCAGGTCGTCTATGGCAACATGCATAATGTGGTAGTGGTTCGTCACCGTCTTTTCCAGGTAGATAAACCATGGAATATAGATAAAGGCGTAACTGAGGATCCAGACATGCCTGTATCTGTAAAGCAGATTTTTCATAAGGGTCATCCTTTTCCGTTCTGGTGGTTGGTATGATGTTTATCAACTTTGGAGGATTATATCACACTCGTTTTGTCAGTACAATAGTATTTCAAAAATGTTAATATTTATTTCAGAGAAGATTAAGCTGAAGGCTCCCTGTTTCCACAATATATGGTATATGCAGGAATGAGCATTCTTAAACACCCTTTTTCAGGGCTGCAGTGAAAATATAATCTTTTTATAAAATGGTTGATTGAAGGTCCATCTTTGTGTATAGTATAAAGGCAGACTTATACACGAAAGGAATGGGATATGTTACAAAAATATATGACTGTTTTCTTTATCTCCATGGTTCCGTTAATCGAGCTTCGAGGTGCAATTCCATATTCAACCGTCATGGGACTGCCTCTTTTCCAGTCTTATCTCGTTGCTATTATTGGAAACATGCTTCCGGTGCCAATTATTTATCTGTTTGCGAGAAAGGTTCTTGAATGGGGAGCGGATAAGCCGGTAATCGGCGGATTTTTCTCCTGGTGCCTGGAGAAAGGGAAACGGGGCGGCGAAAAACTGCAGGCGAAAGCTGGACAGGGGTTGTTTATTGCACTTTTGTTATTTGTAGGAGTTCCCCTTCCGGGAACCGGTGCCTGGACAGGCACTTTGGCAGCCAGCCTGCTTGATATTGATTTTAAATCCAGTATTTTAGCCGTGATGGGAGGCGTCCTGATGGCAGGAGTCATCATGGGACTTGCCAGTGCAGGACTTTTAGGAGCACTCCGGTCCATGATATTCTAAAATTCTGGTAGGAAGAAGGGCAGAATGGAACGAAGGAATGAAGAGGGATTAACGGAAAAAGAGTTTCTTTTGCAGTATCGTCCGGGAAATTACGAGCGCCCGTCGGTGACGGTGGATATGCTGATTTTTGCGGTGGCGGAAGAAGAGACGGAAACGGAAGTCCTGCTCATGAAACGGAAAAATCATCCCTGCATCGGGCAGTGGGCGATTCCGGGAGGTTTTGTAAATCCCAATGAATCTCTGGATGAAGCGGCAGCAAGGGAGCTTGAGGAAGAGACGGGGTTAAGGGGGATATGCCTGGAACAGCTGTACACATGGGGGAGCGTGAAGCGTGATCCCAGAACAAGAGTCATCTCAGTATCCTATATGGCCGCAGTGCCGAAGGACCAGCTGGTTCCAAAGGCAGACGACGATGCTGCAGAGGCCTGCTGGTTCCAGGTCAGGAAAAAGAAACTGTCCGAGCTGGAACAAGGAGCCACCTATGCGCTTACCATTGAAAATGAAGAGGAACATATTTTTATGACTTATCGGATCACCGAAACCTATGAACGCCAGGGGTTTATGTGGAAAAAGGAGACGGAGATCGATCTGTTGCCTGCAATTGACGTATTGGATCAGGAAAAATTGGCATTTGACCATGCCGAGATCCTGAACGTGGCTATGGACAGGCTGGAAGAGTTGGAAAAGGAATACAGAGATCAGATATTTTAAACGATACGCACCGCCTGATTCAGGCGGTGTTTTATTTACGCGAGGAACGAGCCAATACAAGCTGGCTTGCTTTTGGCGACTGCCGGGATAACTTGAGAAACTCGCAAAGCGTGTTTCTCATAGTTGTACACAGGCAATGTAATAGTGGTTACCGAAACTGTTTCTTTCTACAAAATTGATAAAAGTTTGTAAGAAAATTTTAATCGGAAAATTATGGATTTTATGATATACTGTTGTAAGAAAAGTTACTTGCATCCAGAACTACACAGGAGATAACAGGATATGGCAAAAAAATCATACAGGCTATGGAGCCTGGTAATCAGTATCAGCATTCTTGCAGCAAGCCCATCCTACGGGGATATGCCACTGGTACAGCCCTTCCCGGGATCAGGAGGGAAGACGGAGGCTGTAAGCGGGCCGTCCGGAAGCTCCTCCAATGAAATCGGACCTGGGGTTAACACCGGAACCGGTACAGGAACCGGTACAGGAAGCGGACAGACGGGAGCGGTACCAAGCGTAGGACAATCGCAGCCTTCCGGAATAACGCAGCCGGAGATCCAGTCGGAAGGGGCAGTCCTTATGGATGCATCCACTGGAACTCTGCTTTATTCAAAAAACGGTGACACAAGATATTATCCGGCCAGCATTACAAAACTTATGACTGCTCTTCTTGTAGCAGAAAAATGCAGCTTGCCGGATACTGTAACCTTCTCAAAGGCCGCCACAACAAACCTGGAATCAGGTGCTGTGACACTGGGGCTTTCTGAAGGGGACAAGCTGACGGTAGAGCAGTGTCTCTACGGCCTTATGCTGAAGTCTGCTAACGAAGTGGCCAATGGTCTGGCTGAACATGTTTCAGGAAGTATCAGCGCTTTTTCGGCCCTGATGAATGTCAGGGCAAAGGAACTTGGATGTACTGGAACCAACTTTGTTAATCCTAACGGGCTTAACAGCTCCGGCCATTATACCACGGCTCATGACATGGCACTTATTGCCAGGGCCGCGTTTCAGAATGAGACAGTAAAAAAGGTGACCTCCACCCTAAGCTACCAGATCCCGGCGACAAAGAATGCATCGGCCAGAACGGTATCCATGGGCCATAAGATGCTTTATCCCGGAGATTCCAGATATTATCCGGGAGTCATCGGAGGAAAGACCGGGTATACTTCTCTGGCAGGCAACACCCTGGTTACCTGTGTGGAGAAGAACGGGATCCGGCTGATTGCCGTCATTATGAAGAGTAAATCCACTCATTATGCGGATACAAAATCTCTTTTGGATTACGGGTTTGCCTTGAAGGCAGCCGGTGGACAGGGAATACAGACTTCCTCCTCAGGTTGGATTCAGGAAGGTTCCAAGTGGTATTATAGAAAGCAGGATGGAAACAAGGCCTGCAATGAATGGCAGAAAATAAACGGAGTTTACTACTGGTTTGACTCGGGATCAGTAATGGCAGAAAACCGATGGGTGGAGAGCAGCGGAAAATGGTATTATGTGGGTACCGGCGGTGCCATGCTTAAGGATGCTGTTACGCCCGATGGATACCGGCTGGATTCTTCCGGCGCCTGGATCCGGTAAGAACATGGATGTTTTGGCATAGAAAAAGAGCCTGTAGGCTCTTTTTCTATGCCAAATCCTCTGAAGGAGCTGCATCGCCTTGTTCTGCTTCGGGTGCGCATTCTTCCGCCAGGGTGGCTTCGCTTATATCGGTACGGTATTCCATGATCTCTTCCACGCTGCAGTCAAGAATCTTGCAAAGCATATCAATGGTATGAGTGGATACGAAGTTATTCTTCTTTAGACGTCCGATTTGCCCGGCACTTACCTTGCAGTACTTTATCAGATGATACTGGCTGATGTTTTTCTTTTTCATGGTTTCCCAAAGTCTGTCGTAAACAATCATGATTTATCACCTCTGGTCTTAATTAAACCTTGATTATCCAGTATTGCATATTATCCATAAGTGGTTTATATTATGGGAAAGGAGGAATACATCAATGAAAAAAAATATATTTAATGTAATTTTTTATCTTATTTGCTTTTCTGTTCTCTGCAGATCCATCTACCGCCTTGCCTTTACTGTGCCCCCGGCCCCTGGAACTCCAGGCTATCAGGAATATTTCTGCGGCACAATCGTTATGAGCATTGGAATCGGGCTCATGGTTATTGTACCCAATCTCATCATTGAATATCTGGTGGGCAGCTGGACCTCTTAGCCTTGACTCAGACAGGCTCTTCATTGTATGATGGAAAGACAAGGAAAAAAATAAGGGAAGAAGAGGAAAAGTCAGATGTGGTTTGCTGCCGGAGCTCTTTGCGCCGCTGGCGCAGGCTTGTATTTGCGTTCTGAGTATGAAAAAGAACAGCTTTCTGTGGAGAGAACGGTTTTGGAGAACCCAAAGATAAGAAAGGACCGTACCCTTGTGTTCCTTTCCGATCTTCACGAACACCGGTTTGGGGAGGGAAATGAAAAACTTTTGACCGCAGTCCATGAGGTGGCTCCTGATCTTGTATTGGTGGGAGGCGATATGATCATCAGCAAGGGCAGGGCCATTACGTCAGCCTCCTTAGAGCTTTTGGAAACGCTGGCCCGCCGGTATCCGGTATTTTGCGGCAACGGCAACCATGAAAACCGTCTGCTTTGGGAGCCCGAAGTATACGGCAGAGCATACGAAGATTATAGAAGCAGCTTAAAAAGGTTTGGAGTCAGATTTCTAGAAAACCGGACGGAGCAGTTTGGGGAAGATTTATCTGTTACGGGGATAGATCTGGAACCGGAGGTTTACCGGAAATTCCGCCCGGGACATTTAACTGAGAAGGAGATCGGGCAAAAAGCAGGGAAGGCATCCAGGGAACGGTTTCAGATTCTGCTTTGTCATTCTCCTCTTTTTTTCCGTCCATGCAGGGACTGGGGAGCGGATTTGACACTGTCCGGTCACTTTCATGGCGGAACCATAAGGCTTCCATATCTGGGTGGAGTCATGACGCCTCAATACCAGTTTTTCCTTCCTTACTGCGCCGGTGAGTTTCATTCCGAAGAAAGACATATGATCGTGAGCAGAGGGCTTGGGACTCATTCTATTAACATCCGCCTGAACAACAAACCTCAACTGGTAGTGGTGGATTTAAAAATGAAAACATGATTTAGTGCCTTCCATATATTTACAGATGAAGAAGGATTTGATATACTGATCAGAGGCATGCTTTCATCTGCCTTGGAGGATTTTATGGGAATCTCATATAAACTGGATAATTTCGAGGGTCCGCTGGACCTGCTGCTTCATTTGATCGACAAGAATAAGGTGAACATCTACGACATCCCTATCGCTACGATTACAGAGCAGTATCTGGACTATGTAAACCACATGGAGACAGAAGATCTGAATATTGTCAGCGAATTTCTGGTCATGGCTGCGACTCTCATTGATATAAAGGCGCGTATGCTGCTCCCAAGGGAGATCAATGAGGAAGGTGAGGAGGAGGACCCAAGGGCTGAGCTTGTGGCACGTCTTCTGGAATATAAATATTATAAATACATGTCTCAGGAGCTTAAGGACCGGGAATTGGGTGCAGACCGTCTGCTGTACAAAGAACCATCCATTCCGGCTGAGGTGGCAAAGTATGAGCCACCGGTGGATTTAGACAGGCTTCTTGACGGGCTTACCCTGGCAAAACTCCAGGAGATTTTCCGGGCTGTCATGAAACGGGGCACGGATCGTGTGGATCCAATCCGAAGCCGGTTCGGCAACATCCGGAAGGAATCCGTAAGCCTGGAGGATAAGATAAAAACTGTTATGGATTATGCCAGGGAGCACAGGAAATTTTCTTTCCGGGGACTGCTTGAGCAGCAGCCGGACCGGACTCTTGTTGTTGTTACATTTCTGGCGCTTCTGGAGCTCATGAAGATCGGCAAGATCAGGCTGACCCAGGAGCATTTGTTTGATGATATGCTCATTGAAACCCTGGAACCGGAAGGGGAGGATGAAGAGCTGGATTTGACGGGTCTGGAGGAAGATTCGGATGGACTTAAGGGAGAGGAAATCGATGGATAAGGAAACTCTTGTGGTTGAGGGGCCGAAAAAGAGTACGAAAGAAGAAAAAACATGGGAAGCCGTGATTGAGGCAGTTCTTTTTACCATGGGTAATTCTGTTGAACTAAAGGCTCTGGCTTCTGCTATTGGTCAGGATGAGGCCACGGCAAAGGAGGCGGTCCTCCGTTTGATGAAGCGCTACGATACGGGGAAAAGAGGCATGCAGATCCTGGAACTGGAGAACTGTTACCAGATGTGCACTCGGTCTGAATACTATGAGAATCTGATCCGCGTGGCAGCTGCGCCGAAAAAGCAGGTACTAACGGAGGTGATTTTGGAGACCTTGTCCATCATAGCCTATAAGCAGCCTGTAACAAAGCTGGAAATAGAAAAAATAAGAGGCGTTAAGTCAGATCACGCAGTCAATAAGCTGGTAGAATACAATCTGGTATATGAAGTCGGCCGCTTAGATGCTCCCGGCCGTCCTGCATTGTTTGCAACCACCGAGGAGTTTTTAAGAAGATTCGGCATCGGTTCTACCCAGAATCTTCCTGTGGCTGATCCGGTGGTTGCGGCTGAGATCCGGATGGAAGTGGAAGAGGAGCTTTCCGAAAGCAGTGATCTGATTCCGGCGGGAGATAAAAAAGTGGATGACATTGAGGAGGAAATAAGGTGACAAAAACCATAAGAGTTAAATATTTTACTGATAAAATTGAACGTTTGCGCTGCATTGACGGCAAGTCAGACTGGATTGATCTGCGTGCAGCAGAAGAAGTGGAACTGAAAGCCGGTGAATTTAAGCTGATTCCCCTTGGGATCGCCATGGAGCTGCCGGCCGGGTATGAAGCCCATGTGGTTCCCAGAAGCAGCACATTTAAGAATTACGGCGTGATCCAGACCAACAGCATGGGGGTTATTGATGAAACCTACTGCGGTGACAATGACCAGTGGTTTTTCCCGGCCTATGCACTTCGGGACACCGTGATCCATGTCAATGAACGCATCTGCCAGTTCCGCATTATGGAACATCAGCCGGCTTTACTCTTTGAAGAAGCGGAGCTTTTAGGCCATGAGGACCGGGGCGGCCATGGCAGTACGGGGAAACAATAACTTTTATCGCATGGCATTTTTTGTCTAAGCCGTTTTTCTTTCAATCTCACTTTATAAAGTCAGACTGTGGGAGCTTAAATTTCGTAAATTGTCCCTTCGGCAGCTAATGGCGAATTGAACTTCCCAAAAAGGAGATAATAGCATGAGAACTAAGACAGGATATGCGGCTGCCATCCTTGGACTGGCCCTGACCATTGCCATAGGAGCAGGCGGCTGCGGGAAAAAGGATAATAAATATTCTTTCCGGAACGCCGGGATTGAAGCCCTTAACCAGGGAAATTATGACGCAGCGGTAGAAGCCTTTGACCAGGCCATCAGTTCTTCCAAAGGACTGGTGGGGAAATTTGATGTGGATGTGTTAAAGTACCGGGCAGAGGCTCAATACCTTGCAGGCGATTATTCTTCCGCCGCAGATACCTACGACATACTCATAAAGGTGGATGGGGAACTGCCGGAATACCTGAATCTTCGTTCTGTTTCCAGGGCAGGCTCAGGAGATTTGAAAGGTTCCATAGAGGATTATAAGCGAAGCACCCAGTTGGATACAGAAAAGAAAGCACCGGGCAGGTTAAATGCCCTTCTGGCCGCAGGCGAGGCCATGGAAAAAGAAGGATCAGCCTCTGATGCCATGAACCTCTATGAAGAAGCTGTTAAGGAGGGGGAGCAAAGCGCCCAGCTTTACAATCGGATGGGTTTATGCAGGATGGCCGAAAAGGACTGGGATGGGGCGGCTGAATATTTTAAGAATGGCCTTTCATTACCTGACAGTTCCCTGGTTCCAGAATTATTGTTTAACCAGGCTGTAGCTGAAGAACATAAAGGTGAATTTAAAACAGCCCTGGATCTGATGCAGCAGTATGTCTCCGTCCACGGCCCTGATGAGGAAGCGGATCGGGAGATCACATTTTTAAAGACAAGATAGGTTGGAGTGATTGATGACAGAACTGATAGAGTTAAAGGAAATAGAAGAGCGTGTCATCCTGGTGGCTGTCAGCACCGGAGATGAAGAGGATGCCAAAGGGTCTCTTGATGAACTGGAAGAACTGGTGAAAACGGCAGGAGCCGTTGCCGTGGATAAGGTGATCCAGAACCGGGAGAGGATCCATCCGGGGACTTATCTGGGAAAGGGAAAGATTGAGGAAATAAAGGACCGAATCTGGGAGCTTGACGCAACCGGAATCGTTTGTGACGACGAATTGTCTCCGGCTCAGCTTCGGAATCTGGAAGGGGCACTGGATACAAAGGTTATGGACCGGACCATGGTGATCCTGGATATCTTTGCTTCCAGAGCCGTCACCAGGGAGGGAAAGATACAGGTGGAGCTGGCCCAGTTAAGATACCGGTCGGCCCGTCTGGTAGGACTTAGAAGTTCCTTATCCCGTCTGGGAGGCGGTATCGGCACCCGGGGACCGGGAGAGAAAAAGCTGGAAATGGACCGCCGTCTTATTCATGACAGGATCGGTATGTTAAAGGCTGAATTAGAGGATGTCAAGCGCCACAGGGAGGTGGTAAGACAGCAGCGGGATAAAAATCATGTGCCCGCCGCAGCGATCGTGGGCTACACCAACGCCGGAAAATCCACCCTGTTAAACAGGCTTACGGATGCAGGGATATTGGCTGAGGATAAGCTGTTCGCCACCCTGGATCCTACCACCAGGAATTTAAGCCTGCCGGGAGGGCAGCAAATTCTTTTAACAGATACGGTAGGATTTATCAGAAAGCTTCCCCACCATTTGATCGAAGCTTTTAAAAGCACTTTGGAAGAAGCCAAATACAGCGATATCATCCTTCATGTGGTGGATTGTTCCAATCCGCAGATGGATATGCAGATGTATGTTGTATATGAAACTTTAAGAGAACTTGGTATTTGTGATAAAATCATGATCACAGTGTTCAATAAGATTGATGCGGCAGATGCAGGAGTGATCCTGAGAGATGTGTCTTCGGACCATCAGGTGAGGATATCTGCAAAAACCGGAGAGGGTCTTGATGAACTTATCAATCTTTTGGAAACGATTCTTAGAAATCAAAAGGTGTATTTGGAAAGGATCTATTCCTATAAGGAAGCAGGAAAAATCCAGCTGATCCGTAAATACGGCCAGTTGTTAAAGGAAGAGTATCAGGAAGACGGGATTTTTGTCAACGCTTATGTTCCATCGGAGCTGTTTGCCTCTCTGGCCGACAATGCCGATGCTTTTAATGAATAATAAACACAATATGTGGATTGGTGTTAAAAAACCGAACTACATATTGTGTTTTTCTTTTTGTTCTGCTATAATATTATTTGTGAGAAGCTGTTTCAGGCCTTACATAAAAGGTGCCGTTTCTGCACTGTTTTTCTGATTATGATAACAAGTCTTCATAATGGAATGTATTACAAAAACAGATTCATAAGGGGTTTTTCAGAGGAATGCCTTATGGGCATATTTCTATGCCCGTAAAAAGGGCAGATAAGTGGAAAGGAGTTTGGTTTTTATGATCCAGGTAGTAAAGAGAAATGGGGAAAGTGCTGAATTCAGTCTGAATAAAATCACGGAAGCGATTAAAAAAGCATTTAAAGCCACCCAGAAGGAGTATAACAATGAAATACTGGAACTGTTGTCTCTTAGGGTAACCGCTGATTTTCAGGGAAAGATGTCAGGAGGACAGGTCACGGTTGAACAAATCCAGGACAGTGTGGAGCACGTTCTTGAGCAGGCGGGTTATACGGATGTGGCAAAGGCTTATATATTATATAGAAAGCAGAGAGAAAAAATCCGTAATATGAAGGATACCATCCTGGATTACAAGGCTGTGGTAAACAGCTACGTAAAAGTGGAGGACTGGAGGGTCAAGGAAAATTCCACAGTCACCTATTCCGTGGGAGGACTGATATTAAGCAATTCCGGTGCGGTTACAGCCAATTACTGGCTGTCTGAAATTTATGACCAGGAGATCGCCAATGCACACAGGAATGCGGATATCCACATTCACGATTTATCCATGCTCACCGGATACTGCGCAGGCTGGTCTTTAAAGCAGCTTCTTCTGGAAGGACTGGGCGGCATACCAGGAAAGATCACCTCATCCCCGGCAAAACATCTATCCGTACTTTGCAACCAAATGGTCAATTTCCTGGGGATTATGCAGAATGAGTGGGCAGGCGCCCAGGCCTTTTCTTCCTTTGACACCTATTTAGCTCCCTTTGTAAAGGCTGACCATTTATCCTACCGGGAAGTAAAAAAATGCATCGAATCCTTTATTTATGGGGTTAATACGCCCAGCCGATGGGGAACTCAGGCTCCCTTTTCCAATATCACTCTGGACTGGACCGTTCCGTCGGATATGGCAGAGTTAAACGCCATTGTAGGAGGTAAAGAGGCAGACTTTAAGTATAAGGACTGCAAAGCTGAAATGGATATGATCAATAAAGCCTTTATTGAAACCATGATTGAGGGAGACGCCAATGGGCGGGGCTTCCAGTACCCCATTCCTACTTATTCCATTACCAGGGATTTTGACTGGTCCAATACAGAGAATAACCAGCTGCTGTTTGAAATGACGTCCAAATACGGAACCCCTTATTTTTCCAATTACATAAACAGCGATATGGAACCAAGTGATGTAAGAAGCATGTGCTGCCGCCTTCGGCTGGATTTAAGGGAGCTTAGGAGAAAGACCGGCGGATTCTTTGGCTCCGGAGAAAGCACCGGTTCCGTGGGTGTTGTGACGATCAATATGCCAAGGATCGCTTACCTTTCCAGGAACGAAGCTGATTTTTACAAGCGTCTGGACCATATGATGGACCTTTCAGCCCGTTCCCTAAGGACGAAGAGGGAAGTCATAACAAAACTTTTGAACCAGGGACTTTATCCTTATACAAAGCGGTATCTGGGCACCTTTGAAAACCACTTTTCCACCATAGGCCTGATCGGGATGAACGAGGTGGGCTTAAATGCCAATTGGCTGGAAAAGGATTTGACGAGTGAAAAGACCAGAGAGTTTACAAAGGCTGTGCTGAACCATATGCGGGAAAGGCTGTCCGATTACCAGGAGATGTACGGCGATCTCTATAATCTGGAGGCCACCCCCGCAGAATCTACAACATACCGTCTGGCAAAGCATGACAAAAAACATTATCCTCATATCATCACTGCCGGAAAGCAGGGAGATACCCCGTATTATACCAACAGCTCCCACTTGCCTGTGGATTATACAGTGGATGTTTTTGATGCGCTGGAAATCCAGGATGAGCTGCAGACCCTTTATACTTCAGGGACCGTTTTCCATGCATTCCTGGGTGAGAAGCTTCCTGACTGGGAAGCGGCTTCAAAGCTGGTACGCACCATTGCGGAGAATTTCAAACTGCCTTACTATACCTTGTCTCCTACTTATTCCATCTGCTCGGAACACGGATATCTTTCCGGTGAGCATAAGGTATGTCCGGTCTGCGGAAAAAATGCCGAAGTATATAGCCGGATCACCGGTTATTACCGCCCGGTACAGAACTGGAATGAGGGAAAGACCCAGGAATACAAGAACCGGACAGTCTATGAGCCTTCCCGTTCTGTGCTGAAAAAGGGATGTGCAGAGGAAATCAAGGATAAGGCAATGGAGAAAAAGCCGGAGATTCCCACAGGTACCTATCTTTTTACAACAAAAACCTGTCCCAACTGCCGTATGGCAAAGCAGTTTTTACAACATATGGATTATGAGGTCGTTGATGCGGAGGAAAATGCAGAGCTTGCCACAAGGTTCGGCATTATGCAGGCACCTACTCTGGTGGTTGTAAAAAACGGTCAGATCCGCAAAATTACCAATGCCTCTGAAATCAGGAAATATGCAGAAAGTCCGGTCTGCTAAAAAAGCTCTTTTTCTCTGCCGGTCTGTCATGGAGAGATAGATATAGTAGTCAGCAAAAAGATTCTATGCTATAATGGCATGGAATCTTTTGCTGTTTTTTGGAAGGATGACAGAAAATATGACTGATGAGGAGTTTGGAAAAATGGGTAGAGAAAAATTTTCGTCCCGCCTGGGTTTTATCCTGATTTCGGCAGGATGTGCCATTGGTTTGGGAAACGTCTGGCGTTTTCCTTATATTGTGGGCCAGTATGGAGGAGCGGCGTTTGTATTGATCTATGGGGTGTTTCTGCTTATTTTGGGGCTGCCCATTGTGGCGATGGAATTTGCCGTGGGACGTGCAAGCCAGAAGAGCATTGCATTATCCTATGATGTTCTGGAGCCTGAAGGAAGCAAATGGCATTATGCAAAATATCTGGGAATGGCTGGAAATTACATTCTGATGATGTTTTATACCACGGTTACCGGCTGGATGGTATTGTATTTTTTTAAGATGGCTAAGGGAGATTTTGTAGGCCTTGATGCGGAACGAGTAGCAGGGGAGTTTGAAAATATGCTGGCAGACCCTGTGATCATGGGAATCTTTATGGTCATCATGGTGGTGGGGTGCTTTTCTATTTGTGCCAGAGGAATTCAGGGCGGTGTGGAGAAGATCACGAAATGGATGATGGTATGTCTTTTAGGTTTAATGGCAATACTTGCCGTTCATTCGGTGTTCCTGGAAAACAGCAGGGCAGGACTGGAGTTTTACTTAAAACCTGATTTTGCCAAGATCATAGAAGCAGGTATTGGAGAAGTCATATTTGCCGCCATGGGACAGGCTTTTTTTACCTTAAGTATTGGAATTGGTGCTCTCGCCGTTTTTGGAAGCTATATCGGCAAGGAGCACAGACTAACCGGAGAAGCCATCAGTGTGGCGGTTCTGGATACCTTTGTGGCTTTTATGGCAGGACTTATTATTTTCCCGGCATGCTTTGCATTTCAAATTGAGCCTGGTCAAGGGCCCAAGCTGGTTTTTGTGACTTTGCCAAACGTGTTCAATAACATGGCAGGAGGAAGACTCCTTGGAAGCCTGTTTTTCCTCTTTATGTCATTTGCAGCTATTTCCACGGAAATTGCAGTTTTCCAGAATATCGTTTCTTTCGCAACAGATTTAACAGGTTGTACCGTAAAAAAAGCGGTTTGGCTGAATGGGGCTGCTATGATTCTTTTGTCCATACCCTGTGTGCTGGGATTTAATGTTTGGAGCGGTTTTATGCCCTTTGGCGAAGGAAGCAATATCCTGGATTTAGAAGACTTTATTATCAGCAATAACCTGCTTCCATTGGGAAGCCTGATATACCTGGCGTTCTGTACCACCAGATATGGCTGGGGGTTTGATAATTTTATGAAAGAGGCCAACGAAGGAAAGGGGATCCGGTTCCCCCGCTGGGCAAGGGCTTATGTGACCTTCGTTCTTCCTGTTATTGTTCTGGTAATCTTTATTCAGGGGTATGCATCAAAATTCTTTTAATCAGCGGGTTCCATTTGCCGCAGCCGTGGCGGCGATGAAAGGTGGCACTGGGGGAAAAGGCGGCTGCCGGCCATATATTGGAGGAACATGGAGATGGATAAGCAGGATTTAAATTATAAAGAATATGTGGAAATCGCCCAGGGGGTCTATTGGGTGGGTTTTTATGATGAGGGAGCAGGGCTTCACTGCAATCCTTATTTGATTGTAGACGGTGATGAAGCAGTGCTTATCGACAGCGGCAGCCGGGATGATTTCAGTACGGTCATGCTGAAGATCATGCGAACGGGAACCAGTCCGGGTAAAATCAACCGCCTGATCTACCAGCATTATGATCCGGATTTGTGCGGCAATCTACCTCATATAGAAACCCTCATTAACAGCCGGGAATTAAAAATCATTTCCCATCATGAAAATAATATTTTCATTAATTATTATTCCAAGAATACGCCTAAGGAGTGTATTGAGAAATTAGGGTATCACTTTGAATTTGCAAACGGCAGACGGCTGGAGTTTATCAGGACACCTTATGCCCATTCGCCTGGCAGCTTTGTTACTTATGACGTGAAGACAAAGATATTGTTCAGCAGCGATATTTTCGGAAGCTATGATAACAACTGGAATTTATATACCCTGATCGGTGATAAGTGCCTGGATTGTACGCCCCGGCAGATCTGTCCCATTACCGGGAAGCCATGTCAGATAAAGGGCATGGTGAATTTTCATCAGCGCATTATGCCATCGAAAAAAGCGCTGCATTATGCCCTTGAAAGAATTGAGGAGCTGGATATTTCCATGATCGCCCCCCAGCATGGCAGCATACTGGATATACCTGAGGCACAAAGTATTGCAATCAAACGGTTAAAGGAATTGACCAGCCTTGGGATTGATTATTTTCTGGAGGGGGAAGGAAATTGAGGCGGACAGATTCGATCCTGCTGGGAGAGAATATGGTATTGGATGAATCGGGTACGGATGAATATGTCAAGTCCATGCTTGATTATTTTGCAAAGCAGGTGGATAACCAGACCCATACCGCATTGGTCTCTGAGATCATGGAGAGGTATGTAGACATATCAAAGCAGCTGGAAGAAAAGGGAAGAGAGCTGGAAAAAAGCGAATTATCTCTCCGGGAAGCCCAGGAAATCGCCCTTATAGGAAATTGGGAACTGAATCTGACCACAAAGCAGCTATGGTGGTCGGATACCATAAACCGGATATTGGAAATAGAAGCGTCTAAAAAGCCGGATCTTATGCTGTATTTAAAAAAGATCCATCCTGATGACAAGAAGCTGGCAAATCAGATATTACGGGACATGGAAAATGGCATGGTTCCTGCCGAATACCGGTACCGTCTGCTTATGGAGGGGAACAGGATCAAGTGGGTACATATCCGGTTTGTAGCTTCAAAGGATTCTGACGGAAAAACAACCAGCGTTCATGGCACCATTCAGGACATCACAAATGGTAAGGCTGTTGAGGAAAAGCTGGAAGAATATAATCACCATCTGGAGGTCCTTGTTCAAAAAAAGGTGGAGGAAGTATCGGCTTCCCAAATGGCCACCATCCATGCTTTGGTGAAACTTTCGGAGTCAAGGGATGACGATACGGGAGAGCATATTGTGAGAACGTCGAAGTATTGCCGGCTTCTGGCGGAAAAGCTTCGGGAAAGGAACGCGCATCCAGGAGAAATAAACAGGGCCTTTATTGACAGCATTACCCAGGCCAGCCCTCTTCATGACATCGGAAAGGTTGGGATTCCGGATGCGATCCTGTTAAAGCCGGGAAAACTGACGGCGGAAGAATTTGAAGTCATGAAAACCCATACTACCATAGGATACCAGACCCTGGCCAGTGTGGAAAAAAAAGATACGGGAAGCGCATTTATCAAAATCGGCAAGGAAATCACTCTCTGCCATCATGAAAAATGGGATGGAAGCGGTTACCCAAAGGGACTGAAGGGAGAAGAAATTCCAATATCAGCCCGGATCATGGCCCTGGCGGATGTGTATGACGCCCTTCGGTCTAAACGTGTTTATAAGGAGGGGTATTCCCATGAAAAGAGTTCACAGATCATGACCCAGGGCAGAGGCAGCCACTTTGATCCTCTTTTGGTAGATCTGTTTCTGGAAAATGCTCATGCTTTCTGCAATATATTTGAACGGAGTTCCATTTACAGGGAGTGATAAAAGCAGCAGATGAGGAACAAGTCCTGCTGAACCGCCGGTTTAAAAAAGTTCGTGTTTTCCAGGTTAAGGAGAAAACACGAACTTTTTTCATGCCGTTTTAAATTTCATAATAATTGGCCTGTCCATCCAGCCTTTTTTGTTCTTCCACCAGATCTGCCAGGGTAATGCCGTCCACTACGTGGGAGATGGCATGATCCAGCTCTTTCCAAACCATGAGAGTGGCGCAGTTCTGGGAACGGCTGCAGGGGTTGACCTCATCCTCCAGGCAGGTCACTGGAACCAGACTTCCTTCCGCAAGACGGAGTATCATGCCCACGGTATACTCGGAAGGATCCTTAGTAAGATAATAACCACCCTGGGCGCCTCTTCTGCTTTTCACATACCCGGCTCTGCTTAATATGGTAACTATCTGTTCCAGGTATTTATCAGATATTTCCTGGCGTTCCGCCACCTGATTGATCTTTGTGCATTCCCCTGGATGCAGTGCAAACTCAAGCATCATACGAAGAGCGTAACGTCCCTTGGTAGAAAATTTCATGGTTATAACTCTCCTTCCTAATTATTCTTATCTGTTTAGTAGGATATAAAAATATTGTACACGAAACCTTAGGAAAAGTAAACCTTAAATTATCCGGCTTCCCAATTTCTGAAATTGGATGTATACTAATACTCATTGGGGAATTGGGAAAAGAAGGGAGGACATTTGTGAAGAAAAGACAAAGTACGAACCAGATCATCATGACGGAAGGGATAATCTGGAAGCAGCTCCTGGCATTTTCCCTGCCTCTTCTGGCCGGAAACCTGTTTCAGCAGCTTTATAATACCGTGGATTCTGTTGTGGTGGGCAACTTTATCGGAAGCGATGCACTGGCTGCCGTAGGCTCAAGCAATTCCCTGATCAATCTGATCATCGGCCTGTTTATGGGGATCGGAACAGGGGCGGGAGTCATCATATCACAGTATTACGGGGCAAGGGATGAGAGAAAGCTTCACTGGGCAGTTCATACAAGCATGGCATTAAGTTTGACCGGAGGAGGAATCCTTATCGTTGTTGGGGTGCTTATGTCGCCTTTGATTCTAAGCTGGATGGGTACTCCGGAAGGGGTTATGCCAAACTCTGTGGCGTATTTAAGGATATTTTTCTGCGGCTCTCTGTTTAATCTCGTATATAATATGGGAGCAGGAATCTTAAGGGCTGTAGGAGATGCCAAAAGGCCTCTTTATTATCTTTGCGTGTCTTCGGTTGTGAATATTATCCTGGATCTGGTTTTTGTTGTGGTCTTCGGCATGGGAACGGAAGGTGTGGGATACGCCACGGTCGCAGCCCAGGCAGTGTCTTCTGTGCTGACGGTACGGGCGTTGATTAAAACAGAGGATATTTACCGGCTGATTCCTAAGAAGATAAGGATAGACAAAAGAATGATGATGCGTATATTAAAGCTTGGTATTCCAAGCGGAATCCAGCAGTCTATTATTTCTCTGTCCAATGTGATCGTTCAGGCAAATGTCAACAGTTTTGGCTCTGCCGCAATGGCAGGGTTCGGCGCCTACAGTAAAGTGGACGGATTTGCCATGCTTCCCCTTCAAAGCTTCTGCATGGCGGCCACCACCTTTACCGGGCAGAATATTGGTGCAAGGAAATCAAAACGAATAAAACAGGGGGTATATCAGGGGATTGTCATAAGTATGGCTTATACGGCAGTCATATCCGTGATATTGTATCTCAATGCAAAGCATATTCTTAAAATCTTTTCACCTGATACAGAGGTTATCGCTTATGGGTATTCCACCATGCTGATATTGCTTCCGTTTTACTGGACTCTGGCCATTCACCAGATTTTAATGGGCAGTATACGGGGCAGCGGCAGAACCATGGTTTCTATGCTGATCGGTGTGGGAAACATGTGCATTCTGCGTATGATCTACATTAATCTGCTGGTTCCATTTTTCCCCAGTTTTGGAGCAGTCATGTGGTGTTATCCTATAACATGGATCACAACGATGCTCATGGACTGTGTTTACACCTTAAAGGCCAGGTGGATACCAAAGGGCACCAATGAATAGATAGGAGATAAAAGAGATGAAACATGGATATATCCGGGTTGCGGCGGCGACCCCAGATGTAAAAGTAGCAGACCCGGAATTTAACAGAGAACGGATCTGTGAACAGATAAAAGAAGGAATCAAAAATCATGCAAAGCTTATGGTGTTTCCGGAGCTTTGCCTGACTGCCTATACCTGCGGCGATTTATTTGGCCAGGATGCATTGCTAAGAAGAGCGAAAAAGGAGCTTAAGGAGATTTTAAAGGAAACAAAGGGCCATGATCTTCTCTGTTTTATCGGCATGCCATGGGAGGAAAGCGGAAAGCTTTATAATACGGCGGTTGCCGTGCAGAACGGAAAGATCCTTGGGATCGTGCCAAAGACCTGTCTGCCCAATTATTCGGAGTTTTATGAGCTGCGCTATTTCCAGCCTGGGAACGAAATTCCGGTGATGGTTAAATGGGAGGAGGATACAGTCCCAATGGGTGCCAATCTTCTTTTTGCATGTGAGGATATTCCCCAGCTTGTAGTGGCAGCAGAGGTATGCGAGGATGCATGGGTTCCCAATCCGCCCTCCATCCGTCATGCCATTGCGGGAGCCACGGTTATGGCAAACTGTTCTGCCAGTGATGAGACCACGGGAAAAGATATTTACCGGAGAAGCCTTATTACGGGCCATTCAGCCAGCCTGGTTTGCGGCTACATCTATGCCAACGCAGGAGAGGGAGAATCCACTCAGGATCTGGTGTTCGGAGGCCAGAATCTGATTGCGGAAAACGGGACCCTTCTTGCGGAATCCAGCCGTTTTGGAAACAAAACGGTATACGGGGATATGGATCTGGAACGGCTGGTTCATGAAAGGCGCAGGATGACCACATTTCCAGCAGCCGACCGCAATCATTATCTGGTAGTTCCCTTCCGGATGAAGAAGGAGGAACTGGAGTTAAAAAGGTTGATTGATCCCAGGCCCTTTGTTCCGGACAATGAGTCGGAAAGGAACCGAAGGTGTGAGGAGATTCTATCCATACAGGCCATGGGATTAAAAAAGAGGCTGGCTCATACCGGCTGCAAGCATGGGATCGTAGGGATTTCCGGCGGCCTTGATTCCACACTGGCTCTTCTTGTGACGGTCCGGGCCTTTGACATGCTTAAGATTCCAAGAGAACAGATTCACGGGGTGACCATGCCCTGCTTCGGTACAACGGACCGGACGTATCAGAACGCCTGTACCCTGACCAGGACCCTTGGAGCGGAGCTTACTGAGGTGAACATCAGGGAAGCGGTAAGTCTTCATTTCCGGGATATCGGGCAGAGGGAAGGCGTTCATGATATCACCTATGAAAACTCCCAGGCAAGGGAGCGGACCCAGGTTCTGATGGATCTGGCCAACCGTTTAAATGGTATGGTCATTGGAACAGGGGACATGTCGGAGCTGGCTCTTGGCTGGGCTACCTATAACGGCGACCATATGTCCATGTACGGCGTAAACTCTTCGGTTCCCAAAACCCTGGTCCGGCATCTGGTCCGCTACTATGCAGATACCTGCGGAGAAAAGGACTTAAGCGGCGTGCTGTATGATGTTTTGGATACGCCCGTAAGCCCGGAGCTTCTTCCTCCTAAGGATGGGGAGATTGCCCAGAAAACTGAGGATCTGGTAGGCCCGTATGAACTTCATGATTTCTTCCTGTACCAGATTTTAAGGTTCGGTTTCCGGCCGGAGAAGGTTTACCGCATGGCGGTCCATGCTTTTTCCGGGCATTACGGAAAGGATGAGATATTAAAATGGTTAAAGGTATTTTACAGAAGATTTTTCAGCCAGCAGTTTAAGCGCTCCTGCATGCCTGACGGACCGAAGGTGGGCTCTGTCGCAGTTTCTCCCAGAGGAGATTTGCGAATGCCCAGCGATGCCGTAAGCCGCCTGTGGCTGGAAGAGTTGGAGAACTTATAAAAGAGAGGTACATTATGATAACCAGCAGCGCCAATGCAAGGGTGAAACAGGTGATGAATTTATCAAAGAAGGTCAAAGCCAGAAAAACAAGCGGCCTTTTTGTGACGGAAGGCCTTCGTATGTTTAAGGAAATTCCGGCGGACAGAATCGACAGCCTTTTTGTGTCGGAAGACTTTATAAAGGATGAGGCCCATAAAAGGCTTTTGGCAGGAATGAAATATGAAACCGTTTCCCGGGAGGTGTTTAAGGTCATGTCAGATACCCAGACTCCGCAGGGAATATTGGCTCTTGTCAGGCAGCATGCCTTCCGGACGGAAGATCTGCTGGCAGCTCCTGGTCCCGCCTTTTTGATGGTTCTGGAAAACATCCAGGATCCGGGTAATCTCGGAACAATTCTCAGGGCGGGGGAAGGAGCCGGGATCACCGGCGTACTCATGAGCGAAACGACTGCAGATATTTACAATCCGAAAGTGATACGCTCTACCATGGGCTCTGTTTTTCGCGTTCCATTTGTATATACGGAAGACCTTCCTGCCTCTTTAAAGGCCTTGAAAGCCGGCGGAGTCAGGCTTTATGCGGCACATTTAAACGGCAGGAATAATTATGAAAAAGAGGATTATACTGTTGATACAGGGTTTTTAGTGGGGAACGAAGCAAATGGCCTGACAGACGAAACGGCAGCACTGGCGGATGCCTGTGTAAAGATACCCATGAAAGGAAAGGTGGAATCCTTAAATGCTGCAGTTGCTGCTTCTGTGCTCATGTTTGAGGCGGCCAGGCAGCGGAGGGGGTAATCGTCAGAAAATTGTAAGGCTTTTTACAGGAGGAAATATTGAGAAATACTGGAACATATAGTATGATGGTACCAACAGATAGATTTGCCGGGCAGCTTTGCCTACACTGGCAGGGAAGGGGAATGATGAGATGGCAGCAGTCTATTGGCTTATTGCATTTGTAGTGCTTCTGGGAATAGAAGCGGCGACCATGGCTCTGACGACCATTTGGTTTGCTGGAGGCGCTTTGGTTGCATTTTTGCTGGCGCTGTTTGGAATTAATATCCAGGTGCAGTTGGCGTTATTTGTTATTGTATCTTTTTTACTTTTATTTTTTACCAGGCCTTTTGCCTTAAAGTATGTAAACCGAAACACGGTGAGAACCAATATGGATAGCCTGATCGGAAAGAGCGCCAGGGTCACGGTTGAGATTAACAACGCAAAGGAACAGGGCGCTGCAGTTCTTAATGGCCAGGAATGGACAGCCAGGGCGCTTGAGGAGAATAGGATATACCCGGAAGGCGTTATGGTGAAAGTAAAAGAAATCAGAGGCGTTAAATTAATTGTGAGTGAGACTCAGGAGGAATTGTAGTATGGGAGTAGTTGGATTTACAGCGGTTATTATCATATTAATTGTTATTCTGGCATTATTGGCATCCTGTGTTAGGATTGTTCCCCAGGCACAGGCCCTGGTTGTAGAGCGTTTGGGCGCTTTCCTGGAGACATGGTCTGTAGGTGTTCATATTAAGATGCCGATTCTTGACAGAGTTGCCAAAAGGGTAAATTTAAAGGAGCAGGTAGCGGATTTCCCGCCTCAGCCGGTTATTACCAAGGATAACGTTACCATGAGAATCGACACGGTGGTATTTTTCCAGATTACAGATCCCAAGCTTTATGCCTACGGTGTGGAAAATCCCATTATGGCCATTGAAAACCTGACGGCCACGACCCTTCGTAATATCATTGGTGATCTGGAGCTGGATCAGACCTTGACCTCAAGAGAGACCATCAACGCAAAGATGAGAGAAACCCTTGATATTGCCACTGACCCATGGGGAATCAAGGTGAACCGTGTGGAGCTTAAAAATATTATGCCTCCGGCAGCCATTCAGGATGCCATGGAGAAGCAGATGAAGGCAGAGCGTGAACGCCGTGAGGCCATCTTAAGGGCAGAAGGAGAGAAAAAATCTACCGTTCTTGTGGCAGAAGGTAAGAAGGAATCCGCAATTCTTGATGCAGAAGCTGAAAAGCAGGCAGCAATCCTTCGTGCAGAGGCAGAAAAGGAAAAACGGATCCGTGAAGCAGAAGGTCAGGCGGAAGCCATCTTAAAAATCCAGCAGGCCAATGCGGATGGAATCCGTATGATTAAGGATGCCGGTGCGGATCAGGCTGTTTTGGTCCTTAAGAGCCTGGAGGCATTTAAGGCGGCAGCCGACGGCAAAGCGACTAAAATCATCATTCCTTCCGAGATCCAGGGTCTGGCAGGACTGGTATCTTCCATCACGGAGATTCCTAAAAATCCGGTGGAATAACTTCCTTTCAGCTAAAACGACCGCAGCAGGGGGCATATGCCCTCTTGCTGCGTTTTTGGCATAATTTGCATCTGAATGAATCAAGCGGAATCAGCCGTTCGATAAGCCAAAGGCGGATCGAACTTCCTTGTATGTTTATTAGGAGGGATTTATGGAACTGAAACTGGATTTAAGCAGGGAGTATGGACTTGTGCTGGAAGGCGGAGGAGCCAAGGGAGCTTATCAGATCGGTGCTTGGAAGGCCTTGCGGGAAGCAGGTGTAAGGATTAAAGGTATAGCGGGTGTTTCCGTTGGATCCTTAAACGGTGCTCTCATTTGTATGGATGATCTGGAGCGGGCGGAAAAGATATGGAAAAACATTGAATACTCCCAGGTTATGGCGGTAAATGATGAGACCATAAAGGCACTTAGGGAAAGGGATTTTAAATCCTTAAATTTGCAGGATCTGATCAGCAGCGGATTCCAGATCTTAAAGGACGGCGGATTCGACATCACTCCCTTAAGAAATCTTATTGAGGAAGTGGTGGGAGATGAGGATAAGATCAGAAATTCCGACAGGGAGCTATATACCGTCACCTATTCGGTTTCCGACAGGAAAGAACTGGCCGAGGATATAAGAACCGGTGAAGCAGGGACGATCAAGGATATGCTGCTGGCCAGCGCTTATTTTTTGGCCTTTAAAAATGAAAAGCTGGGCGGAAAACGGTATATGGATGGCGGAGGGGTCAACAATGTTCCCATAAATGTGCTTCTTGAACATGGATATGAAGATATCATTGTGATACGAATTTATGGCCTGGGTCTTGATAAAGAGCGGGTCACAGAAATTCCAGAGGGAATCCGGGTGTACCACATCGCTCCCAGGCAGGATCTGGGGGGAATTCTGGAATTTGATAAAAAAAAGACCAGAAAAAACATGACTTTGGGATATTATGATGCAAAAAGGTTCTTATATGGCCTTTACGGGCGTATTTATTATATTGATGCACCTAATACGGAGCCTTATTATTTCGATAAGATGATGTCTGAATTGGAATTCTTTAAAATATACATGCAGGATACCCTTAATGAAGAGGGAATGGCGGCACTTACGGGGTACCGGGCATTTACGGAAAAGTTATTTCCCAGGCTGGCAGAGGAGTTTAAGCTGAAGGAAGGCTGGGATTATAAGGACATGTATCTGGGGCTTCTGGAAGATCTGGCAAAGCGATTAAAGGTCAGACGCTTTCAAATATACACGGTTGATGAGCTGTTGAGAGAGATCAGAAAGAAGTTCCGGTCTCTTGAAAAGGCCGGTTCCTTACTGCCAGATAATAAGAAATAAAAAAGTATTGCATAACTATACGCTATATACTATAATAATGTATAAAAATACAAGTAGAAAAGCGGAGGAAGCAATATGAACTTAAAAGGAAGAAATTTTATCACATTGAAGGATTATTCACCGGAAGAGATCGGATACCTGTTAAAGTTGGCTGCTGATTTAAAGGCGAAGAAAAAACAAGGGATTACAGGAAATTCTCTGAAGGGGAAAAACATTGCCCTTATATTTGAAAAGCCATCCACCCGTACCAGATGTTCCTTTGTGGTGGCTGCGGTGGATGAAGGAGCCCATCCCGAATATTTAGGAAAAGATGACATCCAGCTGGGACACAAGGAAAGCGTGGAAGATACGGCAAGAGTTTTGGGAAGGGTCTTTGATGGAATCGAATTCCGCGGTTTTAAGCACAAGACAGTAGAAGATCTGGGGAAATATGCAGGAGTTCCGGTATGGAACGGGCTGACGGATGATTATCATCCAACACAGATTCTGGCAGACCTTCTGACCATGAAGGAACATTTCGGATATTTGAAGGGACTTCATTTTGTATATGCAGGAGATGGACGCAATAACATGGCCAACAGTCTGATGATCGGCATGAGCAAAATGGGCGTTCATTTTACCATACTGGCCCCTAAAAGCCTGTGGCCCAAGGAGGAACTGGTGGATTTATGCCAGGGCTATGCGAAGGAAAGCGGGAGCACCATCACTCTTACCGAAGATACGGATGCAGTAAAAGACGCGGATACTATTTATACCGATGTGTGGTGTTCAATGGGCGAAGAAGATAAGGCAGCCCAGCGAATCACACTGTTAAAGCCTTACCAGGTAAACAAAGAGCTGATGGAAAAAACCGGTAAGGATACTACCATATTCATGCACTGCCTGCCGGCTGTCAAGGGGAATGAAGTGACAGAAGATGTTTTTGAATCCGGCGCATCTGTGGTATTTGATGAAGCAGAAAACAGAATGCATACCATTAAGGCGGTAATGGTGGCAACCTTAGGAGAGTAGAATATGTATATACAGGAACGAGGAAAAAGCTTGAGAAACGCTTCCATGCTCGTGGATATCCTCCATATTGTGGTGGGAATCCTCATCGTAGTGCTGGCAGTCCTATCATTTTTAAACCCGGAAGACCACATGCTTTTGATACCGGCCATATTTTTCCTGGCCGGCGTGCTTAACCTGGTCAACGGGATTTATAAAATCAGACTCAGCGGCCGGGAAAAAAAGAAGAAGGCAGCGGGCGTGGCGGTCCTCTTGTTCGGGATCCTTCTTACGGCCCTTACTGCAATCAGTGCGGTGAGCATCTGGTGGGGGTGATGTCATTGAAAACAGAGATTCTTAAGCTGCTTAAGGAAAGTGACGGCTATTTATCCGGGCAGGAGCTGTGCAACCGCTTCGGAGTTTCAAGAACGGCAGTTTGGAAGGCCATCCGTCAGCTGGGAGAAGAGGGATATGAAATTGAGGCAGTTCGAAATAAAGGGTATCATTTCATCGGTTCTTGTGATATAATGACGAAAACAGAGATAGAAAGCTGTATCAAAGGGAAATTCGGCCGGGAGGTGGAATACCATGAGATCATTGATTCCACCAATATAAGGGCCAAGCGCTTGGCTGAGGAAGGTGCTTCCAGTGGAACTCTTGTTTTGGCGGACCTCCAGGAGGCGGGCCGGGGCAGAAGAGGACGTACCTGGGTATCTCCTTCCGGAAATAACATATTTATGAGCCTGATCTTAAGGCCGGACATTCTTCCGTCCTCAGCTTCTATGATAACCCTTGTGGCCGCCCTGGCGGTTTATGACGGAATAAAGAATTTGACAGGCCTTGCAGCAGGCATTAAGTGGCCCAACGACATTGTTGCTAATGGAAAAAAGCTGTGCGGTATTCTGACAGAAATGAGCGCTGAGCTGGAAGGAATCCATTATGTGGTAGTCGGGATCGGAATCAACGTCAATATGGAAGAATTTCCTGAAGAGGTAAGGCAGACAGCCACCTCCCTGTTTTTGGAAACAGGGGAAAAGGTGGGAAGAAGCCGGCTGGTTGCTGCTGTTATGGAGGCTTTTGAACAATATTATGAAGAATTTATCAGCCAGGGTGATTTATCCGGGCTGATAAGTGTCTATAATAAGAATATGGTCAATGCAGGAAAGGAAGTAAGAGTTCTGGACAGGTCAGGAGATTATATTGGTAAGGCTTTGGGGATCAACGAAAAGGGAGAGCTTCTTGTGGAAGTGGAACCGGGAAAGGTCAGGCGTGTGATTTCCGGAGAAGTATCTGTCCGGGGAATCTACGGATATGTGTAATGGACAGCCATTCGCTTTACGATAAGTTACAGGTTTTAGAACCCAGGGAAAAAGAGCTGGATACAAAAGAACGGCTTAAAGCTATGGAGCGCCCCCTTTTAACCTGGTACAGCAAACATGCCAGGGCTCTTCCCTGGAGGGACCGGCCGGACCCATACCGGGTATGGATATCGGAGATCATGCTTCAGCAGACAAGAGTAGAAGCTGTAAAGCCCTATTATGAGCGTTTTATAGGTGATTTGCCCGGGATCCGTGAACTGGCAGCAGTGCCGGAAGACCGGTTATTAAAACTTTGGGAAGGCTTAGGCTATTACACCAGGGCAAAAAATCTAAAGAAAACAGCAGAGCTTCTTGTAGAGCAGTATGGCGGAGAACTTCCCGCCTCCTACGAGGAGCTTAAAAAGCTTCCGGGGATCGGATCTTATACTGCAGGGGCTATTGCATCCATAGCCTACGGCATTCCTGTTCCTGCAGTGGATGGCAATGTTTTACGGGTGGTTTCCAGGGTGACAGGCAGCAGAGAAGACATATTAAAGCAGTCGGTAAAAACACGCATGGAGGAGGAACTTAAGGCTGTGATGCCGGAAGAGGCAGCCAGCTCTTATAACCAGGGACTCATTGAAATCGGAGCCATTGTATGTGTACCCAATGGGCCTCCCTTATGCAGTCAATGTCCTCTGGCCTCCCTATGCGTTGCAAGAATCAAGGGTCTTATAGGGGAAATTCCGGTAAAGACTCCTAAAAAGAACCGAAAGATTGTGGATATAACAGTGATGCTTCTGTGGCAGAATGGCCGGATCGCCATTCGCAAACGGGAGGACACCGGGCTTTTAGCCTCACTCTATGAGTTCCCCAATGTGGAAGGTCATCTAAAAGAGGAGGAAATTCCTGCCCGGCTTGGAGTGGAGGAGGCTGTCATAGCCCCTCTTCCTGCCGCAAAGCATGTGTTCAGCCATGTGGAATGGCATATGACAGGGTTTTGGGTGGAACTTGAGGAACCGCTTCACGGAGACTATTTATGGGTCACCGGTACGGACTTAAAGAAAAATTATTCTCTGCCAGGTGCATTTAAGGCGTATACAAAACTAATCAGGTGATAGAATGAAAAAGATTCTTTTTATATTTAATCCCCGCTCAGGGAAAGCTCAGATCAGGAATAAGCTGATGGATATCCTGGATATTTTTACAAAGGCCGGTTACGAACTGACAGTCCATGTGACCCAGCGGTGCGGCGACGCTATGGAAGCTGCCGCTGCATACGGTGGTAATGCGGACCTGGTCGTGTGCAGCGGGGGGGACGGGACCTTAAATGAAACCATAAGCGGCCTCATGAAGCTGGACCAAATCCCGGATCTTGGATATATTCCGGCTGGGTCCACCAATGATTTTGCTTCCAGCTTAAAGATTTCCAAAAATATGAAAAGGGCGGCGGAAGCGGCAGTTTTTGGCGAACCTTTTCCCATTGATATCGGCTGTTTTTGCGGGGACAGGCATTTTGTGTATATTGCGGCTTTTGGAGCTTTTACAGAGGTATCTTATTTAACCCCTCAGGATAAAAAAAATGTACTGGGACATCAGGCGTATATGCTGGAAGGAATGAAAAGCCTGGCTTCCATAAAGTCATACGGGATGCGGATCGAGTGTGGGGAGATGACTCTGGAAGGGGAGTTTATATTCGGCATGATAACCAATACCATGAGTGTGGGGGGCTTTAAAGGCCTAGTGGCCCAGAATGTCGCTCTTGACGACGGTGAGTTTGAAGTGCTGCTTATCCGGACACCCAAAACACCTCTGGATCTGACCAACATCATTAACTACATGTTTCTGAAGGAAGAACCAAACGAATACGTCCATAAATTTCGGACAAGGTCTTTGAAAATTCTCTCGGAAGAGCCTATAGACTGGGTGTTAGACGGAGAATTCGGCGGGACCAGGAGGGAAGTTGACATCAATAATTTAAAGAAAAGAATCCGAATTATGAGAAAAGTGCCGAAAAAGCAATAATACAGCTTTTTTAGCAGAAATATGTTGAAATATGGATTCCGGTAGTATATAATGAAAAGTTGTGTGGGCTTTATGTATACCTCTTAGCGAAAGGACGTTATTAAGTGGAAAAGGATAATTTTTTAGATAAGCTGGGAAAACTTGTCGAACTTGCAAAAACGAAGCACAATGCTTTGGATGTAACGGAGATTAATAACTTCTTTATGGGGGAAGAACTGACAACCGAGCAGATGGATCAGATTTATACGTACCTGGAGAATCGCGGCGTAGACGTGATCCCGGTCATTGACGATTCCGTTTTAACTGATGATGTGCTCCTGTCAGACGACCTGCTTTTAGATGATGATCTTGATGACAGCTTTATAAAGGATGTTGATGAGGAAGATATTGATCTTGATGCCATTGACCTGTTAGAGGGCATTGGTACGGAAGATCCTGTCCGCATGTATTTAAAGGAAATTGGCACAGTACCACTTTTGAACGCAGAGGAAGAACTGCGCCTTGCTAAGAGAAAAGCGGATGGCGATGATGATGCCAAAGAGCGTTTGATTGAGGCAAACCTGCGCCTTGTAGTCAGTATTGCAAAGCGCTATACGGGCCGCGGAATGAGTTTCCTTGATCTGGTTCAGGAAGGAAATTTAGGCCTTATTAAAGGTGTGGAAAAATTTGATTATACAAAAGGTTATAAATTAAGTACATATGCTACTTGGTGGATACGGCAGTCTGTGACCAGAGCCCTTGCAGACCAGGCCAGAACGATTCGTGTGCCTGTGCATATGGTGGAGACGATTAATAAAATGTCCAAGATGCAAAGAAAACTGACTCTGGAACTTGGATACGAACCGTCTGTGTCCGAACTGGCGGAAGCCCTTGACATGTCTGAGGACAAGGTCATGGAGATTATGCAGATCGCCAGAGAACCGGCATCCCTTGAAACGCCAATTGGGGAAGAGGATGATTCCAACCTGGGAGATTTCGTAGCCGATAATAACGTTGTGACTCCGGAAGGCAATGTGGAATCCGTTATGCTGAGAGAGCATATTGACGCCCTGCTTGGAGATTTAAAGGAGAGGGAACGCCAGGTGATCGTACTCAGGTTCGGCCTGGAGGATGGCCATCCCCGTACACTGGAAGAAGTGGGAAAAGAATTTAATGTTACCCGGGAACGCATCAGGCAGATAGAAGCAAAGGCACTTAGAAAGCTTAGAAATCCTGTCCGCAGCAAACGGATCAGGGATTTTCTGTAGAAAACAGGAGGCGTGGCAGGCTACTGCGGACGCCTTTTTGTCATTTGAACGCAGCGGTCCGCGTTCGTGAGCAAGCGACGAAGCAGAGGGTCTGGCTTTGGTCATATCCAATGCCAGCTTTTTTATAGCAGGGAAGGAGCTACCATGAACCAGAGAAATTATCAGAAGGAATTGGATCAGGTCATTGCAGGATTAGTAGATCAAGAAAAAATCCCAAGACTGCTTCTGCACAGCTGCTGTGCACCGTGCAGCAGCTATGTGCTGGAGTATTTATCCCACTATTTTGAAATAACTGTGTATTTCTATAATCCTAATATATATCCTCCCGAGGAATACAAAAGGCGGGTAAACGAGCAGGAACGGCTCATTGCCGCCATGAAGTTTGACCATCCTGTTGCCATGGAAGCTGGGCCCTATGAGCCGGATGAATTTTATCGTATGGTAAGAGGACTTGAGCAGGAACCGGAAGGGGGAAAACGGTGCTTTAAATGCTATGAACTGCGTCTCCAGGAGGCGGCAAAGGTGGCTCAGGCAGGGCGCTTTGATTACTTCACCACCACGTTATCCATAAGCCCCTTAAAGAATGCAGGGAAGCTGAATGAGATCGGAGAGAAGCTTGCCAAGGAGTACAGGGTTTCTTATCTGCCTTCTGATTTTAAGAAAAAAAACGGATATAAACGGTCTGTGGAGCTTTCTGGGGAGTATGGCCTTTACAGGCAGGATTACTGCGGTTGTGTCTATTCTCAGAGAGAAAGACAGGCTTTTTCTAAGATCTCCTAGGCGGGATAGTCCTTTGGAAAATATGTAAAAGACCGATGGTTTGTCTTGACACAAATTGGATATTGTAATAAAATTAACTGCAAGGAGTATAAAAAAATTGAGGATAAAGGAGAAAATTTTATGTTATCAAAAACACTGACCGTAGTAAATCCATCCGGACTTCATTTAAGACCAGCAGGGGTGCTGTCTCAAACAGCTATGAAATTTAAATCTGATGTTATCATCGAATATGGAGAGAAAAGAATCGTGGCAAAGAGCGTATTAAACGTTATGGCAGCCGGAATTAAATGCGGAACAGAAATCAAACTGATCTGTGACGGCGAAGACGAGGCAGCTGCAATGAAGACCATGACAGAAGCCATCGAAAGCGGTCTTGGTGAGATGTAATACTGTTTTTTTATTTTAAAAGAATATTGTATAAGCCCTGGGAAGATTCCCAGGGCTTTTTTAGCTGCTATGGAGGCTCAATGAGTTATTCCTGCAATGGGAAAGCTTTGAAACCATACTATTGGCTTAATAATTGAAAGCTATGACTTCAAATAATTAGAAGTTTGTTCCAGAATATTTAAAAGTCGATAAAATTGTGTAATAACAGAAGAAAAAACATAAATATTCTTTATAATAATTAGAATATTGAATTAAAAATTATAAATTATCAAATTATCTGACAATATAAAAATAAAATCCGTTTACAAGTGGGAAAAAATGTAGTATTATCAACTAAAATTTACTGTAATACATCAGCACCCAAAAGCTGAGGGAAAAATCAGGAACGTCCTCCGGGCTAACCACTATGTCCATAGATATGGGCGAGAATAAGGAAAGGATGAGATTATGGATATGAATACAAAATCCCCCACTAAGAAGGCATCGCCGGGGCTATATGACCCCCGCTTTGAACATGACAACTGCGGCATCGGAGCGGTAGCCAACATAAAAGGCGTAAAGACTCATAAAACGGTGGAGCAGGCTCTCCATATCGTGGAGAATTTAGAACACCGTGCAGGAAAGGATGCGGAAGGGAAAACAGGGGACGGAGTCGGAATCATGCTCCAGATCTCTCATAAGTTCTTCAAAAAAGTGACAAAGCCTCTTGGCATAGAGCTTGGAGAGGAAAGGGAGTACGGCGTTGGAATGTTTTTCTTTCCCCAGGATGAGCTTGCCAGAAACCAGGCTAAGAAGATGTTTGAGATCATTGTAAAAAAGGAAGGTCTTGAATTTTCCGGTTGGAGAGATGTGCCCATTCATCCGGAGCTGATCGGCGCCAAGGCGGTGGATTGTATGCCCTGCATTGCCCAGGGCTTTGTGAAGAAACCGGTGGATACTGCCAGAGGACTGGAGTTTGACAGGAAGCTTTACGTTTCAAGACGTATTTTTGAACAAAGCAACGACAATACCTATGTGGTTTCCTTAAGCAGCAGGACCATTGTCTATAAGGGGATGTTTTTGGTAAAGGAACTAAGAAAGTTTTTCCCGGATCTTCAGGATAAGGATTATGAATCTGCCATCGCTGTGGTTCATTCCCGGTTCAGTACCAATACCAACCCCAGCTGGATGAGAGCTCACCCCAACCGTCTCATTGTACATAACGGCGAGATCAATACCATTCGGGGCAATGTGGATAAGATGATGGCCAGAGAAGAGAATATGGAATCCGAGTATTTCCGGTATGACATGCATAAGGTCCTTCCAATTATAAACCAGGAAGGTTCGGATTCAGCCATGCTAGATAATGCGTTGGAATTTATGATGATGAGCGGAATGGATCTTCCTCTGTCTGTTATGGTGACCATTCCGGCACCATGGGAGCATGACAAATCCATGTCCCAGGAGATTAAAGACTTTTACCGTTACTATGCCACTATGATGGAACCGTGGGATGGCCCGGCTTCCATTGTATTCAGCGACGGTGATCTGGTGGGAGCTGTTTTGGACCGCAATGGTCTTCGCCCGTCCAGATACTATATTACAGATGAAGATCAGATGATCCTGGCCTCCGAGGTAGGCGCCATCGATATTGAGCAGAACCATGTGGTGAAAAAGGAGCGCCTTCGTCCCGGCAAAATGCTTCTCATCGATACGGTCAGGGGCTGTCTTATCAGCGATAAGGAGCTTAAGGAATATTATGCTGCCAGCCAGCCATATGGAGAATGGCTGGATTCCAATTTAATTGAATTACGTGACCTGCCTATCCCCAATAAGGGAGTTCCTGCCATGAGTGAAGAGGAAAGGGCGAAGCTGCAGAAGACCTATGGCTACACCTATGAGGAATACAAGACCATGATCCTGCCCATGGCTTTAAATGGTGCAGAAGCAGTATCCGCCATGGGTGCCGACAGTCCTCTGGCAGTGCTAAGTAAGAAGCATCAGCCACTGTTCAATTATTTTAAACAGCTCTTTGCCCAGGTTACTAATCCGCCCATTGACTCCATCCGGGAAGAGATTGTCACTTCCACTACTATTTATGTAGGTGAAGAAGGGAACATCCTGGAGGAGACAGCAGAAAACTGTAAGATACTGAAAGTCAATAATCCCATTCTCACCTGTACGGACCTGTTAAAAATTAAAAACATGAAAAAGCCCGGCTTTAAGGTTGAAGTGATCCCCATAACCTATTATAAAAATACCTCCCTGGAGAAAGCCATTGACAGGCTCTTTCTGGAGGCGGACCGGGCTCACAGGGATGGGGCCAATATCATTATCCTGTCTGACCGGGATATTGATGAAAACCATGTGCCTATTCCCTCCCTGTTAGCGGTATCTGCGCTTCAGCAGCATCTGGTAAAGACAAAGAAGAGGACTTCCATGGCACTTATACTGGAAAGCGGAGAGCCAAGGGAGGTACATCATTTTGCCACTTTGCTGGGCTATGGAGCCTGTGCCATCAATCCTTACCTTGCCCAGGAGTCCATACGCTCCCTCATGGAAAGAGGCATGCTGGATAAGGACTACTATGCGGCTGTAGAAGATTATAACGCAGCGGTACTTCATGGCATCGTAAAGATCGCCTCCAAAATGGGGATATCCACCATACAGTCCTATCAGGGAGCCCAGATCTTTGAAGCCATCGGAATTTCCAGGAAGGTGGTTGACAAATATTTTACGGATACAGTCAGCAGAGTGGGAGGGATCACCCTTGATGACATTGCCAATGATGTGGATGTACTTCATTCAGCCGCCTTTGACCCTCTTGGCCTTGACGTGGATCTGACACTGGAGAGCGTTGGAAGCCATAAAGAACGGGCTGGGCAGGAGGAGCATTTATACAATCCGGTTACCATACATCTCCTTCAGGAGGCTGCCAGAACCGGAAGCTACGAAACATTTAAAGAATATACTCATGCTTTGACGGAAGAGGGGCAGACAGTCAATTTAAGAAGCCTTCTGGACTTTGATTATTCCAAATCAAAGGAAATTCCATTGGAAGAAGTGGAAAGTGAAGAGTCTATTGTCAAGCGGTTTAAGACGGGAGCCATGTCCTACGGCTCCATTTCCCAGGAAGCCCATGAAACCCTGGCCATTGCCATGAACCGGATTCACGGCAAATCAAACAGCGGCGAGGGCGGTGAAAGCCTGGAGCGTCTGACTCCGGGAGCAGACGGTGTAAACCGCTGTTCTGCCATTAAGCAGGTGGCCTCCGGGCGTTTTGGCGTAACCTCCAGGTATTTAGTCAGCGCAAGGGAGATCCAGATTAAAATGGCTCAGGGTGCAAAGCCGGGAGAAGGCGGCCAGCTTCCGGGGGAAAAGGTATATCCGTGGGTCGCAAAAACCAGGCATTCAACTACGGGCGTAGGGCTTATTTCCCCTCCGCCTCACCACGATATTTATTCCATTGAGGATCTTGCGCAGTTGATTTATGATTTAAAAAATTCCAATACAGAGGCCAGGATCTCTGTTAAGCTGGTTTCTGAGGCAGGTGTGGGCACGGTTGCCGCAGGCGTTGCAAAAGCCGGTGCCCAGGTAATCCTGATTTCTTCCTTTGATGGGGGGACCGGAGCGGCTCCCAGAAACTCCATTTATAATGCAGGGCTTCCATGGGAGTTAGGTGTGGCGGAGGCCCACCAGACCCTGATCATGAATGGGCTGCGGGACAAGGTGATTCTGGAGACGGATGGCAAGCTGATGACAGGACGTGATGTCGCCATTGCCTGCGCTTTGGGGGCAGAGGAATTTGGCTTTGCCACAGCTCCCCTTGTGACCCTGGGCTGTGTCATGATGAGGGTCTGCAATCTGGACACATGCCCGGTGGGGATTGCCACCCAGAATCCGGAGCTTAGGAAGCGCTTTAAAGGAAAACCGGAACATGTGATTAATTTCATGCATTTTATTGCCAGAGAGCTTCGGGAGTACATGGCAAGGCTTGGCATCCGTACCGTCGATGAGCTTGTGGGAAGAACCGATCTTTTGAAGAAGAAAGACAGTATTTCTTCGGAAAGAGCAGGCAAGGTGGATTTTTCTGCTATACTGAATAATTCCTATGCCGGGCAGAAGCGGGCGGGCTACGGCCAGAAGCAGGGATTTGATTTTGGACTGGATAAGACCATTGATGAGAAGATTATACTTAAAAAATTAAGAGAGGCTCTCCAGGGAGGTCAGAAAAAGAGCCTTCATATTGATGTATCCAATACGGACCGGGCTTTAGGCACCATATTTGGTTCGGAAATCACCAGGCTTTACCCTGAGGGTCTTGCTGAGGATACCTTTACCATCAACTGTACAGGCAGCGGCGGACAGAGCTTTGGAGCTTTTATTCCCAAAGGCCTTACCCTGGAACTGGTAGGGGACAGCAACGACTATTTCGGAAAGGGACTTTCCGGCGGAAAGCTGGTAGTTTATCCCCCTCAGGGTGTTAAGTTTAAGGCTGAGGAGAACATTGTCATTGGAAATGTGGCTTTGTACGGTGCCACCAGCGGGAAGGCATTTATCTGCGGGATCGCCGGCGAACGCTTCTGCGTCAGAAACTCCGGTGCAACTGCTGTTGTAGAGGGCGTGGGAGACCATGGCTGCGAATATATGACAGGCGGCCGGGTAGTAGTGCTTGGCTCCACCGGCAAAAACTTTGCTGCTGGAATGAGCGGCGGCATTGCCTATGTGTTGGATGAAAAAAGGGATTTTTATAAGCGGCTCAATAAGGAAATGGTTTCTTTTGAAGAGGTCACCAATAAATATGATGTTCTTGAACTGAAAGACATGATCAAGGAGCATGTGGCATATACCAATTCTGCAAGGGGAAAAGAGATCCTTGATAACTTTGGAGAATACCTGCCTAAATTTAAGAAAGTCATGCCTCATGATTACAGGCGGATGATGAACACCATCGTTCAGATGGAAGAAAAGGGCTTAAGCAGTGAACAGGCGCAGATTGAAGCATTTTATGCCAATACAAAAAAATAAGGAGGAGCAGAAATGGGAAAACCAACAGGATTTTTAGAATATAGCAGAAAAACGGGAAAAACGGTAGACCCCAAGGCTCGTATTAAAAATTATAACGAGTTTCATCTGCCTCTTTCTGAAAAAGAACAAAAATGTCAGGGAGCCCGCTGTATGGACTGCGGCGTCCCCTTCTGCCAGTCCGGAGTGATCTTGAAGGGAATGGTTTCCGGCTGTCCCCTTAATAACTTAATCCCTGAGTGGAATGAGCTTGTATATACAGGAACATGGCAGCAGGCCTACAACAGGCTGAAAAAGACCAACAGTTTTCCGGAATTCACCGCCAGGGTATGCCCGGCTCCCTGTGAGGCGGCATGCACCTGCGGTTTAAACGGTGACCCGGTGAGCATCAAGGAAAATGAGTTGGCCATTATTGAACGGGCTTATGAAAGCGGCATTGCAGGTCCGGTACCTCCAAAGATCCGCACAGGCAAAAAGGTAGCAGTCATTGGTTCCGGTCCGGCAGGGCTTGCAGCGGCAGATCAGTTGAACAAAAGAGGGCACAGCGTCACTGTTCTGGAACGGGAAGACCGTACCGGCGGCCTCCTCATGTATGGAATCCCCAACATGAAACTGGAAAAGCATGTCATTGAGCGGAAGGTAGAGATCATGAAGCAGGAAGGTGTGACCTTCCTGACAGGTGCTGATGTAGGGAAAAATCAGAAAGCCAAAGATCTTCTAAAAGAGTTTGACCGGATCATCTTGGCCTGCGGTGCTTCTAATCCCAGGGATTTAAAAGTTCCTGGAAGAGATGCTGAGGGAATCTATTTTGCTGTGGATTTTTTAAAGTCCACCACAAAGAGCCTGTTAAATTCCAACTTACAGGATCAGGGCTATCTATCCTCAAAAGGAAAGCATGTCATTGTCATCGGCGGCGGCGATACCGGAAATGATTGTGTGGGAACTGCCATCCGGCATGGCTGTGCGTCCGTGATACAGGTTGAGATGATGCCCAAACTGCCTGATAAAAGAACCCCGGACAACCGTTGGCCCCAATGGCCGAAAGTATTGAAAACCGATTACGGCCAGGAAGAATCCATTGTTGTATTTGGAAAGGATCCCAGGGTATATCAGACCACAGTAAAGGAGTTTATCAAGGATAAATCCGGCAAGGTGGTAAAAGCGGTGCTTATGGGTCTGGAGCCTAAAAAGGATGAAAAAACAGGCCGTCTGAGCATGGAACCAATCGCCGGCAGTGAAAAAGAAGTTCCGGCTGACATGGTTTTGATTGCGGCAGGGTTTCTGGGGGCGCAGAATTATGTGGCTGACGCTTTTGGCGTAAAATTAAACGGCAGAAGCAATGTGGAAACTGAAAACGGGAAATACAAGACAAATGTGGATAAGGTATTTGCTGCCGGAGACATGCGCCGGGGACAGTCACTGGTGGTCTGGGCCATCAGAGAAGGCCGGGAAGTGGCCAGGGAAGTAGACATCAGTTTAATGGGATATTCAAACCTGGCATAAGGATTTGATAGTCAAAGAGAGGCTTTTGCACAACAGATTTCAGTCATCTGTTGAGCAAAACCTCTTTTTTTATTATGGGCTTTAGCCTGTTGAACATGGGTGAGTTTCTCTTTAAGAGAAATGAATCCATGTGAAATAATAAACCACCCGCTATGCGGGTGCGAGTCAGTAAGTTATACAAAAAATCACCTTTCCGATTATAATAGAGGTGTCCAAGCCACTATTAGAGAAAGGAAAGGTGATTTCAATGGCGAAGAAAGCCAATGAACTGGCACACACGAAATGGATGTGCAAATATCATATCGTCTTCACACCTAAGTATAGACGAAAAGTAATTTATAATCAATACAAGGAAGATTTGAGAGAAGTCTTGAAGCAACTATGTAATTATAAGGGGGTCCAAATCTTAGAAGGCCATATTATGCCGGATCATGTACATATGCTGGTAAGTATTCCGCCTAAAATTAGCGTATCCAGTTTTATGGGTTATCTGAAAGGCAAATCCGCCCTTATGATGTTTGATCGCCACGCAAACCTAAAGTATAAATTCGGAAACCGACATTTTTGGTCGGAAGGATACTATGTAAGCACAGTAGGACTAAATGAGGACACCATCCGAAAATATATACAGGAGCAGGAAAAAGCGGATATTATGCAAGATAAACTAAGTGTAAAAGAATACGAGGACCCTTTTAAGGGTTAGTCGGTATTACAAAGGCCCCTTCAGGGGCGGCGACGAGTCAAAAGCATAGTGGCTTGAACGAAGTGAAAGCCAGCGCCTTGAGACGCTGGCCTAGTATCAAAGGGTTATACCCTTTTCACAAGCCACCCGTTTTACGGGTGGTCTTGACTAAATGCTGCCGTTCATTCGCCTGTTATAACATTGGGGCCGGAGCAGCAGGTAATTGCTTTGAAGCATACTGTATGGGAATGGAATTTTGCGATCACTGTATCAGCAATCGATCCCGGCCTTTCGCGCCTGGCTGCATAAATCCCTGGTCTTCAGGGTAAATTCTTTTCCGTCCTTAATGAAATGAGTGCCGCATTGCCGGAACTGAAAACGCACCCCTTTTTCCATACATTGTTCTCTTAAGGATAAAACCCAGTCATAATGAAGGGGCCTTGCATGATAATCTGATTCGCCTCCCACGACAACCAGTTGGATACCTTCCAGGTAGTTTTCTAAGTGGATATCCTCGATAAGAGGCTGGCAAATAATATTTTTATGTTTAATGGGAAGCTGGGAGAATATGGGAAGACGGTAATCCGCCCTGTCCTGGTTTTCAATGGTACAGCCGACCGTTACATGATCATAACCTTCCCCCCAGTTTTTTGGAATGCACTGTAAAAATCGATCAATCCGCTTTGTTAAAAAGACAAAATGCAGATCAGGACGCTGATGCATCATTGCCCAGCATTCATTTCTCCATTCATCGGCCTCTTCGATCAAAAAATCACTGGAAAAACAGAGATATACCGTTTGCCCAGATTTCATTTTATATTCGCCTTTTTTATTTTTAGCGACCGGTGCCTCAAATTTATCTGACTTTATAATCTCTTCCGTATTAATCCCTCGTTTGCGGTCCCCTTTATGAATATAACAAAATTTACAGCCTTCGCTGCACCTGCGGCAGCCCCTCCATGGATTCCAGACAGCCATGACTTTCCTCCCCATATAAAATTTCTCTATTATATGATTTTAACATGATATAAGGAAAAATTCCAGATAGATTTCATAAAACGAAAAAATAAAGTATCATTAACGATAATTACAACCTGTAAAAAAGCGGTGTTACTTATTATAGTATTAGTGAAGGTATTAACAGTTTTCTGCACATGGAGGACATGGAGAAAATGAATAAAAAAATTTTTGAAGGGTGTTTACGGAATTATTTTACCGGTATCGGAATGAAATCAGTTCTTTTCCTGTCGGTCCTGGTCATATACATCATATCCAGATGGCTGGCTTGATTTTTCTGAATACCATTTATTCCGGAGACGGCGGTTCCTGCAAAATTCCCTGAGTATATTTTAAGTACGGTAAATAAATAGGAAGGCTGATAGTTTTATCAAATAATATGGGAAAGAGAATTGGAAATAGTAGATGCACAAAAGGTAGACCTCCCTTATAATGGAAGATGCGATGTATTTTATTTAACAAAGGATAAATAAGCTCACACTCCCATAATGATTAAAATATGATGATTAAACAAAGGAGAAGTGGCTGATAAAGAAGGTGGACTTATGCTGAAAATTGCGGTTTGTGATGATGAGCAAATAGTTTGTGCAGAAATAGAAAAAATTATTTTGGATTTTCAAAAGGAATCTGGCATACATTTAGAGGTTGAGGTTTTCTATTCCGGAAGTGATTTATATAAATTTATAGTAAATGAATATGCATTTGATTTAATATTTTTAGATATTGAAATGCAGGATTTAAATGGCATTCAGCTTGGGAACAGGATTCGAAATGAGCTGGAAAATTATATTACCAATATCGTGTACATATCGTCAAAGGATAACTATGACCGACAGCTGTTCGAAGTGCAGCCCATGCATTTTTTGCCCAAACCAGTAGAGAAAGAGAAAATTATTGCGGATATAAAATTAGCTTTAAAAATCCTGGGGAAGCGCAATGATGTGTTTTCATACAAAATTGGTCATAGCGTACATAAGATTCCAATAAAAGATATTTTGTATTTTGAAAGTTTAGACAGAGAAATAAAATTAGTTTCAACTAAAGGTAATGTTTGTTTTTACAGCACAATAGAAGCCGTCTTAACGCAGGTTTCCAGCTATCAATTTATTCAAATTCATAGATCTTACATCATTAACTATGCTTTTGTATCTAAATTTAGATATGAGGAAGTTATTATGCGGAATGGTGAGCATTTGCTTATAAGCCAGCGCAGAAGGAAAGATGTCCGGGACTTGCTTATATCTTATGAGAAGGAGGAAGAATCGTGCAATTAAGCATGTATGATATCATTTATATGATCTCCAATCTCTTTCGGACATACATTATTTATAAGTTTATGATGGTGTTATTTGACCGCAGCCAGCGGCAGGTAAAGGGAAAGTGGGAGTTTGCTTCCTATGCATCCTGTTATGTATTCATTACAGTTATTTACCTGTTGACTAAGATTTCTGTCATAATGCTGGTTTCCAATATCTGCTTTTTTTTTCTGCTGACATTTAATTATAAGGGGTCATTGAAAAGACGGATATTTTCAGTTATGGCAATTTATCTGACTCTAATGTGCATAGAAGTATTGCTGATTCTGTTTATAGGATATTTTAAACTTCCGATTTTAAAGCATAATGATTTTGACTCTGTTTTTGGCATTGTTGCAATGCAGATCATTTCTTATGCAGTGGTTATCATTTTATCTAAGTATAAGCATATTAAAAAAGGAATCAGTATTCCATCCACTTATTGGATTTGTATTTCAGTGATCCCCTTTGCCTCATTATATTTAATGTTGTTGCTTCTTTCGTCCGGCAATTTGAAATTTTCCTATGTTATTATTGGTATCATCTTAATTCTGGTGACCAACTTTTCTGTATTTTATCTGTATGATAAGATATCTGAAATGTTTTTAGAACAAAGCCAAAAGCTTTTATTTGCAGAGCAAAATAAATATTATGAAAAGCAGCTGGAAATTATGAAAGCTTCTTTGGAAGCAACCTTATCAATCAGGCATGATATGAAAAACCAATTGCTGGCATTACAGTCTCTCGCCAAAAACCATTGCCATGAGGAACTGCTGCAATGTTTAAATGACATAATTTCTGCTTTTGATGATAAAACGGTATTTTCACATTCAGGCAATGTAGTTGTTGACAGCATACTTAATTTTAAGCTGCAGGAAGCTTCCAAGCTGGATGCAGAAATTAGCCTGGATATTAATTTACCAAGGGATTTACAAGTACCTGCTTTTGATATGGCAACTATCTTGGGAAATTTACTTGATAATGCCATTGATGCACTAAAGGCCATTGAAAACAGGCGTATGATATCAGTAAAAATCAAGCATAACAGAGGACAATTTATAATAAAAGTTTCAAATACTTTTAATGGAATTATCATAGAACGGGATAATAATCTGGTTACTAAGAAGAAAGATAACATCAATCATGGGTTAGGCATCAAAAACATAAAAAGGATTTTGGAAAAATATGATGGTTCTATGGATATTGAATATAATTCAACCACATTCACTTCTATTTTACTGATGTATGTTGATTAAAAACAGGAGAATATTCTTCCTGTCTCTTCACCTTCTTAATAGATCATTCATTCATTACAAAAACATATGTCACTCGCAGCAAAAACCCGCATAATGGAATATAAATGATATAATCAATAAAAACAAAGGAGGTAATAATATATGAAAAAACTGATTATGAAATATGGTGGCGTGATTGCTACACTGGCTCTTATGGTAACAACTTTGAATGTAAACGCTGCTTGCACCTTTTACGCACACCAGCCAAAACTCCCGGATGGTGCTGAGAAACTTCGCAAATTTTAACAATGACTGTTTTTACGGAACGTGTAGTTACCCTATTGCAGGGAAACGGAATCATCAGAGAAGAGGATAGGGAACTGTATATTTATGGTTTACAGCAAGGTTTCATCATCATTTGGAACATACTGACGACTGTAACCATTGGTATTATCCTTGGACAGGTATGGGAAAGCATATTGTTTATGTTTGCCTATTTCCCGCTTAGATCCTGTGCGGGAGGATATCATGCAAAGACCCCTTTAAGATGTTATCTGCTTTCGATTATTATGGCAATAGCGGCACTTATATCAATGAGATTGCCTATATGGAACAGTGTCATTGGTTTGGTTTCGGTCATAGGATCCAGTGTGGTGATTTTGCTGCTTGCGCCGGTGGAAGATAGCAACAAACCCTTGGATGCAACGGAAACTGTTGTTTTCAAAAAGCGGACCAAAGTTGTATTATATGTTTTGGTTGGTATGGTGGTGATTTTTCAAATTGTAAGATTGCCTGATGTTTCTCATTGTATCATGCTTGCATTAATTACGTTATCTATTATGCTTGTACTGGGGAAATTAAAAAATCTGGGTGAAAGAAAAAATATAGTTAAGACAAGCTGAATGCAGCCTGGAAGAAGAAACGCAGGCAGAGCTTTTGGAAAGTTCTTATAAATTTACAGTGGCCAGGGTAATATTCAACAATAAAAGTTATATAACTAATGGCATTAACTGATAGGGGAAATGAAAGTATAAGTGATCTTTGAGAGAATACTATACTGAGTAATGAATTAAGCTTAAATATAAAATAGCTTTACAACGAATAATGGCAGATGCAATGCTTCTTACCATTCCAGGTTTTGAATGAAACCTAACGGCAGTGTCAAAGATATGGAGATTAGAATAACAAATACTTATGACCAGTATTAAACGGTTGCTTCAAACATAGAAGCCGGTTATGGTGTTTCTGATTTGAACCTGACAAATAGTTATGGAAAAGATGCCCCACGTAGTTTTTAAAAATTGTTACAATTCTTTGGATTAGAATCGGAGATGGTGTAAACAAAAAAGCAGTTTTACTATTCGGTTAAACTGTGCTTTGTTTGCACCATTTTCGATTTGAACGAAATGATCAAATAGAACATCCGGTCATCCAATATTGAAGTTTATGTCAGGATGAAGCAGACCGTGAATCTTCATATATTCCGGTTGCCAGATGGTAATCTGCCTATTTGATATGTTTAATACTTTATAAAGGAATTACAATAGGAGCAGAGCCAAAACTTGAAATCATTTTTTTGACTCTGCATACATTATAAGTATTATATAGATAACGGTTTGGCAGGGGCAGCGAGACTGGCTTTATACATTAAATCGGAACAGGACAACATCCCCATCCTTCACTACATATTCCTTACCTTCCAGGCGGACCAGTCCTTTATCCTTTGCTGCACTGTAGGTTTTACAGTCCAGAAGATCCTGATAATTCACAACCTCCGCACGTATAAAGCCACGTTCAAAATCCGAGTGGATCTTACCGGCAGCCTGAGGTGCTTTGGTCCCTTCCTTTATGGTCCATGCTCTTGTTTCTGTTGGACCTGCAGTTAAATAGCTGATGAGTCCAAGCAAATGATAGCTGGCTGCGATCAGCTTCTCCAAGCCTGATTCTGTAAGGCCCAGATCTTCCAGGAACATCTTTTTTTCATCTTCTTCCAGCTCTGCGATTTCCTGTTCGATCTGAGCACAGATAACAAATACTTCACAATCATTCTCTTTTGCAAATTTGCGAACCCTTTCCACATACTCATTGGAAATTCCGTCATCAGCCAGGTCGTCCTCGCAAACATTGGCGGCGAAAATCACAGGCTTAAAGGTGAGAAGATTAAGGGTAGATATGAATTCTTTTTCATCCCCATCCTCGATCTCCATCCCTCTTGCAAGTTTTCCATCTTCTAAGTGGACTTTGATCCTTTTTAAAATCTCCAGTTCCTTTGCAAGAGATTTGTCATTCATGGCGCCTTTTGTACTTTTGGCAATGCGGCGGTCTAAGATTTCCAAGTCGGAAAAGATCAGCTCCAGATTTATGGTTTCAATATCACGCAGGGGATCTACGTTTCCATCTACATGGATTACATTGGTATCCTCAAAGCAGCGGACCACATGGACGATAGCATCTACTTCCCGGATGTTGGAAAGAAACTGGTTGCCCAGGCCTTCCCCTTTGGAAGCTCCTTTTACAAGTCCTGCAATATCCACAAATTCAATAACGGCAGGAGTGATTTTTGCGGAATCATAAAGAGCGGCCAACTGGCCTAAGCGCACATCCGGAACAGGAACAACTCCCACATTGGGATCAATGGTACAAAATGGATAGTTAGCAGATTCTGCCCCAGCCTTTGTAAGAGAATTGAACAAGGTGCTTTTACCTACGTTTGGCAATCCGACAATACCTAATTTCATAGCAATTACCTTCCTAATATTGTTTATATTTATGGTTGATTTTTGTCTGCAACTAATATAGAATAGCATATTATCCGCAAAAATAAAAGGGAAAAACACAAGAATCAATAGTTTGTCGAATTATAGTTGAATATGTCGGGCGAATATGTTTGATTTTTGTGTTTTCACGGGGTAAAATAAAGAAAACATCGAAAGGAGAAGACGAATGGCAAATACGGCAGATATTAGTTTTGTCCATTTGGGAATTACAATCGACCATTTGCGAAACAGTATCTCAATATTTGGATTCCGCATTGCATTTTACGGGATTATCATAGGGGTTGGAATATTAGCAGGTCTTTGGGTTGCAACAAGCGATGCAAAACGCAGGGGACAAAATCCGGATATTTATCTGGATTATACCCTATATGCAATCATTATATCTATAATGGGAGCCCGGATCTATTATGTTTTATTTGATTGGGACAATTATAAGAATGACCTGCTTCAAATTTTAAATCTCAGGGCAGGAGGACTGGCCATTTATGGAGGTGTCATAGGGGCCGTTTTGACTCTAATTGTTTATACCAGGGTAAAGAAACTTTCCTTCTTTTCCTTGGCGGACACTGGATGCCTAGGATTGATAACCGGGCAGATTATAGGAAGATGGGGAAACTTCTTTAATTGCGAGGCGTTTGGCGGATATACCAACAGCCTGTTTGCTATGAGAATCAGAAGAGCGCTGGTTAATGAGAATATGATATCAAGAGAGCTTTTGAACCATTTGATCGTAAAAGATGGTGTGGAGTATATACAGGTACAGCCTACCTTTCTTTATGAATCGGTCTGGAATCTATGCGTGCTGTTATTTATGCTTTGGTACAGAAAACGCAAGAGGTTTGATGGGGAGATGCTTTTTATTTACCTGCTTGGCTATGGTTTGGGACGAGTGTGGATTGAAGGACTCCGCACGGACCAGCTAATATTCTTTAGTACTGGCATTCCGGTGTCTCAGGCACTGTCATTAATTCTGGTAGTGATATCTACTCTTGTGCTCTTCTGCAAACACAGACAGATACGAAAAAAGAGCAAAGGAGAAGTAATGATATGATGATGTCAAAAGAAGAGTTAATACACGATATTGAAGAAGCAAGGGAAAGATTAAATAAAAGCATTGAGCATGATGATGAAGATATTATTTATCACAGAAGTGTGGAACTGGATAAATTAATTGAACAATATATTGCAGCAGGCTATTAATACCGAAAGTCTGTAATGTATTTTGTGCAGGCTTGGGAAAAGCACGGAAAGAGATGGATTTCTTTTCGTGCTTTTTTTGTAATAAATTCCAATATTTCATACAAAAGGAGAGCAGGATCATGTGTACCAGTTTCATTAAAATGGCGGACAATGGCTACTTTATTGGGATGAACTTTGACAACAATGGGTTAAAATACAGCTTCGATACTAAAAAAAAGGATTGGTTTATTGTATCTGTTGATACAGGAAAAACTAAAAGCCCAAGTTTCGGGGTTCATAAGTCCGGGATCTTTTTTAATAACCTTAGCGTTGAATCTAATGGAAAAGGAGAATACAGGCGGGCAAAAGGAGTCGTTCATACCACAAAACTTATTTCAGGCATTATTGACGGTAACGTTCAAGTGGATGCTTTGGAGGATTTTTTGAAACAGACAGAGATCGTAAATGTACCTGGCTGGAGCACTCATAACATGATATGCGGAACCATGGGAAATACATGGATCATAGAGCCGGGAAGAGGATATCTCTACAATCCTCTGAAACAGGGGGAATTTCAGATCATGACAAATGTTTCGGTTAAGGATATTAAAGAAGCGGGAGCAGAAATGCATTGCAGCCGGTACATGATAGGGTCTGAATTATTGTCCGAAAATAAACCCATGACAGTGTCCAGAGCCTTTGAAATATTGAATGCCGTAAAGCAATGCAGCGGCCAATGGAATACTGATATTTCGATGGTTTACGACAGTGCCGGTGCTGTTGTTTATTACTGCGAAAAGCAGAATTTTGCCGATATATATGAATACCATTTGAAAGAATAATCAGTTAAATTCCGCGAAAATGGAAAAAGGCGGAATATAATCGGGAAAAGGGTGAAAGCAGCGATGCTTTTACCCTTTTTTTATCATGCGGTACTGGGGAAACTTTAGATTAAGCTCCAGGAGGTTCTTTGCAAGACGCTGCACTTTTATGGAAATACTCCGGCGAGATTGCTGAAAAGCAATTTGACACAACTGACGGAGGGATGTAATATTTAACTTAGAATTGTCGAAAACTGTTACATAGACGGTAGAATGTATCCGGAGGTGGGAAAATGAAGCATTTGTCGTTCCGAATGAAGCTGACTCTTGTTTTTATTATAACAGCCATGATGGAAGGGGCTATTATAGGGAGTCTATCTTTTTCCCATAGCAAGGACATTGTGGTAAAAAATAAAAAACAGGAAATGTCAGATACCATTAACCGCATTGATGTTAACATCAATGTTAAGGTCCGTTATATCATGGAGATCCTTGACAATGCGGTGGTCAGCCAGCTGGTGCGGGATGCATGCACTCCAGGCTGGGATGAAGGGGATCAGCGGGCCAACAGGACTTATCTTGATGAGTACTGCCGGAGCCTTATAAAATCCGTTGGAGAGCAGATGGACATTTCCATCATCAACACATCCCAGGTAATGTATACAACAGTCAAGACCCACGGTTCCGGACCAATGTATCTTTCAAAGGATATACTTAAAAGCTACGATGAGGCGCTTGGCGGCAGAAATAATAAAACGGTGTGGACAGGTATCATGCCAAAGCTTTTTTCACCTTCCGGAGAAGAGCATCAGGCAGTGACTGTTGTCAGGGCTATCCAGGACAAGGAGGAAGAAAAAAACTTAGGAGTCATGGTGATTGAACTGGATCCCGATATGTTCAGCAATCTTCTTTTGGGGAACCAGGGGCTGTTCCAGTACCAATATCTGTTTATTGTGGACCAAAAGGGGCAGGTGGTTTGCAGCAATCCCAAGATAAACAATGGTTGGCAGGAAGAAATCAACGACCGTTTTGAACGGGGGATCCGCCGTTTTGAACTGGAATGGAATGGCAAGAAATACTATGTCTGCGGGCAATACAATGGCATCACTGGCTGGAAATCCTATTCGGCCATACCTTTTGAGGGGTTATTTCCCCAGGCAGAGGATTTAAACAAGGCCATATGGCTGGTGGGAACGGTAAGTACCTTAGGAATAGCCGTGGTCATCGTTCTCCTGGTTTACACCATGGCAGGTCCTATCAAGCGGCTTTCAAGGGCAATGGGGCAGGTACAGAAGGGAGACTTTACTGTCCGGGTCTCAAATAAAAGAAAGGATGAAATTGGTGAACTGACAGAATCCTTTAATTACATGCTGGAAGAGATCAATACCCTGATCCGCCAGGTTTATCAGGAGAAGATCGCTCAGAAAAATGCGGAGGTCCAGGCTCTTCAGGCACAGATCAATCCCCATTTTCTTTATAATACCTTAGACTCTGTCAACTGGATGCTCATCGACCGGGAAGAATATGATATCAGTGATATCATTCTTTCCCTGGCAGGCCTAATGCGTTACAGCATAGAGGATGAACATGCCTTTGTGCCTCTGGAAAAGGAAATCGGATATGTGCAGTGTTATTTAAAAATCCAAAAAAACCGTTTGGAAGAGCGGCTGGAATATTCCCTTGAAGTGGAGGAAAACCTGGCTGCTGTCCAGGTTCCGAAACTGATTCTGCAGCCCATTGTGGAAAATGCCATCACCCATGGAATTGAACCCAGAAACCGGAAAGGGAACATCTCCATCACGATAAAAGGGGTTGGAGATGATATGATCATTTCGGTGGAGGATAATGGTATTGGTATGACCTTAAGCCAGCTTAGTCATATCAGGGATGAATTACCTGATATAGAAAAGGAGGGCCATACCGGAATCGGGATCAGGAACGTAGACCGGCGCATCCGACTTCATTATGGGGATCCTTATGGGATTGTCATAGAAAGCATTTATGGAAAAGGAACCATTGTAAGCCTGCGAATACCGAAAGAACACCGGCCGGTAACGGAATTGGGTACAGAGAAAGGAGAAAATGCCAGACATGAAGCTGATCATCGTGGATGATGAACCAAAAATCAGAAAGGGACTTTTTAAGCTGCTGGATGCCCAGGAAGGCTTTAAAGTGACAGGGATATTTGAAGATGTCCGTTCTGCCCTTAAGGCCTTGTATGAACTGGAGGCCGATGTGATCATTACGGATATAAAAATGCCGGAAGTCTCAGGCCTTGAGCTGATCCGCCAGATTCGGGAAAGAAACTTAAAGCTCCGAATCATTATTTTAAGCGGGTACAGCAATTTTTCCTATGCCCAGAAGGCCATTGAACTGGGGGTGACCAGATATTTGCTAAAGCCTACGGACCCAAGGGAGCTTATTTCCGTGTTAAGAGAAGTGGAGCGGGAGCTTCAGCCGGAAGCCTCAGAAAAAGACGGGAAACAAAATCAGTCAGCGGAAGGGGAAAATGAAGTCGGGAATTTGCTGGTGGTGAAAGCCATCCAGTATATTGAGGTCCATTATGGAGGTAAGATCACCCTAAAGGATATGGCCAGGGAACTTCATCTTTCTCCTAACTACTTGTGTGAGCTTTTTAAACGCCATACAGGAAAGAATCTTATGGAATATGTGACCGAATACCGGATGCAAAAGGCAAAGTCCTATTTAAACCATGTAGAATATAAGGTGGCAGATGTGGCGGAAATGGTGGGTTATAGAGAAGCGAAATATTTCAGCAGCGCCTTTAAGAAAGCATATGGAATCACTCCGCTGGAGTACCGGAACAGACGATAAACTCCTTAGAATCAAATAATAAAGACGGGAAAATGACTAAAAAGTTTCTCCTGTCTTTCTTTTATTTGTTCATAATAACAAAAAACATAATATTTTGGTATAAATAGTAATCTAATAGAATTGTGGCCAATGCCGGAAAATGATAATCTATTATCACAAACAACTTACAAGCGTCTGTGAATCAGGCCAGCATGGTATCACTTTCAGATTAATTTCCACGAAGGCAGCATACCGAAGGTAAACTCGCTTGAACCCTTAGGAAGCTGCAGGATATCTGACTGAGGACAGACTCAAAAAAAGGAGGAATTTCGTATGAAGAAAAGATTTGGCGCATTGCTCATGGCAGGGATAACGGCAGCAGCACTTGTACTCAGTGGCTGCAGTAGTGGAGGTAAGACAGAAGGGGCGGCTGAAACAAAGGCTCAGGCAAGCGGAAAGAGTGCTGCGGATTATAAAATTGTCCTGATCCTTCCAGGACCGATCAATGATCAAAGCTGGAATGCCACAAACTATGCAGGCCTTACAGCATGTAACGAAAAGCTGGGCACGAAAATGGAATATATAGAAAATGTGCAGGCTTCTGACTATGAATCCACATTCCGTGAATATGCGGAACGAGGCTATGATCTTATTATGGCGGCCGGTTCTCAGTTTGATGAAGCAGTGGCAGCAGTGGCTCCCAATTATAAGGATACCACTTTTTGTGCGGTAAATGGTTCCAAATGTGATGGAGACAATGTGGCTCCCATCTTTCCAAAGGAATATGAAGCCAGTTATATCGCTTCCATCCTTGCGGGAAATGTGACAAAAAACGGTAACTTCGCAACCATCGGAGGCTTTCCCAATGAACCCATGGAGCACTTGATGGATGTATATGAAAAGAACTCAGTAAAAATTGCAGAAAGCCGCGGTATCTCCGGTGCAAAGGCCACGAGAGCCTATGCAAACAGCTGGAATGACGTAGCCCTTGGCAAGCAGATGGCAGAGCAGATGATCGACAACGGAGCAGACACCCTGTTTGTTTATGCCAATGAGGTAGGTCTCGGAAGTATTGAGGCAGCAAAAGCGAAGGGTGCAAAATTTATCGGCTTTTCCAGTGATCAGACAACCATTGATCCCAATACTGTCGTAGCTTCTGTTAATTTTGATTTTAAAAATTTCTATATCTGGGCTCTGGGCCTTTATATGGATGGCAAGCTTTCCGGTAATATGGTTCATGAAGCAGGAATTAATGAAGATATCTTTGTACCGGTATATACCGACAATATCACCCAGGAAATAAAAGATGCGGTTGATCAGGGAATTAAGGATTTCAAAGATGGAAAGGTAGATTTACAGGCGTTGTTTGAGAAATAAGAGAAAACCGGAGGGCTGCTGCAGGAAAAAACAAGATTGTTTCAACTGCGAAGCCCTCGTTGTTTGCACGGGCAATGAGCCGAACGTACGCTTACATGTTCAATCGGCAAATGTTACGTCAAATAAGAAAAACCCGCAAAGCGTGTTTTATTTCCTAAGAAGAGGAGGAGCTTCGTGAATACACCGTTTTTTGAATTAAAGAATGTATCGAAATATTTTGCCAGGGTGGTGGCAAACAAGGATATTTCTTTTTCCGTAAATAGGGGGGAAGTGCTGGCGCTGTTAGGTGAGAACGGAGCAGGGAAAAGCACTGTTATGAAGATCCTCTACGGTCTTTACCGTGCGGATGAGGGTCAGATCCTGATGGATGGAAAGGAGCAGAAAATCAACTCCCCCAAAGATGCCATGGCTTTAGGAATTTCTATGATTCAGCAGCATTTCTCCCTGGTATCCGCGCATACGGTCACGGAAAATATTATTTTAGGCAATGTAAACGGCGTCATTGATTATGAGAAATGCAAAAAGGAGGTAGAGGAACTGTCGGCCCAGTACGGGTTTCAAATTCCTGTCGATACCAAGGTGGAGGAGCTTGCAGTGGGAGTGCAGCAAAAGGTGGAGATTTTAAAAGCCCTTTATTTGAAGACAAGCTTATTGATCATGGATGAGCCTACGGCAGTTCTGACGCCGCAGGAAGCTGATACCCTGATGGTGTTTGTAAAAGAGTATACTTCCAGAGGAAATTCTGTTATCTTCATCACCCATAAAATGAAGGAGGTAATGGAGGTGGCTGACCGGATCATTGTTATGAGGAACGGCAGGCTTACGGGAGACCTTTCTGCAAAGGACACCAATGAGGTGGAACTGACCAGGCTGATGATGGGAAAGGAAATGGTGGCACCAAAGCGGGATCAGGCGGGAGAGAAAAAAGAAAAAAGGGTCTGCCTGGAATTGAAATCAGTCACCGTTCAGCGCAAAGGGGAGACTCCTTTATTAAGTGACCTGTCATTCCAGATTATGGAAGGTGAGATTTTCGGAGTAGCGGGAGTGAGCGGAAACGGACAGGAAGAGCTTTGTGAAGTGATCTGCGGTGCGCTCCCCGTTACTTCTGGAAAGGTACTTTTAAGCGGCAGGGATATTACAGCCTCTTCCGTAAGGGAACGCATTGATTTAGGGATCGGATACGTTCCGGTGGACCGTTACAGGGATGCCATGGTGGGAGACATGACACTGGCTGAAAATATGATGTTAAAGACCAGCTTTGATAAAAAGTGGACGGTCCATGGCCTTTTAAATAGGAAGAAACTCCAGAATGATACGCAGAAAGCCATTGATGAATTTGAAATCAAGGCACCCGGCCCGGATGCCCAGATCAAGGGTTTGTCAGGGGGAAACCAGCAAAAAGTCATTCTTGCCAGGGAAGTGGGAAATGCAGGCAAGGTTTTGATCATGGATCAGCCTACCAGGGGTCTGGACTTAGGAGCCATTCATAACATTCACAACAACATTCTGGCAGAGGGTCGAAATGGAAAGGGAATCCTTCTGGTATCCACAGAACTGTCTGAGATTTTCCAGCTTTGCGACAGAATCGCCGTGATCTACAAAGGTTCTTTTATGGGAATCTACGATCATGACCAACTAAACACAGAACGGATCGGTCTATTAATGGCCGGCTACAAAGAGGAGAAGGAGGCGTAAGGCATGAATACAAAAATCAGAGACATGATCGTGACAAATGCTGCTGCCATCATTGCCGGCCTGCTCTTAAGCGGCCTCATGCTTTTGCTGCTGCATATTAATCCGGGAGAGGTATTTGTATATTCCATTAAGACCATGTTTACGGATAAATATACCATGGGAGAAGTATTTTTAAAGGCAACGCCTCTTATTTTTACAGCGTTGGCGTTTGCGTTTACCTTTAAGGCTAACTTATTTAACATTGGCGCACAGGGACAGTTTTATATGGGTTCTGTTGCAGCCATAGCCCTGTCTTTACAGCTTGACGGAAAGGTACCCACAGCACTGCTTCTGATCCTTGTGTGCCTTACAACGGCACTGGCTGGAGGACTTATGGGAGCTTTGATCGGATTTTTAAAGGCACGCTACAAGGCCAATGAGTTTCTGGTCAGTATGATGTCCACCTATGTTGCTTTGGCGGTCATGAATTATTTGCTGCGCACATTTTTAAAGGAATCCAAGGGAGAGTACCCGCAGACAGATGCCATAACAAGGGCGGCATGGCTTCCTGTCATCGTAAAGGGAACCAGGCTTCATATCGGATTTATACTTGCAGTTCTGGCTGCCGTAGGCATTTGGATCCTGCTTTATAAAACACCTCTGGGATACAGGATCCGTGCAGTTGGAAGTAACGCTTCCGCAGCCAGGATGTCAGGAATTGATTCCAATAAGATCTTTGTGACCGCATTTTTTATCAGCGGCGCCCTGGCAGGTGCTGCCGGATTCACAGAAGTTAACGGGGTTCAGCATATGCTGATCCAGGATTTTAACAGCGGAGTAGGTTCCGCCGGTCTGGGTATCGCCATACTGGCGAATGCCAATCCCATTGGAATTATTTTTGCCTCTGTATTATTTGGTGCATTGGGTGTCATGGGAAATCTCATGGGCCGCATGCCAGGGGTCAATGTTCCTGCAAGCATTGTAGATCTGATGCAGGGATTCGTCATGCTGTTCGTTATCATATCCTATTTCTTCCGGCACTATATGGAAAACAGGAGAGAGAAGCGCAGACTGCAGAAAGGAGCGTGAAACAGGTTATGATCATAAGCTTATTAAAACGTGCTCTGATGATGAGTACTCCACTGCTGTTTGGCTCCATAGCTGAAGTAATCGCAGAGCGTTCTGGTATGATGGTTACTGCCATTGAAGGGATATTTCTTATGGGGGCCTGGGGTGGATTTGTGGGAACCTATCTGACCGGCAGCGCATTCATCGGCATTCTTGCCGCGATTCTATCAGGACTTGTGGCAGCAGCCGTATATGGCGTCGTATGTATTTATTTAAAACAGCACCAGGTTGTGACAGGTACTGCCATTAATGTACTGGCAGCAGGAATCTGTACCTATTTACAAAGGGTATTGTTCGGAGTCCCAACCGCACCTTTAAAAATCAGCCCTCTGCCTGAGATCGCCATTCCCCTCCTCAGTCAGATTCCAGTCATTGGCCCTGTTTTCTTCCGGCAGAATTTATTGACTTATGTGGTTTACCTTCTCATTCCAGCTTCCTATTTCCTTTTATTTAAAACTTCCTTTGGTCTGACCATTCGTTCTACCGGGGAAAATCCGGAAGCAGTGGATGTAGCCGGCATCAATGTGAATGCGGTCCGGTTCTTTACCGTCCTGCTGGCAGGAGTCATGGGAGGAATCGCAGGTGCATTCTACTCTGTAGGATATTTGGGAATGTTCACCACAAATATCATCGGCGGCCGCGGCTGGATCGCATTTGCCATATGCTTTCTTGGCAACTGGAATCCCAAAGGAGCCGTCGCAGGAACCGTGGTTTTCGGACTTACGGAGGCCATCGCCATATATATGCAGTCGGTGGGAGGAGGAAGCTATTTCCCCAACGAATTATTCATTGCAATGCCTTATCTGCTGACCATTGTGCTTACCGTATCAAGAAGGAATTTTAATGTACCGGCAAAGCTGGGAGTGGCTTACAGCAAAGAAAACTAAATAGAAAATAAACAGGCATCTCCTGACCAGTGTATTCCCCGACACTGCCTCAGGAGGTGCTTTTTCCATATTTTGGAAGAAATCTAAGGCATGGTGTCCGCAGTTACAGAGTAGCCAAATCAAAATGAAATTTATACGAAATTGTTCTTGCTATTTCCCGGCAAATGTACTAGAATTAAACCATAAGTGGAGGAAAGTGGTGCAAAGTGGTAGAAAATGGTGGGATAGTGGTCCAAAACCCTACCAATGTACAAGCAGGTGATTGGTATGTTCATGGGAGAATACAATCATACAGTCGATGCAAAGGGGCGTCTCATCGTCCCATCGAAGTTCAGAGAGCAGCTAGGAGACGAATTCGTTGTAACGAAGGGACTAGATGGCTGTTTATTTGTGTATGATAACAATGAGTGGACTGCCCTGGAAAATAAGCTGAAAAGCCTGCCCCTGACCAACACCAATGCCAGAAAGTTTTCCAGATTCTTTCTGGCCGGAGCAACCACCTGTGAGGTGGACAAGCAGGGAAGGATTCTTCTTCCGGCAGTATTAAGGGAGCATGCGGGTATTGACAAGGACGCGGTTCTCGTGGGAGTGGGAAGCCGAATTGAAATCTGGAGCAAGGATGCATGGATCGCAGCCAATACCTATGAAGATATGGAAGAAATCGCGGAAGCTATGGAAGGACTTGGTATATGATGTTTGAACACAAGTCAGTGCTGCTTTATGAGACCATTGACAGCCTGAATGTAAAGCCGGACGGAATTTATGTGGACGGAACGCTGGGAGGAGGCGGACATGCTTTGGAAGTGTGTAAGCGCCTGGGAACATACGGAAGATTAATCGGAATTGATCAGGATGGGGATGCCATTAAGGCAGCCGCAGAACGGCTGAAGGATTATGAAGATAAGGTAACAGTCGTAAGAAGCAATTACGAAAATATACAGACAGTACTAAAGGATTTGGGAATTGAAAAGGTGGACGGAATTTACTTAGACCTTGGGGTATCCTCTTACCAGCTTGATAAGCCGGAAAGAGGATTTACCTACAGGGAAGATGATGCGCCTTTGGACATGCGGATGGACCAGAGGAATGAGCAGACGGCAGCCGATATCATCAATTCCTACAGTGAATTTGACTTATACCGGATCATACGGGATTATGGTGAGGATAAGTTTGCAAAGAATATTGCAAAACATATTGTAAGGGCCAGACAGGGAAAGCCCATTGAGACAACCGGAGAACTGACGGAAATCATCAAAGAGGCCATACCTGCGAGGGTAAGGGCAGTGGGAGGACACCCCTCTAAACGAACATTTCAGGCCATAAGAATCGAACTGAATAAGGAACTGGAGGTTTTAAACAAATCACTTGATACCATGATTGATCTGTTAAATCCGGGAGGGCGGCTGTCCATTATCACGTTTCATTCCCTGGAAGACAGGATGGTGAAAACAAGATTTAGGACCAACGAGAATCCGTGCATTTGTCCGTCTGATTTTCCTGTCTGCGTCTGCGGAAGGAAGAGTAAGGGCAAAGTGATTACAAGAAAGCCCATTGTACCATCAGAAGAAGAGATAGAAGAAAACAAACGTTCAAAGAGTTCAAAACTTCGGGTGTTTGAACGAATATAAAAGGGAGGAAGAGAGAGTGGCTGCAAGAAAGAATGTGCGTTCCTATGGGAATTCCTCTTACGTACAGGGAAATACTGTTCGTAAAGCCATGCCGGTTCCATTGCCGGTCCATACACCAGATGAAAACCGTCGTCCGCCGGTAAACCATCAGGTCAGAAGAAACCGTGAAAAAGCCTTGCAGATGGACTTGCCTTATGTGGTCATGCTGACCATTGCTGCAGTCTGCACCCTCTGCCTGTGCGTGAATTATCTGCATTTGCAGTCCTCTATTACAGCCAATATCCATGGCGTTGAGCTTTTAGAAGCAAAACTGGAACATTTGAAAACTGAAAATGATGCACTGGAAATGAACATCAACACTTCCGTCGATTTAGACCATATATACAAAGTAGCTACTGAGGAACTTGGTATGGTCTATGCGAACAAAGACCAGATCCTTCACTATGATAAGACGGAAAGTGAGTATGTAAGACAGAATGAGGATATCCCGAAGCACTAATAAAAACAGGAATAAAAAGAGTAAGGTATTTCCCCGTTATATGCAGGAAAAGCTGGCGATTACTGTTCTGGTAATTACGCTGGCTTTGTTTGCATTAGTTTTGACCCTGTATAATCTGATGACGAATAAAAAGGAAGATTATAACCAGATCGTGCTGTCCCAGCAGGAATACGACAGCCGTACCATTCCCTTTCGGCGCGGGGACATCATGGACCGGAATGGAACCTACCTGGCTACCAGTGAAAAAGTATACAATTTAATCCTGGATCCCAAGCAGATCATGTCAGATCAGGAGGCTTTTCTGGAGCCGACTTTGTCAGCTCTGACAGAATGCTTTGGCTATGACCGGACAGAAATCATGAATCTGATCCAGGAGAAGAAGGATAAACAGTATGTACGCTATGCAAAGCAGCTGACATATGACGATAAGGAAAAGTATGAAAAGTACAAGGCTGAGCAGGCGGAGACTCTGAAAAAGGGTGGGAAGGCCATTAAGGGGATCTGGTTTGAGGATGAATACAAACGGGTGTATCCCTATAATTCTATGGGCTGCAACATCATTGGTTTTGCAAACGGCGACGGCATGGATGGGTCAGGAGGAATCGAGCAGTATTATAATACGACTCTTATGGGAACCAACGGAAGGGAATATGGGTACTTAAATGACGATTCTAACTTAGAAAGAGTCATTAAACCAGCCTCTAACGGCAACAATGTGGTTTCCACCATGGATGTAAATATTCAGAAGATCATTGAAAAATATATTTCCCAATGGGAACAGAATACAGGAAGCAAGCGGGTGGGCGTAATCGTTATGGACCCCAATAACGGCGAAGTCCTGGCGATGGCAAACGATAAGGCTTTTGATTTAAACAATCCCAGAACCTTAAGGCCGGAGTATACCGATGATGTGCTCCGCCAGCTTGGGATCAAGGAGGCGATGGACGATTACAAGAGAAAGAATAAGGACGCCCAGCCTTTAACGGAAGCAAGCGTTACACAACATTATACCAACGAAGAAATTATGTCACTGGGGACTCAGGTGGCATGGAACCAGACCTGGCGCAATTTCTGCATCAGCGATGGATTTGAACCGGGATCAACAGAAAAGATATTTACCGTCTCCGCCGCCATGGAAGAAGGGGCCATTACCGGAAATGAAACCTACGAATGCAATAAGTTCCTGGAAGTCGGAGGACATAAGATCAACTGCGTCAGCAGGTTTGGCCATGGCCTTATTACCGTTCAGGAGGGATTGATGAAATCCTGTAATGTGGTCATGATGCGTATTGCCCAGCAGATGGGAAAAGAGAAGTTCTATAAGTACCAGCAGATTTTTGGATTCGGTTCCAAGACAGGAATTGACCTGCCTGGAGAAGCGGACAACAAGACTCTGGTTTACACCCAGAATACGGCAGGACCTACGGATCTGGCGACCAATTCCTTTGGACAGAACTTCAGCTGTACCATGATCCAGATGGCTGCGGCCTATTGCTCTGTGATCAACGGCGGTTCCTACTATGAACCTCATGTGGTGAAGCAAATCTTAAACGAGCAGGGTTCTGTGATAAAAAAGGCAGAACCAGTCCTGGTCAGGGAAACCGTATCGGAATCCACCACAAAGTTCATCAATGAATCGCTGTTTAAGACTGTTAATGCGGCAGGAGGAACCGGAGGAGCCGCAAAGGTGACAGGATATAAAATTGCCGGAAAAACCGGTACAGCGGAGAAGATTCCCCGTGACAAGACCAATTACGTGGTGTCCTTCTGCGGCTACGCCCCGGCGGATAATCCGCAGGTTCTGGTTTACGTTGTGGTTGATGAACCCCATGTGGAGGATCAGCCTCACAGCACCTATGCCAGCGAGATTTTTCAGAAGATTATGACTGAGATTCTTCCTTATTTAAATGTGTTTCCGGATACCGATGTGGAATCTTCACCGCTGCCGGATGAGGCGGCAAAGCTTCCAGGTCAGGAAGGTATCACCAGCGAAACAGAAGGGGCTTCCCAGGAAGAAACCGCCTCAGGGGAATCTGGAACAGAAGAAACCACTGGAGCGGTTCCTACCTTGGAAGATGGGCAGCCGGTCCCGGATGAGTATTTAAATCCATCGGAAGAGTATGTCAACAGAGAGGCAGGAGATGACGGCTCCGATCTGCCGGCTTCACTTCCTTCAGATGAGACCCCGGGTCAGTAAGGAACTTTTTTTTAGAACTCATAAAAACTCCGGAAATTCATATACTGTAGAAATAATGGTGATGGAGCAGTGGATGAGTTCGAATAAGACACATCACAGAGAGAAAATAGCCATCCTGTTTTTCCTGTTATTTCTTGCCATGACAGGACTTATGGGGCGGCTTATTTTTCTAATGATTTTTCGTTCTGAGCATTACGGTGCCATGGCATTAGACCTTCATGAACGGGAAAGGACCATAAAAGCCGCCAGAGGAAATATCATTGATGCCAATGGGATGGTCATTGCCACTAACCGGACGGTATGTACCATATCGGTCATACACAACCAGATCAGAAAGGCGGATGAAGTTGTCGCGGTCCTTTCCAGAGAGCTGGGCCTTCAGGAGGATGAAGTTCGGAAAAAGGTAGAAAAATACAGTTCCAGGGAAATTATTAAGACGAATGTAGACAAGGCTCTGGGAGATCAGATCCGCAGCTATCATTTAGAAGGCGTAAAGGTGGATGAGGATTATAAGCGTTATTATCCTTATGATACCCTGGCTTCTACGGTACTCGGTTTTACAGGAGGGGATAACCAGGGAATCATCGGTCTGGAAGTAAAATACGAACAATACTTAAAAGGCCTTAACGGAAAAATTCTGACCATGTCCGATGCAGCGGGAATTGAGATTGAAAATGCGGCAGAGGACAGAATCGAGCCTGTGGCAGGACAGGACTTATATATCAGCCTGGATGTGAATATCCAGCGGTATTGTGAGCAGGCAGCATATCAGGTGATGGAGAAAAAGGGTGCAAAAAGAGTGTCGATCATTGTCATGAATCCACAGAACGGGGAAATAATGGCAATGGTAAATGCACCTGAATTTAATTTAAATGATCCGTTTACGCTAACTATGGATGCAGGAGTTCCTGCATCTGACAAAGAAAAACAGGATCTCCTTAACAAGATGTGGAGAAATCCATGCATTAACGACACCTATGAACCGGGCTCTACTTTTAAGATCGTTACTGCGGCCGCAGGGCTGGAAGCAGGTGCGGTGAAGCTTGACGACAATTTTTCATGCCCCGGCTTCCGGGTGGTAGAAGATCGTAAAATCAGATGTCATAAGGTAGGAGGCCATGGCTCGGAAACCTTTCTTCAGGGCATGATGAATTCCTGCAACCCTGTTTTGATCGATGTAGGACAGCGGCTTGGCGTGGATAATTACTATAAATATTTTGAACAGTTTGGCTTAAAGGGAAAAACCGGGATCGACCTTCCCGGGGAAGCATCGACCATTATGCACAAAAAAGAAGATATGGGGCTTGTGGAACTGGCAACCGTTTCCTTTGGCCAGTCATTCCAGATCACTCCCATGCAGCTGATCACCACTGCCTCTGCCATAATTAATGGAGGGAACCGTGTCACTCCTCATTTTGGAGTGAAATCAGTGAGCACAGACGGATCTTCGGTCAATACCTTCACTTATCCTGTAAAAGAGGGGATCCTTTCCCCGCAAACCAGCGAAACCATGCGTTATATTCTGGAACAGGTCGTGGCGGAGGGAAGCGGAAAAAGGGCGCAGGTCAACGGCTACCGGGTGGGCGGAAAAACAGCTACCTCTGAAAAACTTCCAAGAAGTCTGAAAAAGTACATTTCGTCTTTTATAGGCTTTGCTCCGGCAGATAATCCCCAGGTGATAGCCCTCATTACCATCGATGAGCCTCAGGGGATTTATTACGGCGGAACCATTGCTGCACCGGTCATTGCAGATATTTTTAAGAATATTCTTCCATACCTGGGAATCCAGCCAACGGAGGAAAAAACTGTTTCGGCGTTTCGAATCTATGGTTGATTATTCAAGCAAAAAGACGTATACTACTTACTGTGTACTTTTGAAATACAAATACATAAAATATTGAGGTGTGACATGATTAACGAAACGATTCTGGCAATCATCATAGCATTTGCCATCAGCGCCATGCTGTGTCCCATTGTAATACCATTTCTTCACAGGCTGAAATTTGGTCAGGAGGTCCGCAAGGAAGGGCCCGAAAGCCATTTGAAAAAGCAGGGAACTCCAACTATGGGAGGGCTTATCATATTGACCAGCATCATCATTACGTCGCTGTTTTATGTGAGGCAGTATCCCAAGATCATTCCAGTGCTTTTTGTGACCGTAGGATTTGGTATCGTAGGATTCCTTGATGATTACATCAAGATCGTAATGAAGCGGTCAGAGGGGCTTACGCCAGTTCAAAAGATGGCAGGTCAGTTAATCATCACAGGCATTTTTGCCTATTATCTGCTTCATTCAAAGGATGTGGGGACCGAAATGCTGATCCCCTTTACCGGAGGCTTTGAAAAAGGGCTGTATCTGAATTTAGGCATATTCTTTGTGCCGGCGGTATTTTTTATTGTTATAGGGACTGATAACGGGGTAAATTTCACGGATGGCCTGGATGGACTTTGTACCAGCGTTACCATTCTGGTAGCTACGTTCCTGACCGTAGTGTCAATTGGGGAAAATACGGGCATCAGTCCCATTACCGGTGCAGTGGTGGGAAGTCTTCTGGGTTTTCTGCTGTTTAATGTGTATCCTGCCAGAGTGTTCATGGGAGATACCGGTTCTCTTGGACTGGGAGGCTTTGTTGCCTCCAGTGCGTTTATGATGCAGATCCCTGTTTTCATCGCCATTATCGGTTTCATTTATTTGATCGAAGTATTATCTGTCATCATTCAGGTGACATATTTTAAGAGAACAGGCGGAAAAAGGATTTTTAAGATGGCACCTATCCATCACCACTTTGAGCTTAGCGGTTGGTCAGAAACCCGGGTGGTTGCTGTTTTTGCCATTGTGACAGCGGTTCTTTGCATGCTTGCATACCTTGGATTATAGGAGAGAAACCATATGAATCAGAAAATATTAGTTGCCGGCAGCGGAAAAAGCGGAATTGCCGCTTCCAGGCTGATCCTTAAAACAGGCGGTGAAGTGATTCTTTACGACAGCAATGCCGCCCTTCATAAGGAAGAGCTGCTTGGACGGTTGGGAGAAGAGGAGAGTGTTTCCGTTTTATTGGGGGAGCTTAAGAAGGAGGATCTTACCGATGTTAGCTTGTGTGTTATTAGCCCCGGTATTTCCATGGATGCGCCGTTTGTCTCTGTCTTAAAAGAAGCGGATATTCCGGTCTGGAGTGAGATCCAGCTGGCTTACCACCATGCAAAAGGAAAACTGGCAGCAATCACCGGAACCAATGGTAAGACAACCACTACGGCCCTTACGGGAGAAATTATGAAGGCACATTATGACCAGGTATTTGTAGTGGGCAATATTGGAGTTCCCTATACGGAGGAAGCCTTAAAGACTGGCGGTGATTCCGTGACGGTTGCCGAGATCAGCAGCTTCCAGCTTGAGACCATTACAGACTTCCGGCCGGATGTAAGCGCCATCTTAAACATAACACCTGACCACTTAGACCGTCATAAAACCATGGAATGTTACATAGAAGTAAAGGAACGGATTACATCAAACCAAAGACCTCAGGACTCCTGTATTTTAAATTTTGATGATCCGGTATTACGGGAATTTGGTGCCGCCTTAACGCCTAAGGCCGTCTACTTCAGCAGCCGCCAGTTTTTGGAGGAGGGTTACTGCATGGAAGGGGACAGGATCATCTGGAACCATAACGGAGAAAAGACGGAGATTGCCAATATTCATGAGATCCAGCTCCTGGGCCGCCATAACCATGAAAACATTATGGCTGCCGCCGCTATTTCAGCCCAAATGGGAGTTCCCATGGATGTAATCAGGAAGGTGGTCCGTGAATTCAAGGCGGTGGAGCACCGGATTGAATTTGTTGCTGAAAAAGCCGGGGTAAAATATTTCAACGATTCCAAGGGAACCAATCCTGATGCAGCCATCCAGGCAATCAAAGCCATGCCGGGGCCTACTCTGCTCATTGCCGGCGGCTATGACAAGAACTCTCAGTATGACGAATGGATAGAATCCTTTGACGGTAAGGTAAAGTACATGGTGCTACTGGGGCAGACCAGGGAAAAAATCGCTGAGTGCGCAGCCAGGCATGGTTTTACTAATGTAATGTATGCAGAGGATATGCAGGAAGCGGTAAAGGTCTGCGCCTCTTACGCCAACAGAGGGGATCACGTGCTTCTGTCCCCGGCCTGTGCCAGCTGGGGAATGTTTAAGTGCTATGAAGAACGTGGCGAAATCTTCAAGGAGTGTGTCCGGAACATGTAAAAGCGATGAGCCATGCCGTCGATTATGCGTGGGAGCTTGCTCACAAAGTATCAAACTTACAGATGTTTCTATAGGGCGAATGCCCGTCATTCATAATTTTTGGGTGCTTTTTTCGTTAAATTGTGAATGTCAATGCCGGGTGATATCCGCCGGACAATAAATGCCATGGCGGCATAAATCCACCGGATTAAATATGCCATGGAACATGTCATGAATGAAATAGCAGCAGGCGAGGAGGAATGATATGGCAGAAAAGAGGCCAGTGAAGAAAAAGAATAAACCGCGCCGTTTTTATGATTACAGTCTCTTATTTACTGTAATATTTCTGTCTGTTTTTGGCCTGGTCATGATTTACAGTGCCAGTTCTTACGCTGCCCAGCTTAAATTCAATGATGCCGCATATTTCATGATGAGGCAGGCCAAGATCGCGCTGGCAGGTTTTGTCATTATGATCGTAATATCCAAAATGGATTACCACTGGTACGCCAGGTTCGCCGTATTTGCCTACGTACTTTCTTATGTTCTTATGATTACGGTATCTCTGGTAGGACGTAAGGTTAACGGAAAAAGAAGGTGGCTGGGAGTAGGAAGCTTATCTTTCCAGCCTACGGAATTTGTAAAGATTGCCCTTATTGTCATGCTGGCGGTTCTGATCGTTCAGATGGGAAGAAATATTAATACGAGAAACGGTGTCATCCTGGTAATCGTGACTACCCTTCCTATTGCGGGGATTGTAGCGGCTAACAACTTAAGTTCCGGAATCATTATTGTTGGAATCGCTTTTGTTATGCTGTTTGTAGCCTGCAAAAAGAAATGGCCGTTTTTTGCCTGCGGTGTTGCAGGCGTAGGCTTGCTGGCTTTTGCCGGGCCAATGGCAACTGTTCTGGAAAAGATGAATATCCTCCATGATTACCAGTTAGGCCGTATTCTGGTATGGCTGGAACCGGAGGCTTATCCCTCCACTGGGGGGTATCAGGTGCTTCAGGGACTGTATGCCATAGGTTCCGGCGGTCTGGTGGGAAGAGGACTTGGGGAAAGCATACAGAAGATGGGGTTTGTGCCGGAAGCACAAAACGACATGATATTTTCCATCATCTGTGAGGAGCTGGGACTTTTTGGAGCGGTTTCCGTGATTCTGATTTTCCTTTTTATGATTTACCGGTTTATGCTCATTGCGGATAATGCGCCGGATCTGTTCGGAGCTTTGCTGGTTGTAGGTGTCATGGGCCACATTGCCATACAGGTCATCTTAAACATTGCGGTTGTGACTAATACCATACCAAATACCGGAATTACACTTCCCTTTATCAGCTATGGAGGAACTTCAGTCCTTTTCCTCATGATGGAGATGGGCATAGTCTTAAGCGTTTCCAACCAGATAAAGCTGGAAAAATAATGGGATGTGAAACCATTCTCTCACTTTTTACATAGGATAGTATATAAGAAGCCATGGGAGGTACCGGATTGTCAGTCATACAGGTCCAGGGGTTACGATCCTTAAAAGGTGAGATAAAAATTCAGGGTTCCAAAAATGCTGTACTGCCGATGATGGCAGCAGCGGTTCTCCATAAAGGTACAACAGTGATTCATAACGTCCCCAGGATACAGGATGTGTTCTGTATGCTGGGGATACTTGAGCATATTGGCTGCATATGCACCTTTGACGGTCATTCCTTGACCATTGATGCATCGACTGTGACACAGGCGGAGATTCCGGAGGAATATATAAAAAGCATGCGCTCTTCCATCATGCTGTCCGGTCCGCTGCTAGGAAGGACCGGAAATGCGGTTACCAGTTTTCCTGGAGGGTGTTCCATAGGGGAGCGTCCCATTGACTTACACTTGTCTGCCTTTCGGAAACTCGGGGCCGTAATTGAGGAAAAGGGTGATAAGCTTGTGGCGTCCGCAAATCGTTTGATGGGCGCCGATATTTATTTTCCCTTTCCCAGTGTGGGAGCTACGGAAAATGCCTTGATGGCTGCCGTATATGCCCAGGGAGTGACTGTTATCCATGGAGCAGCAAAGGAACCGGAAATCATCACTCTATGTGAATTTCTAAACAATATGGGTGCCAAAATACATGGAACCGGTACTTCCAGACTGGCGGTCACAGGTGTGAAAGCACTCTGGGATTCTGAATTCACTGTTGCCGGAGACCGGATTGTAGCAGGAACTTATTTAATGGCGGTTATGGCTGCAGAAGGAAATATCGTGATCCAGGGAATCAGGCCCGGGCATTTAACGGCTGCCCTTTATCTTGCTGAAAAAATGGGTGCGGAGATAAAATGGTACGAAAGTCAGCTGGAAGTATCCATGAGAGGCCGCCCGGACTGCATGGATGTTATGACAGAGCCCTATCCCGGATTCCCCACGGATCTCCAGTCCCAGCTAATGGCAGTGATGGCCTCCTCAAAAGGCATGGGAAGACTGAAGGAGACTATTTTTGAGGGACGGTTTGGGACGGCAAAAGAGTTGCGAAAGCTTGGAGCAGATATTATAATAGAAGAAAAACGGGCTGTCATACGCGGGCTTTATCCTTTAAAGGGAAACCGGGTAATTGCCACGGATCTGCGGGGAGGCGCGGCCCTTGTGGTTGCGGGCCTTGCAAGTGAGGGCGTGACCGAGATCCATGAGTGTCATCACATTGAACGGGGATATGAAGACATATGCCGTGATTTAAGCAGTCTAGGTGCAGCAATCAGAGGGTTGGAATGAAAGATTTGAGAAAAAGCAGAAGAAGAGTTAAATTTGGTATAATCGCTGCCGTGATTTTTCTGGGAACTGTCATTTTTTTGTCGCTGCAGATCAGGAATATTTCGGTGACCGGCAATAAAAAGTACACATCAGAGCAGATTATAGATATGATATTCAAGGATGGCTGGGACAGGAATGCGGTTTTTTGTCTCTACAAGGACCGCTTTCAGAGACATGAACAGATCCCCTTTGTGGAAGATTATAAAATCGTATTCCAAAGCCCGGTAACGGTAGAAGTGATCGTTTATGAAAAATCTGTGGTAGGCTATGTCTCCTATATGGGCAGCTACATGTATTTTGATAAGGATGGCATCGTTGTGGAAAGTTCCAGCGGAAAGCTGGACGGGATCCCATGGGTTACTGGGCTGCAGTTCGGGCATATTGCCCTGCACCAGCCCCTTCCTGTGGAGAAAGGAAAGATTTTCAGTGAAATCCTGACTCTTACCCAGCTTTTATCCACCAAAGAAATCCCTGTTGACCAGATCCGGTATGATTCCCGGGGAGATGCTACTCTTTTCATGGGAGATATCCGGGTTTTTCTTGGAAGCAATGACCAGATGAACGGAAAAATTTCTGAACTGAAGGACCAGCTTCCTGTTTTGGGCGGATTGTCTGGAACCCTTTATCTGGACACATATGACGAGGCGGAAACCGTCACTTCTTATCGGTTTGTGAAGGATAAATGAATTTACATAATTTGCTTGGAATTTTGTTTAAAAAATGGTTGATATTTTTGTGAAAATCAAATATTATATTAATTAGGTTTATATAGTAAGCTGTTTATGGTTAAAGGAGGATATAATCTTGTTAGAGATTAAGATAAATGAGGCGGACAATGCCGCAAGAATTCTGGTTATCGGAGTAGGTGGTGCCGGAAACAATGCGGTTAACCGCATGATTGATGAGAATATAGCTGGTGTGGAATTTCTTGGAATCAATACGGACAAGCAGGCCCTGCAGTTTTGCAAGGCTCCTACAGCCATGCAGATCGGAGAGAAGCTGACCAAAGGTCTTGGTGCAGGTGCCAAGCCCGAGATCGGAGAAAAGGCAGCTGAGGAGAATGCGGACGAGCTGGCCCAGGCCATGAAGGGTGCGGATATGGTGTTTGTAACCTGCGGAATGGGAGGCGGAACCGGTACCGGAGCGGCCCCTGTTGTGGCCAAAATTGCCAAAGATATGGGAATTCTTACCGTAGGCGTTGTGACAAAGCCTTTCCGCTTTGAAGCAAGGACCCGTATGAGCAATGCTAATAATGGAATTGAACGCTTGAAAGAGAGCGTGGATACCTTAATTGTTATCCCCAATGACCGTCTTCTGGAAATCGTGGACAGGCGTACTACTATGCCGGATGCCTTAAAAAAAGCGGATGAGGTTCTTCAACAGGCCGTTCAGGGAATTACGGATCTGATCAATGTGCCCGGACTTATTAACCTTGACTTTGCAGATGTGCAGACAGTCATGACAGACAAGGGCATTGCCCACATCGGTATCGGCAGGGCAAAGGGGGATGAAAAAGCATTGGAAGCCGTGAAACAGGCGGTATCCAGTCCGTTGCTTGAGACCACCATTGAGGGTGCATCTCATGTCATCATAAACATTTCCGGTGATATCAGCCTGGTGGAAGCCAATGAGGCAGCCAGCTACGTTCAGGAAATGGCAGGAGATGAGGCAAACATCATCTTTGGAGCGATGTATGATGAAAACGCTCATGATGAAGCCAGTATTACCGTAATTGCTACCGGACTGGACTTACAGTCAGAGACTCCGGTATCCAAGGTTATGACGAATTTTTCCAATCCTAACTATAAACAGCCAAAAGCAGCAGCTCAGACACAGGCCGTGAATCAGGAAGCAGCCGCCACAGCAGCAACTCCTGGATATAACCAGAATTATAATCCTAACTATGGCAATGCCAACTATTCCAATCAGAATTATCCTAACAACAACAGCAGCTTTAATAACCAGAATTATGGGAATCAGAATTACGGATCCGGAAACTATACAAAGCCGAATTATCAGGGACAAAGCAATAATCAGGGCACTCCTCAGGGAGGCGGACAACCTTATCGTCCAACGGTGAATAAGGAAGTTCAGATCAATATTCCGGATTTTTTAAGAAATAAAAGATAAATCATGATGCTACATAATCAGGCAGGTTCCGATGAACCTGTCTGTTTTTGAAACGCCCTGCGGGGATACCGGTACACCCGGTTATGTGGGGAGGGCGCCCGATGATCACGGGCAGTGATGAGGAAAGGAGCGGCACTATGTCAGAGAAAGAATTGGATTGGGAAATTTCGGAGGATTATTATAACAGCAGAGAGGATGAAAAAAACCTGTCTTTGGAAGATTTTATCACTGAATCAGACGGGCCGGGGCATGAACTTAAGGTTCCCGGACAACCGGATGAATTATTAATGAAGACAATTTCAGATGTCCGTCAGGTGCTGGCTTTGGCTCAGGAAGGAAAGAGCATTGGCCAGATTGCTTCCTCAACCGGCCTTTCTGAAAACTATGTTTACGATATACAGGTTTGTGCCCAGGGCTTCAGGGAGGATGACGAGATTGCCGTAGCTCATCTGGTTCTGGGATAGAAGGGAGGATTTGAGTTGATGAAAAAGATTTGTCCGATTTGTGATCTTCCGGTTAATGAGATGAATTACTGTCCGAGGTGCAGGCGGATGGTCCGCCAGCCCGTTCTGTGGCAGGCAGACTATTATTTGAATGAAAGAAGACCTGATTATGAAAACAGGGGGGAGCCGCATAAACCGGTTTCAACCGGGACCCAGCAAAAATGGAAAATACAGGGAAACCAGCAGAGCGGAACGATACCGGGAAACCAGCAGAGCGGAAATATACCAGGAAATCAGCAGAAAAGAAATATACCCGGAAATCCTCAAAAAGGGAACGTACAAGGGTCTGTAAGGCAGAATGGATCAATCCCCCCCTTCAACCCTGTTTATCAGGAGGAGAAGCGGTCCGCTGAGCCTGTTTCCGGCCATAAACCTTCCCAGCCTGCCCAATCGGGTCAGGCAAAAAAAAGGAGGAATTCCCTGACACCCCTGACAGGAGTTATTACCCTGCTCATTGTTTTGAATGCCGTACCAAAGGTTATTGGATCCATTGGACGGCTGATGGATGAAAAAAATGATTATGGTAATTATGAAACAGCGGTTCCTTACGACGATTCCGGCTTTACGGAGCTTGAAGAAGAGGAAGTAAAGGCCTCTAAAACGGCTTGTGACGGCTACATTCATTTTCCGGCCGACGGTAGTCAGATCGCAGCAGCTTTGGGGCAGTTTTTTAAAGAAACTGACTATGGCTATCAGGTGGAGGACGGGACGGTTTATTCTGATAATTATCTCTTTGAAGAAGAGAGCGGTCCAATTTCCTATTATGAGACCGTGGAAAGCTATTCTTTGGAAGACCAGGAAACCGGTCAACTGGATCCAGGTGATGAAAACTACGTATACCAATATGTGGATATTAACTATGATACAGCTACGGGAGAACTCCATGATTATATTTCTTCCTTGAAGGACCAGGAGGTTTCCCTTGTTTATTTGCAGGAGTTTCTAAGGCTCACAGAAGCAGCGGCAGGAATCCCTCAGGAGGAAAGCAGCATTCCGGCCATTATGGATCAGGCAAGAACAAAGGAATGGCAGGAAGATGGCTTGTTTATCTCGGAGGGCATGTTTGATATCAATGCATACCTTACTGATGACGGAATAAGAATTTATGTATCCTGCAGCAATCCTCAGGTCATGGAAAGCCAGGAGACGTAAACCGGATCGGAGCGGGATATGCCCAAAGTACATGGGCATTGATGAAGAAACAAAAGATAGGAGATTGACAGCATGAAAATTAAAGATATACTGAGCCAGGGAAATCCAACCTTATCCTTTGAAGTATTTCCTCCCAAAACAGAGGATAAATATGATTCAGTGGAACGGGCGGCAGCAGAAATTGCGAAGCTGAATCCTGCGTTTATGAGTGTTACATACGGTGCAGGCGGAGGGACCAGCCAATATACGGTTGATATCGCTTCTGCACTGCATCGCGAATATCAAGTGACAGCATTGGCTCATCTGACCTGTGTTTCTTCCACTAAGGAAAAGGTTCATCAGGTCCTTGGTGAACTGAAAAAGGCAGGAATTGAAAATGTGCTGGCTCTCCGGGGAGATATGCCTACTGATGCACCTGCCAAGAAAGAATACAATTACGCTTCTGAACTGATCAGGGAGATAAAGGAAGCAGGAGATTTCTGTATTGGCGCGGCCTGCTATCCAGAAGGCCATGTAGAATCCGTCAGCAAGACGATTGATATGGATTACCTGAAACAGAAAGTAGAGGCTGGATGTGATTTCGTTACCACCCAGATGTTTTTTGATAATAACATTTTATACAATTACCTATACCGCATCCGGGAAAAGGGAATTACTGTTCCGGTTGTTGCGGGAATCATGCCAGTCACCAATGTAAAGCAGATCATCCGAAGCTGTCAGCTTTCAGGTACCTATCTGCCTGCCCGTTTTAAGGCCATTGTGGACAGGTTCGGAGAAAATCCGGCAGCTATGAAGCAGGCAGGAATTGCTTATGCCACAGAGCAGATCATTGACCTTATAGCCAACGGAGTGAACGCCATTCATGTATATTCCATGAATAAGCCGGATGTGGCCTTAAAAATTAAGGAGAACCTTTCTGAAATTCTGTGATTCCTTTCCACCAGGGTCCGGCTCCTTAAAAAGGTCCGGACCCATTTAAAATGAAAAAACGGAGGAACATCAATGGAAATCAGCCGAAAGGAAATCCGCCGGTATCTGGGATACGGGAAAAATGAAGGTGATGAGGCTGTAAATGCTTTGATTGAGGAATGCATCAGGGAGCTAATGGCTTGTGCAACCCCTAAAAGCATTACCCGTGTATATCCCTTGGAACTGCTTTCTGATGACTGGATCAATTTTACCGTATTTAAGACCAAAAGCCGGAATTTAAGCCGGAATTTAGCGGATTGTGAACAGGTGATCTTATTTGCAGCTACCTTGGGTTCTGGTGTGGATGTACTTCTGCATAAGTATACAAAACTGCAGATGAGTAAGGCAGTTGTCATGCAGGCTGCAGCTGCAGCCATGATAGAGGAATATTGTGATGAAGAGAACCGGAAGCTGAAAGAAGAATATGAGGACCGGAAGCTGTACTTAAGGCCCAGGTTCAGTCCGGGCTACGGTGACTTTCCCTTAGTGTGCCAGAAGGATATTACGGCAGTATTAGAGACTTCCAAAAGGATCGGAATTACGCTGACGGACAGCCTTCTCATGATACCTTCCAAATCCGTCACTGCGGTTATGGGAGTCAGCGGGAAGCCTTACCGCTGCGAGATTCAGGGATGCGAATCCTGCAGCAAAACGGACTGTGCATACCGGAGAAATTAAAGGATACAAATGCAGATGGAGGAATGTATGGCAGGTATTTTAGAAGAAATAAAGAAGAGGATGGTTTTTTTTGACGGTGGGACGGGAAGCTTGTTGCAGGCCTGCGGCCTGGAGCCGGGAGAACTTCCGGAAACATGGAATGTTAAGCATCCGGATATTATTGCAAAGCTTCACCGGGATTATCTGGAAGCAGGAGCTGATATCATAAAAACCAATACCTTTGGGGCCAATGGGCTGAAATTCCACAAAGGTGCGGAATTTGACCTGGAAGAGGTGGTGACCGCAGCATTCAGAAATGCAAGGAATGCAGTGGATACGGCTTCATACCCGGAAGGAAAAGGAAAAGGATACATTGCCCTTGATTTAGGCCCTACGGGAAAGCTGTTAAAGCCCCTGGGAGATCTGGACTTTGAGGATGCTTATCAAATGTTTTCCAAGGTAGTAAAAATCGGGGAGAGGGAAGGGGCGGACCTGGTTCTTATTGAGACCATGAGCGACAGCTATGAGGCAAAGGCTGCTGTGCTTGCTGCAAAAGAAAACTCCAGCCTGCCAGTGTTCGTTACCATGATTTTCGATGAGAAAGGAAAGCTTTTGACCGGGGGAAATGTGGAATCCACGGTTGCCCTTTTAGAAGGCCTGGGTGTTGACGCTCTGGGCATCAACTGCGGCCTGGGGCCGGTTCAGATGAAGAGCATTTTAGCGGATATCATGAAGGTGGTATCCATACCGGTTATCGTCAATCCTAATGCCGGACTTCCAAGAAGCGAAGGCGGAAAAACGGTTTATGATATTGATGCGGGAGAGTTTGCGGATGCCATGAAGGAGATTGCAGAAGAGGGTGCCTGTGTGATTGGCGGCTGCTGCGGAACCACACCGGAACACATTAAAAAGACTGTTGCCCTCTGCAAGGATTTTCCTGTCAGACTGCCGGATAGGAAGAACCGGACCGTGATCTCTTCCTATTCCCAGGCAGTTCTGATCGGCGATGACCCGGTCATTATCGGAGAGAGGATCAATCCAACCGGGAAATCCAAGTTTAAACAGGCCCTTCGGGATCATAATCTGGAATACATCCTCCGGGAGGGAGTGACCCAGCAGGACAATGGAGCCCATGTCCTGGATGTGAATGTAGGCCTTCCCGAGATCGACGAGCCCTCCATGATGGTGGAAGTGATCAGGGAGCTCCAAAGCATCATTGACCTGCCTCTTCAGATCGATACCTCCAATACCGAAGCAATGGAGTGGGCAATGAGAGTTTACAACGGAAAGCCTCTTATTAACTCCGTTAATGGAAAAAAGGAAGTAATGGAGACCATATTCCCCTTGGTAAAACGGTATGGGGGCGTTGTGGTTGCCCTGGCTCTTGATGAAGACGGTATTCCGGAGACAGCGGATGGAAGAATTGCTGTTGCAAATAAAATCTATGAAAAGGCCGGGGAATATGGAATTGAGAAGAAGGATATCATCATTGATGCCCTCTGCATGACTGTCAGCTCTGACAGCAAGGGGGCTTTGACGACTCTTGAAACTTTAAGAAGGATACGGGATGAGCTGGGAGGAAGAACCATACTGGGAGTTTCCAACATTTCCTTCGGACTTCCTCAGAGAGAAATCATCAACTCCACCTTTTTTGCCATGGCCCTTCAAAATGGTTTAAGTGCGGCCATTATAAATCCTAATTCAGAGGCAATGATGCGTTCCTACTACAGCTTCCGGACGCTTGCTGGTCTGGACCCTCAATGCAGCGGCTATATCTCCGTTTACAGCGGCCAGGTCGCTACTTTGGGAGAAACGGTGAAACAGGGGACTGCTTCTTCCTCAGGCAGCACCTCCGGCAAAGATATGCCTTTGTCGGAAAGCATTGCAAAGGGACTGAAGGACCGGGCTCATGCCGCAGTAACTGAGCTGCTAAAAGAACTGGAGCCTTTGACCATTATTAATGAAGAGATGATTCCAGCCCTGGACCGTGTGGGAAAGGGCTTTGAAAACGGGACCGTGTTCCTTCCTCAGCTTTTAATGAGTGCGGAAGCTGCCAAGGCAGCCTTTGAGGTTATAAAAGAAAAGATGGCGGAGGGCGGTATGGCCCAGGAGAAAAAGGGAAAGATCATCCTGGCAACGGTCAAGGGAGATATTCATGACATCGGCAAGAATATTGTAAAGGTTCTCCTTGAAAACTATAGCTATGATGTCATTGACTTAGGAAAGGACGTTCCTCCTGAAAAAATCGTGGAGACAGCAGTAAGGGAGGGGGTAAAGCTGGTGGGCTTAAGTGCTCTTATGACCACTACGGTCCCCAGCATGGAGGAAACCATCAGACAGCTTAGGGAGACAGCTCCTGCCGTGAAAGTAATGGTAGGAGGTGCCGTGCTTACAGAAGGATATGCAAAAACCATTGGTGCGGACCAGTACTGCCGGGATGCCATGGCTTCCGTCAACTATGCAGAGGGCATATTCCATGGAAAATAGCCCCTCTGATTGACAAATACAGAAGGAATGGTATAATTATCCACGAAAGCAATGAGTCGTGGGAAACAGGGCTTTGGAGAAGTTTCGTCGTGCCCGCACGTAAGAAACTTTTTTCGCTGCCCTGTTTCATAGGGCGAATGCCCGTGATCCAACGATTTACAAACCACTGGATTGGCAGAATCCGCTGGTTACCAGAATTCGTTGGATTCCACAACGGATTTACGATATAAAATATCTGGAGGTACAAAATGGGAAAGATTATTTTAACAGGGGACCGGCCCACCGGAAAGCTCCATATCGGCCATTATGTTGGTTCGTTGAAGCGAAGGGTGGAGCTGCAGAATTCCGGTGAATTTGACGAGATTTTTATTATGATTGCGGATGCCCAGGCACTTACGGACAATGCCGATAATCCGGAAAAGGTTCGTCAGAATATCATTGAGGTTGCGCTGGATTACCTTTCCTGCGGGCTGGACCCGGAGAAATGTACCCTGTTTATCCAGTCACAGATTCCGGAGCTCACAGAGTTGTCCTTTTACTTTATGAATCTGGTAACCGTATCCAGGCTTCAGAGGAATCCCACGGTAAAATCCGAGATTGCCATGAGGAATTTTGAAACCAGTATACCGGTAGGCTTCTTCACCTACCCCATCAGCCAGGCAGCAGACATTACAGCTTTCCAGGCCACTACGGTGCCCGTAGGAGAGGACCAGGAGCCAATGATCGAGCAGACCAGGGAAATCGTGCGTAAGTTTAATTCTGTTTACGGAGATGCCCTTGTGGAACCGGAAATCCTGCTTCCGAATAATAAGGCGTGCTTACGGCTTCCGGGAACCGACGGCAAAGCCAAGATGAGCAAATCTCTTGGAAACTGCATCTATTTATCTGATACGGAAGAAGAAGTAAAGAAAAAGGTCATGAGCATGTATACAGATCCAAACCATATCCAGGTTTCCGATCCGGGAGAGGTGGAAGGGAATACGGTATTTACTTATCTGGATGCCTTCTGTAAGGATGAGGATTTTGGTAAATATCTGCCTGACTATAAGAATCTTGACGAACTTAAGGATCATTACAGACGGGGCGGTTTAGGGGATGTGAAGGTAAAGAGGTTCTTAAACAGCATCCTGCAGGCGGAGTTAGAGCCGATCCGCAGGAGAAGAAAGGAATATGAGGCTAATATTCCATACGTATACCAGATATTGAAAGAGGGAAGCCGCAGGGCTGAGGCGAAAGCGGCCCAGACTTTAAATGGTGTGAAAGAAGCCATGAAGATCAATTATTTTGATGATCTGGAATACATTGAGGAACAGGCAAGAAAGTATAAGGGCCAGGAATAGGGACGTATATGAGGATAGTATCCATCACCGAAATTCTAGAATGCAATGAATGGATCAGGGGCCAGGGTCTGGAATTTAAGATCCACTTAAGAGATGCCTGCGGGAAGCAGTCCTGCTGGATCGAATCATTAAGTGATAAAAATGACAGCGGTCAATGGAAGGAGCTTTATAAGACTTTGGAGGAGTTTTTTTCCGGGCTCCGGTTCCGGCTGGAATACGGAGAAGATAAAAAAGCCTTCTGGCTGTTGTAGTTAATAGACAATAATACCGGAGAAGTGCAAAGGGAAAACGGTTTTCTTAGCACTTTTCCGGTATTTTTCTGTTTTTTGGGAATATCACGAAAACCGGGAATAACAATGTGGATGCCTTGCATAATAAGTAATATTAATGAATTTACTTTTCATATAAAACATGCTGATTAATAAGATGAATAAAAGTTTAGCAGCAGACGTTCTGCAATGTCACTTATCGCAGCAAAAGCTCTGGTTTTATTTATCATTACTTGTATTAATTGATGCATTGACCGTACGGAATGTAAAGGGCGGCTTAATCGGTATTATTTTTCAACTCTATCAGGGGCAAACGCTTTTTTTATATATGGAAAAATCAGTAATAATTATCAGTGTCAGTATTGAAATTTCTGGTAAAATGTGGTATACTCATGGTGGAAATTAGGAATGACTAACTTATAAAATTATGGAAATAAGCCATATTAAAGAAGTATGGCTGAAATGGCGTACATGATTGGAATTTAAAATGAGGCTGCTGTTTTTGGTATGGCAACAAAATTGTTACCTGTATGACAGTCAATAATAAAAACAAGGAAACTGGTAAGAATTCCCTTAGGGGATTCCAGCCATTGTGGAACCCATTGAAAAGAAAAGGAGAAAAAATGATGAACTATCTGGAGATTGAAAAAGTAATAGGAAGAGAAATAATTGATTCCAGAGGTAATCCTACGGTTGAGGCTGAGGTACATCTGGCAGACGGGACCATTGCCAGAGGAGCGGCTCCCAGCGGTGCTTCTACCGGTGTTTTTGAAGCTTTGGAGCTTCGGGATGGAGACAAGGCCCGTTATGGCGGAAAAGGTGTCTTAAATGCCGTTCATAACATCAATACGGTGATTCATTACGCCATCACGGGAATGGACGTATCTGATATTTATGCCATTGATCAGGCAATGCTTTCCGCTGATGGGACAAAGGATAAGTCCAGACTGGGAGCCAATGCCATCCTGGCAGTGTCCATTGCCTGCGCCAGAGCAGCGGCTGTCAGCATGGGGATTCCTCTTTACCGCTTCTTGGGAGGAATATCCGGCTCCCGGCTCCCGGTTCCCATGATGAATATATTAAACGGCGGAGCCCATGCGGCCAATACGGTAGATGTCCAGGAGTTTATGATCATGCCGGCAGGTGCTTCCAGTTTTAAGGAAGGTCTGCGCTGGTGTACGGAAGTGTTCCATTGCCTGGCTTCCATATTAAAGGCAAAGGGTCTGGCTACGGCGGTAGGAGACGAGGGTGGTTTTGCTCCGGACTTAGACAGTGATGAAGCGGCCATTGAGCTGATTCTTGAGGCTGTCAGAAAGGCAGGCTACGAGCCTGGCCGTGATTTTGTCCTGGCAATGGATGCAGCTTCCAGTGAGTGGAAGGGTGAGAAGCAGGGAGAGTATATCCTTCCCAAGTGCGGAAAACACTTTACTTCTGAAGAACTTATTGAGCACTGGAAGAAGCTGTGTGAAAAGTATCCTATTTATTCCATTGAGGATGCCCTTGATGAAGAAGACTGGGAAGGCTGGAAGAAGCTTACGGAAACGTTGGGCAGCAAGATCCAGTTGGTTGGAGATGATTTATTTGTTACCAATACGGAGCGCTTAAGGAGAGGAATCCAGGACGGCTGCGGCAATTCCATTCTGATTAAGCTCAATCAGATCGGTTCAGTATCTGAAACCCTTGAGGCGATCAAGATGGCTCACAGTGCAGGTTATACTGCCATCGTATCCCACCGTTCCGGTGAAACAGAAGATACAACCATAGCAGATCTTGCCGTGGCTCTTAACACCTGCCAGATTAAGACGGGTGCACCTAGCAGAAGTGAGCGTGTGGCAAAATACAACCAGTTGCTTCGCATTGAAGAAGAGCTGGGGGAAAGTGCGGTTTATCCGGGAATGGAAGCGTTTCATATCCGGCGGTCATAAGAAATGAAAAGGCCCGGCAGGTCTGGTATTTGAAACCTGCCGGGCCTTTGCTGCGGCTTGTAAAAGGAATTGATGAAAGAGGCAAAAGATGATATGCTATAAGACATAAGAAATCCAAAAAGGAGATGCTTTATGGAGTTTAGAGAATTAAAGGCAGAAGAGCTGAACCGAGAGCTTTTTAAGGATTTTGACCGCTTCCAGGAAGTGAAGGAGTGCTGGCGGAAGGAAAAGGATGCCTGGGTAATTAAAGAGAATCCATTTACGGAACAGTGGCGGGATGAAGATTATGAGGTATTGGTTCAATGTCTGAAAAATACCGTTAATACGGGAGGGGTTGTATTTGGCTGCTTTCTGGAAGGAAAACTGAAGGGCTTTGCTTCTGTGGAAAGTACTCCCTTTGGAAAGGAAAATCAATACCTTGATCTTTCCAGCCTTCATGTGTCGAAGGATTTAAGAGGGCAGAAGGCCGGAAGCAGGCTCTTTCACTTAGCTGCCCAATGGGCCGGGCAGCAAGGTGCCGGCAAGCTTTATATCTCATCCCACTCTTCCGTGGAAACCCAGGCGTTTTATAAATCCATGGGATGCGTGGAAGCTGGAGAATACCACAGGGAGCACGTGGAAAAAGAGCCTTGTGACTGCCAGCTGGAATATGGTCTGGAGCGGAAGGTGATCTTATACATTGGGGTCAGCCTGGATGGATATATTGCGGATGAGGAAGGAAGGGTGGACTGGCTGGGCGGCCAGGTTGAAGCCTATGAGGGAGATTACGGCTACCGCCGCTTTGAGGAGACGGTGGATACGGTTATCATGGGATACCGCACCTATCGGCAGGTGGTTATGGAGCTTTCTCCGGAAGTCTGGCCTTATTCCGGGAAGGAAGCCTATGTCCTGACACATAAGGATATAGTGGATAGGCCTGGAATCCATTTTACCAGGGAGCCTTTGGAACACCTCCTTTCTGTCTTAAAGAAAAGGGAAGGAAAAGCGATCTGGATCTGCGGAGGGGCACAATTGGTGAATCAGCTAATGAATAAGGAGCTGATTGATGAATACCACTTAACTGTCATGCCTGTGCTTCTTGGCGGCGGTATCCGGCTGTTCGAGAAAACAGGAAAGCAGGTTCTTTTAAAGCTGGTATCCATAGAAACGGAAAATGGCGTAATAGACTGCATATACAGAAAAAGATAGAAGTGAAATCGGGAATATACAAGGACTTCTTTCAATACAATGAACAATAGCAGTGGCACCGGGGGCGATTTTAGGGACCTGTTTCATAGCCTGCAGCAATCCATGTATTTGAAAGAGAGATGAAAAAAGATGGCAGAAATAAAGAGGATCAGATGCGGAAATGTGAACACCTATCTGATTGAGGAACATGGAAGAGCCATTCTTGTGGACACAGGAAGGATCGGATCGGAAGAAAAAATACTGGCCCAATGCCAGAAAACAAAGGTGGAACTGATCGTACTCACCCATGGTCATGTGGATCATGTACAGAATACGGCCTGCCTTAAGAAGGAATTGGGAGTTCCGGTCGCCCTTCATAAGAAGGACTTAAATCTTATAAAAGATGGCATTCATGAGCCGCTCCGCTATCAGGGATTTTTGGGAATGGTAGTTGCTGAGGTTTCAGCAAAAAGCTATGAAACAGACCGGATACCGGAGTTTACCCCGGATATTTATTTAAAAGAGGGAGAATGGCTGAAGGATTACGGGGTCAATGGCAGAATCATAGAGCTTCCAGGGCATACCAGAGGGTCCATAGGAATTGACCTTAAGGAAAAAGCGGTCATTGTAGGAGACGCACTGATGAACATGTTTTATCCCGGATTGTCCATGATATACTGGAACAGGGAGGAAATGATAAGAAGTGCGGAAAAGATCAGCGCTCTTGGCGCAAGAAAGGTATATTTCGGCCATGGAAGTCCGGTTGAAAACCGGGCGTGGAACAAGGCAGAAATTTAGACAAAGGTTTAAGGCGGTATGATACGGATCTATCTGGCAAGGTATGAGGCGGACCGTGGAAAGAAGAAAAGGGAGCTGGAGCATGAGCTTGGAAATCGGCTTCTATACATGGGATTCAAGGATCTATATGGATCCGTTTCCGGATCCCAGGACCAGCCGGTCATTTTGAGAGGGGAGCATGGAAAACCCTATCTTAAGGACTTTCCCTACATTCGCTATAACATCAGCCATACAGATGGCATGGTGGCCTGCGGAATTGGAGAAAGAGAGCTGGGAATTGATTTGGAACGGATACGGCCCTTCCGGCATAATATCCTGAGGAAGGTTTTTTCTGATGCTGAAAGACGCCGTATGGAGGATTTACCGGAAGGGGAGCGTTCCCAATATTTCTTCCGGATCTGGACGCTAAAGGAGAGCTATTTAAAGGCGGTTGGCTGCGGTATTACCATACCTCTTACCAGCATTTCATTTGAATGGAAGGACAAATCCCTTCTGTCTTGCTCTGAACCCGGCGTTTCATTTTATCAGACCTTGATAGATGAGGAGTATGTCCTCTCTTTATGTGCCATGGGAGATGAGGAAATCAATTTTGGGCAGAACCTTGCTTTCTGCACCGAAGGCGGAAGCCGTGGGACTGAGTTCTGCTTTCAGAAACCATAAGCCCTGCCAGGGTCAGCACGATTCCGCAGGCGGACTGGAAACTGATTCGTTCCCTCAGCAGCAGCATGGATGAAACCACGGTGATCACCGGGACGGCATAGATGTAGACGCTGGTTTTTACAGTACCCAGTTCTTTTACGGCGAAATTCCAGGTTGCAAAACATAGGGCAGAAGCACCCAGGCCTAAAAAAAGGATGTTAAATAAGTTTTTTGTATCAGCAAGCCGGTAAAGGCCGGTATGGAAGGGGAGAACTGCCAAAGCGGGAATCATGAACAGCAGGCCGTAAAAGAAAATGCGCCTTGTTGTTTCGACGGTCCCATGGCCGTACTCTCCTATTTTTCTTGTGATCACGGAATAGGCAGCCCAGGTCATTGCGGCGGCCAGCGCCAGAAAATCTCCCTTTGGATTCAGCTTCATGCCGGAGGATTTCTGGAAGCTGATTAAGGCGATCCCCATGATCGCAGTTAAAAATCCGGCCAGAAACCGGGGCCCAGGTTTTTCTCCTTTTAGAAAAAGCCAGTCAAACAAGGCTGTAAAAAACGGGGCTACGGCTATGATCACGCTGACGTTGGCAGCAAGGGTATAGGTAAGGGCAAAATTTTCCATGAGAAAATATAAGGTTACTCCGCATAGTCCGGCCGCTGCAAATAGGACTTCCTGTGTTCGGTTTTTGGTATGCAAAAGACGAGGACAAGCCAGCCACAAGGCGGCATAACCAATGAGAAAGCGGAAAAAGAGAATTTCAAGAGGAGTGAAAGCTTCAAGAAGTACCTTGGTGGAGATAAAGGTGGTTCCCCATACGAATATGGAAAACCCGGCCGCCAGGTGTCCGTATAAATGATTCTGTTTGTTCATGATCGTCTGCTCCTGTAAGTAATATTAAGCCGCCTCATGGGATGAACCAGGTATTAGGCATGTTTCCGGTTCTTCCTGACCGGCGGCTTCTTAAATTTTAGCACAGATCATAAAAAATGTCTTGAAGAATGGTCCTGATATTGAAAAAACGGAACTTTGCAAAAAACAAGGCTTATGAAAACATAAAAAATGGGCAAAAATCTCAGAAGGAATAAAAAGCAGATTGGAGGAAAAGCCATGAAAACCATGACAGACAACTTTTTAATTTCCTTTCTTCAGAGATTTGACCAGCACCCCTTTGACGTAAAAATGCATGGAAAAACATATCACATCGGGCAGGGGAACCCATCGTTTATTGTGAACCTGAAAGAGGACATCCAAGGCAGGGAACTATTGACCAGCACTTCTCTGGCCCTGGGAGAGGCTTACATGAAAGGGAATCTTGAGATTGAAGGGGATCTGTTTCATGCACTGGATCACTTTTTGGGCCAGTTGGGGAAGTTTTCCATGGATCAGGTAAAGCTTAAGAAGCTGATTTATTCGTCCCAGTCCAGGCGAAACCAGGAAAAGGAGGTCACATCCCATTATGATATCGGTAATGATTTCTACCGCCTTTGGCTTGATGATACCATGAGCTATTCCTGCGGCTATTTTAAAACGGAAAATGATACCTTATCGGATGCCCAGTACAACAAAGTGGAAAGGATCTTGAAGAAGCTTTATCTGAAAAAAGACATGACCCTTCTGGATATCGGCTGCGGCTGGGGATATCTGCTGATCAGGGCTGCAAAAGAATATGGGGTCCAGGGAGTTGGAATCACCTTAAGCAAAGAGCAGAAAAAGATATTTGAGGAACGGATTAAAGAAGAAGGCCTGACAGGCAGGGTGACAGTGGAATTGATGGATTACCGGAACCTGGAAAACTGGGGCAGGGCCTTTGACCGGGTGGTCAGCGTGGGCATGGTGGAGCATGTGGGAAGAGACAATTACGGTCTATTTGTAAAAAACGCGGAAGCTGTCCTAAATCCAGGCGGATTATTCCTTCTCCATTACATCAGTGCCTTAAAGGAATATCCGGGAGATCCGTGGATGAAAAAATATATTTTTCCGGGGGGCACCATTCCAAGCCTGCGGGAAATGATTCATATTTTAAGCGAGCATCAGTTTTACACCCTTGACGTGGAAAGCCTTCGCCGCCATTATTGCAGAACCCTGCTTTTGTGGGGACAGAATTTTAATGAACACCGTTTGGAGATCCAGGAGAAAATGGGAACGGAGTTTACCAGAATGTGGGACTTATATTTAAGTGCCTGTGCCGCCACATTTAACAACGGAGTCATTGACCTTCATCAGATCCTTTTGTCCAAAGGAATAAACAATCATCTTCCAATGACAAGATGGTATGATTAATTTTATAATCCGCCCTGCCTGAGACAGGGGCGGATTTTTGCATCATCATGGCAATAACGGTCATTGGCCGGGACATTAATGTGGGTTTGGAGAGGAGAAAAGGTTGCCGTATTTTGGAAAGCGTGTTATGATTCCATAGGATAAAACTGACAGGAAGTGGAAAGGGATCTTTGTGGAACAACATGAACAGAAGAAAAAAGAACTGGCTCCTGGTCCTGATTTATACGGTTATGATTCTCCTTTGCCTTGGCATTGTCATGATCGTGGGTCATCTGGACACCTCCAGACGCAGCAGGGAGGAAACCTCCGGCAAGCATTTTGAAGAAAGCTCAGATCAGCAGCAGCGAGAGGAACCTACCGGTGAAAAAGAACCTATAAATCCTGAGACAGAGGCAAGTGACGAAGCAACGGAGCCGGAAACCAGGAGAGAGTTTAAGAATAAGCGGAAGGGACGGACTGTGGAGGAAGAGACATCGGAAGAGACAGAGGAATACAAGCCTCCAGTGGTCGTAGTTGCCTCTGACGTCCATTATTATTCTCCAGAGCTTACGGATTATGGAGAGGCTTTTGAGGAGATGCAGAAACGGGATGATGGAAAGCTGGTCAATTACATTCCTAAGCTCATGGATGCTTTTACAGCAGAGATGGAAGGGCTTAAGCCATCGGCTGTGGTCTTAAGCGGGGACTTGACCCTTAACGGGGAAAAGGCAGGTCACGAAGCCTTGGCGCAGAAGCTTGAGATTCTGGAAGAAAAGGGAGTTAAGGTGCTGGTCATTCCCGGAAATCACGATATTAACAACTATGCTTCTGCTTCCTATTTCGGTAAGGAAAAAGAAGTGGCGGATATCGTGGATCCCAAGGGATTTTATGATATCTACCGTCGGTTTGGGTATGACCAGGCCATTAGCAGGGATGAGAATTCTTTAAGCTACGTTTATGAATTGGATGAAAAAAACTGGCTTCTGATGCTTGATTCCGCTCAGTATGAGCCTCTGAATAAGGTGGGAGGCAGGATTAAACAAGAGACTCTGGGATGGATGAAAGCACAGCTTGAGGAGGCAGGGAAGCAGGGGATAACCGTGATTCCCATTGCACACCATAACCTGCTAAAGGAAAGCATCCTCTATCCTGAAGACTGTACCCTTGAGAACAGCCAGGATGTCATTGCGCTTTTGGAATCTTACCGGATTCCTCTTTACATAAGCGGCCACTTGCATTTGCAGAGGACCAAAAAGTATAAGCCGGAGCCTGGAGAGAGTAAGGATGCCTATCATATTAGTGAAGTGGTTGCAGATTCTTTTGCCATTTCACCCTGCCGTTATGGCGTTCTCCAGTGGACAGAGGATGGCAGGCTGGTTTATACCCCCAGGGCCATGGATGTGGAAGGCTGGGCAAGGAAAGAGGGAATTACTGATGAAAACCTTCTTAATTTTAAGGAATATGGGATGAAATTTCTCACAGAAGTGATCAGCAGCCAAGTATCCGGCAAAATCAAAAATCTGCCGGAGGAACAGGTGGTAAAGATGGCAGAGCTGTATGGGGATATTAACAGGGCCTACTGTGAAGGTGTCCCTGTTGACGGAACCGAGGTACGGTCAGAGGAAGCCTTCCGCTTATGGCAGAGGAATCTGCCGGACAGCCGGATGTTTGCTGAAATCGGCAAGATCCTGAAAGACACAGGGCATGACCACAACACTTGGGAATGCCAGCTTGAAATAAAAGAATAATAAGGGCAGGAATAACAGACAGCCCCTTTACATTTTATTTCATGTCATGATATAATGATGAAATAATATTACGTAAAGTTCGAGGTAGATGGTTTATGCAGGAAAATATAAGCGTATCCGGGGTTCTCTGCTCATCCTATGATTCGTTTTTTGAAGCAGAAAAGAAAATTGCGGATTATATTCTGGCTCATAAAAGTGAAATCATTGATATGACAGTGGCGGAGCTGGCCCTGGCAAGCGGAACCAGCGATGCCACCGTGTCCAGATTCTGCAGAAGATGCGGTTTTAACGGATTTCATCATCTGAAAATCAATCTGGCAAAGGAAGTGGCTGAGGAAAGGGGGAATTCCATTGAAGTCTCCAATGACATCAGCCGGGATAATATTGGCCAGTCCCTTCAGAATATTTTGGCCAATAAGGTGGCGGAACTGACCCAGACCATATCCATGATGGACCCGGATGAGTTAAACAGGATCCTTTCTGTAATCGAAGGTGCCAGAACCATACAGCTTGTAGCTGTTGGAAATACCATACCGGTGGCAATGGATGGCTCCTTTAAGTTCAACCAACTGGGGATACCTGCCGTATCCGGCTCCATATGGGAAACGCAGATGGCTTATACCTGCAATTTGAGGGAAGAGGACGCTATTATCATCATATCCAATTCAGGCTTTTCCAAGCGGTTGATGACCCTGGTGGCGGTTGCCAAGGAGAACCATACGCCAACCATTGCGATTACCAACAACGCGTCATCCCCTCTTGGCCAGGTCTGTGACTATCACATTACCACGGCAACCAGGGAAAAACTCCTTTTGGGAGAGTTTTGCTTTTCCAGAGTGTCCGCTACCACAGTGATCGAAATTTTGTATCTGTTTTTATCGGTCAGCAGACCGGATTCCCATGACCGTATCAGACGTCATGAGATTGCCATTTCCGATGATAAAAAATAAACCTTCACCACAGCCGGCAAACCGGCGCTTCAGTCTGCAGTCAAACCGGTGTCAGGAGGGAAACCCTGGCACCGGCTTTTTTTGCCCGATCCTCATGATAAGCGGGGTCCATTTCCATACAGCCTTTTCTGCAATCTTCCTGGAATTTTAATGTATCACGGAATACTTATGTAGGATCATCGTTAAGTCGATAGATAGATAAAGGAGAAATCAGTGGTATTTATGAAAAAGATGTGAGTAAACCCAGTAATAGCAATGGGCATGATGCTTAACATCTGCCCGAAAATAATTATTATAAGGGGGATTAATATGAAGAATAAAATACCATGGAAAAACAGACTTTCAGTAAAAATCCCAATTACTATGGCAGCCATAATCCTGATTGTTATGATTGCAATGTGCTCCTGTTTAAGTCTGCTAACAAGTACTACCGTAACTAAAATGACGGAGAAAGAACTGAATTATATTGCAGAAGAAAACGCCAAAGAAGTATCGTCATACCTGGAGAGTATGCTCGTATTTTCCCAGGCGCTGTCATTAGAAGTACAGAGATATCAAACTCTTAACAGGGAAGAAGCAAATAAAATGCTGGTAAAATCTTTGCAAGGGGTATTAAAGAATAATAAGATATTTTCAGCCTATTATGCCTTTGAACCTGACAAATTCATGCCGGATACGCCCGGCGGACTTTCTTACTATGTTTTCCGTGACGGCTCGGGTACAGGGCTTGATGTTTTAAATGACTATGCTACATATGGAAAGGAAGATTATTATCTGCCTGCAAAGAAGAATTTATCGATTCATGTTACAGAGCCGTATGAGTACCGGCTTTCTACCGGTGAAAACGTTTGGCTGATTACATTAAGCAGTCCTATTGTAAATGAAGATGGTGAATTTTTAGGGGTAGCAAACTGCGATATCGATGTGTCCAGTATTGCAGGATTAAGCTATGCAGACGGTGGATATAAGACTTCATACAGCTATATTGTTACAAGCAACGGGACTTGCCTGGCCCACACCGCAGACCAGGGAATCGTTGGCAGCATACCCCGGTCTGTTTCCGATTATGAGGTGATTGGAAAGGCAGTTGCAAGGGGGGAATCGGTAACACGAAAAATAAAAAATTCTTATTCTCATGATAAAACTGCATTGGTTATTCATAAAGCGCTTCATTTAGATGGGACGGATGTTAACTGGTCAAGTGCCTTTGCGGTAAATGAAAGTGAGGCTATGAGTTCTGTAGCAAAGATTACTATGGCATTATCAGGTATTGGATTCCTTGGATTAGCTGTACTGATATTGGTTAGTGTTATGGCATTGAAGAAAGGGCTTGCTCCGGTGGATTCTGTCATGGGTCTGGCAGAAAAGATGAGAAACGGTGATCTTTCCCGTGACAATGGGACCGCCGCTTATAAAAATGATGAATTAGGATTGCTGGCTAACATTTTTATGGAAACTTCGGAAATATTAGGAGGCTATATCAATGAAATTTCGGAGGTGCTTAAACAGGTAGCTTCAGGTAATCTGAATATATCCATTGAAAAAGATTATATAGGAGATTTTAACAGAATAAAGCTTGATTTGACCCGAATTTTGGATTCATTCAATGGTACCTTTAACGATATGCAGATAGCTGCAGATCAGGTGGCAGCCGGTGCCCGGCAGTTTGCTGACGGTTCCCAGTCTATGAGTCAGGGTGCCATGGAACAGGCAAGTTCGGTAGAAGAGCTTTCTGCAAAAATTATGGAAATTACCGGCCAGGTCAGGGATAGTGCAATGCACGCAAATAATGCCAATGATAAGGCAGAGGCAGTAGGTACTGAATTGGAAAACAGCAATAAACAGATGAATGAGCTGGTTAAATCTATGGCTGACATAACGGAAACCTCAGGCCAGATTGAAAATATTATAAAGACAATTGAAGATATTGCATTCCAGACAAATATACTGGCACTTAATGCGGCTGTTGAAGCTGCCAGAGCCGGAGAGGCAGGAAAGGGATTTGCAGTTGTTGCTGATGAAGTCAGAAATCTTGCATCAAAAAGTGCAGAAGCAGCCAAGAATACTACGGTTTTAATAGAAAGTTCTCTTCGTTCCGTACAGGAGGGTGCCAGATTTGCGGAGATCACAGCGTCTTCCCTTGAGGAGGTTATAACAGGAGCGAGAGAAATCATTTCAGATATTGCTGAAATTTCAGAAAAGACTGATGTACAGTTTTCATCTTTAGAAGAAGTCACCGCAGGCATTGAACAGATTTCCAATATTGTTCAGAACAATGCAGCGATTGCTGAGGAAAGCGCCGCGACCAGTCAGGAATTATCATCACAGGCTCAGCTGCTTAAAGTACTGATTGCCAGATATACAATTAAGAAAAAGTATCACTAATCAAATCTCATAGAGGGTCCATGGACAGCAGGTTTACACAATGTTATGTTGACAATGTAAACCTGCTTTTTTGTGTAGGAGATTGGGATGAGCGGAAAACAGACAGGAAAGGAGAAGGATAAATACTTTAAACGAGATCAGGGAATACTCAAAAAGACAATCAGCATAAAAAAACGGTTTTTTTCTTATCCCTAATCAAATAAATTTGTGCAAAATCCTGAAATGTTTTATGAAATAACATTTCTTATAGAAAGATATTGACGAAATAAAACAATCGTATTATATTATAGATGAAGGATGAAATTAAATTTTATATATAAAAGGAGAGGTGACATATGATTTACACCGTAACATTTAATCCGGCCTTGGATTATGTCATAAGGGTAGATCACTTCGCACTGGGAGCAGTCAATAGAACGGAGCAGGAAAATATCTATTATGGGGGAAAAGGACTAAACGTATCTGCAGTTTTATGGGCTTTGGGGTATGAGAATACCGCACTTGGCTTTGTGGCAGGATTTACCGGAGAAGAGATCGAACGGGGAGTAAAAGGCCTTGGGTTTCAAACGGACTTTATCCGTGTTAAAAAAGGCTTGTCCAGAATTAATGTAAAGCTTAAATCCCGGGAAGAGACAGAGATCAATGGCATGGGACCAGAAATAGCCGGGGATGACGTAAAGCAGCTTTTTGAAAAACTGAACCATTTAACTGAAGGAGATATGCTGGTTTTATCCGGCAGTATACCAAAATCCATTGATGATAATATCTATGAGCGGATCATGGAGTCTCTGGACGGGAGGGGAGTGGGGATCGTGGTAGATGCAACAAAGGATCTGCTTATTAATGTACTTCCTTATCATCCCTTCCTCATTAAGCCGAATAATCATGAGTTAGGTGAAATGTTTGGTGTAACTCTTCATAGCCCGGAAGAGATCATAGACTATGGGAAGCGCCTTCAGAAAAAGGGAGCCAGAAATGTGCTGATCTCCATGGCAGGAGACGGAGCCATCCTGATTACCGAAGCAGGAGAAGTGTTCCGGATGGGAGTGCCAAAGGGAACGGTAAAGAATTCTGTAGGAGCAGGAGATTCTATGGTGGCAGGATTTATAGCCGGTTATCTGGAAAACGGCAGCTTTGAGCATGCACTGCGTCTTGGAAGCGCGGCTGGAAGTGCCAGCGCCTTTTCTGAGGGGCTTGCAGGCAAGGAGGATATTATGAAGCTGTACGAAGAATTGTCAAAGGAGGGGTATTGATGAGAATTACAGAGCTGTTGAAAAAGGAAAGCATTGAGCTGGGGGTAAAAGTTTCCAGCAAGGAAGAGGCCATTGACAGACTGGTAGGCTTAATGGAAGCCGGAGGAAGGCTTAAGGATACGGCAGGATATAAGGAAGGAATCCTGGCAAGGGAAGCTCTGGGAAGCACGGCAGTAGGCGATGGGATCGCCATTCCCCATGCAAAGGCGGCAGCCGTGAAGGAGCCGGGCCTTTCTGCCATGGTAGTGCCTGATGGAGTGGATTACGAGGCTTTTGACGGTTCATTCGCCCATCTGATATTCATGATTGCAGCTCCCGAGGGAGAGGCAGATGTTCATCTGGAGGCATTATCCAGACTTTCCACTCTTCTTATGGATCCGGATTTTAAGAACGATTTATTGAAAGCCAAATCAAAGGAAGAATTTTTACAGCTGATAGACGATAAGGAGTCAGAGCGGTATCAGAAGAAAAAGGAAGCCGAAGGCGGAGCTAAGGCCCAAAGCAGATACCGGGTTCTGGCGGTGACTGCCTGTCCTACGGGAATCGCCCATACCTTTATGGCGGCAGAAAACTTAGAACAGCAGGGAAAAAGGCTGGGGATAACTCTTAAGGCGGAGACAAACGGAGCGGAAGGAGTTGGCAATGCCCTGACCAAAGAGGAGATCGCTGGCGCGGAAGGAATCATCATAGCTGCGGATAAAAAGGTGGATATGGCCCGTTTTGACGGTAAACGGGTGGTCATGGCCACTGTTACGGAGGGGATCCAAAAAGGAGAAGACTTAATCAAAAGAGCGGTAAGCCCTGAGACTCCTTTTTACCATCATTCAGGATCCGCCTCCTCATCAGAAAACGGTGATCAGGAACATGTCGGCCGATCCATTTATAAGCATTTGATGAACGGTGTTTCCCACATGCTTCCTTTCGTAATCGGCGGCGGAATTTTGATCGCCCTTGCTTTCCTGTTTGACGATTATTCCATTGATCCTTCCAATTTTGGTAAAAACACGCCTTTGGCAGCATACTTAAAGACCATTGGGGAGCAGGCCTTTGGCATGATGCTCCCGGTCCTGGCCGGATACATTGCCATGAGTATTGCAGACCGTCCCGGTCTGGCCGTAGGATTTGTGGGCGGATTGATTGCTAAAATGGGAGCGACCTTTGCAAATCCGGCTGGAGGAAGCGTAAACTCCGGTTTTCTTGGTGCCTTGCTGGCAGGTTTTATCGGCGGTTACATTGTAATCATGCTTAAAAAGGCATTCAGCAGGCTGCCAAAGTCCCTGGAGGGCATTAAGCCTGTCCTATTGTATCCGTTGGTCGGTATTTTCCTTGTAGCTGTTGTAACCACCTTTATCAATCCTTTTGTAGGCGCCATTAACGATGGACTCACAGGCTTGTTAAATGGTATGGGAGGTACCAGCAAAATCATTCTGGGTGCTGTTGTAGGAGGCATGATGTCCGTGGACATGGGCGGTCCTGTAAACAAGGCTGCTTATGTGTTTGGAACAGCCCAGTTGGCTGAAGGTAATTTTGATATTATGGCGGCAGTTATGGCAGGCGGTATGGTTCCTCCCATTGCCGTGGCTCTCTGTACCACATTTTTCAAGAAGAAATTCACGGATAAGGAGCGCCAGTCAGGTCTGGTGAACTACATTATGGGACTTTCCTTTATTTCCGAGGGTGCGATTCCTTTTGCGGCTGCTGACCCCCTCCGTGTCATTCCTTCCTGTATTGCAGGTTCTGCAGTAGCTGGCGGACTTTCGATGGCTCTTGGATGTACCCTTCGGGCACCTCATGGAGGAATCTTCGTCCTTCCAACCATTGGAAATCCATTGGGATACTTACTGGCTATTGTCATCGGCTCTGCCGCAGGCTGTGTTATATTGGCGGCGTTAAAGAAGAATCTGGAAACAGAATAAGGGGCTGAAAGGGCTCCCGTATGTTTTGCATCGGCAATGTTTCTGATGAAAAACAAAGACTTGTTGATGCTGCCAGGGATTGCATGGAGGGGTAGATTTTTGTACGGTTCTGTTCTATAATCTTAAGAAGCAGGATGGAATCATCGAAAACCCCTTATTATCTTCTTAAAAAATGCAGGGGTTAAGGCGGAAAGAGAACAGGAAGGAGAAAATCATGTATAAATGCTGTTTATTTGATCTGGATGGGACCCTTATCAATACCATTCATTCCCTGGCTTACAGTATCAGCCTGACCATGGAGCATTTTGGCTATGGGCCTATCGATGTGGCTCACACTAAGAAATTTGTTGGTGATGGCTTTAAAAAGCTGGTAGAACGGGCCCTTATTTACTCGGGAGACGATGAACTGACCCATTTCCGGGAGGCCCTTGCATTTTATGAAAAAACGTTTGAGAAAAACTGCCTTTACATGGTAGAGCCATATGAGGGGATGCCAGAGCTTTTACAATTTCTTAAAGATAAAGGAATAAAGATCGGAGTGTTGACCAACAAAGGCCATGAACGTGCCGTGGAGTGTGTGGAAGCTGTATTCGGCAGGGGATTTTTTGATCTGATCATAGGGGAAGGCAATGGAGTAAAATGCAAACCAGACCCATCAGGTGCCTTTATGGCAGCAGATCACTTTCATGCAAACCCTTCCCAGTGCCTTTATTTTGGAGATACCAACACGGATATGAAGACAGGCATCAATGCCGGAATGGATACGGTGGCTGTGACCTGGGGGTTTCGTGACAGAGCGGAGCTGGAGGCGTTTCAACCCAAGTACATCATCAGCAATCCCAGTGAGATTCAACATGTTTTTGTATAAAATTTTAAAATAAAGGAAAATTAAGGAGAGATAAGATTATGCATCTCTTCTTTTTTTATTGAAACGAGCGGGAGGAATCATGACGAATTACTTAAAATGGGGGTTGATTACCATTGCGGCCGTATGGGCGGCGTTAATAGGGACGATGCTGGGATATGCCTGGAACATCATGCACATGCCGCAGATGGTTCCAAAGGTACAGATACCTCAGATGCAGAATACAAATATAAGCATTGAGACCCAGGAAAAAATGGAGGGCTACTGGACCGTGGCAGTGTTTGGCGTGGACTCCAGGGAAGGAACCCTTGGCAAGGGGACCAGGTCAGATATGCAGATGATCCTTAATGTGAATCTTGGTACAGGGGAAATACGGCTTGTTTCTGTCTACCGGGACACTTATTTAAAGATAGAAGACAAAGAACGTTATGATAAGATCAATGAGGCATATTTTAAAGGCGGCCATAAACAGGCCATAGAGGCTTTAAATGAAAATCTGGATCTGACTATTGACGATTATGCATCATTTAGCTGGAAGGCAGTGGCTGATGCCATCAATCTTCTGGGAGGTATTGATGTGGATATCAGCCATGAAGAATTCCGGGTGATAAACGGCTTTATTACGGAGACCGTAGAATCCACGGGCGTAGGATCCCACCACTTAAAAAAGGAGGGTCCCAACCACCTAGACGGGGTTCAGGCAGTGGCCTATGCAAGGCTCAGGAAAATGGATACCGATTTTAAAAGAACCGAGCGGCAGCGGGAGGTTGCCGATCTGGCGCTGAAAAAAGCCAGGGAGGCAGATGCAGCAACTTTAAGCAAAGTGGTTGCCGCTGTATTCCCCCAGATATCCACCAGTATCGGCATGAAAGATATGCTTCCACTGATGAAAAATGTAAAAAGGTTTCACCTGACAGAAACGGAAGGATTTCCGTCAAAGCTTAAGGATGTGATGGTCGGTAAAAGAGATTGTGTTGTCCCGGTAACCTTGGAATCAAACGTAATAAGGCTTCATCAGTTTTTATTTGATGAAGAAAACTACGAGCCTTCGGATCAGGTAAAGGAGATCAGCAGGCAGATTGAGCTTCGGATTAAAAATAGGAAGTAAAAGGATATTTGGCCTGTAAACGGCAGGAAGAATTACTCTTCTTTTGTCTTTTACAGGCCTTTTCCTGCTTATTTAAAAAACTGTCCTTTTCCTTCGGAACAAAATGTGCTATACTATGCAAATGGAATCAGATAGGAGATTAAAAATGATTAAAAATAGATGGAATAAACTCCTGCTTTTATGCCAGATGATTTCTTTTGCAGACTGGTTCTTATGGGGGTAATGCGGCTGATCCTGGCACTGTAACGGTTGTCACGGGCATGGACCATTTGAATACGGTGCAGGAAGAGCTGGTGGAAGGGATGGAAGAGGAAGAATACAAGAATGGCGGCTACGGTTACGAAAAGGCATTTCTGGTCTTTTCAGGAGCCGGATGTGTGGCCCGGCTAAACCGGGCCGGTAATAAGGCGGAACATTTGGCCGCAGGAAAAGAGGAAAGTCAGTGAAATGAACTTAGAAGAAAAACAATCAAAGCGTGTTAAGAGGCACGTGAGCCAGACTCAGTTTATTGCCTATGGATTTTTTTGCCTGATTATAACAGGAGCTCTACTTTTGATGCTGCCTATTTCCAGCAGGGATGGGCAATCAGAAGATTTTTTAAGCTGCCTGTTTACAGCCACCAGCGCCTCCTGTGTGACGGGGCTGGTGGTAAGGGATACCTGGACTCAGTGGTCTTTGTTCGGGCAGATGGTAATCCTGACCATGATACAGATCGGAGGCCTTGGGTTTGTTACGGTAGGAGTGTTTATCTCCATCGTACTCAGACGGAAGATAGGCTTAAAGGAGAGGGGGCTTTTGCAGGAAAGTGTCAATACCCTGCAGATCGGCGGAGTGGTAAGGCTGGCGAAGGGAATCATAAAAGGGACCTGTCTTTTTGAAGGAGTAGGGGCCATTCTTCTGGCCATCCGTTTTATCCCCAAGTATGGATTCTGGCGGGGGATGTTTTACGGCATCTTCCATTCCATATCCGCATTCTGCAATGCGGGATTTGATTTAATGGGGAATCAGACCCCCTACAGCTCCTTTGTCTCCTATTATGATGATTGGCTGGTGAACCTGGTAATTATGTCTCTGATCATTATCGGCGGAATTGGTTTTATTGTATGGGAAGATTTATATAGGAATAAGCTTCATTTTAAAAAATATATGCTTCACACAAAAATGGTTTTGGTGATCACCTCGGTCCTGGTTTTTGGAGGAGGATTACTATTTTATCTTCTGGAACGGAACAACCTACTGGTGGGGATGAATGTGAGCGGACAGATTCTGACGTCCTTATTCAGCTCAGTAACCGCCAGAACAGCCGGTTTTAATACCACCGATACGGCGGCTCTGACCGACGGAAGCAAGCTTCTGACCATAATCCTTATGTTTATCGGTGGAAGTCCGGGATCTACGGCAGGCGGAATTAAAACTACCACAATGTTTGTCCTTCTCATGTGCGTGCATTCCAATATCAAGCAGACCTACGGGGTGAATATTTTTGGAAGACGCCTAGAAGATAACGTTATTAAGCGTGCCGGAGCCATTTTGACCATCAACCTGTTCCTGGCTCTTTCTGCATCCCTGGCCATTATGGCAATCCAGCCATTGGGGTTTTCAGACATATTGTTTGAAACCACATCTGCCATTGGAACAGTAGGAATGACCACAGGTATTACAAGAGATCTTTATTCCGTATCACGGGTGATCATTATTATTCTCATGTACAGCGGAAGGATAGGAAGTTTATCGTTTGCTTTGGCATTTGCCCAGAGCCATCGCAAGGCACATGTGGAACAAGTGACGGAAACGATCAATGTAGGATAAAGAAAAAGGAGTAAAATCATGAAATCAATATTAATCATTGGACTTGGCCGGTTTGGTCATCATCTGTGCCTTAATATGGCAAGACTTGGAAACGATGTTATGATCGTGGATCAAAAGGAAGAATGTCTTGAGGATCTGCTTCCATATGTTACCAGCGCAAAGATCGGTGACTGTACCAATGAAGCAGTCTTAAAGAGCCTGGGCATTGCCAATTTCGATTTGTGCTTTGTGTGCATTGGAACGAATTTCCAGAGCAGCTTAGAAATCACCAGCCTGGTCAAGGAGCTGGGAGGCAGGAGAGTCATCAGTAAGGCAAACCGTGATATCCATGCCAAATTCCTGCTGCGGAACGGAGCCGATGAAGTTATTTATCCGGACAGGGATATTGCAGAAAAGCTGTCTGTCCGTTACAGTACGGACCATGTGTTTGACTATATAGAGCTGACGCCGGAATATTCCATCTATGAGATTCCTCCCCTACCTGAATGGGTGCATAAGTCCATAAGGGAAGTGGATATCAGAAACCGGTATCATATCAGTGTCCTTGGGATCAAGCGGGAAGGAAGAGCCCAGCTCATGCCGCCGGCGGATTATGTCATTCAGGCTCAGGAACATTTGATGGTGATTAGCAAAAGGGAACATATTGAGCATATACTAAAGGAATTAAAGTAGAGAAGCATAGGAGGTTTGATATGCCTGCATGGTTGGCTTCTAATGGTTCCACGATTTTTATAGCCCTGATCCTTTTGGTCCTGGTTTGTTTTTCGGTAAGAAAATTCATAAAAAATAAGGGAAGCTGTGGCTGTGGCGGCTGCAGCGGAGGCTGCGGTCATTGTCCTTATAGAAATGCGGATGAAGAGAAGAACTTATAAAAGGGGAAAGACAAAGGAGGATGCCGCCTGCTTGCATGGGGCATCCTCCTTTTTGATGTTTCTTATTTTAAATCTAATTTTAAGTCTCCCAATTTAATCCAGCCCATTTTTCTAAGTATTTCGCCAAACAAAAGGGTGATTAAGGCCGGAAGCAAAAAACAGACCATCAGGATTCCCAGCCACATGAACAATCCGCCTTTCATGGCAGTGTAAACGCCGATAGGGCCTACCAGACCACAGGTACCCATGCCGGAGCCGGCAGGTATGTTTTTTAGCTGGAATAACATGGTGGCGATAGGACCTGTTATCATGGAAGCCAGGGTGGGAGCAATCCAAACTTTTGGGTTTTTTACAATATTTCCCATCTGAAGCATACTGGTTCCAAGGCCTTGGGCCATAAGGCCTCCTACTCCGTTTTCCCGGAAGGAAAGGACGGCAAAGCCGATCATCTGTGCACAGCAGCCGGCTGTAGCGGCACCCCCTGCCAGACCGTCAAGAGATAAGGCGATGCAGATAGCGGCGCTGCTGATGGGAAGGGTGAGAGCAATTCCAATTAGGGCGGATACCAGGATTCCCATAAAGAATGGCTGAAGTTCTGTGGCAGTTTTTACAAGAGAGCCAAACCAGCTCATAAAGCCTGCCACACCTGGTCCTACGGACTGTGCAATTAAGACTCCGGAAATAATGGTTACTCCCGGGGTAACCAGAATGTCCAGTCTGGTCTCCTTTGAGACAATCTTTCCCAGTTCCGTGGCAACCACCGTTGCAGTGAGAGCACCGATTGGTCCGCCTAGAGAATTGCCGGCTATGCCAACGGTCGCTGCGGAAAAAAGGACAAGGGCAGGGGCATGAAGGGCATAGGCGATAGCAACCCCAAGGGCAGCACCTGTTGCGCCTTTTGCATAATCTGCGATTACATTGAAGATAGTGAGATTGAATTGCTGGCCCAGAGTACCGAATATGGTTCCGATCAAAAGAGACGCAAAAAGGCCAAATGCCATCGCACCCAATGCATCAATGAGATAGGTCTGGACAGTAATTGTGACGTTTTTCTTCTTGAGGAATTCTTTTACGCCGCAGTTTTCCATGATAAAAATCTCCTTTTATTTGAATGGTGCACACATTTGACCTTTGTCAAAGCAGTTGTCATGTATTCTACCATAAAATGATCAGATTGCAAGGCTTTTTAAAGGATTTTGTTAAAAATGATAATTTTTAAACAATATCCTCAGGAAAATCCCTTCGGACGCTGCTTGACTTTGTATAAGGTTTGTGACACAATAAATAAATGTAATTTCATGTAAAACTCTGGAAAGAAAAGAGGTATCTTCCATATGACTAAAATTGATATTATTTCCGGTTTTCTTGGAGCCGGTAAAACAACCTTTATTAAGAAGCTGCTGCAGGAAGCCATTGCCGGAGAGCAGGTGGTCCTGATTGAAAATGAATTTGGTGAAATAGGAATTGACGGAGGGTTTTTAAAGGATGCAGGGATCGAGATCCGGGAAATGAACTCCGGCTGTATTTGCTGCTCCCTGGTAGGTGATTTCGGCCAATCCCTTGAAGAAGTTTTGACAAAATACCATCCGGACCGGGTGATCATCGAACCGTCAGGGGTGGGAAAATTATCCGATGTCATGAAAGCGGTAATTGACGTAGCGTCAGAAATAGAAGTGACCTTAAACAGTGCAGTCACCATTGTGGATGCGCAGAAATGTAAAATGTACCGAAAAAATTTCGGGGAGTTTTTCAATAACCAGATAGAGAATGCCGGTACCATCGTATTAAGCCGAACGGATATCGCTCCTGCCGACAAGGTGGAGCAGGCGGTTGAGATCATACGGGAGCTGAATCCAAATGCTGCTGTTGTGACAACTCCATGTGAGGAGCTGACCGGAAAGCAGCTTCTGGAGATCATTGAAAAACCGGACACCATGGCTGAGGACCTGATGAAGGAAGTGAGAGAACGCCGTCATCACCACGTTCACGGGGAAGCGTGCGGCTGCGGAGGCCGCCATGAGCATGGAGAGAAAGAATGCGGCTGCGGCCACGGCCATGACCATGATCACAGCCACGGGGAAGAATGCGGCTGCGGCCATGACCATGATCACGGTCACGGGGAAGAATGCGGCTGCGGCCACGGCCATGACCATGATCACGGCCATGGGGAAGAATGCGGCTGCGGCCACGGCCATGACCATGATCACGGCCACGGGGAAGAATGCGGCTGCGGCCACGGCCATGACCATGATCACGGCCATGGGGAAGAATGCGGCTGCGGCCACGGCCATGACCATGATCACGGCCACGGGGAAGAATGCGGCTGCGGCCACGGCCATGACCATGATCACGGCCACGGGGAAGAATGCGGCTGTGGCCACGATCACAGCCATGATGCGGACGAAGTATTTACCAGCTGGGGCCTTGAGAATGTAGGGGCCATACGCAGAGAAGAGCTGGAAAAGATTCTTGATGAACTGGCATATGGTGACAGTTTTGGGGATGTACTTCGTGCAAAAGGTATGATTCCAGGCGAAGAAAAGGGCACTTGGCATTACTTTGATCTTGTGCCGGAGCAATACGAAATCCGGAAAGGAACACCGGAATATACCGGCAAGGTCTGCGTGATCGGAGCGAATTTAAAGGAAGAGGAACTTAAGAAATCCTTTGGAAGATAAGCGGAATGGAGGGTATTATGAGCAACACGGACACAATGGAAGACGACTTTATGCCGGTATTCCTCATAAATGGATTTTTAGAATCTGGAAAGACCCAGTTCCTTCAATTCACCATGGAGCAGGATTATTTTAAGGCTGATGGAAAGACCTTGCTGATCGTATGTGAAGACGGGGAAAACGAATATGACCAGTCTCTGTTAAAACGTACCAGGACGGCAGGCATCTTTATAGAAAGCATTGAGGAGCTGAACCCGGACAGGCTTTTGGAGCTGGAGCTGCTCTACAACCCGGAGCGGGTTTTGATCGAGTGGAATGGAATGTGGAATTTAGACGAGCTGAAGCTCCCGGATGACTGGAAGATCTATCAGCAGATCACCCTGATCGATATGTCCACCTTTGACCTTTATGCTGCCAATATGAAGCCTTTGCTTTATTCCATGGTCCGCAATTCAGAGATGGTCATTTGCAACCGCTGCGACGGGATCCAAGACTTATCCGGATACCGGCGGACTCTTAAGGCAATGTGTCCCAAGGGAGAGATCGTATTTGAGGATGCTGACGGAGAAATCAATGAGATCCAGGAGGAAGACCTGCCCTATGATATGAGCGCAGATGTGGTGGAAATCTCACCGGAGGCCTATGGTATCTGGTATATTGATTGTATGGAAAGACGGGACCGTTATGAGGGGAAGATTGTAGAATTTACCGCTATGGTTTTGAAAACTCCTGATTTCCCTAAAAATTATTTTGTGCCAGGACGTATGGCAATGACCTGCTGTGAGGATGATATGACTTTCTTAGGTTTTGTCACTAAGTCCAGGGAGGCAAAAGATCTGGAAACAAAGCAATGGGTTCGTGTCAAAGCAAAGATTGCCTATGAGTTCTGGAAAGATTATGAAGGGGAAGGCCCTGTATTATATGCGGAATCAGTGATTCCGGCCCAGCCGGTCAAAGGATTCGTGCAGTTTTAGAAATGAAACTTCTTTCCCTGAATATCAAGTTCCGCGTGATAAAATATAGCCCGCTCGTTATTTCCATTCTTTTTATTTTACCGGATAACGAAATGAAGATAAGAGAAAAGCCGCAGTAATATCTGCGGCTTTTTCTCTTAGGCTTATAATCTCTCCATCGGTCAGGGATATGCCTTTTATCCTATTGTCATTCAGAATTTACATTGGAGGTACCGGTGTGGGCCTGTCCGGATCAAAGACGTCAGGAACTTGAAAGAGATCCGTTAAGCTATCAGGATAATAATACATCCGGTATCCGTCCAGATTTCTCCGGGCCTGGCGGAAATAATCGGTGCCCATCTGCATCCAGGTAGGTTTGCTGGCGTCCACGTTACAGAAATAGCGGAAGCCAAGGGATTTTAAATATGTAAAACGTTCATTATCATTGGTATAAGGAGTCCAGCTTCCGATATCGCTGCCAAAGGGAAAGAGGATAATATCCGTAGGTCCTGTTAAGGATTCAACATTACGTTGCCATTTATCACAGTCCGCCTTAAAGTGGCTCATGTGTATGGTTCCCATATTCCGGTGGCCCCAGCTATGGGAGGCCAGCTCCCAGCCATGGTCTTTTAAGGACTGGGCTACCTTTGCAGCCTGTTCCCGGTCCGCCTCATAATTAGGGTTTGTGTCTTTATAGGATTCATCTGTCCGGTAACCTAAAATCCCGTTATAGCCCGTAAAGGCCAGGATCCCTCTTGCTCCCTTATAGGAAAAACCAGGATGGGTTTTTATAAAATTTTCAAGAATCGGCACCAGATCATAATCTCCTACAGAAACGCTGCCGTCAGGCATCTTCATTTCACAGGTTGGGTATCCATCTTCGCCAATGACTATGCGGGAAGCAAAGCCGTCTCCATCCATATATTCATAATAGCAGACATCATCCTGTGACAGCACAAAGGCCTTCTTGCCTGGGGGAAGCATGATATCACCATACACAAATTTCGGATTGCCGTTCTCATCCTTTCCTTCATAAGCAAGATCGTGAATTTTCACCAGAACATACCCTTTGTCATACATAGACTGCATGATCTTAAGAAATTCCGATTTGGTAGTCATCATCTGGTTGTAGCCCCCCTGTTTGGAATCTCCGTCAAAGGCTTTTGAATTATCCATAATTAGGGAATGGAAAAAAACATGGGTGACTTCCTGGGGATTGATCCTTACCAGGGCATCCTTTGCAGTCTGATAACCGGCAATGGCAGATGCAACCTCATCTCTTGTAAGGAACACGGGATCAGACTGGAGGAGATTTATGGCTCCTTCGTAATCATACCCTGCAGCAAGAGCTTCCGCCTGGGAAAGCAGGGATTTTAAGTTTTCTTCATTGGCCTGTTTGCTTGAGGTGGTTTCAGCGTTGGAAGGAGTCTGGGGGTCTTCCTCAGAAGGATGCTCTGCGACTGAGGAATCTGCTGGCAATGCCTTGTTATTAAATTTCTTGTTGATTGCAATTCCGCATAGGGTCAAAACAGTGACGATTAATATTCCCAGAATAACGATTAGGATAACCTGCAATGTATTGTTCCGGCCTCTGCCGGAACTCCGTCCGCGAAAGTCATGTTTGTTCATAGCTTAACCTCATAATTTCTGTAGTATTGGGACAATATTCAAAGCGCTGTAATATTCCCTGTACAAGTATAGCATACTTTGCCGGAAGTTGAAATGAAAAGGAGGTAATTTTTTTTGGAAAAAGTGGCATATGTATGTGAAACAATCCCATACAATGGTACAAAGGAATTTTAGGGGATCGTGTATCATATGAAGAGAGTTACGGCATTTGTATTAAGCTGCCTTTTGCTGTTTTCCTGTTTATGCTTTCCGGCGGCAGGGCAAGAGCCGGATGTGGCGGTAGCCTCGGACATGATTATCCAGGCAGAAGAGGCGAAAAAGGTAAATGCGGAAGGTGGTCCGGCCTTGCAGTCTCCCAGTGCTGTCCTGATGGAAGCGTCGACCGGACAGATTATTTATGAAAAGAACGCGGATGAAAAAAGGAGCCCGGCAAGTATTACGAAGATCATGACTCTGATACTTATTTTTGATGCGCTGGATTCCGGTAAGATCAAGCTTACGGATGAAGTTGTGACCAGCGCCCACGCAAAGTCGATGGGAGGCTCCCAGGTCTTTTTAGAAGAAGGAGAAGTGCAGACGGTCGATACTCTGATTAAGTGTATCGTAATCGCCTCAGGCAATGATGCCTCAGTCGCCATGGCGGAATACATAGCAGGAACGGAAGATGAATTCGTTAAGATGATGAATGAAAGAGCGGCAGGACTTGGAATGACAAATACCCATTTCGAAGACTGCTGCGGACTTACCGAGTCGGGAACTCATGTGACAACAGCCAGAGACATTGCACTTATGTCCAGGGAATTGATTAACAAATATCCACAGATTCATAATTATTCAACCATCTGGATGGAGAATATCACTCATGTAACAAAGCAGGGAACAAAGGAATTTGGCCTTTCCAACACCAATAAGCTATTGAAAATGGCGACAAATTTCAATGTAACCGGGTTAAAGACCGGATCCACATCAGTAGCAAAGTATTGTCTCTCAGCAACGGCGGAAAAGGATGGGGTCCGTCTGATCGCCTCCATCATGGCTGCTCCGGATTATAAAATCAGGTTCGCAGATGCCCAGACTCTTTTAAATTTTGGATATGCCAACTGTAAACTGTATGAGGATAAGGAGATGCTGCCTCTTCCTGAAATGGTGGTAGATAACGGAGTAGTGGATCAGGTCCCGTTAAAATATGGAGGTTCATTTTCCTACTTAAGCCTGAAAGGTGAAGATTTTTCTACCATTGAAAAGAAACTGGAGCTGGAACCGTCCGTCTCTGCGCCTGTAGAAGAAGGGCAGAAGGCAGGAAGCCTTATTTATATACTTGGTGGAAAAAAGATTGGGGAAGTTCCCGTATTAACAGCCGAAGCCGTGAGGGAAGCCAAATTTACCGATTATTTCAAACGCCTTTGGATGGCCTTTAACCTGTAATGGAACTGTGGCATTGAGTTTGCCCTGTAAGCGATGTATCACTTATGAGCATCGCTTACGGGGCTTTTTTGTGCCGGGAAAGAAAACGGTATATTTTGACAGTTATTTCTCTTTCATTGAAATAGATTGACGGAAGGGCAGGGAAAGGATAAGATTAATTAGAATATGGAAAAATGAATTGGGAGGAAAACAGGTGGGAGATCGATTGCTTGCCCAATGGTATCAGATGTCTTTGAAACGGAAAATGTATGTGATCATCGGAAGTGTGGGGATCATTATGGCAGCTTCCATTTTCATCAACCTGAAAGTGGCATATATTTTTATTAACGATGTGAGCGTAATCATGGATGACAACCTGGCCTGCTACAAATTTCAGGAATCAATGGAACATGAGATAGATTGGTTTGCCCAGTTGCTGGCAAATAATACTCCGGAAAATAAGGAAGCCTACCGGCAGGCCTGCCAGGAAACCAGAGGGTATATAAACAGTCTGCCCTATGATTACGATAAAATCGGAGAAAAGCGTTACGGGATCACCTGGAATATCATAAACAGCTACGGGACCTATGAAAAGCAGCGGGAAAAAGTGGTGGCTATGAGCCAGGGGGATCCCGGCTATATTACGGAATTGTATAAAGCATACAGTATGCAAAACTACCTGGATATTTATGGGTCACGTCTTACCAAGGTAGTTTTAATGGGCGGAAATGATTATTATGAAATTCAGATCCCTGTACTCAAGCGAATGCCTTACATTCTGGTTGCCATCAGTATTGTTGCATTTCTGATGCTTGTAGTCCTTTTACGGTTTATTACGGGCAGTATTGTAAAAACCGTTGTACAACTGGCTACAGTCTCCGGCAAGATTGAAAAAAACGACTTTTCATCCCCGGATGTCTGCTGGGATGGCAGGGATGAGATCGGACAGCTGGTGAGCGCTTTCAACAAGATGAAGCATGCAACCAGGGATTATATCACTGCCAATGAGGAAAAGAGGGTGATGGAAGAAAAGCTGTACCGGCAGGATTTGGAGAGGGCAGAGCTTGAGAAGCGGTTTTCCATGGCCCAGCTTCAGCTGATTAAAAGCCAGCTAAATCCCCATTTTCTCTTTAACACATTAAACATGATTACCAGGATGGCGCAGATGGAAGAGGCGCCGGTTACGGAAGAAATGCTGGTAGCAATCAGCAATCTTCTCCGCTACAGCCTCCGCACGTCCAATGCCTTTGAGCCTCTTGAACAAGAGCTGAAGGTGGTGAAGGATTATATGTATATTCAGCAGATGCGCTTTGGTAACCGGATTCAATGGAATATCCACTGCAGCGAGGACTTATACCAGGAGGAGGTGCCGGTATTCATACTTCAGCCTTTGGTGGAGAATGCGGTAATACATGGCATATCGGAAAAAGAAAGCGGAGGAAGCATCGACATCAGCATTAAAAAAAGCGGAGAGCTTTTATGGGTGTCTGTGTCGGATACAGGAAAGGGAATGGGCCCGGACAAGCTTTTAGCGATCCGAAAAGCGGCTGAGACCAAGGGTACAGGGCTTGGAATCGGGCTGGGGAATATTTACAGGAGGATTTCGTCCTATTACGAATATGGAAAGGTAACCATTGACAGCAGCGAAAGCAGCGGAACAAGGGTGCAGATTGAATTTGGCCGTAGAAGGGATAAGATGGATCATGTATCGGTTGATGATAGTGGAAGATGAAATGATTGAACGCATGGTACTAAAAAAAATGCTTCAAAAGAAATTCGGAGAGGAGTGTCAGATTCTTGAGGCTCAAAATGGCAATGAGGCCGTTGAGATTTTTAAGAGAGAAGAGATCCAGGTGGTGATACTGGATATTGGGATGCCGGGAATGAACGGAATCCAGGCGGCGGAAATCATGCGGAAGGAAAAAAAGGATTGCTGCCTTATTTTTCTTACGGCTTATGACCGTTTTGATTATGCCAAAAAGGCGATCTCCATCAGAGCCATGGAATATTTGCTGAAGCCATATTCCCAGAGAGAGGTTCTTGGGGTGGTTGAAGAGGCACTGCGCCTTACCAAAGAACGGGAAGGCCGTCCAGGAGAAATAAAGGTGCAAAAGGCAGAGGAAGAATCTGATGCACCAACTGAAAAGGAGAAGCTGCAGCCGGTTGGGGAAGATGAATCTGATTTTAATGGCAACCGCCTGTCCGTTATGACCTCCATGGTAGAAGAATACATCCGGATAAATTTCATGAATGATCTTTCCATGAGTGAAACAGCCCGGGCGGTAGGTTATTCTGAACCTTATTTTTGCAGGATGTTCAAGCTGCAGTTTGGGCAAAGTTTTACCTCCTATCTGGCGGAATACCGGGTGAGAGAAGCGAAAAAGCTTCTGGTACAGCCCAACGTGAATGTGAAAGAAGTCGGAGTCAGAGTAGGATACGCTGATTCCAATTACTTTACAAAGGTGTTTAAACGTCTGGAAGGTGTGAATCCGTCCGAATACAGAATCGCCAGACTAAAGGATCTTCAATCCTATTGAGGTTCAGGAGATAAGGCGTAAAGCTTACAGGATATAGGAACGGACAAAAAACAGGAAAGGCGTTTTGGGAGAGAAAGTATGGACAAACGGATTGTAAAAAGGGGCATGTTCGCCCTTTATCTGGCAGTTGCCGTAATCTTTGTTTTTGGTCTTATGAAATGGGGGAACATGGGAGATTATCTGTTGCTGTCAGGCCGGAAGGAGGCACCGGAATATGTGTTTTCCTACGCAGATAACCAGCCTGAGGATTATCCTACGGTACAAGGGGCTAAGGAGTTTGCCAAACTGGTGTACGAAAGGACGGAGGGAAGAATCAAGATCAAAGTGTTTGCCGAAGGAGAGATGGGCAATGAAAATGAAGTGGTGGAGCAGATTCAGTACGGTGGAATAGATTTCGCAAGGGTTTCCGTGATGATGTTAACCGATTTAAAACCCAGATTTAATGTACTCCAGCTCCCTTATCTGTACCGGGATGAAAAGCATATGTGGAAGGTGCTTGACGGGGAAATCGGTGAGGAATTCAAGAAGGAGCTTGAGGGCAGCGGACTGGTGGCCCTTTCCTGGTATGATGCAGGAGCCAGGCATTTTTATAATTCCTCCGGTCCCATAGAATCTGTGGAGGATATGAAGAACATGCGCATCCGTGTTGCGGAATCGGATATGATGGCAGCGATGGTTGAGGCACTGGGAGCCAGAGCAGTACCCATAGCATATTCTGATATCTATGCGGCTTTGGAAACCAGCAGTATCGATGGTGCGGAAAATAACTGGCCGTCCTATGAAAGTATGCGTCATAATGAGGTGGCAAAATACATTACACTGGATGCCCACAACCGGATTCCTGAGATGCAGCTTGTCTCTCAGGCTACCTGGGACCAGTTAAAGGAGACGGACAGGGAGATCATCTCGGCCTGTGCAGAAGAGTCCGCCCGGTATGAAAGGAAGCTATGGCAGACAAGGGAGCAGACGGTCAGGGACCAGCTGATCAAAGAGGGGTGTATTGTCACAGAACTGAGCCCGGCAGAGCTGGCCAGGTTCCGATCTGCTGTTAAAATAGTTTATCAGATGTACTGCAGTCAATACAGTGATGTGGTGGACAGGATCGCCAAGATCCGGTGAAACATTGGATTTTAAGGAATCAGGGGGAATTAATAAGGGATGCATTCAAGAGGAAATAAGTGGCTTGAATGCATCCGTTTTTTGTTTCTCTGAAAGAATGGCTTATTAAGTGGAATATAGGTGTTGACAAGTAATATTATATCGCATATAATAATATTATACGAAATATAATATATAAAATTAAATAATATTATATTTCGATTCAATAGAAGAAAGAGAGGTGGGCAATCGTGGAACCAAAGCGTTTGTACCGTTCTGTAAAAAACAAAGTCCTCTGCGGTGTGTGCGGCGGCATTGGTGAATATTTACAGGTTGATCCTGTTATGATAAGGCTGATATGGGTCCTTTTGATGCTGCTTCAGTCATGGCGTCATTTGTTCCAGTCATTTATGGGATTTTCCCTGGTGGGAGGAAGTCTGGTTCTTTATATCATTGCCGCGGTCATCATACCCCAGGCACCAAAGGATGAAACAAGGTAAACTTCTTAAGTATCAGGGATACACCCTTCGGGTGTACCTGTATCCCGGAGAACATGGGCAGTAATAAAGATAGGAGTGGACACATGGTTTTTAACACAGGAGCAGCATTATTGGACGCCATTGTCCTTGCAGTAGTATCAAGGGATCAGGAGGGTACTTACGGTTATAAGATTACCCAGGATGTGAGAAATGTCATTGAGATTTCAGAATCAACCCTTTATCCGGTACTACGAAGATTGCAGAAGGAAGAGTGTCTGGAGGTTTATGATCTGGCATTTGACGGAAGAAACCGAAGATATTATAAGATTACGGAAAAAGGACGGGTTCAATTGAACCTTTATAAGGGTGAGTGGGAAGGCTACTCGCAGAAGATATCCCGGATTTTTGAGGAGGCACATATATGAGCAGGGATGAGTTTATGAGAGAGCTGGAGTATCTGCTGTCGGATATTCCAGATGAAGAAAAGGCGGATGCCATCGGATATTACAGGGATTATCTGGAAGAAGCAGGACCGGAAAATGAAGAGAACGTAATACGGGAATTTGAAAGTCCTGAGCGAATAGCAGCCATTATCCGTTCGGATATATCCGGGAATTTAAAGGACGGAGGCGAATTCACAGAGACCGGTTACCGGGATGAACGGTTTAGAGATCCCAATTACCAGATGGCAAAGCGGTATGACCTTCCCGAGGTATCAGAGGAGAGAAGATACCAGGAAGGTGAAAGAGAGAACAAACACGCAAGGCGGAGAAGAACCATGGATGGGAACCGGACCGTGAAATTTATTTTATGGATGATACTGATTATTGCCGCTTCTCCTATGCTTTTGGGAATAGGAGGCGGGCTTGCAGGCATAGCAGGAGGACTTATAGGAATCCTTGCGGCGGCGGTCATTGGAATAGGTGCTATAACCTTTGCCCTATTGGCGGCCGGGGTTTGTATGGTTTTAGCCGGTATTGTTTCTATGGTGATTCACCCTTTAAGCGGTGCCCTTTTACTTGGACTTGGGGTTCTGTTTCTTGGACTTGGCTTAATTGCCCTGGCAGTCAGCGGTGCTTTTTACGGAAGATTTCTTCCGTTTCTTTTCAGGAGCTTTGTAAATGTCCTTAGCAGACTATTTCACGGAAGGAGAAGCCGTCTATGAAAAGGTTTATAAAGATATGTTTGATTGCCGGAAGTATCTGCGTTCTGGTTGGCGGGGGGATTTCAGCCGTATCCTCTGTGCTGGGAGGAAATTTACAGGATATCGTGCCCCAGAGAGCCATAGAATGGAGAAGAGGGATATCAGGAATTGCTCTGGACACCTTCTGGGAAGATGGAGATTTCTATGATTTTTATAGTCCGGAAGCTTTGAATGGGAAGGAAAAAGGTCAGGAAATTTTTTCTTCTCCGGAAGTAAAAAAATTGGATATAGTAATGCGTACGGGAAATGTTGTTTTTATTGAGGACCCAATAGGCAGTGAAGTGAAGATCTTCAGCAACAGGGATAAAACCTGTTGGAGCCAGTACGAAGAAAATGGGGAACTGGAGCTGCAGGAATACACCGGATGGGATAGAAAGGATGGCCCGGAGCTGCTTTTTACAGTCCAGGTACCAAAGGATTACCGCTTTACTGAAGTCCGCTTAAAATCTGTTCATTCCAACCGTTTTTCCGACGGAGAATCCTCAGGCCCGGCGATGAAGGCACAGGCCCTGTCGGCTGATGAGCTGGATATTGAAGTCCAGGCCGGTGCTGTAAAAATCAACCGCGGAACGGTGGAAACGCTTTCTATTGAAAGCAGTGCAGGTGCCGTGGAATTTTCCGGAACCACCTCCGGCGATATTGAGGCAGTATGCCGGGTAGGTGCCATAAAGCTGGAGCTTGATGGGAAAAAGGAAGATTACAATTATGATGTCCAGTGTAAGATGGGAGCAATAAAAATCGGAGAGGAAGGCAGTGCGGCTTTAAAAGGCAGGAAGCAGACAGATAACGGAGCAGATAAAAATATGGATCTGGAATGCAACACGGGAACAATTCAGGTGGAATTTATGAATGAATTATAAACCGCCTTTTGTTTTTATCATATCATCACAGAATAAACAGATCAAAGGACAGAGAGGAGATACAAAAATGGAAGATAATCAAAAGAAATTATACCGTTCTGATTCGGACAAAATGCTTTGCGGTGTATGCGGCGGAATTGCAGAATATTTTAATGTGGATTCTACCCTTATCCGGCTTTTATGGGCAGTATTGGCCTGCACAGGCACAGGTATCTTAGCTTACTTTATTGCAGCGATCATCATTCCCAGAAGATAAAAAGGGTATGATAAAGAAAAGGCAGGCCATCCGGTCCTGCCTTTTCTTTGTAAACACTGGAAAAAGTTTACGTTTAATTCTTCTGCCAGCGGGCATACTCTCTTTAGATTTAAGAAAAGGAGATGTTAATATATGTCAAAGGGAAAGAAAAACGAACCATTTGATCCTCGCAATATGAAGCCTGAGGATGTACTTAAATTCGAAATTGCCACAGAGCTTGGCCTTGGTGATAAGGTAATAAAGGATGGCTGGCGCAGTCTGAGCGCGAAGGAAAGCGGACGGATCGGGGGTCTGATCACGAAAAGAAAAAGGGAAATGAAGAAAGAGGCTCTGTCAGCGGAAGAGGAAGCATAGGTTCCCGGTGCCTGTGGCTGTGAAAAGGAAATGTCAGGGATTTATCTTGCACCATAAGAAAAAATCTTTTATAATGTACTTCAAAGAGGAGAGCCTTTCAGGTGTCCTTTTATGCCAGAATCCCATAGGCAGGAAAGATGCAGGAAGATGGAGAAACAGGAATTAAGATGCGGATACACCACAGGAACCTGTGCCGCTGTTGCTGCCAAGGCAGCGGCGGTCATGCTGTTTACCGGGCGTGAATTACAACATATGAATCTTATGATGCCAAAAGGAAGGTCGGCGGATCTTCCTCTTTTTCATGTTGACATAAAACGGAGTGAGGCATCATGTGCCGTTAAAAAGGATGCAGGAGATGATCCGGATGTGACCCACCAGGCTATGGTATTTGCGTCTGTTCAATATACGGACGGTAAGAAAGAGAGACAGGCACAGGGGATTTACCAACTGAAAGGGCAGGAGGGAAAAGGTCCCCTTTATCTCAAAGCCGGTGAAGGGATCGGCTGGGTGACAAAGCCGGGCTTGTCCTGTCCTCCAGGCATGCCGGCCATTAATCCTGTCCCCCGGGACATGATATTTGGAGGCGTGGAGGAGGCAAGAAGGGAAGCAGGCTTTCAAGGCTCATTAACAATTACCATCTGGATGCCGGAAGGAAAATCATTGGCGGAAAAAACCTTTAATTCCAGGCTGGGAATCCAGGGAGGGCTTTCCATTCTGGGAACAACAGGAATTGTAAAGCCCATGAGTGAAGATGCGCTGATTGCCACCATACAACTGGAATTGCACATAAAAGCTGTGGCAGGCATGAAACAGGTAATCCTTGTGCCTGGAAATTACGGGGAAGCCTTTATCCGGGAGACCCTTGGCCTTTCCTTAAAGGATGGAGTAACCTGCAGCAATTTTATAAGGGAAGCCTTAAAAACGGCAGGTAAGGAAGGATTCCGCAGGATCCTGTTTGCTGGCCATATAGGGAAGCTGATCAAAGTGGCCGGAGGTGTACCCAATACCCATTCCCAATATGGGGACCGCCGAATGGAAATTCTTTGGGACTGTACCGCTCCTTTTTCAGTGGAAAAGGAAGGCATCAAACATAAAATTTTAACAGCCAATACCATGGAAGAGGCCGCCGGAATCCTAAAGGACCATGGGATTTTAGAGCCTGTTATGGGAGAGGTAATGAACCGGATCCAAAAACACATGACTCTATGGTCAGAAGGGGCAGAGGTGGAGGTGGTGACATTTTCCGCAATGTACGGTATACTGGGAATGAGCCGTGGAGCGATGGAGCTTATCAGGCTGTTTTCCCGGCCAGGGGCCGAAGGAATTGAACAGGAGGTATAAGACAATGGCTGGAATCATGTACGGGATTGGAGTAGGGCCGGGAGACCCGGAACTTATGACATTAAAGGCAGTAAAAAGAATCAGGGATTTAAAAGTCATTGCAATTCCCCATAAAAATAAAGCACAGTGTACGGCATATCAAATTGCCAGGCAGGCAGTGCCGGAAATAGAGGAAAAGATATGCCTCCATCTGCATATGCCTATGACAAAGGATGAAAATGAACTTAAGAAAAGTCATGAAAAAGCGGCAAGTGCGGTGATGGAATATCTGGACAAGGGAGAGGATGTGGGATTTATCACCCTTGGGGATGTAAGCATTTATTCTACCTTTACCTATCTTTGGGAACGGCTTTGGAAGGAAGGTTATGCCACCCGTCTGGAAAGCGGGATACCATCCTTTTGTGCCGTGGCGGCAAGACTTGGGATCCCCCTGGTATCAGGGGCGGAGGAACTTCACATCATTCCGGCATCTTACCAGATAAAGGATGCCCTGAAGCTTTCAGGAGTGAAAGTGCTTATGAAGGCTGGCAGGCAAATGGGGGCGGTTAAAGAAGAACTGAGAAAATACGGTGCCAGTGCCGTGATGGTGGAAAACTGCGGAATGCCGGATGAACGGATCTATGGTACTTTGGAGGAGATTCCGGAGGATGCCGGCTATTATTCTTTGGTGATTGTGAGGTAATTATGGTACATATTGTAGGAGCAGGTCCTGGAGCGACGGACTTAATTACTGTTAGAGGCAGGGAGCTGATTAATCGGGCGGATGTGATCATTTATGCAGGCTCTTTGGTTAATCCAGCTCTATTGGAGTATAGAAAGTCCGGCTGTCAGGTTTATGACAGCGCCAAAATGACCCTTGAGGAAGTGATTGCCCTTATAGAAGCGGCGGAGCAGGAAAAAAAGACCACGGTAAGGCTGCATACCGGTGATCCCAGTATTTACGGAGCAATACGGGAACAGATGGATGCGATGGAGAAAAAAAAGATCCCTTTTGACGTATGTCCGGGAGTCAGTTCTTTTTGCGGCGCCGCCTCTGCACTAAGGATGGAATATACCCTGCCCAATGTAACCCAAAGTGTGATCATCACCAGAATGGCAGGCAGGACGCCTGTACCGGAGCGGGAATCCATCGCTTCCTTTGCAGCCCATCAAGCCACTATGGTGATCTTTTTAAGTACGGGAATGCTAAACGAACTGACAGAGGAATTGATAAAAGGAGGTTATCGGCCCGATACTCCTGCCGCCATCGTCTATAAGGCCACCTGGGAAGAGGAAAAAACCGTAATCTGCACGGTGGAAAGCTTAAATGCCAGTGCTAAAAGAGAAAATATAAAAAAGACGGCCCTGATCCTTGTTGGCAATGCAGTGGCCCAGAACGGTTATGAGCGCTCCAGGCTTTATGATCCGGTTTTTACAACCGAATACCGGAAAGGAACGGGGGATAAAGAATGAGGCTTTCCATCATTTGCTTTACAGAGGCGGGAGCAGGGCTTTGTATCAAACTATTACAGGAATTATTAAAAACCGGTCAGCCTTGTGAGGGATATGGTCCGGAATCCATTCTAAAATCCTGCCCTGGGGGGGATCTTATGATCCCTGTTTCCACTTCCCTTTCCCAGTGGACAAGGGAACAGTTCTCCCAGAAGGAAGGGATCGTGTTCATAGGAGCCGCAGGCATCGCTGTTCGGGCTATAGCCCCCTTTTTAAGGAGCAAGGCAGAGGACCCGGCTGTGGTGGTCATGGACGATAGGGGCAGATTTTCCATTTCTCTTTTATCAGGCCACTTAGGAGGGGCCAATGATCTGGCAATGCGGCTGGCAGGGATTGCAGGCGGCCAGGCGGTTATTACCACAGCTACAGATAATCACGGCAGATTTGCAGTGGACCTTTTTGCCAGGGAACAGGGGCTGGTTATCACGGAATTAAAGAAGATAAAGGAGATTTCCGCTGCCAGCCTTAAGGGAGAAAAGATAGGATTTCATTGTGACTTTCCGTTTTCAGGAAAGCTGCCTGACGGGCTTGTATCAGGGAAAGTGTTCCGGATAAATCTCTGGATCACCATGAAAGAAAAGGCAGAGAAAGAGGTCCTCAGGAATTCCTTAAGGCTGGTTCCAAAGGTCCTGGTGGTGGGAATCGGATGCAGAAAAGGGGTCTCGGCTGAAACCATAGAAAGGGTCGTGGACCTTCTTTTCAGGGAATGGAACCTGTCCCCTGAAGGCATGGCTGCCTGTGCCAGCATTGATATCAAGAAAGAAGAAGAGGGCATCTGCCAATTTGCTGCTGCAAAGGATGTCCCGTTTTATACCTATCCCGCCAGGGTTCTTGAGGAAACAGAAGGAGAATTTTCTTCCTCATCCTTTGTGAAGCAGATTACAGGAGTGGATAACGTATGCGAACGGGCGGCCCTTGCCTGTGTAAAGGCCCTGGGAGGCGGCAGGCTCCTGGCAGGAAAAAAGGCGGCGGAGGGAGTGACGGCAGCCGTGGCTGTCCTGGATTGGAAGATGGCATTGGAAAGAAAAACTATATTCAACCTCGATTCATTAGGAGGCAAAGGATGATAAAGTCAGGAAAGCTTTATGTAGTAGGAATTGGTCCGGGTTCCTATGAGGATATGACGGTAAGGGCGGCAAAGGCGCTGGAAGAAAGTGAAATCATTATAGGGTATACCGTCTATGTGGACTTAATCAGGGAGCATTTTCCTCATAAGGAGATGCTTTCCACGCCTATGCGCAGAGAGCAGGAACGGTGCCGCCTGGCCATTGACCAGGCGAAAAAGGGAAAGATAGCAGCCATGGTATGCAGCGGAGATTCAGGCGTTTATGGCATGAGCGGTCTGATCCTAGAGATGGCACGGTCAGAGGAAGGGGTGGAGATCGAGATCATTCCGGGAGTGACTGCGGCCTTAAGCGGGGGAGCCATGTTAGGCGCCCCTCTTGGCCATGACTTTGCAGTGATCAGTCTGAGTGACCTTCTGACCCCGATGGAATTAATCGAAGAAAGGCTCAGGGCTTCTGCTCAGGCGGATATGGTCATCTGCCTCTACAATCCTTCCAGTAAAAAAAGGGCCGGTTATTTGAAGCGGGCCTGTGAGATCCTTATGGAGTATAAAAGACAGGAAACAGTATGCGGCCTTGTTAAAAACATTGGCAGGAAAGAAGAGGAGATGGCAGTCATGACCCTGGAGCAGTTAAGGGATGCCCAGGCAGATATGTTTTCCACCGTATTTATAGGAAATTCAATGACAAAACTTCTTAACGGAAGAATGGTTACACCAAGAGGTTATAAAAATGTGTAGGGTTCTGATTTTTGGCGGTACTTCGGAGGGCCGGATACTGGCGGAGTTCTGTCATCAAAAGGAGATTTACGCATGGGTCAGCGTTGCTACCGGATACGGAAGGGAGGTTCTTCCGGAAAGCAGGTATCTTCGTATTCATGAAAGCCCCATGACGTCCAATGAAATGGAAGATTTTATCAAACAGAAAGGCATTACCCTTGTATTTGACGCCACGCACCCTTATGCTGCCCTGGTAAGTGAGAACATACGCTTCGCTTGTGAACGGACAGGAGTCTCCTTAAAGAGGGTCATAAGGGAGTCTTCCCAGGGACCGGGACCGGTGGATCAAAAGGCGGGAAATATCCTGTGGGTCGGTGATCTCAAGGAAGCTGTTCTGGCCTTACACAGTATACCTGGAAACATTTTAGTCACAACGGGGAGCAAGGAGCTATCTGCATTCACCGGTCTTGATTCCTGGGAAGAACGGGTGTATGCCAGAGTGCTCCCCACCCTGTCCGTAATCTCCGCCTGTGAGCAGATGGGATTTAAGGGAAAGAACTTAATTGCCATGCAGGGCCCTTTTACCTCGGAAATGAACCGGGCCATGATTAGGCAGTATGGAATTCGGTGTCTTGTGACAAAGGAGGCCGGAAGTGCAGGCGGCTTTCCGGAAAAGATGGAAGCAGCAGCGGAATGCGGAATCATGTCAATTGTCATCGGGCGTCCGGCAAAGGAAGAAGGAATCACGGTCTTAAAAGCAAAGAAGCTTTTAGCCCTTTCGAAAGAACGGGGCGACCTCCAGCCGGCCTTTCCCGGACTGCGGCAGCCTGAAAGAAGAAAGGTATTTTTAATAGGAACCGGAATGGGCGGAGAGGATCAGATGACCATCAGGGCCTGGAGGGAACTGGAAAAATGCGATGTGGTTTTTGGCGCAGAGCGGATGCTCTCCGGTATTTCTTCACGAATTCCCCATGCCGTAAAGAAACCCTTTTACACCAGCAGGGATATCCTTCCCTGGCTTGAGGAGCATCAGGAGTTTAACAGGATCGGGATCCTGTATTCCGGTGATACAGGCTTTTACAGCGGCGCAAAAAAGATGGCGGAATCACTGGCAGGGGAACTGAAGGGCCAGAAGTATGAAACGGAGATTATACCGGGAATATCATCGGTTTCCTATTTATGCTCCAGACTGAAAACCGGCTGGGAGGATGTAAGACTTGTAAGCCTGCATGGCAGGACCTGTGATATAATCACGGAGCTGGGTCTTCATTCCAGGGTATTTGCTTTGCTGGATGGAACGAATACGGTAACCAGCCTGTGCACTACCCTTATGGATCATGGGCTTTGCCAAGTAAGGCTGTCCGTAGGAGAACGGCTTTCCTATCCGGATGAACGGATAACCACCGGAACGCCGGATGAGCTGGTGGGTCAGAAATTTGATCTGCTGTCGGCTGTATTGATGGAAAGACAAGGCTGTCTGGCTGATCAGGAGGCAATTTATGAGAGATGAACTGTTTATCCGTGGAGAAGTGCCCATGACGAAAAGCGAAGTCCGGGCCGTGTCCCTATCAAAACTGGAACTGGATCAGGATTCAGTCCTGTATGACATAGGAGCCGGAACCGGCTCAGTGTCCATAGAAGCCTCCCGGTATCTTGCCGGGGGCAGGGTCTACGCCATTGAAAAGAAGTCGGAAGCAATAGCTCTTATGAGGGCCAATAAGGAAAAATTTGCAGCAGAATGCATGGAAATCGTTGAAGGGGAAGCCCCTGAAGCATTGTCCTCTCTTGAAGCTCCTTCCCACGTATTTATCGGGGGAACCTCCGGTTCCATGGATAAGGTGCTTTCCCTGGTTTTAAAAAAGAATCCCGAGGCCAGAATCGTAATCAATACAATAGCTCTGGAATCTCTGGCTGAAGTTGTCTCCTGGTTAAAGGGTCATTCCGTCACGGCTGAAATCGTCCAGGTTCAAATATCCAAAGGAAGGAAAGCGGGAGACTATCATCTAATGATGGGACAAAATCCTGTTTATGTAGTCTCCTTTGGAGGGAAAAGGAGGAATATATTTGAATAATTCTTATCCCAGACTGATGCTTGCGGCCCCTAAAAGCGGAAGCGGGAAGACCATGCTGACCTGCGGTCTCTTAAATGCATTTCAGTTAAGAAAGCTGTCCTGCCGGTCCTTTAAGTGCGGTCCGGATTACATTGATCCCATGTTTCATAAACAGGTGCTTGGCATTGACGGAGGAAATCTTGATACTTTTTTCCTGGATAATGAGAGGGTCAGGGAGCAGTTTACAGACCAGGCATGGGAAGCCGGTATCTCCGTCATCGAAGGCGTCATGGGGTATTATGACGGAGTGGGGGGAGATACCACGCATGCCAGCTCTTATGAGGTGGCATGCGTCCTGGATACGCCGGTCGTCCTTATTCTGGACTGCAAAGGAGCCAGCCTGTCCCTGGCTCCGGTAGTGAAAGGTTTTTTAGAATACAAGGAAAACAGCCATATAAAAGGCGTGATCTTAAACCGGACATCCCAGCTTATGGCAGACCGGCTGACGCCTGTGATGGAAGAATTGGGAGTGCACGTTTACGGATTTTTTCCGGAATGCGAGGAAGGGGCTTTTGGCAGCCGTCACTTAGGCCTGGTGCTTCCGGGAGAATTAAAAGGCCTGAAAGACAAGCTTCAAAGTCTGGCCATGAAGCTGGAAACCACCATTGATGTAGACGGGCTTTTGAAACTGGCTCAGGATGTAAATCCGCTGCCACTTTCGAAAAAAATTTTAAAAAAACTGGATTTCCCCATGGTCAGGGGGGAGGAAGTGCTTATAGGAATGGCCCTGGATGAAGCCTTTTCCTTTTACTATCAGGAAAATTTAAAGCTTCTTGAAGAAATGGGGGCAAGGCTTATTCCCTTTAGCCCTATCCGGGATAAGAGGCTTCCTTCCGGCATCAGCGGCCTTTTGCTTGGCGGAGGTTATCCGGAGCTTTATGGCAGGGAGCTGTCGGAGAATGAATCCATGCTCCGGGAGATAAGAAGGGCTTCAGAACATTCCCTTCCCTTACTGGCCGAGTGCGGAGGCTTCCTCTACCTGCATGAGGAACTGGAGACAAAGGATCATGAAACCTTTTCCATGGCAGGCATCATACATGGAAAGGCAGTTCCAGGGTCACGGCTGCAGCGGTTTGGCTATATTGAGGTATTTTCCAAAGAGGATACCTTATTTTTTAAAAAAGGAGAATCCATCCGGGGGCATGAGTTCCACTATTGGGAAAGTACGGATAACGGAGCCTGTATGGTGGCAATAAAACCAGGAGGAGGAAAACGCTGGGAATGCGTTCATGGAGAAGGGAATCTGCTGGCAGGCTTCCCCCATTTTTATTATCCCTCCAACCCTGTCCTGCCAAAGCGTTTTGTGGAAGCATGCAGGAGGGTAAGGAAGGCAGAAGAGAACTAAAAAACTTTGGCTTGGAAAGGTTTTAAAGGATGAATGAAGAACTTAGGGAATATCTGTTACAGATACGGCCTCTTGAGGCTGTCTCCATGGAGATGGCCCGCAAACGGTGGTCACAGGTGGCAAAGCCGCTTAACAGCTTAGGTGTCCTGGAAAATGACATAGTAAAGATGGCAGGAATCATGGAAACTTCAAGGGTGGAGCTGGACAAGCGGGCGCTTGTCATCCTGTGTTCGGACAATGGGATCGTGGAGGAAGGGGTCACCCAGACCGGCAGGGAGGTAACAGCCCTTGTAGCGGAGAACATGACAAAAGGAGAAAGCTGCGTCTGCATCATGGCGGACCGGGCCGGAGTGGAGGTATTTCCTGTGGATATAGGGGTTGCCAGGGATTTGGTTTCCGGTGTTCGACATCCCCTGATTACCAGAAAGACCGCTTACGGAACGAAAAATTTCCACAGGGAGCCTGCCATGAAGCGGGAAGAGGCAGTGCAGTCCATAGAAACAGGTATCAGACTGGTCAAGGAACTGGCGGAAGCAGGCTATCATCTGATTGCAACCGGAGAAATGGGAATCGGAAATACCACCACCAGCAGCGCAGTTGCTTCCTTACTGTTAAAGAAAGCACCGGAAGTTCTGACAGGAAGAGGGGCTGGATTAAATGATGAGGGCTTAAGGAGAAAGCTTGGAGTCATTAAGAAGGCAGTGGATACATATGGTCCGGCATGCCGGGATACCATAGATGTTCTTGCCTGCGTGGGAGGCTTTGATCTGGCAGGGCTTACAGGCGTGTTTTTAGGCGGAGCCATTTACCGGATACCGGTGCTGGTGGACGGGTTTATTTCGGCAGCGGCAGCCCTTGCGGCGGACCGGATTTATCCGGGCTGCCGCAACTATATGCTGGCTTCCCATGTGTCCGCAGAGCCTGCAGGCAGGCTGCTCCTTGACCAGCTGGAGCTGGCACCTCTCATACAGGCAGGCATGTGTCTGGGTGAGGGAACAGGGGCAGTGTCTGCGATTCCCCTTCTTGACATGGCTGTCAGTGTTTATACAAAGATGAGCTCCTTTGAAGAAATAAAGATTGAAGCATATAAACCAATGGGAGGCGGATCATGATCACTTTGATTGTGGGAGGAAGCGGAAGCGGAAAATCAGAATATGCGGAAAGCCTGGTTATGAGCCTGGGAGAGGGAAGACGGATCTACATTGCCACCATGAAACCCTGGGATGAGGAATGCAGACGCAGGATCGAGCGGCACAGACAGATGAGAGCTAAAAAGCAGTTTGAAACCGTCGAATGCTACCGGGGTCTTAAGGGGCTTAAACTGGACATCAGCAGAATCCAGCCGTCAACAGTTCTTTTAGAATGCATGTCCAATCTGGTTTCTAATGAGCTTTTTGGCTTGGGAGAAGAAGGAGAGACCCGGCCTTTGGAGGGGGCCTTGGCCGTGGAGGAGATCCTGACAGGGGTCAGGAAAATAGAAGAAACGGCCGGGCATTTATTCATTGTGACAAATGAGGTTTTTTCCGATGGGGACAGCTACAACCAGGAAACCAGGGCCTACCGGAAGGCACTTGGGGAAATCAACCGGAGAATTGCAGAGATTTCCCATGCAGTAATAGAAGTGGTGGCAGGAATCCCGGTTACCGTGAAAAAGGCCGGAGATCTCCATGAAAGATACAGGATGTAGGATAAAAGGGCGTCTTAAAAATAACATTCGACTCCAAGCGTTGCAGCAGGCATTGATCATGCAGGTTTTCCACATGGACTTTGCAGGAGAGAATTGTTTTTAGGACGCCTTCCCTGCGTGTAAAAGCCCTTTCTAAGTCTGCATTATCTATTTCATTCCAGCGGACACAAAGGCATCAGACGGGCCTAGAGCGCATAAAGCTTTTGATTCGGCATGCAAATAGAAAAGAGGCTTGAGTAGATAAGGGAGTTTGTTATATAATATGGCGGGATGGAGGTAAGAGATGTATAAACTGTTGGTGGTTGAGGATGAAAAATCGATCGCATATGGGATCGCAAACAGCATTGAATGGGAAAAATGGGGGTTTGTCATAAGCGGCGTCTGCAGCAATGGAATAGAAGCGCTGGAACAGATAAAAAAGGACAAGCCACATGTGGTGCTTTCCGATATCCGGATGCCGGAAATGGATGGAGTAGAACTGATGCAGCATTTAAACCAGCATTATCCGGAAATCAAGATCATCATTTTAAGCGGATATAATGATTTTGAATATTTGCAGATGTCCATTAAAAACCGGGTCATGGAATATCTCTTAAAGCCTACGGACCTTGATGAATTTGAGGTGACCTTCCGGAAAATAAAAGAGCGCCTTGATGAGGAAGGGAAAAAGGAATTAGAGGAAAGAGAATTAAAGTCATCCTATGAAGAGAGCAAAAGCTTAAAGCTTAGAAGGAAATACAATGCCCTGATCAAGGGTTACGGTTATCATGAGGAAGAGATGGAGGAAGAATTCTTCCGCCAGGGGGAAAAATGGTACGGAGTGGTGATGATCCATCTGGAAGTCCCAGGTACGAAAGATAAGAACGCCTTTTACCAGGACCAGATGAAGGTAGAGAAGATACTGAATGAAAGGGCCTCAAAGGATGGAATTAACGGTACCTATATCTGGAACTTCGAGGAGAAAATAACCGGCATCTTAAGTACTGGAGTGGAACCCCTGGAAGAGGAGCTGTATTCCTATGCAAAGCAGATGGCAGAGTCAGTTTTAGGAGAAAGCGGCATATCCATTTATGCCGGTATCAGCAACTTTTATACAGATTTCCAGATGCTGCCCCAATGCTATGAACAGGCCAAATGCTGTGTCAGTCAGAAGATATACAGCGAAGGCAAGAACCTGGTTATGACTTATAAGGAAATACAGGAGGCAGATTTTGATTATTACGCAGTTTCCTTTGATACGGGCCAGATTTTAAAGGAAATTATGGAACAGGAGGAAAATAAGGCGGAGGATATTTTGGATGGCATTTTTTCTGAATTTAAGGGAAAGATGATTCTGGATTATGATTATATCAACCGCCTAGGCCTAGAACTGCTGTTCAATCTATCAAGGGCCTTGCTCCGCTACGGTGTCCGGCTGGAGAAGGTGATGAAAAAGCTGGATTGTACCTATACCGGCATTTATTCCTTAAAAAGCCTGAAGGAGAAGAAGGAATTTCTATCCCGGATCCTGCGGGAGGTATCCAGAGAAATGGCGGGCATGAGGGGAGAATGGAGGAGCCAGAGCAGCCTTGCCCAGAAAATTAAGGAGATCGTTGACGAGGAATATGATTCCAACCAGATATCTCTGGAATATGTAGGGGCAAAGGTGCATAAGAATTCCGCCTATATTTCCAAAATTTTTAAAAATGAATTCGGCTGCAACTTCAGTGATTACATCATTACAAAGAGGCTGGAAAAGAGCAGGGAGCTTCTTGCAGACCCTGGGCGGAAGATCTATGAAATATCCCAGGAATTGGGCTGGGCAGACGTATCCAACTACATTAAGCTGTTTAAGAAAAAGTATGGGATAAGTCCGAAAGAGTACCGGAACATCCTTCAGCCGGAAGGCGGAAGCGGGGAAAAAGACAATGACAATGAATAAGAAAAAAGGGCAGGCAAAGAAAAGGAATATCGGATTAAAGCGCAGAATGCTGTATGGAATTCTGCAGGTGCTGATCCCTGTCATGGTGATCATCACCACACTGTTCTGGCATACACGAAAGGTCATGAAGCAGGAGTATATGCGCACGACCCAGAGCCGGATCACAGATATTGCCAATAAAATCGATGCCAAGCTTCAGGACATTTACAGTGTTTCCGACAATTTTGCGGCCAATGACCAGCTGAAAAAATACATTGAAAAGGAATATTCTCCTCAGGAACAGTTGTATAAAAAGCTTGACATTGTCAAGATTTACAGCAACATATTCGGAGCTTATGATATTTTAAACCAGCGGGAGAGGATCAGCGCCATATACACCTATAAGGGCGAATTATTCAATTTTCTGGATCCAAATAACGACACAGAAGAGGTAATCAGGAGACTGAGGGCCATGAACATAGAAGATCCGGATCTTTTGATGAAATTCCGCTGGTTTTCCCTCCAGGACAATTTCCTTCTCAGCGACCGGCCTGCAAAGGTCAGGGAAAGAAAGGCTGTCATGGGCATCCGGAGGATCTACTCCTGGGAAAAGGCCAGATATGAGTATGTACAGCTTTTTGCCTTAAAAGAGCAGGATATATATGAACAGTACAGGGAACTGGCAGAATCCATTCCCGGGGATATTTATGTAATCTCAGAGAATGGAAGTCTGATTTCTTCAAGCAATGAAAAGGCGGTGGAGTCAGGAGAGCTTTCAGAGAAGCTAAAGGCAGTGATCCTGGAACAGACAGGAGATTTAAACGAAGGTTGGGAGGCTTTGGGAAATCAGATGATCCAGGTAAAGTCCTCTGACGTCAATGACTGGAAGATCGTCATGGTGGTCCCGGTAAAATCAGTGACAAAGGAAGTGGATGTGTTGTACTACAGGATCTTCCTGGTCATGGTGGCGTGTGTGGGCCTATGTACCTTGATGATCTTTTATTTGTATAAAAGCTTCATGGATCCCATTGGGAAGCTGAATGCCTCCATGAAGGAGGTGTATGGAGGAAACCTAAATGCCTATGTTGAGGTAAAGCAGAAAAATGAAGTGGGAGATATGATCCGTTATTACAATTCCATGCTGGAACGGATCAATACCCACATTATTGAAGGCCTGCAGTCCGACAGGAAGAAAAAGGAGCTGGAGCTGGAAGTGCTCATGAGCCAGATTAATCCCCATTTTCTTTATAATACCCTGGAAAACATTGTGTGGATGTCCAATGAGGCAGGACGGCCGGACATTGGGCGGACGGCCGCATCCCTTGGGCGGATGTACCGTTTATCCATAAGCGGGGGACAGGTGATCGTTCCAATGGAACATGAGATCGAGCATCTTATGGCTTACGTAAAGATCCAGAAAAACCGTTATAAGGAAGATTTTGAATTCGATCTTATGACAGATATGCGGCAGATCCATGAACTGTATTCCTTAAAAATAATTTTGCAGCCCGCAGTGGAAAACTCCTTCCTGTATGGAATGACAGGCTTAAAGCATCCCATGATGATCCGTCTTACGGTGAAGGAAAAAGGAGGGTGGGTCATGATAAAAATCATGGATAATGGCCGCGGCATGGACAGGGAGAAATTAAAGGAAGTCCGGGATCAGATCCGTTTTGGGAAAACCAGTAAGGATGAGGAAGAGCAGAACAGACGAAGCACCGGCATCGGGCTGCACAGCATTGAAGCCAGAATCAAGCTGTATTTTGGTGTGGACCGGGCAGTTTCCATCTTCAGCAAAAAGGATACAGGAACCCTGACCGTCATAAGGATTCCCAGAATTACCCGGGAAGACATGGATGAACACGGCAATATGAGCGAATCAAGTAAGTCCACTGCTTTAAACGGGAAAAAGCGAAAATAACCAACAAATACAAAAATCGGCCTATGTTTATCGGGAAAAAATCCGTTAGAATAGAAGTAAGAGAAAGGAGATATTCCAAAGAGCCTTTCTTTCTAAAATAAAAATCGGAGGCAGGCCCATGAACAAGGGAAAAACACCAGTATTAAAAACAAAAGAAAAAACATCCATAGCCCAGAAAAAGGAAAACAGGTATGGGTGGCTGTTTATTTCGCCCTACCTGATTTTTTTCACTGTTTTCACAGGCATTCCTTTTGTTATTGCAATTGTGATGTCATTTTTAAACATGAAATATATTACCAGGCTGGACAACCTTAAATTTGTAGGATTTCAAAACTTTATAAAAGTATTCACCAACAAGGAGATCATGGGTTCTCTCATAAGAACCTTTCAATATTCCCTGGTATATGTACCCCTTATTATGATTCTTGGATTTGCATTGGCATTTATGCTGAACAACGGGGTCTATATGAAAAAAGCCATGCGTTCCCTGGTATTTATGCCTTACGTATCCAATATGGTGGCTGTGGCTGTAATTTTTAAGGTGCTGCTTGGAAATAACAGTCCCATAATCGTGGCCTTAAGAAATATGGGGTTTGACCCGCCGCTGCTTTTACTGAACTTAAAGCTGGCTCTTCCCACGGTAGCTATGATTTCCGTATGGAAAGGCGTTGGCCTTAACATGGTGGTCTATCTTGGAGCGCTGCAGGAGGTGCCCTCTGAGCTGCTGGAAGCGGCGCAGATTGACGGGGCAACAAAATGGCAGCGGATCCGCAATATCATCATACCAATGATTTCTCCCACCACCTTTTTCCTGGTAATCAGCTCCATTATCGGTTCCTTCCAGAACTTTACCTGCATACAGGCCCTTACTGAGGGAGGTCCGGGACAGGCAACCACCGTTATGTCCGTAAATATTGTCCGTACTGCATTTACAAAATATGAAACAAGTCTGGCAAGTGCAATGGCTTTCATCATGTTCGTACTGGTCATGATCGTAACGCTTATCCAATGGCGCGGACAGAAAAAATGGGTTAATTATTAGGGAGGAATGATCAATGACAAGCAAAAAGAAAAGTTTTAAGATAGCACTTACGGTTTTTATCCTGTTGATTGGGCTGGCATCTAATTTTCCGTTCCTGTTCATGATCTCCTCTTCCTTTAAGGTCAGCGGAGAAGTTATGAAATTTCCATGGCATTTGATTCCGGAAAACCCCACCCTGATGAACTTTGAGGCATTATTCACAAACGGCATTTATAACTTCCAGAAATGGTATTTCAATACCGTAATCATGACGGCTCTTACCATTGTGATTAAGATATTTTTTGTAAGCTTTACGGCATATGGTTTTGCAAGAATCAAATTTAAGGGAAAAGACGCAATCTTTCTTGTTCTGCTGTCAGCCATGATGATCCCCAGCGATATTATGATCATACCCAGATATATGATCTTTAAAAATCTGCACATCCTGGATACCATGTGGTCCTTAATCCTGCCAAGCTGTGTTGATGTGTATTTTGTATTCCTGCTTCGTCAGTCCTTCGTTTCCATTCCGGACTCCTTAAGTGAAGCGGCAAAAATTGATGGCTGCGGCCATTTCCGTATTTATTGGAAAATTATTTTCCCATTGGCCAAACCGGCCATTGCAACCATGGCCCTGTTTTCCTTTACCTGGTCCTGGAACGATTACATGGGTCCGTATCTGTACATATCAACCATGGATAAGCAGATGCTGTCCGTTGGAGTGAAGCTCTTTTCCTCCGGCTTAATCCAGGATTACGGAAGTCAGATGGCTGCGGCAACGGCTGTATTGCTGCCCATTCTGATTGCCTTCCTGTTCTGCCAGAAGTTTTTCATCGAAGGTGTTGCTTCCTCCGGTGTGAAGGGCTGATCATGAAATATAAGGGGCATATATGCCTTTGAAATGAAAAAAGATGAAATAGAAAGGGGATATAAGATGGAAAGAAAACTTACCGGAAGAGTCACTGTTCCCACGGATGTGGATATGATACAGGAGACAAAGGAGATTGCCAGGCGGTGGGGGGCCGATGCCCTGCGGGATTGTGATGGGACAGATATGCCAAAGGAGCTAAAGAAAATGCCCGTTAAAATCTACTCCACCTATTATACCACCAGAAAGGACAACGATTGGGCTATGGCCAACCCGGATGAAGTCCAGCAGGTATATTTGATGACGGAATTTTATACGGCAATGGATGAGGGCGGGCTTCGCATTCCTTTGATGAAGCATTTATACAAGGAGCAGTTAAAGCCTAATACCATTCATGACATCAAGCGCTGGTGGGAGGTGGTGGACCGCACCACAGGGGAACCTCTGGCAGCCAATGAATGGGAATATGAGGAAAGCACCCAGGAGGTCGTCATTTCCCTTCCCAAGCGTTATCACGATTATACCGTAAGCTTTCTGGCCTTCATAATCTGGGATCCGGTCCATATGTATAATTTCATTACCAACGACTGGCAGGATGTGGAACATCAGATCACCTTTGATGTGCGCCAGCCAAAGACCCGGAAGTACGTGATCGAAAAGTTAAACCGCTGGATGGAAGAAAATCCGGACAGTAATGTGGTGCGTTTTACTACATTCTTTCATCAGTTCACCCTTGTATTTAATGAATATGCAAAAGAGAAATTTGTCGACTGGTTTGGATACAGCGCCAGTGTCAGCCCCTATATTTTAGAACAGTTTGAAAAAGAGGTGGGTTACCCCTTCCGCCCGGAATATATCATTGACCAGGGATACCATAACAACACCAACCGGGTGCCCTCTAAGGAGTTCCGTGATTTCCAGGAATTCCAGCAGAGGGAGGTTTCCAGGCTTATGAAGGTTCTTGTGGATATCTGCCACGAGCACGGCAAGGAAGCCATGATGTTTTTGGGAGACCACTGGATCGGTACGGAACCGTTTGGAGAATATTTTAAACAGGTTGGACTGGATGCGGTAGTGGGAAGTGTGGGGAATGGAACCACTCTTCGTCTGATTTCCGATATTCCGGGAGTAAAATATACGGAAGGCCGTTTTCTGCCTTACTTCTTCCCCGATGTGTTCCACGAAGGGGGCGATCCCATAAAGGAAGCAAAGGTAAACTGGGTGACCGCAAGGCGTGCCATCTTAAGAAAACCGGTTGACCGGATCGGCTACGGCGGTTATTTAAAGTTAGCCCTGGAATTTCCGGAATTTATCCAGTACATTGAGGAAGTCTGTAATGAATTCCGCCTTCTTTATGAAAATGTGGGAGGACAAAGCCCGTACAGTCATTTCAAGGTGGGAGTGCTGAATTCCTGGGGAAAGATCCGTTCCTGGGGAACCCACATGGTCGCTCATGCCATTGATTATAAGCAGACCTATTCCTATGCCGGAGTGCTGGAAGCCTTAAGCGGAATGCCTTTTGACGTGGAATTCATCAGCTTTGAAGATGTGATCGCAGATCCGGATGTATTAAAGAAATGCAAGGTAGTCATAAATGTGGGCGACGCCTACACGGCTCCCAGCGGGGGCTCCTATTGGACCGAACCAAAGGTCAGCAGTGCCGTAAAGGCCTTTGTGGCCCAGGGAGGCGGATTGATCGGAGTGGGTGAACCATCGGCCTGCGAATATCAGGGCAGGTATTTTACTCTGGCAAATGTGCTGGGCGTTAACAAAGAAGTGGGTTTTTCTATGTCAACCGATAAATACAACTGGGAAGAGCACAGCCATTTTATTACAGAGGACTCCTCTGAAACCATTGATTTCGGGGAGGGGATGAAGAATATCTACGCTCTGTCTGAAGCTGAAATCTTAAAAAGGGACGGGGAGGATGTCCAGATGGCCGTCAACCGGTTCGGAGAAGGAAGAAGCGTATATATCAGCGGAATCCCTTATTCCTTTGAAAACTCCAGAATGCTTTACCGGGCAATCTTCTGGGCAGCAGGCTTGGAGCAGGAGATGAAGAAATGGTATAGCAGCAATTATAATATTGAAGTCAATTATTATCCGGCCACAGGCAAGTATTGTATTGTAAACAACACGTATGAGCCTCAGGAAACCGTGATTTATGACGGAAACGGCAAAGAATGTTCCATGAAGTTAAAGGCAAATGATATTTTGTGGTTTTCATTTTTGTAATCTGATGGCTCAGGAGAATACGCTTGTTATCCAGTTGCTCCCCGTTTTCCCGGGGAGCATTGTTTCCAAATTAAGATTGAAAGAATCTTTTTTCAAGCTTAAAAAATTAGAAAGGGCCCATGATTATGCAGACAAAGGAAACACTTGAAACTTATGAGGCAATTACATTAGCCGAAGTACGCAGTGCGCTAAACCATGTGGTTGCCCAAATCAGAAATAATATTTCAAAATTTTATGATCGTTTCCCGGCAGCGAGCAGCAATGATCAGATATATTCTGCTTCAGAAAACAATGACTGGACCAATGGATTTTGGACCGGACAGCTATGGCTGGCATATGAACAGACAAAGGAGGCGGTTTTTAAGGAGGCCGCCCTTTATAAAGTACCAGGCTTCCGGGACCGCCTGATCCATAGAATTGTAGTGGATCATCATGATATGGGATTTTTATACACACCCTCCTGTGTGGCAGCCTATAAACTTACCGGCGACAAGCTGGCAAAAGAAACTGCCTTGATGGCAGCAGACAACCTGATGGGACGGTTTCAGGATAAAGGAGAATTCTTTCAGGCATGGGGAAAACTGGGTGATCCTAAGGAATACCGGCTGATTATTGATTGTCTTTTGAATATGCCGCTGTTATTTTGGGCATCAAAGGAAACAAAGGAACTCAAATACCGGGAAGCAGCACTTCGCCATATTCGAACCTGCATGAAATATGTAGTCCGTGAAGATTCCTCTACATATCATACCTATTATTTTGATCCGGAGACAGGAAATCCGGTTGGCGGAGCAACGGCACAAGGGCATAGAGACGGGTCCATTTGGGCCAGGGGCCAGGCATGGGGAATCTATGGCTCGGCAATCGCTTATAAATATTGCCCTGACCCAGTGTACATGGAACACTTTAGAAAGATTACAGCCTGTTTTCTGGAGCATTTACCAAAGGATTTGGTACCTTACTGGGATTTTGATTTTTCAGATGGCAGTACAGAACCAAGAGACTCTTCATCCGGGGCAATCGCAGTCTGCGGAATGCTTGAGATGGCAAAGTTCCTGGAACCGGATGAAGCAAAAAATATTTTGCTGCAGGCAAAACGTTTGTTAAAGGCATTGACACAGCATTGTTTATACCGTACCTGGGATAACACCAACGGAATTTTACTTCATTCCACGTATGCAAAAAGTTCTCCATATAACACGGTAACGGATTGTGGCGTCGATGAATGTACCCAGTGGGGGGATTACTTTTATACAGAAGCGCTAGTACGGATGACCGGTCAGTGGGAAGTATACTGGTAGAAAAGAGAGTAAAAATGAAACTTAATGATGAGAGACTTATTAAAATCGTTCCGTCTGACAGGCAGGTAATGCTGCAGATGACAGAATTTTATGCATTTTTTCATTTTACAGTAAATACGTTTACCGGCACGGAATGGGGATATGGAACAGAATCACCGGAGATATTTAATCCTGATCAAATGGATGCATATCAATGGGTACAGGCTGTTAAAGCAGCAGGGATGAAAGGAGCAATCCTTACCTGTAAGCACCATGACGGATTTTGCTTATGGCCCAGTAAATACACAAAACATTCTGTAAAGTACAGCCCTTATGAGAATGGAAAAGGGGATATTGTAAAAGAAGTAGCGAATGCCTGTAAAAAAGCGGGTCTGAAATTTGGTATTTATCTTTCTCCCTGGGATCGGAATCAGAAAACCTATGGACAGGGGAAACCATATGATGATTATTTCGTATCACAGCTGATTGAACTTCTGACCGGATATGGAGATATTTTCAGTGTATGGTTTGACGGCGCCTGCGGGGAAGGCCCTAATGGTAAAAAGCAGGTCTATGACTGGCAGCGTTATTATGACACAGTGCGAAAATATATGCCAAATGCCTGCATATCCGTCAGCGGGCCGGATGTCCGCTGGTGCGGCAATGAGGCAGGTGATACACGTACCAGCGAATGGAGTGTTGTTCCGGCAGCTTTATCTTTCCCAGAGCGGGTGGCTGCTTTCAGCCAGCATAGTGATGACCCTTCTTTCCGGCAGAGGATTATAAGCAGTACGGAAGAGGATTTAGGAAGCAGAGAACGATTGGCTCAGGAACAGCATGGAATCTGGTATCCTGCAGAGGTAGATGTATCCATAAGGCCGGGCTGGTTTTACCATCCGGAAGAGGATGATAAGGTTCGGTCTTTGGAAAATCTGATGGATATTTACGAAAAATCCGTAGGAGGAAATGCTACCCTGCTTTTAAATATCCCTCCCATGCCCAAAGGACTGCTTCATAAGGAAGACGTAAAAAGGCTAAAAGAGCTGGGCTTGGAAATACAAAAAAGATACGGCAGAAACTTGGCGGAACAATCGGAAATTGTGGTCAAAGGAGTTAATGAATGGATGGCTGTTCATGGTATACAAACGGATGACTATGATACTTACTATCATGGAAACGGCCCTAAGGCAGAATTTAAGATTTCCTGGAATTCTCCTCAAAAGATTTCGGCAGTGATTTTAAAAGAAAACATACTAAAAAGCCAGAGAATTGAGGCTTTTGAAATTTTATCCATCAATCATGGAAAGCTTAAAAAAATATATCAGGGAACTACTGTTGGTTATAAGAAAATCGCACGATTTCCCCAGATCGAAACCGATACACTGGTGATACAGATAGTAGACTCAAGGATAGAGCCCACTCTTTCGTTTATTGGTATCTATGAATTATAAAAACGATTTTATGATAAAAATACCCATGGAATGATAAAAATAACACATAAAGTTAAAATACAACCTATATAAACCAGATAAAATGTCAGCTATAATGGGATTATAAACAAAAGGAGGGTAACAGAAATGAAATTAAGAAGTGCATTCAAACGGGGTGCTGCTTTCAGCTTGGCTGCAGCAATGGTTTTAAGTACAGCCGGATGCAGCCAAACCGATGAAACGAAATCCAATGGGGACAGCAAAGCAGCAACCGAAACTGCGCAAAAAGCGGACAGCGGAAAGCCATATGACGGCGTAACCGTAAAGTGGGCATTGACAGATAACGCTGCAACAGCAACGGAAACAAAAGAAATGATCGAACTGATTAAAGAAAAAACAGGTATTAATGTTGAATTTTTCATTACCCCTACCTCAAAAGCGGGAGAAATGGACAAGGTACTTGTAAGCTTGATGGCTGGGGAAGAAATGGATATTGTAAACAGAACCCCGCTTCAATTAGAAGAATTCTACAAAGCTGCTGTATTAGAGCCGATGGATGAGCTTGCAAAAGCAGAAAATTATGATATGGATACGGTGTATGGCGGCCAGACGGTAAAATTTGATAATCAGACATATGCAATTCCAGCAGAAAAAGACATTTGGCTCACCTATTACAACAAGAAGATTTTTGATGAAGCAAACATTCCATATCCAACTGCAGAAGGCTGGACATGGGAAAAATATGTTGAAACTGCTAAAAAATTGAACAATCCAGAGAAAAATGTCTGGGGCTCATTTATGAGCGATGACGTTGCATGCAATTACATGCTGGCAACACAAAAGGGTGCCTCCCCTTACAAGGAAGACGGTTCCGCTAATTTCGATGATCCTGCCTATGCAGATGCAATGAAATGGTTCTTCAGTCTGGGGAATGAGCTGAAAATCCAGCCAAACTGCCTGGATCTGGCTTCCGGTACATATCCATACAACTCCTTTATGGTAAATGGAAACATCGGAATGTACGTTTACGGCGGCTGGGTGGCAAGCGCCTTATCAGACAAGGTGAAATACCCAAGAGACTGGGAACTGGGAATTCTTCCAATGCCTTATCCGGAAGGCTCCGAGGCGTCTTCTCTGACCATTACAAACTGCTATGGGATCCCTAAGACCTCTAAGAATAAGGCTGCGGCGTTTGAGGCGATCAGAACCATTTGTGAAAACAAATATACCTTAGGTTACGGACGTGTTCCTGCCAAGATCTTAACAGAGGATGAAGCAAAGGCTTATATTGAAAGCAGCCTGCTTCCAAAATTCAAAGATGACAACTTAACAGTAGAAGATTTTATGGCAGGCTGGTTTGACAACAGCAGAGCTTACTTGGGTGAAAAGATCATGGGTACTGCGGATACAACCATTGGACAGATTTACACCGAGGAAGGCCAGCTATACGGCCAGGGACAGAAATCACTGGAAGACACCATGAAATCCATTCAGGACAGAGCAAATGAAGCAATAAAAGAAGCACAGTAATCATAAAAAAGCGCTGCTATGGCATTTGGCAGCGCTTTTTAAATGAGGCAAATAAGCGGCAGGAAAGGGAAAGACAAATGGAGGAACGGATTTATCTCCTACCCAAGGAGGGGGCTTTTTATAAAGCGAATATGGTCTGCCATACAACGGTTTCAGACGGAAAACTGACGCCAGAACAGGTAAAAGAAGAATATGGAAAGAGGGGATACCAGATCGTAGCCTATGTAGATCAGGGGAAGTATTGCCCTCATGGGGAACTGACTACAAAGAATTTCCTGGCCCTTGCAGGCTTTGGGGTTGAGAGTAGGGGAGGTATTGGGGACGGGAATGAAACCGGAAAAGGAACCTTTTCCATGAATTTTTATGATGCAGACCCCCAAAAGATGCAGGAGGTAAAGGCAGAAATCTGCGGACGGGAAGCTTGGGATCAGGGTTTAGCCGGGATTAACGTTTCCATAAAGAAGATGAGTCAACTAGGTTTTCTTGCATGCTGCAGCCATCCATACCGGTCCATGCTAAAATTCGGGGAATATACAGGGCTTGATGGACTTTTTGCCATGGGGATCTATGATTACAGCAGCGACATAGAAGCGCTGAATGGTTACAATCCGCAGGCTTATGATGAAATGCTGCGGCAGGGAAAGAAAATTTATTGTCTGGCTTCAGATGGCAACCGGAATGAATATCCAATGGGGCATCCCCTCTGTGATTCTTTCGGTGGTTTTATTAAGGTCAAAGCAAAGGAGCTTACATATTCAGCAGTGATGCAGGCCTTAAAACAGGGGGATTTCTACAGCTCTATGGGACCTGAGATACTTTCCCTCTATATAGAGGGCCTGGACCTGGTGGTAAAGACCAGCCCGGTGGAAAAAATTTATGTAGCAACAGAAAGCAGAAACTGCCATATAAAGGCAGCCGTTCCAGGTGAACGATTGGAAGAGGCCAGATTTCCCTTAACAGGAAGAGAGGGATATATCCGGGTGGTCTGCCGCAGTGAAAATGGGCTTTATGCAAATTCCAACGCATATTTTCTGAAGGATCTGCCCTTGGAATTTATCACAAAGACAGTGTGCCCCGTTTCACCGGGCATTACCTGAATATGCTTGATTCATTAGGAGGCAAAATTTGGACAGAATCGTACAGCAAAAAAAGATCCGGTCAGAGAAAAATCAAACCATGCTGTTCTGGCTATGCTGGGCGGCTTATTTTTCCACATATCTTGGGCGGCTGAATTACTCCGCTTCCTTAACGGAAATCATCAGGGCAGAAGGATATGAAAAAGGAGCGGCAGGCCTTATAGGAACCGCATTCTTTTTTTCCTATGGACTTGGTCAGCTTTTCAGCGGGATACTGGGAGACCGAAAAAAGCCTTATAAAATGATATTGATAGGGGTACTTGGTTCTGGAATCTGCAATGGAGCTATGGGTTTGTCATCATCCGTCCGGCAGATGGCGGCGGTATGGTGCATCAATGGACTGCTCCAGTCCCTGATCTGGTCCCCTATCATTAAACTATTTTCCGACTGGATCCCGGCAGGCAGCCAGAAAAAATTCTGCGTCAACATCAACAGCAGTGTTCCAATCGGCACTTTTGCAGCCTATGGGCTGACTGCCCTCCTTATATGGAAATTCCACTGGAGAACGGTTTTTTTCTTTTCCGCTCTGTGCTTGACAGCGATCAGTGTAATCTGGTATTTGGGCAGTCATAAAATCATGCGTGATGTAGAAGAAAACGGGATTTTAGAAGAACCGGTATTTGTTTCACAAGAGAAAAAACAGGCGGATGTTTCCATGCGGAACCTGGTTTTAGGTTCCGGAATGATATTCTTTTGCTTTGGGCTGATGTTCCAGGGGGTATTAAAGGATGGGGTGACTACCTGGATTCCAACTTATATCCGGGAAGAGTATCATATGGAATCCGTAATTTCCATTATCAGTACCACCATCATACCGGTTTTTAACTTAAGCGGTGTATATATGGCATCCATAGCCAACCGGAAGGTTTTTAAAAGCGAGATTACCACATCTGCATCGTTCTTTGCTCTATGCGCTGGAGCGCTGGTACTATTGCGGCTTTATCAAGGCGGGTCCGTATTGGTCGTGCTGTTATTATTCGGCATGGCGACAACGGCAATGATGGCGGTGAACACCATGCTAGTCAGCATGGTACCCCTATATTTCGCACCTTACGGGAAATCCTCCACTGCCTCAGGGATTTTAAATTCCTCTGCTTATGCGGGAGGAGCGGTCTCTGCCTATGGAATCGGAGTGCTGTCTGAATGGCTGGGCTGGGATGCCACTATTTTGATCTGGATTATCATTGCCGTTTTGGGAGCATGGGTATGCACGGCCGGAATCGCCCGGTGGAAGCGGTTTCTCCAATATGGTATTTAAGGAATGGGAGGAAAACAGGATGGAAAACAGAATTTATTTATTACCTGGGAATGGAAGGTTTTACAAAGCAAACCTTCATAGCCATACAGTGGTATCAGACGGAAGAATGACTCCGGAAGAGGCTAAGGAGAACTATAAGAAGCGTGGGTATGAGATCGTGGCATTTACGGATCACAGGATCTACCGAAATCATGAGGAATTAAATGATGAGGGATTCCTGGCCCTTGCGGCCGTTGAGGTGGATATTAATGAGACCAGCCCGGACAGACTTGGTCCAAAGGACAAAACATACCATATAAATCTGTACGATACAAATCCCGGATTTAAAAGAGCCAAAAAGGAGCAGGGGATATGCCCGGAATGCAGGTACGGGGATTTTGACGGCATCAATAAGTATCTGGAGGAGATGAAGGGGCTGGGATTTCTTTCCTGCTATAACCATCCTTACTGGTCCATGCAGAATTATGAAGATTATAAAGGCTTACAGGGGCTTTTTGCCATGGAGATCTACAATCATGGATGCGAGCATGACGGGCTGTATGGCTATCATCCCCAGTCCTATGATGAAATGCTCCGTTTAGGCAACCATCTGTGGTGCCTGGCAACGGATGACAATCATAACAGCTATCCCTTTGATCATCCTCTATGCGATTCTTTTGGTGGCTTTACCATGATAAAAGCAGATCGCCTAAGCTATGGTTCCGTAGTGAACGGATTGGTAAACGGCCATTTCTACAGCTCCATGGGACCGGAGATAAAGGAGCTTTATGTGGAGGGCAGGAATCTGGTGGTTAAGACCGGGCCGGTCCAGGCCATCTGCGGGATCACGGATATGGGAAGAACCTGCCGCAGAGCCAATGGGCAGGGAGAATCCCTTACGGAAGCAAGGTTTCCTCTTCATGGAAATGAAATGTATATCCGGGTTGAGTGTAAGGATGAGAAGGGACTTTTTGCCAACAGCAATGCCTATTTTCTTTCTGATATGGAATAAAGCTGGCTCCATGAAGGTTAAGTAAACCGTTCATGGAGCTAGTTTCGCCCATCAGGCAGCAAACATGGTCCTGCAAAGCCACCGGCCGGTTCTCATAAAAAATATTTTATAAGTGGGGGTAATTGAAAAAAAATCTCAAATATGATATGCTGTCCTCATAGCAGCATCCTGATACCAAAAATCCGGTTTGAGGTAGAAGGTTCGGCACCTGAGAAATTGTTTATTTTGCCGCGCCTTTATGGCGCGGTTTTTTGCTTTATCAAGCAGGATCCAGAATAAAATTTACGGAGGAATGATGATGGAAACCAGAATTGCAGTAATCGGTATTGTGGTAGAAGAGGAAGAATCCGTAGAATTACTCAATGACATTCTTCATGAGTACCGGCAGCATATCATTGGCCGAATGGGAATCCCTTACCCTAAAAAACAGGTGAGCATCATCAGCATTGCAGTGGATGCACCCCAGAGCATTATTTCCGCCCTGACCGGTAAGATCGGAAAATTAAAAGGTATCAGTTCCAAAACTGCCTATCAGGGAAAACAGGCATAACAAAGCTGTTTTAAAAGGCAAGCCCTTAAGAAAATTTAACTGACGGAGAAGCAGAAGCTGACCCAAAAGAAAGGAAGTAACACTATGTATGATCCGAAATCCCTAAAAGCGGAAGAATTTATTTCCCATGAAGAAATTCTTGATACGCTTGACTACGCGGAAAGAAACAAATCAAATACTGAGCTGATCGATCAGATCATTGCCAAGGCAAGGCTGGCAAAAGGCCTGACCCATCGGGAGGCCTCTGTCTTACTGGCCTGTGACATTCCGGAAAAAATCCAGGAAATCTACGATCTGGCAGAACAGATCAAAAAGGATTTCTATGGAAGCCGCATCGTCATGTTTGCCCCTCTTTATCTATCCAACTACTGTGTAAATGGCTGTACCTACTGTCCCTATCATTTAAAAAACAAACATATCGCCAGGAAAAAGCTGACTCTTGATGAGGTGGAAAAAGAAGTCATCGCTCTTCAGGACATGGGGCATAAAAGGCTTGCCATTGAAGCAGGAGAGGATCCTGTAAACAATCCCATTGAATATATCCTGGATTGTATTAAAACCATATATTCCATCAAGCATAAAAACGGCGCCATCCGCCGGGTCAATATCAACATTGCCGCGACCACGGTAGAGAATTACCGGAAGCTGAAAGAAGCGGAGATCGGAACCTATATTCTCTTTCAGGAGACCTATCACAAGGAAAGCTATGAAAAGCTCCACCCAACAGGCCCCAAGCACAACTATGCTTACCACACCGAGGCAATGGACCGGGCAATGGAAGGCGGCATTGATGACGTAGGCCTGGGTGTTCTCTTCGGATTAGAGCTGTACCAGTATGAATTTGCAGGACTTCTAATGCATGCGGAGCATCTGGAAGCGGTTCATGGTGTAGGACCTCATACCATCAGCGTTCCCCGCATCAAGAGAGCCGATGATATTGATCCCAATGCCTTTGACAATGGAATTGATGATGAAATATTTGCCAAGCTCTGCGCTCTGATCCGGATTTCAGTCCCTTATACGGGAATGATCGTTTCCACCAGGGAAAGCCAGAAGGTAAGAGAAAAGGTGATCCGCCTGGGCGTATCCCAGATCAGCGGAGGTTCCAGAACCAGCGTAGGCGGCTATCAGGAGGAAATACGACCTACGGATACGGAACAATTTGACGTTTCGGATCAGCGTTCTCTGGATGAAGTAGTTCACTGGCTCATGGATATGGGCTATATTCCCTCTTTCTGCACGGCCTGCTACCGGGAAGGGCGTACAGGAGACCGGTTTATGAGTCTTTGCAAAAGCGGTCAGATCCAGAATTGCTGTCAGCCTAATGCCCTGATGACCTTAAAGGAATATTTGATGGATTATGCTTCAGAGGATACAACAAAAATCGGCGAAGCCCTGATTGCGGCGGAATTAAACCACATTCCAAAGGAGAAGGTCCGCCTGATTTGTAAGGACCATTTAGAAAAGATAGAACAAGGGATCAGGGATTTCCGTTTCTGACCCTGCTGACAGTTGCCCAAGTCTGACAAGCCTGACTTGGGCTCGCTGCCATCGCAGTAATTAACAGTAAAAGAGGTGATCGCCATGGGACTTAATGAAACACCATCCTCCGAGCGGGTACACATTGGATTTTTCGGCCGGCGCAATGCGGGGAAATCAAGCGTTGTCAATGCAGTGACCGGGCAGGAGCTGTCCGTCGTGTCAGAGGTGAAGGGAACGACCACAGATCCTGTTTATAAATCCATGGAGCTTCTTCCCATGGGACCGGTGGTCATCATCGATACGCCGGGCTTTGATGATGAAGGCGCTTTGGGAGAGATGCGGGTAAGGAAAACAAAACAGATATTAAACCGGTCCGACTGTGCGGTTTTGGTGGTAGATGGGGCCGCAGGTAAGACAAAAACCGATGAGGAACTGATCCATTTGTTTCAGGAAAAGAAGATTCCTTATGTGGTTGCTTATAATAAGTGCGACCTTACCGGGGAACAGACCTATGAGGACGGACTTTCCGTCAGTGCGTCGGAAGGACTGTTTATTCAGGAGTTAAAGGAACGGATCGGAGGCCTTGTAAATACCGGAGATACAAAAATGAGGATCGTAGGGGATCTGCTGAATCCTTATGACCTGGTGGTTTTGGTGATTCCCATTGACAAGGCTGCGCCAAAGGGACGCCTGATCCTGCCCCAGCAGCAGGCGATCCGGGATATTCTGGAAGCAGGTGCCGTATCAGTGGCAGTGCGTGAAACAGAATTAAAGGGAACCTTGGAAAGGCTGGGAGCCAGGCCTGCCCTTGTTATTACAGACAGTCAGGCCTTTGAGCAGGTAAGTAAGGATACGCCGGAAGAGATCCTTCTCACATCCTTCTCCATCCTTATGGCCAGATATAAGGGCTTTTTAGGGGATGCGGTAAAGGGAGTGGCGGTCATAGGAGATTTGAAAGATGGGGACAAGATCCTGATTTCCGAAGGCTGTACCCACCACCGGCAGTGCGATGATATTGGTACCGTAAAGCTTCCCCGCTGGCTTCGGCAGCATACGGGAAAGGAGCTTGTGATAGAGACATCCTCCGGCCGGGAATTTCCGGAAGATTTGTCGGACTATAAGCTGATCATTCATTGCGGCGGATGCATGCTGAATGAACGGGAAATGGAATACCGGAGAAAGTGTGCGGCAGATGCCGGGGTGCCCTTTACCAATTATGGAACAGCCATCGCTTCTATGAAGGGTATTTTGAAAAGGAGCCTAAAGGTATTCCCTCATCTGAAAGAGCTGCTGCCCTGATAAGTTATGCCTTTGGTTTGCCGGTATCATACAAATGTTAATGGATTGTATAAATATGTTTGTTCCTGTTGACTTGCGGATATGCTTATGATATGTTAATGATAGCCAGATATAGAGGGACAGTCATCATGAGGTAACTGAAAAAGCCTTAATTTTATTGGCAAGCAGTGAGATCAATAACCGGAACTGTCAGGTTCCGGTTTTATTTGAAAAGACAAGGCCTGTGTCCTGGTTAGGAACAGGTCTTGTCTATTTTGATTGCCCGGGAGGTTTTTGACGGCAGGAAAAGATCGTATAGGTGAAGGGAGATAAAAAATGGATTTTTTATTGTCAGGTATTACTTCTATTACAATTCCTCAGTTAGTCATGTATTTCGTAGGGTTTTTACTGATCTATCTTGCGGTTAACAAGGGGTACGAGCCTTCCCTCCTTCTCCCCATGGGATTCGGAGCAATCCTGGTCAACCTTCCCATGTCAGGTGTGGTGGATCAGATCCTCCCCGGCATAGGCAATACCCATGGGATTATTCAGTGGCTGTTTGAATCAGGGATCGAAGCCTCGGAAGCGCTGCCTCTCCTCCTTTTTATCGGTATTGGAGCCATGATTGATTTTGGCCCCCTTTTGTCCAATCCCATTATGATGCTGTTCGGTGCGGCAGCCCAATTTGGTATCTTTCTAACCATATCTGTAGCGGTATTGCTTGGTTTTGAACTTTCTGATGCAGCTTCCATTGGGATTATCGGTGCAGCTGACGGACCCACCTCCATACTGGTTTCTCAGATCCTTAAGTCAAACTACATCGGACCAATTGCGGTGGCGGCTTATTCCTACATGGCCCTGGTTCCTCTGGTCCAGCCTTTTGCCATTAAGCTGGTCACCACCAAAAAGGAACGCCAGATCCGAATGCCTTACAATCCCGTATCAGTGTCCAAAAGGATCCGGATTCTTTTTCCCATCGCAGTTTCCATGATTGCAGGATTTGTTGCCCCCCAGTCTGTTTCTCTGGTAGGCTTTCTGATGTTTGGAAACTTATTAAGAGAATGCGGGGTTCTGCACAGCTTATCCGATGCGGCACAGAATATACTTGCCAATCTGATTACTCTGCTGCTGGGGATTACCATTTCCTTCAGTATGAGAGCTGAAGCTTTTGTGACCTGGCAGACCCTTGTGATTCTTGTCCTTGGTCTTTTTGCTTTTGTATTCGATACCATAGGAGGAGTGATGTTTGCCAAGTTTATTAATCTATTCCGTAAAAACAAAATCAACCCCATGATCGGCGCAGCCGGTATATCCGCTTTCCCCATGTCAGCCCGTGTTGTACAGAAGATGTCCATTAAGGAAGACCCTACCAATCATCTGCTGATGCATGCGATCGGGGCAAATGTTTCCGGGCAGATTGCCTCTGTTTTGGCAGGGGGAATTGTCTTGAACCTTTTGACCACCTTATTATGAACGGGATCCGTTGACGGAATCTCTGCTGACGGATAGAAAGGAGCCAGCTATGTTAGATAAATTTCTTTTGTCACTGGGTATTATGTGGAAGGGAATGCTCAGTATATTTGTAGTTATCATAATTATCACACTGCTTATCATGGGATTTCAGTGGATTGAGAAAAACCTTCTGGATAAAAAGGATAAGTAATGTAAGAAATGACAAGCAATTTTATCGTGAAGGTTAAAATCACTGAAGATTGACAAACTGCCCATACTGTATTATGATAGCTTTGGCTTTTATAAATAAACCTGTTCTTTGCCACCGGGTAAAGAATTTTAAGGTGTTCTGAAGTATTCCGTTAGGTCGTAGAAGGAATATTTTAAGAACACCTTTTTTATGTTATAAGGAGGATAAGAAAGATGGTACAATCTGTTTTAAAAAGCTATGTCAAATATGTAAGCCTTAATATTCTTGGAATGATAGGACTCTCCTGCTATATACTGGCGGATACCTTTTTTGTATCAAAGGCACTGGGCGCTGCAGGCCTGGCGGCGCTGAATTTTTCCATTGGGATTTACAGTCTGATCCATGGCACCGGACTGATGATCGGCATGGGAGGCGCTACCCGGTACAGCATTTTAAAATACCAGAATGAGGGGAAACAAATCAATTCCGTTTTTACCTCCAGCCTAAAGCTTGGGGCCGTTGCCGGAATATTATTTGTAATAACAGGAATACTGGGTACCGATTCTCTGGCTGTAATATTGGGGGCGGATGCAGCCACTTTACCGCTGACCAGGAAATATTTAAGTACCATACTTTCCTTTGCACCGATTTTTATCCTCAATAATGTTATGCTGGCATTTGTGAGGAATGACAATAATCCTAAATTGTCCATGATTGCAATGCTGACAGGGAGCTTTTCCAACATTATTCTGGATTATGTATTTATGTTTCCCATGGGAATGGGGATGTTTGGTGCCGCTTTTGCCACCGGTCTGGCCCCCGTCATCAGTCTTGGGGTTTTATCCCTGCACTTTTTAGGGGGGAAAAGCGGCCTTGGGTGGATTCGAAGCAGAATTCAGCTGAAAACTGTACGGGATATCCTGGGTCTGGGTCTGTCTGCATTGATTACGGAGGTGTCCTCTGCCATTGTTTTGATCACCTTTAATCTGGTTATCCTGGGCCTGGAGGGAAATCTGGGTATTGCATCCTATGGAATTGTGGCCAATATTGCACTGGTAGGGATTTCGGTTTTTACAGGAATTGCCCAGGGGATACAGCCGCTGGTCAGCAAAGCCTATGGCTCAGGGAACGGTGTGATGATTAAGAAACTGCTCCGTTATGCAGTTGCCACCTCTTTGGCTGTAGCATCAGTCATTTATTCTCTGGTATTTTTCTGCTCAGATCAGATGATCAAGGTATTCAATAGTGATCAGAATGCCGTAATTGCATTGCTCGCCAGGGAAGGGCTTAAGATTTATTTTATCGGGTTTTTCTTTGCAGGAATCAATATTATTATAAGCATGTATTTAAGTGCTGCCGAGCGGGGAATGCTTGCCTTTCTTGTTTCCGTGGCACGGGGCTGTATTGTTCTTGTACCCATGGTGCTCCTTTTAAGCCGGATCTGGGAAATGACAGGGGTTTGGCTGTCATTTGTTATAACAGAAGGATTGGTGAATGTCCTTTGCGTAATATTGATGTTTTGGAAAAAAGTACAGTTGCTTATGAGGAAGCTTTATAATCCCCAGGACTTTTTCCGGTCACTTCCTTAAAAGCACGGATAAAGTGTGCGGAATCATTATAACCCACCGCCTGAGCGATTTCGTAAATTTTCATATTGTTGTCAGCAATGAGACGGATGGACTTTTCAATGCGGCAATTACGTAGATAATCACGGTAGGTGAGACCGGCCTTGCTCTTAAAAAAGGAGGAAAAATAGCTTTTGTTCATGTAAACATGGGCGGCTACCTCTTCCAGGCTGATGCATTCATTGTAATTCTTATCAATGTAGGATTTTGCCTTTTCAATAATGCAGTCTTCCTTATTAGGCAGGGAGTGCAGCACAACCTCCACCAGGTGATTTAAGGAACCGTATAATTCCTTTTCCAGAATCGAAAAGGAAGGGGCATTCTCGATTTGGCCGAACAGATCATGTTCGCTGAATTTCAGCCCGCTGACCGGCTCGATATATTTTGGATTCAGCCGAATCAGTGCATAAATAAAATGATTCAGCGTCTTTTTTGTCTCCTTCACCGGTGGCTTTAAATAATTGCTGACAGCAAAGAAAAGGCGGAGATGATGGAGGGTGTTCTTCATATCATAAACGGCCAGGGAATTTGTTGCCTGATGGATGAATTCGGAAATATCCTTAATAGAATAACCATCATAAGCAGGGTTATGGGGGAGGTCGTAATAGCCCGATTCAAACCAGTCGAGACAATCTTTAAACCCATTGGAGCATTGGCGGAAGGTGATATATTGATTGCTGAATTGAAACTTATAACCCTGGCCGGACAGATGCTCCCCATAGGAAAGGAGGCTGTCAAAGCAGTCGGGGATATCTGTATCAGGAAACAGCATAAATACAAAACAGGAGGCCATTTCCCCTGTTATAATGGTTCGGTATTGGATATGGGACCGGTACAGGCAGTGGTAAAGGTCTTCACGCAGACCTTCCTGAAGCTGAAAAAGCTTACCGGAATAAACGGCATTCAGCTTAATGCAGCCCACGATACAGGCAGAGTCGGGGGTCAGGGTATACTTTTCTTCAAATGCAAGCATATGAGCAGTTTTTTGTATGGGCTTCTGTAAATAGGATTCCAGCAACTGCTGCATGTTAATGGGATAATTACGTCCGCCCAAGCCGCTTTGCTCTGTCATGACCTGGGCCAGCAGCCGGTACAGGAGCTGATTCAACACCGGGAAATCAATGGGCTTTAAAAGATAATCAACTGCACCAAGACGAAGGGCATCTCTTGCAAGGTTAAAGTCGTCATAACTGCTTAGGACAACGCTTTTGCAGGTGATGTGATGCTGCTTGATAAAGCCCAGCAATTCAATTCCGTTCATAACCGGCATCTTAATATCGGTAATCAAGATATCAATGGTATTACATCTTAAGATATCGACCGCGATGGCCCCGTTCTTGCAGCTTAATACGTTTAACTTGTTTTCAAATTCCTTTTCTACGGCATGGGCAAGGCCTTCCAGAATATCCGGATCATCATCTGCGATTAATATATAGTTGCTTGTCATAAGCGCCTCCTCTCACTTTCTGTTCAAACAATTGACTCTTTGATAACCGGAATTTTAATGGTCACGGTTGTGCCCTGATGAAGCCGGCTGTCAATGAATAAATCATACTCTTTTCCGTAATAGAGCTGTATTCTTTTTTTGATATTCTTTAATCCGATGCTGTGAAACGCGGTATTCTTGTCTTCTAAGTAATCCCGCAGCAGGGCCAGGTGTTCTTCATCCATTCCGTTTCCATTGTCAGAAACGGTGAAGATCAAATTGCTGTCTTTTTCATATCCCCATATTTGTATGGAGCCATTGGCAGCATCATCAATAATTCCGTGATTAATGCTGTTTTCCACCAAAGGCTGCAGCAGCAGTTTCAGCATCCGGAAGGAGAGAATTTCAGGATCCAGGCTGGTGCTGATGGACACATTGGGGTAGCTTATACGGATTAAACGGATGTATTCCTCCAAATGAGCATGTTCTTCTTCTACGGTCACCAGCTTATTAGACTCAGAGACGCCAAAGCGGAGAATCTTTGCCAGCAGTTCGCACATGGTTGCCAGATATGGGTAGTTGGCGTTGAGAGAAGCCATCCGCATCCGGTCCAGGGTATTGTATAAAAAATGAGGATTGATCTGAGAGCGCAGCATCTGCAGATTTAGATCCTTTTCTGCCAGGCTTTTCTGATATACCTGCTTTGTCATTTCACCGTAGGATTTTATGACTCTCTTGGTGATCATCCAGGACAGCAGCAGATTGGACAGGAAAATGACCAGGATGATCACCAGGAAAACAGGGCGCAAGAAGGATGAGGACTGGGTGATATCTTTTTTATCCGTGGCGATGACGCTGAATAATGTATGATTGTCGTTGGAAATCAAGTAATAGGCATATGGATCTCCGGCTTTTGGTGATTGTATATCCTCCCAGGGAATAGCTTCAAACCCATCAGAAGAAAATAACAGCTTTTTGTTGATATCAAAGCAGGCAAACTGCTGGGAATCAAATAATTTATTGCATTTAAAATCGTACTGGAGATCAGAAATGTTAATGCCGGCTAAAATGATGGCAACCGGTTTGGAAGCGCTGATATTATTTAACACCCGTCCGGCAAATAACAGTTGGTTGTTCACCTGGTATCCTAAGTCCTCTGCTTCTTTTTGGGTGACAAAGGATAAGGCCCCCCGATTTTCTTTTAAGACGGTGACCCAGTTGCTTTCAGGTAATTCCTTTAAAAGGTGGTATTTTTGGTCGTTGTATTTAAAGGTCATTAAATTCCCTTCCGGACGGTAAAGGAAGAGGCAATTTAACTGGGGGAATAAGATGGTCAGCTGATAATATTTCTCAATGAACAATCCATCCACCCTCCCTGGATTTTCTTTTTGCCTGGCAGGGGATTTTAAATAGCTCCATAGAGAGGGGGACACCTCGTAGGTATCACTGCTGATTAAGGATTTGGAGAGTGTGTCCAGGGCATTGGCGGTATGCTGGATGTTGGTCATTAAGTTACCGTTCAGCTGCCTTATCGCCTCATCAGTCTTATGCCGCTCCAGATTTTGGTACGTGCCGGTGATCATGATGTATGCACCCAGGAGTACGATGGTTTCCAGAATGAGCATCAGCCTCAGCTGCCTGTTCATTTTGGGGGAAGAAAGGTGAAAGTCTGAATTTTTCATTATGGTGGAGGGTCCTTTCTTTGATTGGTATTCTGAGGGGGCCGCAGTGCGAGCTGGTAAAACCGGAGGTTTTACCAGCTCAGGGCATTCGCCCTATGAAACAGGCCATGATAAGATTTTCTTATGTGCGGGCACAACGAAAATCTTCTTCTGTCCCGTTTCGCACTACCCGTTGCTTTCGTGGACATTATACCATACAAAAGCAGGGGAAACGATCACACTTTAAAGAATGTGAAGAAATGGCAATAAGATCAGAAGATATGGCAAGCGTTTGGGGCAGGAATCGCTTATAATGAGCATACGAACTAGAACACCAGTAATTGAAAAGGAGGTTTCTTATGAAAAAGAAAGTTTTGGGGGTTGGGTTGGGAATTACACTTTTAGCATTATCCTTAGCAGGCTGTGGTCTGGCTGCTCAGACGGCTGAGCAAAACAGTATGGAAACAAAAGGAGCTGCCGGTTCCAATGGGGGAAATGGGAAGGGGGCTTCTGCCGATGGGAAAGTAGAGCTGGAATTTTTTAATTGCAAGGTGGAAGGGGAAGCGGTTTTTAATAAAGTAATAGAAAGGTTTGAAGAGGAGAATCCCAATGTGGTAATAAAACAGACAGCACCTGCGGATGCGGAGACGGTGTTGTTCACCAGGGTGTCAACCGGGGATGTTCCTGATATCATGTCCGTATATCCGGCTGAAACAGCCTATCATACCATGATGGATGATGGAGTATATACAGAGCTGACCAATGAAGAGTGGCTTCACAGAGCGTCGGACAGCGCTCTGGAATTTTCTACCTGGAACGGTAAGATCTATGCTATGCCTTTTGCTATGAATTCATTTGGAATTTATTGCAACAGGACCTTATATAAAGAAGCTGGTCTGGAATTGCCAACTACCTGGAGTGAATTGATGGAGGTATGTGAAGCTTTCCAGGCAAAAGGAATTACGCCCTTTACCTTTGTAGATAAAGATCCGGGCTATTTGGCGCAGGAGGGAGAGCGAATCGTCGGCATTATTAAAAATGATGTTTACATAGACACAGAGAATGTAGGGACCACCGAAGCTTCCTTTGGCGATGGGGATAAGCCATACTTCAGAGAACTTGCACAGGCATTGCTTAAAACCAGGGAATATGCAGGAGACACCCTGTCTTATGGCATTGAGCAGTGTGTTGCTGATTTTGCCAACGGGAAGACTCCGATGTTTGTTGCGATAACGGCCAAATATATGGTGATCCAGCAAAACAACCCTGAATTGGACTTTACCTTAATTCCTTACCCCAGTCCTGTAAGCGATGATTATAAGATTCCCATTAACGTGGATATTGCGTACGGCATTTCCAGCAAAACGCCTCATCAGGAAGAGGCAAAAGCCTTCATTGAATTTTTATCAAGACCAGAGATCTATCAGATGGTAGCTGATGAAGAAGGAACCCCTCCGGTAATTGATGGTGTAAATTATCATATTGAACCCTTAAAGGGCATCAAGGAAGTCATTGACAGCGGAAATACCTTCCTGACCATGGTCAATTTCTGGCCGTCAGGCTGGCGCTCTGAATGGTCGGTGTATGTGCAGAAGCTCATTTCAGATAAGAATACGGATAATTTTATGAAAGAAACGGATCGGATCTGTAAAGAAAAATATGGAGCCCAATAACAGAAGACAATAGGGGAGCCGTACCGTCAGGCGGCTGCCTGCCATAAATAAAATGGCTATAAATAAAATGGCTATTGCAACGAGGTACTTACAGTAGCCATTTTTAGAAAGGTAGAAGGATCTATGAAGAAAAGAAAAAGGATAACAGAAAGAAATATAGCGATGTTTGCTTTTTCTGTTCCGGCAACGGTGTTATACATTCTCTTTTTTATCTATCCGGTCGGTGCGGGGATTTATTACAGCCTGACCGACTGGAACGGATTGACCAGTGATTATCAGTTTATTGGTATGAAAAATTATGTCAGGGTGCTGCTCAGCAGCCGTTTTCAGAATGCAATTCGGTTTAACTTCAAATATACGGTTCTGTTAGTTGTAAGCATCGTTGGTCTCAGCCTGATCATGGCTCTTATCTTAAACAGCAAAATCAAGGCAAAGGATTTCTTTCGGGGAGCGTACTTTTTTCCGGCGGTTGTCAGCATGCTGACGGTAGGTCTTATTTTTAATGAGGTGTTTTTCCAGGTTCTGCCCCAGATCGGGCAGCTGTTTCATGTGGAATGGCTGAGCAAAAGCCTGCTGTCCGGTTCTAAAACAGCAATTTATGCGGTCCTGATCACCAATGTATGGCAGGGGATTGCAATCCCCACGGTATTGTTAATGGCAGGCTTACAGAATGTTCCTCAGGAGCTTGTGGAATCAGCAGCCCTGGACGGTGCCGGAAAATGGGATGTATTCAAATTTATTACCTTTCCCTTCCTGCTTCCTGTGCTTACCGTAGTTATGGTATTAGTAATCAAGGATGGTTTGACAATATATGATTATATTGTTGCCTTAACAGGCGGAGGACCCGGCGGTTCGACGGAAAGTACGGCGCTGCTGATCTATAACCATGGCTTTAAGGAGGTTAATTTCTCCCTGGGCATCGCAGAAGCCGTAGTTGTGACCGTAATAATCTGTTCCATTTCATTTATACAGATAACGTTCAGTAATAAAAAAAGTGTTTATCAGGAGGAAGAGGGATGAGTCATAAATTGAAAAGTACGGCACTATACCTCTTCCTGATCATAGGTGTTATTATGATCGCATATCCGGTATATTTAACCTTAATAACTTCCATGAAAACGCCTCAGGAATTAAGCCAGAGCTTTTTTGCTTTGCCAAAGCGTTTTAATTTTAATAATTTTTATGCCATTATAACGGATTCCGGTTATCCTAGGACCGTCCTAAACACCCTGGCAATTACGTTGTTCGCTTCCATTGGAACAATCGCCGTGATTCCCATGGTCTCCTATGCAATTGCCAGAAGCATGAGGGAAAAAAGATATTATAAGTATCTCTATTTCTTTTTACTTGCAGGCATTTTCGTACCTTTTACGGTAAAAATGCTTCCCTTAGTTAAGGTTATGTCGGTGATGAATATGCTGAATATCCCCGGATTGATTATTGTATACATATCAAGCGCTGTCTGTGAAGGTGTTTTCCTCTATGTGGCCTTTATACAGGGCATTCCCATGGAACTGGAAGAAGCGGCCTATATTGACGGTGCGTCTACCTGGAACATTTACCTCCATATCGTATTTCCTCTTCTCAGTCCCATGACGGCGACGGTATTGATCAAAAACGGGCTTTGGTACTGGAATGACTTCCTCCTGCCGCTGCTGACCTTAAATAAGTCACCGGATTTTTGGACCCTTACCTTATTCCAGTATAACTTCAAGATGACACATGCCATTAATTACCCCATGATTTTTGCGGCTTTCCTCCTGTCCATGCTGCCGGTTATGGTATTTTATGTATTCATGCAGAAAAAGATCATCGGCGGCTTGACCAATGGTGCGGTAAAGGGCTAGAAGCTGACAGGAATGAAGGAGTGGAGATGAAGAAAGCAAAGGTATTGTGTAGAATCAGGGATAGAGTCTATGTCAAAAGACTATTCCTGTTATGCTGGCTTGTATATTGTGTATCATATATTGGAAGGCTGAATTATTCTTCTGCTATGGCTGAAATCATCTCAGAGCATATCCTGACTGCTTCCCAGGCAGGCTTTATCAGTATGGCTTATTTCTTTGCCTATGGAACGGGGCAGATGATCAACGGGTTTCTGGGTGACAGGATTAATCCCAGGGGGATGATATTTGTTGGGCTGTTTTGCTCCGGGCTTTCCAATATTGCCATGGGTTTAAGCCATAGCGCCTCATGGATGGCTTTGGCCTGGGGGGCCAACGGATATTTTCAGGCAATGATATGGGCTCCAATTATCCGCATATTTGCGGAAATGCTTCATGGCGAAGACAGGGTAAACTGCAGTGTGAATATTGTTTCATCTCAGATCGTAGGGACCCTGATTTCCTATTTACTGTCTGCGGGGGTGCTGGCTGTTACAGCCTGGCCCGGAGTATTCATTATGGCAGCAGTCCTGCTGGCAGCCGCTTCTTTTTTGTGGAGTATGGGCTTTTGGGATATTTGCCGCCATGGCGAGACCGCCTTGGAAGAACAGGAAATAAAAGAAACCTGCAGACAGGAGGAACAGGTTCCTGCCTCTTTTGGAGAACTAATGGTAACTTCCGGCATTTTGACACTTTTCATACCCATTATGGTGCATGGCATGTTAAAGGATGGGGTGACTTCCTGGGTTCCCACCTATATCAGTGAGTCGTTCGGAATCGCCGCTTCCTTTTCTGTTTTGCTGACCTCCATATTGCCGGTCATCAATTTATCGGGGGCATATCTGGCCAGATTTGTCTACCAAAAGACAGGAGAGAGGATCGGATTATCCGTATGTTTCTTTTTCGCATGGGCAACGGCAGGGCTGCTTCTGTTATGCAGGCTGGGAAGGCTTTCGCCGGTCATAACGGCCTGTTTCCTGGCGATGATTACGGCATCCATGATGGCAGTGAATACGCTGGTGGTCAATATTTATCCATTGCGCTTCCTGCGGCAGGGACGTGTGTCCGGAGTATCCGGCTTCCTCAATGCGATGGCATATTTAGGAACGGCAATTTCGACTTTTACCATTGGTCTTATGGTAGAGTACCGGGGCTGGCAGGCAACCATATACGTATGGCTGGCGGTGACGGTTTTGGCAGGACTTCTCTGCTTATTATTTGTAAGAAAAGAAAGAAACGGATGATTTTGCGCCGTATGGGCAATGGAAAGGAGAGAATATGAGCACCTTACAACTGGCAATTGCAACAGATTTTGCGGGAGAATTTCCCCAAATTGAAAAAATCGGAGAAATATTATATAAAATTGCACAGGCAGGTTTTACCCATATTCACTGGTGCTTTGAATGGGATGGGGATTATATGTATTCCTCCTATGAGATGCAGCAGATCAGAGAATGGATGGATCAATATGGACTGAGAGCAAAAGCTCTTCATGCCTCCAAGGGTTCCAGGCGGAATACAAACATGATTGACGGACATTACCGCAAGGATTATACCTCTGAGGTGGAGTATAACAGAAAAGCAGGGGTGGAATTGATTAAAAACCGAGTCGATCTGGCAGGTTGCATGGGTGCAAAGGAGATCGTTCTTCATCTGTATGTTCCTCATTTCACAATTTGGGAGAAGCCGGAAACAGAGGAGCATTTTTATCAGCAGGTATACCGGTCTTTCGATGAACTGCAGCCTTACTGTATCCAAAAAGGAGTACGCATTTGTATTGAGAACTTATTTGATGTACCGGAACGGTATGAGCTGGATCAGCTGGACAGACTTCTTGAAAAGTATCCGCCGCAGTTCATTGGTTTTTGCCTGGACACAGGGCATGCCAACATGGTTTGGGGCAGGAAAATGACCGATATCATTCATCGGTACCAGGACCGCCTGTATGCGGTCCATATTCATGACAACAGCGGTTCTGCGGATTTCCACCAGGTACCGGGGGAAGGCAATATCATTTGGCAGGAGGTCATGTCAGCCCTTGCCCGGACAGAGTATGAGCTGCCCCTGACTCTGGAATTAACGTGCAACGATGAGAATGTTGATAAGTTCTTAAAGAAAGCATATGAAGCCGGGGAGGAACTTACCGGTATGTACCGGGAAGAAAGAGAAAAACATCATACCGGAGTATTGCCGGGTGAAAGACTGCCGGAACTGATTAAGATCGAATAACACCAAAGGTTGGAATTGATAAGCTGAAAAAATATTTGAAAGAGAATGACACAGATAGGCAGAAATAGCCGTTCCCCGGATTTTGCGCGGGGGATGGCTATTTCTGTATGAACACGCCTCAGTTTCTTTGGCTGTTTCTGGTGAAAGGACTTCTGAATGGAAATGACATTTTCCATTATCTGTGTTATGATAATTTTAAATACCGGGCGTGCTGCCTGGTTTAAGCATCGTGAGGAGGTGGATTATGAATCTTTTTGGCAGCCTGGTTATTGCGTTTTCCATGTACTCCCGTGTTCCAATGCCCCAACTGGAATGGACAAAGGAGCGGATGAAATATGTGATGTGTTTCTTTCCCCTTATCGGAGCAGTCATCGGCCTGCTGAACGTTTCAGTCGTTCTTGGCTGCAATGCTCTTGGTTTTCGCCATTTCGGACAGATTCTTCCTGTGGTAATTCCGATCCTGGTTACAGGAGGCATCCATATGGATGGATTTTTGGATGTGGTGGATGCCAGGTCTTCTCATAAGGACAGGAAGAAAAAGCTTGAGATATTAAAGGATCCTCATACAGGTGCGTTTGCCATCATCGGCTGCGGTGTATACCTGGTTCTCTATCTGACCGCTTTTTTGGAAATGCGACCGTCCATGGTACCGGTCTTTTGCATAACCTTTGTAATTACAAGGGCCTTAAGCGGCCTGTCCGTTGTCACATTTCCCATGGCAAAGGAAAGCGGGCTTGCAGCCTCCTTTTCCGGGGCCGCCCAAAAGAGGGCTGTGGCTGTTGTGATGGTTTTGTATCTGGCAGCGGCGGAGTGGGGAATCTGGTATGTGGGCGGAATGATGCCTGCTGTTGCAACCCTTTTGATCTCTCTTCTGATTTATTGGTATTATTATGCCATGGCAAAGCGGGAGTTTGGAGGGATTACCGGCGATCTGGCGGGATATTTTCTTCAGATATGCGAGCTGGCCCTTGTGGCAGGACTGGCTGCTGTATCCCATCTGGTGCCACTGTAAAAGAGGGGAGAGGAAACCATGATATTGATTGTAGGCGGAGCGTGGCAGGGAAAGCTGGCCTTTGCCGTGGAGCTGGCAAAGAAAGCGTATCCCCTTGATTCACCAGCGTGTTATAATGAAAAAAGGGAAGAGTATGAGATTGCAGAAGGCTCCAGGGACAGCTTTGAAGCTGCCATGAAATGCCGGATCATCCATGGTCTTCATGAGTATATAAGGCGGCTTTTAAAAGAAGGAAAAAGCGTTGATGACTTTCTTTCAGCGGTCCGGCAGCAAAACCCCCATGTTATTATTACCTCCAATGAACTGGGCTGCGGCATCGTGCCCATGGATCCTGGAGAAAGGGAATGGAGAGAAGTGTCGGGAAGGGCGTCTGTAGGGTTAGCCCGGACCTCAGAAGAGGTTTACCGCATGGTATGCGGAATTGCATCTCGGATTAAATAGACAAAAGGTCAGGAAATGGAACATGATAAGACTACATTTAGCAGCAGTGCTGGCAGGATGCTTTCTGGATTTATGCTTTGGAGATCCCCGTTTCCTTTGGCATCCGGTCTGCGGGATGGGCTCGCTTATAAGCTGGCTGGAGAAAAAGCTCAGGAAAAGATTTCCTAAAGGAGAAACAGGGGAAAGGAGAGCCGGTTTATGGCTGGTGATTCTTGTGCTATTGGTCACAGGCGCCCTATCCGGGACAATCCTATGGACTGCTTATTATCTTTCCCCCTATGCCGGATTTCTCATAGAAAGCGTGATGTGCGGCCAGATGATGGCATGGCGTTCCCTGCGGGAGGAAAGCATGAAGGTCTATAAGGCGTTCTTAAATGGAGATGTGGAAGGGGCCAGAGCGGCCGTATCCATGATTGTAGGCCGTGATACAAAAGACTTATCAGAAGAGGGCATTACAAAGGCGGCGGTGGAAACCGTGGCGGAAAACACTTCAGATGGAATCATAGCCCCTCTGCTCTGCATGGCTCTTTTTGGAGGTGTGGGAGTGTTTTTGTATAAGGCGGTAAATACCATGGATTCCATGGTAGGCTATAAAAATGAACGGTACCTCTGGTTTGGGCGGGCAGCGGCCAGGCTTGATGATATCTGTAATTTCATACCGGCCCGGTTATCTGCGGCCCTTATGATAGGAGCAGGGTATGTGTGTCAGTTTTTGTATGGAATCAAGAGAAAAGGAAACCCATACAGCGGCAGGAACGGCCTGAAGATGTTTAAAAGGGACCGGTTCAACCACAAAAGTCCCAATTCAGCCCAGACAGAAGCGGTCTGTGCAGGAGCATTGCAGATCCAGCTTGCAGGAAATGCTTATTATTTTGGAAAGCTATATGAAAAGCCCACCATTGGAGATCCGGTTAGGCCGGTAGAATACAAGGACATCCTAAGGGCAAATCACTTAATGACCGTTACCTATCTGATAGGGCTGTTCCCCGTATTTCTGCTGTTTATTATAGTTTTTTAATCACAATTATTGACCAGGAGAAAAATGATATGGAATACCAGCATGGCGGTGATATTTATACGAATAACGTGATAATGGACTATTCTGCCAATTTAAGTCCCCTTGGACTTCCCAGGGGAGTTAAAGAGGCTGTTTATAAAGCAGCAGATCAGTGCGCCTGTTACCCGGACAGCCGATCCATGAAACTTCGCAAAGAGCTTTCCGGATTTCACGGCATTCCTCCGGAGTACCTCATTTGCGGAAATGGGGCAGCGGATCTGATTTTTCAAATCGTTCAGGCATTGAAACCGAAAAACGCTCTGCTGATTGCCCCTTCTTTTCTGGAATACGAACAGGCCCTTAAAGCGTCCTCCTGTAACGTGGCGTATTTTGACCTAAAGAAGGAAAACGGGTTTCAGCTAAGGGAAAAGGAACTGAAAAACTGGCTGGAAAAAAGCGGGCTGGATTTTCAGATGCTGTTTTTATGCAACCCCAACAATCCAACCGGCTTTGCTGTGAACAAGGAAGGCATGGCAGAGATTCTGGAATATTGCAGGGATCATGGGATCTTTTGCGTGGTGGACGAATGCTTTAATGAATTCCTGCAGGAACCGGAACAGTATTCGGTTCTTGATCTCATAGGCCGCGGCGGTTATGAGAACGTGTTTCTTTTAAAAGCATTTACAAAGCTCTACGCCATGGCCGGGCTGCGCCTGGGTTATGGAATATGCAGCCAAAAAGAGGTTTTGGACCAAATGAATCTTATACGCCAGCCCTGGAGCGTCTCAAGCATAGCCCAGGCGGCAGGAGAGGCGGCTCTTAAAGAAAGATCATACGTGGAGAAAACAAGACAGTTAATCAGCTGTGAACGGGAGTATTTAAAATCAGCCCTTTCTGATCTTGGTTTTCAGGTTTTTGACTCCATGGCCAATTATATCTTTTTTAAGGATTTAAGGCCAAAAGCCCTTATCCGGGAAAAGCTTCTTTATAAACAGCTTCTGGACAGGAAAGTACTCATACGTTCCTGTTTCAACTACAGAGGGCTTGACCATACCTATTACCGCATCTGCGTCAAGCAGCGGAAGGAAAATGAAGCATTTCTTTCTATATTGAAATCCATAGTGACAGAAGGGAAATAACCAAATGGCAAAGACGATTATGATACAGGGGACCATGTCCAATGCAGGAAAAAGCCTGATTGCGGCCGGATTATGCCGGATCTTCAAGCAGGATGGCTACCGGGTGGCCCCTTTCAAATCCCAGAATATGGCTTTGAATTCCTATATTACGGAGGAAGGGCTGGAAATGGGACGGGCCCAGGCGGTCCAGGCGGAAGCGGCGGGAGTAAAGCCGGAGGCAGCCATGAACCCCATCCTGTTAAAGCCAACCAATGACATGGGGGCCCAGGTAATTGTAAATGGCATATCCATAGGAAATATGCTAGCCAGAGAGTATTTTGCATACAAGAAAACATTGGTGCCGGAGATTGAACGGGCATTTCATAAGCTTTCCCAGGAATACGATATCATCGTCATAGAAGGAGCCGGCAGCCCGGCGGAGATCAATTTAAAGCAGGATGATATCGTAAATATGGGAATGGCAAAAATGGCGGATGCTCCCGTACTTTTGGTGGGCGACATTGACCGGGGAGGCGTGTTTGCACAGCTTTACGGAACCGTGATGCTTTTGGAGCCTGATGAAAAAGCCTTAATAAAAGGTTTGATCGTTAACAAATTCCGAGGAGACAAAACCATTCTGGAACCGGGGCTGGACATGATCGAAAAGCAGCTTTCCATTCCGGTGGCTGGTGTGGTTCCCTATATGGATGTGGATTTAGAAGATGAGGACAGCCTTGGAAATCATCTGGCAGGAACGGCCAGAACGGACCGGACTGCTGTTGAGATCGCTGTCATCCGGATGCCCAGAATATCCAATTTCACGGATTTCCAGGTCTTTTCATCAATCCCAAGGGTGTGCCTGCGGTATGTGGACCGTGTATCTGATCTGGGAAATCCGGATATGGCCATTTTACCTGGAAGCAAGAATACTGTGGAAGACTTACTTTGGCTGAGAGAAAGCGGCCTGGAGGCGGCCATCTTAAAGCTTAAAGCCAGGGAAATCCCCATATTCGGCATCTGCGGAGGCTTCCAGATGCTTGGAGAAAGCATATCTGACCCCTTCCAGGTGGAATCGGAAACGGCCGTCTCATCCGTACGGGGCATGGGACTTCTGCCGGTCCGTACGGTATTTGGAAAGGAAAAGACCAGGACAAGAGTGTCCGGCTCCTGTTCCTCTGTAGGAGGAATCTTTGAGGAACTGTCAGGCATGGAGGTGGAAGGCTATGAGATCCACATGGGAGAAACCACCAGATCCGTACCGCCTCTTGCCTATGTTATGGAAAGCCAGTCAGGCTCCCGCCTGGCAAAAATGGATGGCTGCCAAAGGGGAAATGTTTACGGCACCTATATCCACGGCTTCTTTGATAAAGAAGGGATTGCAATGACCATTGTAAAGTCCCTTGCAGAAAAAAAGGGGATATCCATGGAACTGGATGACGGATTTAACTATCAGGAATACAAAGAAGAACAATATGACCGTCTTGCCGCCCAATTAAGGACCAGCCTTGACATGGACCAGATTTATGGGATAATGTTCAGAAAGCAATGAGCAGTGAGAAATAGGACAGGAGAAGATTTTCGTTGTGCCCGCACATAAGAAAATCTTTTCATGGCCTATTTCATAGGGCGAATGCCCGTGAGCTGGCAAAACCTCCGGTTTTGTCAGCTCCACTGCGGACGAAAACTCCGGTTTTACCAGCACCACTGCGGACGAAAACTCCGGTTTTACCAGTACCACTGCGGACGAAAACCTCCGGTTTTGTCAGTACCACTGCGGACGAAAACCTCCGGTTTTACCAGCACCACTGCGGACGAAAACCTCCCCAAAATCACTACCAAGAACCACCCCTCCCAACAAACAAATGAAAGGAAGTACAAATGAAAAGCAAAGAATTAGCGCTGGAGCGGGTACTGCCCGAGGAAATAGAAAAGAGAAGTTTTGAGCTGATAACCATGGAGCTTGGGGGAAAAGTCCTTAACCCAGAATACGAACCCGTAATCAAGCGGGTGATCCACACCACTGCTGATTTTGACTATGCGGACAATTTAATATTTTCTCCCCACGCCGTGCTGGAAGGGATTAAGGCATTAAAAGAAGGCGTCCGGATCATTACGGATACCAACATGGGAATGGCAGGAATCAATAAAAAAGCCCTCAAACGCAACGGCTGCAGCATCAGCTGCTTTATGTCCGATGAGGATGTGGCGGAATATGCAATGCTTCACCATACCACCCGGGCTTATGCCAGCATGGATAAGGCGGCCAAGTTATCGGAGGACTGTATTTTTGCAGTGGGTAACGCCCCTACTGCCCTTGTTCGCCTTTATGAACTAATAAAGGAGGGGATAATATGCCCCAGGCTGATCATCGGTGTTCCGGTAGGGTTTGTCAATGTGGTCCAGTCAAAAGAATTGATCATGTCTCTTCCTGACATTCCTTTTATTGTGGCAAAGGGAAGAAAGGGAGGAAGCAATGTGGCGGCGGCAATCGTAAATGCGCTGCTTTATCAGATACAGCAGCCGTGACCTGGTTGCTTGCTTATTTGGGCGTATAGGCATACCCAAAGAGATTTATAAAAGGGGAAGAACAGCATGGATTTATACAGCATAATTTTAGTAGATGACGAAGAGGAAGTGCGTAAAAGCATCATAAAGAAAATCGAATGGCAGTCGGCCGGATTCCGGGTGGTGGGCGATGCGGAAAATGGGGAAGATGCCATGGAAAAGATTGAGGTTTTGGAACCCGACGTGGTTTTGACGGACATTCGGATGCCTTATATGGATGGCCTGGCCCTTGCCGAAAAAGTACGGCAGCGGTATCCATCCATGAAGGTGGTGATCTTTTCCGGCTATGATGATTTTGAATACGCCCAAAGAGCGATTAAGCTGAATGTGACAGAGTACATCTTAAAGCCGGTTAACGTGGAAGAACTGACATCCATATTAAAAAGGATCAAGGGGAATCTTGATATGGAAATAGAAGAAAAAAGGAATTTAAGCCGACTTCGGGAAAATTACCGGAAAAGCCTTCCCATCATCAGGGAGCAGTTTTTTAATGACCTGGTGCACAAAAATCTTCCGGAGGAAATGGTGGAACAAAAGCTTAAGGAGTATGGGGTGCCTGTCATGGGTGCCAGAAAATTAATCATTGTTGCCATAGATGTAGAAAAAGGAGATGTGAGAGAAACCCTTTCCCTTCATAATGAGAAAGAACTGATTCCTATTTCCGTCATGCAGATTGTACGAGAGAAGCTGGAGGGGTACTGCCGGTTTGCCCTTTTCCAGTCTGTTTCAGAGGCGGAGATGGTAGTGATTGTAGCTCTTGATGATGACAACTCCACCACAGGGCTGATTGATGTGCTGGGAGATATCTGCAAGGAAACAAAGAGGATTCTGGAGGTCCTTGTTACCATGGGCATCGGAAAAAGCTTCCGGGAGCTTTCCGGTTTCCGGGAGGCATACCAGTCCTCCATTGATGCCCTGGGCTATAAAGCCATAGCCGGAAGGGGGACTACCATTTACATCAATGATATGGAACCGGTGGGAGTGGGAAAGCTGGAATTTGACAGCATTACTGAGGCTGATTTAATCTCGGCCATAAAGTTTGGCCCCGATGAAAAAATCGAAGCAGCAGTCACCAGGATCATAGAAAAGATGGAATATGCAAAGGTGCATTACCGCCAGCAGCAGGTTTATATGTTCGGGGTTCTAAACAGTGTCCTGCAGATGATGCAGCAGTATGACCTGGCTCTTGAGGATATCATGGGCGGGGAGCTGAAGGACATGGAAATTTTTCATAAAATTAAGAAAAAAGAAGAATTCGGCCAGTGGCTTTTTAAAATTGCAGGAAAGATGAACCAGTCTATTAATCAGGAGCGTGATATCACCACCCGCCAGGTGATCCAGGAAGCAAAGCAGTATATTATGGACCACTATCAAAATCCGGATCTTTCTGTAGAGATGATATGCCGCCACCTTCACATGAGCCCGGCTTATTTTTCGACCATGTTCAAAAAGGAAACCGGACAGGCCTATATCGCATATCTGACGGATGTCCGGCTGAACAAGGCGGTGGAACTGCTTAATAAAACCGATGATAAGACCTATGTGGTGGCAGCGAAGGTAGGATATCAGGAGCAGAACTATTTTAGTTATGTATTTAAGAAAAAATTTGGAGTATCACCAACTAAATTCCGCGGAGCCAGGTAATGGAAAGAAAGAATATCAGCATTCGTTATACCATATTTGTATATTTTACCGTGACTGCTCTGGCAGCCAGCCTTTTGATCACCTTTTCCTTATACCAGCGTCTTTCTACTCAGGTGGGGGAAATGGTGCAGGAGGAAAACCAAAGCCTCATCAACCAGGTAGCCAGGTCTGTGGAGTCCTATTTACTAACGGTCATGAAGCTGTCGGATTCCCTGTATTACGGAGCCGTGAAAAATGCCGATCTTTCCTCGGAATCCATTAATAACGAAATTACGCTCCTGTATGATAACAACAAGGACAACGTGGACAACATTGCTCTTTTTACACAATCAGGCACCATGGTGGAATCAGTCCCTGCCGCAAGACTGAAAAGCGGTCTTGATGTAACCAGGGAGAACTGGTTTATAAATGCGCTGGAAAAGACAGAAAATCAACATTTCTCCTATCCTCATGTCCAGTATGTTTTTGACAGCAATGAAAACCAGTACCGCTGGGTGATATCCTTATCAAGAGCCGTGGAACTGACGGAGGGTACCTCTACCACCCAGGGGGTACTGCTGGTGGATTTAAGTTATTCCAGCCTGGAACATCTTTTTGATGGAGTAACCACAGGGAAGGGCGGATATGTGTATTTAATCAGCAATGACGGCCAGATCCTGTACCATCCCAAGATCCAGCTCATTGATTCCGGCAGAATGCAGGAAAACAATCTGGTGGCCGCCGATTATAAGGATGGAAACCACCGGGAGGAATTCCAGGGGGAAACCCGGATCATCACAGTAAAATCCATCGGTTATACCGGTTGGAAGATCATTGGGGTAACTCCTAAAAATGTGGTTTCCTTAAACTCCATTAAGACCAGGCTCTTTATTGTATTCCTTATCACCCTGATCCTGTTTATACTTGCCTTGATCAATTCCTATATTTCCTCCCGCATTACCAACCCCATTAAGGAGCTGGAAAAATCCGTAGGAGTCCTGGAGGAAGGAAATTTAGAAACCCCTATATCCATCGGAGGTTCCTATGAAATCCAGCATCTGGGGAATTCCATTAAAAACATGGCAAAACAGATCCGGGTCCTGATGGATGACATAGTGGCAGAGCATGAGGCCAAGAGAAAACAGGAATTTGATACCTTACAGTCCCAGATCAATCCCCATTTCCTCTATAATACCCTTGATATCATTGTGTGGATGATAGAAAACGAACAAAAGGCAGAAGCAGTCAAAGCAGTCACTGCCCTGGCCCGGTTTTTCCGGATCAGCTTAAGCAAGGGTAAGAGCATTATCACGGTTAAGGACGAATTGGAGCACGTCAGGAATTATTTAATGATCCAGCAGATGCGTTTTAAAAACAAATTCACTTATGAGATAGATGCAACGGAGGAATGTCTTGAACTTGCAAGCTTAAAGCTGGTTTTACAGCCTCTTGTGGAAAATGCTATTTATCATGGAATGGAGTTTATGGATGGGGATGGAGAGATCATACTAAAGGTCTGGAAAACAGGAGATGACCTTTACTTTGTGGTGAAGGACAATGGCCTTGGAATGACGGCAGACCAAGTGGCTGGTTTGTTTTCTGATCAGGTTCATGTCACTTCCAAAAAGGGTTCAGGTATTGGTGTTAAAAATGTCAATGAAAGGATCAAGCTGTATTTTGGGGAAAAGTATGGCCTGACCATTGAATCGGAGCCAGATGAAGGAACTGTGATCCTTATTCACCTTCCGGCGGTTCCCTATGGTTCTATGATAGAAAAGAATACCTTTATGCCCGGATACCATGGGTAAGAAAAGGGAAAAGGGAAAATAGATTATGACAAAACAGGAAAAATTGTTGTGGACTCTGCTGGCGGGAGTGCTTGTGATCCTGTTTCTTTTATCCTCCACGGATTTAATCATCAAGGAGAAGAAAACAGAAATATATCCGGTTTCCGTCATCATTGGAGATACTTCCGATGATTATTACGTAAACTTCAGAAAGGGTGTGGATAAGGCGGCTGAGGAGTATAACGTGGATGTCAGCTTTATTACACTCTATGAGAAAGGGGATGCCAATCAGCAGATCGAACTGGTTCAGAGGGAGATTAATGACGGGGCGTCGGCCATTGTCCTGATTCCCGTAAAACCGGTGGAATGTGTAAAAAAAATGGATGATATGGTTTTAAACAGCCCTGCCGTTTTCATGGGAAGTTTGCCGCCCAACGAACAGGTGAAAAGCGGCATATCTCCGGATTATGAAGAGGAGGGACGTTTGCTTGGACAGGCGATTGCGGCGGAGAATTCCCCGGATCTGCCTGTGTGGATATTTACGGAAGGCCTTGATTACGGATATAACCGGGAAGCCTATGACGGGTTGGTATCTGCTTTGTCAAAGTCTGGATTTTCCATGAAGCTTTATGAGAAAAAGGCAGAAGGGACCTTTCGGGAGACCGTTGAGGGCATGGTTTATCCCGGAGGAGGAAAAGCGGTCATTGCAGCCATTGATCCCAGGAGTCTTGATGAGACTGCCGATATTATTTCCGGAAGTCCGGTTTATGGCAATTTTTTGGAAGGGCTTTATGGGATCGGGAGTACGACAAAGCTCTTAAAAGAGCTGGACAATGAAATTATTAAAGGACTGGTTGCAAGCGACCAGTTTGATGCAGGCTATATGAGCATCGAAAAAGCCGTGGAAGCGGTTCATGGGGGGCTTCAAAGAACGCAGATCGTGTTGGATTCTTACTATATCCGTAAATCGGATCTGCGGGAAAGCAAATTTGAAAGGATATTGTATCCAATTGATTAGATGGGGGATGGATTATGAAGAAACGATATGGTATTCTTGCAGTTGCGGTTATCCTGCTGCTGGCACTTTGGGGTGTGTTATATCAAAGCCGGAAGGAGGACGGAAAGGAAGAAAAAAAATCCATTCGCATTGGAGTGACTTTATACCGCGGAGACGATTCCTTTATCAATACCCTCAGGGGAAATATTGAGGAACAGGCCAAAGAGTATGAGAAGGAAACAGGAATTAAGGTAGTCATGGAAATCGTGGATGCCAAGGGGAATCAGAATACTCAGAACAGTCAGGTGGACCGTTTCATTTCTCTGGGCTATGATGCCATCTGTGTAAATATTGTGGATCGTTCCGTAGCATCCAATATTATCGGTAAAGCAATGGATGCGGACTTGCCGGTGGTGTTCTTTAACCGGGAACCGGTGGAGGAGGATATGAGGCGATGGGAAAAGCTTTACTATGTTGGGGAAAATGCGAAAGAGTCTGCGGTTCTTCAGGGAAATATACTGGTGGATGCCTATAAAAAAGATTCCTCATCCCTTGACTTAAATGGGGATGGAAAGGTCAGCTATGTCCTTTTGGAGGGAGAAAACAGCCATCAGGACTCCCTGATCCGTACGGAATGGTCGATTCAGACCTTAAAAGATGGCGGGGTACCATTAGAAAAGATCACCGGAGGAATTGCTAATTGGGACAGAAGCCAGGCTTCGGCCTGGATGGAGCAATGGCTTTTGGAGTATCCGGATGAAGTGGAAGTGGTAATCTGCAACAATGATGACATGGCCTTGGGAGCAGCCGATGCCCTGGATCGAAAAGGGGACTTAAGACCAGTTAAGATTGTAGGGATCGACGGCACACCTCAGGGTCTTGAAGGGCTGCGCACGGGAAGGTTGTTTGGAACGGTGCAATGCGACAGCCAGGAGTATGCCAGTGTGATTTTTAAGATTGCCGCCGCAGAGTCTCTTGGGCAAAAGGTACAGGAAATTGTAAAACTGGACCGGGATAAGTATTATGAGTGCAGCCAGAAGGCCCTGACAACCCATTAAGAACTTTGCAGCAGGCTGCAGAGTTTATTTCCCGTGTAAAAGCCGTTAAATGATTATATAAGAATATTTACCTGGCCCGGTTCTTTTCGGGAATAAAGGAATATAGTTGTGCATAGTGGGTAAAAATATCGAAATTATTTGATAAAAACTGAAGAATCTAAAAAAATCGATACATATCCTAAAAAAATTATATGGAAAACTGCACAAAAGAAAGCTATAATGTGCATGTCGGTAAGGTAAAAACACCAATCGATAACAATATAATGATAAGGGAGGATTTATCATGAGATTACTCAAAAAAGCATTAGCAGTAGGTCTTGCGTCAGCAATGGTATTTTCCATGGCAGGCTGCGGAGCTGGTTCCAAGGGGACTACAGCTGCCCCGACAGAGGCAACTACAGCAGAGACTAAGAAGGAGGATACAAGCGCAGCAGAAACCACCGCAGATGCAGTAAAAGATGCTGTTGGCGGAGATGTGGCGGATAAGAAAGTCGGTATCTCAATTTACAAATTTGATGATAACTTTATGACACTTTACCGGACAGAGCTTCAGCGCTATCTGACAGAAGACTTAGGCTTTAAGAAAGAAAATGTTGTTATCCAGGATGGTAAGGGTGATCAGGCAGAACAGACCAATCAGATCCAGAACTTCATCACTCAGAAATACGATGTATTGATTTTAAACCTTGTGCAGGCTTCTTCTGCTCCGGAAATCACAGATATGTGTAAGGAAGCCGGAATCCCGGTTGTTTACATTAACCGTGAACCAGATACTCAGGAAGAGCAGAGATGGAAAGATGACAAAATCAACGCTACTTATGTAGGCTGTGATGCAAGACAGTCCGGAACCTATCAGGGGGAAGAAATTCTTGAAACCTCCACGAAGGGTGATATTAACGGTGACGGCGTTGTTTCCTATATCATGATCCAGGGTGATCCTGAGAACGTAGATGCTCAGTACAGAACAGAATTCTCTGTTAAGGCTCTTACTGATTCAGGAGCACAGGTGAAAGAACTGTTAAAGCAGCGCGGTGACTGGGATCAGGCAAAAGCTCAGCAGATCGCTCAGGATGCTTTAACACAGTATGGCGACCAGATCGAAGTAATCTTCTGCAATAACGATGCTATGGCACTTGGTGCTCTTCAGGCAATCGAAGCAGCAGGACGTACCGTAAACAAAGACATCTATTTAGTAGGTGTTGATGCTCTGACAGAGGCTGTTCAGAATGTTCTCGATGACAAGCAGACAGGTACCGTATTCAACGATCACTTCTCACAGGCTCATGCAGCAGGCGATATGGCTGTTAAGTTTATTAAGGGTGAATCTGTCGAAAATGTAAATATGGTAGACTATATTAAAGTTACCAAGGAGAATGCTCAGGAAATTCTTGATAAGTTAAAATAATTTCCAGCAGCCGGTAAAAGAAACGGGTGTGTCGGTAAGGCACACCCGATTTTTAAAGGTATCCGAAGGAAATTGCTTTAGAAACACAAAGAACACAGGCAATCAATTGGAAAGGAGAAACGGGATGGCAGAGAAGTACAGACTGGAAATGATAGGGGTCAGCAAATCCTTCCCTGGCGTTAAAGCGCTCGATGGCATCAACTTAAAAGTACGTCCCGGTACCGTTCACGCCCTGATGGGTGAAAACGGAGCAGGTAAATCGACCCTTATGAAATGTCTTTTCGGCATTTATAAAATGGATGAAGGAAAGGTTCTTATCGACGGGAAAGATGTAAGCATCGCAAATCCTGATGATGCCCTCCACAAGGGGCTTGCCATGGTGCATCAGGAGCTGCAGCCGGTACCGGCGCGTTCCATTGCGGAAAATATGTATCTTGGAAGATATCCCTTAATAAAAATAGGCCCTTTAAAAATAGTTGATCATAAGACCATGAACCTGGAAGCAGAAAAATGGTTAAAAGATGTAAAAATGAGTTTTAATCCCAGGGCAAAACTTGGGACACTATCAATCGGACAAATGCAGTCAGTGGAAATTGCAAAGGCAGTGAGCCAGAATGCAAAGCTGGTAATTTTGGATGAACCGACCTCATCGCTGACTGATAATGAAGTGGAGGCGCTGTTTCGCATTGTCAGGGATTTAAAAGCCCGGGGCGTTTCCATGATATATATCAGCCATAAGATGGCTGAGATCCGGCAGATTGCCGACGACATTACGATCATGCGGGATGGAACCTACGTAGGCTCCTGGGAAGTAAAGGACATTTCCGATGAGGAAATCGTAAAACAGATGGTAGGCCGGGAATTAAGCAATGTATATCCGCCCAAGGAAGATTACCGGACAGAGGAAACGGTTTTAAAAGTAAGCCATTTAAGCAGCATCCATCAGCGTTCCTTCCAGGATTGCTCCTTTGAATTAAAGAAGGGGGAGATACTGGGATTCGGAGGCTTGGTAGGTGCCCAGAGAACAGAACTCATGGAAGCCATTTTTGGAATGCGCCACATTGCCGGCGGGCAGATAGAGATCCTTGGTAAAAAGGTGACTGTCAAGCGTCCGCAGGATGCCATTGCCGATTCCGTAGGGATGATCACTGAGGACCGGAGAGGAACCGGTATTTTCGGCTGTCTGAGCATAGCTGATAATACGGCCATAGCCTCTTACCGGAATTATACCAAGGCCGGAACCATCAACAGCAGAAAGGTGGGGCAGGTAGTAAAGGACAGCATTGCAAAGCTGAGTATTAAGACACCCAATGACAGGACCCTGATCCAATCCCTGTCAGGAGGAAACCAGCAAAAGGTAATCATTGCCAGATGGCTGGCGAATAACCCCGATATCCTGATCATGGATGAACCCACCAGGGGGATTGACGTTGGGGCAAAATATGAGATTTACCAGATCATGATTGAACTTGTTAAGCAGGGAAAATCAATTATCATGATTTCTTCCGAAATGCCGGAGCTGATCGGCATGTCAAACCGGATTATCGTTATGTGCAATGGCCATATCACCGGAGAACTGGAAGATGAAGAGGCAACCCAGGAAAAGATCATGGCATTTGCCACTAAATTTGATCTAAACGATAAGGTAACAGAAAATTTCACACAGGAGGTTAAATCATGACAGCAAAAAAAATAAATGCAAAAGATTTACCTATGCAAACTAAAAAAATAAATGCGAAGGATTTTCTTATTAATAATGGAATCATCGTTGTACTGATTATGCTGGCTATTTTTACTGCAATTAAACAGCCGTCCTTTGGTACCCCTGATAACTTGAAAAACATTGCTTTAAACGTAGCACCCCGTTTTATCATTGCATGCGGCGTATCTGGCTGTCTGATAACCAGAGGTACGGACCTTTCTGCCGGACGTATGGTTGGTCTTTCTGCCTGTCTTGCAGGTACTTTGCTTCAGAAGCCTGGGTACAGCGGTAAGTTTTTCCCTAATCTTCCTGATTTCGGCATCTGGTGGGTATTCGTAGTACTGCTAATTTGTATCGCTGTATGCGCCATTTTCGGTCTGATCAACGGTATGGTGGTTTCTTTTCTTCAGGTTCCGGCCTTTATCGGAACTCTGGGTATGCAGCTGATCGTTTACGGTGTATGCCTTGTTTATACCAATGCAACTCCTATCGGTGGTTACCGGGCGGCTTATACAGAGGTGGCAAAGGGCAGGCTTTTAGGAGTGATTCCTTACTTATTTTTAATCGCCCTTGCCATTGGGCTGATAATCTGGTTTGTTTATAACAAGACACCTCACGGCAAATATATGTACGCCATCGGCGGCAATGAGCAGGCAGCAGAAGTTTCCGGTGTAAATACAAAGAAAACAAAAATCATTATCTATGTGACAGCGGCAGCTCTTTATGCATTGGGAGGATTCCTCGTAGGTGCAAAATCCGGCGGTTCCTCTGTTAATATGGGAATGGGCTGGGAGCTGGAAGCCATTGCGGCATGTACCATTGGAGGCGTGTCCGTGAACGGCGGTATTGGTAAGGTATCCGGTGTTTTGATCGGTGTACTGGTATTCGAGATTTTAAAAACCTGTCTGCAGTATCTGGGCGTTGACACCAACTATCAGTATATTGCGCAGGGAATCGTTATTGTAGTTGCGATTGCTCTGGACATCAGAAAGTATATTGCAAAGAAGTAGTTTCTTTCTAAATAGCCCACGGCTTTTGGCCAGGGTTTTTAGAAAAAGGAACCGGAGCATAGACAGCGGACTCTTTCGTATAATTCCGCCCTTGTTCCGGTTCCTTTCCTGATTAAAGACCGTATCTGTACTTAATAGGAAAATAAATAAAAAGGTGAGCCGTAAGTGTCCGGGATAAAAGGAATCCTTTGGACTCCTGCGGCTCGCTTTATCCATAAAGCTATGGCAGCCTGCTCAGCCTGCTGTTCTGATAATCGCCTGAAAAGGTTACGTCTTCTCCAAACCAGGAGGGAGGGATGAAGCGTTCTGCTTCCTCTCTCTCAGGAAATTCCACTTCGGCCAATACAAGCCCTTTAAAACGGCCTTCAAATACATCCAATTCTATGGTCAGATGGCCGGAGTCTTCCAATGGGATCAGGTACCTTCTTTTTGTCAGGATGTGTCCGTCTGCTTTTTTAATCAGATGCTCATAGGATTCCCGGGTCAAAGGGAGATTGTATTCCTCCCGCTCTAAGAGTCCTTTTGATTTGTAGGTAAGGTAAAAGACATCATCCTCTCTGCGTACACGGACGACAGGCTCTGTCGAGAGATACCCCTGCTCTATGAAGTGATAAGGATGGCTGGAGTAACCGGCCGGCGGCTGGGTTATGAGATATTTGCGTTCTATTTCCATTGGAATTCCTCCTGATTCAATGTTTTGCATTTGCATATGCACAGTATACCACATAGGAACATAAAGTAGAAGGTAGAGGCTAAATGGAAAGAAAAATATTGATGAGCCTTGAATGATTGAATTGACTGTATATACTTACGCTACCCTTTGATTCCTTAGTGTACAAATATGGAAAAACGTGTTAATATGGGAAAAACAGTGAAATTCAGGAGATTAAAGATATGAAACGGTTAAGGAAAGGGATCTTTTTGTTTTTTTTCATAGTCTGGACTGCTTTTCCGCTTTATGGCTGCGCTCCTATGGAGCAGAAAAAAGATGTTGGGGAAAGTGCTACATCAGAAGCGGGAACGGAAGGAGTCCCTGAGGAGACAGGCCCTAAGATCGGGGTAAGCATATACCGCTATGACGATACGTTTATGAAGCTGTATCGTCAGGAGCTGAAGCAATATCTGGAAGAAACATATCATGCAGAGGTGATCATGCGCAATGCCGGAGGTGACCAGAAAGAGCAGGACAAGCAGGTGAATCAGTTTATTTCAGACGGTTGTGACGGGATCATAGTGAATCCGGTAGAAATCCCGGCGGCACAAGAGCTTGCAGATGCCTGCAGCAGGGCGGGGATCCCGTTGGTTTTTATAAACCGTGAGCCCAAGGAAGAGGAACAGAAGCGGTGGCGGGAAAAGCAAATGGCAGTATCGTGTGTTGGAACAGATTCCAGGCAGGCAGGAACCTATCAGGGAGAGATCATTCTGGAAACACTTAATAAAGGAGATTTTAACGGCGATGGTGTGGTGTCTTATGTTATGCTCATGGGAGAGAAAGGCAATGAGGACAGCCAATACCGGACGGAATATTCCATTAAGGCCCTGGAAGAAGGAGGAATGAAGACGGAAGAGCTGTTTTCCGGCAATGGAAACTGGAATAAGGATGAAGGGAAAAAGCTTGCCAAACAGGCGCTTGCTTCCTGGGGAAACCGCATTGAAGTGTTCTTCTGCAACAATGATTCCATGGCAAACGGTGCCCTGGAGGCTGTGGAAGAGGCGGGCCGTATACCCGGAAAGGATATTTACCTGGTAGGGGTGGATGCCCTTCAGGATACGGTAACATATATTAAGGAAGGCAGAATGACCGGTACTGTATTAAATGATCATGAGGGACAGTCTCAGATGGCTGCCGATACTTTAAAAAAAATGATTGACGGGGAAAGTGTGGAGACTAGGTACCAGGTGGATTATATCAAGGTCACTGCAATCAGTACCTTTCAAACATTAAAAGGAGAAGATTAATATGGGAAAAGTATATGCGTTTATAGCTGACGGATCGGAAGAAGTGGAGCTGCTGGCAGTTGTGGACATTTAAAAAAGGGGAGGTCAGGACGTAATTCTGGTTTCCGTTACCGGAAAACGGGATGTAATAAGTGCCCACCATATAAAGATCCAGGCAGATTATGAGTTTTCAGAGGTGGACTGTAAGGAGGCCGATGTTTTGTTTCTTCCCGGTGGGATGCCGGGAACAAAAAATTTGGGAGCGCATGAGGGGCTGCTAAAGTCCTTAAAGCAAGCCCATAGGGAGAACAGGAGAATAGGGGCAATCTGTGCGGCCCCAAGTATCTTGGGAAACCTTGGCATTCTGGACGGAAAAAAAGCGACCTGCTATCCGGGGTTTGAACCGGAATTAAAGGGAGCATTGTATACAAAGCAGGGGGTTGTTACCGACGGGAACATAACCACGGCAAGGGGGCTGGGTTATGCGTTGGATATGGGAATTGAACTTCTTGCACTTCTGACGGACAGGGATCATGCGCGTAAGATGAAGGAGGCAATCCAGTACGACCATATTTCCGTATAATGGGCAGGTGAATGTATGAAAAAGAGGTGGGTATTGCCGGTTCTGGCGGCTGTTTTCTTCAGTCTGCTTACCGGCTGTGAGAAGAAAAATCCATATGGATTGTCAGAAAAGGATCCGGTTACCATTACCATCTGGCATTATTATAATGGGGTCCAGAAGGAGGAGTTTGACCGCCTGGTGCAGCAGTTCAATGAAAACGAAGGAAGAGAAAAGGGGATCATTGTCAAGGCGTTTAATAAGGGAAACATTGATGAATTAAGTGCTCTTGTCAATGAAAGCATTGAGAAGAAGATTGGATCAGAGCCCTTGCCGGACGTTTTTTCGGCCTATGTAGATAAGGTATATGAAGTGGATCAGATGGGACTGGCGGCGGATTTAAGCAACTATCTGACCTCAGACGAAATATCGGAATATGTGGATGCCTATATGGAAGAAGGCAGGTTTGACAGCACCGGGGCTATCAAGGTATTCCCCATAGCAAAATCTACGGAGATCCTGACGGTGAACAAAACGGACTGGGATAAATTTGCAGCGGCAACAGGAGAGACGGAAGAGGCGCTTTCCACTTGGGAAGGGATCACCCGCGTGGCAGAATCCTATTATAAATGGACGGACAGCCTGACAGAGGCACCTGATGACGGAAAGGCCTTTTTTGGCAGGGATGCCTTTGCCAATTATATGATTATTGGAAGCTTTCAGCTGGGGCATGAAATTTTTAAGGTAAAGGACGGAAAAACAGTACTGGATTTTCATAAGCCCACCATACGGAAACTTTGGGATAACTTTTATGTCCCTTATGTGAACGGGTATTTTGGTTCTTATGGAAAATTCCGGAGCGATGATGTGAAGACAGGCCAGTTGGCGGCTTTTGTGGGGGCCACCAGCGGGATCGCCTATTTTCCCAACTCAGTGACCCTGGAGGATGGGACCAACTATACCATAGAAAGCAAGCTATATCCTCTTCCCAATTTTCAGGGAACTGTACCCTGTGCAGTTCAGCAGGGGGCCGGTATGATGGTGTTTAAATCGGAAGAAAAACGGGAGTATGCGGCAACGCTTTTCTTAAAATGGTTTACAGCGGTGGAACAAAATATGGAATTTGCCGTTGGTTCCGGTTATCTTCCTGTGAAAAAGGCAGCCGGCAACCAGGAGCTGCTGACTCCATTCCTGACGGAAGCAGGAGAGAGAAGTGCAGTGTCACAGAATCTTCTCATTGGTCTTGAAACAGCCAATCAGTACAGGCTTTATACCTCAAAACCGTTTAAAGGAGGTGACCGCGCCAGAGGAGTGCTGAATTCTTCCATGGCTTTAAAGGCAAAGGAAGATTACAGCCAGATAAGCACTCTCATGAGTCAGGGAGCTAAAAGAGAAAATGCGGTTGCTAATTATGTGACAGAGGAGAATTTTGATAACTGGTATCAGGATACATTAAGGCAGTTGGAAACGGTGATGGGAGAGTAAGCGTGAAAGATGCCTTTCAACCTTGATTCGATAGGGTGCAATTTATGAAGAACAAAAGAAGTGAATCCATTCGCACCCAGCTGCTGGGACCATTGCTTATCCTGCTGGTCCTGCAGGCGGTGGTCATAGCAGGGCTGGTGTTTTTTGGCGGAGTCTCTATTAAATTAAAAAATAATGAGATTCATATATTAAGCGAGAATACGGAAAACACAAGGCTGGGACTGGAAAAGGAGACATTACATCATTGGGTTGTCCTGTTTAACAATTCCGATTTTATAACTTCCGGGATTCAACAGGTGCTGGAGGAAGAAAGACGCCGGTCAAAAGACATTTTTACAGATTATGACCTGAATCGGAAAATCGTTGATAAGATCATGGAAAAGTCCATTGAAATGCTCCATTTGAGCCATGCAACGGGAGTTTTTATGGTATTAAATGGCCCGGCGGCCAAAAACAGTCCGGCTGAAATGAAGGCGGGCTTTTACGTGAGAAATTCTAACTCAGGGGGATATCTAAAGGATAATTCGTCTCTTCTTATGGAACGCGGACTGCCATCCATAGCTGAAAAATATGACATACCGCTGGATTCTTTCTGGGAGCTTGGTTTTCAGGAAAGCGAGGATGGAAAGGCCTCCGCTTTTTATAAAAAACCATATCTTATGGCAGTTCAGTATCAGGCGGCACCGGCTGATTCTATGAAATTCGCCTATTTAAGTTCTCCGTTCCGCTTAAGCCCCAGGGATATGCCGGTTATAACCTATACCATTCCTATTATTCTTAGTGATGGGACCATTGTGGGAGCCTATGGTCTGGAGATGACCTTAAACCAACTGGAACAGATCCTGGGTGATGACCAGACAAACGGCAGCTTTGAAGAGTGCTGGCTATTGGGAATCCGGAATAAGGAAACGAAAACCATTATCCCGGTAGCATATTCCGGCTATTTGTATAACCAGTATTTTAATGAAATTCCAAGGATCAATTATGTGGACAATGAGGAAGAAAGCATAAGCGAACTGGAGTCCTCAGAAGGCACCAGGTGGTACGCCAGCATAAGAAGCCTTGATGTCTATGGCAATAACAGTCCCTTTGAAAGGGAAGAGTGGGTATTGGCAGGTATGGCCCGCCAGAATGATCTGCTTTCATTTTACAATGCCATTCGGCGGATGCTTTTCAGCTCCATGCTGGTGCCCCTTGTATTCAGCCTGTTAGGCGCTTTTGTCATAGGAAAAATTATGACTGAGCCCATCCGCAGGCTGGTCATGGAATTAAGAGGGAAATCAGGAACCAGGGGTCTTTCACTGAAAAGAGTCCGCATCAGAGAAATTGATGAGCTGTCGGAAACCATTGAACAGTTGAACTGGGATGTGGAACGGGCCTCTTCAAAGATATCCAGTATCCTGGAGCATGCCAATGTTCTGATTGGGGTATTTGAATTTGAAGAGGAGGCTGACCGTGTATTCTGCAGCCGGTCTTTGTTTGAAATGCTGGGCTGGGGCTGCATGGAAGAACCCTATTGTTATATAAAAACGGAAAAGTTCAAAAAGTACATGGAAAAGACTTTTACAGGTATTAAAATCAAAGGAGACCGGATCCTGCAGTGTCTGGAAGGTCCGGAGGGAACCCGGTGGGTGGAATTCATTCTGGATGGATCAAAAAAAGGAACGATTCTGGGTGTCTGCTCCGATGTGACTGCTGATGTGGAGGAAAAGGAAAAGCTGGAGCGTGAACGGAATTATGACCTGCTGACAGAACTTTATAACCGGAGGGCGTTTCGGGAACAAGTGGAGGCTGCTGTGAAAAAGCAGAAAAAAAAGCTCTCCGCACTCATTATGTGGGATCTGGATAATTTGAAATATATTAACGATACATACGGTCACGACGAAGGGGACAGGTATATCGTTCTGTTTGCTGACTGCCTGAAACTTTTTTCCGAAAGGGGAGGAATCATAGCCAGATATTCGGGAGATGAATTTGTTACCTATCTGGAAGCGGATGATAAGGAAGAAATCAGAAAAAATGTCAGGGATTTCATGAAGCACATTCAGAAGTTCGCTTTGAATACAGAAGGGGGTTACCAGTTCCCCATCCGTGTTTCAGGAGGACTTTCCTGGTATCCTGATGATGCCCTGGAATTTGAAACCCTGTTTAATTATGCTGATTTTGCCATGTATATGGTGAAGCACAGTGTAAAAGGGATCGTTAAGGAGTTTGATTTAAACGAATATACCCATAACTCCTATATGCTTGCCGGCAGTGAGGAGCTTAACCGGATGCTGGATAGAAAAGAGGTTCGTTTTGCTTTTCAGCCAATCGTAACAAGGGAAGGAACCATCTACGGCTATGAGCTGCTGATGCGCCCCGACTTTGCAAATATGAAGGGGATCAGTGAGGTACTGAATCTGGCAAGGGCTCAGGCAAAGCTATCCCAGATGGAGGCTCTTACCTGGTTTGCAGGCCTTAAGGCTGTTATGGCAGAAATTGAGGCCGGGCAGTTGGGACCGGATGTAAAGCTGTTTATCAATTCCATTGCCAGTGTCTGCTTAACGGAAAACGAACAGGCGGAGCTTTTAGAACTTTACGGTGAGCTTCTTCACCGGATCGTCATTGAAATGACGGAAGGAGAACCGGCAAGTCATAATTTCATGGAGCAGAAGATCGATATAGCCAGACAGTGGAAGGGACAGGTCGCTGTCGATGATTTTGGGACAGGCTATAACAGTGAAGCCATTCTGCTTCGTATGAAACCGGATATCATTAAGGTGGATATCAACCTGGTAAAACGGGTCAACGAAGACCGGAACCGCCAGATCATTTTAAACAACCTTTTGGACTTCGCAGAGAAAAACAGCATCATTGTTCTGGCAGAGGGGGTGGAAACACCGGAAGAGCTGGAATTTCTTATGAATTGCGGGGTTTCTCTGTTCCAGGGATACTATATTGCCAGACCTCAGATGGAGATCAGGCCCCTTGACCCTTACATTGTAAAACGAATGCAGGAGTTTTCAGGAAAAACCTGATTTAATCGTAAATAGTACTGGAATTTACAGGACGAGTATGTTATAATGATAAACTGAAGTGTAACGCCCTGTCGAATTGGCGGTTCACATATATTTCAAGGAGGAACCCTTTAATGAGTTTACAAGTAGAAAAATTAGAAAAAAACATGGCAAAATTAACGGTAGAAGTGTCGGCGGAGGAGTTTGATAAGGCTCTTACCGCAGCTTACAATAAGAATAAGGGCAGATTCAACATCCCTGGTTTCAGAAAAGGGAAAGCTCCTCAGGCCATGGTTGAGAAGATGTATGGATCAGGCATTTTATATGAGGATGCAGTAAATGAGGCTCTTGATGCAACCTATGGCAGTGCAGCAGAAGAAAGCGGACTGGATATTGTATCCAGGCCTGAAATTGATATTGTACAGGTAGAAAAGGGAAAGACTCTGATCTATACAGCGACAGTTGCTGTTAAGCCGGAAGTGACTCTGGGCGAGTATAAGGGAATTGAAGTGACCAAGGCATCTGCCGAAGTGACTGAGGAAGACATTGAGGCTGAGTTAAAGAGAGTCCAGGAACAGAACTCCCGGCTTATTACCGTAGAGGACAGATCTGTAGAGGATGGCGATCAGACAGTCATCGACTTTGAAGGTTTTGTAGACGGAAAGACATTTGAAGGCGGCAAGGGGGAAGATTATCCTCTTACCATTGGATCCCATTCTTTCATTGATACCTTTGAAGAGCAGCTGATCGGCAAAAACATCGGCGAAGAATGCGACGTTAACGTAACATTCCCCAATGAGTATCATGCGACAGAACTGGCAGGAAAGCCGGCATTATTTAAGGTAACAGTAAAAGAGATTAAGAGAAAAGAGCTTCCTGAGTTAAACGATGAGTTTGCAAGCGAAGTTTCCGAATTTGAAACATTAGAAGAATACAAGAAAGACATCAGCGAGAAGGTTGCTTTAAGAAAAGAAAAAGCAGCAGCAACAGAGAACGAAGACCGTGTGGTAGAAAAAGTTGTTGAAAATGCCACCATGGAGATACCGGAGCCGATGATTGACAGCCAGGTAAACAACATGGTCAATGACTATGCAAGAAGAATGCAGAGCCAGGGCCTGTCTCTTGACCAGTACATGAAATTTACAGGAATGACTCTTGAATCCTTAAAGGAGCAGATGAAGCCTCAGGCACTTAAGAGAATCCAGACAAGACTGGTACTGGAAGCTGTTGTAAAGGCGGAGAACATCACTGCTTCTGATGAAGCGGTTGAGAAAGAGATCGCAGGAATGGCAGAAACTTATAAGATGGAAGCCTCTCTGGTGAGAGAATCTCTTGGTGAGAACGGCCTCCAGCAGATGAAGGAAGATCTGGCAGTTCAGGAAGCAGTAGATTTTCTGGTTGCTGAAGCAAAATTAGTTTAAGAAGTTTAACCGGAATAGATTCCTGGCATGATTGTCCGGAGTCTATTCGGCTTTGATGAGGTATTCCTTTTTACCCGTATGATTGGGGCTGTTTCCCGAAACGTTGAGGGATACCCCTTTATGCCCGGAAAGCCTGGGCGATGAAAAGGAAATAACAGACAGGAGGAAGACAGATGAGTTTAGTACCTTATGTCATTGAATCAACCAGTAAGGGCGAGCGTTCTTACGATATTTATTCCAGACTTCTTAAGGAGAGGATCATTTTCCTTGGGGAAGAAGTGTCAGATGTGTCAGCAAGCCTTGTTGTGGCTCAGTTGTTATTTTTAGAGGCTGAGGATCCCAATAAAGATATCAACCTTTATATAAACAGCCCCGGTGGGTCTGTTACTGCAGGCATGGCGATTTATGATACCATGAACTACATTAAATGCGATGTTTCCACTGTTTGTATGGGAATGGCGGCCAGCATGGGAGCGTTTTTGCTGGCAGGCGGCGCAAAGGGAAAAAGATTTGCGCTTCCCAATGCTGAAGTTATGATTCACCAGCCATCCGGCGGAGCGAAGGGCCAGGCTACTGAGATCCGGATCGTAGCCGAGAATATACTGAAAATAAAGAAACGGTTAAATGAAATCCTGTCCGCAAACACAGGCCAGCCCTATGAGGTGATTGAACGCGATACTGAGCGTGACAATTATATGAATGCGGAAGAAGCAAAAGCATATGGTTTGATTGATGATATCATTTACAGCCATGACCGATAAACCATTGTGCCCGGACCGTAAGGGCGCCTGAGGGAAATATCCTGAGGGTGTGGCCTTATAGCCGGACGGCAAGGGCAGTAGGCAGGAAATACCCTGCGGGTATCCCTCTGTGCCCGGACAGCAGGGCAAATGACAGGAAATACCATTTTGGTATTCCTTTATGCCCGGAAGCAGGGTGATTGATAGGAAAGAATGAGGTGTGTATATGCCGGTCAGAACAGACGACAAGATCCGATGCTCTTTTTGCGGAAAAACCCAGGACCAGGTAAAGAAACTCATTGCCGGTTCCAACAATGTCTATATCTGCGACGAATGCATTGATCTGTGTGCAGAGATATTGGAGGAAGAATTTGACAGCCATGAGGAAGAAGGGCCTGATTTTGGCGACATCAATCTGATGAAACCAAAGGAAATCAAGGCATTTTTAGACGATTACGTCATTGGTCAGGACAATGCAAAAAAGGTATTGTCTGTAGCAGTCTATAACCACTATAAGAGAATCACTTCCAGAAAAAAAATGGATGTGGATGTACAAAAGAGTAATATTCTGATGTTGGGTCCTACCGGATCGGGTAAAACCTATCTGGCGCAGACGCTGGCAAAGGTTCTGAATGTTCCGTTTGCCATTGCAGATGCCACCGCCCTGACAGAAGCCGGATATGTAGGAGAGGATGTGGAAAACATTCTTTTAAAGCTGATCCAGGCGGCTGATTACGACATCAGCAGGGCAGAATATGGTATCATCTACATCGATGAAATCGATAAAATCACAAAGAAATCCGAGAATGTATCCATTACCAGAGATGTTTCCGGGGAAGGCGTACAGCAGGCTTTGCTAAAGATCCTGGAAGGTACGGTTGCCAGTGTTCCCCCTCAGGGAGGAAGAAAGCATCCTCATCAGGAGCTTTTGCAGATTAACACCACCAATATCCTGTTCATCTGCGGCGGTGCCTTTGACGGTCTGGAAAAGATCATTGAGCGCCGTTTAAGTGCAGGTTCCATTGGCTTTAATGCGGAAATCGTAGATAAGAACAAGACGGATATTGATGATCTTCTGAAAAAGACTCTTCCTCAGGATCTGGTGAAATTTGGTTTAATACCGGAGTTTATCGGCCGTGTGCCTATTACCGTATCCCTGGAACTCCTGGACAGAGAAGCTCTTGTTAAGATTTTGACGGAGCCAAAGAATGCCTTGGTCAAACAGTATCAAAAATTGTTTGAACTGGATGACGTTAAGCTTGAGCTGACCAGAGAAGCGGTAGAACGGATTGCGGAACTGGCAGTAGAACGAAAGACCGGTGCCAGAGGTTTACGTTCCATTATGGAAAGTGTAATGATGGAGTTGATGTACGAGATTCCATCTGACAGCAGTATTGGAATCTGTACGATTACCAAAGATGTTGTAGATAAAAAGGGTGAGCCGGAGTTGATCTATCGGGACACGGCAGTCCCCAGAAAGTCACTGGCTCAGAAGTTGAGAAAAGATAAGACAGGCGAGATCGCATAGGTCCCTGCATGAGTCGGGAAGGTGTTACAGCGAGAAAATCTGCTGGAACACCTTTTTGAATGCAAAGGAGAGAACACAATGGTGGATAAGACAATCACAATGCCAGTTATCGCCCTGCGAGGCATGACTGTTCTTCCCAAAATGATGCTGCATTTTGATATCAGCCGGACAAAATCCATTGCAGCCGTGGAGAAGGCGATGGTAGGGGATCAGAAGGTGTGTCTGGTTACCCAGAGAAATTCTGAGGAGGCTGACCCTGGAATTGAAGATTTATATCAGGTCGGCACAGTGGCCCTGATCAAGCAGCTGGTAAAGCTGCCGAATAATGTAATCCGTGTTATGGTGGAAGGTGTGGAGCGGGTGGAGCTTTTGGCTCTTGACAGCGAAGAACCTATGCTGGTGGGAGAGGTGGAAAGAACCTTAGAATCCGATGACTCTCTGGATTATATCGCCAGACAGGCTATGATACAGATTATTCAGGAAAAGCTGGAGGAATACGGCAAGGAAAATCCCAGGATTGGGAAGGAAGTGCTCCCCAATCTTATGGCTCTTGCAGATCTCGGTGAGCTTTTGGACCAGATCGCCGTACAGCTTTCCTGGGATTACAGGGTGCGCCAGCAGGTGCTTGAAAGTGCTCTTCTGGAGGATCGGTATGCTCTGGTCATGAAGCAGATGATTACGGAGATCGAGGTAACAAAGGTAAAACGGGAATTACAATCCCACGTAAAAGAGCGGATCGACAAGAATCAGAAGGATTATATATTAAGGGAGCAGCTTAAGGTAATCCGGGAGGAGTTAGGAGAGGACAACCCTCTGTCCGATGCGGACGAGTATTTCAAGAGACTGAAGGCTTTAAAGGCTGATAAGGAGACCAGGGATAAGATCCAGAAGGAAATAGAACGGTTTAAGGCAATGCCTGGAGGAAGTCAGGAAGCCAATGTGGTGCGTATGTACCTTGAGACGGTCCTGGAGCTTCCCTGGAAAAAGCTTTCCAGGGATAATAACAGCATTATCCATGCAGAAGAGATTTTGAATGAGGATCATTACGGCCTGGAAAAAGTAAAGGAGAGAATTCTGGAATATCTGGCCGTCCGTGTCCTTACAAAAAAAGGATCCAGTCCCATTATTTGTCTGGTAGGGCCTCCCGGAACAGGAAAGACCTCTATTGCCAGGTCGGTGGCAAAGGCATTAAACAAAGAATATGTAAGAATCAGCCTGGGAGGAATCCGGGATGAAGCGGAGATCCGCGGGCACCGGAAAACCTATGTGGGCGCCATGCCCGGCAGGATTGTGGAAGCTTTGCGGCAGGCCGGAGTCAGCAATCCTCTGATGCTGCTTGATGAAATTGATAAGGTGAGCAGGGATTACAAAGGAGATACCTCTTCCGCATTATTAGAAGTGCTGGATAGTGAGCAAAATGTAAAATTCCGGGATCACTACGTGGAGATTCCCATCGATTTATCCAATGTTTTGTTTCTTGCAACGGCCAATACGACAACGACCATACCTGGGCCCCTTTTGGACCGTATGGAAGTAATTGAAGTAAATAGCTATACGGAGAATGAAAAATTCCATATTGCAAAGAATTATCTAGTAAGAAAGCAGCGGGACAAGAACGGGCTGAAAGAAAAGCAGGTGACCGTATCGGATGAAGCACTTAAAAAGATCATTCACCATTACACCAGAGAGGCCGGAGTCAGAAACCTGGAAAGGCGGATCGGGGCTGTTTTCAGAAAGGCTGCAAGAGAATTCCTTGAGGATGAAACGAGGGCAGTCAGGATTACGGAAAGTAATCTGGAGAGATATTTAGGTAAGGAAAAGGTGCTTTTTGAGGATGTCAATGAGGAAGACCAGGTGGGGATCGTAAGAGGTCTTGCATGGACCAGCGTAGGCGGCAATACCCTTCAAATTGAAGTCAATGTCATGCCGGGAAAGGGAACACTGCAAATGACCGGACAGATGGGAGATGTGATGAAGGAATCCGCCCAGACGGCTTTGAGCTATGTCAGGTCAGTGTGCCCGGAATTTAAGATAAAAGATGATTATTTTGAAAAGCACGACATCCATCTTCATATCCCGGAAGGAGCAGTTCCTAAAGATGGCCCGTCAGCAGGAATCACCATGGCAACCGCTATGCTGTCTGCGGTTACGAACCGGAAGGTAAACGCCAGGGTGGCCATGACAGGGGAAATTACGCTCCGTGGCCGGGTTCTGCCTATCGGAGGTCTTAAGGAAAAGATCCTTGCTGCCCGTATGGCACATGTAGAAAAGGTTCTCGTTCCAGAGAGAAACCGCCCGGATATTGCAGAACTTTCAGAGGAGATCACTGGTGGCCTTGAAATTATTTATGCAAAGGACATGCAGGAGGTTATAAAAGAAGCTTTCGTCCAGGAATAGAGATGCCTGAAAAGCAGGGTGGGCCCTGCCCGGAAGACATGGGCAGGAAAGAGGAAACCCCCTAGGGGATACCTGTAAAACAAGGGCAGGAAAGAGGAAACCCCTAGGGGATACCTGTATGCCCAGAAAACATGGGCAGGAAAGAGGAAATTATATGATCATTAAAACTGTAGAGCTGGAGACTGTATGCGGCATCACCAGCAAGCTTCCGGAGAATACAAAGCCGGAGTTTGCCTTTGCAGGCAAGTCCAATGTGGGAAAATCTTCTCTCATCAATGCCCTGATGAACCGCAAATCTTTTGCCAGGACCTCGTCCCAGCCGGGGAAGACTCAGACCATTAATTTTTATAATATCAATGATGCGTTATATTATGTGGATCTGCCAGGTTACGGCTATGCAAAGGTTTCTCAGGAAGTAAAGGCCAAATGGGGAAAAATGATAGAAAATTATCTCCATAAATCACCAATGCTTCGGTGCGTATTTTTGCTGATTGATATCCGCCACGAGCCCTCTGAAAATGATAAGACCATGTATGACTGGATCGTTTATAATGGTTACCAGCCGGTAATCATCGCCACCAAGCTGGATAAGATCAAGAGAAGCCAGGTACAAAAATCGGTAAAAATTCTTCGCCAGGGCCTTGGCCTGGGAAGTGATGTGATGGTCATACCCTTTTCCGCTGAGACGAAGCAGGGAAGGGAAGAGATATGGGAGATGATATCAGAAACCGTAAATAGTCTTGACAAGGAGTAAAAATCTTTTTATAATGAACCTATTTATTACATAGCGTTCATTATAATAGGAAGAGGAGAAAACAGTTATGAAAAAGACAATGAGAAAAATTGCATCCGCTTTTATGGCAGCCGCTTTGGCAGCGTCCTTTCTGACTGCCTGCGGAGGCGGAAATAGTAACACAGGCACGTCTGCGGCAGCCGGTAAGGAGACAGGAGATAAAAAGGTGTTGAAGGTTGCCATGGAATGCAGCTATGCGCCGTACAACTGGACCCAGCCTACAGATGCCAATGGAGCCGTTCCTATTTCCGGAAGCTCTGATTTCGCTTATGGCTATGATGTCATGATGGCAAAGAAGGTTGCAGAGGAGCTGGGCTATGAACTGGAAATCGTAAAGCTGGACTGGGATTCCCTTGTTCCTGCGGTTCAGTCCGGAAAGGTTGACTGTGTGATTGCCGGACAGTCCGTTACTGCAGAACGTATGCAGTCCGTTGATTTTACAGATCCTTACTATTATGCAACCATTGTGACCCTGGTAAAAGCAGGAGGCAAGTATGAGAATGCAAAGAGTGTTGCTGATCTTTCCGGTGCAGCCTGTACTTCCCAGTTAAACACCATCTGGTATAACAACTGCCTGCCGCAGATTCCCAATGCAGACATCCAGCCTGCTCAGGAGTCTGCACCGGCAATGCTGGTAGCGTTAAGCTCCGGCAGAAGCGATCTGGTTGTGACGGACAAGCCTACCGGACAGGCAGCGCTGGTTGCGTATCCTGATTTCAAGCTTCTTGATTTCACCGGAACAGAAGGAGAGTTTAAGGTTTCCGATGAAGATGTGAACATCGGCATTTCTCTGAAGAAAGGAAATACAGAATTAAAGGATGCCGTTAACGGAGTGCTTGCCAAAATGAGCAAGGATGACTTTAATAAGATGATGGAAGAGGCAATTTCCGTACAGCCATTATCTAAATAGGCCAGGCCGATACTTGGCCGCATCTGCAGGCAGGAGGAATGCTGTATTCCTGAGGCCGGCTGATTGCTTGCAGGAATAAAGAATAGAATCAGGATTTGCAGGCACGGAACAAGAGCGTTCTTATTTCGTGCCGCTTGTTCTGTTTCGATGAAGTTACGAAAAGGAGAAGGTAGTATATGTCTTTGCCGTCAGATTTTTTTGGAAGAATAGTGTTTATACTGCAGAATTATGGCCCGTCCTTTCTAAAAGGGGCTGGAAAGACAATGGCAATTGCCATTGTCGGCACATTAATCGGATGTATCATAGGTTTTGCCGTAGGTATTATTCAGACCATTCCGGTTCAAAAAAGTGATAATCCGGTAAAAAGGTATTTGTTAAAATTAGTAAAGTTTATTCTAAATATTTACGTAGAGGTATTCCGCGGAACTCCTATGATGGTTCAGGCCATGTTTATTTTCTACGGCTCTTCCGTGCTGTTTGGCATCAACATGTCTATCGTTTTTGCTGCCTATTTTATTGTATCCATTAATACAGGAGCCTATATGGCTGAGACTGTAAGAGGAGGAATCCTTTCCATTGATCCGGGCCAGACAGAGGGTGCCAAGGCCATCGGCATGACACATTTTCAGACTATGGTTAATGTCATCATGCCTCAGGCTCTGCGCAATATCATGCCTCAGATCGGCAATAACCTGATTATCAACATTAAGGATACCTGTGTCCTTTCCGTCATTGGGGTAGTGGAGCTGTTCTATGCAACCAAAGGCGTTGCAGGTGCTTATTATACGTATTTTGAAGCATTCGGAATTACCATGATCATTTATTTTATCCTGACTTTTACCTGTTCCAGGATCCTGCGTCACTGGGAAAAGAAGATGGACGGTCCGGACAGCTACGATCTGGCTACCACTGATACCCTGGCTTACACCAGCGGTATGGTAAAGTTTCCGGATCCCAAAGAGAAGGAGGATAAATAAATGGAAGGCAAAAAAGTTTTAGAGATCCATCATTTAAGCAAAACCTTTGGGACCAATGTAGTGCTGCGGGATATTGATTTTTCGGTGGATGCCGGAGATGTGACCTGTATCATCGGAGCTTCCGGTTCCGGAAAGTCAACGCTGCTGCGCTGCATCAATCTGTTGGAAACCCCCACCACCGGCGAGATCCTGTACCACGATGTGGACATAACGGACCGGAAAATGAATGTTCCATCTTACCGCACCAAGGTGGGCATGGTGTTCCAAAGCTTTAATCTGTTTAATAACATGACTGTCTTGGAGAATTGTCTGGTAGGCCAGGTGAAAGTGCTTAAAAAGGATAAGGAAGAGGCAAGAAAGAAAGCTATGATGTATTTGGAGAAAGTAGGTATGGCTCCTTACATCAATGCAAAGCCAAGACAGCTTTCCGGCGGTCAGAAGCAGAGGGTGGCTATTGCCAGAGCCCTTGCAATGGAACCGGAGATCCTGCTGTTTGATGAGCCTACTTCTGCACTGGATCCGCAGATGGTAGGAGAAGTTTTGGCAGTTATGAGGACTTTGGCCAAAGAAGGGCTTACGATGATCATAGTAACTCATGAAATGGCATTTGCCAGGGATGTGTCCAGCCGTGTGGTCTATATGGCAGGCGGCGTCATCGAAGAAGAAGGTGCACCGGCCGATATCTTCGGTAATCCAAAGAAAAATTCAACAAAGGAATTTTTAAACAGATTTATGCAGGGATAAGAAAAAGCTGATCCAGTAGATTCATTGGATCAGCTTTTTTTGCAAAATATTGCTCCTTTTATCGTTATGAATTCGAATCCCCGGAAACCCGTTGGGGCTGAACCACTTCCTTATGGACCGGCTCTGCATGGATCGGAGCAGCCGCTCCTGTTTTTTTTGTTGCACTGTCACAGACCGGTTTGGAAAAAATTTTCCTTACCTTAATGCGGATATAAGTTTCCGCCGCTTTGATAGAAAGCACAATTATTAAAATTGGAAGGATGATGGTTAAAATCAGTTTTGCTTTCAAATAGAATTTTTTTTTCTTATACTCCTTCCGATAAAAATAATACTGTTGGCTTATCTTAGGAAACAATGGATTTTTTGACTGAGTTTTATTCAAGATGAATCCCCCTTCTGTTTACTTTCGGATAAAATATTAAGAGCCGCTCATCAGCGCTTTCATGGCAAATGCATAAATTTCCTGGCTTTTTGATTTCCAGTGGTCACACATAATTTCTGCCTGATCTTTATCCGGAACAGACAGCTCCAGATTGATCAGACAGTTTTTTCCCTCCCGGACCTGACAGTGGACAATGTAGTCATGACTGGTGGATTTATAGAAATCAGCAGTTACCCCAACCTCATTGCGGAGCCGGAACTTGTTTTCCTTTAAATATTCATCCATATCATTGATGATTGCCGGGGAAATTTTGTTGCCGAAAAAGGAAAGGGTTTCTTCCCCTTCCCTGGTAATCTCGTACCGGCTGCTGTTGTGGTTGGTTTCCACATGAAGAAGTCTTGCCTCCAGCAGTTCATTCAATGCCTGATTGAGCGTGAAATATGTGGTATATTCATGCTCCAGAAAAAAGTTTGACAGTTGTGCGCTTGTCAGGGGGAAATTAACCTGTTTCAGCATGTATAAGATCATTAGTTTGTACAGGGTCATGGGTTCTGACAGCATAGTTACCTCCAGTGATGCGCTTGCCGCGCCGTAAATTCAGGGATGGTGAAAGCAGCTTTCAACCGGATCCTTTGTGTTTCTACTGCCGGATATGGTCTTTCACTGCCTGGCTTACGGCAGCCGCAACCCGTGGGTCAAAAGCTTCCGGCAGGATGTTGTTTTCGTTCAGATCAGAAGGCGCTACAAGACCGGCGATGGCAGCAGCGGCAGCAAGCTTCATTTCTTCCGTGATGGCGGAAGCCCGCCCTTCCAAAGCCCCTTTAAAGATGCCGGGAAATACGACTACATTATTGACCTGGTTGGGGAAATCAGACCTTCCGGTTCCCACCACCTTTGCGCCGGCTGCTTTTGCAAGGTCAGGCAAAATTTCCGGAACCGGGTTAGCCATGGCAAACAAAATTGCATCAGGATTCATGGAAGCGACCATTTCTTCTGTAACGATTCCCGGGGCTGATACTCCCACGAAGACATCGGTACCCTTCATGGCGTCTGCCAGAGAACCTTGTTTTCCTTCCAGGTTGGTCACATCCATCATTTTTTCCTGCATCCAGTTCAACCCCTCCATGCCCTTAGCCAGAATCCCTGCCCGGTCGCACATGGTGATGTGGGTAAAACCATAGGTAAGAAGAAGCTTTGTAATGGCGATTCCTGCAGATCCTGCACCGTTTACCACCACAGTACATTCCTCCTTTGTCTTTCCGGTCACCTTTAAGGCGTTTATGATTCCGGCAAGAACTACGATGGCGGTTCCGTGCTGGTCGTCATGGAATACGGGGATGTCAAGCAGTTCTTTTAACCGTTCCTCAATTTCAAAACAACGGGGAGCGGAGATATCTTCCAAATTGATCCCGCCAAAGGCGGGAGCAATATTTACCACGGTCTTAATGATCTCTTCCGTATCCTGGGTGTCCAGACAAATAGGGATGGCATTGATCCCCCCGAATTCTTTAAACAGGACCGCTTTTCCTTCCATGACCGGCATGGCAGCAAGCGGGCCGATGTTGCCCAGTCCTAGAACAGCACTACCATCGGAAACCACGGCAATGGTATTGGATTTCACCGTATATTGATAGGCAGCCTCTGGATTTTTAGCAATGACCTTGCAGGGTTCCGCCACGCCAGGAGTATAGGCTAGAGCCAGATCTTCCCTGCTTTTTACCTTTGCTTTGGAAATAATTTCCAGCTTCCCCTTCCATTCTTCATGCAGTAATAAAGCTTTTTCGTTGGTCGTCATAATTGTTTGTCCTTTTTTTCACAGTTTTTATTTTATCATACCAATTTTAGGGTTTTAAATCAATAGAAAATATGTTAGAATATAGAGTAATTGAATTCAAACAAGCGAATAAGATAAGGAAGTTAAAGATACAGGTGGTACTATGAGAGAACGGATCAACAGGCTGGCTAAAGGTATCATTGATTCAGAGATTCCAAAGATTAAGGTGACACCAGGGGAAATTGATGATGTGGTGCGCTCGGGCGGAGCCACCAGGCGGGAGCTTGTCGTCACCAGTGAGAATAATCTACATATAAAAGGACTTGCGTATTCGTCAAACTTCCGCGTCAAACTCATAAGCGGAGCATTTGGCGGGACATACAACCATCTGGTCTATGAGATTAACAGCAGTTTCTTGGAAGATGGAGATATGATTAAGGGCTCTTTTTATCTGGTTACCAATGGCGGCGAGAGAGAAGTCCCTTATTCTTTTTGTGTGGAACTGAGTACGTCAGGGAAAGCACTGAGTGATTTAAAGACAGCAGTGGATTTTGCAGATATCGCAAAAAAAGATATGGACACGGCTCTTCGGTTGTTCGAGTACCGGGATTTTGTCAATGCTCCTTTTATGCAGGATCTGCATGTAAGAGCTATTTACGATGGATTAAAAGGAAGACCTGACAGAAAAAAGGAACTGGAAGAGTTTCTGACCGCTTTAAAGGTGAAAAAGCCGGTCCAGCTATGGGCAGAAACCGGCGAGCGGAGATTTGGAGAATTGGAAGACGTTGTAACGGAGTGGGTGGTCATAAAGCGCAGCGAATGGGGCTATGTAAACCTGGAAGTTACAACAGACTGTGATTTTATAGAGTTGCCAAGGAAAACCCTTGGGGAGCAGGATTTTGAAGAAGAGGAGTGTATGGTTCCTTTTCTGGTTCATCCGGAGCGTATGCATCAGGGAGAGAATTTCGGAAGGATTCTCATAACAGGGATCGAAGATCAATTTGTTATACCGGTTTTGGCGGTTAATAACCCAGGCGGGGGGATATCAGCTGAAGATGCTTTTGCCAAGGAAGCCTTTGGCCGTTTTTTGCGGCTTCGCCTGGAAGAGGAGTACGGGCGGAAGGATTTAAACATTCTTTATGATGAGATGGGAAGGGCTCTTGATGAAATCGAACTGATGAAAGGGGAAAGCAGCCTTCTTAAACTATTCCGGGCTGAGATATTCCTTGGGCAGGGAAATCCATCAAAGGCAGCCCTGCTCCTTGATGAATGCAGGGATGAGATTCTAAAGGAGCGTCAGGAAAAAAAAGAGATTTACTGCTATTACCAGTTCCTGCGCCTAAATGTGCAGCCGGACGAGTACCAGAAGGAATCACTCATCCGTCTTATGAAAAAATATCTGGAAGAAGACAGACGGCTCTTCTGGCTTTTTTTGCTGCTCATGAAGCTGGATAACAGGATGTTTGAGAATCTGCCGGCCTTGTTTTCCATGGCGAAAAAACAGTTTCAAATGGGTGTCAGAAGCCCGTTTTTCTATGTCTGGGGCTGCAGGATATTAAACCGGGCACCGGAGTCCATAAGAACCATAGGACCCATGGAGCTTCAGATCCTTACCCATTGTGCCGGGAAAGGACTGGTAGAAAAAAATCTGGCGGTTGCCGTATCAAAGCTTACCCTGGCTGCGAAGCATTTCAACCGGCTGCAATACCGGATGCTGGTTCAACTATACGAAGAATATCCCATCAAGGAAGTGCTTGAGGCCATTTGTGCCCTGCTGATCAAAGGAGAATGCCGGATGGCAGAAGCTTTTGCCTGGTATGAAAAGGGGGTAAAAGCAGGGATCAGTCTGACGCGGCTGTATGAATATTATCTATACGCCTTGCCGGGAAATTACTGTTATCTTCTCCCAAAGGAAGTTCTCCTTTATTTTTCCTACGGAGGTAATGAACTGGATCTCCATAGCAGGGCGGTCCTTTATAAAAATGTTCTGGTATATCTGGAGCCTGGGGATCCTCTTTATCAGGCCTATGAACGAACCATTGAGAAATTTGCCACGGAACAGCTGTTTGAGTCCAGGATTGACAAGCAGCTTGCCGGGATTTATGAGCGGATGATATTAAAGGATGTGATAGACCTTCCCATGGCTATGGTATTGCCCTCCATTCTCCGGTCCTACCGGGTGGAGTGCAGCAATAAAAAGATGAAGTACGTCATTGTGTGCTATGAGGAAATGACAGAGGAGGATGCCTTTCTTCTTAACGATGGTGTTGCCTATGTGCCGCTGTTTTCAGAACACAGCATTTTGCTTTTTCAAGATGGCTTTGGTAATCGGTATGCTGGCATTCCCTATAAAAAAGAACAGGTCATGGACCGTCCGGAACTGGAAGACCGTTGCTTTGAAGTGTATCCGGAGCATTTTATGCTCCGGCTTCGGGCCTGCGAACGGATCCTGGCGGAGGGGGCCTCAGACAGGATAGAGGTAAAGATATTAGAGAGCACGCTGGAAGATAAAAAACTGCGGCCTCTTTATCAGAAGAACCTCCTTTCCAGAGTCATTGAGTTTTATCAGAAACAGGCAGATGCCCGGGAAGAAGAGGGAGAAGGGGCCGGATATCTGCTTAAGCTTGACAAAAAGGTCCTTTTAAAGCAGGAGAGGATAAGCGTCTTAAACACACTCATCCGTAACAATTACATGGAAGAGGCGTTCCTGATGATCCGGGAATTTGGCAGTGAAGGGATATCTGCGGAACGGCTTCATGAGCTATGTTCGAAAATGATACTAAAGAATCTGTTTGATGAAGATCCTTTGCTCTTACAGCTGGCTTATGATGTTTTCAGGGAAGGAAAAAGTGACGGCGTAATCCTTGACTACTTATGCGAGCATTTTAATGGCCTGACGGATCAGATGTATCACGTGCTTAAGAAGGGGGTTGCCGAGCATGTGGAAACATACGATCTGGAAGAGCGCCTGACAGCCCAGATGATGTTTTCCGGCTGCAGTTCAAAGCTTGATAAGGTGTTTGGCCTTTACCGGAGCCGTAAGGAAACCAGCGATATGATCGTAAAAGCTTATTTTACCATCAAATGTACGGAGTACTTTATGGAGGATAAGGAGCCGGAGGAAAAGGTATTTGATTATCTGGAAGGAACGGTCCGGTCCGCTTCCTTAAAAGGCCGTCTTCCCACCATTTATTTGCTGGCAGTCACAAAATATTATTCCCGTCTTTCTTCTCTTGACGAAGAGCAGCAGAAGCTGTGCCGGAATACGGTTTCTTTCCTTCTGGAAGAGGGGTTTGTGTTTCCGTATTTTAAGACTCTTTCCAAATATGTTCCAATGCCGGAGGATATCATGGACAAGGCCATGATCCAGTACTGCGGGGGCCGGGATTCCAAGGTGGAGCTTAAGGTGAGGATTCTTCCCGACGAAGAGGAATTCCACAGTGAGGATATTTCCCGGATGTACCAGGGGGTCTTTGTCAAGCAGAAAATTTTGTTTGAAGGCGAGATCATGGAATATCAGGTAAGAGAGCTTATTGATGAAGCATGGGTCGTGAAAAAGGAAGGCAGTGTCAGCTGCGATACCGGGATCTCCTTCAAGGCTTCGGACAGCAGGTTTGCCTGTTTGAATGATATGAGCCTGTCCTTAAGCTTAAAGGATGAGAATGGGCTGAAAAAACGGATGCAGGAGTATTTAATGAAGAATGCGGCTGCAGAAGAATTATTTCCACTGAAGTAAGATAAGGGGGCTGTCAATGGACGGACTGATAATAGGGCTTGACCTTTGCGATGCCTATACCCGCATATGCTGCCATGACAGGGAAAAATCATGGTGCCTTCCTACGGTCATCTGTAGGAAGAAGGATGAAGATGCCTGGTTTGTAGGGGAAGAGGCTTATGCCTATACCCTTGTAGGAGAAGGCATTATTGTAGACAAGCTGATAAAAATGGTTAGGAAAGAAGGGACCGCTACACTGGGCGGAACCAAATACGAAGGTCTTGACCTTTTAAAGATGTTTTTAAAGAAGATTTTAAAGCTTCCCATGGAGGAGTTCTTTTGCGAAGAGGTGAAGCAGCTGGTAATCACCATGCAGAAGGTGGATGGAAAACTCATGGACGCAATCATGTACTGCGCAGACTTTCTGGAGATTCCAAGAGATCGGGTGCACATCATAAGCCACACGGAAAGCTTTGTATATTATGCCCTCAGCCAGAAAAAAGAGGTATGGAGCAATCAGGTAGGCGTGTTTGATTTATCGGAAGACGCGTTTCACTACCACGAGCTCAAGGTACAGAGAGGGCTGCGAAAGATGATGGTGATTGCGGAGGATGAAGCTTTGGAGGAAAGCTTTAATCTGGATATTCTGGACACGGTCTCCGGAGGAAAGCTGGCAGATAAAATCTTAAGCTCCTGTGCGGAAAGACTTCTCCAGAAGAAATTATTTTCCTCCATATTCCTGACGGGAAAAGGATTTGAGCGCCACGACTGGGCGACGGATTCCATGAAGATATTGTGCTCCCGGCGGAAGGTTTATATGGAGCCGGAACTGTTTGCCAGGGGTGCGGCGTTTAAAGGAATGGATTATCTTCAGGAAAAGACTCCATATCCCTTTACCTGCATCTGTCAGGGACGGCTTCGTTCCACAGTTTCCATGAGAGTGCTTCACAAGGAACGGGAAAGCCAGTTGGTGGTAGCTGCCGCCGGAGACAGCTGGTATGAGGCGAAGAGCACCGTGGATCTTATTGTGGACCATCAGGATTACGTGGAATTTATGGTGACGCCTATGGATCCAAAGCAGAAACGGCTGATAAAGATTCCGTTGGAAGGATTTCCCCGCCGGCAGGACAGGACCTTGCGTATAGGGATCAGCTTTGGATTTCTGGATGAAAAAACCATGGCAGTGGTACTGAAGGATAAAGGCTTTGGTGAGCTGTTTCCGGCGACAGAAGCCGTAATAAGGCAAGAGGTTATGCTATGAGTCTGATTCTTTGCCGGCAGGAACCGGTGAAACACCCCTTTTATTTTGAAGGCCTGGGAGTCCGCCTGTTTTCCTCTCAGGAGCTTTGCTATGCTATTTACAATAATCCTTTGCTGGTTATGGATCAGTTTGTGGACCAGAATCTGATCCGGTTTATCAGGGAGGATCTGGATATGGCTTTTCTGGCTGCCAGGCTGGAAAAGTGGCAGCAAAGCGGTGAGGAGCCGGACGAGCTTCTTGCCATGATCCTTCATGAATGCGATTACTATACCGCTTCTGAGGTAAGCCGGTTCCAGCAGGGCCTGGCGGCTTACCGGCGGATGCCTGCACCGGAATTTTTAAAGGCAAAGGCAGATTATCTGTTTTCCAGAAAACAATATGGAAAGGCAGTTGCTGAATACGGCCGGATCCTTGACCTTCCAAAAGGGGACCGAATGGATGACGCCTTTCAGTCAAAAATCTACAATAACCTGGGAGCGGCTTACGCCAGGCTGTTTATGACGGACAAAGCCTGCCAGGCATATCAGAAATCCTTTGATCTGGTGAAAAACGGTGATGTTTTAAAACGGATATGTCATCTGGCCCAGTGGAACCCGGGTCTGGTGTTAAATGAACGGTTTCAGGCTCTTCTTACTGATGAGCTAAAAGAGGAGTGCCAAAGGGAAAAGGAAAGCGCACAAGCTCTGGCGGCCCAGGCGGACAGCCTTCAGGAACTGGAACAGCTGTTTCAAAAGGATCCTATTAAGCGCTTCCAGGGGGCTGGTGAGCTTATCCGGAAGTGGAAACAGGAATACAGGAATATTATGTCTTGACAAAACCGTTAAAAAACACTATCATTACAAGGTATATAAGAAAACACCATGCAGGCATACCTTGAAGCCTCAAAAGCATGGGTGGGAATAAGGAAAAGGTAGAGAAGAAGAGGAGTACGCTTATAACCCTGAAAGAGAAAACCGTCCACCGGCTGAAAGACGGTTAAGGAAGTATATGCGGAAGGTAGCTTCAGAACCGGAAGGCTGAAATTTTAAGATCCAGATTCAGTAGGCTTTCACGCTTGGCTGCGTTACAGGCTGCATGAGGTATGGCTGTTCTGCCATATGAATAAAGGTGGTACCGCGTTGATTCGCCCTTTGCATCCTGGAGATGCAGAGGGCTTTTTTTTCGTAAGAAGTTACGTCTCATGAATCAAAAAGAGCCCGGCGCAAGCGTCTTTGTTTCACTGCCACCATCAGAAGAAAGATATACGCCCTGGGCAATATGGGGCGGTCAGTAGGAAGGAGATAATCATGAAAGAATTGGAAAAAACCTATAATCCGGCGGGAATTGAAGGAAAACTTTATGAGAAATGGCTGGATAAGAAGTATTTTCGTGCACAGCCCAATAAGGATAAAAAGCCCTTTACCATTGTAATGCCGCCGCCCAATATTACGGGACAGCTTCACATGGGCCACGCTCTGGATAACACCATGCAGGATATACTGATCCGCTATAAGAGGATGCAGGGCTATGAGGCTCTTTGGCAGCCGGGTACGGACCATGCGGCCATTGCTACGGAAGTCAAGGTGATAGAGAGTTTAAAGAAACAGGGGATAGACAAAGAGGAACTGGGCAGGGACGGATTCCTGGAAAAATGCTGGGACTGGAGAAAAGAATACGGCGGAAGGATCATCAACCAGCTTCATAAGATGGGCTCCTCTGCTGACTGGGACAGGGAGCGTTTTACCATGGATGAAGGCTGCTCTGAAGCCGTACAGGAGGTTTTCATCCGTTTATACGAAAAGGGCTATATTTACAAGGGCTCCCGTATTGTAAACTGGTGTCCTGTATGCCAGACTTCTATTTCAGATGCAGAAGTGGAGCATGAGGACCAGAATGGTTTCTTCTGGCACATCAAGTATCCCATTGCCGGAGAAGAGGGGAGGTTTGTGGAGATAGCCACCACCAGACCGGAAACTCTTCTTGGAGATACTGCTGTGGCAGTCAATCCGGAAGATGAGCGGTACCAGGACCTGGTTGGCAAGATGCTGAAGCTTCCCCTTACAGACCGGGAAATACCGGTTGTTGCAGATGCCTATGTGGATAAAGAGTTCGGAACCGGCTGCGTAAAGATCACACCAGCCCACGACCCCAATGACTTTGAGGTAGGAAAGAGACACCGCCTTCCAGAAATCAACATCATGAATGACGATGCGACCATTAACCTTCCAGGCAGCAAGTATCACGGCATGGAGCGGTATGAAGCCAGAAAGGCAATGGTTAAGGATCTTGAGGAACTGGGGCTTTTGGTGAAGGTGGCTCCCCATACCCATGCAGTAGGGACCCATGACCGGTGTAAGACCACCGTAGAGCCTATGGTAAAACAGCAGTGGTTTGTCAAGATGGAGGAGATGGCTAAGCCGGCAATTGAAGCGTTAAAAACAGAAAAGCTGAAATTCGTTCCCGAGAGGTTTGATAAGATCTATCTTCACTGGCTGGAAAATATCCGTGACTGGTGTATTTCCAGGCAACTTTGGTGGGGACATCGGATCCCGGCATATTATTGTGACCAGTGCGGAGAGATCATCGTATCAAAAGAAGTTCCCACAGTATGTCCCAAATGCGGAGGAACCCATCTGACTCAGGATGAGGATACCCTTGATACCTGGTTTTCCTCTGCTCTCTGGCCTTTCTCCACCTTAGGCTGGCCAGAAAAAACAGAGGATTTAGAGTACTTCTACCCAACTGATGTGCTGGTTACAGGCTACGATATAATTTTCTTCTGGGTTATCCGCATGGTATTTTCCGGAATCGAGCAGACCGGAAAGCTTCCTTTTCATACGGTGCTGATCCACGGCCTGGTAAGGGATTCGGAAGGCCGCAAGATGAGCAAATCCCTGGGAAATGGAATCGATCCTCTGGAGGTTATCGAAAAGTACGGTGCCGATGCCCTGCGAATGACTCTGATCACCGGTAATGCACCTGGCAATGACATGCGTTTTTACTGGGAGCGCGTAGAGGCAAGCAGAAACTTTGCCAATAAAGTTTGGAATGCATCCCGTTTCATTATGATGAATATTGAAAAGGCACCGGATGCCAAGGCAGAACTTAAAGAACTTACCATTGCGGACAAATGGATCCTGTCAAAGGCGAACACCCTTGCAAAGGATGTGACAGAAAACCTGGATAAATATGAGCTGGGAATTGCCCTTCAGAAGGTTTATGACTTTATCTGGGAGGAATTCTGCGATTGGTATATTGAGATGGTAAAGCCAAGGCTGTGGGACGATGAGGATAAAACAAAGGCGGCAGCCATCTGGACCTTAAAAACCGTGTTGATCAACTCCTTAAAGCTTCTCCATCCTTATATGCCCTTCCTTACGGAGGAAATCTTCTGCAATCTCCAGGAGGAGGAAGAGTCCATTATGATTTCCAGCTGGCCGGAATACCGGGAGGATTGGAGCTTTGAAACAGAGGAACATGCGGTGGAAACCATTAAGGAAGCCGTAAGAGGGATCCGGAACGTACGCACTTCCATGAACGTTCCGCCAAGCAGAAAGGCAAAGGTATATGTTGTTTCTGAAAATCAGGAGATTCTTGATATTTTTGAACACAGCAAGGTGTTCTTTGCCACACTGGGTTATGCCGGAGAAGTATATCTGCAGAAGGATAAAAGCGGCATAGCAGACGATGCGGTATCCGCAGTGATCCATCAGGCAGTTATTTACATGCCTTTTGCAGAGCTGGTGGATATTGAAAAAGAAATTGAGCGGTTAAAGAAAGAAGAAGAGCGTTTAAGCAAGGAATTGTCCCGTGTCCAAGGGATGCTTAGCAACGAAAAGTTCGTTAGCAAGGCTCCGGCGGCAAAGATCGAAGAGGAAAAAGCAAAGCTTGAGAAATATGCTCAGATGATGGAACAGGTGAAAGATAGGCTTTCCCAGCTTTCATAAATCCTGGTCTTGTAAATCGACAATCCGGAATAGAATGTGAAAAACAGTCGAACATGGCAGAAAATGCTGTGTCCGGCTGTTTTTTCTTGCGCAGTGTGGGAGGATACCTCATTTTTATATTTTGTCCATTTGTCAGGAACAGGGACAGGAAGGACGAAAGGGGAACGTGTGGTCTGTAGGAATCTGTCGGCATATGCCGTGTCAGGATGGAAAAAGGCGATAAAAAATTGGAATCATCCCCATGGTTTTGACAAATTCTGAATGGCTTACTGGCTATAATGTTCGTACAGGGCAGGAGGTGAAAGCGGCGACGGAAATAAACCTGTACATTGATGTGTTGTTCTTAACTAATTTTGCCATGGATTTTCTGGTCTTATCCATTGTGAGACGGGGGATGAAGTACCGCCTTATATGGTGGAGAATGATTCTTGGGGCTATTTTGGGGGCAGCGTGGGCTGTATTTGCTGCCGCTTTTCCATTTTTACCCCTGTGGCTTGAAATGGTATTTACCTATTTAGCGGTAAGCACCCTGATGGTGGTGACGGCTTTCGACGTAAAAAGACCAAAGGAAATCGGGAAAGCAGTAGGGGTTCTTTATCTGTCCGCGGTTACGGTAGCAGGAATTATGGATGCCCTATATCAGCATACGAAGGCCGGCTATTATATAGAACAGATTCTTAGAGGAAATGGTCAGAAGGCCATACCCTTTTACCGGTTGATTTTTTTGGCAGCGGGTACTTACTTTGGAATCCGCTGCTTTCTGCGGCAGATTTCCGCCATGCTAAAGGGAAAGAGCAATTTTTATGAAGTTACCATGCATTACAGAGGGAAAAAAAAGGTAGTAACGGCACTTCTTGATACGGGAAACAGGCTGTATGAGCCGGTGAGCCGCCGTGCCGTTCATGTTGTGACCTATGAGGCTGTCCGGGAGATATGCGAAAGTGTATCGGAGGTCGTCTATATTCCCTTTGGAAGTGTCGGGAAAAGTGACGGCGTTCTGCCTGGAATCTTTTTAGATGAGATGGAGGTACGTCAAGGGGATGAAGTGAAGGTGATTGAGCGGCCTCTGGTGGCTGTATGCAAAAAGGCATTATCCGAAAAAGGAGAGTATCAGATGCTGCTGCATGAAGAGTGAGTGAATGATGTAAAGGAGAGAGTATCGCATGATTATAAAAGTGTCCGTACCAAACCGTTTTCAATTTAAGGCAATTCCAACATTTAAAACGCTGATGATGCCAAACCAGGGAGAGATCCATTACATAGGAGGAGCAGATATCCTTCCTCCGCCTCTGGATAATGAAAAAGAGGCGCAGATCATTGCCCTTCTTGGAAGTGATGACGACCAGAGGGCTAAATCCGAGTTGATTGAACATAATCTCCGGCTTGTGGTCTACATAGCGAAGAAGTTTGATAACACCAGTGTTGGGGTGGAGGATTTGATTTCCATAGGAACCATAGGGCTCATTAAGGCCATTAATACCTTTAATCCCAACAAAAACATCAAGCTGGCTACCTATGCCTCCCGCTGCATTGAAAACGAAATACTCATGTATCTGCGCCGGAACAATAAGACAAAAATGGAGGTTTCCATTGATGAACCTTTGAATGTGGATTGGGATGGCAACGAGCTCCTTTTATCAGATATTCTTGGAACTGAGGAGGATGTGATTTATAAAGATTTAGAAACCGAGGTGGAACGAAACCTGCTGAATACCGCTATCAGCCGCTTAAGCCCTAGGGAGCGGAAGATTGTGGAGCTTCGGTTTGGATTAACAGATGAGGAAGGAGAGGAAATGACCCAGAAGGAAGTGGCGGATTTATTGGGCATTTCCCAGTCCTATATCTCCAGACTGGAAAAGAAAATCATGAAGAGACTGAAAAAAGAAATCGTACGGTTTGAATGATATTTTAGCTGAAAAAAGGAAAGGCTCATGAGAGTCTTTTCTTTTTTTGTAAACATGCAACTTTTATTGAGTTATAATACGTCTAATAGATAGAACCCCAGAGAGGAGGAAAAAATGAAACAAAAGATTGAGGCAGAGGCGGAGCGGATCCTCTTGAAAAATTATGAGTCGTATTACCGGCTTGCGTACAGCTATGTAAAAAATGAACAGGATGCCCTGGATATCGTTCAGGAAAGTGCCTACCGCGTAATTAAGGAGTGCAGGAAGCTGAGACAAGAAAACTATCTGTCCACCTGGATTTACCGGATCGTCATAAATGCATCCATCGATTATTTAAGAAAGCAGAAAACGGACAGAGTGAGCCTTGATGAGGTAGAGATTCCCCAGGAAGATCACTATAAAGAGGATGATTATTTAGAGCTTTTAAGTTCCCTGGAAGAGAAGGACCGGACCATTGTGATATTAAAATATATCGAGGAATGGAAGCTGGAAGAAATCGCTGAGATTCTGGAAATGAATGTAAGCACCGTTAAGGCCAGGCTTTACCGGGCCCTTAAGAAACTGAAGATTGTACTGGAACCGGAAGCTACTTAGGAAGGAAAGGAGCAGTTATTATGGAGAACAGTGACAAGGATAAACTGTTGAAGATGAAAGAGGAATACAATCATATCCCTGTACCGGAATCAGCCCGGACAGGAATCATGGCAGGAATTGAGAAAGCAAAAAAGGATCAGAGGAGAATTCAGATGATGAAAATGTCAAAACGAACCGCAATAACAGGGGCTGCAGCAATGGCAGCGATTATCATTATGGCAAATGCAAGCCCGGTTACCGCAAACGCCATGGAAGACATCCCGGTCCTTGGGGCTATCGCCAAGGTAGTTACCTTTCGTACCTTTGCGGATGCCAAGAACAATTATGAAGCCAAAATTGAGATACCCAAGGTTTCTATCAATGAAAAAGACAATGACAAGGTTAACCGTTCCATTGAGGAATATGCCGGTGAGCTGATCTCGGAATATGAAAAACAGGTTGGGGAAGATCTGGCAGGCGACGGCCATTATTCCGTAACATCCAGTTATGATGTTGTGACAGATAACGACCGATACCTTTCCCTGCGGATCAATACAACCGTTATTATGGCCAGCGGGGCGGAGTCTGTGAAGATTTTCACCATTGACAAGGAAACCGGAAATGTAGTGTCATTAAAAGATTTAATGAAGAATAAGCCGGACTATATTACCGCTATCAGTGATAACATTAAAAAGCAGATGGCAGAGCAGATGGCAGCAGATGATTCCAAAATGTACTTTTATAAGACCGGAGAGGATTCTTTGGATGGATTTGACCGGATCACCGGAGATGAAAGCTTTTATTTTAATGAAAAAGGTGAGATCGTGATTGCATTTGATGAATATGAAGTAGCCCCGGGTTACATGGGCGCTGTGGAATTTGCCATTCCAAAGGATGTTACCGGATATTAATACTTATGAGACGCTGTTAAGCATCCCTTAACAAATCAGGGGATTGTTAAATTCCCGGAGGAATTCCGTGTAGGATATTTGGAATGGAGAAAACTCTTTAGAATATGTAAAAGCCTGCCTTCCTGACTGGAAAGGTGGGCTTGTGTTTTTTGGAAAGTCCAATTTGCTTTTGGCTCATCCTATGGCTGATTTACGGAGTTCAAACTAGGGGGGCTTTCCTTCGTTCAATGAAATGTGCCAGGAAATAATGTTTAAGAAAGGTAATTCTTCATGGTCTTTAATGCATTTTTCTCCAGGCGGCTTACCTGTGCCTGGCTGATATGGATTTCTTCCGCCACTTCGGTCTGAGTTTTTCCTTCGAAAAAGCGCATGTCAATGATATGCCGTTCCCTTTCGGGGAGGCGTCTCATGGCTTCGTTTAAGGAGATATCCTCCACCCAGTTTTCCTCCAGGTTCTTTTTGTCACTGATCTGGTCCATGACAAAAAGAGGATCACCGCCATCGGAGTAAACCGGCTCATAAAGACTGACCGGGCTTTGTATGGCATCCAGAGCATAGGTAATATCCTCTTTACTGACCCCGATTTCCTCGGCGATTTCCATAAGGGTAGGTTCTTTTAAGTTCTTTTTCATCAGATTTTCTTTGGCGTAAATTGCTTTATAAGCGGTATCGCGCAGGGACCGGCTGACACGGATGGAATTATTATCCCTAAGATAACGCCGAACTTCGCCCAGGATCATGGGCACCGCATAGGTGGAGAAACGAACGTTCTGAGTAATATCAAAATTGTCAATAGCTTTGATTAAACCAATGCATCCAATCTGAAATAAGTCATCTACGTTTTCATTACTGCCGGAAAATCGCTGTATCACACTGAGAACCAATCTTAGGTTTCCCTTGATGTAATCTTCTCTGGCCTTTTTATCCCCGTTAAGAATCCGTTTGAACAGAACTTCCTTTTCCTCGTTGCTCAGAAGAGGCAGTTTGGAAGTATTGACACCGCAAATCTCTACTTTGTATCCAGACATATCTTTCCCTCCGCATCATTCTTTATTTATACAGGCAATGAGCCGTATGCAGGAGTGGTTTCTATCTCCTGTAACGGTCAATGCTGCAAGTGTCAAATCCATTGCAGTTTCCTGCGGGGTATTTGACTATCATAAAGGAATGATGTACTCAAACGAGGGCTTTTATACGACAGCCGAATCAAATTTAATTTCCAGTTTTTAGGTCATTATTAATCCTGCTTATTTTTTTCATACAGAATCAGCAATCCCTTTAATAGGAGAGCGTCGTCATAATAAATTTTATGATAACACAGGGGAACCACGGAGGAGGCCAGGCCGCCGGTGGCTACAAGGCACGCAGAAGCCCCAAGTTCTGCTTCCATCCGGTCAATAAGACCGTCGATCATAGCGGCATTGCCGAACAGGATGCCGTTTTTCATACAGTCAATGGTATTTTTGCCGATCACCCTGGTTGGTTTGTTTAATCCGATATAAGGAAGCTGCGCGGCCCGGCTGCTTAAGGAATCCAGAGACACTCTGAGCCCGGGAAAAATAATACCGCCGGTATAGTTGCCCTCATGGTCAATGACGGACATGGTAGTGGCTGTTCCCATATCAATTACAATGATGGGAGCAGGATATTCCTTTAAAGCGGCGATTGCATTAACAATCAGATCGCTGCCCACGGTTTTGGGATTGTCCATTTTAATGTTAAGTCCGGTCTTCATTCCGGAACCTACAAGCATTGGTGTTTTTCCTGTTATTTTTTTAACAGCACTCAGGACCACATCCGTAAGAGGAGGAACGACGGAAGACAGGATCGCACCTTCTATGGAAGAGAGAGGCAGGCCATGAATTTCCATAATATCTTTTATATTTACCGCATATTCCAGCTCCGTTTTTCCGTGATTTGTGGTGACTCGCTCTACAAAGTAGATACCGGTATTGTCAATGCCGCCGATAACAATATTGCTGTTTCCCATATCAATGGCCAAAATCATAAAGGGAACTCCTTTCCAACTTTTTTTTCTTGTGCTATACTGTAGAGTATCATATTTTAATTTGAAAAACAAGGAAGTTCGATTGGCCTTTGGCAGATCGGATGGGAGGCACTTATGCTGAAAGAAAAAAATATTATATTGGGAGTAACAGGAAGCATCGCAGCCTATAAAATAGCCGGACTTGCCAGTATGCTGGTAAAAAGAGGCTGCAAGGTACACGTCATCATGACCCGGAACGCCACGAACTTCATCAACCCCATTACATTTGAAACATTGACGGGCAATAAATGCCTGGTAGATACCTTTGACCGCAATTTCCAGTACAGCGTAGAGCACGTATCCCTGGCTAAGCTTGCTGATGTGGTGATGATCGCGCCGGCCAGCGCCAATGTGATAGCAAAACTGGCTCACGGGATCGCTGATGATATGCTGACGACCACTGTACTTGCATGCAGATGCAAAAAAATCATTTCACCTGCCATGAATACCAATATGTATGAAAATCCCATTGTCCAGGATAATTTGAAGATTTGCCGGAACTATGGCATGGAAGTCATAGGGCCTGACTTCGGGTATCTGGCCTGCGGAGATACCGGAGCGGGAAAGATGCCGGAGCCGGATGTGCTTTTTGATTACATTGAAAAAGAGGTTAGTTATGAAAAGGATCTGACAGGTAAGAAAATTCTGGTTACAGCCGGTCCCACCAGGGAAGCCATTGATCCGGTCCGGTTTATCACCAACCATTCTACCGGGAAAATGGGGTATGCGATTGCAAAGGCTGCTTCCCTCAGGGGAGCGGATGTGACCTTGGTGAGCGGGAAAACCAATATCCCAAAGCCCAGATTTGTGCACCTCGTAGAGATTGACAGCGCAAAGGAGATGTTTGATGAGGTTACGGCTATAGGGGAAGCTCAGGATGCCATCATTAAGGCGGCGGCTGTAGCAGATTATCGTCCTAAATTTGTGAATACGGAAAAAACAAAGAAAAAAGACGGAGAAATGGTTATAGAACTGGATCGTACATCCGATATCCTTAAGTGGCTGGGAGATCACAGGAAAAAAGGGCAGTTTCTTTGCGGTTTTTCAATGGAAACTCAGAACATGCTGGAAAATTCGAGGGCAAAGCTTGAAAAAAAGAATGTGGATATGATCGTTGCCAACAACTTGAAGGTGGAGGGAGCCGGTTTTGGAACCGAAACCAATGTAGCTACCATCATTACCAGGGATAAGGAAATATCCCTGGAAACCATGACAAAGGAGAAGCTTGCCCACCGGATTCTGGATGAGATATTTTCCGGTTGGAATGAGGGAAAGAAGGAGTAGGACATTATGAGAATTGAGAAAAGGCAGATCATGGTACCAGGTCAGGTGACCGGTCCTGCATGTCTGACCGGTTATTTATTAGACAGCATAAGCGTAAATCCGGATAAGCTTCGTCCGGCGGTAATCGTCCTTCCGGGAGGGGGATACATCCGCAGGTCGGACCGGGAAAGTGAGCCGGTCGCCTTACAGTTCATGTCTATGGGATGTCATGGATTTGTACTGGATTACAGTGTGGATCCCAACCGCTTCCCGACCTCCTTAAGAGAACTTGCGGAAGCGGTAGCTGTGATCAGAGAGCACGGGGCAGAATGGAAGGTGGACACGAATAGGATCATTGCCTGCGGCTTCTCTGCTGCAGGGCATCTGGCCTGCAGCCTGGGGGTTTTCTGGAACAGGGATCTTGTTTGGAAGGCCATAAAACGAGCCCCCGAGGAAGTAAGGCCCGATGGACTGATCTTAAATTATCCGGTGATTACAAGCGGAGAATTTAAGCATGCAGGTTCTGTTTTAAGTCTTTTAGGACAGGAGGCAACAAAGGAGGATATAGAGGCAGTATCCCTGGAGCGGTTTGTAACGGAACATATGCCAAAAACCTTTCTGTGGCATACGTATACCGATGCTTCCGTCCCCCTTGAAAACAGCCTGCTCCTGGCAGATGCTATGAGAAAACATCACGTGAATTTTGAACTCCATGTTTATCCTGCGGGTGTACACGGCCTGTCCCTGGCCAACGAGGAAACTGCAGGCTCCAATGAGGCTTTTCTTGAACCTTCCTGTCAGAGCTGGATTTCACTTGCAAAGACCTGGATATCGAATTTTTGATATGGAAGAGTGAATCTTGACTTATGATTGGAATCATAATACAATAGATAAGTTGAGACGTAAATTTTGGAGGAACTATTTTTGTGAATATAGCGGAAGAAATTAAAAAGAGAAGAACATTTGCCATTATTTCCCACCCGGATGCGGGAAAGACCACGCTGACTGAGAAATTTCTGCTTTATGGAGGAGCCATTAACCTGGCAGGAACAGTAAAAGGAAGAAAGGGCGCCAAGCATGCTGTTTCTGACTGGATGGAGATTGAAAAAGAGAGAGGTATTTCCGTCACCTCCTCAGTTCTGCAGTTTAATTACGACGGATTCTGTATCAACATCCTGGACACTCCAGGCCACCAGGATTTCTCAGAGGATACCTACCGTACTCTCATGGCGGCCGATTCCGCTGTCATGGTCATTGACGGTTCCAAAGGTGTGGAGGCTCAGACCATAAAGCTGTTTAAAGTCTGCGTGATGCGCCATATCCCTATTTTTACATTTGTAAATAAAATGGACCGTGAAGCAAGAGATCCTTTTGAACTGATGGATGAAATTGAGGAAGTGCTTGGGATCAGGACATGTCCGGTGAATTGGCCCATAGGCTGCGGAAGAGAATTTAAAGGGGTTTATGACCGCTTTAAAGAAACCATAACCACATTCCGGGCCGCCATGAACGGTCAGAAGGAAGTAGAAGCAACGGAAGTCCAGCTGGGTGATACCCAGGTAGATGCCCTGATCGGAGAAAGCTTTCACCGGCAGCTTATGGATGACATTGAACTTCTTGACGGGGCCAGCGATGAGCTGGATATGGACCGGGTGAGCAGGGGAGACTTGTCTCCTGTATTTTTCGGTTCTGCTCTTACTAATTTCGGAGTGGAGACATTTTTGCAGCATTTCCTGAAGATGACCACTTCCCCTCTTCCAAGGCTGACTACTACAGGTGTTGTAGATCCCTTTGAAGAGGAGTTTTCTGCTTTTGTATTTAAGATACAGGCCAACATGAATAAGGCCCACCGGGACCGTATTGCATTCATGCGGATAGTGTCCGGCAAGTTTGACGCAGGCATGGAGGTAAACCATGTCCAAGGCGGCAAAAAACTGCGCCTGTCCCAGCCGCAGCAGCTTATGGCTCAGGATAGGAAGATCGTGGAAGAGGCTTATGCAGGAGATATTATCGGCGTCTTTGATCCTGGCATCTTTTCCATTGGGGATACCCTTTGCAAATCCGGAGAGAAATTCGAATATGAAGGAATTCCTACCTTTGCACCGGAGCATTTTGCACGAGTGCGGCAGATGGATACCATGAAAAGAAAGCAGTTTATCAAGGGTGTGAATCAGATTGCACAGGAAGGCGCCATACAGATCTTTCAGGAGTTTAATACCGGAATGGAAGAGATCATTGTAGGGGTTGTAGGAGAACTTCAGTTTGAGGTATTGACCTACCGTCTGGAAAATGAATACAATGTGGAAGTAAGACTTGAAAAGCTGCCATACGAATATATCCGCTGGATTGAGAACAAAGATGAAGTTGACGTGGCTAAGATCCAGGGCACATCTGATATGAAACGAATCAAGGATTTAAAGGATAATCCCCTTCTTTTATTTGTCAACAACTGGAGCGTAGGCATGGTATTAGAGCGAAATCCGGGATTGAAGCTTTCTGAATTCGGCCATAACTAGGAAAAACGCCTTAAGCGTTTTTCATTAGAAGAAGCGGTATTCGGTAAGCGAATATGCCTGCATATCATGCTCACCGCTGGTACCGTACAGGTGCCGGAAAGCCAGGAAGAGTGAATGAAAGAATAATATATAAGGAGGCAGACAGACAATGAGCAGAATTGATGAAGTAAGGGCCGCCATGGTGGAGGCCATGAAGGCAAAGGACAAGCAGAGGAAGGATGCGTTATCCATGCTTCTTTCCTCCCTTAAGAATTTTGAGATTGACAAGAAGGACCATACTCCCATTACAGAGGATGAGGCCAATGCGGTTGTAAAGAAAGAAATAAGGCAGACTCAGGAGACTCATGACCTGGCCCCTGAGGACCGAACCGATATCAGGCAGGAAGCAGCGTTTCGCATTGCTGTTTATAAAGAGTTTGCTCCGGAAGATATGGGAGAGGATCAGATCAAGGAGATCATCCGGTCTGTTCTTGAGGAACTTGGAATTGAAGCTCCCACCGGAGCGGATAAGGGAAGAATCATGAAGGTCCTGATGCCCAGGGTAAAAGGAAAAGCCGACGGCAAGGCGGTAAATGAAGCACTTGCATCGATGATGAAGTAAGAAAAGGGGTGTGGACCATGTATAGGAAGGAAATAGAAGAATATATTGAGTCGCATAAGCAGGAAATGATCCATGATATCTGTACGCTGTGCCGCATCAACAGTGAAAAAATGTCCTATAAGGAGGGGATGCCCTACGGACCAGGAGCCTTTGAGGCCTTGACGGAGGCCCTGGCTATGGCGGAATCCTATGGCTTTTCCATTACCAATTACGATAATTATGTGGGAACGGCAGATTTAAACGAGAAAGAGCGCCAGCTTGATATCCTGGCCCACCTTGATGTGGTTCCGGCAGGAGAAGGCTGGAAGGAGACAAATCCCTTTGAACCTGTCGTGAAAGGTGATAAGCTGTTTGGCAGGGGGACCGCAGATGATAAGGGCCCGGCGGTTGCAGCACTTTACGCTATGAGAGCAGTAAAAGAGCTGAATATTCCCCTTAAGAAAAACGTCCGGCTGATCTTAGGAACAGACGAAGAATGCGGAAGCTCCGATATTGCTCATTATTATGCTATAGAGAAGGAATCCCCCATGACCTTTTCGCCTGATGGTTCCTTTCCGGTGGTAAACACGGAAAAAGGAGGCTTAAACGGCCATTTCACCGCTGAATGGGCTTCCTCTCAAGCACTCCCCAAGCTGGTGAGCTTAGACGCAGGGACCAAGGTGAATGTGGTGCCTGGAAAAGCCATTGCGGTAGTTGAGGGAATTGATGCAAAATCCCTTGAACTCACTGCGTCACAGTGTGAAGAAAGAACGGGGATCCGTTTTGAACTGGAACTGGAGGAAGACATCGCCACCATTACGGCCATCGGCGAGAGTGCCCATGCTTCCCTTCCTGAGGAAGGAAACAATGCTCTGACAGGACTCCTTTATTACTTAACGAAGCTTCCCCTGGCAGAATGTGAGCAGATGACCATGATCCGCCGCCTTCTGGAGCTGATCCCCCATGGGGATACCTCAGGTAAAGCGTTGGGAATTGCCATGGAGGATGAGCTTTCCGGCAGTCTGACTTTGGCATTCAGCCTATTACAGGTCAGGTCATCCTGTCTGGAAGGAACCTTTGACAGCCGGTGTCCGGTCTGCGCCACAGAAGAAAACGTTCTGGAAGTAGTAAAAAGGAACATGGCGGAAAAAGGCTTCACCCTTCACAATGATTCCATGAAGCCTCCTCATCATGTGGATGGCAATTCAGAATTTGTGAAAACCCTGCTGAATGTCTATGAAAGCTATACAGGCCTCAAGGGAGAATGCGTGTCCATGGGCGGAGGCACTTATGTTCATTCCTTAAAGAACGGCGTTGCCTTTGGTGCTTCCATGCCGGGGACGGATAACCGCATGCATGGAGCCGATGAGTACGCGGTCATTGATGAACTGGTGGTAAGTGCCAAGATTTTTGCCCAGGTCATCGTGGATCTTTGTTCATAAAATTTTAAGACTTTGTTTTTGATTTTTAAATTAAGTATTGACAAAAACAGGAAGAGGGCGTAAAATACGGCTCATAAAGTAATTCCTAGTTTGCCTATAGGAATCAGTGGAAGGAGTAGCTGCCATGAACCAGTTAAAAACCATGCAGATGAATATGGATCAGATGAACGGCATGTGTATGATGATGTGTCGTGTATCAGAGTGCATAAAATTACGATAATCGTTTCATTTGTATGGATTGTGATTGGAATTCGCTGAAAGCAGCAAAACGCGGAAATTTTAGGTCGCAAGTCTGTGCAGGGCTTGCGGCCTTTTTGTATCTTTATGAATATCCTGCGGGTATACCTAATCCGCCTGAGTCTTCAGGAGATATATAATGAAAAGAAAGGAAAGGAAATAGACATATGCAGTCAGCAGAACCTATTATCCAGCTGGTAGGACTAGGAAAAGAGTTCCGTACCGCAAACGGTCCCATAAAGGCCCTAGATGATATTAACCTGTCCATTGAACAGGGGGAGATATTTGGAATTATCGGTTTGAGCGGAGCAGGAAAAAGTACATTGGTCCGCTGTATCAATTATCTGGAAATACCTACCTCGGGAGATGTGCTTTTTGAGAATAAAAGTCTGGCATCCATGCGGCCCAGGGAGAAGAGGCTGGCCAGACAGTCCATGGGTATGATCTTTCAGCAGTTCAACCTGCTGGCCCAGAGGAATGTACTACAAAATGTGTGCTTTCCTTTGGAAATTGCAGGGGTTTCCAAAAAAGAAGGAATGAAAAGAGCTATGGAGCTTTTGGAAATCGTAGGCCTTAAGGAAAGGGCAAAGGCATATCCGGCCCAGTTATCAGGCGGACAGAAGCAAAGGGTCGCCATTGCAAGAGCCCTTGCAACGAATCCAAAGGTTCTGCTTTGCGATGAAGCCACAAGTGCTTTGGATCCAAACACCACTAAATCCATTCTCGGCCTTTTAAAGGACATTAACCGTTCCATGGGAGTTACCGTAGTCGTCATCACCCATGAGATGACGGTAATAGAAGCTATTTGCGACAGGGTGGCCATTATTGACCAAAGCCACATTGCAGAAGTGGGAAGTGTAAGAGCAATTTTCTCGGAACCAAAGTCAAATATCGGCAGACAGCTGATATTAGGGGAAGCAGCAGAACAGGTCATCCGGTTCGGCGGCTCCAGAAGGGTCCGGATCTCCTTTGACGGACGTTCTTCCTTTGAACCGGTTCTTGCAAACATGATATTAGCCTGTAAAGTGCCGGTGAACATTATGCACGCCGAGACACGGGATATTAGCGGAACTGCTATGGGACAGATGGTCATACAGCTTCCGGAAGACGAAGTAGATCAGAACAGGATCCTTAATTATTTAAAAACAGCGGGAATTACTCATGAGGAGGTGAAGGATCATGATCTTTGATGCAACAGTTTTACAGATGCTGAAAACTGGTATATGGGAAAGTTTGTTCATGACATTTTCCTCCTCCTTTTTTGCATATCTTATTGGAATTCCTTTAGGCATTATTCTGGTGGTTATGGATAAAGACGGAATCTATCCCATTCCCTGGCTTCAACGGATCCTGGGGCTGATTATAAACCTGCTCCGGTCTGTTCCGTTTATAATTTTACTTATTATGGTGATTCCTATTACAAGGGCCATTGTAGGCACTACCCTGGGAGCAAAAGCCGTAATCCCGCCGTTGGTAATAGCCTCAGCCCCCTATGTGGCCAGAGTCGTGGAAGCCTCCTTTAAGGAAGTGGATCCAGGAGTGATCGAGGCGGCAAAATCCATGGGGTCCTCCACCTTTCAGATTATATGGAAGGTTCTTCTTCCGGAAGCAAAACCTTCCCTCTTGGTAGGTGCGGCTCTATCCATCACTACTATTTTGGCCTACTCTGCAATGGCAGGCTTTGTAGGCGGAGGCGGACTTGGAGATATTGCAATTAAATATGGATATTACCGCTATCAGACGGAAATGATGTTTATAACAGTGGCAATTCTTGTAATCATTGTCCAGGTCATCCAGGAAGCGGGAATGAAGCTTTCCAGAGTGAGTGATAAGAGAATTAAATAGTAACAGCCTAAGGCGTTACCATAAAAAATTTTAAGGAGGAACAATTATGAAAAAATCACTTTATGTACTTACGGCAGCACTGATTGCCGCAGGAGCGTTGACCGCATGCGCAGGAAGCAAGGAAGCGCCTGGAACTACGGCGGCTGAGACAACACAGGCTGCAGCAACAGAGGCAGCTAAAGCAGAAGAGACATCGGCAGCAGAGAGCAAGGAAGTTACCGGTGATCTGGAAAAGATCGTTGTGGGAGCTACTCCGGCTCCTCATGCAGAGATTTTAAACGCTGCAAAGGATCTTCTGAAAGAAAAGGGATATGAGCTGGTGGTAAAGGAATATACGGATTATGTACAGCCAAACCTGGCTCTTGAATCCGGAGACCTGGATGCCAACTATTTTCAGCACAAGCCTTACCTGGACCAGTTCAATGAGGAAAAGGGGACTGATCTTGTAAGTGCAGCAGCCATTCATTACGAGCCTTTTGGTATTTATGCAGGAAAGACAGATGCTCTTGATAAGCTTGCCGAAGGAGCCCAGATCGCAGTTCCCAATGACGTTTCCAACGAAGCAAGAGCTCTTCTTTTACTGGCTGACAAGGGGCTGATCGGCCTTAAAGAAGGTGTTGAACTGAATGCTACCAAGAATGACATTGTAAAGAATGACAAGAATTTTAAGATCGTTGAAGTGGAGGCGGCTCAGCTTCCCCGGTCCTTAAGCGATGTGGATGTGGCAGTTATCAATGGAAATTATGCCATTGAAGCAGGCTTAAAGGTATCCGATGCACTGGCTGTAGAAGATGCCAAGTCCATAGCAGCCACCCTTTACAGCAACATCGTTGCCGTTCGTGCAGGAGAGGAAAGCAGTGAAAAGTCAAAAGCTCTTGTAGAAGCTTTGACAAGCGATACTATTAAAAAGTTTATTGAAGATACCTACGATGGAGCAGTTGTTCCTTCTTTCTAAAGAGGGAATGGTTCCAATGGAAAGAGAAGCTGTTGGGGAGGCAGATTTATGCTGCTTCCGCAGCGGCTTTTTTGTATCAAAAGTCTGCGAAAGAAAATCTTAATTTTACAGGCAATGGAAAATATTGTATAATTTATCAGAAGTCAAAAATTGATTTCTGATAATTAATAGTAAGAGATAAAGGGAGATGGTAATAATGGATCAGGATAATCAAGAAGGATCCTGGCAGGAAACAAGGGATCAGGATCAGAGCGTGGTTTACGTGCAGCCTGAAAAAACGGCCCAAAGCAACATGGCCCTTGCATCTCTGGTCATGGGGATTCTTGGCATTATAACCTCCTGCTGCTGTTGCGGAGGATTGATCTTTGGAAGCCTTGGGATCTTGTTTGCCCTGCTGTCCAGGACAGAAGACAGGTTGGAAGGCTATGCGAAGGCAGGTCTTATTACTTCAGCCATTGCCATGGTGCTGGTCGTATTGGTGGTAATCGTATATGTGGGTATTGCTGCAATGAGTGATTTGGGAATAGGAGGTGTGTTTTCATGAAAACTTCATCTTCAGAACTTAAAAGGCGGGCAAGACGAAGCTTAAAAGGCAGATACGGTCTGTGCATTGGCGTCCAGTTCCTGGCATGTGCCGTTCTTCTGGCTGCTTCCCTGGTGTATGTTTTAACTTCGTATTCCCTGGGACTGGTTCAAAATCCTTTTTTTGAAGGCTCACTTACCATATCACCGGGTTATGTAGCGCTAAGGGGAGGGATTTATTTATCCTTTCTGGTGATCCTTTCCGTATACGGTCTGTTAATGCCGGGAATCCTTAAGATATATCTGAATATGAGTACTGGCAATTCAGCCGGCCTGTCGGATCTTTTCTTTGCTTTTCAGAATAAGCCTCATAAATTTTTAGGGCTTTATTTTATAAATATTCTGATTGGATTTATATGGGCTGTCCCGTATTTCGTGGTACTCATTGTTGCAGTCGTTACTGACTTTATACCGGTCATGGTGGTATTACTGGTGCTTACGTATCTGCTCCTGCTCATTGGAAGTACTGTTACAATGCTGTGTTTATCCCAGTCCATGTTCATCCTTATCGAATCTCCGGATCAGAGACTATGGAAATGTCTAAAGAAAAGTGCAGAAATGATGAAGGGAAATAAGGGCGGACTCTTTTATATTTTATTAAGCTTTTTGGGAATTATAATTCTTGGATACTGTTCCCTGGGGATCGGTTTTCTCTGGATACTTCCTTATATTTACGCTACCATGACAGAGTATTATCTGGATCTTAAGGATCGGTTTCCCCATAACTCCCTTATAGGAGATGAGGAAGCGTTTTCCCAGTCAGCGTGGAACCGGGAAAATCAGTGGTAGAACCGTGTCATGCAGAAGGTATGCGCATAGACTACACTAAGGAGGTGTATATCTATGCGCATTTGTGATCTTAGACAAAAAGAAGTGATTAATATCTGTGACTGCAGACGCCTTGGCTATGTAGGCGATGTGGATTTTGACATGGAAACAGGCTGTCTTATCGCCATCATTGTGCCGGGACCAGGATGCTTTTGCGGATTTTTAGTCAGAGAGAAGGAGTATGTGATCCCCTTCTGCGATATCAGACAGGTGGGTCCGGATATCATCCTTGTAAATGTGGATTTGGAAAAAGCAACGGAAAGATGCGGGATATAGGGATGAGGGGCTTGCGGATCTTAGGATTGTAAGTTATGATATATACTAGGAAATTCGATTGGCCTTTGGCTCGTCGAACGGCTGATTTACTGAATACAACTCCGTGGCCTTAGCTTTCATGAAGTAAATTATGCCAATAAAATTACAGTCCGTAGACAGGAGGACCAGAAACGTGAAATGTCCATTTTGTAATGAAGCAGATACAAAGGTCATTGATTCCAGGCCGGCAGACGACAATAGCTCCATCAGACGCCGCAGACAGTGTGAGAAATGCGGGAAGCGGTTTACAACCTATGAGAAACTGGAGACCATGCCTCTCATGGTGATTAAAAAGGATAATTCCAGAGAGGTATATGACCGTTCAAAAATAGAATCAGGTATTCTTCATTCCTGCCATAAGCGTCCTGTCTCATCCCAGCAGATTGACTCCATGGTAGATGAGATAGAAACTCAGGTGTTCAACCGGGAAGAAAAGGAAGTGGAAAGTACGGTGATCGGAGAGCTTGTTATGAGAAAGCTGCAGGATGTAGATGAGGTGGCTTATGTCCGTTTTGCTTCCGTATACCGGGAATTCAAAGACGTAAATACATTTATGGAAGAAATAGGAAAATTATTAAAAAAGTAGGAGATCTATGTTTAAAATATTTTATCCGGATGAAGATGCGGCTTCTGCGTATGACATACCCTATGAGGATTTATATAAAAGAGGGATCAGAGGTGTGGTTTTTGATATTGACAATACTCTGGTACCTCATGATGCGCCTGCAGATGAAAGGGTAAGGAAGCTGTTTTTGCGTTTACATGACCTTGGGATGGAAACCTGCCTTCTTTCCAATAATAAGGAGCCGAGAGTGGCTGCCTTTGCCAGGTCTGCGGGCAGTCCCCGCTATATATTTAAAGGAAACAAGCCGGGGATTAAAGGATACCGGAAAGCTATGGATTTAATGGGAACGGATGTAAAACAGACGGTATTTGTTGGAGACCAGCTTTTTACCGATGTGTATGGGGCGAAAAGAGCCGGGATCTACAGCATCCTTGTAAAACCAATTCATCCAAAAGAAGAAATTCAAATCGTATTAAAAAGACTTTTGGAAGCGGTAGTGCTGTATTTTTACCACAGGGATAAGAAAAAACAACGATAGTACCATCAATGGCAGGAAGATTACCGGTGGGTAAAAGATGGTTTAACCGGTTATAATACGGATGAAACGGTCCGGACAAGCCGGCTGATCCCAAACGTACAGGAAATTGGAAAGGCGGTAAGCAGATATGAAAATTCTTGTATTAAACGGGCCGAATCTGAATTTTTTAGGGATCCGTGAAAAAGGAATATACGGAACAGAGGATTATCATGCACTGGTTTCCATGCTGGAAGAAAAAGCCCGGCAGGAAGGTCATGAACTGGAGATCTATCAGAGCAATTATGAAGGTGGGATCATCGATAAGATCCAGGAGGCATATCATAATGGCACGGAGGGTATCATCATCAACCCCGGAGCCTTTACCCATTACAGCTATGCGGTAAGAGATGCTCTGGGTTCCGTAGAGATACCAAAAGTGGAGGTTCACATATCCAATGTCCACAAGAGAGAAGAATTCCGCCATACCTCGGTGACAGCACCGGTTTGTACCGGACAGGTGGTTGGCCTTGGACTTAAGGGATATGCCCTGGCAATGGATTTTTTAACAGGAAAATAAGCACTCTGATCCAAAGAAAAGGGAGATATTTGTAAAAAACGGTTGAAAATGTATTTATTATAGTATAGAATATAAAAGGTTAAGAAGAGAAATTCAAGGAGGAATATCATTTATGATATCAGCGGGTGATTTTAGAAACGGTATCACATTGGAGATCGAGGGTACTGTATATCAGATTATGGAGTTCCAGCATGTAAAGCCTGGAAAGGGCGCTGCGTTCGTAAGGACTAAGATTAAAGATGTGGTAAACGGTGGCGTCGTAGAGCGCACATTCCGCCCGACAGAGAAGTTCCCACAGGCAAGAATCGACAGATTGGACATGCAGTATCTGTATGCCGATGGCGATCTTCATAACTTTATGGATACAAATACCTATGAGCAGGTAGCATTAGCACCGGATGTAATCGGTGATGCGTTAAAGTTTGTGAAAGAGAATGAGACGGTTAAGGTATGCTCTTATAATGGTAAGGTGTACTCCGTAGAGCCTCCGTTATTCGTGGAACTGGTTATCACAGATACAGAGCCGGGATTCAAAGGCGATACAGCCCAGGGTGCTACTAAGCCAGCTACGGTTGAAACTGGTGCAGTGGTTTATGTTCCATTATTTGTTGATCAGGGTGATAAAATCAAGATTGATACACGTACAGGTGAATACCTGTCCAGAGTATAATCAGAAAGTAAAAGGACCGGGATGACCGGTCTTTTTTGCTGTGGTGCACCCGGCCCGGACGGGCAAAACAGGCTGTCGGAGAATATCCGGCAGCCTGTTTGATTTGAAAGCGCTGATTGATATTTGCATAAGGAAATCTGCCCGGCTATTTAACTGCCTGCCCGTCATAAACAATACGCCCGTCAGAGATGGTATATATAGCATGTTCCGGTGGTGCTCCCTACAATGGTGCTGGCTTTAGGAGCCATAAGAATAAGTCTGTTGGAAGATATGGCTATCCATTCTCCTTCAGAAATTTTTTCCACCGCGGAACACAGATCAGACTTCCCAGGATTCCTATTGCTGCCACCATGCACAAAAATTTCAGGATAAAGGACCAGCCCGCAGAATCCGCCAGAGCGCCCAGACCGTAGACAGCAAGGCTGCTTCCTATATAGACCGTGGAATTGAGCAGGCCGGAGACGGTGGACACCTTGCCAAAGCGGATAAAATAGGAAGGGATAAAGCTGACCAGCATCACGTTGATGCCCATCATGCAGGAGGTTGTCACGGCAAAGAAAACCAGGGACCAAACCAGGGACACCCCTTCAAAAATTATCAAAAAGAGAATTGAGAAGAAGGAAATTACAAATAGGATGGCCGTGGTTTCCAATTCATTTTTCTCCCCTTCCTGTAAATCAGATTGGCAAAGTACACGCCAAACAGGTTGATAAACGGGAGAAAAGCGGTGGCAAAGATAGTGATAAAGGTTCCTACCTCATAGGTGTTGGAAAGGTAAGAGGGAACCCATCCCGTCACCCCATCCCTAAGGGCTCCCTGAATGGTCAGAAGAAAGCCTGCCAGGGACAGGAGCAGGATCAGATTTCCCGTAACCCGAAAGCACTGGGTATTGGTGCCGTACTGGTCCATGGACTTCCGGGTGCAACTGCCCTCTCTTTCCGGATATAAACGCTCCAGCCAGGCAAAGCCTGAGGCCCAGAGAAGGGATACTGCCAGCATAAAGCCGCCGGATACCAGAAACACCATCCTCCACCCGGAAACATAAATCAGGAAAGAGCATAGGGGATAGATGAGGAATACGGCTGCCGGATAAGTGGTGGCAATATTGACGCAGGCCGTTTTCTGCTCCTTTTCAGGAAGGTATTCCGAGAAGATGCGAAGCAGGGGGGACCAGGTCATGGACTGGGCGGCCCCGTTGACGCACCAGACCGCTGTCATAGCTTCCGGCGAGGTAAGAAAGCACATGGAAAGATTGGACAGGGAGGAGAGAAAGATCCCTGTGAAAATCATCCATTTGGGTGAAAAACGATCTCCCAGAAACCCGCTGATAATCTGTCCCAGCCCATAAGTGATGAAAAAGCCAGTCCCCACCAGTCCGCAGGTGCGGTTTAAATAGCCCTCTGCAGCAATAATTTCCGACATGGAGGCAGCGTAGTTCTGCCGCCCGATATAGGTGGAAAAATAGGCGATCCAGCATAAAAGGAATAGGAGGCGATGTTTATTCATTGTTCCTCCCCGGTGGTCCTGGTACAAATCTGCTTAAAATAGAATTCCCGGCTGGTGGCAATCAGACCCAGCACAGATGCCTTTTCTCCCAGTCTTGACGGGATAACAGGAACCGGGATAGCGGCATGATCGTCAACGATTTTTTGTATCCTTGGAATCAGCTGTTCCTCAAAGGCCAGGTAGTCGCCGCCAATGATCACCAGTTCACAGTCAATGACAGACAAAAGGTTGCAGACTGCACAGCCTAACTCCGTACTGATAAGATCCACCAGGGCGGTCACCTGAGGATCCTGCGCCTGATAGCGTTTGATCATATCCGGGAAGGTGACGGGCTCGCCCTGGCAGTCACAGCTAAGCTGCCTGAGTATGGAGTCAATGCAGATCCTGTTTTCCAGGGAAGCATTTTTTGAGGTAAGGCTTTCCGGAGTGATGCAAAAACCGATTTCACCTGCCGCCAGATGGTTTCCCTCGTGGAGCCTGCCGTTTAACAGGATTCCCGCGCCAACGCCCTGACCGCAGCTGATAAAGGCCAGATGGCTGCGGTCCCGGCCTCCGCCGCAGCACCATTCCCCAAGAACAGAAGCATTGGCGCTGTTTTTAATCAGGACAGGGACAGGAAATGCCTCTGTAAGACGATCCTCGATCAGTCCCACATTAAAATCCCCATATTTGGAACTGACAATATAATTTTTATCATTGTCATTGAGGATACCGGGAGCGGACACGGCAATAGCTGCTAAGTCCTGGTGGGTAATGCACTGGGAGGCCAGCAGCATGGATACCGCATTGATGCACATGGTGATCCAGGAATTCAAATCAGCGGTGGGGGTCTGCTGGATGGTAAACTGGTTCATGATGGTACCTCTTAAGTCACTTAAGCAGAAATAGGAATGCTGGTATTGAAAATCCATCACAATAATGTATTTAAAATTATCGCAGAAACGTAGAAGTGTCGGTTTTCTGCCGCCTCCGCTGGAACAAGCTCCTTCGCCGATCTCTTTAATAATGCCGATTTGTAAAAGAGCCGCCACATTGTCGGCCATGGACGGCTTGCTCATGTTCAGCATGCGGGCCAATTGGGCCTTGGAAGTGTCGCCTTTCTGAAAAATGGCGTCCAGGATAGCCCTTTGATTGATTGTACGGACATGGCTGAGATTTACTGTTTTTTTCATATGCACTCCTATTTATCAGATATGTTTGTCAGCTTAAACACCGGCTTTTTCCCCGGAATCAGGGAAATACCGTCAGAATAGCCTTCCTCCCGGTCCTTTAAGACTTCGATGAGACGTCCTTTCAGGCAGTCGATCCGTTCCCTGCAGCCTGGATCATGGATCCGGTCGCAAAGCTCCTTTGGGTCCTGATCCAGCTGAAAATAATGCTCTTCACCGGTCTGGCTGTACCAGATATATTTGTCTGTGGGGGTGACGATAAAATGGTTTGATATCTCCCCGCCACTGTGTTCGCCGTGCAAGTATTCCCTGTCAAAACCGGCTTCTCCAAACAGGGAGGGGAAAAAGCTTTGCCCGTCGGCCTCATCCGGAACAGGAAGGTTCAGGGAATCCAGAATGGTTGGCATGATGTCCCTTAATTCCACCAGGTCCCTGGAAACCGGGATCTGGGTCCTGCCTGGAAACAGGTTTTTTCCCACACGGACGATCATGGGGATCCGGATGCTGCCCTGGTAAGGCTGTACTTTCCGGAACAGGCCGTGATCAAACAGCAGCTCTCCATGATCGGAGAGGAAGATCAGAATGCTGTCCTCTAAAAGCTCCTCTCTGTAAAGAGCCTGCAAAAGCCGTCCGATCTGGTGATCCATATGGGTGATGCAGGCATAGTAGCCGATCATGGCATCCTGCTTGAGCTTATTATTTTTTGTTCCGTAAGGAGAATCATAAAGCCCTTCATAATCCTTTGCTTTATGGGAAAAATCTTCCCAGGTACCCATTGCAGGAGGCGCCAGCTCCCTGCTCCGGTAGATATCAAAATAATCCGAGGGAGCATCTAAGGGCGGATGAGGCCTTACAAAGGAGGTCATGAGGAAAAAGGGCAAGTCAGGATCCCGCTTTTCCAGGAAACGGATACTTTCCGTAACCGTCCAGTTGGTGGGATGGGACATGCTGTCGTACACCCAGGGCGAAGCAATGAAGGAATTGCATTCCAGGCCGGTATCATTGACATCCGCTGCATTCCCGTACCGGTCTTTCAGCCATCTTAAATAGCTGTCTCCATAAAGCTGGTTCTGCCGGGTTGGAAGGCCGGGCCTGCGGTAAAAGCCGATATATCCGTCATGAAGCGTCAGGTTATGGAAGCCGCAGCGGCGAAGGGGCGGATGAACGTGAAGCTTTCCCACCGCTTCCGTATGATAGCCGTTGCAGGATAAAACCTGGGGAAGCATGCTGGGATAATCCCAGTCAATTCCGTCCTGATAGCCCACCCGGCCGTGGCGCTCCTGGCTCATTCCTGTAAACAGGGCGGCTCTGGAAGGGATGCAGCTTGGACAGGAAGCGTAGGCATTTGGGAAATAGGTACCCTCTGCGGCCAGGGAATCCAGATATGGCGTTTGAACATCCGGGTGTCCCGCAACTCCCATACAGTCCCCTCGCATCTGGTCGCACATAATAAGAACAATATTCGGCTGTTTCATAAGCTCCTCCTGAAAGTGAAATCTTATTTGGTACATTCCATGACAAAGAAAGTAAGGAATAATTACTAATTTAATAAGGGTATTATACGCCATTATAGAATAAATGTAAATATATTTTAAAATTTTGATGGTATAGTGGTGAAAAGGTACGAATAAAATCAATAATCAAAACGGAAAAGGTGCATAATTTACAAAAAACTTCAAAATCCCTATTGACTTGATAAGGAAAACTTGCTAAGATGATGCCATCTACATAAAGTCCATGAAAACCTATCACCAAAAAGGAGGAGAATCAATCATGAAGAAAAGAATTGGAGTTCTCGCATTATCTTTCGGCCTGGTCTGTTCACTTTTGGCCGGATGCGGGAAAAGCGAACCGGCACCTGCCAAATCAACGGAGGAGACAGCCGCTGCAGCAGGGGAGACGGCTAAGGCAAAGGAAACCAAAGCAGAGGGGGACCAGGTAACCCTGGAGTTATATCTGCAGAAAACAAACGTAGTGGATGTTTTTCAGGAATTGACTACCCGTTTCGAAGAGCAGAACCCTGGAATCAAGATTGAGCTGACAAGTGTACCGGATCCGGAGACAGCTCTTGTTACAAGAATTGCTTCTAATGATTATCCGGACATTGTGACCATCTGGCCGGCAGAAAAATTTTACCGGGATCTGATGAGAGACGGAGCCCTGATGGATATTTCCGACCAGGCGTTCTTAAACGATGTGGCGGACGAAACAAGAGAGATTGCCAAATATGATGGAAAGGATTACGCACTTTCCATGACAATGAGCGCTTATGGCCTCATTGTTAATAATAAGCTGTTTGAGGACAATGGCATTGAGAAGCCGCAGACCTGGGATGAGCTGATTGCAGCAGCTGAAGCATTCCAGGCAAAAGGGATCCAGCCTTTTGCATTTTACGATAAATCCACAGAGCAGCTGGGGCAGATGGCAGAGCGGCTCATTGGTGTGATCAACAACGATATTACTTCTCAATTTCAGAAAGTGGGCAAAAAGGAGACAACCTGGGAAAATGAGAAAGAGATGAAGGTGCTGGCAGATGCCATGCTAAAGCTTCGCCAATACGGCCAGAAAGATACCCTGGGAGCAGGTTATGAGGACGCGTTCAACGATATTGCCACAGAAAAGGCAGCCATGATCTTTTACGGAAGCTGGGGTATCCAGACGATCCTTAACTTAAACCCGGATCTGGACATTGAAATGATAACCATCCCCAATCCTTCGGGAGAGGCCAGCAGGATTCCTGCCAGCATTGATACGGCACTTTCCATCACAGAAAGCTGCAAGAACAAGGAGGCAGCTCTTAAGTTCCTGGAATTCATGGGCTCTAAAGAGACTGCCCAGTATTATGCAGATACAGAGAAGAATCCATCCGTTATCAAGACCGTTGACTACAAGCGCCCGCAGCTTCAGACCATGAGCGAGAAGCTGAAAGCAGGTGACATGTTCTTCAGCCCATCCGTATATTGGCCGGCAGGCTTCCGCAAGAGCTGGGAAGTTCCCTTACAGCAGATGATCCTTTCCAAGGATGTGGATGCGTTTTTAAAGGACAGTGATTCTATCAGCGTCGAGTATTTTGAAAATGAACAATAAACAACCGTAACTGCATTGGTGCCGGTATGTGCTATGTGATGAGGCGGACGTTTCCCGGTAATTTCCATAAACGGCTGCCTCACTCTGATAGAGGGAGACAGAAAATGAACAGCCAAAGCAAAAGGATGACGTTTTATAAAAAACAATCCATTATTTTGAGCCTATTTGCAATTCCGCAGGCAATTGTCTATGTGATCTTTTTTATTGCCCCGATCCTTGGCGGAATCATTTACAGCTTCACCGATTATAACGGAATCAACAAAAAGCTGAACTTTGTTGGGCTTGAGAACTACCGGGCAGTATTCAGCAACTCCCGTTTCTTGAAAACCGTAATGTTCAATGTAACGTACAGCGCTCTCCTGGTTATCTTCATCGTGTCTTTAAGCCTGATACTTGCAATTATCTTAAACAGCAGCCTCCAGGGAAAGACCGTGTTCCGTTCTGTGTTCTTCTTTCCGGCAGTGCTACCGCTGCTTACCATGGGACTGGTGTTTAACAGCATTATCACAAAGGGCCTGCCGCAGCTAGGAGCAAACCTTGGCTTTGAAAGCTGGGAAATAAGTCTTTTGTCAAAGCCGGATACTGCCATGTATGCCATCCTGTTCGTAGCCATATGGCAGGGCCTGGCCATTCCCACGGTACTGTTTCTTGCAGGACTTCAGACCGTTCCCAGGGAGTTGGAGGAATCTGCAAGCCTGGATGGGGCCACGGCATGGAAAAAATTCCGTTTTATTACCCTGCCGTTTCTGGTTCCCACCATTACCATGGTATTTGTGCTGACCTTAAAACAGGGGCTTATGGTATTTGATCTGATTATGTCCATGACCCAGGGTGGCCCGGCAGGATCCACGGAGAGCATGGCAATGCTGATCTATAACCATGGTTTTGTGGAACGCCGCCTTAGTGTGGCCATGGCAGAGGCACTGATACTGGCAGTGATAGTCTGCACCGTTTCATTTATCCAGATTGTCTGGTCCAACAGGAAACGCATCTACTAGGAGGGTATGGCATGAACCAACGTAAAATACTAAATGCGGTGAAATACGGGATCCTGGTGTCAGGCTCTGTCCTGATTTTCCTTCCGATGATTCTGGTGGTAATGACTGCTTTTAAGTCAAATCTTCAGATCGCGGAAAGCTGGTTTTCCCTTCCGGTCCCACTGTACCTGGATAATTTTAAAACCCTGTTTGCAAAAAATGAACTGAAGTATGCGTTTTTAAACTCTGTTGTGATCGCAGGTGTTTTCCTGTTTATCAGTACGGTGACATTGCCCCTGACAGCCTACGGCGTATCCCGGATCATGGCGAATAACCGTTTTCTCCGTCTCTTTTACTACTTTTTGATTATCGGTCTTTTTGTCCCCTTCCAGGCGAAAATGATTCCCTTAATCATGATCGCCAGTAAGCTGGGAATGATGAACGTGCCGGGAATTATCGTACTGTACGTTGCCGGTTCTACCTGTGAGGGCGTATTCCTGTGCGCCGGTTATCTTCAGTCTATCCCGCCGGACATGGAGGAAGCCGCCTATATAGACGGAGCTGGTTTTTTAAGAACCTACACGAAGGTGATTCTGCCCCTTATGAAGCCGATCCTTGCCACGGTGGCGATCCAGAATGCGCTGTGGGTATGGAATGATTTCCAGCTCCCTCTGCTGGTTCTCAATAAATCGTCCAGGTTTTGGACGCTGATCCTTTATGTGTATAACTTTAAAACAGCATATCAGACGGATTTCGGTTTGATTTTTGCCTCATTCCTGATCTCCATGCTGCCAATCATGATATTCTATATTCTGATGCAGAAGCAGATTATCGGAGGTTTGACAGCAGGGGCTGTGAAAGGATAAAAAGGAGTTGTAATGAAAAAAAAGAAGCTGATTTTGGTATCTTTTGATGCCTTGTCCTGTACGGATTTAGAATATGTAAAAACCCTGCCTCATTTTTCCCGGATCATGAAAGAGGGGGCTTATTGCACCCATGTGCATTCTGTGTATCCATCCCTTACGTTTCCCAGCCATGCCAGCATTGCCACAGGCTGCCGTCCTTCCTCCCACGGAATCGTGAACAATTATGTGCTGGAGCCTTTTGCCCGGATTCACAAATGGAATTTTTACGCCTCCAGCTTAACGCGCAGAGCCATATGGGACTATGCTGCTGAAAATGGGAAACGGGTGATGAACATGTCCTGGCCGGTCAGTGCAGGAGGGAAAATGGCCTACTCCATGCCGGAAATGTCCCCTGTCAAGCCCAAGGTCTGGAACTTGGACAGCTTTGTGAGACAGATGAAAGTACTCTGCAAGTACGGAACCCCCCGTTTTGCCATGAGAACGCTTTTGTCAGACAGGGAGCTTCCAAAGGCATGGTTTCTGGGAAAACAGCCTAATCTGGATATGTCCATGATGGACCGGTTCCTGGACGCTGTGAACCGGTATGATTTTGATATTGCAATGCTTCACATTTACGGCCTGGACGATACAAAGCATACCTATGGAATCTATTCCGGGAAATGCCGGTATTATCTGAAGGAGTACGACAGATTTGTGGGGCAGCTCATGGATTATGCAAGGCAGTGCAGTGACCAGAATGTGACGCTCCTGTTCACAGGTGACCATTCCCAAAAGCAGGTGTCCTATGCCATACACGGCAACATGGTTCTGGAACGTCTGGGCTACTGCACTTATGAGAGTAAAAGGCTTACCGGCTACAGGGCTTACTTAGACTCCGGTGACGGAATGGCTTATATTTACATAAAGGGCGGTGATAAAGAACAGGTAACCGCCAGGGTGAAGGAAGCCTTTGCCGTAAACAGAGGAGTAAGCCGGGTAATGGAGAAACAGGATTTTGAGAATCTGGGATGTGACAAAGAAGCTGATCTGGTTCTTGAAGCAAGAGACGGTTATTACTTTGAGTCCGGATATGAAGAGGCAGCGGATGAAGAGGGGATTGTGAACAGCCATTACCAGGGAGTACATGGATACCTTCCCGATGGGGAAAATTACCAGACTATGATGTTTGCCTGGGGAGAGGACGTGGCTCCTTTCCAGGTGGAGACCATGGGAATCATTGATATTCTGCCTTCGGTTTGCCATTGGCTGAATATGAAAATTGATCCGGTGGATGGAACCGCCAGGACGCAGATGTGGAAGAAAAGAACGGGAGGAGATTCCTGATGGAGATCCGGTATTTAGGTACAGGAGCAGCGGAAGGAATTCCTGCCGTTTTCTGCCAATGTGAAACCTGCAGGAAGGCGGCAAAGCAGAAGGGGAAGGACATACGAACCAGGGCCAGCACCCTTGTCAATGGCAAGCTTCTCCTGGATATTTCTCCTGACCTGTATTTCCACAAGCTTTGTTATGATCTGGATTTGTGGAAGTTAAAAGCAGTCTGCGTCACTCACTCCCACAGTGATCATTTTGACAGCCAAGAGCTGACACGCCGCAGCAGCGCCAATTACTGCCATATCCATAGTGAGAGGCCTTTGACCGTCTATGGCAATTCCAAGGTCTGCCGCATGGGCAGGGAAAGCTTTAAGGAGGAGTTTGGAAAGGAAGAGGATCCGTCCGTGGTATTTCTGCTTGCCCAGCCGTTTTCGGAAATCAGGATGGAAGAACTGACGGTCATTCCCATTCCGGCTAATCATGATCCCAGGGAAATGTGTTTTATTTATCTGATAGAAGAGGGAGAAACCCTGATTCTCTATGCCAATGACACGGGTCTTTTAGGATCAGAAGTTTATGATTTCCTGAAAGGAAAGAGGCTTTCCCTTGTCAGCCTGGACTGTACCTTTGGTTTCAATAAATATCACGGCGGTACTCATATGGGAATAGAAGAAAATCTTGCTGTTGTAAAACATTTGGAGGAAGCTGGATGCCTGACCCCCTCCACCGTGATCACAGCAACCCATTTTTCCCATAACTGCAATATGAGCCATCAGGAACTGGAACAAAGACTTGGGGAGGCAGGAATCCGAGCTGCCTGGGACGGTATGATGCTGAAATGGAAATAATCATAACCATGTGACTTCATATATTGGAAGGGAGAGTATTGATGCCAAACGGAGAATTATTTGAAAGTATAAATCTGATATCCGTGCTGACGCGCCTGACCCTTGCGGTGATGCTGGGTGGAATTCTGGGATTTGAGCGGGGAAGAAAACGCAGGCCGGCAGGTCTTCGTACCTATATGATCGTCTGCCTGGCATCGGCCCTGGTGATGATCACGGGAGAATACCTGGTGGAGCGTTACCAGACCGGTGATCCGGCACGCCTGGGAGCCCAGGTGATCAGCGGAATCGGTTTCCTGGGCGCAGGCACTATCATCATTACCTCCAAGCAGGTAAAGGGACTGACTACTGCAGCAGGGCTTTGGGCATCGGCCTGCCTTGGTCTGGCGGTAGGAGCCGGATTTTATATGGGTTCTGTTCTGGCCGGAGTATTTTTACTGCTCATCATGTCCCTGATGCAAAAGATCGACCGCTATCTATGCCTGCGCTCCAACCACATCCATTTCTTTGCGGAATTTAAAACCATGGAGTCCATGGGAAATTTTATTCAGAAGCTCCGGGAAATGGGCTGCCAGCTGGATGATCTGGAGGTTAACTCCAGGCAAGGCTATACGGATTATGTGGGCGCCACCTTTTGGGTGAAAATGGATATGCCGGTAAATCATATAGAAGCGATTCAGGAAATGAGCGGAATAAAAGGGGTTAAATATCTGGAGGAGCTGGAATACATGTGAGATAGGACCCATTGATCCGCCATTAACGGAAATGCCGGGGCAGAATGTAATAAGGGAATATTGCAGTGATTAATGGTAAATATTATGGAATATAAAAAGAAAGCACCTTTTTGGGAAAAGATAAGGACTGTCTCAATCCTCTTGACTTAAAAAGGCGCTTATTTTATTAATGGAACATTATTTTCTGACCATAAGGCTGAGGGTCATGGGCAGCAGGGGTTTGGAAAAGAAAAGGGAAAAGAATTTGATTTTTAAGATTACTTGTAATATAATTAATATTTAGCTTAGAAATATCTGGAATAGAAAAAGGAGACCAGGGACTGATGAAGAAGATTCTTGATTTGATTACGGCAGAGATGAAGGCAGCGTTTGCAGACTGCGGATATGATGAGGCCTATGCAAAGGTGACCTTATCCAACCGCCCGGATCTTTGTGAATACCAGTGTAACGGAGCCATGGCAGCAGCAAAGGCATATAAAAAGAAACCTTTTGATATCGCATCGGAAGCAGTGGCAAAGCTTACGGGCAGCCATGTATTTGCCTCAGTAGATGCGGTGATGCCGGGATTTATCAATTTAAAGCTTAATTCAGATTATCTGGCAGAATATGTGGACGGTATGGCCGGCCAAGAGCAGTGCGGCTGTGAAAGAACTGAAAATCCCATGACCATTGTGGTGGATTACGGCGGAGCCAATGTGGCAAAGCCCCTCCATGTGGGCCATCTCCGTTCTGCCATTATCGGGGAAAGCATTAAGAGAATGGGCCGTTTTCTTGGTCATCAAGTCATTGGAGATGTCCATCTGGGAGACTGGGGCCTTCAGATGGGGCTGATTATTGAGGAGCTGAAGGACAGAAAGCCGGAGCTTCCTTATTTTGACCCATCCTTTGAAGGGGAGTATCCAAAGGAAGCGCCCTTTACCATCGGTGAATTGGAAGAGATCTACCCGGCTGCCAGTGCAAAAGCCAAGTCTGATGAGGAATTCAGCACAAGAGCCCATGATGCCACGTTAAAGCTGCAAAACGGTTTCAGGCCTTACCGTGCCATCTGGCAGCATATTATTGAAGTATCTGTTGCGGATTTAAAGAATAATTACGGAAATCTCAATGTTTCCTTTGATTTATGGAAAGGGGAAAGCGATGCGGAACCCTATATTGCCGGTTTGATAAAGGAACTGGAGGATCAGGGTCTTGCCTACGAGAGCCAGGGAGCTCTTGTGGTGGATATTGCAGAAGAGGGGGATCCCAAAGAACTTCCCCCCTGCATTGTAAGAAAATCTGATGGTGCGGCCCTTTATTCCACCTCTGATCTGGGAACCATCATTGAGAGGGAAAAAGAGATAAAGCCTGACTGGTACATTTATCTTACGGATAAACGCCAGGAGCTTCATTTTGTCCAGGTGTTCCGTGTGGCAAAGAAGGCCGGCTTTGTATCACAGGATAAAAAGATGTCCCATCTTTGTTTCGGTACAATGAACGGAAAAGACGGAAAGCCCTTTAAGACAAGGGATGGGGGAGTCATGCGTCTGGAAACTCTCATATCTGATATCAGCCAGGCAGCTTATGAAAAGATCATGGAGAACCGTACCGTTTCAGAAAAAGAGGCGGAGGAAACATCAAAAATTGTTGGAATGGCAGCTCTAAAATATGGGGATCTGTCCAATCAGGCGTCCAAGGACTATGTCTTTGACATGGACCGTTTCGTCTCCTTTGAGGGAAATACCGGTCCTTACATCCTTTATACCATTGTAAGGATCAAGTCCATCCTGGCAAAGTACCAGGGTATTGAAGATAAATACCAGGGGGAAGAGAAGATTCTTGCCGCTGCAACAGAGGCAGAAAAAGATCTGATGCTTCAGCTTTCCAGATACAATGAAATCATGGAAACCGGTTTTACGGAACTTGCGCCCCATAAGATATGCCAGTACATTTATGAACTGGCCAATGCATTTAACCGCTTTTATCATGATACCAAGATCATTACGGAAGAGGATAAAAAGAGGCAAGCATCCTGGGTACGCCTGATCGGGCTAGCCAAGGATGTATTGAATGCATGTATTGGCGTTTTGGGTATTGAGGCGCCGGAACGAATGTAAATGGTGAACGGATGTGAGAAACTATGAGAGTATCACACTTGACGACAAATACCTTCTGGAAAGGCGAATCAGGCGTCAGGGCTTTGGTAGAGGACCAGGGAAAGGAATATAAGGCAAGTCTGCATATCAAGGGTAGTCAGGTTTTTGACTACTCTTGTTCCTGTGCCCAGGGTAATTCTTACCGGGGCATGTGTTCCCACTGTCAAGCGTTGCTTGAAGCTTATAAGGAGCAGGAATTAAACCCTGGAAGGCCGGTGGTCACCTCCCAGCAGGCAAGAGCAATGATCCGTGAATATACCAACTGGGAAGTATCCCGCATCATGAGTGAGGGAGAAGAGGAGCAGGTAAAGCTTTCGGTAGCTCTTCTGGTCAGCCGCAGGGAGGTAAAGCTGGAGTTTAAACTGGGACGGGACCGTCTTTATCTGTTAAAGGATCTGACCGCCTTTGCCAGTGCGGTGGAGAATGGCACCTATGCAGAGTATGGAAAAAACCTGGCATTCCATCACACTCCTTCCGCCTTTGTAAAGGAGAGCCGGCCCCTTCTGGAATTTGTTCTTGAGATGGTTAACTTATACTGCGAGCATTATGAGCAGTTTCAGAAAAGTTCTTTTTCTACAAAGCCTGTTCTGCGGTTTTTAAATCTGAGCAGGGCAAACAGAGATCGGTTTTTTGGAATTATGATGGGGGAGACCCTGGAATTTGAAGATTATAAGGGACAGAAGCGGCAGCTTGAGGTGGTAGACCGCAATCCTGATCTGACGGTGACAATTACACACCAGGAGCGGGACGGGGTATTGGTATCCATTAATAAAGATCTTTTGACCTTTGAAGGGGAACACCGGTTATACCTTGCAGATACAAAATACTTATACTGCTGCGACCAGGACTGCAGCGAGGCTCTTTCCGTATTTTTCAAACAGATGATGGAAGGTTTTAAACCCTCCTATGAAACGGAGATCAATCATAAGGATATGCCTCTTTTTTATGAGCGGGTATTAAAAAGAATTGCATCCTATAGCACCATTGATTCCAGAGAGGTGGATTTAGAAGCTTTTAAGCCGGAGGAACTGAAAGCCCGGTTTGATTTTGATTCTGACGGACCCAACGATCTGATTTTAAAACCTACCCTTTCCTATGGAGACTATTCTTTCCAGCCGGTTGAGGATGAGCGCCTGCCCCGCACCGTGTGCCGGGACATACCGGGGGAATTCCGTATCAGCCGCCTTATCACCAGATATTTTAAATACAAGGAATATGAATCAGAATATCCGGCTATCCGGGATGATGAGGAAGCGGTATACCGGCTGCTGAATTCAGGGATCAGCGAGTTCATGGCTTTGGGAGAGGTGTATTTTTCCGAATCCTTTAAAAAATTAAAGATCCTGCCGCCTCCCAAGGTATCTGTCGGTGTCAGGAGCACTGGGAACTGGCTGGAGCTGAAGGTGGATACGGATGGCCTGTCCGGAGAGGATCTGACCAGACTTTTGCAGGTGTACAGCCAGAAAAAAAAGTATTACCGTCTAAAAAACGGGGAATTTATAAGCCTTGATGACAACGGGCTTTTAACGGTTGCAAAGCTGGTGGAGGGTTTATCCGCAGACCCGGATGCGCTGAACAAAACGTACCGCCTGCCCAAATACAGAGCGCTGTATCTGGACAGCATTCTGAAAGAAGGAAGCGGTATAACTCTTTACAGGGACCAGCTTTATAAAGCTGTGGTCAGGGGGATGAAGTCCGTAGAGGACAGCGATTTTGAGATTCCCAAACCCCTCCGGCAAGTGCTGAGAGGGTATCAAAAAACTGGATACCGCTGGCTTAAGACCCTGGACAGCTATGGTTTTGGGGGAATCCTTGCCGATGATATGGGCCTTGGAAAGACCATTCAGGTCATCGCCCTGCTCCTTGATGAAGCAGGGAAAAAGGAACATACCACCTCCCTCATTGTCTGCCCGGCTTCTCTGGTATACAACTGGGAGAACGAATTCCACATCTTTGCTCCTTCTCTTAAGGTTGTAACAGTAACCGGGCAGGCCGGAGAGCGGGAAGCGCTGCTCATGCATAAAGGGGAGGAAGATGTGCTGATCACTTCCTATGATTTGTTAAAGAGGGACATTGATCTTTACAAAAGCAGATTCTTCCGGTTTCAAATCATTGACGAGGCCCAGTACATTAAAAATGCGTCCACGCAAAGCGCCAGGGCGGTGAAAAGCATTGATGCTGGAAACCGGTTTGCATTAACAGGTACCCCCATTGAAAACCGTCTGTCAGAGTTATGGAGTATTTTTGATTTTCTCATGCCGGGATTTCTGTTTACCTACCGCAAATTTAAAAAGGAGTATGAACAGCCTATTGTCCGGGACCAGGAGCAGACGGTGCTGGAAAGCCTTCATCGCCTGATCGGCCCTTTTCTGTTAAGGCGGCTTAAGAAGGATGTGCTGAAAGAGCTGCCGGATAAGCTGGAAACCATTGTTTATTCCGTTTTTGACAAGGAACAGAAGGAACTGTACACAGCAAATGCATTTCTCTTAAAGCAGGAGCTTGAACGACTGGAGGACAGACGGGGAAGGGATAACATACAGATCCTTGCGGCACTTACCAGGCTCCGGCAGATCTGCTGTGATCCACATTTATGCTACAACAATTATAAGGGGGAATCGGCGAAACTGGAAACCTGTATGGACCTGATTCGAAACGGAGTGGAAGGAGGACATAAGATCCTGCTTTTTTCTCAGTTTACCTCCATGCTGGAGATTATGGAACAAAGGTTGAAAAAGGAGGCCGTCCCGTACTACATGCTGACAGGAGCAACGCCTAAAGAAGAGAGGCTTCATATGGTGAACTCCTTTAAAGATGATGAAATTCCCTTGTTCCTTATTTCCCTTAAGGCGGGGGGAACCGGACTTAACCTGACAGCTGCGGACGTTGTCATACATTTTGATCCATGGTGGAACGTGGCGGCACAGAACCAGGCAACGGACCGGGCCCACCGGATCGGTCAGGAAAAGCAGGTAAGCGTATTCAAGCTGATTACAAAGAATACCATTGAGGAGAATATTTTAAAGCTTCAGGAATCCAAAAAGGATCTGGCGGAACAGATTATAACGGAAGGAACCGTTTCCTTAAGTAATCTTACCAAAGAGGATCTGATGGGGCTTTTGAATATATAAAAAATATTACCGTTGCAAAAGAAACAAATAACATCTCCGTAAGTGATTTGAAGAAAGGATGGATGAGTGATGAAAGTGTTAATGTTAAACGGAAGCCCTCATGAGAGAGGCTGTACCAACCGAGCCCTCCTTGAAGTGGAAAGGGCTTTGAATGAGGAAGGCATTGAGACGGAAATTCTTCATGTGGGGAGCCAGTCTGTTCATGGCTGTATTGCCTGCCAGAAGTGTTCGGAAACAGGAAGATGCGTATTTAATTATGACATGGTGAATCAGGTGCTGGATAAAATGGAAACAGCGGCAGGGCTGGTTGTAGGTTCTCCGGTTCACTATGCTTCTCCCAACGGCACAGTGCTTTCCTTTCTGGACCGTTTGTTTTATGCAGGAAGAAATTTTGCATTTAAACCGGGGGCTGCCGTTGTGTCCGCACGGAGAGCAGGTACCACGGCTTCTCTAGATGTATTAAACAAATATTTTACAATAGCCCAGATGCCGGTGGTTTCCTCCTCTTACTGGAATATGGTTCACGGTTTTACGCCCCAGGAGGTGGAGCAGGATCTGGAAGGGCTTCACACCATGAGAACTCTGGGTAAAAATATGGCATGGCTGTTAAAATGTCTGGAAGTGGGAAAGGCCGCAGGAATCAGCTTTCCATCCAAGGAAGAAATTCCAAGAACAAATTTTATCCGATAAAAGATGCAAAAATTCCCTTTACTTTTTCTTCCTGTAGTGTATAATTAGAAAAGCACTAGATGTAGTGTAATTAAAATAAATGACACAAAATATAGAAGAGGTTAAGGTGACAGGAATGATTAAGGTTCAGAAGCGGGACGGCAGGATTGTAGAATATGACAGAGAAAAGATCGTTACGGCCATTGGAAAGGCGAATGCGGAAGTGGAAGCCAGTGAGCAGGCCGGAGAGGAAATGATCGATGGAATACTGGATTTTGTGGAGAGCCACGCAGAGGATGTAATCAACGTAGAGACCATCCAGGACATGATCGAGAGCGGACTTGTGAATAGGAATAAGTATACCCTTTCCAAGAAGTATATCATATACCGTTACCAAAGAGCGCTTCTCAGAAAAGCAAATACAACGGATGAGTCCATTCTGAAGCTGATTAAGAACGAGAACAAGGAATTGGCTGAGGAAAATTCCAATAAGAATACCATTCTGGCTTCTACCCAGAGGGATTATATCGCAGGGGAGGTATCCAGGGATTTAACAAAAAGAATGCTCCTTCCTGAGCGGATTTCCCTTGCCCATGAGCAGGGAGCCATTCATTTCCATGATGCAGATTATTTCGTCCAGCCCATTTTCAACTGCTGCCTGATCAATATCGGTGATATGCTGGATAACGGTACTGTAATGAATGAAAAAATGATTGAAAGTCCAAAGAGCTTTCAGGTGGCATGCACCGTCATGACCCAGATCATTGCGGCTGTTGCCAGCAACCAGTATGGCGGTCAGTCTGTGGATATCCGGCATTTGGGAAAATACTTGAGAAAAAGCAACGTAAAATTCCATAACCAGATCCATGAAGAATTCGGCGATACAGTAACTGGTGAAATGGTGGAGAAAATGGCGGCTGTTCGTCTGAGAGATGAACTGAAATCCGGCGTCCAGACCATACAGTATCAGATCAACACCTTAATGACCACCAACGGGCAGGCTCCCTTTGTCACCCTGTTTTTATATCTTGATGAAAATGATGAATATATCAGAGAAAATGCCTTGATTGTAGAGGAAGTGCTCCGCCAGAGACTGGAAGGGATCAAGAACGAGGCAGGTGCTTATGTTACTCCCGCATTTCCTAAGCTGATCTATGTCTTAGATGAAAACAACTGCTTAAAGGGCGGAAAATATGATTATATAACAAAGCTGGCTGTGAAATGCTCTTCCAAGCGCATGTATCCGGACTATATATCTGCCAAGAAGATGAGGGAGAACTACGAGGGAAATGTATTCAGCTGTATGGGGTGCAGAAGCTTCCTGTCTACCTGGAAGGATGAAAACGGCAATTACAAGTTTGAGGGAAGGTTCAATCAGGGAGTGGTTAGCCTTAACCTGCCCCAGATCGGAATACTTGCAAAGGGAGATGAAGATACCTTCTGGAAGCTTTTGGATGAACGCCTGAATCTGTGCTATGAAGCACTGATGTGCAGGCATAAGTCCCTGGAAGGGACTCTTTCCGATGTAAGCCCGATTCACTGGCAGTATGGGGCCATCGCAAGACTGAAAAAGGGAGAAAAGATCGATCCGCTGCTTCGAAATGGCTATTCCACCATTTCCCTGGGATATATCGGCCTATATGAGATGACAAAGCTTATGAAAGGTGTCAGCCATACGACACCGGAGGGAGAAGAATTCGCCCTTCGCGTCATGAACCACATGAGAAAGACTGTGGACCAGTGGAAGAATCAGACCGGCCTTGGTTTCGGCTTATACGGAACACCGGCAGAATCTCTTTGCTACAGATTTGCAAAAATCGACAGGGAACGTTTTGGTATCATACCGGATGTGACGGATAAGGGATATTACACCAACTCCTATCACGTAGATGTGAGGGAATCCATTGATGCATTCAGTAAATTCAACTTTGAAAGCCAGTTCCAGAAGATCTCCTCTGGCGGGGCTATTTCCTATGTGGAGGTTCCCAATATGCAGCACAATCTGGAGGCAATGGAGGAAGTGGTAAGGTTCATTTACGATAACATCCAGTATGCAGAGTTTAACACCAAATCAGATTATTGCCAGGAATGCGGCTTTGACGGCGAGATCATCATCAACGACGACATGGAATGGGAATGTCCTCAGTGCCACAACAAAGATAAGAAACGGATGAATGTGACCAGAAGAACCTGCGGTTATCTGGGAGAGAATTTCTGGAACACGGGAAAGACAAAGGAGATCAAATCCAGAGTCCTTCACCTGTAGGAGGCGGTACCATGAATTATGCGACCATAAAGCCTACGGATGTAGCCAACGGTCCGGGGGTCAGGGTATCCTTATTTGTCAGCGGGTGCAACCATCGCTGCAGGGAATGCTTTAATTCGGAAGCCTGGGATTTTCATTACGGCAAGGAGTACGGACCCGAAACCTTGTTAAAAATACTGGAATATTTAGACCATACCTACATTGCCGGCTTAAGCCTTTTAGGAGGAGAACCCATGGACCCGGCAAATCAAAAGGGCATTCTGTCTCTGGTGGAGAAGGTAAAGGAACGGTTTCCCGAAAAGACCATCTGGTGTTACACCGGATACGATTTTAAACGGGATATTCTGGAAGACATGGCGGAAAAGCTGGCCGAGACAAAGCGGATACTGGCGTGCCTTGATGTTCTGGTAGACGGAAGGTTTGAGGTGGATAAAAAGGATTTAAAGCTGCGTTTTAGAGGGTCATCCAATCAGAGGATTATTAAAGTACAGGAATCCCTGGCAACGGGAACCATCGTGCTGTGGGAATAGGAGAACAGGGTATTTTGCTGCCTGCGTTAGGCGGAGTCAAAATACCCTGTTTTTTATTTTATGGGCTTTAGCCTGTTGAACATGGGTGAGTTTCTCTTTAAGAGAAATGAATCCATGTGAAATAATAAACCACCCGCTATGCGGGTGCGAGTCAGTAAGTTATACAAAAAATCACCTTTCCGATTATAATAGAGGTGTCCAAGCCACTATTAGAGAAAGGAAAGGTGATTTCAATGGCGAAGAAAGCCAATGAACTGGCACACACGAAATGGATGTGCAAATATCATATCGTCTTCACACCTAAGTATAGACGAAAAGTAATTTATAATCAATACAAGGAAGATTTGAGAGAAGTCTTGAAGCAACTATGTAATTATAAGGGGGGTCCAAATCTTAGAAGGCCATATTATGCCGGATCATGTACATATGCTGGTAAGTATTCCACCTAAAATTAGCATATCCAGTTTTATGGGTTATCAGAAAGGCAAATCCGCCCTTATGATGTTTGATCGCCACGCAAACCTAAAGTATAAATTCGGAAACCGACATTTTTGGTCGGAAGGATACTATGTAAGCACAGTAGGACTAAATGAGGACACCATCCGAAAATATATACAGTAGCAGGAAAAAGCGGATATTATGCAAGATAAACTAAGTGTAAAAGAATACGAGGACCCTTTTAAGGGTTAGTCGGTATTACAAAGGCCCCTTCAGGGGCGGCGACGAGTCAAAAGCATAGTGGCTTGAACGAAGTGAAAGCCAGCGCCTTGAGACGCTGGCCTAGTATCAAAGGGTTATACCCTTTTCACAAGCCACCCGTTTTACGGGTGGTCTTGACGGGGAAAGGACAGACCCATTGCTACTTACCCTTTCCATCCGGCCACTTACCCAAAAACCCTGTAAATGCAGTATCAAATATGATATGATGAACTTGCAGTCAGGAGGAAACAGTATGAGGGTTAATATAAAAACAATCGGTTATGAGACAGAAGAATTTGCGGATCTGTACATTCAGGAGCAGGATGATGCAATGAGCCGTCTTGTGGAATATTTGGAACAGGACTTATTCCGGTCAGTAACACTTTTGTGCCAGACAGGAGATAAAATCTGCAGGATCTCAAGCTTAGAAATCTATCTCATTGAAACGGTAAAGGAAAAACAGGTGGTCCATACGGGACAGGAGACCTACGAGTTGAATAAGAGGCTTTATGAACTGGAACGGCTTCTTCCATCGAATTTTATCCGGATATCCAAGTCGGTGATCATTAACATAGATAAAGTGAGAACCTATACTCCCATGCTCAATGGGATTATGAAGGTTTCCATGTTGAATTCCCAGGTGACTTATATTTCCAGAAAGTATTTGAGAGAGGTAAGAGACAGGATTTTGGAGGTAAAGCATTATGATTAAAAACATGGAAAAAAGAGAAGCATTTTGGGAAATACTGCTTTCCGGGGCTGATTTGGGAACGATTTTATTTGCAGGAGCTGTTATGGGACTTTGGATTTTTTCCGGCCCGCAGGGGATGGAGATCCTCATGGACCGCCTTGGTCTGATTTTTCTCATCTATCTGGTGGCTGGCTGGCTGCTTCAGTTCTTAAAACACTTGCCTGAAATGGACTTAAGCTGGCTTCGGGGCATGGCTTTTATGTATTGGTATTATATTATTTTGTTCCTCCTATTGCTTCTTGCCAGATTTCTTCCGGATTATTTAAGATACATGGTCTTATCGGATGCTGTGGTGCTTTTCGGAAGATGGGTGCTGAATTATCTTTACGTAAAACGAACTGCCAATCAACTGAATATGGCTAAGGGAGGGCGTACTCTGGTCATTGACTTAAAGGATAAACCTGGCACGAAGGAAGAATTCTTCTCTGTCCTGGAAGATTACTGCATAAAAAACCGCCTGAGCCTGGAATATGTAAAACGGGAGATACCGGCAGTGGTGAAGCTTGACGGAGTCCTTCATGAAGTGGATTTAAGGAGTTACTATACCTATGGGGGAGCCATATATACCATGGATATTACCAAGCTTTAACTGACCATAGACGGGAACGAGAATTTTCCTTAGCTCCGATATCCATGGAAAAAGAACTTGAAATATGATCCATATGGGTTATTCTAAAAGTAAAACCAATGGATAAGGAGAAGACCTATATGAATGACGGAATGGAAAGGACTGAGTCAGTGCTGGAGCAGATTCCCGGTTTTCAATATCTCTATAAAGGGGAAGTCAATGATGACACGGTGAAGCATCTCATTAAAAAGGACTGGGCCTTAGAGGCGGAAGACCGGGAGGCAGTCCGGCTGGCATCTTTGGCCGGAATGGGCAAGAACGATATTTACTTCACGGCTCTAAACAAAGATCCGGCAGCCATAAAAGCAGTCATTGGAACCTGCAGGTTCGTTGTCTCCAGTTTAAAAGAGTTGGAGCTTATCAATGAAGCGGCTGCCGGGTCCCTGGCCCCGGGACATCTGGAGGTGATAGGGATCGCCGTGATTCCGGAAGCTTATGACAAAGGAATACTGCCGGGGTTCCGAGTGGAAGAATTGAACCGATTATCTGCAGAAGCCAGAAAATTGCGTTTTATATCCATACGCGGCTGTTTCATCCAGGGAAATACAAAAAGGCTGTCTGGAGAAAGTCTTGGAAGATATTTGAGAGATTGCTATGAAACCGCTAAGCTGGTAACCACAACCATACCCTGCGGCATGTCTTATATAAATGCAGGCAATTTTATGGAACCTGCCACTCAAATTATGGAATCAGATCAGGAAGCCATGGAAAAGCTCCGGACGGCAGCAAAGATCATGGTCAACCAGAATCAGACTGCTTTTTATGCGAAGCTGCTGCTGCAATAATGAAAAAGACCTCCCCGCTGTGAGACACTGTAACTGCCTCTCACAGCAGGAAGGTTTTTTCTTTTACCCTTTGTTAAAAAGTTCCATTATTTCTTTTTGTAATAGGTACCCTTTAACGGCAGGCTCTGTCTGAATACTCCATCCAGCCTGTAGTATGCGTGAGCACAGGCGGGAGAGGTGGGGATCATGCACAATTCTCCGCAGCCTTTGGCGCCAAAGGAATAGGGCAGTTTATCCTCTTCCTTCGGTTGGCAGAGAATCACTTCCAGTTCAGGTGCCTCGTCTGCTCTCATAAATCCGATGGTTCCGAATTTACTGACAGGATATCCGTTTTCACATTTAAACTCTTCTGTGACGCCGTAACCGATTCCCATGATCATACCGCCTTCAATCTGGCCTTCTACCGATTGGATGTTTACAGGAGTTCCCACATCAAAGGCGGATACTGCCTTGGTGATCTTTCCTTCTTCATTTAAAATAATTACCTGAGTTCCATAGGAATACGATACGTGGCTCACAGGATTATCCTTGATGGCTCCCAGAGGATCTGTTTTTGCAGAATATTCACCGAAGAATTCCTGGCCTTCCAAGTCTGCCAGACTGTTTCCGCTGTCTAAGGCGCATTTCAGCTTTTCGCCGGCTCTGCGTGCGGCTTCTCCTGTGACAACTGTCTGGCGGGAAGCTGTGGAGGTTCCGGAGTTAGGTGTCCGTATGGTATCTGCCGCTTCAAATACAAAAAGTGCAGGATTAAGTCCGGAAGCATGACAGATTTCGGTTAAAGCCATTTGGCCGATTCCCTGTCCCATACAGGAGGCAGAGGTACGGATGTGAATCTTTCCCTGCTCAATGGAAAGAAGGACCCGGCCTACATCCATTTTGCCCATACCGGTTCCTGCATTTTTAAAGCCGCAGGCAATACCGGCGTATGGATTGGAATAATAAATATCCTTTACGGCATCAAGACAGGCTTCCATATTGGTATTGGGGTCTGCAGTCTGTCCGTTTGGAAGGACATCGCCGGGCTTGATGGCATTTCTCCGGCGGATTTCCCAGGGATCCAGACCGGCCATTTCTGCCAGCAGATTGATATTCATTTCTGTTGCAAAGCAGCTCTGTGTTACTCCAAATCCGCGGTAAGCGCCGGAAACCACGTTATTGGTATAAACGGACATACCAAAGATATCAATGTTCTGATAGTTATAGGGGCCGGCTGCGTGGGTGCAGGCACGATGGAGCACCGGGCCTCCTAAAGAGGCGTAAGCTCCTGTATCAGCAATGATGACTCCCTTCATGGCAGTCAGGCGGCCGTTTTCGTCACAGGCTGTGGTAAATTCCATTTCCATGGGATGGCGTTTTACATGGTAGTTTAAGGATTCCTGACGGCTGTATTTGATCTTGACAGGTTTTCTGATATACCAGGCCATTAAGGCAGCATACTGCTGTACCGACATATCCTCCTTGCCGCCAAAGCCGCCGCCCACTAAAGGTGCATGACAGTGAACCTTTTCCTTTGGAAGTCCCAGCATCTGGGCGCATTCTCTCTGAACGTCATAAATTGACTGGCTGGTAGTATAAATCAGCAGGCCGTCTTCTCCTTCAGGAAGCGCCACGCAGCACTCCGGCTCCATAAAGCCGTGCTCCTGCCAGGAGGTTTTGTATTTCCTTGTTACCACATATTTTGAATTTTTAATGGCTTCATCTGCATTTCCCCGCACCAGGTTGGCCCGGCTCATGATGTTGCCGTCTTCATGAATGAGAGGAGCATCTCCTTTTAAAGCCTCATAAGGGCTGGTAATGGCAGGAAGCTCGGTATAATCAACATCAATGAGAGCCAGGATTTCTTCCAGTGCTTCTGCTCGGGCCGCTGCAATGACTGCCAGGGCATTTCCAACATAACGGGTGATATCTCCTTCGCCCATGAGAACATCCCAGTCCTGCTTGATGTGGCCGATCTTATTGCATGGCACATCCTTTTTTGTAAGGATTTCCACGCAGTCCGGGTGCTCCAGCGCTTTTGACACGTCGATCCGGTTGATCCTGGCTCTGGGATACTTCGAATACAGACACTTGGCGTACAGCATGCCAGGCAGATACATATCATCGGCAAAGATACCGGTTCCGTTTACTTTTTCTGCAGCATCAATACGCTTGAAATGCTCGTTCATGTGCAGGGCAGCAGGAGGAAGGGGGATTTCCAGCTTCTCTCTGAAAAAATCGGCAGCCAGAAGGATCGCATCTTCAATTTTCTTATAGCCGGTACAGCGGCATAAATTGCCCTTGATTGCCTTTTTAACCTCAGCTCTTGTAGGCGTGAGATTGGTGTCAAGAAGGCTTTTGGCGGAAATGACCATACCGGGAATACAGAAGCCGCATTGGACGGCGCCGGCCTCTGCAAAGCAGTGTTCATAAACCTTCATTTCTTCCGGATCGATTCCTTCCACCGTAAGAATATTTTTTCCCTCCAGAGTGCTGATCTTAGGGATGCAGGCCTTTACTTTTTTTCCGTCAATGAGAACTGTACAGGTTCCGCAGGCACCTTCGCTGCAGCCATCCTTTGTAGCAGTCAGATGAAGGTCATCGCGCAAGAAACGCAGCAGCTTTTTATCGTGGGGTGTTTCGTAATCCCGTCCATTGATGTGTAGTATGTACATGTGTCAACTCCTTTCGGCTATATGCCTTTTTCTTCTAAGAAATCCTTAAGCAGGTTCATACACACTGCTTTTCGGTATTCTGCAGATACGCGGCCTCTGGTCAATACAAGGCGTTCTCCGTAAGCGGACAGCAGTTCTTCTTTTATAGCGCCGGCTTCTTCTAAGGTTTTTCCCTGTAGCCTGGCTTCCAGATCCTGAAAGCGGAGCACTGTGTCCGACACAGCGCCGAATGCGGCTGCCATCCGTTGGATCCGGCCATTCTCAACCGTGATAAGTCCTGCAAATGAAACCCGGGAGATGGCAAGCGCATTTCGCCCGCCCACCTTTTTATAATAATAATCATCCAGGCCTTGTTTGGGGATAAGTATCTCAACAATCAGTTCCTCCGGCTTTATATCCAGTTTTTTTCTACCCTGGTAAAAGTCTTCAACATTTACAGTCCGCTGACCGTGGACAGAGGATAGGCATATTTTAGCACCGCAGACAAAAAGGATCAGCACGGAATCTGCTTTGGCAGATCCGTTTCCGATATTACCCCCAAAGGTTCCCGTATTCCGGATTGCCGGGGCAGCAATTTTTGCAACGGCTTCTTTCATTAGGGGATGAATGAGATCAGATTCCAATGCCTCAGTAAACGTGACACAGGCACCGATGGAAATATAGTCCTCATCTTCCCGGATATGCCTTAATTCATCCAATCCGTTTAAGAACAGGTAGGATACGCCTTTTCTGTTTTCCACCATAAGATCTGTGCCGCCGGCATAGGGAACGGCCCCGGTATTTTTCTTTATTTCCAATGCTTCCTGCAAGGAAGCCGGTCGGTATCCATTTACCATAGTCCATTCCCCTCCTTTGCGGCTATATGAATTGCATTTACAATGGCGTTGTAACCGGTACAGCGGCATAAGTTGCCGGATAGTCCTTCCCGTATCTGGCTGTCTGTCGGATTGGGAATCTTGCTCAAAAGGGCCTCTGAGGCCAGAACCATTCCCGGGATACAAAAGCCGCACTGTACAGCTGACGTGGATGCAAAGGCCTTGTTTAATACGGCAAACCGTTCAGTTTCCCGGAATCCTTCCAGGGTGACAATGCTGGTGCCTTCCGCAGCCCCCATAGCCACACAGCAGGAATTGACAAGAATTCCATCCATCAGGACAGAACAGGCGCCGCATTCTCCTTCCTTGCATCCGCATTTGACACTGGTCATACGGAAGGCATCTCTTAACACATCCAGAAGACGGTCTGTGGCGCTGCCGTCGTAGGAGGCTTCCTTTCCGTTTAACAGAAAATTAATTGCTTCCATTATAACCCCTCCTTCATAATCACTTTCATGGTATCCTCTGCGGTAAACGGAGCGTGATTCAGCTTGACTCCATGACCCAGGGCTTGTTCCACCGCTTCCACATAAGCGGCAGGAACCCCGACCAGAGGAAGTTCTCCGGCACCTTTGGCCCCGTAAGGCCCGTCAGGGTATTTTTCCACGTGCAGCATACATGTTAAATTTGTCACATCTGCGGAAGTGGGGATTAAATAATCAGAGAAAGAATTGTTTCGTATTCTTCCTTTCTGGTCGTAATCCATATATTCGGTGGAAGCATAACCGATTCCCTGAAGGAATCCGCCTTCCATTTGTCCCATGACGATGTTGTAGTCAATGGGAGTACCTACGTCAAAATTGCCGTAAGCCCCAAGGATTTTTGTCAGTCCCGTATAGGTATCTACTTCCACCTCCACAGCATTGACACCCCATGCATAGGTGGGATAAGCATCACCCTGAAACTTATCCAGGTAAAAGGGAATGACAAAATCAGGTTCCTTAAACCGTTCCTCCACCACCTGATCTTCTCCGTCCTTCCATTGGGTGCGCAGCTTAATGGCGCAGCGGCGGAGGAGTTCCCCTACGACCATGAGGGAGCGGGAGGCAACGGTAGGGCCGGAATCCGGTACCCTGGCCGTATCTGGATGATCGTAATAGACCTTATCAAGAGGCAGGTTTAATTCGTTAGCAACAATTTTGGGAAATGTAGTACGCAGACCCTGGCCGATTTCTCCATTGGAGGCGAGGATCTCCACCGTGCCGTCAGGATATTTGTGCAGCCTGCATACGGCTTTGATAATGTCCCGTTCCCCCGAGCCGGTAAATCCCGCTCCATGAAAGTGCATGGAAAATCCCATCCCTTTGCGGTACCGTCCGGTCTGAGGCTTTGCATATTCCCTGTGTTTTCTGCGGAGGTCACATGCATGGTCGATCTCCTGGATCATGGCGGGAATGGGGACAGGAAAATGGTATTTTCCGGAGGTGGAAGTGGAATCCCCCTGCTTTACAATGTGCTTTTCCTTAAATTCCAGACTGTCGATTCCAAGGTCCATAGCAATGTGGTCCATCATCCGTTCAACAGCAAAAAATGTCTGAGGGGCACCAAACCCACGATAGGCCCCGGTAGGAGTGGTGTTGGTTTTTAAAGCCCTTCCCCGTACGTGAAGGTTTTCAATGTTGTAGATTCCGTTTGAGCAGATAAGACCCCGCTGAAGAACTACGGCAGACAGGGTGGTGTAAGCACCGCTGTTGAATTTTACATCAATGTCCATGGCTGTCACTTTGCCTTCCTTTACTGCAACCTTGTATCTGCAGAGGGAAGGATGCCGTTTGGAGGTGAACTCTAAATCCTCCCGGCGGTCAAAGATGCAGCGCACCGGGGCACCGGCTTTTTTGGCAGCTACGGCCACCTGGCAGCCCAGGATTGACGGAAAGGCTTCTTTCCCCCCGAACCCTCCGCCAGTCACATCCTGTTTGATATGTACTTTATCCGGTCCGCAGCCAAGGGCGCGCATAATAGCTCCGTGAACGTAATAGGCACATTGGAGAGAGCCGTGGATGAACATTGTTCCGCTTTCCTCAGGTTCTGCCATCATGCCCTGGGTTTCTAAATAGGTCTGGTCCTGATAACCGGTGATAAATTCTTCTTCATATACCTTATCGGCTTCAGCAAAGGCCTTCTCCATATCCCCTTTGCCATATTCGTAATCAAAGAATACCGTATCCGCCTTTCTAAGATCCAGGACAGGCTCCAGTTCTTCATAAGATACCTGGATCTCATCCAGGATGCGGTCTACCACTGATTCTACCGGTCCTACTACCATTCCGATAGGCTCACCGATGTATTCTACGGTTTCCCGGGCATAGACAGGCGTATCATCCATGACGATGTTCACATTGTTGTCACCGGGTACATCAGACTGATCGACGTAAAAATATCCGTCGGGAAGCGGTGGAATGTTTACGGCAGAAAGCCTTGCACGGGCCAGCTTGGAACGTAGCATTTTTCCTACCAGGACCCCGTCATTTTCATAGTCGCCTACATAAACAGAGCGGCCGGACATCTTTGCTTCATGGTCTTTCTTTACTACTGGCTGACTGATGTTTTCCATTGTTTCATTACCTCCTGTTAAAAGTTAGCCGGGCGAACCGGCTGATGCAGACTTCATAATCTTCCATGGTATCTACGTCCATCCATACACCGTCATCATCCACCGGAACGTGAATAATGGAATCCTCCTGCAGCTTCCATATCTGCCGAAGACCGCCTTCTCCTTTAAATTCCAGTATGAGATTACGGAATCTGTAATCAATGAGAGGCGGGTGCTTCCGGTAACCTTCCAGAGTGGGAAAGAGAACCGACGGCCGGTCGGCCGGCCAGGCTTTTAAAAGCTTAAGGAATGTGCCTTTCCTGACTACCGGCATGTCGCCTGGCAGCAGGAAAAAGGCTTTGCATTGGGGCATGGAGCAAAGACCATATTTTATGGAGGTCAGCATATCTGTAGTTTCATAGTGAGGATTGCGGGCATAAATGATTTCTCGCCCATAATGAAGGCGAAGGATTGACTCGATATCATTTCCACGGTAACCCAGGACGATTACGATCTGTTTCACTCCGGCTGCCAGCATGCTGTCAATGGTACTTTCAATCAGGGTTTTCCCCCGAAACGGCATCAGCGGCTTAAAATCCCCCATGCGGCTGGATAATCCTGCGGCCAGTATGAGACCGCAGGCAGAACTGGCTCCAAGCATAAAAAATCACCCCTTCTATAACAACACTATGATTGATAATGTTATTATAAAAGGGGGTTATGGATGTTTCAAATTCTTCCTGGGAAGCACTCGCTTTACCGGAATAATCCGCTGTCACGGAACAGGGTGGAAAATTCCTTTTGTGTAAACTGAAAGATGTTATCTTCCAGCTTCTGCCAGTTTATTAAGAATTGGATTCCCTGTAGGGTCAGCGTGGTGTTTCCGCCCCGTCTGCCTCCGTGCTTCCGTTCTACTATGGGATATCCTGTTTCTGCTTCCAGTTTATTTAACATATCCCAGGCTTTGCCGTAGGATAGGGCCATGCGGTCACAGGCGCTGCGGACGGAATGGGTGTCAAGGATCAGATACAGCAGGAGCTTGATTCTTGTATGAAAGAAAATAGATTCTCTTTGAAGGTTCAGATGGACCGTTGGATGGAGAAGTGCCCGGTTATGTTCTGCCAGGTATGCCTCCAACTGCCGGGAATCCCTGACGCTGATATAGATTCCTGGGTCATCCACCGGAAGAAAGATGCGGCGGCCAGCCATGGCAGTAATGGCTGCCTTTAAGCCTCCGTTTCCTGCGTAGGCAATGATCTCTGGAATAATTGTTTCAGAAAGGACAATCGGATGGCCGCCTTTGTCTTTACAGGAAGGCGTTACAATATCCCCGGAGGCAGCCAGAAGACTGCTTAAAGTTACTGGTGTGAACATGGGGACGTTCACCGGTGTGAATACCATCCGGTCACATTTTCCCAGTAAATATTTCAGGCCAATTTTAACAGAGTCAATAAGTTCCGGCTGTTCACAGTTCTCATTGCGGATAAAAATCACGCCATAGCTGGACAACTGGTATTTTACTTCATCCTCCTCGGCCCCGGTCACCACAACAATGGGAAAAATGCCTGCCTGCTGAAAGGATATTACAATGCGTTTGATTATGGGGATTGTCCCGATCTGCAGTAAAGGTTCCGCATCTTTTTTGCTGGCGGCTGCAATGACTCCGCCAATCCGGCTGATTTTCATTTAGGATCTTCCTCCTTAAATCAATATCTGCTTCAATCATAGCATGCAGCCGGCAGTGGGGCAAGTTCTTGTAACAAGGATCTTGACAGGATTACGAATACATAGGTTTTATTGCTCTAAGGGGAAAAACCGGATGCAAAATCAGAAGGATAATGGTATGATAAAGCAGGTAAGGAGGCAGTAAAGCTATGAAAGATACAAAAAATGACTTTTCTAAAGGAAACGTAGTGGAAAACATATTGAAACTGGCTGTTCCCATGACATTGGCCCAGCTCATCAATGTGCTTTACAATATTGTAGACAGAATTTACATAGGCAGAATTCCGGAAAATGCGACCCTGGCCTTAACAGGGCTTGGTCTTTGCCTTCCCATCATATCCGTAGTCATTGCCTTTTCCAACTTGTTCGGCATGGGCGGTGCGCCTTTGTGTTCCATTGAGAGAGGGCGGGGAAATGAAAAAGAGGCAGAAAGGATCATGGGAAATTCCTTTATCCTCCTGGTTGTCTTTGGACTGGGCCTCACTGTTTTGGGCCTGGCTTTTAAAAAGCCCATGCTGTACTTGTTTGGAGCCAGCGACTTAACCTATCCTTATGCGGATCAATACATCAGTATTTACTTATTAGGCAATGTGTTTGTCATGATCGGCCTGGGAATGAACAGCTTTATCAATTCCCAGGGATTTGGGACCATGGGGATGGGAACCGTTCTTTTGGGAGCAGTTGCCAATATTATATTAGATCCCATATTTATTTTTGCTCTGGGTATGGGGGTAAGAGGAGCAGCCCTTGCCACTATTTTGTCCCAGTTTCTTTCTGCTCTCTGGATCGTTAAATTTCTGACGGGGAAGAAGACTATTTTAACACTTAAGACTTCCTGCTTTCGTTTAAGGAAGCACAGGGTAAAAGATATCATTGCCCTGGGAATGTCAGGCTTTACCATGTCTATGACCAACAGTCTGGTGCAGATCATGTATAATGTCTCCCTTCAGCATTATGGCGGGGACTTATATGTGGGAATTATGACCGTTATCAATTCGGTCAGGGAAGTGATTTCCATGCCTGTTAGCGGCATAACCAACGGTGCCCAGCCGGTCATGGGCTTTAATTACGGGGCAGGAAAGAATGACCGGGTAAAGCGGGCTATTATTTTCACCTCGGCGGTTTCCATCGCATATACTGCAGTCATGTGGGGGCTGGTCCATGGCTTTCCGGAGTTTTTTATCCGGATTTTCAATCAGGAAGAGGAACTTCTGAAAGCAGGTGTTCCGGCCATGCGGATCTATTACTTCGGCTTTTTTTTCATGTCCCTGCAATTTGCCGGGCAGTCTGTGTTTGTCGCTTTGGGAAAAGCAAAAAAGGCAGTGTTCTTTTCCATTTTCCGCAAGGTTGTGATTGTAACTCCCCTGATCCTCATTCTTCCCGGTGTACTTGATAACGGGACCGCAGGGGTTTTTATGGCGGAGCCGGTTTCCAATCTCATCGGAGGCGGAGCCTGCTTTTTGACCATGCTGGCTACCATATGGCCGGAGCTTAGTGATAAAGAGAAAACCAAGGCTGGTACAGAATGAATAAAAGGGTGGAAGAAAAGAACCTGTATTTATTTGATTATATACATTATATAGGAATTAATGGTATAATTAAGGTGTTACGAGTCTGCGATTCCGTATGCACTTGTAAATGATTATCTGATAGTGTAATAAGAGTGTTTTTATGGGGGAGGGCGTAAATGTATAATTATATTATATTTGATATTGATGGTACAATTTTAGATACTGAAATTGCAGTTTTATCGTCACTTCAAAAATTATTGCTGGAAGAACGAAATGAAAATTTTAGTTTTGAAGATTTAAGTTTTGCTTTGGGGATTCCAGGAGAAGCAGCATTAAGTAAACTTGGAATAACTGATCTTTTAGAATCAAATGAGAAATGGAATAAATATTTGAAAGATTATTTTCATCATGTAAAGGTTTTTGATGACGTGAAGGATACTTTAGTTAAATTAAACGAAATGGGAATTGCAACAGGTATCGTTACCTCAAAGACGAAACAAGAGTTTATAAATGACTTTGAACCGTTTGGATTATCCAATTACTTTAAATTAGTTGTTTGTGCAGATGATACAGAAAAACATAAACCTGATCCGGAGCCAATTTTAAAATTCATTGAATTGTCTGGAGCAGATAAATCCAAGGCGATATACATTGGAGATACGAAATATGATAGAGACTGTGCAGTTGGTGCTGGCATCGATTTTGCATTAGCATTATGGGGCGCTAAAACATCAACGGGAATTCATGCAAATTATATTTTTGAAACTCCGAAACAAATATTGGAACATATAATCAAATAATATGAATTCTTGTAAAAATGTGAATTAAGGGAAGTCCCCAAATGACTTCCCTTAATAAATGTTATATACAATGCAATTTTAAAACATAGCCCCGAAAAAGGAGAAGAATATGAAGACCATAACCAGGAATTATATTACTAATATGATTTCAAAGGAGAATCCGCCTTGTGACAGGATCAGTGCAGGAGAGATCGTGGCCTTTGAGACCTATGACTGTTTCACGAACCAGTTTCTTCCGGAAGAAGCGACGTTTGAAAATGTGGTAAGGCTGCCGGGAAATCCTGCTACAGGCCCCCTCTATATTGAAGGGGCGCTGCCAGGGGACATGCTTAAGATCGATATTCTGGATATTGAGATGGGGCCGGTGGGAATTGTCATGCTTGGGCCCGGCAGTGGAAGTGAAAAGGAGGAATTTTCCCGGAAAGTATTAAGGCGGGTTCCTGTAAAAGGCGGATATGCCTATTTTAATGATAAAGTCAAAATTCCGGTCAGGCCCATGATCGGCGTCATCGGCGTGGCACCGGCAGGGGATGGGATTTCTACCATTACTCCCATGGATCACGGCGGAAATATGGACTGCACCCAGGTAAAAAAGGGAGCTTCCCTGTATCTGCCTGTATTTGCGGAGGGAGCGCTTTTGTCCATGGGAGATTTTCATGCTATCATGGGAGACGGCGAGGTAGAGGATTGCGGCCTGGAAATAGAAGGACGGGCTATCGTAAGGGTGAGTGTGGTGCGCAATAAAAACTGTGTCTCCTATCCGATGATTGAGACAGAGGATAAACTTATTACCATTGCATCCAGGGAAGCGGTGGAGGAAGCATGGCGGGCGGCAGCCAGACAAATGTATGATTTCCTGAAGGAGAAGGTGGGAATGGATTATGAAGAGGCCGGAATGCTCCTTACCATGACCGGGGACCTGGCCATCTGCCAGACAGTAAACCCGATGAAGACAGTGAGAATGGAGCTCCCCCGTCATATAACTCAAAGTTATGGTTTTGATTCCATTTCGGTAGAGTAAAAAAGGCTGAAATTTCTTGACATCCAGCGCTTTTTGGAAGATAATGATAGACAAATTATAGAAACTGACAGATATGCCGGTAAGGGAAACACCCTCCAGGTATCCCTTTATGTCCAGACAGCATGGGCACCTCAAGAGGAAAGGAAGAAGTATCACATGGAGAAAATCAGAATTGAAAAATCAGCTTGTCTGAAAGAAAAACCAGGCAAAGATAACCCGTTGACATTTGGAACCATCTTTACGGACCACATGTTTGAAGTGGATTATGAAGAAGGAAAGGGCTGGTATGACCCCAGGGTCGTTCCATATCATAAACTGGAGCTGGACCCGTCTTCCATGGTATTCCACTACGGTCAGGAGATGTTTGAGGGTTTAAAAGCATACAAGGCAGAAGACGGAAGGGTCTTATTGTTCCGTCCGGATAAGAATATTGAGCGTGCCAACAGAAGCAACCGCAGGCTTTGCATGCCTGAGATCCCGGAGGATTTATTTTTAGAGGGATTAAAAACAGTTGTAAGTGTGGATCAGGACTGGATTCCCACAAAGCCGGGTACCTCTCTTTATATCAGACCATTTATGATTGCCACCGATCCCTTCCTTGGGGTCAGACCATCCAATACCTACAAATTCATGATCATTTTATCTCCTGTTGGAGCTTATTATGCCAGCGGACTTGATCCGGTTAAGATCTGGATTGAGGATGAATATGTAAGAGCAGTAAAAGGCGGCATCGGAGAGGCAAAGACCGGAGGAAATTACGTTGCGTCCCTGGCTTCTCAGGTAAAGGCTCATGACGAAGGGTATTCCCAGGTGTTATGGCTTGACGGCGTCCAACGGAAATACATCGAGGAAGTAGGAGCCATGAACATCTTTTTTAAGATCAACGGCGTGGTCATCACACCAGAGTTAAACGGAAGCATCCTTCCGGGTGTTACCAGAGATTCTGTCATTGCCCTGTGCAAAAAATGGGGGGTCGCTGTTGAGGAACGGAAAATATCTGTTGATGAGGTGGTTTCTGCGGCAAGATCAGGTGCAATGGAAGAGTGTTTTGGAACAGGAACTGCGGCGGTTATATCCCCGGTGGGTGAACTTCGCTTTGAGGAAGACAGAATGTCTGTGGGAGGCGGAAGGATCGGGGAACTGACCCAGAAGCTTTATGATTCCATTACCGGTATCCAGCTTGGCAAGGCCGAAGGGCCGAAAGGCTGGGTTGTGGAAGTATAATAAAATCTGACAAACTTTCCGGCGGAGCTGATAAAAAGGCGCCGCCGGAAGCTTTGAGAAAAGACAGAAAGAAAAAGGGAGCCGGATATGACAGCAGTTCTGATAAAAGCAGGCGCATTTGTATCAATTATTATGATGGGATACCTGCTCAAACGGGCAGGTTTTTTTCAGGCAAAGGATTTTTATCTGGTTTCCAGAATCGTGATCAAGATTACGCTTCCGGCAGCCATTGTTTCTAATTTCAGCAGGATCACCATGGATTATTCCCTTCTTTTTGTATGTGTGATCGGTTTTTTATGCAATTGCGTCACAGTTGCCGCCGGGTATGGGATGTATGCAGCAAGGTCAAAAGAATCAAAGGCTTTTGCCATGCTCAATATGTCAGGGTATAATGTGGGAAACTTCACCATGCCCTTTGTGCAAAGCTTTTTAAGTCCGGTAGGTTTTGCAGCTACGAGCCTGTTTGATGCAGGAAATGCCGTTATGTGTACCGGAATGACTTATACTCTGGCCAGTATGGTCATAGGAGAGGAGGAAAAGCCTTCCGTAAAAAAAGCAGTGCTCAAGCTATTTTCTTCGGCTCCTTTTGACGCTTATGTCCTTATGACAGTTTTAAGCATATTAAATATAAAGCTGCCTTCTGTCCTGATCAGCCTGGCAGATACAGCAGGAGGGGCCAATGCTTTTCTTGCCCTTTTAATGATCGGCATCGGCTTTGAGATCCGTATGGAAAAGGAAAAGATGGGCCACATTCTCAGGATATTAGGGGGACGTTATATTCTTGGGATTTTAATGGCGGTGGGATTTTATTATCTGACACCCTTTGAGCTGGAGGTGCGGCAGGCACTGGCCATTGTGTCCCTTGGTCCTGTATCTTCCGTGGCGCCTGCCTTTACCGGAGCTTTAAAAGGAGATGTGGAGACGGCAAGTGCCATTAATTCTCTTTCCATTGTACTTAGCATAGCAGCAATTACGGCAGCTTTGATCATCCTTTTATGAAAAATTTTTCATGACACTTGACAAACTTCCTAACCGTGCTATAATCTAAAACTATAATGTAATATTGAAAAAGCATTGACAAGACCAGTATTATATCAGGAAAGGTCAGAGAGAGGCGTGTTTGGTGAAAGCGTCTTACGGGAATGATATGAGAAAACCAGCTTGGAGCGTCCCCTAATTGGGAACGGTGACACCGTTATCGTCGTAAGAAGTGGTTTGGACAGTTATTTTGTCCGCTCAAAAAGGGTGGAACCGCGATTTTTAGAATAGAATCGTCCCTTTCTGTATGGAAGCATACGGAAAGGGGCTTTTTTTATTTGTGAGGACGATGAAGCGGACGAATATACTTGCTTATTCATTGGCGATTGCCGCGGCAGCAAGAAAAATCCAAAAAGCAAGTTTTCAAATTTAGCCTGGCAGGAAGCAGCGTGGCTGTTCCGAAGGCTATAAAGCAAAGGGGATGTCCCCTTTGGAATGAGATTATTTTAAAAAATAAGTAAAGGAGATTGATGGCAAATGAAGATTACATTAAAAGACGGTTCAGTCAAGGAATATGAACATGCAATGTCAGTGATTGATATCGCTTCCGATATAAGCGAAGGTCTGGCTAGAAATGCCTGTGCAGGCGAAGTGGATGGAAAGGTTGTGGATTTAAGGACCGTTATTGACGGGGACTGCAGCTTAAGCATTCTCACTGTCAGCGATCCGGCAGGTCTTTCCGCTTATCGCCATACAGCAAGCCATATTCTGGCACAGGCTGTAAAAAGGCTGTATCCCCAGGCAAAGCTTGCTATCGGACCTTCGATTGAAAATGGGTTTTATTATGATTTTGATATTCCTTCCTTTTCTAGAGAAGATCTGGATAAAATTGAAGATGAAATGAAGAAGATCATTAAAGAAGGGGTCAAAATTGAGCGCTTTACTCTTCCTAGAGAAGAAGCAATTAAATTTATGGAGGAAAAGGGCGAGCCTTATAAGGTGGAGCTGATTCAGGATCTTCCGGAGGGGGCAGAGATTTCCTTCTACCGGCAGGGCGAGTTTACGGATCTATGTGCAGGCCCCCATTTGATGAACACAAAATCCATTAAGGCATATAAGCTCATCTCTTCTTCAGGCGCATATTGGAGAGGCAGCGAGAAGAATGCCATGCTTACCCGGGTTTACGGCACCGCTTTTGCCAAAAAAGAAGAATTGAATGAACATCTGGAATATCTGGCAAGTATCAAAAACCGGGATCATAACAAACTGGGCCGTGACCTGGAGATTTTCGCTACGGTCGATGTGATCGGCCAGGGGCTTCCCCTTCTGATGCCCAAAGGGGCAAAGATTGTCCAGACCTTGCAGAGATGGATTGAGGACGAGGAAGAAAAGCGGGGCTATATGCGAACAAAGACTCCTCTTATGGCAAAGAAGGATTTGTATATCATTTCCGACCATTGGGATCACTATAAGGAAGGGATGTTTGTTCTGGGAAATGAGGAAACCGACGATGAGGTATTCGCCCTCCGCCCAATGACCTGCCCGTTCCAATACTATGTTTATAAGCAGAGCCAGAAATCTTACCGTGACCTGCCATGCAGATACGGCGAGACTTCCACCCTTTTCCGCAACGAAGATTCCGGCGAGATGCACGGATTGACCCGCGTCCGCCAGTTCACCATTTCCGAAGGACATCTGATCGTACGTCCTGACCAGATTGAAGAAGAATTTAAAGGCTGCGTGGATTTGGCAAAATACTGTCTTACAACACTGGGACTGGAAGGCGATGTAACCTACCGGATGTCCAAATGGGATCCAAACAACGCAGACCACTATCTGGGTACGCCTGAGATGTGGGATGAAGTGGAAGACATGATGCGGAAGATCCTGGATCATATTGGAATCCAGTATACGGAAGCCGCCGGAGAAGCGGCATTTTACGGCCCCAAGCTGGATATTCAGGCAAAGAACGTATACGGCAAAGAAGATACCATGATCACCATTCAGCTTGATATGTTCCTGGCAGAGCGCTTTGATATGAGCTTTGTGGATAAGGATGGAACCAAGAAACGTCCTTATATTATCCACAGAACTTCCATGGGCTGCTATGAAAGAACCCTGGCATGGCTGATTGAAAAATATGAAGGAGCATTTCCGACCTGGTTATGCCCTGAGCAGGTACGCATTCTTCCTATTTCTGAAAAATACCATGAATATGCCGGCAAGGTTGCGGCTCAGTTAAAGGAAAACGGCATTCTTGCAACCGTTGACGAACGTGCGGAAAAAATCGGATACAAGATCCGCGAAGCGCGTCTGTCAAAGCTTCCTTATATGCTGGTGGTAGGACAGAAGGAGGAAGAGGAAGGCGTGGTATCAGTACGCAGCCGTTTTAACGGTGATGAGGGCCAGCACCCGCTTTCCGGTTTTATTGATGATATCTGCCGGGAGATTCGTACAAAGGAAATCAAAAAGATAAATATAACAGAAGAAACCAAATAAATAAAAACTATCTGGCAAAGCCTTTCCGTCCGGTAAAGGATGAGCAGCAGGGAGCGGGGATTTTGTGAGAATATTTTCCTTATTCTGTGTGCATACTAGTTTTGAAACATCATCTTAAGTAAGAATGCCAGGAGGAAATAAGCCATGACAAAATTAGACTGCAATGTAACAAGCTGTCTTCATAATTCCGATAATTATTGCTGCAAATCCGCCATCATCGTGGAAGGATCCCAGGCAAAGGATAGCTATGATACCTGCTGCGGAAGCTTTGATGAGAACAAAGACGGCTCCTTCCGTAACTTATTCAAGACTCCGGAAAGCCGTCTGGAAGTGGATTGTGAGGCGGTCAACTGCGTTTACAATGAAGACCGCCACTGCTCAGCTGAGCATATCGGAATTGCAGGAGACGGTGCAAGCACAGCAGAGCATACCGAATGTTCAACCTTTAAAACCAGATAAGGCATAAATAAAATGCGCCAGGAAAACTCCTGACGCATTTTGTTTCAAACAGACCAGCGGATCACAAGATCATAACAAAGGTTCCAACCGTAATCATCAGGATACCTATGAGCTTATTCAAGGAAAACTGTTCATGAAGAATAAGAAATGCCAGGAGTACCGTGAGTACAATGCTTAGCTTATCTACTGGAACCACCTTGGAAGCTTCTCCCATTTGAAGGGCTTTATAATAGCAAATCCAGGAAAGGCCGGTGGCAATACCGGACAGAATGAGAAAAAGCCAGCTTTTTTTGCTGATCTCTGAAACTCCTGTATGGGCTCCTGTGAAAAAAACGATCACCCAGGCCATGAGTACCACAACAACTGTGCGGATGGCCGTAGCCAGATTGGAATTGACCCCCTCGATTCCCATTTTAGCCAGAATGGAAGTGAATGCAGCAAAAACGGAGGAAAGAAGAGCGAAAACAAACCACATATCAAGCGCCTCCTGATTTATTATCTTATTATACCATCATTGTAGCTCTGCCAATGAAAAGTTGCAAGGATAACCGGAAAAGGATTTGAGACATATTTAAATGATGTCGTTAAAAAAATGTTGACAGAAAGGTAAATATATAGTATCATAATAAAAGTTGTGAAAACAGCAACAGGAAAGTAGGTATCCGCCTCACCACGGCACGAGTAAGTGTCCCTGGTTCATAGCCTTTGGTACATAGGTGTACTGTGTAGAGACTTTGGTGGTGGATAGCGTTTGTCTATCTACTTTTTTTATGCCTATGGGCAGCAATGTGGATTCCGGCCAACACACACTATATGATGGAGGTGCACGACAATTAGCGATTTAATGATTAATGAACAGATCAGAGATAAGGAAGTTCTGTTGATTGGTGAAAACGGAGAAAAATTAGGGATCATGTCTACCAGGGATGCTCTGCAGATGGCAAAGGAAGCAGAACTGGATTTGGTTAAAATTGCTCCGACTGCAAAACCACCGGTTTGTAAGATTATCGATTATGGTAAATACCGTTATGAACTGGCAAGGAAAGAAAAAGAAGCTAAAAAGAAACAGAAGGTAATCGAAGTAAAGGAAGTTCGTTTATCTCCTAACATTGATACGAACGATTTAAACACGAAGATGGGCGCCGCAAGGAAGTTCCTCGAAAAGGGAGATAAAGTTAAGGTAACCTTACGTTTCAGAGGTCGTGAGATGGCGCATATGTCAAAGTCAAAGTATATTCTGGATGATTTCGCTGAGAAGTTAGCAGATATTGCAACCATTGACAAGCCGTCCAAGGTGGAAGGAAGAAGCATGGTTATGTTTTTAACTGCAAAACGCTAATAGAACATTATCAAGGAGGAAAATACAATGCCTAAATTAAAAACAAGCAAATCAGCTGCAAAACGCTTCAAAGTTACAGGAACAGGAAAGCTTGTAAGAAATAAAGCTTACAAATCTCACATCTTAACTAAGAAATCAACTAAGAGAAAAAGAAATCTTAGAAAAGATATCGTTACCGATGCAACCAATGCAAAAGTAATGAAGAAGATTTTACCATATTTATAGGATCTTAAGTTAAGAAGGAGGAAAAACCGATGGCAAGAATTAAAGGCGGTATGAACGCTAAGAAAAAACATAACAGAGTGTTAAAGATGGCTAAAGGCTACAGAGGCGCTCGTTCCAAACAGTATAGAGTTGCAAAGCAGTCCGTTATGAGAGCATTAACAAGCTCTTATGCAGGAAGAAAAGAAAGAAAGAGACAGTTCAGACAGTTATGGATCGCCCGTATCAACGCTGCAGCCCGTATCAATGGTGTGTCCTACAGCGTATTTATGCACGGCTTAAAGTTAGCTGGAGTTGATTTAAACAGAAAAGTTCTGGCCGACATGGCAGTTAATGATGCAGAAGGCTTCACTAAATTAGCAGAGCTGGCAAAATCCAAAGTGGCTTAATTGATCGCATATACAGACCCCGGAAACCTCGTGTTACCGGGGTCTTTTAATGCTTTTGTACGGTCATCATAAGGTTTTCTCCGTTTTCCGAATGGTATAACAACTGAGCCGTATCCGTTTGGTAATCACATAATTTCAGTTACCACAAAAGCCCAGAGGACCGGCTGCGTCTGGTGGAGAATTGGTGCGTCTAACCAACGTCAGATACAGTACCCTAAAGTTCTATACAGAAGAGGGAATGCTGCCTTTTGAACAGGCAGAAACGAATCTACCAGGAGATTCAAACGTGTAGAAGCAATCGCCCGTATTGAGGAAATAAGGGAAATGCGTCAGAACGGCAAAACCATACCGCAGATAAAGGAAATGCTTCAGGAATCAGGGAAGGGCTGTTGAAAGCCCTGGGATTCACATCTTGTTTGTTTGTTTCATATAATGATGTATATACTAATAAATGAGGTGTATAATATGGGCTGTTTTAATTCAAACTCTTGCGGTTGCAACTGCAACAATAGATGTAACAATAGATGCAATCATAGATGCAATTATATTGATCCTTGCGAAGAAGCAAAAAAAGAAGCTTACTGTGCTGGTTTCCGGGATGGCTGCAATGACCCGCGCTGCCAGCATCATCATCATCATCATCACGAGAATGAATCAGATTGCTGATAAAATAAAGTTGGCGGGTACCTGGTGTTACAGGGCCCGCCTTAAAAAATGCTTTTCAGTAAAATATCCCGTCTCTGTTTTGTGTTCCATATTGCCGTTCCCAATGGCATCCGGTTACTGAATCTCTCCTTTTAATTCAGCAATTTTCTCTTTGGCTTGTTCCAGGACAGAAGTCCCTTTTTCGGTTATTGAATAATATTTTCGGACCTTCCCCTCAACGGTTATGCTTTCTGCTCTTAACAATCCGTCTTTTTCCAGATTATGAAATATTGGATACAGTGTTCCTGCACTGATTTTATACCCATGATGTTTTAACTCTTCTGTCATCCATGAGCCGTATATAGGCTCTTTTTTTGCATGGTGTAAAATATGAACTTGTATAAATGCTAAAAAAAGTTTTCTTAAAACAGGTTCTTGCATTCTGGTACCTCCCGTGATATACTTTGTATATCGAAAACCGATATTGAAGTTCGATATATAAAGCTTATCATATTTTGATGCAATAGACAAGGAGGAAATATGAATTTATTTTCTGTTCGCAACGTTCATTACAAAGGAGTTGTCAGCTATAAGCATATTATGATAGAGGAAGGGAAAGTCACTTTTATCTGTGGGAAAAGTGGTTGCGGAAAAAGCACCTTGTTAAAGCTTCTTAACGTATCTGTTTCCGCTGACAGCGGTGAAATACTCTATCGGAACAGGCCGGTCACAGATTATGACACAATCATGCTTCGACGGGAAGTCTCTCTGGTGTCTCAGAATATCTTTCTGTTTGATGACACGATTAGAAATAACTTTATTCGGTTTTATCGCTATAGAGAATTAACCCCGCCGGCAGATACAGAAATTTTGGAGTCTCTGAAGCTATGCATAGCAAATTTTCCTTTGGATATGAATTGCAGTGAGTTATCCGGCGGAGAGAGGCAGCGTGTTTTTATCTCCATTTGTCTGTCTTTTATCCCGAAAGTATTAATGCTTGACGAACCAACCTCAGCGCTTGATGAATCCACAGCCAATGCGCTGATGCAAAATTTAAAGGAGTATTGTCTGAAAAACGGGATTACCCTAATTGCCATAACCCATGACAAAGCACTGGCTCAGCAGTATGCGGATACCATCATCGTTTTGGATTTGGAGGTGTAAGATGGATGGGATTGTTGTATTAAACCTTTGGAAATTCAGTATCGTATATTTGCTTCTGCTTATTGTTTTGGCAGTTATGAAATTCTGTAAAATCAGCCAAAGCAGATTATTGATTATCGGGAGCCTCCGTATGACAGTACAGCTTGTGCTTGCAGGTCTTGTATTAACTTATATTTTTAAGAATCCGCATCCAATGTTTGTTATATGCTATCTTGCAGCTATGATTGCCATGTCCATCCATACGGCCCTTTCCAGAAGTAATGGAATCAATAGAAGGTTTCAGATAATTGTTGCTTGTTCCCTTGCATTTACCGGCCTTTCCGTAATTTTGTTTTTTATTTTGGGGGTAATAGGGGTGAGTTTTTGGAAGCCTCAGTATACCATTCCCATCAGCGGAATGATTATGGGGAATGCCATGACAGGGGTTAGCCTTGGTCTGAAGACTTTTCATGAGAATGTCACAGCGCAGAAATCCCAGATTAATACATTGATTGATATAGGGGCAACTCCCAAAAGTATTCTGATCCCGTTTGTAAACAAAGCCGTGGAAACCGCCTTGCTCCCTACGCTGAATTCTATGCTCGGCATGGGTATTATCTCCCTTCCCGGTATGATGACAGGTCAAATACTGTCGGGAACGTTGCCTGCAACAGCCATTTTGTATCAAATCGCCATTATGATAGCGATTACCACGGTCGTTTGCCTTGCGGTATTCTGCTCCTTGTTTTTTGGATATCGGACTCTGTATAATAAACGAAATCAAATATTTTAAGGCTGCTCACTGCTAACCATAGCAGATACAGCACTCCCGATCCTATAAAAAGGGAGGAGCCGGCAGGATTGGGGGAATCCTGCCGGCTGTATGAAAAAAAGTTTTATTAAAAGGTCGTTGCCTCTTTACAAATATAAATATACCGGAAAATTGTGACGGGAATATGAGGAATCTGTGAAGCGTGTGTGAAAGATGCCGCCTTTTTATATTACCATCACCCATTTGCAGGCTTCCATGTAAAAAACCAGCTTAAATTCCTGGCGTATGCCGCCGATAATTGCTATGCATTGAAATTCTTTTGAGGGAATGCCGTTATAATTTTTATCCTCGGAGCACTTTATGGCGATATCAGATATTGTTTGTATCATACCGTCATCGCCTTCGAACTTAATACTCAGGGGTCTGGGGCTGCAGCTGGCCGTGAACCATGCCTTGCAAGCAACATGGTACATCCTGCCGTGCAGTTCTCCGCCGTCAATATCTGTTACATTAGTCCCTATTCCAAATATTCCCATATCCATCACCTATAATATATTTTGTTTCTTGTAATCTACGGTCCTTTTTTCTCTGCTGATTCCGCCGCTCATATGATCAATGGTTTTAACCGATATAAAGCTGGCTCTTTTGATCGAGTCCATGCCAAAGCGCTTTCGGATTTCATCAATTGTTTTATCAAGTTTTTCTAATTTTTCGTAATTTGTGTTATCAAAGATGTTTAATTGACGGCTGCTTTCTCCGGTTACATGGCTTGTGTGGATTCCTAAATGACGGATAGGGATATGGTTCCACATGTTTTCAAAAACCTCCCGGGCTGCACTGTAAATTTCATTGGTTATATTTGTGGGAGTTAACAGAGTTTTTTGACGGCTGTAATATTCAAAATTGTAATCCCTTATTCCAACGGATACTACGCTGATTTTCACATCATCTGTCCGCAGTCTTGCTGATACGGTTTCTGCCAAAGACAGCAGTACCAGTCTGGCAGTATCTGCATCGGTTACATCGAAAGATATGGTGGTACTGTTGCCATATCCCTTATTCGGCGCAGGAACCGGCTCCACGGACGAAAAGTCAATTCCATTTGCAAAAGACCATATGACTTCCCCGTATTTGCCAAAATGGCTTTTTATAATAGATAAATTTGTCTGTGCCAATTCTCCGATGGATTTAATGCCAATATCCCCAAGCTTACGGGAAGTTGCTCTGCCTACAAAAAACAGCTCGGATACCGCCAGCGGCCACATCTTTGTGCTTATTTCATTTTGCCAAAGTGTATGGATCCGGTCAGGCTTTTGGAAGTCAGAAGCCATTTTGGCAAGAACCTTATTATTTGAAATTCCAATATTCACAGTAAACCCCAATTCCTTATGAATGCGCGTTCTGATTTCATTTGCAACATCCTCCGGATTTCCCAATAATGATTCAGTGCCTGTCATATCCATATACGCTTCATCGATAGAATATTGCTCCACGGAAGGGCTGTATTCTTTTAATATTTCTATAAATGCCTGTGATGATCTCTGATACAGATTATAATTCGGCGGTACAAGAATAAGGTGCGGACATTTTCTCAGAGCATCGGTTACAGGTTCTCCGGTCTGTATCTTGTATTTCTTTGCCGGTCCGCTTTTGGCCAGTATTATTCCGTGCCTTTTGAATTTGTCTCCTCCCACAGCAGACGGTATCTGCCGTAAGTCCAGTTTCCCTCCTAAGTGATGCAACCGGTATACTGCTTCCCAGCTTAAGAAAGCAGAGTTTACGTCAATATGGAATATAACATTGTTCATGTGATCTCACCTCAGTTACATTATATTCGAATATATGTTCGATTAATACTGGAAATAAAAGGGAAGGCTGCTCTTTGTTTAAAGTCCGCGTTTCTAACGTAAAAATAATCAGTTCCTTTCGGTAGATAATGGGTCAGAATGGATCATAAACACGCCATACACTGAAATACAAAAAGCTTCACATCTTTTCTACTGGTCCCATATAATAAAATATAAAATTAATAAAAGAGGTGTCAATATGAGTTGTTTTTGGGGCGGCTGTAATAACAACTGCAGACGTAATTGCAATTATAACTGCGGCTGTAATAATAGATGTTATTATGAAGAAGAAAAAGACGAATGTGAAAAGGAAAGAAGAGAAGCGTATTGTGCAGGTTTTCGGGATGGCTGCTACAGCGCTGCCCGCTGGCACAACGATGACGATTGCTGATACAATGAACGTACGATAAGATAGAAGCAAGGAAAATAACTTCGTTTTTAAAAACTTTAACAATAAAACAGCCCCGTGACCGTTGTCTTCGGGGCTGTTTTATTGTGGTTTTTTGGGAAATAGAAGCAAATATATAAGATCCTGTTCGCGGGATTACAATATAATGTACGAGTCACCTAAATAATTTTTTGATAACCAAAAAAATATTGACAAACATGTGAAAAATGATATATCATATAAGATGCTAAAACAGTTTTTTGTGAAAAATGAATAGTTTTATATACAGTGTCTTGTATATGCCCGGGATAATGGCCTGGGCGTCTCTATCCGACTTCCGAAATGTCAGGGCTACAAAGGCAGTTTATTTTTGCTGTCTTTAAACTTCGGAAGTTATTTTTTTACAAGAAACTGAAATACAAAAAAAGGAGAAGGAATATGAAAAGTAACTCGGAAATCAGCATGAATAATATTTACAAGCTGGATGGGCGTGTGCCGTTAGGAAAGGCGATACCATTCGGTTTGCAGCATGTACTGGCTATGTTTGTAGCCAATTTGACCCCGATTGTCATTGTGACGGGCGCAGCAGGGCTGGATCAAGGGCAGACTGCCGTACTCATTCAGAATGCCATGTTTGTTGCGGGAATAGCCACCTTGATTCAGCTGTATCCGTTATGGAAAATCGGGGCAAAGCTTCCTATCGTCATGGGGGTTAGTTTTACGTTTGTTACTATTTTGTGCTCGGTGGGAGTTAAATACGGATATCCGGGTATATTGGGGGCCATTCTCGTTGGAGGTGCAGTTGAAGGAATCCTGGGGCTTTTTGCAAAGTATTGGAGAAAGCTGATTTCTCCAATTGTTTCGGCCTGTGTGGTTACTTCCATCGGTTTTTCCCTTTTAACCGTTGGCGCCAGATCTTTTGGCGGCGGCTACAGTGACTCTTTCGGGTCGGCAACTAATCTTTTAATAGGGTTTGTGACGCTGCTTAGCAGCATCTTGTTTAACGTTTTTGCCAAATCCTTTTGGAAGCAGCTTTCTGTTTTATTTGGACTGGCAGTAGGCTACATCCTTTCTGCTGTTCTTGGAATTGTGGACTTGAGTGGGATATTTACCGGAGGATTCATATCTCTGCCCAGAGTATTACCTTATCTTCCGGAATTCCATATGGGCGCTATTTTGTCAGTGGTGGTGATATTCCTGGTTTCAGCAACAGAGACAATCGGAGATACCACGGCAATGGTAATTTCAGGTCTTGACCGTGAGATAACGGAAAAAGAGATCTCCGGATCCCTTGCCTGTGATGGTTTTGCCAGCAGTATTTCTTCCCTGTTTGGCTGCCTTCCGGTTACTTCTTTCAGTCAGAATGTAGGACTCATTGCCATGACAAAGGTGGTCAACCGTTACACCATTATGACAGGGGCTGTCTGTATGATACTGGCTGGTTTATTTCCGCCGATCGGTGCCTTTTTTGCATCTCTTCCAGATGCAGTACTGGGAGGCTGTACCATTATGATGTTTGGATCCATCATCATAAGCGGAATGCAGATGATGGCCCGGGCTGGTTTTTCCCAGAGAAATTCCATTATCAGCGCTCTTTCCCTTAGTGTGGGAATTGGGTTTACCCTGGTTCCTGAAATTTTTCACATATTCCCGGAAATCATTCAGGATGTATTCGCACAGAATTGCGTGGCTGTGGTGTTTGTCATGGCCTTAGTGCTGAATCTCATACTTCCTGAAAAAATGGAGATTGAAAAACCTGCAGAGGTATTGGAGTAAAGCAAATGGTGCCCTGATGGTTGAACACAAAAAATAATTTGTGTTTAACTGTCAGGGTATTTGTTGTATCATGGAGTCAGTTACGGCAGGTTGTCCTTCCTGATCTGGATTTATGGGTTGCAAGGGAAGGAAAATGGAGTAGGTGATTTGATATTATAGACTCTGAGCCGGAAGAAGCAGCGGATTGTGAAGAAGCAGACAATGAAACGGAGGATTCACAGATGGCGATGCAAAACAATATAACGGGCAGGGTGAAGATAATCTTTAGTGATATTGATGGAACGTTACTTGACAGCTGCCATCAGATAACCGATGGAACCCGTAATAAAATCATTGAACTGGAACAAAAAGGGATACCTTTTGTTTTGGTTTCAGCAAGAATGCCGGAAGGTGTGGCAAGCATTCGGCGCCAGATCGGCAGCCATAGCCCTATTATCAGTTATAGCGGCGGTTTGATATACGATGCAAACAGAAGAATATTATATAGCTGTCTTCTGGAACTGAATCATGCATTAAAAATTAAAAAAGTATTAGAAACAGAATTTCCCAGGATATGCTGCAATACTTATGGCTATGAAAAGTGGATCGTTGACAATGCTGATGATCCATGGGTTCGGAGGGAGGAAGCGATCACCGGGTTAAATGCAGCCGAAGGGGATATCAAAAAAGAGTTTGAGGAGGAAGGCGGAATCCATAAGTTCCTATTGATGGGAGAGGCAAAGGAAATCCATAATGTAGAAATCTGGTTAAGAAAGGATTATCCGGAATTATCCATTGCGTTGTCGAATGAAAATTATCTGGAAGTTATGCATGGAAGTGTAAAGAAATCAGCGGGAATCACCTACTTATGCAATTATCGTGGAATTTCCCTGGAGGAAGCCATGGCGTTTGGTGACGGACATAACGATATGGACATGCTAAAGGTTGTGAAGTACGGCTATGCCATGGGAAATGCGCCGAAGGAAGTAAAAGAAAGTGCAGCTTTTGAAACACTGGATAATGATCACGAAGGGGTTCTTGCTGTTATAAAAGAATTGAATGAATGACGTTCTGCATAAAATACATTGCTGGCAATAAAAAAACTCCCCGAGTAGGACTTGAACCTACGACCCAACGGTTAACAGCCGTTTGCTCTACCGACTGAGCTATCGAGGAATACATGAACTATTATACCCAAAAAGATAAATATGTCAATAGGAAAAATAAAAAAAATAAAAAGTGCGGGAGATGGGACTTGAACCCACACGTCTATACAGACACAAGATCCTTAGTCTTGCCTGTCTGCCAATTCCAGCACTCCCGCACAACGAAGCCTATTTTAGCATCCTTAAGTAAAATTGTCAATATTTTATGAAAAATATATACAAAAAAAATATTTCAAAAATATAGGGAAATGTTGTTGACAGATAGGGGCTTGTATACTATAATAACTATTGTTGTTGCGAGAGGTAATAACAAAATGCAGAAGTGGCGGAATTGGCAGACGCGCACGGTTCAGGTCCGTGTGGTAGCAATACCTTGAGGGTTCAAGTCCCTTCTTCTGCACGAGCTATACAAATAGTCATAGGTGTATGGTTTAAATTTCTTATATGACATGCGGGAGTGCTGGAATTGGCAGACAGGCAAGACTAAGGATCTTGTGGTTGTATGATCGTGTGGGTTCAAGTCCCATCTCCCGCATTATAATATTAGGGAACATCAATTCAGATATTCTGTATTGATACAGCGAAACGAGGGTTTTGGATGAGAAATTCAAAACCCTCGTTTTTTGTTTTATGGGCTTTAGCCTGTTGAACATGGGTGAGTTTCTCTTTAAGAGAAATGAATCCATGTGAAATAATAAACCACCCGCTATGCGGGTGCGAGTCAGTAAGTTATACAAAAAATCACCTTTCCGATTATAATAGAGGTGTCCAAGCCACTATTAGAGAAAGGAAAGGTGATTTCAATGGCGAAGAAAGCCAATGAACTGGCACACACGAAATGGATGTGCAAATATCATATCGTCTTCACACCTAAGTATAGACGAAAAGTAATTTATAATCAATACAAGGAAGATTTGAGAGAAGTCTTGAAGCAACTATGTAATTATAAGGGGGGTCCAAATCTTAGAAGGCCATATTATGCCGGATCATGTACATATGCTGGTAAGTATTCCACCTAAAATTAGCATATCCAGTTTTATGGGTTATCTAAAAGGCAAATCCGCCCTTATGATGTTTGATCGCCACGCAAACCTAAAGTATAAATTCGGAAACCGACATTTTTGGTCGGAAGGATACTATGTAAGCACAGTAGGACTAAATGAGGACACCATCCGAAAATATATACAGGAGCAGGAAAAAGCGGATATTATGCAAGATAAACTAAGTGTAAAAGAATACGAGGACCCTTTTAAGGGTTAGTCGGTATTACAAAGGCCCCTTCAGGGGCGGCGACGAGTCAAAAGCATAGTGGCTTGAACGAAGTGAAAGCCAGCGCCTTGAGACGCTGGCCTAGTATCAAAGGGTTATACCCTTTTCACAAGCCACCCGTTTTACGGGTGGTCTTGACTGCAAAGCTGTCTTTCGAATTCATTGATATTCGGTTATTATTATTTCTTTTTAACTGGATAGCAAACCTCGGTCACTAACTCCTCTGGGTTCTGGGTTTGGGCGGGACTGACGTGATAGATGCAAAACATGGCTCCGTTAAATTCATATCCATTATCATTTACCCAGTTTGCCACGGAATTGTTTACAGCGGTAAGCTGCTCATAGCTGCCTTTGTAGGTCGCTGAGGCGATCTCTATTTCAGGTACAGTTTTAAACACAACGTGCTCCGTATCATGATAAACACCTTTTACCGAAATTTGTATTTCCACATCCACATCGCTGTCCTTGTATCCCTCATCGTGGAAGATTGCCAGGCTGCAGCAATTATCAGCAGGCTGCAGATGCAGTGAAGCTGTATCTGTCATCATAAGGTTCCACAGAATACCTTCCTGATCGTAGGAAGGAATCACTTGCCGGACGCTGGCAACATAGCGTTCTGGTAAACTTTTTAAAACAACATTATAACTCATAGCGGTATCATCCTTTCTCAGCCGTTTGATGGCTGTGTCAAGGAGAAGTAAACGGCGGTTTGTTTCTGCGGCTTCGGCCTTTACCTCAGCCTGTTTTACCGTCAAAAAGTCGGCCAATGCCCGTGGGTCATCATAGCTTTTAAGGATTTCCCTGATCGCAGCGAGACTAAACCCCATATCCTTAAGCGCTGTGATTCTGCCTGCAACCGGCAGCTGATCTTCCCCATAATAACGGTATCCGGTTACGCTGTCAGTGGTTTGCGGAACCAACAGGCCGATCTCATCGTAATGACGCAGCATCCGTATACTGATCCTTGACAGTTTTGAAAAATCACCTATTTTCAGCATTTTTATTACCTCACATATATGTGTTTTTGAGCTCAATTACAGTATAGAGTATACCATAATGTGAGAGTCAATGGAGAATTTAAAAAATTTATGTTATGATTATAAATGCATTTGCAGAAGGTGATCAAGCATAAGCATTGCTGGTTTCACGGGAGAATGATTAAAGTGAAATAAAAAGTTTAGAAGTACGAAAAAGTATACGGTGAAAGAAGCTAATAAAATTCAGGAGGGGTACCTATGGGGTATAAAGTACTGGTAGCAGATGATGAGTACATCATTCGCCGGGGGATCATCAGTTTTTTGAAACAATACGGCGATTTTGAACTGGCAGCAGAAGCAGAGGATGGAGAGATGGCTCTTGAACTGGCAAAGGGCGTTTCGCCGGATGTTTATTTTGTTGATATTAATATGCCATTTCTTAATGGCCTTCAATTCATAAAAAAATTAAGGGAAACGAACCCCAGAGCGGTGGTAGTGATCATCACCGGGTATGACCGGTTTGAATATGCCAGAGAAGCTTTGAAACTGGGGGTTTTTGAGTATCTTCTAAAGCCGCTGATGGAAGGGCCTTTTGACGAGATGATGCAGCGGGTTCGGGAAAGACTGCATAGAGAGGAGAGTGAAGATAAATACCTTGACTGGGCGATGAGTATGCTTGCACAAAACCGTACTTATCTTGCCTCTAACTTTTTGCAGAGAGCATTGGAAGGGCATTATACAAGAGAAGAGATTGGGGAACGGTCACAATATTTAAACTTATCACTTCCCCAGCCATTTACCGTTACGGTGGTTTCCCTGGAATATCAGAAAATGGAAGACGTAAAAGGCACCTGGAATGAAGATCTGCTGTTTTTTGTTGCTGAGAATATTGCAAATGAAATGTTTCAGGGGCTGGTGAATCCAAACAGCTGCCAGGACCGGCACGGAAATTTGGTGGTGATATCAAAGACAATGGCTCCGGAAAATGCAGAGGAACAAGCGGAGATTTACTGTAAAATACTGGAGTCGCATTTGCCCGTGCGCAGTGTAATCATGCAGGTGAACGGAGATGATTACGGATCTCTGGCTGAAACCTACGAAGCAGCCGTCAGCCGTCTAAAGGAACTGGAAACCGGTTCGTCTGTGATTAAGGATGTGAAGCTGTATATTGAGGACAACTACTCACGGGAGGATTTTTCCTTCCAGGATGCGGCGGACCATGTGAACCTGTCTGTAGCCCATTTAAGCAGGATGTTCCGCAGAGAGATGGGAGTCACCTTTGTTGACTACTTGACCAGTGTCAGGATCCGGAAGGCCATAGAGCTATTACATAACGGGGAATTGAAGATATATGAAATTGCGGAGCTGGCCGGATATGCGAACCAGCATTACTTCAGCAATGTGTTTAAAAAGAATCTGGGCGTCAGCCCCGGAGAATACCGGAGATTGATTAAGAAAAATAATCAGAACTCCTCCATGCAATGATTTTATACTTTTTACTCAAATTATTGCAAAGACTTTTTTCCCTCCTTCCGGCATAATAGCCGTATGGTTCAAATAAAAAAGGAGGATTAAATCATGAAAAAAAGATTTTTAAGCATGCTGCTATGCGCTTCCATGGCTGCGGTTTCCTTAGCCGGATGCAGCAACGGAGCCAGCAGCGGGGCCGCAACTACAGCAGCTCCCCAGACTACGGCTGCACAGGCTGATACTGCTGCAAAGGCGGAGGAGACCAAGACAGAGGAAACCACGGCTAAAACGGCTGAAGCATCAGGGGAAAAGCTGGTAGTTGGTTTCGCTCAAATCGGCCAGGAGTCCGGATGGCGTGATGCGGAAACTCTTTCCATCCAAACCTATGCTGCGGAAAACGGTGATAAGGTAGAGCTTCTATTTGCCGATGCACAGCAGAAACAGGAAAATCAGATTAAGGCAATCAAAAACTTCATTGAGCAGGGGGTGGATGTGATTGGTCTGGCTCCGGTAGTAGAAACAGGTTGGGATCAGGTGTTTGCCGAGGCGAAAGAGGCCGGCATTCCCGTTGTCCTTCTGGACCGAAGAGCGGATGTGAGCGAAGATTTATTCGCAACCTTTATTGGCTCAGACTTCATTGAAGAAGGCAAGATGGCCGCAAAGGAAATGGCTAAACTGCTTGGGGAAAAGGGAAAGATTGTTGAACTGGAAGGAACGGTAGGCGCTTCTGCAGCAACGGACCGCAAAACCGGATTTGACGATGAAATCAAGGCCAGCTATCCCAATATTGAAATCGTAGCTTCCCAGACCGGCGATTTTACCAGAGCTCAGGGAAAAGAGGTTATGGAGTCTTTCCTGAAATCCAATAAGGACATCAAAGGTGTATATGCACACAACGATGATATGGCTCTTGGAGCAATTGAAGCGATCAAAGAGGCTGGATTAAAGCCGGGAGAAGATATTAAGATCGTATCCATCGACGGTGTCCGCGGAATCTTTGAAGCAATGGCAGCCGGAGAGGCAAACTGTACCGTAGAGTGCAATCCCTTGCTTGGGCCGCTATTATTTGAAACAGCGGCAAAGCTGAAAGCAGGCCAGTCTGTTGATAAATGGGTAAAATCGGTAGATGGCGTATTCACTGCTGATATGGCAGCTAAGGTACTTCCGGACCGCAAATATTAAACCGCGGGGTTGTTGCAAAAGTATCATTATTTTTGCAGCAGCCCTTTTCATATCAGAGGAAATGTCCTCTTAATTTAAATGCGAGGAGGAAACACCATGAGTGCTGGAAATCAGCTTTTGACAGCGAAAAATATAACCAAGGCGTTTGGGAAAGCGGTCATTGCGTTATCTGATGTACGATTTGAGCTTCATCGGGGTGAAATACATGCCTTATTAGGGGAAAACGGTGCAGGAAAATCAACCCTTATTAAAGTGCTGACGGGAGTAGAAATCAAGGATCAGGGGATCATTGAGCTGGAGGGAAGACAAATCAATCCCAGATCCACACAGGAGGCACAAAATGAAGGAATCTCAACGGTATATCAGGAAGTTAACCTTTGTCCAAACCTTTCTGTAGCGGAAAACATTTACATTGGGCGGGAACCGAAGAACCGGTTTGGAACAATTAATTGGAAAAAAATCAATGCCGATGCCAGTAAGCTTCTGGAAAAGTTTGATTTACATATAAATGTCACGAAAAATCTGGATCATTACTCCGTTGCCATCCAGCAAATGGTAGCTATAGCAAGGGCAAGCGATATTGAGGCAAAGGTTTTGATCCTGGATGAACCTACCAGCAGTCTTTCCTCTGCCGAGGTTGAAAAGCTGTTTCAAATCATGAAAAAACTTCGTGAGGAAGGCATGGGGATTATATTTGTTACACATTTTCTGGATCAGGTTTATGAGGTCACTGACAGAATCACCGTACTTCGAAACGGAACGTATGTGGGAACTTATTTGACCAGGGATCTGCCAAAAGTAGAGCTGGTGGGAAAAATGATAGGAAAGGATTATGCAGGGCTTAAGGAAAGTATGAGTACAAGACAGCCGGAGGATGCAGAGCACCATGGGAACGAGATCTTTATTCAACTGGTCAATGCCAGCAGTCCGGGAACGATTAAGGATTTTGGGCTTAAAGTGAAAAAGGGAGAGGTTCTGGGCTTTTCCGGGCTTTTAGGCTCCGGCCGTTCGGAGACTGCCAGGGTTTTATTTGGAATAGATCCTATCAGCGAAGGTGAAATAAAAGTTAAAAATAATACCATACAACTCCATTCCCCTTTAGACGCCATCCGGAATGGGATCGCCTTTTGCCCGGAAAACCGGAAGACAGAGGGAATTATCGGCGAACTCTCCATCTGGGAAAATATCATACTTGCCCTTCAGGTAAAAAAAGGGCTCTTTTATAAGATTTCCAGAAAAGAAGCGGAAGAACTTGCAATGGATTATATTGAAAAGCTTCAGATCAAAACACCCGGAACCGGGCAGCTGATTAAGAATTTAAGCGGCGGTAACCAGCAAAAGGTAATTCTCGCCCGGTGGCTTGCCACAGAACCGGATTTTTTGATGCTGGATGAGCCGACTCGGGGAATTGATATCGGAACAAAGGCAGAGATTCAGAAAATCGTCATGGAGCTTGCCGGAAGAGGAATGGCGGTACTCTTTATTTCATCGGAGATTGATGAGATGCTCCGCTGCTGCACCAGGATGGTCATACTCCGGGATATGAAGCAGGTGGGAGAGTTAAAGGGAAAAGAAATATCGGAAGAAGCAATCATGAGAATTATGGCTGGAGGTGAAGCGTCATGAGAGAAATCTGGAATCGTTTGTCAGGAAAGCAGTATTTTCGTCCCCTCATGATCTTTGCGATGATTCTGCTCTTTAACGGCATTGTCAGCAAGGGAGATTTCTTCCTCCTTTCCATCGTTGATGGACACTTATATGGGCGTATGATTGATATCGTAAGAAACGGAAGCAAGCTTATGATATTGGCTGCCGGTATGACCATGATATTGGCCACAGGAGGAACCGATATTTCCGTTGGATCTATCATGGCAATCAGCGGTGCCATTGCCTGCAGTATCGTCAACGGAAATATTTTACCGGCGTTAAACGGAAATGTGGCCGCAGCTATAATGATTGCAATTCTTGCTGGAATTGCCAGCGGTATGTGGAATGGATTTTTAGTGGCAAAAATAAACATTCAGCCGATTGTAGCAACCATGATTTTAATGGTTGCAGGAAGAGGAATCGCACAGCTGATTACCAGGGGAAAGATTGTTACCATTACCTCGGAAGCTTACTATTTTATCAATGGAGGCTATATTTTGGGTCTTCCTTTTCCATTATTTATTGTGCTTCTTTTGGTGGGGTTTTTGGTGATATTTACGGGAAGAACGGCATTTGGCCTGTTTTTGGAATCCGTAGGCTGTAATCCCACCGCCTCAAAGTATGTTGGCATTAAGGTTGACCGGATGCTGCTGGCAATTTATACGATTTCCGGAGCATTTGCTGCCGTAGCCGGCCTGATTGAAAGTGCAGGGATCAAAGGCGCAGACTGCAACAATGCAGGTCTGGGGATTGAAATGGACGCCATTCTAGCCGTAGCAATAGGAGGGACGAACCTGATGGGCGGGCGTTTTTCCATTCCGGCCAGTGTGATCGGGGCATTGATCGTACAGAGCATCACCACAACGGTACTGGCGCTTGGAGTTCCGGCGGCCTATATCCGTGTCTTAAAGGCGTTGCTGATTATTATCATTTGTCTGTCCCAGTCAAAGCAGTTTAAAGAACTGGTAATCGGGCGCAAAATGATAAAAAGAAAGGTGGTTGGCAGCTGATGGAACAGACAGCAAAAAGAAAAAGGGTTCAGATCAATAATATTTCACTGGCTATCACCATGGTACTGTTTGTCCTGATGTTTCTGTTTGGTTCCGTAAAGTACAATAACTTTATGTCTTTATCAACCTTTTTAAACCTCTTTAATGACAATGCATATCTGATGATAGCGGCAATCGGAGCGACTTTTGTGCTTATAAGCGGAGGGATCGATATTTCCATTGCATCCACCATAGCATTTACCGGTGTGGGTTCCGCATACCTGCTGGAACGGGGAGTTCCGGCCTTTCTGGTAATTCTTCTGATGCTTCTCGCAGGAATAATCATTGGCTGTACCCAGGGGGCCCTGATTCATTATTTTAAGCTTCAGCCGTTTATTGTAACATTGGCAGGCCAGTTTTTAATGCGGGGGCTTTGTGTTGTGATCAGTGAGCGTTCCATACCCATAAGCGATCCTTTTTTTAAGACCATGGCTTTGGGAAAGGTAGCGGTACATCTGGGAGAAGCAAAAGCCTGGAACGGGAAGATTTATTATTATGTATTTATCCTTCTGATTGTTTTTGCGGCTGCGGTCTATACCCTGAGATATACAAAATTTGGAAGGTGTTTATATGCATTGGGAGGCGGTGAAACGTCTGCAAGCCTTATGGGATTAAATGTTGCCAGGACGAAAATTGCGGCATATGGGATCAGCAGCTTTTGCGCGGCCCTGGGAGGAATCGTGTTCAGTTTTTATACTCTGGCAGGGTTCGGGCTTCAGAATTTGGGCCTGGAATTGGATGCCCTTTCCTCTGCTGTTATCGGCGGTACCTTGCTTACGGGAGGCGTTGGTACTGTGGCGGGAACAGTAGTGGGCGTCATGATAGAGGGAATTATCCAGACGATCGTTACCTATCAGAATCTGAATACCTGGTGGACGAAAGTTACCATTGCGGCCCTTCTCTGTTTCTTTATTGTAATTCAGAGAGTTATTTCAATCCGTGCAGAAAAATCAAAGGGGAAGAAGGGGCAATAAGGCCAATATTGCAGTTGTAAGAACCTGTTAATTTCGCTATACTGGATAGGTAGGAAATAAGTAATGAAAATTGGAGTGAGGGCAATGAAATATTGGAAGAAAAGATTCATGGATATGAAAATTCGTGATAAAATGATCAATTCTCATATTTTTATTGCGCTCATTCCATTCTGCTTTGTAGGGATTCTGGGAATCATCAGCTCCACCAGAGAGGCGGAACGCAATGTGACCCAGCATACGTCTCTGCTGGTGGGGCAGGTACAGCATACCACAGATATCTATATCAGCAGCATTGAAAAAACTGCGAATATGCTGATCCGTATTATTGAACCTATGGATCTTGACCGCATTCCATCTGCAGAAGACATCCGATGGAAAGAGTATGAAACAGCACTGAAAAACAGCTTTGAAATGGTGGCAGATACTCATGATGAAATAGCGGGCATTTTTTTTGCAACCGAGCATGATATGTATGTGGGAACCGGGATGTCCAGAGTCTCCCGGGATCCGTTTGCCAAAGAGGTCTGGTATGAAAAAGCAATGGCTTCTCCAGGTGAAATGCAGATCATCAGTAATGTTACCGGAAGGAATATAGTTACGGAAGCTGCCTACAGCATTGACGATGTATTTTCGGTGATGAAGGCTGTTATGGACCCGGAAACAGGCGAGAGAATCGGCGTATTGCTGTTTGATGTAAAACATGAAATCATTTCTTCCGCCATTCAGGATGCCAACATCGGCGAAAATGGATTTGTTTTTGTCCTGGATGAACAGAATCACTTAGTATATGCACCAACCAATAAAATCGTCTACCGCATCCGCCCGGAATGGCTGTGGAAGGAAGAAGAGCCTGTGACAGCAATCATCAATGGGGAAAAATATCAGATCAGCTATCAAAGATCTGTCTATACCGGCTGGAAAACCGTCAGTGTCTCATCCTATCAGGAAATCATGGGCGGTATTCATACTATGCTGTTCATGTTTGGCTGGGTATTGGTTTTAACAATTCTTACGGTATTTATTGTAGCAGTAAAAATATCAGAGACGGTTACAAAGCCCATTGTCAGACTCCGCAACCTGATGAAGGAGACGGAAAAAGGCAACTTATCCGTCCGTTTTGAAGGCAATTATCTGGATGAGGTCAGTGAGCTTGGACGCCGGTTCAACCAGATGCTGGAGCGCATACAGGAATTGATGGAAGAGGTTTACAAGGAACAGGAAAACAAACGGAAAGCACAGCTTAAGGCAGTCCAGGAACAGTTTAAGCCTCATTTTTTGTACAATACCCTGGACACCATAGGCTGGATGGCAAGAGAGCATTCCGCCTATGACATTGTTCATCTTGTGGATGCCCTTACCAATGTTTTCCGCATCAGCTTAAGCAAGGGAAAAGACTATATTACCATTGAGGAAGAAATCCGATATATTTCCAATTATCTTTACATACAGAAAATCCGGTATGGACCTAAGGTGCAGTATGAAATCCAGGTAGAGGAAGACTGCATGAACGTGATTCTGCCGAAAATGATCCTGCAGCCCCTGGTGGAAAACTCCATTTACCATGGGGTAAAGATGAAGAACGGAGACGGGCACTTAAAAGTCATTGGTAAGGCGGAAGGGGATTGGGTAAGCCTGGAAGTATGGGATGACGGAAAAGGCATGAAGGATGAAACGGTTGGGGAGTTATCCAGATTGTTAAACGAGCCGGGAGAAGCCGGCAGGAACAGAAGCTTTGGATTATTTTATATTAAGGAACGGCTGCGCATCCGGTATGGAGAGCAGTTTCAGGTGTTGGTGGAAAGCAAAGAGGGGCAGGGGACGCGTATTGTTGTACGAATTCCAAAAGAAGTTCCCAGTGAACTTGAAAAAGGGTAAAATGGAAAAAAGAACGAAATTACTTGTGATATTGCTGATTATGGTATTTGTTTTTTTGGGATACCGGATTTACAATGGTGTGATCACCCAGACGGTTTATAAAAGTGATGTGGAATATGTGATCGGTGTTTCCCAGGCGAACATGCGGGAAGCATGGAGGGTAGCGCTGATCAATGAGATCCAGGAGGAAGCGGGAAAGTATCCCAATATCAGGATAGTTACAGCGGATGCAACCTCCAGTGTAGAGAAGCAGGAAAAGGATGTAGACAGGCTTCTGGATTTCGGCATTGATCTTTTGATCATTTCTCCCTGCGATTCCAGCCGCTTAACAAAAAAGGTGGCAGATGTCTATCAGGAGGGGGTTCCTGTCATCGTTATGGACCGGAGTGTGGAGGGGTTTGATTATAATCTGTTTATCGGCCCGGATAACAATCTGATCGGTAAGCAGGGCGGAGAATGTGCAGTCCGGCTGCTGGAAGGCGGGAAGGGAAAAATTCTGGAGCTTCGCGCAACAGCCGGTTCTCTGCAGAGCGAGGAGCGGAGCCAGGGCTTTGATTCGGTGATCAGGGATTATCCTGGCATAGAAAAGACTGTTTGTGATCTGAAAAATGACATGAAGGATCCGGCCTATGATGCGGTATTTGCCATGGAGGAAGAACTGAAACGTGTTTCCCTAATATTTGCCAACAATGATTCGGTGGCCTTTGGAGCATACGAAGCACTAAAGGACAGGAATCTGGCTGAGAAGATAAAGGTCATCGGGTGCGACGGCTTTACCGGAGAAAACGAAGGGGTGGATCTGGTGCGGAAAGGAAAGCTTGCGGCAACCATTTCCTGCCCTACAGGAGGAAAAGAGGCAGTACAGTATGCAATTAATATTCTGCGGAAAGAAAGCGGTGTTCCCAAGCAGGTGATTTTAAGAAGCCATACCATTTACCCTCAAAATGCCAGTGAATATCTGGCGGCTCTGGACAGAGAAAGTATGGATGATGGCAGAAGAATTACAGTAGGCTATTCCCAGGTTGGGCAGGAGAGCCAGTGGAGGCTTGCCAATACCCGTTCGATTCAGGAGGCCGCCAGGGAGTTTCATATGGAGCTACTTTTCGACAGCGGAGACCAGTCTCAAAAAAAGCAGATTGAGGCGATCCGGAGGTATATTAAGGAGAAGGTAGATGTAATCGTAGTTTCTCCCGTCGTGGAGACCGGTTGGGATGAGGTACTTAAAGAGGCCAAGGAGGCCGGTATCCCTGTCGTAATGTCTGACAGGAGAATCGAAGCAGGGGAAGATTTGACAACTACATACATCGGAGCTGATTTTTTAGAGGAAGGGCGAAGGGCAATGCGCTGGCTGAAAGAACATGTAAAACCGGAGCAGGGAAATGTTCGTATTTTAGAGATTCAGGGAAGTGAAGGAGCAACGCCTACGGAAGAGAGAAAGAAAGGGTTCTTTGAAATTTTGAAAGAAAACCCCCGGTATGAGATCGTATATACGGATTACGGTGATTTTACTTACGATGGAGGGAAAAAGGTAATTGAGGAGTATATCAACAGTCACAACTGGGATGTGGATATTATATATTCCCACAATGACGATATGGCCCTGGGGGCGATTGAAGCCTTGGAGGCACATGGGCTGAATCCGGGAAAGGATATTACCATTGTTTCCGTAGATGCAACAAAGGAAGCGTTTCAGGCAATGATAGACGGTAAGCTGAATTGTGCAGTGGAATGCAGTCCGCTTCTGGGTCCACCGCTTATGAAGGCAATCCGGGATATGGTTGCAGGAAAGGAAATGCCTCTTCGGATTATAACAGAAGAAAAAGTCTATGACCAGTCCGATGCAGAAACAGTCATAAAAAACAGAGAATATTAAATTCACATAGATTCTATTGGACCAGACCGTAAAGATTTGGAAATGGATAAAAAAAGTACTTGATTATTTGCCAAAAGTATAGTATTATAATTGTACGAATTGATTCATCAATTTGTACAATTATACGCAGAAGTGGCGGAATTGGCAGACGCGCACGGTTCAGGTCCGTGTGGTAGCAATACCTTGAGGGTTCAAGTCCCTTCTTCTGCATGATAATCAGAAAGATGCTCTGGGGAAAATACCGCAGGGTATTTTTTATGAAACTGTAAAAAGGGGTGCTGCAAACTGTATGATTATTTTGCAGCACCCTTTCTCTTTATGATTTTATCATGCTCATACCTGGCTCATAAACTGCGTATTGGCTGCGGCCATGTTTCTTTGCATGATAGAGAGCAATATCAGCCTTTTCATATAATTCTTCAAATACGGTTCCATCTTCCGGGTAGGCCGCTGTTCCCAGACTGCCGGAGATGTGGGCTTCCGGTTCCAGGGCGCTGCCAATTAAGCTGCACAGGTTTTCCAGACGAGCGTACAGATCCATGCTGTAAGCGACATCCTTTAGTAATATGATAAATTCGTCGCCTCCCAGCCGTCCGAAGATGTCATCCCGCCTTAGGGCAGATTTAAGCCTTGAAGCAGCACGGTGGAGTGCCTTATCTCCAAACTGATGACCGTAATTATCATTCAGCTGCTTGAACCGGTCAATATCCAGCATAATGAGGATGTGATGGCCCTGGCTGTTTTTCAGTGTATTGCGTATGGCATGAATGGCAGTTGCCCTGTTTAGCAGGCCGGTCAGGGAGTCCTGTTTGGAAAGTTCCTGAAGCGTCAAAGCTTCCCGTTTGGAAGCATCAATATCCTTAATGAGGATAAATGCTTTAATGGTATCGGTATAAGGATCGGAGACAATCTGAACCAGGCCAAGTCCCCAATAGACGCTTCCGTCCGGCCGCAAACGCCGATGCTCCAGCCGCAGGGACCGGTTTCCGCGGTAATAGTGATAGAGCAACTGATTTTTATTGAAGAATTTCAAAAACATCTCACGGTCTTCTTCAAAAATATGATGCTCTGCAATAAAACTCATGATGCTGGAAAAGGAATTGGTAACATATTCCGGCATGGTCTGAGTCATTTCGCCTATAATCTCTTCAAATAAGTCGAATTTTAAATTATATTCGTAATAGCCAATGCAGTCTTTTTTCTGTTCGCGCATGTACTCCATCCATTTTTGATATGCCAGCTCTTTTTCATACTGGTCCGTAATATCCTGATAGGATATGATTCCTCTGAGAGGCCTTTGATCCTCGGTACACACCAGGGAGTAATGAGTGGAAAACCAGTGATAATCTCCGGAACCTGTTTTTAAACGCGTGATACATTTTCCCTCGGGTACTCCCCGTTCCATGTTCTGATAAAAATCCAGAAGGTCTGTAACACTTTCCCTGTGTACTATGCCGTTTTCAATAAGAAACTCCGGGGAGAGGGGCTGGGTGTAGGGGAAGGGGAAGGTTCTGGAAAATTCAGGTGAGGGGGAAAGAGTTCTGGAAGGAATGTCATAGATGCTTACAAGGCAGCCGGAATGCTGGCTTGCCAGCCGGTATTGTTCTTCGCGGATCCGTAAGTGTTCCTGAAATTTTTTCATACATGTAATATCTGAGATTGCACAGTACAGTATTTCCTCCTCAGGAATATAATTTAGTTGTAAGGAACACCAGACGCAGTTCTTTTGCATTTTTGCTTTGAATTCCAATTCAAAGCTGACTGTCTGGCCGGTGAGGTGGCTGCATATTTCTGCCAGCAGCTCCGGATATTCCGATTCACATACCATGTCCTTAAGTGAAGCAGGCGTTTGAAACAGTTCTTTTATTGCCTGGTTGGAATAAAGAATGGTTAAGTCTTCATCGGTCTTAAGCTTCAGTATGCCGCAAGGGATGCGGTCTAAACAAGGTTCTTCGTTCATTGTTCACTTTCTCCCATAAGTGCTTTGAAAATAGAATTAGACTTTATTATGAATATATGATACATACTGTCAAAAAATGCATAAAAAAAATGAATATAGTAGACATTGGAAAATTATTAATCAAAAATATGAATTTGATCAATAATAAGAGGCACAGCCAGAGAAATAGCTGGCTGTGCCTCTTAAGAGTTCTATAGAAATCATCATTTCCGGTACAGATATACCGGTCTGCCGTTTTCTATTTTTCGATTGGGCTCTCCCTGGATCAAAGGCAGTACATATTCCAGAAAGTCCGGAGTAACATCGGTACCATTGCTGCAGATCCATTGGGCTGGGAAGAGTTTTTCCTGATTGCATACCTGGTTGACATCAACCGTAGTACATTCCATAGAATAAGGAGAGTTACCTGTGCGGCAAAAGGCCACCATTTTTCCGGTAAAGCCGTTTAAAGCTGCTTTTACCCCTTGCGAGCCTGCCTGAACAGATTCTTCTATATCAGTAGCAGAGGCCAGCATACCGCTGCATCTCTGGTTTACGTTCAGTTCAATGGAACGAACCTTTACGCCGAATCGGTCACGGACAAAATTCTCCAGCATTTTACCGCTGCCGGTGAGCATTTTATGGCCGAAGGTGTCTAAACGGACTTCATCGGCATACTCGCAGATGAATTTACCCTTGGCATCAGAGAGTCCCTCTGAGATACAGATAATAACGGTACTATGCTTATTAAGGGCGGCCTTTACATCCGATGCAAACCGTTCAAAATCAAAATCCGTTTCAGGAAGGTAGATAAGTACTGGATTATCCCCCTTAAACTTTCTGGCCAGGGCACTGGCGGCAGTGAGCCATCCGGCATGACGGCCCATCAGTTCTATAATGGTGACTGATTTTTGCTGGTAAACAGAAGAATCCAGGACGATTTCCCGGACAGTATCTGCCACATATTTGGCAGCGCTGCCGTATCCGGGTGTATGATCCGTTAAAATCAAGTCATTGTCAATGGTTTTGGGAATTCCGATAAAACGGATGATGCTGTTGTGATGGGCGGCATAGCGGGAAAGCTTGCTTACCGTGTCCATAGAATCATTTCCGCCGATGTAAAAGAAATATCCAATTTCCAAGGCCCGGAATTTTTCAAACAGAGCCGGATAAAGGGGAGAAGACAGATTGTCAGGGAGCTTATACCGGCAGGAGCCTAAATAAGCAGCAGGTGTTAGTTTCAGCAGCTCCAGTTCTTCTTCCGTTAAGTCGTTTGATAAATCCATATAATTATCGGACATGAAGCCTTCTATGCCGTTGATCATACCGTAAACCCGGCTGACACCAGCCTGAGCCATTCCTTCCTTAATGACGCCGTAAAGGCTTGCATTGATCACAGCGGTTGGTCCGCCGGATTGTCCTACGATTGCATTTTTCTTCATGTATAAAATCCTCCAAGTTTGCATATGCCACGGGCACCTTCCCTATTCTATAATAGAACGACCATCTTTGCAACGGTCATTCCAGAATTTCCAGGAATTAATTAGCCCATAAAAAGGGAGGAGCCGGTGAAATGTGACTTTCACCGGCCAGTTATGAAAAAAAGTTTTTAATTTAACAAGTATTGGAGTTCTTCTTGTTACTATCTTAATTATAGTAGACAGATGTGAAAAAAGTTTGTAGAAGTTGTAAATAAATTTTGTACGTCTTGTGAAAAAACTGTGAATGAATAATATTCTGGCATTGGAAATTTTATATTGATTTGGCGAACTCAACCGCTGGTTCGTTCCATATCCTATTGGGATTTGATAGTCTAAGGGCAGGAAAGGAGGACTTCCCTATGGATCAGATTAAAATCGGAAAATTCATTGCTTCTTTCCGAAAGGAGATCAATCTGACAATAATTTCAAATTCAAAACGGTAAACACATGAGCTGCTAACTATCAATATTAGTTAGTAGTTTTTTTATACAATTCGGATATCCCGCTCTTTTCTTGAATAAAACTAAAAAGTATGTTAAATTTCATATATACGATTGGGGGATTTACTATGAAAAAGTACCTTTTAACAGTGGCTTTGGCTCTTGGAATTATTTGTTTAACGGGCTGTTCAAAAAATGGTTTGGAAATACAAACTGCTGCTGAAACTAATGGGAGTGTTGAGATTTATGAGGGAGATAAGAGAGTTACATTTAATTTAAAAAACTTGCCTTACGATATGGAATACAAAGGGCATATTCTTCAATTTTCATCTTGTGAGCTGTTTCAGGAAAAGTCAGATGCAGATTATTCTTATACGCCTTACGTAGTTGCAAAAGTTAAAATAGATGGAATTGATGATGAAACATTGCAAAGATATAATGAAGATTTATATGTTTACGGGAATATAACTAATAATAAAAGTCATAACAGCAAGGAATTGTCAAAAATTTGTGAGATTGATTATAGGGGGTATCGATATTATGTATTTTCACAATCTTTGTTTATGTCGAATGATCAAAGCTATGATTTTTCAGAATCTTCATTTAATGTAGGTTTTTTGATTCTTCAAGGTAAAAATTATAGGGCATTGCAATTTATTTATACCGGATCTTCAAGTTTAAATGTTAGGGATTTGAAAGATGTAGGTGAAGAAGTCTGGTATGAAATCAAACAAAAACAACTTAAATAAGAACCATTTATAAGTAAAAATAATGAATATTAAAATTACATTGGTAGTAACGCCATTTACTATCGCAAAACATAGAAATACATGATATAATTTTATTACAAAAGCATAAAAAACAGGAAGATAGAAAGGACTTAAAAGAATGGACGTAATGGATGCAATCTACACAAGAAAAAGCTATCGTAATACATTTAAACCGGATCATATCCCTGATGCCGATTTAAAAGAAATCTTGAAGGCTGGTGTAGCGGCTCCCTCTGGCTGCAATCAGCAGACGACTTGTTTTATCGCAGTAAACGATCAGAAAATGGTATACAATCTAGCTGCTATATATGGTGCGTCATGGGCACTGACCGCACCTGCAGCAATCCTTCTGTTAACAAAAGAAACGATTTCTTATAAAGGAAACTCCTACCACATACATGATTATTCTGCCGCAGCTGAGAATGTTCTTCTGGCAATACATGCAAAGGGATATTCGACTACCTGGATTGAGGGCCAGATCGAAGGAGAAAAAGCAAAAAAAATGGGAGATGTTCTTGGTGTTCCAGAAGATTTAACGGTAGTTATCTACATGCCCTTGGGTATACCAGATAAAGAAAATCCTGGTGTAACAAAAAAACCTTTTGAGGATAGAGCTTGGCTGAATGGTTATAGGAAAGAATTTTAAATAGCAGAGAGTATAAAACCAATAGAGAAAAAATATTTATGGCCTGGGATTATCCAGGCCTTTTCTTTTGTCAAGCTAATTATGCCAAAGAGCATGATTACACCAGCACTCTTTGCATGATTATTGATAATTATATACATAGGATTCTAATCATAAAGATATATTTAAATTGAAAAGGGGAAATAAAATTGGATATCAATAATATTTATAATTTATCTGAGCAATATATATGGAAAGATGCGGTGGGCCTTAACTTAGAAGTCGTTAGGAGAAGCTGCAGGAAGCCGAAAAATATATGTAAACATTGACTATGTTCCACATAAGTATCTAGTACGAAGTTTCATTCGCAGTGTAGTAAGCATGCATGCCTATTTTAGGAGACTGAAATTGGGGATGCCGATATTATTCAAGGATAGATTTTTATCTTACAGAATTGATTTTGGAGAAATAAATGAAGCTTTTTCGTTTGGAACAGCAGGTTTGATTTCTTAGGACATAAACATATAGAGAAAAGGAGAAATAAATGGCTAAATTGTACTTCAGATACGGCGCAATGGGAAGCTCTAAGACAGCCAATGCACTAATGACCAGATATAATTATATGGAAAAAGGGAAGAAGGTTTTGCTCGTAAAGCCTGATATAGAAACCAGAGATGGAAGAAAGAAAATCAAGTCCAGAATCGGGCTGGAGGCGGATTGTATTTTGTGGTCTGAATTTAAAAATTATGACTTTAAGTTCATCAATAATCTGGATGCGGTGATTGTAGATGAGGTCCAATTTTTATCGGAAGCCGATATTGATCAACTTTCAAATATCGTTGATGAATACCATATTCCAGTCTTCTGTTATGGCCTAAGGATTGATTTTACATCTCACCTTTTTTCCGGCTCAAAGCGTTTGATGGAATTAGCAGATGAAATTGAAGAGCTAAAGACAGTATGCTGGTGCGGCAATCATGCGAATATGAATGCTCGAATTGATGAAAATGGAAACATCGTAAGGACAGGTCAGCAGGTATCAATGGGGGCTAATGATAAATATGTTTCCTTGTGCCGTAAACATTATAAGGAAGGTAAAATAAAGCAATAAACCGGAAGCAGTCATGGTTCACTGACTTCCCATGCACGATTCAGATTTCTGGTTCAAATTGGAAACTGATCATAGAATGGGTTTTTTATAGGAATGGTATAATAGAAAATAGTTTTATAATTAAAGGAGGCAAACGATGAGCAGGGATAATTCAAAAAAAAGTACTAGTAATCATAAAAAGGAAGATGGTACTTTTCATTCAAAGCATATTAAGCATAATCCACAGGCAGAAAGCGCCCGGGCCGTATTTGGTTTAAAGGCAGATAATTCAAAGGATAAATAACCTTAGACTCTAATGTGAACTAAAATAAGTTTCATTTAGCCGAAAAACAGGAAAATATAAATATTTCCCCATATAGGAAATGATAAAGGTTTGGCTATCTTTTGTAGGATAATAGTGGGTTTATAAGGAGGTTTTCAATAAAATGTCTAATTATACGGGTGTGGTAAAATGGTTTGATAATGAAAAAGGCTACGGCTTTCTATCAACCAGTGAAGGACAAGATGTTTTTGTACATCATTCACAAGTCAAAGAAAAAACTCATAATAAAGATTTGCACGAAGGTGAGTCGGTTAATTTTGATGTGAGAAAAGATGAGAAAGGGTTATGTGCTTTAAATGTACAAAAAATATAATAGAAACGGTAAAGGAGTGATTATATGAATCGCGTTCATTATAATATATCAGGCTTACAGAATTCTGAGATTAAAACACAGCTGAAAAATGCTTTGGATAAAATAGAAGGTATCTCTATGGTTAATATTGACGTAGCAAGAGATTCTATTGAAGTCGGATACAATCAATCAACAGACGAAAATTTAATAAAATCTTGTATTGAAAATGTTGGCTGCAATATAATAAGCTGAGTTTTACTGAAGGTTATTACACGAAATCCTAATACGCACTCAATAGAAGCATGGAATTTACTTGCTCTTATTGAGTGTGAATTAGGATTTTTTCATAGGGTTGACTAGGTGACAACTTTGCTGGTATAATTAAGTTGTTACTTTGCCCGTGGCAAAAGTGCAGTAAATAATAGAGGAATTCATAGAAACGATTTACTTAATCTTGTCCAGGCAATATAATTCAAAATCAAGTCTAAAATTAATTATCCAAACATCCCATATAAGAACGTTTCAATTAACCGCGGAACAAACCGCTGATTGCTTCGTAAAAAGAGAAATTATCACGGATCAATGTAAAAATCTCCATAGAAAGATTATTTTTAGGGAGTAAATAAAATATGGAAGGAGACGTTTCATGGAAGAAGGCAGGAAACGACAGGTATCAAAGGAAAGAGCAGAGGAATTAAAGGGGCGTATCGAAGATTTTTTAGAAGCCAGAAAAAGGATTCCAAAGGGAATGGACATGGAGGAAGAGTTTGTTAAGAGGAAAAATAAAATATTAAAGGTATTAAACGCAACAGAAGAGAATTGGAATGATTATCATTGGCAGTTAACCCATAAGATATCGGATATTAATACGTTAAGTGAAATCATTCCCTTAAATGAAACAGAAAAGATGCGCATTAAAAAGGTTGAAAAAAAATACAGATGGGCGGTTTCTCCCTATTATTTAAGTTTGGCGGATCCGCATGACAATTATGATCCCATACGGTTATTATCAATTCCAACCCATAAAGAGCTGGAGGATCCCTGTTTGGACCTTGATCCCATGGGGGAAGAATATACAAATCCGGCAGGCTGTATCACAAGGCGGTATCCAGACCGGTTAATTATCAATGTGACCAATGAATGTGCCATGTACTGCAGACACTGCCAGAGAAGAAGGAATATCGGCGAGGAAGATGTTCATAGGTCTCGAGAAATGATCCTGGAGTCTATTGAATACATAAGAGAAAATGAGGAAATCAGGGATGTGCTTATCACCGGCGGTGATGCCCTGTGTTTATCTGATGAGGACCTTGAGTGGATGATTAAGCAGTTAAAAGAGATATCCCATATCGATTATATCCGCCTGGGTACCAGGAGCCTGGTAACCATGCCTCAAAGGATTACGGATCAATTATGCTCCATGCTTAGAAAATATCATCCAATTTATATAAACACGCATTTTAACCATCCAATAGAAATTACTAAAGCGTCAAAAGCGGCATGCGAAAAGCTGGCTGATTCCGGAATTGTCCTGGGAAATCAGGCAGTGTTGTTAAATGGAATTAATAATAATAAATACATAATGCGGGTACTCAATCATGAGCTGCTAAAATGCAGAGTGAGACCTTATTACATCTTTCATGCAAAACATGTTCAGGGTACCGCTCATTTTAATACATCCATTGAGGACGGCATAGAGATCATGGAATACTTACGCGGTTATACTTCGGGAATGGCGATTCCCACATTTATAGTAAATGCACCAAAGGGACAGGGAAAAACTCCCATCTTTCCTAATTACATTGTATCCCGGGGACCTGGCTATGTTCAGTTGAGAACCTGGGAAGGAAATATGGTTAAATATGAAGACCATGAAACAAAGGACATCAGGAAATGCCTTGAATGATCGCACCAATGCCATTCATATGAAGATTTTTACATTGGCTGAAAAAATTATTGCTTTAAGCCGGGAAGGGATTGAGGATAACTTAGATCCTAAATGCGTGGTTGTATTTGCTCAGGCAAAGGATATAAAGCATGGGTGATTAAACAAAGATCAAAAACAGAACTTGCTGGTCACATGAAGTTAGGAAGATATTAATAATGAATGACTTTAAGCAACATCTTGCGATATAAGATGTTGCTTTTTTAATAGATTCCCCGATCCTGCAAGCTAATTCTGCTATTTTTCTAAGCCATTGATGTCTATCCTCTAACAAATTATCCATGAACAAGCATTCCGCATTCTTCGCAATATAACCAGGTGGATTTATTACGGACTTTATTTGGTGTTTTAATCCTTTTGGCATTGGCATTGTTATAACCGCAAATAGGGCATATAAATCTTGTTTCACCATACCAGCCTATTTCTTCTAAGGCATTTAATCCGGATTCAATAAAAACGAAACATTCATCATTCATTAGTTGTTTTTCCATTGCAATTACTCCTTATGTGTCTTTTCGTAAGTATTATAACATATAAAAAACAATAAATCAAACATATGTTCGAATTTGCGTATATGAGCTGTAAATGCAGGGATGGGAAACCGCTTCAATCGGATGTAAGAATCGATATAGCAGTATTAAAATATGAATTTTTTTACAAAGGAAGATGAATACAAGAATAAATCTACAATAATTATATATGCTATGACTGTAATGTATTTACAAGAGAAATGAGACCGGCAGGAGCCTGGAAGAAAGGAAGACAGTATGAGGAAGATGTTGGTAAAAGCAGCAAAAACTGTTATCAATGTATCGGTAATTTATGGGGTTGTTATGGTTGTTTTCATGACCTTGGGCTTTACTGTAGTGCAGTCGGTGTTTGACTTTAGAAACGATGAAATGGGGACAGATGACAGCAGCAGAAAGGAAGCCCAATGCGGAACGGATCAAGTCTTATAAAACTGCGAGATGGGAAACAATGCCCTTTGTTTCTGGCTCCTGTATAGGATATAAGGAAAAGGTAATAATATTCTAAAATTTAGATTGGAGAATTATGGCCTCACCTGTGATGCCATGAAGTCAAATGGAGAAAACATTAGCATTTCATGATCTTACGATTATATTGTGCGGTATCGCAATGGGAACGATTGCGCGGATTATTACGCTTCGCATTGATACACGTCAAAATCCCAGTTATCCGACGGGCGGATTTATCAGCATCGTCATAGGCATACTGGCTTCTGCTTTGGGATCTGTTGCAATCCCATCCCTGCTAAACAAAGAATTTACGGCTGTAACTTTTATTGCCTTAGCCATCCAGCATTTCCGGGATGTAAGAGAAACAGAAAAGGAAAGCCTTGAGGATCTGGAAAAAACAGAGTATTCCAAACGAGGAGCTGCCTATATTGACGGCATTGCAAAGACTTATGAGTCCAGAAATTATTTATCCCTCCTTACCTCCCTGCTTGTTGTTCTGATCTTAAGTGTTTTATCTTCGAATAATCTGGTGCTGAACATGCTGGTTGCCGCTGCCAGCGGCCTTGTTATTATTTATTTCCTGACCAGATTGACAAAAGGTAAATGCATTGGTGATATCTGTTATATAAAAGAAGGGAAAATAACCATTGAACATTCGGATTTGTTTGTAGATGGCATGTATGTCACCAATGTACTGGGAACCCGGGTAAGCAGGGACTTATTCTTAAAAGAAGGCATTGGTATTGTCATAGAACCGAAAAGCAATAAATTCAGAATTACCCTTGAGAATTCCGGACAGAGACAGGCAATGCTTTTTGAGGCAACCAGAACCTTTGGCGTTAAGCGGTTCAGTTTCACCAGAAAAAATTATACAAAAGGAAAGCTGCTGCTGGCTTTTGTGCCAATTATCCGTGACCCTGATGCCATTATAGATGTCATTAAAAAGACACCGGTATTGGAAAACAGCAGAAAAATAAATACTATTATGGATATTGATATAGGAGGAGGGCACGATGGGACAGAGTAATCCTGAGATATTAGTTTATATAACAGATAACAAAGAAAGGATCATATCAGGCGATCCATTGACCCTTTATATCCCTGATCTGGAGGAACGAGAAATCTGTCTGACCGACTTGGGGAAGGCGCTTCGAGCCAGTGTGGTGCAGCTTAAAAACGGTGACCATATATTAATTAGCAAATAAAACATATCAGGAGGCGGCCAATGGAAACCCAGTTGGGAAAAGATACAGTAAGAAAAGAGGCAAACCATAAGGTGACGGGCATGGCCAAATATACAAACGATTTGAGTGATTTCCCCATGCTTTATGCCAGGCTATTAACAAGTATTCATGCTCATGCCCGGATTATATCGATTGATACGTCGGAAGCATCTGCAATGCCTGGAGTAAGGGCAGTCATTACTGCAAAGGAATATCAGATCTTGTGCGGAACGATGTTCCGGGACCGGCCTCCTTTAGCTAGAGAAAAAGTGCGTTATTACGGCGAACCGGTTGCCATTGTTGTAGCAGATGATGAAATGCAGGCAAAGGCTGCAGCAGGAAAAATACTGATAGAGTATGAACCTTTGCCGGTTGTAAATACAGTGAAAGAGGCAACGAAGAGGAATCCCGTCATCATACATGAATCTCTCATGTCCTATACAAAAGCCGCAGAGGAAGTTTATCCCGTTAAAGGAACAAACATCTGTCATCATCAGAAAATCAGAAAAGGGAATATGCAGAAAGGGTGGCAGGACAGTGAAATTGTGATAGAGGGAAACTTTTCGCTTCCCCAATCGGATCACGCTGCCATGGAAACCAGAGCAGTCCATTGTATGATCATGCCGGATGACAGCGTAATAATAAAGACTTCCTCTCAGTCTCCTTATGAGGTCAAGGAACTGGTCAGCCAATACTTTAATATTCCGGAAGGAAAGGTAACCGTACAGGTTCCGTTTGTCGGCGGAGGGTTTGGAGGAAAATCCTGCGTACAACCGGAGGTATTGGCAGTGATTTCGGCAATGAATGTAAAAGGCAAATGGATCAATCTGGCGAATACGAGAGAGGAAGATATGGTCACCTCTCCGTGTCATTTGGGGTTGGAAGCATCCATCAGAATAGGCGCAAAAAGAGACGGAACAATTACAGCGGCTGAAATGTCATTTCACATAGACACCGGAGCATATGCGGATATATCTCCTAAAATTGCGAAGGCCATAGCGGTGGATTGTGCCGGTCCTTATCATATACCCAATATCCAATGTGATTGTTACAGCGTATATACAAATCATCCATATGCCACCTCTTTCCGCGGGTTTGGACATGAGGCATATACCTTTTGCCTGGAAAGAATGATGGACAAGCTGGCAGACAAAACAGGGCTGGATTCTTTTCAGCTAAGGCATTTAAACCTGGTCCGTGCCGGTGATTTGACTCCTACCCAGGTTAAGGTTACTGCCAGCAATACAGGCAATGCGGAAGAATGTTTGGAAAGATTAAAGACAATTATTAACTGGAAAGAAGGAGCACGCATAGAGGAAGGAAATGGCCTGATAAGAGCAAAAGGGATCAGTTGTCTGGTCAAAACCTCCGATACTCCTACGGACGCAGGTGCAAGTGCTGTTTTGACCTTTAATTCTGACGGAACCATGAATCTGGATTGCGGTGCCACCGAGATAGGTCCGGGAATGAAGACAACAGCAGCCCAGCTATTGGCAGAAAAAATGAGAACATCCATTGACAACGTTTATGTAAAACTGGATGTGAATACTCAGTCAACACCATATTTATGGAAAACAGTTGCCAGCATGACTACTTTTTTAGTAGGGCGTGCCGTTTTAAATGCGGCTGATGATGCTATCTCCCAGCTGCTGAACTTGGCATCCATTGCACTCCGGTGTCCTCCCGAGGATCTGTATTTTGAGAATATGATGATATATGCAAAGCATAATCCTGAGCTTTACATCATGTTCAAAGATCTGGTCAAGGGTTATAAATATCCCAATGGTAATTCTGTCAAAGGGCCTGTCATAGGACGTGGCAGCTATGTTATGAATCATCTCACCCCCCTAAATGAGGCATCAGGACAGGGAGTGCCAGGTCAAAGCTGGACCGTTGGCGCTCAGGCAGTTGAAATTGAATACAATACCAGACAGCATACTTACCGGATTTTAAAGGCTGCTACTGTGATTGATGCAGGAAAGGTCTTAAATCCAAGGAGTGCAAGAGGTGTAATCATGGGCGGCATGTGCATGGGACTGGGATTGGGAATCTGTGAAGATTTTATTTACAATGAAGATGGAATTGCAGAAGATACAAGCTTCCGGACTTATAAAATGATCCGTTACGGAGAAAACCCGAAATACCTGGTTGATTTTGTAGAAACGCCTCAAATGGATGCACCTTACGGAGCCAGAGGGATTGCAGAACACGGCATCATCGGAATGCCTGCCGCACTGGCAAATGCCATATCATTGGCGGCTGAGATCGATGTAAACCGGCTTCCCATTACGCCTGAATTCATATGGCGGGAAAGGCTGAAATTATGATACCTTTTGACTTTGATTATTATAAACCAGATAGCCTGGAAGAAGCATTGGGCTGCTATCATGATTTACTTTTAAATAACAAAAAACCTCTATATTATGGAGGCGGTACAGAAATAATCAGTATGGCCAGGGTTAACAGCATAAATTTTGATGCAGTCATTGATTTAAAAGGAATACCCCAGTGCAATCAGCTTGAGTTAAGTGACGGGAAACTCAGAATCGGAGCAGCCCAGACTCTTACAAATATTGCAGAACACAATGCATATCCTTTGCTGTCCAAATCCATCAAACGGATTGCTGACCATACCATTCAGGGGAAGATTACCATAGGCGGTAATCTGGCCGGTACGATCAAATACCGGGAAGCGGCTTTGCCTTTTATGATCAGTGATTGTACCCTGCAGGTGATGACGCAGGGGGGATTGGTCTCGCTGCCGTTTTTACAGGCATTTGATGGTAAACTGAAGTTAAAAAAAGGAGAATTTATTGTATCCATAATGATAGAAGAAGATAATTTATATTTACCTTACAATCATGTTAAAAGGACCAGAATGGAGAAAATAGATTACCCATTGATTACCATGGCGGCAGTGAAATATAAAAAAGCGGCTAAGGCAGCAATTACCGGGTATGGGAACAATCCGATCCTATTATCGGAAAGGATCATAAACCATAAATTATACAGCACGGATCAGAAAATTAAGAAAATCATTAATTCAGTACACAATGACTGTAAGGGTGATTTGTCAGGAAGCAGGGAATATCGGGAATTCGTATTAGAAAACATCCTGCAGGAAATGTTTATGAATTTTGAAAAGATAGGATGATCTTTTCAGGAATTAAGGAGTAATATGTATTTATCAGGAAACAGTATCATCATTCTTAATGTAAATGGAGAGGATAGGCCTGTTATGGCGAAACCATCCCACACCCTGCTTCATGTACTCCGGAAAGAACTGTCTTTGACCGGGGCAAAAAGCGGATGTGAAAACGGGGATTGCGGCACTTGTACGGTGCTTGTTGACGATATGCCTGTCAAATCCTGTCTGATGCTGGCTGCGGAGGCGGTTGGGCATAAAATAACAACGATTGAAGGTCTGAAAGATGCTCCCATACAGGATGCGTTTATAAAGAACTGGGGATTTCAATGTGGTTATTGCACTTCCGGATTTCTGATGGTTTGTCATGCATTAGCCAGGCATGTTCCAAATGCCGACGATCCTATCATAGAGGAATGGTTACAATCAAATTTATGCAGATGTACCGGGTATGAGGAAATTGAAAATGCCGTTAAATCAATATTATCAGGGAATTATCAGTGAAATTATGTATGCTTGAATCTGAATGAATAAAGAAGGCGGCCTGCATGACAAGGCGTTGCAAATACACTCGATGTTGATGTAATAGAAAATAAAGGCGGCTGTTAGTAAGATTGAGCGGGTATCCGGCATCCGGAACCCGCTTTTTAAGATATTTCCAAAAGGGCTCCCGTTTCTGTAATAGCACATATACAGGATAAGGCTTAATTCTAAAGTTTATCAATTAGTTTCGGAAATTTGTAGAGAGGATTGATGTTTATGGGAAATAAAAAAGGTATGATAGCCGAATTTAAAGAATTTGTTTTGCGCGGCAATGTAGTGGATCTGGCAGTCGGTGTAATTATCGGTGCTGCTTTTCAGGCAATTGTCAATTCTCTGGTCAAGGACATTATATCGCCTTTGATTGGAGTGATTACCGGAGGAGTGGATTTTTCCAGTAAATTCCTCCTTTTGTACAATGTCCCGGAAGGTGCAGATGTTTCCAATCTTCAGGCAGCGAAGGTACTTGGGCCGGTATTTGCATATGGTTCCTTTATTACAGCAGTTATAAACTTTTTCATCATGGCTTTTGTTATTTTCCTGATGATTAAAGCGATTAATTCTATGCGGGGAAAGAAGCAGCAGGCTGAGCCTGCCGCCCCTGTGGACAAGGAGTGCCCGTATTGCTTCAAACGTGTCAATATCAGTGCTACCCGGTGCCCATATTGTACAAGCCATCTTGGAATACAGCAGGAAACCGTGCAGCAGGACTAAAGGGATAAAAACAGTTCCCCAATCTGATAAAACGAAATCTTTATTGGCAGACCGTCAGGAGTAAGGCTGAGCCATGAAATTAAAAGATCTGGGAAGTCCTATCCAGTAAACGCTGCACATCCAATTGCCCAAATCCCCATATGTTGTTTGGATAACTGAAGGCAGGATTCCTGTGAGCCGCTCTTATAAGGATACGGCTGACCTGTTCACCTGTGATATAAGTGAAATTGCCTTTGCCCTGACTCCATTCAAAAACAATGGCAGAAGTACCAGCTGCGATGGCTGCAGATGCACCGGTGCCTGTTAAGGTTCCGTATTGGTTTTCCGGAACAGCACAGGGAATCAGATAGCCGGGTGCTGCAAGTTCTGGTTTGACCAGACCGCTTCTTGTATAACCTCTTCCTGAAGCATCCAGAATGTTGTCGGTTTGCTGATTGTAAGCCGTTACTGTCAGTGTTCGTCTGGAATTACCGGGGGAGGTTATGGTCGTATCCGGATTGGAATTCAAAAAAAAGGTTCCATTTGATATTAAATCACCGCTGGGCAGCCAGGAATGGAAGGAAAAAGGTTCGTTTGCCAGGCTTTGGACGCGGAAGTACCAGATACCGGGAAGAGCATTTTCAAACCGCAATAAAATCAACTGGTCACCGCTTTCCCTTTCAAAGATCATGTTATTTACCCAGACCACACTCTGACTGGTTTGAAAAGTAAATTTTTGGCATTCATTAAAGGAAGGATTGACAGGTGATATTGTTTCCCTGTTTGGTGCAGCGATTTCAATAGAAAGGATTCCGGGAATGTGTGCCCAGAGTTCCATGGAGAATTGCTGGTCAACCCCTGCAATATTTAGTTGGAAATCGTTAAAGTAGGGAGCGGAGCTGGTTTTGTTAAAATAATGTCTGCTGCTGTTTCCTTCGTTCCCGGCAGAAATGGATACTCCCAGGTCAGGCTGCTGAACGAGGCTTTCTAAAAAGGCACTTAGCACGCCTCTTCCATCATGGCTGCCCTGACTGCTGCCCAGAGCAATGCATATGGCAAGAGGACGTTGCAGCCGTTGGCTGATACCAGCCAGATAGCGGATTCCAAGAACGATATCTGATTCCTGGAAGCACAGTTTGTCTTCCGGAACAGAAAATATCCTCTTAAGATTCGGCTTGGCATCTTTTAATTTCACAACAGCCAGATCTGCATTTGGGACTATGCCTCTAAACGTTTGTTCCTTATTGGGTGAGCCGGCGGCGATACTGGCTATGGCTGTTCCATGGCCGTTAATATCGGTTGTAGGGACAACGGAAAGCGGCATATCATATCGAAGTGCATCATTTATAGCAGCCTTTGTATATTCCGTTCCATAGGTAAAACCCTCCGGCGGCGTCCCCTCCTGTATGGTCTGGTCCCATATGGAAAGAATCCGGCTGGTTTTATCCCTATTCATAAATGCAGGATGCCGGTAATCAATTCCTGTGTCTATGATGCCGATAATCACTCCCTGCCCCAATAAGCCTAAATCCGAATTTTCCATAGAACTGCATACGCCAGAGGTTTGAGCGTCAATCGTTGAGGTAAGGGTATAAAGGGATGGAAAAATATGGTAGGAGTTTTGACCCAAATCGCATGGCTGCTTATTTTTTTTGTATACATGCAGCAGAGAGAACCTGTCATTCAGCGGTGTGATATCATCACCGATTCCAACGGATGGTACTACCTGATTACTGATAATCAAGTCGTAATAATTATTATCCAGTATTTTTTCCATAATAAAGTCTCCCTGTTAAGATCTAGTTAGAGCATATGATACATTTTATGCGGCAATGTTCCTGATATGAGTGCCGCCCATATGCATTTGACCGCTTATTGCTGTCAAATGGCATAGGTTGATCTCAAATCAAATCCCGGGAACGTATGTACCCTCCTTTTCTAATGCTCATAATAGGAACCCTGTTGCATAAAATATATCATATGTGCCAGTAGTGCAGACAGGGAGGCCTTACCATGCAGAAAATCTTGGATGATAATTATTATGACTTGATCATCAGTAACGTTATGATTCCTACATACGATACCGGAGATAATATAACACATATGGATTTAAGGCATTCTTTGGCTCATATCCCTAATGATTCTGTGAATCCATGCGATCTGGGAATTTATCCTTATAATGCATTTCCTTCCGTATTAACCCTAAGCTCCACCGTCAGTCTTGAAAAATCCGGTATCGGGACGGTTCAGAGAAACCCTTATCTGGCCTTGTTTGGACGGGGAATCATCGTGGCAGTCATTGACACCGGGATTGATTACCAGCATCAGGCATTTTTATATAATGACGGTACGACCCGTATCCTTTCTCTTTGGGACCAGACCATACAGGAGGGGGAGCCGCCGGAGGGATTTACCTATGGTACCGAATACAGCAGAGAGCATATTAATGTAGCGTTAAGGTCAGAAAACCCTTTGTCAATCGTGCCGTCGGTGGATACCAATGGCCATGGAACCGCAATTGCAAGTGTAATTGCAGGGAAACCCAGTCTGGAACAGTCATTCAGTGGTGTTGTCCCGGAATCTGATATACTGGTAGTAAAATTGAAGCCGGCTAAAAACAGTTTAAAGAAAATTTTTTTTGTTCCGGAAAACATTGAATGTTACCAGGAGTCGGATCTGATTATAGGAATCAGCTATGTGACCTCGGTTGCCAAAAGGCTGAACCGTCCCATTGCCATATGTGTTGCAATGGGAACAAATCAGTCAAGCCATGATGGTCGCGGAGCCACCAGTTTTATCACCAATTATCTGGCCCAGCAGCCGCAGACCGGGATAACGATCACAACAGGCAATGAAGCAAATAAGCGCAGACATTATTTTAACAATACAACCGCGGAACCTTTTCTTAATGATTTTGAATTAAGAGTTGGCGAAAATGACAAATTGTTTGCCATAGAGCTATGGCCCTTTGCTCCGGCAAGATTGTCTATAGAAATAACCGCTCCAAACAGAGAAACAACGGGGCAGGTTTTTCCGGCACTGGGGGAATGCAGAAGATTTGCCTTTGTATTTAACCCTAGTGTAATATGGATAAATAATTATATTTTTGAAGAAGAAACGGGGGATCAGCTTATTTTAATGCGCTTCCAGGATCCGCTTCCAGGAATCTGGACCATACGGGTGCAAAACCTTGATAAGGAACCGTTTTCTTTTCACACATGGCTGCCGTCCGGGGATTTGATATCGGAAGATACTTTCTTTTTAAATTCCAATCCGGATACGACTATAACTTCTCCGGGTAATGCAACCAACCCCCTGACCGTTACGGCTTATAACCAATTTAACAACACGATACTTCCTGAGTCCGGAAGAGGCTATACAAGAACCGGATTCGTTAAACCAGATATTTCGGCACCAGGATATCAGCTCACTTGTGCGGTTCCAGGTAACCAATATGGAAGCATTACCGGAAGCGGAGCCGCCGCCGCTCATGCGGCAGGAGTTGTTGCCATGGTTTTTGAATGGGCCATTCCAAGAGGAAATTATACAAGTATTACCGGAAATGATGTAAACCGCCTGCTGATACGGGGGGCGGAGCGGAGCAGCGGGACTACATATCCCAACAATATCTGGGGATATGGCCAGATAGAGATTAACCGGTTGTTTGAGAGACTTACGAATATTTAAGGGGCAATGCTCAAAGGGTTTACTAGTTAAAAACAAACAACCCGCAGTTTGTTACTATTTTATCATTGAGGTTATCCAAAACATCAGATATAATAAAAACGCTGGCCAAAGCCTGTCTTGAATCTGTTGATGCTATGGTACACCGGTATGTGACGGTTTTCAGGGGAGGTATTAAAAAACAGGATACAGGAAAGAGGAGAAGGAATGGAAGATATGAAAGATATGAAAGCCCCCGGGCTGGAAGCGCTTGAAAAAACAGTAGAAATCAGTGAATTTAAATGGTATATTTTTGATATCCTTAATGAAGGAATGGAACAGGATGGAATAGAAAAAAGTAAATTCAGTCTGAACCAAGAGGAGCCGGATGCGGTCAGCTTCATCATAAGGGACGGCGCTCTGATTGTTTGCGGCAAAGGAGGAGAAGCTTCCATACATCACCATAATTTTTATCATGCGGTATGTGACTTTTTTAACAGGATCTATGAAAATGAAGAAAAGGCAGAAGCAGCGGTAACACGTTTCCTTGTGAGGACTCTTGATTTGCCGGGTCTTATGAAAATCCCCAGCCGTTCAATGCTGAAGGATCAGATCTGCAGATGCCGGAAGGAAATAAATGCTCTGGAAGAAAAGATTAAAAACGAGCCGGGTAAAACGGATGAGGCCATGCTTTCTCTGAAAAGGATTTATGTAAAAGGATTAAAGGAAAAGATAGAAAAGTATTACGGGGAGTCATTATAAAAAAATAATCTTAGTTTTATATGAATAAAACATCCGGATCAGGCCATAATAGGATTATACCAAAGATGAGTGAATACTTATCCTCCCCTTTTTAATGAGAGAAGTCCCATAAACATTGTTTATATGGCTTCTCTCATTTTTTGTCTTGGGAACCACAAGACCGGAAAGCAGCCAGGTATATTACAGGCAGGGAAATCCAGGTAATATTTTAAAACAGAAAGAACATATGTTTGCATTTGTAGTTTACTTATGCTATAATAGAAATAAGCTTGCAGAAGAATACGCTGGCACTTCCTGTTTTAATGACTGCTGCTGTATTTTCTGACTGCGGACCGCTAAAAAGAATTTCGGAAAACGGATGGATCCTTCTCCGCCGGTTATATGAAATTTTATTTGCAACCACTGTGATGTGGTTTAATTTTTAACCACTGAACGAACATATGTTCTGATGCGAAAGGAGATTCGCGTATGATGATCACAAGAAATAACTTAAAAGAAATACTGTTTGAAAACCAGGATGCAAGGCTGCTGATTGAATGCGTGGTTTCACATACGCAAGCTACCTTATATTATTATCATGACATTGAGATCACCGTGGATAAGGCATTGGAGATATACAACCGGGCGATGAGGGCTGAAGAAGAAGATTCGTATTATTGTGTATCATTCCTGGATTTTTTCAGGGAAGATCATAAATTTCTGTATTCAGGAAGCATTTGTTAAACGGCTTTATGGATATGGACTTCACCGGCGGTATTGTAACCAGCAGGGAGCGAATGAAACAGCACCAGCGGTGGTTCGTCACAAGAGACTTTCTATATGAAATTAAAACAATTCAAAACAGGATGAAATGATAAAAATTATTGACATAAATCCTAAGATTATGTATAATTCAAATAATTTCATAGGCGAAATGCCGATAAAATGAGACGAAACAAGAAAATCAATATCAAAAGGAGAGGGAAAAATGAAAAAAAGAGTATTAGCTTTAGGTACAGCTGCCTGTCTGGTTCTGGGATCTTTAACAGGCTGTGGTTTTACCGGATCTACCGGCAGCCCTACGACAGGAGAAGCTTCCCAGGGAACGGCACCAAGCGAATCCGTATCTGATAAAACAGATGCAGCGGGCTCCGGAGATCAGGTGCTCAGTGTGTATGCCAATGCGGAAATCAAGACCCTTGTACAGTGGGCAGCGTCTGACAACCAGTCCTCCATGGTGAACAATAATGCGTTTGAAGGTCTGCTTCGTTTGGATGAGAATCATGAGGCGCAGCCTGCCCTGGCGGAAAGCTTTGATGTTTCCGATGATAAGCTTACATATACCTTTCACTTAAGGGAAGGCCTGCAATGGAGCAACGGAACTCCTTTAACAGCAAAGGATTTTGTATTTTCCTGGTTAAAGCAGATGAGTGCAGAGGCCACCAACGGATACAGTTTCATAATGACTGACTATATTGTAAACGGCGCAGAATATAATGAAGGCAAAGTCAGTGGGGAAGAAGTAGGGGTTAAAGCAGTCGACGACAAGACTTTTCAGGTGACTTTAAAAGCACCTACTCCTTACTTTTCCCGCTTGACTGTTCTTTGCCAGTTCTTTCCGTTAAATGAAGAATATGTCACATCGAAAGGCGATCAATATGGGTTAAGCGCTGAGAATATGATTTACTGCGGTCCTTACGTTATTACCAGCTATGATCCGGCGGTAGGAGCTACCCTGAAAAAGAATGAAAAATACTGGGATGCTGCCAATGTAAAAATTGAAAACGCACAGGTCAGAGTCATGAAGGATGGGTCTGCAGCTCTAAACGCTTATCTGGCGAATGAGCTTAGTCAGGTAAACCTTGATTCTTCTAACGTAGCTGCTTACCAGAGTGATCCGGAATTCAGCTCTAAAAGTGAATTCAGGACCGAATATCTCCAATTCTCTTTAAGCAATCCGGTGATGGCCAACAAAAATATCCGCAGGGCTGTTTCCATGGCGATTGATCGGGAGACTTTGACCAAGGCAATCCTGGCAGATGGTTCCGCTCCCAGCGTTGGACTTGTTGCAGAAGGCATGTTTGGTAGCGAAAGCAAAACCTTCCGTGAGATAAACGGAAATTTAAGCCCATTTAATCCGGAAGAAGCCAAGAAATACTGGGAAGAAGGCTGTAAGGAATTGGGTCAGACGCCTACTCTGACTTTGCTGGTACGAGACGATTCTGTGACAAAAGCAGTTGCTACCTACATACAGAGCGAGTTAAATAAGAATTTAGGCATTGATATTGTAATCGATACCAAGACGGTTCAGGCAAGAAATGAATTAATGGATAATGATAATTACATGTTTGCCTCCACCGCTTGGGGGGCCGACTATGACGATGCCATGACCTACCTTGATTTATGGACCAACGGCACTCCGTACCGTGGCTCTTACAAGAATGAAACATATAATAAGCTGATTAACGATGCCAGAGTTGAGACTGACGACACCAAGCGTCTGGATATGCTGCTGCAGGCGGAGAAGCTTCTGGTCGACGAGGATGTGATCGTAGCTCCCTTGTACCATAGAGGTTCTGCAACCCTTACAAAGTCCAATGTGAAAGGATTGATCAACCATCCTTTCGGACCGGATGTGGAATTTAAATACGCTTATTTTGAATAAGCCGCGGCGGGCAGAGGATTGCCCCGGCCAACGGAATGCGTAAAATGAGAAGAGCCGTCCTTCCTTTTTAAAATTGAAAGAGGACGGCTCTTTTTAAAATCTCATGAGAATATAAATGCAAAGGAGGACACAGCATGATAAAATATATCTGCAAGCGACTGGTTTATCTGGCGCTGACGTTATGGGTCATTGTAACAGCGACTTTTTTTCTGATGAAGAAGCTGCCAGGCTCTCCTTTTGATGCGGAACGCTTTAATCTGATGTCCGTTCAGCAGCAGCAGACCATTTTAAAGCAGTATGGACTGAATGAGTCCCTGCCCCGGCAATACGTAAAATATATGGGAAATATCCTGCACGGAGATTTCGGAACATCCTTTACCTATACCGGGCAAAAGGTATCTACCGTAATCGGAGGAAGGATCGGCCCTTCCGCTTTGATCGGCATACAGGCAGTGCTGATTGGGCTGGCTGTGGGCCTTACTTTGGGAATCATTGCGGCGTGGAAGCATAACAGCGGCATCGACTATTTCACAATGATTATGGCCGTGCTTGGAGTTTCCGTTCCTAATTTTGTGGCGGCGGCTCTTTTACAGTACTATGTAGCTTTAAAATGGGGAATCCTGCCTGTGGGATTCTGGACCGGCTGGAAATGCTCGGTTCTTCCTTCTGTTGCTCTGTCTTTTTCTGCCACTGCGATGGTGGCACGGTTTATCAGGACAGAGATGCTTGAGGTCCTGGAGCAGGATTACATTGTCACGGCCAAAGCAAAAGGGCTTAGCCCCATGAAGGTGCTCATGGGACATGCGGTTAGAAACTCCATCATCCCGGTAGTGACCATCTTGGGACCTATTGTGGTAAATCTTCTGACGGGCTCTTTGGCTGTAGAGAATATTTATACCATTCCGGGTATCGGCAGCTTATTTGTAGACAGTATTAAAGCCAATGACTATTCCACCATCATGGGAATTACCATATTTTACAGCGCTTTTTATATTTTTGTGGTGCTGATCGTTGATATCGCATATTCCCTCATTGATCCAAGAATTCGTCTGGCAGCCGGCAAGGAGGGTTAAGCATGAATGAATTATTTGTAAAGGCAAATGTCGATGAATCAGAGAAAGAACATATTGCCCGCCCGAATCTGACCGCCCTTCAGGATGGCTGGCTTCGTCTGAAGAAAAATAAGGCAGCGGTTGTTTGTTTATTTACTTTGATCACAATCGGACTTCTGGCAATTCTGGCGCCGGAATTTTCCAGATATTCCTATAAGGAAACCAATTATGATATCATATATCAGACCCCCTCTCTGGTACATCTGTTTGGAACGGACCAGTTTGGACGTGATCTATGGGTTAGGACGTGGATGGGAACCCGCATATCTCTGCTCATAGCCTTTGTGGCGGCACTTTTGGATTTGACGGTGGGAGTGGCTTACGGATCGGTTTCCGCTTTGGCCGGCGGGAAAGTAGATGCTGTTATGCAGCGGATCATTGAAGTGCTGGTAGGCATTCCCCATCTGATCATCGTAATTCTTTTAATGATGGTCATGCCGGCGGGAATCTGGACGATTGTAGTGGCCCTTTCCATTACAGGATGGGTGAATATGGCGCGCCTGGTCCGCGGGTCCATATTAAAGCTTAAAAATCAGGAATTTGTACTGGCGGCCCGGGTGCTTGGAACCAGTACTTACGGGATCATTCGGAAGCATCTGATACCCAATACGGTTGGAGTCATTGTAATCAATGCCATGTTTACCATTCCCTCCGCCATATTTACGGAAGCTTTTTTAAGCTTTATCGGCATAGGTATGCAGGAACCGAAAGCTTCTTTGGGAGTTTTGATCAACAATGGATACCAGGTGCTTCGTAATTTTCCTCATGTACTGATTTTTCCGGCCATTGTGATCGTCCTGATTATGGTTTGCTTCAGCATTCTTGGAGACGGCCTGCGGGATGCTCTGGATCCAAGAATGAGAAAGTAGGTGAAGCATCGTGAGCAGATTATTAGAAGTGAATCAGTTACAAGTACAAATTAAGACTCAGCATGGAGTTGTCCGGGCAGTGCGGGGGATCAGCTTTTATCTGAATGAGCAGGAGACTCTGGCAATCGTAGGAGAGTCAGGTTCCGGCAAATCCATCTCTGTAAAAAGCATTATGGGTCTGCTTCCCAAGAACGGAAAAATCACAGAAGGCAGTATCCTGCTAGAAGGAAGGGATCTTGCAAAATACAGTGAGCGGCAGATGCAGACTGTGCGGGGTTCGGATATTTCCATGATATTCCAGGACCCTATGACCTCTTTAAACCCTACGATGACCATTGGTAAGCAGATAGTAGAGATATTAAGAGAGCATCGAAAGGACATGTCAAAAGCCCAGATGAAAAAACGGGCTCTCGAACTGATTTCTCTGGTTGGAATATCCAATCCGGAAGCAAGGTTTCACCAGTACCCTCACCAGCTTTCCGGGGGCATGAGACAAAGAGTCGTGATTGCAGTGGCTTTGGCTTGTGATCCTAAGATCTTGATTGCAGATGAGCCGACAACAGCCTTGGATGTGACCATTCAGGCCCAGATCCTGGATCTGATGAAGGACCTTCAGAAAAAAATAAAAACTTCTATTATTATAATTACCCATAATCTTGGGGTGGTGGCAAACATTGCAGACCGGGTCGCCGTAATGTACGGAGGCCAGTTGGTGGAGACTGCCGGAGTGCGTGATCTTTTTTACCAGACCACACACCCATATACAAAAGGGCTTCTGGCTTCGATACCAAAGGCTTCCCTGAAAGGAAGCGAGCTGACAGCCATACCGGGAACACCGCCGGATCTTATGGATCCGCCCAAAGGCTGCCCATTTGCTGCCAGATGTCCAAAGACCATGGAGGTCTGCAGACAATATCCGCCGGAGGACATGCTCTGCGGTGAAGAACACCACGCGCGCTGCTGGCTTCTTGATGAGCGGGCAAAGGCTCTTAGAGAATAGGAGGAAATCATGATGTCGGCAGATAAGAAACCATTACTAGAAGTAAAGCATTTAAAAAAGTATTTCCATGTTGGAAAAAATCAGATTTTAAAAGCAGTGGATGATGTAAGCCTGGAAATTTATAAGGGTGAGACCCTTGGCCTGGTGGGTGAGAGCGGATGCGGAAAATCGACTTTTGGCAGAACCGTAATCCACTTGTATGAGCCAACGGAAGGAAGGATACTATATGACGGACAGGAAATTAACAGCCGTTTTCCTGGGGCGGAGCGCCATGGGTTTACCAAAAAGGTCCAGATGATCTTTCAGGATCCCTATGCGTCCTTAAACCCCCGGATGAAGGTCATAGATATTGTTGCGGAAGGCATTGATGCCCATGGAATCTTAAGCGGGCAGGAGCGGAGAATGAAAGTACTGGAACTCCTGGAGATTGTAGGGCTTTCCGAAGAGCATGCAGACCGTTTTCCCCATGAATTTTCCGGCGGGCAGCGCCAGCGTGTTGGCATTGCCAGGGCGCTGGCTGTAGACCCGGAGTTTGTGATCTGCGACGAACCCATCTCTGCTCTGGATGTTTCCATACAGGCTCAGGTGATCAACTTGCTGAAAGAGCTGCAGGAGAAGAGAGGGCTTACCTATCTGTTCATTGCTCATGACCTTTCCATGGTCAAGCACATCAGTGACCGGATCGGAGTCATGTATCTGGGAGCAATGGTGGAACTGGCGGATAGTGAGAGCCTGTTTGAGGATCCGGTGCATCCCTATACTCAGGCATTGCTTTCTGCAATTCCCATTCCGGATCCGGATGTGGAAAAAAGCCGCAACAGAATCATGCTGGAGGGAAGTTTACCAAATCCCGTCAATGTGAAAGATGGCTGCCGATTTGCATCCCGTTGTCCTCATGCAGTGGAAATGTGCCGGGAAAAAACACCGGAAATGAAAGAGGTCAGGCCAGGGCATTTTGCAGCATGCCATAAGGCGGTGTAAGATGCAGGCAATAAAATATAGACTGTTAGGAGAATACGATGAAAAACTATATCTTGGAGGTCTGTGTGGATTCTGTGGAATCTGCCAAAGCGGCGGTACGTGGGGGAGCTGACAGGCTGGAACTCTGTGCCAATCTGGTAATTGGGGGGACAACCCCCGGCGTGAGCCAGTTTAAGCAGATACGTAAAGCCTGCGACGTTCCCATTAACGTACTGATACGGCCCCGGTATGGAGATTTTTTGTATACAGATCATGAATTTCAGATGATTTCAGAGGATGCCCTGATGTTTCGGGAACTTGGCGCCGATGGGATCGTTGTGGGATTTTTAAAACCAGACGGGGATCTTGATATGGAACGGCTGAAGGTGCTCAGAGAAAAGGCAGGAACGGGAAGTATGACCTTGCACAGAGCCTTTGATGTGTGCCGGGATCCATACAGAAGCCTGGCAGAAGCCATAGAGGCAGGAGCTGATACCATACTGACCTCCGGGCAGCAGAATACCTGTATGGAAGGAAAAAAGCTTTTGGGAGAACTGATCGGACAGGCATCCGGCAGGATTGATATAATGGCCGGCAGCGGGGTCAATGTGGATGCCATTGCCTGTCTCATGGGTGAGATAGGTGCCCGTAGCTTTCACATGTCAGGCAAAATCATTGTTGACAGTGGTATGACCTATCGAAAAGAAAATGTAAATATGGGCATACCGGGAATCGGGGAGTATGATATTTTCCGTACCGAAGAGGAGCAGATACGCCGGGCGAAGAAGCTGATGGAGGAAAAGGCATGTTCACGGAAGAGCGTTTAGACAGGATTTTGCAGATCCTTCAGGATCAGGGAATGGTGAAGGTAAAAGATTTAAGCACCCTTTTTCAGGTGACAGAGGACTGTATACGCAAGGATTTAAAGAATCTGGAAAATGCCGGAAAGCTAAAACGGACTTATGGCGGAGCCTTGTTATCCCAGGATTATCCGCTGAAACGGGATGTTATTGACCGCAGAGATACAAATATTGAGAAAAAAAGGTTGATTGCCCAGAAGGCATCTGAGCTTATCGGAAGCAATGAGACCATATTTTTGGATATTTCAACCACAAATATCATGGTGGCAGAGCTGCTTGCCAAGTCTCACAAGCGGCTGACTGTGGTAACCAATATGATTGATATCATGCAGACGCTGGCAATCAATCCAAACATCACTGCCATCGGAACCGGCGGGATCATGTACCGGACCGTCAATGGCTTTATGGGAGCTGCTGCCATTGAGATCATCAAGCAGTACAGCTTTGACCGGGCTTTGATCGGAACCTGCGGCTTAGATCTTACAGATAATTCCATCACGACCTTAGGCGTGGAAGATGGTTTGACAAAGAAGGCGGCCATTGCAAGCAGCAGGCATAAATATCTGGTAATGGAAAAAGATAAATTCTATTTTAATGATTCCTATAAATTTGCTCATTTTGATGACATAGACGGGATAATCACGGACTCCATGCCGGATGAAGCCACTTCCAGTAAGCTTTACTCAGCAGGAGTTACGATTCTGTAGCTTTAGCCCTGCCGGCAGAGTCAGAACATAATTAATTGATTTCGCAAAGGAGAATTTAGTCATGTTTTCAGAACATTTGCAAAGATATGCCCAGGAAAAATATGACCTAAGACTTCCCTTTCTGGGAGGTCTTAAAGGAGAAATCGAGGCTGCCATGGGAAACTGTACTCCCAGAGAACAGGTGCTCATGAAATTTTTATATGGGACCATGCCGCTTCGGGATGCGGGAGAGTACGATTTTGCCATGTTCCTTGGATTTGTCAGGCACTCCATCATGGTTTATGACCGTATGGAATGGTGCAGGGAAATCCCGGAGGATATTTTTCTCCATCACATTTTATATTACAGGATCAATACGGAAAATATTGAAGACTGCCGCGGATTTTTTTACGACAAGCTGATTGACCGGGTCAAAGGGCTTTCCGTAAGGGAGGCCGTTATTGAAATCAATTACTGGTGTGCAGAAAACGGAACCTATGAGGCCTCTGACAACAGGACCATATCGCCGGTTACTGTGTATAAATCCGGTAAGGGCAGGTGCGGGGAGGAATCCACCTTTGCTGTTACAGCCTTCCGCAGCGTGGGTATCCCTGCCAGACAAGTGTATACACCCAGATGGGCCCATTGTGATGACAACCATGCATGGGTTGAAGTATACGTGGAAGGGAAGTGGCATTTTCTTGGAGCCTGTGAGCCGGAAGAAGTACTGGATAAAGGATGGTTCACCAATGCTTCCTCCAGGGCACTGCTTGTTCACACCAGGACTTTTTCTGATTATTCCGGTGACTCGGCGGCGGAATGTCTTGGACATGATGATTTAATGGTCTATTATAATGATACGGCAACCTATGCCCTGACCAGGCCCTGTGAAATCCAGGTACTTGATGAGGATAGAAATCCGGTTGAAAATGTTCATGTTTCATTTGAGATCCTTAATATGGCAGAATACTGCAGCGTGGTTAACTTATATACGGACGGGGAGGGTAAGGTTTCCGTTACCATAGGCTTAGGGGACATTCATGTCCGTGCCATGAAGGATGGGCTGAGCTGCGAAGCGTGGATATCTCCGGAGGACGGGGTAGGGACGGTGCTGATATTAACAGGAGAAAGAGAGAAATTAAAAAAGGATGTCTGGAAAGATACCGATGTAAGGGCTCCGAAGGATTACCCCATGAACCCAGTGATCCTTACAAAGGAACAAAAGGAGAGAAACAGAAAAAGGATTCATGAAGCAAACCAGATGCGGGAAAACCGGATTAACGGTTACTTTAAGAAGGAAGTAGCTTCTCAGTACCCGGAAGAAGCAGAGATCCTCCGGCTATCCGCCGGTAACTTTGCCGAGATTTATAAATTCCTGACCAAGGATCAAAATCCATACCGCAAAGCCTTGCTTCACAGTCTGTCCGTAAAGGATTATAAGGATGCAAGGGCAGACATTCTGGAAAGCCATTTAAAAGGGGCGGCTCCTTATAGCAAGGAGTGGGAGGAATATGGAGATCCGGCAATCTATGAAAAATATATTCTCTGTCCAAGAATATTGCTGGAGGAAATGACGGATTACCGGGGGTTTATTGAGGACTTTTTCAATGACAATGAAAAGGAAGGGTTCCGGAAACATCCGGGAGCTATTTGGGAATATATAAACCAGCACATTAGTTTTGAACCAAAGCTGGATTACAAGACGATTTGTTCCACACCGAAAGGGAGCCTTAAGCTTTTACAAAGCAATCCGCTTAGTCAAAGAATATTATTTGTAGCCATCTGCCGGACGCTGGGTATTCCATCCAGGATAAATCCGGTGAACCTGGAAGCAGAGGTTTATAAAGCGGGAAGCTTCGTATCAATCTTTAGAGCCGATGAGATAATAAGCGACAATTTCCAGGAGTCAGGAAAACTGGTGCTTCTTGGGGAAACGGATAGTTTGTGGACCTATTACCAGACATGGACCATTGGAAGATTGAATGGGGGACAGTTTACGTCTCTGGATTACACAGGCTTGAAGTTTGCTGACGGCGTTCTGACATTGGATCTGGGGCCAGGTATTTACCGCCTGATCACCTCTGTCCGACTTCCCAGCGGAAATCAGAATGCCAGTGAATATGTCTTTGAATTAAAGAAGGATGAAGAAAAGACTGTGACCATGCGCCTGCGTTCAGGAAACCTGGAGGATATGCTTGTTGAAACCTTACTGGATGATTTTGAAGTGACTGTGTCAGAGGAAAACGGGATAGAGCAGACGGTTCCTGCATCAGTGCTTACGGAAGGAAAGGCCAATATCCTGGCAATCCTGTCCGAGGGTCAGGAGCCTACAGAGCACGTTCTTAACGAGATGCTGGAGCAAAAAGATGCCTTAACTTCCGTGGATGCCCGGATTATTTTCCTATTGCAAGGAAAATTCTCGTTAAAGAACAGGACCATTGGCAAGGTTTTGGAAACAATCCCCGGAATCAAGGTGGGGTATATAAACTTTGATGATACGGTGGAACCGTTGGCCAGGAGAATGTATGTGGACCCGGAGAAGCTGCCCCTTTTGATCGTTACGGACCCGGGCATGAAGGCAATCTACGGCTGCAGCGGCTACAATGTTGGAAGCGTGGATTTAATGGTGAAGCTTCTGGGTTTAAGCAGGAACCGGTTATAAGCCGGCGGGCTAGAATGGCAAGGGCAGGCAGAATTATTTTCTATCATCTGGCACCATAGAATTACAAAATTAGAAAAAACATTTTGCAAAATAGATAAAGATGTTATATACTGTTTGTTGGAGTACTACCAGAAGTTAAATACTCCGAAGCAGCTACGGGGTATCTGACTCCGTGGGCGGTTGCCAAAGTCGAGCTTGTTTGACCTTGGCCCGTTGCTTTCACGAGAATAACAGACAAAAGGATGGTTTGAACATGGCTATTTTAGAAAATTGGAGAAACCTGGCATACGGTGATGGGCTGGATGATAAAGGAAAAGAAGAATTATGGACCGAGTATTTCAAAGTAGAAAAGGGAATCTATGAGCATATTCTTTCCAAGCCAGAAGAATTGGTTGAGGGAACGGTGGAAGAGCTGGCCAAGAGATATGGTACAGACATCCAGACAATGACCGGATTTTTAGATGGAATCAATGAAAGCTTAAAGGGATATGAAAATCCTATTGAAACCATGGACGAGCAGACTGTGGTAAAAATAGAGATTGACCCGGAAAAGCTGTATTATAATATGGTAGAGGCTAAGGCCGAGTGGCTGTTTAATCTTCCCCAATGGAATGATATACTGACGGAAGAGAAGAGAAAAGAACTCTATAAAAAGCAGAAAGCTTCCGGGACCATTGTAAAGGGTGCTAAGGTTGGAAGAAACGATCCATGTCCATGCGGCAGCGGCAAAAAGTATAAGAAATGCTGCGGATCCAACTTGTAATCAAACACTACTTTGTTGGCAGGATAAAGAGACAGGAAGGCAGGTACCTCTTTATGAGTTACCTGCCTTGTTTTTAGAATTTGGGCAGAATGCCAGGGAAAGTCGAAGGCAGAAAGGGAAACGATTATGGATGCGTACACTAGCTTTGCTGAGGTCTATGACCGGTTTATGGACAATATTCCATATAAGGACTGGTGTGAATACGTAACCGGTCTGCTGAATGAATATGGAGTCATGGATGGCCTGATCCTTGACTTAGGCTGCGGAACAGGAAGCCTTACGGAGCTTCTTGCGGACCGGGGTTATGATATGATCGGAGTTGACAGCTCCGGAGACATGCTGCAGATCGCGATGGAGAAGAGGGAACGTTCAGGTAAAGACATTCTTTATCTTATGCAGGATATGAGGGAGCTTGAGCTTTACGGAACGGTAAGGGCCGTAATCAGCATCTGTGACTGTATGAACTATATCCTGGATTATGTAGATATGGTGGAAGTTTTCCGTCTGGTCAATAATTATCTGGATCCAGGAGGAATTTTTATTTTTGATCTGAACACCATATATAAATATGAAACCCTTATGGGAGATTCCACCATTGCAGAGGACCGGGAGGAGTGCAGCTTTATTTGGGATAATTATTATGATAAGGAATCCAGGATTAACGAATACGGCCTTTCCCTGTTTATAAGACAGGAAGATGATCTGTATCGGAAATTTACGGAGAATCATTACCAAAGAGCATACAGCCTTGATGAGGTAAAGATGGCCATAAAAGAGGCCGGTATGGACTATGTGGCTGCTTTTGATGCATTTACAAGATCTTCTGTAACGGAAAACAGCGAGAGAATTTATATCATAGCAAGAGAATGCGGAAAGGAATAATAATATGGCGGATTATATTGTCAGAGCCACGGCAGGAGACCATCAGATCCGTGCCTTTGCTGCAACGACCAGAGAACTGGTGGAGCAGGCAAGACAGGCTCATAATACAAGTCCTGTGGCTACTGCGGCTTTAGGCAGGCTTTTGACTGCCGGAAGCATGATGGGTGTCATGATGAAAGGGGATGAAGATTTACTAACCTTAAAAATTCAGGGAAGCGGACCTATAGAGGGTCTTACAGTGACAGCGGATTCCAAAGGAGATGTAAAAGGCTATGCATACAATCCTGGTGTCATGCTTCCGCCCAGCCAGGCCGGAAAGCTTGATGTAGGCGGGGCAGTAGGAGAGGGGGTATTGAGTGTCATAAAGGATATCGGCATGAAGGAACCTTATGTGGGACAGACCATATTGGTAGGGGGAGAGATTGCAGAAGATCTTACTTATTATTATGCTGCTTCAGAACAGACCCCATCATCGGTGGCACTGGGCGTTTTAATGAATAAGGACAACACCGTAAAACAGGCCGGCGGTTTTATTATCCAGCTTTTGCCGGGAGCTTCTGAGACAATGATCGAAAGCCTGGAGAAAAAACTGGGAGAGATCACCTCGATTACTGAGCTGCTGGATCAGGGAAATACTCCGGAGATGATCCTTGAGCATATTCTGGGAGAGTTTGGCCTGGAAATGATGGAGCACAAGACCACCCGCTTCCATTGCAACTGCGATAAGGCAAGAGTGGAAAAAGCTTTGATCAGCATCGGAAAAAAGGAACTTCAGGAAATGATCGACGAAGGAAAAAGCATTGAAGTGAATTGTCATTTCTGTAATAAAAATTACGAATTTACAATAGAAGATTTAAATCGGCTCCGCGATAAGTCATAAGGCGGCCTCATCAAAAAGAGCCATCCAATTGGATGGCTCTAATCGTAATCATGTGAAACAATATAACTTCTTCCTGTATATTGAAAAAAGGTACACTGATGAGTCAATGATTATATTTTGGTAACGTTTGTAGCCTGTGGTCCCTTAGCTCCGTCTACGACATCGAACTCTACAGCAGCGCCTTCATCTAAGGACTTGAAACCATCCATATTAAGACCTGAGTAGTGAACAAATACATCGTTACCCTGTTCGTCGGATATAAATCCGTAACCCTTTTGGTTGTTAAACCACTTAACTGTACCTTTCATTATGATACCTCCAAAATGAATAAAAAATTGTACTGTTACAGGATATCTGTAACCTCCCTAAGAATAGCATAAAAAGGGGAAGGTGTCAAACGTTTTCCGTTTTAAAAATCAATTAATGTCTTTGGCAAATTTAAGGGAAAATAAGTGGTAAAAACTGAGAAAATTGTGGTAAAATGGGAAAAGATTCTTCTGCAAGGATGAAAAGGGGAAAGCAATGAAACTAACGAATTTTTGGGGGCATTTCTGCACCATTCATATACACAAAGCCAGAGTCATGAAAAACTGTTTTCGTGTGGGTCTTATTAAGCAGGGATTGCTTCATGATCTGTCAAAATACAGTCTTGAGGAATTCCTTCCAGGCGTTCTTTATTATCAGGGAAACAGAAGCCCCAACGCTGCGGAGCGGGAGGACAAGGGCTTTTCGAAAGCATGGCTTCATCATAAGGGCCGCAATAAACATCATTATGAATACTGGATTGATTTCACCACTGACATGTCCAAAGGATTGGTGGGGCATAAAATGCCTTTAAAATATGTTATTGAGATGATGATGGACCGGATTGCAGCATCGAAAACCTATAAAGGAAAGAATTACACCGATGCATCGCCATGGGAGTATTATATACATTCAAAAAACTACATGGTCATTGCCCCTGAGACAAGGAAGCTGCTGGAAAAACTGCTCCTGATGTTAAAGAATGAAGGAGAAAAAAAGACATTTTTCTACATCAGGCATTTATTGAAAAAGGGGGATTACTAACCACCAAATTAAAGGATTTTAGTAATTGCCCATTCCCTTTAAAAACTGTAACAGGATTTTCCTTTGGTTAATATATAGTAATTAACAGATTTTTCATTGGAGATTAAAATTGGCTGATTATTTTCCATACTTAGGCTATAAAGAAGTATGCAATCAAGTACCGGTACAGTTTCCGCCCCAGCACCAGTCAGAACAGCCAGGGCTGGAGACTCTCATGGTTCCCCAACCTGTTTTTGACAATCCGGATTATATTGGAACAGGGAAACTGAAAGATAAGGTGGCACTGGTGACCGGAGGTGACAGCGGAATTGGAAGAGCGGTCTCTTTGGCATTTGCGAAAGAGGGTGCTGATGTAAGTATTGTTTTTTATAATGAGTACGATGATGCACAGATGACGAAAACCTTAATAGAAGCACAGGGGAGAAGATGTCTTTTGATCTCAGGAGATGTCCGGGATCAAATGTTTTGTCAAAATGCCGTATCTGAAACTGTTTCTGCTTTCGGAAGTCTTGACGTGCTGGTCAATAATGCAGGTGTACAATTTCCGCAAAGCGGCATTGAAAACATTTCCGTAGAACAGATGGTCTTAACCTTTGAGGTGAATTTTTTCGGAATATTCATTATGACAAAGACAGCTCTGCCTTATCTAAAAGAAGGCAGCACCATAATTAACACAACATCCATAACTGCATATGTTGGAAATGACCAGTTAATTGATTATTCCAGTACGAAAGGTGCAATTGTTAGCTTTACGCGAGCAATGGCCCGCTCTTTGGTATCAAAGGGCATTCGAGTCAATGCGGTTGCACCAGGACCAATTTGGACTCCGCTCCAGCCGGCCAGTTGGCCAGCGGACTACATCCCAACCTTTGGTTCGGATACACCAATGAAAAGGGCAGGGCAGCCGGTTGAACTTGCTCCTACTTATGTATATTTGGCAAGTAATGACTCCTCCTTTGTTACCGGCCAAGTACTTCATGTGGATGGGGGGCAATCAATGCAATCCTGAAAAAACATAAATGAATAAAACTAATATTAGAAGACAGTAAGTGGAAAAGGCTTTTAAAGCCTGGCCGGAAGTTCTTGTATTACCGGCGAAGGATATCCAGCAGATGACGGATATATAGGCAAAGCTTTTCCCCATCTTCAAAAAAATCCGGTTCATAAGAGAGATAGGTAATTTTATCCTTGAATTCCGCTTGAAGACATGGTGTCCACAGAGGGGTAAACTGGGGAAGGTAGCATCCTTTTCTGCGGGTGTAGCAGGTCTTGGCCGTAGCCTTTATCCTGGCCTCCTTATCCACGTACTCTGCCACACTTTTGTGTATGGCCTTATCTTCGTAAATCAGATAATAATAATTCTTATAATCCGGATAAAAATATTTTAACTCCCCCTCATACAGATCAATCGTTACTGTCAGGCATTCTCCTTCTGCTTCCAGGGAAACCAGGGAATTGGATCTTGTAAATCCAATGGGAACGGAGAAACCGTTTTTACAGGAAAGCCTTAAGGAGTGGAACTCCCGGCCAAAGATGTCTTCCCGGCATATAAGCTCCTGATGTTCAAGAAAAAAGTTGTGCTCCAAAAAGTCCGGGTAATTTAATATGGGAAGGATCAGTGGCATTCCTTTTAAATCATCTTCATTATGTAATATTAAAAGATCGAATAAATATTTGTTATGGGAAACAAGGTAATCCTTATAAACCTCGATCAGCTGCCCGCCGGAATACAGATCCTTCCTCTCTACTTTTAAAAACTCTTCAATAGATTTTTGCTTCATTGCGGAAAGACCGAGAAGCCCCCGGTAGGGGCGTATTTTTTTGTAAATATCCAGGCTTTCTACGCCGGAAAAATCATAAGTCAAGCCATATGCAAGACATCGCTTTAAAAGATAGGGAATATCAAAACCATCCCCATTAAAATGTATTATTACTGTAAAATCCTTTAAAAAAACAAAAAAAGTCTCTAACAGCTCCTTTTCCGAATCCGGTGTGTCTGCAAACCACTGGATCAGATTCCAGCAATTGTTCCTGTAATAAACGCAGCCAATGAGATAAAGCATAGAATACTCCCCGGAAAATCCAGTGGTTTCTATATCAAAAAACAGCAGATCTTCATGTCTGCCGATCCGTTCAAAGGCATATGTTTCATGAAAAGCTATGGTTTTCTGTAAGGTAATCATGAATGATTCCGCCCTTTCCTTATTCGTGTCCATGTCTTCAGGACATAAAGGTATACCCGAAGGGTGTTTCCTTATTCGTGTCCATGTCTTCAGGACGGGGGCCACTCCGCTTTACCGGGTCTAAAGGTGAGACTGCAGGTGTGTCCTTCTTCAGTATTATAGCGGAAAGGAGTTGGTCCGTCAACGGAAACAGAATATTTGTTCGACCATCCGCTTGCATAACATCATGCAGTATGCTATGATAAAGGCCATGGAATAAATTTGTGGATTACCGTTAGAAGGAGAAAGACGGAGTGATTTCTTTTATAAAGGGGCCTCTGGCCGAAATATTTGAAGATACCGTTGTAATAGAAAGCGGGAACGTGGGATTTGAGATACATGCTCCCTTATCTGTACTTGAAAAATTGCCGGGAATCGGGGTTGAGATAAAACTGTATACATATTTTCAGGTAAGAGAGGATGCCATGTGCCTTTTTGGTTTTTTAAACCGCCAGGATCTGCAGATGTTTCAGCAGCTCATAAGCGTTAATGGGATAGGTCCTAAGGGTGCCTTGGGAATTCTTTCTGCCTTAAGGCCTGAGGAGTTACGAAGAGCTATTATTTCCGGGGATGCCAAGGCCATTTCCAAAGCACCGGGAGTCGGGGCGAAGACGGCTCAAAGGATCATATTGGATTTAAAGGATAAAATAGATTTGGCTGAGATTCTTCCTTCCGGGTTTACGGAGTCAGCAGACAAGGTTATTTTGTCCGGCGGGGTAACAGAGGAAGCCCTGGAGGCACTGACAGCTCTTGGCTATTCTGCAGCTGAGGCTGGCAGGGCGGTCCGTCAGGTGGAAGTAACAGAGTCCATGACAGTGGAAGATGTGCTTAAGGCTTCCTTAAAGCATTTGGCATTCATATAGAATAACGGGTAAAGGCAGAGATGGAACGTAGAATTATAACCACAGAGGTAACAGAAGAAGATAAAAGGATTGAACCGAACTTAAGGCCAAAATACCTGGAAGAGTACATTGGACAGGAGAAGATACGGACCAATTTAAAAGTATATATCGATGCCGCCAAGGCAAGAGGTGAATCCCTGGATCATGTTTTATTTTATGGGCCACCCGGTCTGGGCAAAACCACCCTTTCGGCAATTATCGCCAATGAAATGGGAGTTAATATGAAGGTCACATCAGGACCTGCAATCGAAAAGCCTGGGGAGATGGCCGCCATACTGAACAATCTTCAGGAGGGGGACGTACTGTTTGTCGATGAAATCCATCGCTTAAACCGGCAGGTGGAAGAGGTTCTGTATCCGGCCATGGAGGATTTTGCCATAGATATCATGCTTGGAAAGGATTCTTCCGCCAGATCGATAAGGCTGGATCTTCCTAAGTTTACTTTGGTTGGGGCGACTACCAGGGCAGGACTTTTGACTGCCCCTTTAAGAGACAGGTTCGGTGTGGTCCAAAAACTGGAGTTTTACACGCCTCAGGAGCTTAAGATCATTGTCTGCCGGTCGGCCAGGGTCCTCCAGGTGGAGATCGAAGAAGAAGGGGCGGCAGAGATTGCCAAGCGCTCCAGAGGAACTCCCAGGCTGGCAAACCGGCTGTTAAAAAGAGTGCGGGATTTCGCACAGATAAAATACAACGGTACCATTACAAAGGAAGTGGCAGATTTTGCCCTTGATATCCTGGATGTGGATAAGCTGGGTCTGGATTGTAATGACAGGGCCATCCTTACTACAATGATTGAGAAATTCGCCGGCGGCCCCGTAGGGCTGGATACTCTTGCAGCTTCCCTGGGAGAGGATGCCGGAACCCTGGAAGATGTTTATGAGCCTTATCTTCTGATGAACGGTTTTATCAACCGCACCTCCAGGGGCCGCGTTGCAACGGAGCGGGCATATGAACATCTTGGGATCCCCATGGGATCATGATCTGCCTGAATTTTAGAACTTTCCTATCTGTGCAAAATATGTTATAGTAAAAAAGAGCAAATGATAGCAGGGAGAGAACAGAATGGATTCCAAACGCAATACAGAAGTTTTGATAGATGGCAAGATTTATGCATTGGGCGGAAGTGAAGAGGAAAGTTATATCCAGCGCCTGGCCAGTTACATCAATGAGATGATTCTAACCTTAAAGCATCAGGAAGGATTTTCGAAACAGAGCGCAGAATATCAAAATATTATGATACAGTTAAATATGGCGGATGATTATTTTAAAGCTAGGGACCAGATCGCCAGACTGGAGCAGCAAAAAACGGAGATGGAAAAAGAAACCTATAGCTTAAAGCACGAGCTTGTGGCCACCCAGATGAAGCTTGAATCAGCAAAGCTGGAACTGGCGGAAGCCAGGAAAACTGTGGATTCCGGTAAGAAAGAATAATACGGGAGGGGATGTTTGGCGGCAGGGCCGTGACATCCTCTCTTTCATCAATAAAGGGGAAAGTCCCCCGGGGTATCCCTTTCCTCCCGGGAATGCGGCGTAAACCATGTCCAATCACCATGGTCAATAGAGAGGAAGCCCATAAGGAGATAGGTTAAAATCCATGGACAATAGAAAGTAATTCAGGAGGAACATGTGAAGAAAGCAGTTGAAATTCTTGCTCCGGCAGGATCGTTTGAAAGTATGAAAGCTGCGGTAGCCGCTGGCGCCGATGCAGTCTATATGGGCGGAAGCAGGTTTGGGGCAAGAGCCTTTGCGGAAAATCCCGGAGAGGACAAGCTGTTGGAAGCCATTGATTACGTCCACCTTCATGGGCGGAAGCTTTACCTGACCGTCAATACTCTGATGAAAGAGCAGGAATTACATGAGCTTTATGATTATCTTGCTCCATATTACAGGCAGGGTCTGGATGCAGTTATAGTACAGGATTTTGGTACATTTGCCTTTATAAAAGAACACTTTCCAGGACTCCACCTTCATGCCAGCACTCAGATGACCATTACTGGTGTTTATGGTGCCAGGATTTTAAAAGATCTTGGAGCGGAACGAGTGGTTACTGCCAGGGAATTGTCCTTAAAAGAGATAAAAAAAATCCGGGATCAGGTGGATATAGAGATCGAAAGCTTTGTACACGGCGCGTTATGCTATTGCTATTCCGGTCAGTGCCTCTTCAGCAGTCTTATAGGAGGACGAAGCGGGAACCGGGGAAGATGTGCCCAGACCTGCCGTCTGCCCTATGAGGTGAACCGGGAGGCGCAGGGGTTGGGAGGAAAAGATGATCGTTATTGCCTAAGCCTTAAGGATCTGAGTACTTTGGATATTCTACCGGATCTGATAGAAGCCGGAATCTACTCCATGAAAATCGAAGGAAGGATGAAAAGTCCCAGGTATACGGCCGGAGTAGTGAGCATTTACCGTAAATATGTTGATCTTTATCTGGCGAAGGGAAGAGAAGGATACCGGGTGGATGGGCAGGATAAGAAAGCTCTTTTGGATCTTTTTGACAGGGGCGGTCAGACCGACGGTTATTATAAAAGGCAAAACGGAAGGGATATGGTGGTCTGGAAGGAAAAGCCTGCTTTTCGGGAAGGCAATCAGCAGCTATTTGATTATCTGGATAAGAATTACGTAGAAATACAGTGGAAGGAACCGGCAGCAGGGACCGTGTTTTTGGAAGAGGGGAAGAATGCCTTTCTGCAGTTAAGTGCATGCGGCCATCATGCTTCTGTTACCGGAGAACTGGTGCAGACGGCTCAGAATCAGCCGGCTACAGAGGAAAAGGTAAGAAAGCAAATAGACAAGACAGGTAATACCCCTTTTTACTTTGATAATCTTGATATCAAAATAAAGGGAAATGTATTTCTGCCGGTCCAGGCTCTCAATGAGCTTCGCAGGCGGGGGCTGGAAGCGTTAGAGGAAGAGATCCTTAAGAAGTTCAAAAAGGACAGGGTTCTTAAGCCGGTAAAGGATTGTAATGAGTCTGTTTATAGCCGGAAACCATCTTGGGAAGGACCGGCCCTTACCATCTCGCTGGAGCGGCCGGATTGTTTTGAAGAGGCAGTAGCCAGCCCGGAGGTGAAAAGAATTTATATTGATGCCGCGGAATTTAAACCGGAAATATGGAGGAAAACCGTAGAATCGTGTCATCAGGAAGGAAAAGAATGCATGCTTACCATGCCTCATATCTTCCGTAATTTTGCAGAACAGTATTTTGATAAACATTTAACAGAACTGCAAGGGGCGGGCTTCGACGGATATTTGATCCGTTCCCTGGAAGAGACTGGTTATCTAAAGGATAAAGGGATCAAGAGCCGCCTGATATTTGATTTTGGCATGTATGGAATGAATAATTATGCCCAGGAAATGCTGGAAAATCTGGGAGCTGATGAACTCACCTGGCCGGTGGAATTAAACAGCCGGGAATTGGGAAAACTAAAGGTTCCGGGGGAATTACTGGTATATGGCCGCCTTCCCATGATGGTGACCGCCCAGTGCCTTCATCAGGGGCTGGAGCAGTGCGACAGGACCACCGTTGTTTTGTCTTTAAAGGACCGGAAGGGAAAATCCTTTCCAGTAAAAAACCACTGCACGTTCTGTTATAATACCATTTATAATTCGGCGGCCGTCTCGCTCCTTGGTCTTTGGGAGGCTGTGAAGGGATTAGCCCCTTCTTCCATACGGCTTCAATTCACTACGGAGGACAAAGCGCAGACGAAGGCGGTGATAAAATGCTTTTCTGATGAATTCCTTTATGGAAGAGAAGCCAAGTTGCCGTTTGAAGAATTCACTAGAGGTCATTTCAAACGCGGTGTGGAGTAGGTAACATATGATTAATCTGATTATAGATGTATCCAGATATCTGATGATACTTTTAATTGCATTATACACATATTTTAATTTTCGATTTTTTTCTCTTCCGGATGAAATCAAGAAGAGAAAAATTTGCGGACGCCAGAATTTTGTCATGTTTCTCATTCATCTGCTGGCCTATTTGATCATCTGGCTGGAAACAGGGGATGAAAAGATGCTGGTGTTTTATGCGGCCCAGGTAGTGTTTTTTTTCAGCTACCTGATCCTGTACCGGCTGATTTACCGCAATGTATCCAGATTGCTTGTCAACAATATGTGTATGCTTCTTACGGTAGGGTTTCTCATGCTGACCAGGCTTTCTTTTGACCGGGCCATAAAGCAGTTTGTTATCGTTACCTTTGCAGCCCTGGTGACTTTTGTGATTCCTTTTGTCATTGACAGAGTGTGGCAGCTTAGCAAGATTCCGTGGGTTTATGGGATCGTGGGTCTTCTTCTCCTTGGGATAGTATGTATTACCGGGACCAGCAGTTACGGCGCCCAGCTTTCCTTGGAAATTGGCGGTTATTCCTTCCAGCCTTCGGAATTTGTAAAGATCAGCTATGTCTTTTTTATAGCTACCATGTTTTACCGGTCAACCAGCATTCGGACAGTTCTTACTGTGACCGCGGCGGCGGCCCTTCACGTGCTCATACTGGTAGCTTCCAGGGATCTTGGAAGTGCCCTCCTATTCTTTGTTACCTATGTTTTTATGCTTTTTGTGGCGACTGGGAAATGGCGGTATCTTCTGGCTGGGGCAGGTGGCGGTTCTTTCGCGGCCGTTTTCGCCTTCCAATTATTCAGCCATGTAAGAACCAGAGTATCGGCATGGTTAAATCCCTGGTCTGACATTGCAGGAAAGGGATACCAGATCACACAATCTCTGTTTGCCATTGGAACGGGAGGCTGGTTTGGCATGGGGCTTTACCGTGGGATGCCAAGAAAGATTCCGGTGGTTGAAAAAGATTTTATTTTTTCTGCAGTTTCGGAAGAACTGGGAGGGATATTTGCTCTGTGCGTCCTTCTCATATGTCTGGGATGCTTTTTACAGTTTATGATGATAGCCAGCCAGATGCAGGCAGTGTTTTATAAACTGATTGCATTTGGTCTTGGAACTATTTACATTACTCAGGTATTTCTAACCGTAGGAGGGGTGACGAAATTCATTCCTTCCACAGGAGTGACGCTTCCCCTGATCAGTTATGGCGGAAGTTCCATCCTCAGCACCTTTATCATCTTTGGGATAATCCAGGGACTTTATATACTCAAACGCAATGAAGAGGAAGAAGATAAATATGAAGGCTAATCCGAATCCAAAAGCAAATCGTCATATTCTGATGCTTACCTATGGGGTCGTACTACTTTTTGTAGGGCTAGGGGTTTATTTTGGCTATTTTCTTCTTTTTAGAAGTGACAGTGTGATTAACAATTCCTATAACGCCAGGCTCGACAGTTTTGCCGACCGGGTCGTAAGAGGGGAGATTTACAGCAGTGACGGCAGAGTTCTTGCCAAGACAGAGGTAGATGGAGAAGGGAAGGAAACAAGGGTCTATCCATATGACTCCCTTTTTGCTCATGTGGTGGGTTATTCCACCAATGGTAAGACCGGACTGGAGGCCTTGTCCAATTTTTACCTGCTTACCAGCCATGTAAATCTCATTGAGCAGGTAGTAAATGAATGGTCTGGTTTAAAAAATCCAGGTGACAGCGTTTTTTCCACCCTTGATGTGGACCTCCAGAAGGCGGCTTTTGATGCTCTTGGAAAGCGGAAAGGAGCGGTGGTTGTTATGGAGCCGGATACAGGGAAGATTCTTGCCATGGTGTCCAAGCCGGACTACAATCCCAATACTTTGGCTGCGGACTGGAGCAATCTAGTTGCGGAGGATAACAACTCGGGACAACTGCTAAACCGCGCTACTCAGGGTCTATATCCTCCAGGCTCTACCTTTAAGCTGGTAACGGCTCTGGAATACATGAGGGAAAATCCAGCCAATTACAGGGATTATATCTTTGACTGCAATGGGATTTATAAAAATGCGGACTATACCATCCGATGTTACCACGAGACAGCTCATGGGCATCAGAATCTGGAGCAGGCATTTGCAAATTCCTGCAACGGAGCATTTTCCAACCTCGGATTGCAGTTGAATCTAAATAAATGGAAGAACACGGCGGACCAGCTTCTTTTTAATACGGATCTGCCTTTGCCCATTGCCGGAAACAAAAGTTCTTATTCCATGGAATACGGGGCAGATACATGGGAGATCCTTCAAACCGCCATCGGTCAGGGACAGACCCAGATAACACCCATTCATAATGCAATGATCGTTGCAGCTATTGCCAATGGGGGAACCCTGATGAAGCCTTATCTCATTGACCATGTGGAAAACGCGGGAGGAGATGTGATTAAAAAATTCCTTCCGCAGTCCTACGGAAATCTTATGACTGCGGTGGAAGCTTCTGATCTTACTGAGTTTATGGGGGCCGTGGTAAGGTCAGGAACCGGCTCTGCTCTTAGGACCGATGCTTATACGGTAGCCGGAAAGACTGGTTCGGCAGAGTTTGAAAAAGGCAAGGAGACCCATGCGTGGTTTATTGGGTTTGCTCCTGCAGAGCAGCCAAGAGTGGTTATCAGTGTAATAGCGGAGGAGAGCGGCTCCGGCGGGCAAACGGCGGCTCCCATTGCCAGAACTCTTTTTGATTTGTATTTTTCCAGACAATAATAGATAATGATATCTGTTTTCAATGATTACGCACTTGCATATGAGACCAAAAAGAGGTATACTAAAGCCAGTCTGTGTGACACACCAAAACCGAACTTCCTAAGGGAGTTACGGTTTCACTCTGGAGGATTTGCAATGATAGAAGCAACGAGTTGTGGCGGTGTGGTTATTTTTCGAGGTAAAATTCTGGTTTTATATAAGAATTATAAAAATAAGTATGAAGGTTGGGTTTTGCCAAAGGGAACAGTAGAAGCGGGTGAAGAGTATAAAGAGACGGCTCTCCGGGAAGTAAAGGAAGAGACAGGGGTAAGTGCGTCCATTATCAAATACATTGGTAAGAGCCAGTACTCCTTTAACACGCCTCAGGATATGGTGGAAAAAGATGTGCACTGGTATCTAATGATGGCCGACAGCTATTACAGTAAACCACAGCGGGAAGAATATTTTATTGATTCAGGATATTATAAGTTCCATGAAGCGTATCATCTTCTGAAGTTTTCCAATGAAAAGCAGATCTTGGAAAAGGCCTACAATGAATATCTGGATTTAAAAAAGAGCAATTTGTGGGGGAATAAGAAGTATTTCTGAGAGAGGAATCCAGGGATGCCCTGGGCTTAAGCGAGAGAGCCGGAAAAGTTTGACAGCAGCTTTTCCGGCTCTTTTCCCGGAACGGGCCAAAGGAAAGCTTTTAATATGCGGCCTCCAGCTCTTTCAATTTAGCTGACAGTGCATTTGTGTTTAGTTCAAAAATAAGTCCTTCGTTTTTAGGACTTTCCATTACATGATTGATATAGGAGCAGCGCCTCACCATGGGATCTTCCTCCCTGCTGTCAATGATATCCAGGTCTTCTACGGCAACGATCTCGTCCACCACGATTCCCCATTTGATGCCGTCCAATATTAGGACCATTTCTTTGTATATGGTGGAACGGAATATATCTTTTGTCTGATCCAAGAGTTCCAGGATGGTTGGCATGGATTCATCTTTTACCCGTTTTAAGATCTTGATCAGGCATTCATCCCGATTGCAGTTTTCACAGTCTTTTTTGCAGCGGTCTGCTTCATCCGCAGCCATGTGAAGCTTTGCATGGGGCTCCTCGATTTTACGAAGATGGTAAGCAACGGTATGGTTGTCTGTTTTAAAATTATCGTACCACCTTCCCAGGGCACACTGGTGAGGATCCTTTGCCAGGCGGAAGTTACCGCCCTCTTCGATAAAGCGCTCCAGCTCCTTTACCCAATTGACGTGGTCCTGCTTCCTGGCATCAATCATCTCTTCGAAATCCCTACATTCATCGGAAATGGATTTTAGTCCAAAGGTAACCCGCAGATCAAGCATTTGCACAACCTCATCCCGGTATTTGAACATTCCCGTCACATTGGCCGGGGCGGCCGGTATTGTACTGTAGTCAGGTAATTGTACAATGGTTGATATGTATTTACTGTTGACACAATAGAGGGAGCCGGCAATTTTAAATAAAATATACGGATATTTGATCTCTTTTTCCATTTTCTGATAGTACCTTCCCTTTTCAATTATTCTTGATAGTTATATTATAAGTCCTCTTGCCACATAGTTCAACGTCTTTTGAGGAAAATTATATGTTAAAACTTAATGATTGGACTATGAATAACTGGAAATTCAGAGTATAATAAATTTGGATATCTGATCGGACATGTTTGGAGGGGGGAGTTCAGATTTGGCTGGATGATATGGGAAGTAATGTCTGGAATTGCTGTTAAAGGAACAGTTCGTACCATGAAACAGAACAAATTTATCAGGGAGGAAGGAACATGGTAAAAGTAAGCTCTTTAAGCCGCAGCATTAATTCGTTTTATGTGGAGTGGAGTGCTCTCAATCACTACTTGTCATCCTATGAATGCGAACGGAATGGAGTCCCTTACGTTGGGTTTGGGGATCCTCGCGTTCAAAAGCTGTGGAAGGGATTAACTGCTCAGGAGCGGAAAGAGGTTATGAAACGCCTGGGCGCAAGAAATGAGACGGAATTACAGAATTATTTTACATGATGGTGCAAAGTTTTTGAAATGAATGGAGAAATACATGTCTGAAAGAAAATTTGTAATCGTTGACGGCTCTTCCATGCTGTCGACCTGTTACTATGCGGTTTTACCAAGGGAAATCATGTTTGCAAAGTCAGAGGAGGAAAAGCAGAAGCATTATGATAAAATCCTTCATGCAAAGGACGGCACATATACCAATGCTGTCTTTGGAATGCTTAAAATGATCGTTTCTCTGATGAAAAAGCAGCAGCCGGACTACATTGCTTTTGTGTTTGATAAAACAAGGGATACTTTCCGAAGAGAACTATATCCGGACTATAAAGGAACCAGGGGGATCACTCCGGAGCCCTTAAAAAGCCAGTTCGTGCTGATGGAAGAAATTTTAAAAGACGTGGGCTTCCAGGTCCTTTTAAGTGAACAGTATGAAGCCGATGATTATGCCGGAAGTCTGGTCATGAAATTCAGGAAGGAGATTTCCATGATCCTGCTTACAAAAGACCACGACTATCTTCAGCTGGTAAACGATGAATATAATGTCAGGGCATGGATGGTCCAATCCAGGCAGGAAAAGGCAGAAGAGCTGTATCAAAAATATTATTCTTTTTATGGCGTGAAAAAGGAAGAGGTTAACCTTCCGGAAAAGGTTTTTGAATATACCTCTGATACAGTACTTCGGGAAGAAGGCGTAAGGCCGGAACAGATTGCAGATTTAAAGGGAATACAGGGAGACCCTTCTGACAATATTCCCGGGGTTAAAGGAGTGAGCAGCGCAGTACCGCCGTTGCTTCGGGAATACGGTACGGTGGAAGAGATCTACCGTTCCATTCACGAGGCTGAAGCCGATAAAAAAATCTTAAAAGAACTCCAGGATTTCTGGAAAAACCAGTTGGGAATCACCCGATCTCCATATAAGGCGTTGACAAAAACCAGTGAGGAGGAACTATGTGGAGAAAAGGCAGCCATGCTTTCCAAGACCCTGGCGACGATGAAAACGGATATACCAATAGATATGGCGCTGGAAGCTTTTTCTGCAGAGGCATATCAGGAAGAAAAAGTTAAAAAATGGCTCAAAATTCTTGATATAAAAGAAGCTTCCATTTTTGGCTCAGGAAAATAATATTTTTAAAAGTATTTTTTCATCCTGCCTGGGGACACTCATACAGAGCGTCCCTGTTTAAAGTCAAATACCTGCAAACAGCCAGGTATATTTGATCCCTGCAACATTTAACGGATACAGAAATGCCTGCATTCCTGTATCCGTATCATATGTATTAATAAAGGAGAAACTGATTATGAGCAAAACTTATGAAATATTATCCTCTATGCTGGAAAAGACCATGGCACTTCAGACTTCCCTGGTCCTTTTTGAATGGGATAATGAAACCCTTGCGCCGGAAGCTGCCGGTTCCTATACGTCCAGGGTAATCGGTGCGCTTTCTGAGGAATATTACAGAGTGATGACAGGGGAAGAGATGGGGAATGCCATTGCCGGCTGCGAGGAAGATAACAATCTATCTGATGTGGAGCAGGCGATAGTCAAGGGAGCTAAGGAAGCCAGAGAAGAACTGATCTGTATCCCGTCAAAGGAATACCGGGACAATGCCCAGCTCATTGCCGAGGCCGCCAGGATATGGTCTAAGGCTAAAAAAGAGGAGGATTTTGATTCCTTTGCGCCTACCCTTGAAAAGGTGATCGGCTTTAAAAAGAAATTCGCTTCATACCGGAAGAAGGAAGGCCAGAAGCTTTATGATGTTTTGCTGGATGAGTTTGAAAAAGGGTTTAACATGGAGCTTTTGGATGAATTTTTCAGCCGCTTGAAAGAGGAGATTGTACCTTTCTTAAAAGAGATCAAGGATCATGGTAAAACTATTGATGATTCTTTCCTGTCAGGCGGTTATCCTGAGGAAAAACAAAGAGAGATGGCCCGCTATCTTGCTGAATATGTTGGCTTTGACTTTACAAAGGGTGTGCTTGCGGAAAGCGCCCATCCCTTTACCACCAATCTTCATAACCATGATGTAAGGATCACTACCAGTTATAGAAAGAAGATGGACAGCTCCATGTTCTCCGTGATCCATGAAGCTGGCCATGGACTTTATGAACTTGGGATCAGCGATGAGATTACCCAAACTCCCGTAGGGCA